>NZ_CM135118.1:0-1947500 GCF_054166015.1 Gallibacterium sp. ZY190522
ATGGAACAGCATAGATTTTCTTCTTTATGGCAAAGTTGCCTATTACAATTGCAAGATAAGACTTCCGAGATAGATTTTAGTACTTGGTTACGTCCACTACAGGCGGATATTTCAGATACTACAATGATTTTATATGCTCCGAATCGATTTGTTCGTGATTGGGTTCAGGATAAATATGTATCTCAAATAGAGGAAATTGTTCGTTTTTTAACGGAAAATCCGCAATTTGTTGTGCGTGTTCGAGAGGGAACGCGTCCGGTCAGGGAAGCGACTCAGGTAGCAGAAGAGATGTCTATTACTGTTACTGAAACGAATACGGAGCAAATACAGCCAACGCATAAATTTAAAACCAACCTTAATCCTAAATATGAATTTCATAATTTTGTGCAAGGTAAATCTAATCAACTGGCAAGAGTAGTTGCGCAAAAAGTTGCAGAAAAGATAGGTGATGAAGGCTATAATCCGCTATTTCTTTATGGTGGAACGGGCTTAGGTAAAACACACTTATTGCACGCTATTGGTAACGGTATTTTGAAGAATAAACCGAATGCAAGAGTGGTTTATATTCATTCTGAACGTTTTGTTCAAGAATTAGTAAAAGCATTAAAGTCGGAAACTATTGAAAAATTTAAGAAGTTTTATCGTTCTTTAGATGCATTATTGATTGATGATATTCAATTTTTTGCTGGTAAAGAAGGATCACAGGAGGAGTTTTTCCATACTTTCAACAGTCTATTTGAAGGGGGACGACAGATTATTTTGACATCTGATCGTTATCCTAAAGAGATTGATAAAATAGAGGAACGTTTAAAATCTCGCTTTAATTGGGGATTAAGTGTTGCAATCGAACCACCTGAATTAGAAACAAGGGTGGCAATTTTGTTGAAAAAAGCGGAAGAGAGCAATATTGTTTTACCTGAAGAGGTCGCTTTTTTTATTGGTCAGAAATTACGTACTAATGTGCGTGAATTGGAAGGTGCTTTAAATCGTGTCAGTGCCAATGCAAATTTTACTGGTCAGCCCATTACTATTGATTTTGTACGTGAAACGTTGAAAGATATGCTGGCAGTACACGATCGTTCTGTAACATTAGATAATATTCAACGTGTTGTGGCAGAACGTTATCGCATTAAAGTGGCTGATTTAAAATCAAAAAGTAAAGCACGATCAGTAGTTCGTCCTCGCCAAATGGCAATGGCATTGTCAAAAGAGTTAACAAATCATAGTTTGCCTGAAATCGGTCGTGCTTTTGGTGATCGTGATCATACTACTGTATTACACGCTTGTCGGAAAATTGCTGAATTGCGTGATTCAGACAATAATATCAGTGAAGATTATTCAAATCTTATTAGAACGTTATCAACTTAAAGGTGGGCATTATGCAATTTATTGTCGCAAGAGAAAATTTATTAAAACCTTTACAGCAGGTGTGTGGAGTGTTGAATAATCGTCCATCTTTACCTGTGTTAAATAATATTTTAGTTCAGATAGACGGTGATCGTTTAACCTTAACTGGTTCTGATCTTGAGGTTGAGCTTTCCACTTTTGTGCAATTAGTGTCATCCAGTGAAAACGGAACATTTACCATTCCTGCACGTAAATTTTTGGATATTTGTCGTTCCTTAAATGAAGATGCTCAAATTACTGTGAATTACGAAAATGATCGTGTTTTAGTTACAGCGGAGCGCAGTAAATTTAATTTAGCCACGCTGCCGGCGGAAAGTTATCCGAATTTAACACAGCTGGATGTTGATGTTGAATTAAATATTGAACAATCGGTGTTGCGCCGTGTGATGGAAGCCACCCAATTTTCAATGGCAAATCAGGATGCTCGTTATTTTTTAAATGGAATGAAGTTTGAAACTGAAAATAATGTATTAAGAACAGTGGCAACTGATGGACATCGATTAGCAGTTTGTGGTATCCAATTGCAACAGGGTGTTCCTGATTATGCGATTATTGTGCCGCGTAAAGGTGTAATTGAATTGATGCGTTTGCTTGATAGTAATAGTGAGAATGCTTATATCCGAATGGGGCAAAGTAATATCCAAGTACACCTCAATAATGTGATTTTTACCTCAAAATTGATTGACGGACGTTTTCCTGATTATCGCCGTGTCTTGCCGAAAAATGCGGATCGAATTTTGGAAGTGGATTGGAATTCATTAAAACAGGCGTGTGTTCGTGCAGCTATTTTATCTAATGAACGTTTTCGTGGAGTGCGTTTGATTATTGAAGCCAATCAGCTAAAAATTTTGGCGCAGAATCCGGATCAAGAAGAGGCGGAAGAAGTTATTGATGTGAATTATCAAGGCGAACCAATGGAAGTCGGCTTTAATGTCAGCTATATTTTAGACGTATTGAATGCATTGAAATGTCAGTCGGTGAGAATGCGTTTAACGGATGCCACTTCAAGCTGCTTAATAGAAGATTGTGAACAGAGTAATGCCGAATATGTGATTATGCCGATGCGTTTATAGTTATGGCTTTATCTCAACTCAATATTCAACATTTTAGAAACCTTAAAGCCGTGAATTTAGCCTTAAATTCAGGCTTTAATTTTTTAATTGGGCATAACGGCAGCGGTAAAACCAGCCTGTTGGAAGCGATCTATTTTCTTGGACACGGGCGTTCTTTTAAAAGCTCAGTGGTGAATCGTATTATTCAATATGAACAAGCTGAATTCACGCTATTTGCTAAAGTGGAAGAGCAGCAACAGTCGTGGGCATTAGGGTTGCAGAAAACACGACAAGGTGAAAATACGATTCGAATCAATGGCAAGGATGGTCATAAAATTTCTGATCTTGCGCATTTATTACCGATGCAGCTTATTACTCCGGAAGGGCTAACCTTGATTAACGGTGGTCCAAGTTATCGCCGCGCTTTTCTTGATTGGGGGTTATTCCATCTTGAACCGCAGTTTCATCATCATTGGTCGGCAATGAATCGTTTATTAAAGCAACGTAATGCGGCATTGCAGCAAGTGGATGATTATGCCTTACTAAAAATTTGGGATCAGCAATTGTGCCAATTAGCACAACAAATTAGTGAATGGCGACAATGTTATGCGGATGAACTAAAAACAGAAATTACGCAGACTTGCCGCTTATTTTTACCGGAGGTGGAGATCGAAGTTCACTTTTATCAAGGTTGGAATAAAGAGAGTGATTATGCTGATATTTTAATTGAAAATTTCCAACGAGATAAAAGTGTCGGTTATACGATGTCCGGTCCACAACGTGCGGATTTTAAATTCAGGGCAAACGGAATGCCGGCGGAAGATATTCTTTCAAGAGGACAATTAAAGTTATTGATGTGTGCGTTGCGATTGGCACAAGGGGAGCATTTAATGCGGCAGCAGCAACGGCACTGTATTTTTTTAATTGATGACTTTGCTTCGGAACTTGACCCGAATAAACGGGCTTTATTGGCACAACGCTTAAAAGAGAGCCATTCTCAGGTGATTATTACAGCTATTACTGTAGAACAATTACAGCAACCTTATTGGCAGGAAGGGAGTAGATTTCAATTATTGAATGGGGAATTATCGCCTTTAGAATAATTCCCCAAGCGGAATATTAACTGCGCAGCTTTGCTAACAATTGTTTGCACTGTTGATCTAACGGTGCAGCAATAACCATTTGTTCACCACTTTTGGGGTGGGTAAAACGGATACTTGCGGCGTGTAGAAAAAGACGTTGCAATCCGAGCGATGCCAATTGTTGATCAAACTCTTTACTGCCATACTTAGTGTCGAACGCAATTGGATGCCCAGCATATTGCGTATGAACACGAATTTGATGGGTTCTGCCGGTCACCGGTGAAGCCTTTACTAAGGTGGCGATTTTAAACCGTTCTTCCACCTTAAATCTGGTTTCTGAAGGTTTGCCTTGATCACTTACTTTTACTATCCGCTCACCACTGGATAATTCATTTTTTAATAAAGGTGCTTTGACAACTTTACAATGCGATTGCCATTCGCCACGTACTAATGCTAAATAATCTTTTTGTATTGTTTTTTCACGAAGTTGTTCGTGCAAATTGCGCAAAGCGGAGCGTTTCTTAGCGACTAATAAAATACCAGAAGTATCCCGATCTAAACGGTGTACTAACTCTAAAAATTTGGCTTGAGGACGCAAAGCACGAAGTGCTTCAATAACACCGAAACTTAGACCGCTACCACCGTGTACAGCAATACCCGAAGGTTTATTGATAATTAATAGTTGATCATCTTCAAATAAAATTTGTTGTTCCAGCGTATTTACCTTATTTAATTTTGTTGAAATCGGTGCATTATTACTCTTTTCACTAATGCGTACTGGAGGAATACGGATAATATCTCCAACTTGCAATTTATATTCAGGCTTAATTCTACCTTTATTAACACGCACCTCGCCTTTGCGAATAATACGATAAATTAAGCTTTTTGGTACGCCTTTTAATTTGGTAAGCAGATAATTATCAATGCGTTGCAGCTCTTCCCCCGCTTCAATGGTAATAAGTTGTACAGAGGCATTAACCACTTTGTCTTCGGATTTATTCATAAGTACTCTAATCTTAAAATTTGTGCGTATCATATCATTAAGCGTTTTAAGTTGCGAAAATATTCTGTTGAGCTGTAGTTAATTGCACTATCTTTAGCTTTCCAAAAGTCAGAGAAAATGGAATAATAGAGAGCATTTTTGTAAATCAGATGCTACTGAATTTTTGTAGTTGTATTTGCAAAGAGTTGTCGAATAAAACAGATTTTTTGGTGCTGCGGTAGGCGTAAGACGCCAATATTGTTGATGTTATACAGAACACGATTCAATAAATTCAACAGAAGTCAGTCGGTAAGTGATATAGACCAATGATTGCCGGTTGGTATTCTATGCAAATAATGAGAGTCGAGAGATTGGCATAACCTGCAACGACAGAATAAAGTGTTGGTATAACATCGTATTGATAAAGCTATAACAAGAATAGAGAAATAACGATGAAAAGAATGTTAATTAACGCCACGCAAAAAGAAGAGTTGCGTGTCGCTTTAGTTGATGGTCAGCGACTGTTTGACCTAGATATTGAATCACCTGGACACGAACAAAAGAAAGCTAATATCTATAAGGGGAGAATTACTCGTGTTGAACCTAGTTTAGAAGCTGCATTTGTTGATTATGGTGCAGAAAGGCACGGTTTCCTTCCTCTCAAAGAAATTGCTCGAGAATATTTTCCGGAAGGTTATGTTTATCAAGGAAGACCGAATATTCGTGATATTTTGCAGGAAGGGCAGGAAGTTATTGTTCAAGTCAGTAAAGAAGAGCGAGGAAATAAAGGTGCAGCTTTAACGACTTTTGTATCTTTGGCGGGTAGTTATTTGGTGATTATGCCGAATAATCCACGAGCCGGTGGTATTTCTCGTCGTATTGAAGGTGATGAGCGTTTAGAACTTAAAGAATCACTGAGTTCTTTAGAAGTACCGGAAGGTGTCGGGCTTATCGTCCGTACTGCTGGAGTGGGGCGTTCTCCAGAAGAGTTGCAATGGGATTTGCACGTGCTGCTTCATCATTGGGAAGCCATTAAACAGGCTTCGGAATCTCGTCCTGCACCGTTCTTGATCCATCAGGAAAGCGATGTGATTGTGCGTGCGATTCGAGATTATTTGCGTCGTGATATTGGTGAAATTTTAATTGATAGCCGTAAGGTTTTCGATAAAGTCAAAGAACATATTAAATTAGTTCGTCCTGATTTTATCAATCGCGTTAAACTTTATCAGGGAGAAGTGCCTTTATTTAGTCATTTCCAGATTGAGTCTCAAATTGAATCAGCATTCCAACGAGAAGTACAATTGCCTTCAGGCGGTTCCATTGTTATTGATGTAACAGAGGCATTGACAGCAATTGATATTAATTCTGCCCGTTCTACTCGAGGTGGAGATATTGAAGAAACAGCATTGAATACAAACTTGGAAGCAGCCGATGAGATCGCACGTCAGTTGCGTTTGCGTGATTTAGGTGGCTTAATTGTTATTGACTTCATTGATATGACACCGGCTCGTCATCAACGTGAAGTGGAAAATAGAATGCGTGAGGCAGTGCGCCAAGATCGTGCCAGAATCCAAATTAGCCGTATTTCTCGTTTTGGATTATTGGAAATGTCTCGTCAGCGTTTAAGCCCTTCGCTTAATGAATCGACACATCATATTTGTCCTCGTTGTCAGGGTACAGGTAAAGTGCGTGATAATGAATCATTGTCACTTTCCATTTTGCGTTTGTTGGAAGAGGAAGCGTTAAAAGAACATACTAAACAGGTGCATACAATTGTACCGGTAAAAATTGCAACTTATTTGTTAAACGAAAAACGTAAAGCAATTACTGATATCGAAAAACGCCACAATGTTCAAATTGTTGTAGTGCCTCACGAACAAATGGAAACTCCTCATTTCTCGGTGTTCCGCTTGCGTGATGGGGAAGATAATCACACTTTAAGTTATAACTTGGCGAAACTTCACGATATTCAAGAAGATGCAGATAGTGAAGAATCATTGCTCAATCGTACAATTGATCTTTCCAATAGTACGACAGCTAATCCGGCAGCTGAAGTGGCTGCGGTGGAGATTACTATTTCTGAGCCGGCACCATTAGTGAAAAAAGAAGAAATTAAAGATTCTTTATTAGCACGCATATGGAAAAAATTAAAAGCGTTTTTTGCTGATAATACGCAAGAGGAAAAAGAGAAACAGAATCGAAGCCGTACTGGTAATAAACGCCATCGTCGTAGTGATAAAGAGAATAATCGTCAGAAAGACAGACGTAATGAAGAGCGTCGAGCAAAAGATTCTGCTAATGTTGCAAATAAAGAAGATCTTAAGCGCACAAAACGGGCTAACCGTAAAGCGGTGGATGAAGCACCAGACTCTGTTTCGGTAGCGAAGAAAGCGGATGAAACCAAGGAAAATAGTAAAGAACAGCAGATTGCGTCACGTCGCCAACGTCGTGATTTACGTAAGAAAGTTCGCTTATCTGAAAG
The DNA here is from genome assembly GCF_054166015.1 of Gallibacterium sp. ZY190522. Lineage (NCBI taxonomy): Bacteria > Pseudomonadati > Pseudomonadota > Gammaproteobacteria > Pasteurellales > Pasteurellaceae > Gallibacterium > Gallibacterium sp. ZY190522. The sequence goes on from NZ_CM135118.1 coordinate 7,006, forward strand.
TAATTCGCAACCTAATTCCAATAGAGCAGAAGAAAGCAACGTTGAAAAAACGGTTGAAACTGTCGCTGTTTCTCAAGTTTCTGTTGAAAAGGTGGAAACAGCCAATTTCACTGCGGTTGTCGAGGAAAAGATTGCCACCACAACGGTTGTACAAGAGGAAAATAAACGACAACAAGATGATCATCAAAAACCGCAATCTCCGCTTCCGGAAGAGAAGAGTGAAGCAGCCGTTGATAAGGCTCAGACAGAGAGTGCGGAAGAGAGTGAAAACAGTCATCGTGAAAATAATCGCTCCCGTCGTTTACCGCGTCATTTACGAATGAACAGTCGCAGACGTCGTCATTATCAAGAAACTGTTTCCCCAATGCCATTGTTTATGGCGGTAGCCTCACCGGAATTAGCAAGTGGAAAAATTCATTTACCATTTGTGAACCGCATAGAAAAAGAGAAAAATAATAACTTTGTTTCTGTTGATGAAATGCTTGAACAGCAAAAACAACATAAAAATGACACTTTAGTACCAGTAATTTCAGCAGTGGAGAGTAGAGAAAGCAACCCTCGTCCGTTGGAAGCTGTGTTGACAATGGAAGCGAACGGTAAGGAAGCAAAATCAAAACCAAACAGCAGCATTAATCAAGCGATGCAAGCCGAACAGGCAGCAGTTCGATATGGGGCAATGGAGCAATCATCTGCTGTTTCAGAGGAGAAAAAAGAAGATAAGATAAAGCCTTATTTGTCTGATTATCGATTTGATGGTCGTTTAGGTACATTTTCAGCGGTACATCATATTAAGGCAGAGATGACATTAGCGCAGGCTGATGAGTTGCCAACGATGCTATTAAATATTGTTGAATGGAAAGGTTCACGTTATAGCTTTAGAGGTCGTGGCGCAGCAGGCTATCATACTGCTATTGATCACGCTACTGTGGAGCCGACACAAGCAAAAGCTGAATAGATAATCAGAAAAATTATAGAGCCATACAAGTTTGTTGATCTGCACCCCTAAAGTTGGACTTATTATCCAACAACATACAGAGGTGCAGATTTTTTATGACTAAATATAACCAAACATTTAAACAACAAGTGGTAGATTTCTACTTTCAACACGAGGAAAGCCTTTCTTTAACCTGTCGTACATTTACCGTGTCTAAACGCACATTAAGGCGTTGGATTGCCCAATATCAACATTCAGGTATAAATGGCTTAGCCGTGCTGCATACCAAACGAACCTATACTCCAGAGTTTAAATATCACGTCATACAAACGATTCAAAACAGAGACATGACAGCTGACCAAGCCTGTTTACAGTTTGGAATTGCTAATTCGGGTGCTATTAGCCAATGGTTGAAAAACTTTCAACAATGCGGTATAGAAGGATTACACCCAAAACCCAAAGGACGACCTGCGATGAAAAAAACACGCTATGCCAAAATGCCACCGCCACCGAAAACAGAAGAAGAACGCTTACGCTTAAGAATTCTAGAATTAGAAACGGAGAATGCCTACCTAAAAAAGTGTCAGCAATTAGACCGAGAAAAAATGAGGAAAAAGCCAACGCCGTCCAAGAATTAAGAGCAGACTATCCGTTAGACTTACTGTTACGGTATGCCGATTTAGCCAGAAGTACTTTCTTTTATCATTTACATGGTAAAGATAAGACTAGGGATAACAACGCTTCATTATGTGCCCAAATTCTTGCTATCAAACAACAGAATCCACATTATGGCTATCGCCGAGTCACCAAACAATTAGGCGAGGGGATCAACCATAAACGGGTACAACGATTAATCCAAGTGATGGGATTGCAGGTAAAAGGGAAAAGACAACGTAAATATTATTCTTATCGTGGGGAAGTGGGTAACATCGCCCCGAATCACTTACAACGAGACTTCCACGCCACCGTTCCGCACCAGAAATGGTTGACCGATATTACTGAGTTTAAGGTGAAGGGCGATAAACTCTATTTTTCCCCGATATTGGATTGCTATAACAATGAATTGATTGCTTATCAATGTAGTCGTCATCCAGATGGTAGATTAGTAAAACAGATGGTGTTACAAGCAATTGCTCGGTTAGCTGAGGGGGACTCCCCGATATTACATTCAGACCAAGGTATTCAGTATCAAATGGCAAGTTATCAACAGTTATTAGCTGAGCACAATATTGTGCAGAGTATGTCAAGGAAAGGCAATTGTTTAGATAATGCCGCGATGGAGAGTTTCTTTGGGCGGATGAAAGTGGAATGTTTTTATGGCAAAACTTTCGACAGCATTGAAGAACTTGAATCTGTTATCAAAGAATATGTTCGTTATTACAATGAGGAAAGAATACAATTAAAATTAAATGGACTGAGCCCTGTTCAATACAGAATTCAGTCCTTAAAATAACAGTCTAACTTTTCGGAGTCAGATCATGTCGCTTGTATGGCTTTTTTATTTGGATAGAAAATTAAGAAATGAATTAAACGGCTAAAATTTCAAATAAAGGCATATCCCAATCTTCGGTCGGAATATGTTCAACTTGTTGGCAATGGTGAGCTAATCCTATCGGTAGAAAAGGTTTATTTTGCCAATTTTCAAGAGTTCTATCATAAAAACCGCCTCCCATTCCAAGACGATTTTTTTTCAGATCAAAAGCGACTAAAGGGGTAAAAATAATATCCAATCGATCAGGGGGTAAAACTTGTCTGACATCTAATTCCGGTTCAAGAATATTAAATTTATTTTTAACAAGTTTTGTTGTTGGCGTGTAAGAAAGAAATAAGAGATTCCCTTTGCTAAAAGGGTGTAATACCGGTAAATAGAGACAGTAGCCCTGCTGCCATAATGTTTTAATTAAATAACTCGTTGAGATTTCCCCATCAAAAGATAAATAAACTGCAATATTTTTTACGTTTAAAGGCGCTAGAAAATCCATAGCAACTTTTGCAACTTTCTGTTCAGCCATTGTCTGTTGTTGTAAAGTTAATGAGGAACGTCTTTGACGAATAAACCTTCTCAACTGTTGTCGTTGATATGATTTATTTGCAGATATATCAATAGAGGATTGAAGAGTCATTGTTTGTTTCAATTTAATTAGAAACCCAAGGTGCCGGTGTGGGTGATCGGTCCTTGAACCCTACGGTTCAAGGGAGTCAGTCTTACAATCATTAGGCTTCTTGATAACAAGCATGCTCACCGACTGTAGGTAACCAACTCTAAAAAATATCAGTATCGGCTCAGGGACGTAACCCATTGTCGAACACCCCAGGTTGAGAATAATAGTACCTTAAATTTTTTAATTTGCCTAGTCAGAGATTAGAATTTCTTGTTTTAAATCAGATTTTATTTTCTGGTAGGCATATTAGATAAAATAGTGCTTAAAGAATGTTCTATTTGTTCAATTTTATTGTTGATTAAATATTCTCGTTCAGAATTTTGCTGTTGCTGAGTTAATAATTCATAGCATAAATTTAAACCAACAATAGTGAGCGCTTTATCCAATTGAATAATTCCGGTGCGATTTTTTAATTCAGAAACCTTTTTTTCTAAAACCTCAGCTGCTTCTCTTAATGCCTGTTGTTGATCTTCCGGGCAGCTTAAACGCAGATTTTGACCAAAAATATACAAATCAATATTTTTAGACATAAAAGACCTCTTAGATAAATAATAAAATTATAGAAATGGCGGTATTATGCCATAGCAAATAAGTTTCGTCATAGATTATTGGTGGATATATAAGGTTGGTGATAGAATGACAACATTTACGATCAGATGGAATATAGAATGGTTGCAATAACAGCTCAACAACTGAACAATGAATTAAAACAGGCAGGCATATCCTTAAACGGTGTTGAATTACACGGGCTTTTAAGCGGATTTATCTGTGGCGGTATTAGAGATGAAAGTTGGAAAACCTTGCTTTATAAATTTACTAATGATGATCACGCTTACCCTATTCAATTATTAACAAAGATCACGGAACTTTATCAAGCACTACAGAAAAATTTAGCTGATATTACAGAATTTGAGTTTGATCTTGATTTAGGCGAGTCAGGCGATGTTTTCCAAAATATCAATGCATTAAGTGAATGGAGTAATCATTTTTTACTCGGCTTAGGATTAGCTCAACCGAATTTACAGCAAGAAAAACAAGAAGATATTATTGAAGCAATATCTGATTTACGTGAAATTTGCCAACTTGGCTATGAAGACGGTGATGATGAAGAGGGGCTGGAACAAGCTTTTGAAGAGATTGTTGAGTATTTAAGAACGATTGCAATGCTGTTCTATTCCCATTTTGGTCAGGCTCAGGTAACAATGCACCAAACTGTGCATTAAGGAAGAATTTGATGGATTTAAGTTATATGGCAGAAATGCCGAAAGAAGAGTTTCAGCAACGGCGTCAGCGTGTATTGGAACAAATGTCGGATAACAGCGCTCTTATTCTGTTTTCAAGTTTGGAGTGTAAGCGCAATGCGGATACTACCTATCCATTTCGCCAAGATAGTTATTTTTGGTATTTAACTGGATTTAACGAACCGGATTCAGTGCTATTACTGAAAAAGAGTAATAAAGAACAGCACGCTATTCTGTTTTTGCGTCCGTCCGATCCATTAATGGAAACTTGGAATGGACGCCGTTTGGGCATAGAGAGAGCAACAACAGATCTGAATTTGGATGCTGCTTTTTCGATTGAAGATTTGCAACAACAACTACCGTTGTTATTAAACGGCACACAAACACTCTATTATGCGCAAGAAGTTCAGGCTTGGGGTGATGAAGTTGTGCGTCAGACATTGTCTTTAATGCGTGCTAAACAGCGTCAGGGATTGCGCGTACCATTGACACAAATTTGCTGGCGTCCAATTTTAGATGAAATGCGTCTATTTAAGTCAGAAAACGAAATTCGTTTAATGCAGCAAGCAGGGCAAATTTCAGCATTGGCACATATGCGTGCAATGAAACAGGCTCGTCCGCAGCGGTTTGAATATGAATTGGCAAGCGAATTGTTGCACGAATTTAACCGTTTCGGTGCGAGATCTGAATCTTTCGGATCGATTGTTGCAAGCGGTGATAATGCCTGTATTTTGCACTATACAGAAAATGATCGCTTAATGCAGGACGGTGATTTAGTGTTAATTGATGCCGGTTGTGAATTTGCTATGTATGCCGGCGATATTAGCAGAACTTTCCCGGTGAACGGCAAATTCAGTCAAGCACAGCGAGAGGTTTATCAAATTGTGCTTGACGCACAAAAACGAGCGATAGAATTGTTGGTTAATGGCAGCTCCATCAAGCAAGCGAATGATGAAGTGTTGAAAATTAAGGTTGCAGGCTTGGTTAAATTAGGCATTTTATCCGGTGAGGTAGAGCAGTTAATCGCAGATAAAGCCTATTTACGCTTTTATATGCACGGTTTGGGACATTGGCTCGGATTGGATGTTCACGATGTCGGAGAATATGGTGAAAATCGTAGCAGAACATTGGCGCCCGGAATGGTTGTGACGGTTGAACCGGGGTTGTATATTCCTAATGCAGAAGATATTCCACCGGCTTATCGAGGCATTGGCGTTCGTATTGAGGATGATCTACTGATTACCGACTATGGCAACAAGGTGTTGACCGCAGCAGTGCCGAAAGAGATAGATGAAATCGAAGCCTTAATGGCAGCTAGCAAGGATTAATTATGCAACAACACTACGACTTGATCATTGGTGGCGGTGCAATGAATGGCTTAACGCTTGCCTTGGCGTTATCCCACTTTTCAGCGCAGCGATTAAAAATTGCTGTGGTTGAAAAACGGTTACAGCAAGAACAACAAGGCGTGGGATTTGATACACGTTGTGTTGCTTTGTCTGATGGAACTTGTCGTAAGTTAGCCCAAATTCCTTTTTCCGAACACTATTCATTATGGGACAAAATGCAGGCATTTGCCGAACCGATTAAACAGGTGCATATTTCTGAACAGCACCATTCAGGCATTGTCGAAATTAATGCTCAAGAGTTGCATTTGTCGCAAGTCGGTGCGGTTGTTCCATTAAGCGAAATGGGGTTAATGTTTAGCCAAGCGTTAAAGGCTCAACAGAATATTGATTTTATTTGTCCGGATAGCATTGTTGAGTTACAAACATCAAAACAACAGATTTCCGTATTATTACAAAGTGGACAACAGCTAAGTGCAAAATTACTGGTCGCAGCGGATGGCAGTGATTCAAAAATTGCTGAATTGGCAAAGATTGCTACCGAAACGGTGCATAATTACCAGCAAACAGCGATTATTGCCAATGTGAGAATTTCCAGCTCACATAACGGGCGGGCTTTTGAACGCTTTACTACACAAGGGCCAATTGCATTATTGCCGTTAGCGGACAAAATGATGTCATTAGTGTTTTGTACGAAAGCGCCGGAACAGCTACTTAATATGAATGATGAACAATTCATATCGCATTTACAACAGCAGTTCGGTTGGCGTTTAGGTGCGTTTCAGGCTGTTAGTCGCCGTTATGCCTATCCATTAATGTTAAAACGGGCGACATCTTTTGTCGGAGATCGTATTGCGTTAGTCGGAAATGCAGCACAAACACTGCACCCTGTGGCAGGGCAAGGCTTTAATTTAGGAATTCGTGATGTTTTTGCATTAGCGAAAATCGTGGCGGAAGCAGATGAGATCGGTTCGGCAGCAATGTTGCAACAGTATCAGCAGCAGCGCCTTGCCGATCAACAGCATATTATTGGCTTAACAGATAATTTAGTGCAAATTTTTAGTAATTCATTGTTACCGTTACAAATTTTGCGTAATTTAGGCTTAATTGGTTTAAGCAACTGCGCTTTATTGCGAAATCGTTTTGTACAACCTACTTTGGGAAGAATTTAATGAAAACGTTCGATATTGTCGTCATTGGTGGCGGAATGGTTGGGTTGGCATTCGCACAAGCTTTAAAACAAAGTGCTTGTTCGATAGCTGTGATTGAAGAGAATAATACGGTATTTGATTTATCGAATATCGGTTATCGAGTGAGTGCATTAAATCTTTCTTCCGAAGCGATGTTGCGACAATTCGATGTTTGGCAGCAGTTAAAAGCGTGGCGAGCAACTGCCTATGCAGAAATGCAAGTGTGGGAAAAAGACAGTTTCGGACGCATTGAGCTCAATACCGAGCAGCTTGGTGTTGAACATCTTGGGCATATTGTGGAAAACCAATTGATTCGACAGGCGTTATATCAAGCGGTTGTCGCTCAAGAAAATGCTGAAGTGATTGTGAGCAAACCGGTGTCGTTGGGTGTCAATCAGGACAATGCGATTTTAGGCTTGGAAAACGGTGAAATTTTAGTCGCAAAATTGGTGGTTGGCGCGGACGGTGCGAATTCGTGGTTGCGACAACAGGCGAATATTCCGTTGGTTTTCCGTGATTACCAACATTCGGCTTTAGTGTGTAATGTGGAAACGGAGGAACCGCATCAACAAATTTGCCGCCAAATTTTCTCTCCGGATACCATTTTAGCCTTTTTGCCGTTACATCAGCCTAATTTAAGTTCGATTGTTTGGTCGCAGGATCCGGTACAAGCAGAGGCGATGGCAAGTTGTGATCCGCAACAGTTTAATCGCTATTTAACTACGGCGTTTGATAACAGATTGGGTTTATGTAAGTTGGTCACACAACGTAGCGTCTATCCGCTTACGGCGCGTTTTGCTCGACAATTCGCCGCACAGCGCATTGCTTTGGTTGGTGATGCAGCACACACTATTCATCCTCTTGCCGGTTTAGGCGTGAATTTAGGGTTTATGGATGCGTTGGCATTGGCAGAAGAGGTGGATAAACATTTAGCTCAAGATAAAGATATCGGCAGTTATCGTCATTTGCGCCATTATGAGCGTTGGCGTAAGGCGGAAGCATTAAAAATGTTGGCAGCAATGCAAGGCTTTAAGGATCTTTTTGCCGGTGAGCAGCCGTTAAAAAAATTGATACGAGGCGTGGGCTTATCATTAACCAATCAATTCTCGCCGATTAAGCAGCAATTTATTCAGCAAGCAACCGGATTAAGTGGGGATTTGCCACAGCGGGTAAGACAGTTAAATCTCTTTGATTTAGCTTGAAATTTTGATCTGCTTCACATTTTTGTTGGAAGAATGGCAAGAAAATGGATTTTGTCTTGAAACAAATCAGCAACTCTCTTACCATTAGAAGAAATTTATTTTTTATATCGATAAATTATATATTATCTAATCATTTCATTACTTATAAGGCTGAATATGCAACCAGTTACCAATATTGATCATTTGGATCAGCAGATTTTACGTGTGTTAACGCAAGACGCTCGTACTCCGTATGCGGAAATGGCGAAAAATTTCGGCGTTAGTCCGGGAACGATTCACGTTCGGGTCGAAAAGATGCGCCAGTCCGGTATTATTGAAGGCACAAAAGTTAAAATCAATGAAAGACGTTTAGGCTATGATGTTTGTTGTTTTATCGGCATTATCCTGAAAAGTGCGAAAGATTATGAAAAAGTGATCGCAAAACTGAAAGATTTTGATGAAGTGGTAGAGGCCTATTACACAACCGGAAATTATTCAATATTTATCAAGGTGATGACACATACTATCGAAGAATTGCATCACGTGTTGGCAACGAAAATTCAACTAATTGATGAGATCCAATCAACTGAAACTTTGATCTCGATGCAAAATCCTATTCTCCGGGATATAAAACCATAACATACAAAAATAAAATAAGGAGGCTGTATGTCTGATGTGTTTCATTTGGGCTTAAAGAAAACAGATTTGGATGGCGCTACCCTTGCCATTGTGCCGGGTGCACCGGAAAGAGTTCCTGTTATTGCTAAGCTGTTGGATAACCCTAAATTTTTAGTATCTACACGTGAATTTACTTCGTGGCTAGGCTATTTGCACGGTAAAGCCGTGGTTGTTTGTTCTACCGGTATTGGTGGCCCATCGGTATCCATTGCTGTTGAAGAGTTAGCACAGCTTGGTGTGCGTACCTTTTTGCGTATCGGTACAACGGGAGCGATTCAACCGCATATTAATGTCGGTGATGTTCTGATCACAACCAGTGCGGTACGTTTGGATGGCGCAAGCCAACACTTTGCGCCGTTAGAGTATCCAGCAGTGGCGAATTTTGAATGTACCACAGCACTTTATCGTGCAGCACAAGAGTTAAATCCGAACAAAACTTATGTCGGCATTACGGCTTCATCAGATACTTTTTATCCCGGACAGGAGCGTTATGACACTTATAGCGGTAAAGTTTGGCGTAAGTTTGCTGGCTCTTTGAAACAGTGGCAGGAACTTAATGTAATGAATTTTGAAATGGAATCGGCAACGCTGTTTACAATGTGTTCAGCGTTAGGGTTACGAGCTGGTATGGTTGCAGGTGCAATTGTTAACCGCACACAACAGGAAATTCCTAATGAGGCAACAATGAAAGCGACAGAAGAAAATGCGGTGAAAATTGTTGTGAGAGCAGCGGAGTATCTTCTTTAATAAAAACTAAATTTAGTTTTAATAAAGATTAAAAATAATGATAAAAACCTAGTTCAAAACTGGGTCTTTGATTTAATAAAAATCTCAAATTAAAAATACTCCAATATTACAAATATCTTCTATTGTTCTCTGTCATCTGCCCTAATGTAGATAGAAAAATAAGTCATTGAAGGTTTGTCAATGATCTATAAGATGTTCTTGTTATCTGATGTGAGCTTAAAATTAAATTATTTAGCACAAGGGAAGAAGTAAAAGCAATTAAATTGAGTGAACAATAAACAACTATCCGTTTTTATCGTTCGCTTTCTCGACATATTACCAATGAATAGGCTATAATCGGGCGTTCTTTTTAATACGCTTGTATTACTTTTAAATAATAGGTATTTTTTGCGTGTTCGGTAGCAATAGAAAGTGCCGAGTACAATTATTTTTTTGAGGTAGCATAAATGCAAATTTCAGTAGAAACAACTCAAGGATTAGAACGCCGTATTAGCATTACTGTACCGGCAGACGAGATCGAACAAGCTGTTCGTGAAGAATTAAAAAGAGTAGCTAAAACTGCTCGTATTGATGGTTTCCGTAAAGGTAAAGTGCCGCCAAGCATCATTGAAAAACGCTTTGGAGCTTCTGCCCGTCAGGATGTTTTAGGTGATGTAATGCAGCGTCACTTTTTTGATGCAGTAATGCAGGAAAAAATCAATTTGGCAAGCCGTCCAACTTTTGCACCGGAAAAATACAAAGTTGGTGAAGATTTAACTTTCTCTGCAACTTTTGAAGTTTATCCTGAAATAGAAATCAAAGGTTTAGAAAATATCAAAGTTGAAAAACCGGTTGTAAAAATCAATGAAGCAGACATTGATAAAATGGTTGATACATTACGTAAACAACAAGCAACTTGGGAAGAAACCACTGAAGCAGCAGCGGCTGACAGTCGCGTAACTTTAGATTTCGTTGGTTCTATTGATGGTGAAGAATTTGAAGGCGGAAAAGCGAATGACTTCATTCTCTTTATGGGACAAGGGCGTATGATCCCAGGTTTTGAAGATGGTATTGTAGGTCATAAAGCCGGAGAACAATTTGACATTGATGTAACCTTTCCAGAAGAGTATCACGCTGAAAACTTAAAAGGTAAACCTGCTAAATTTGCTATTACCTTGAAAAAAGTGGAAAAAATGGTACTTCCTGAATTAACAGATGAATTTGTGGCTAAATTCGGGCCAAATACCAAAACTGTAGCTGATCTTCGTGCAGAAATTGAAAAAAATATGCAACGTGAACTTGATAATGCAGTAACTGCAAACATCAAACAGCAAGTTCTTGATGGTTTGCTTGAGCAAAATAATATCGATGTTCCGAATGCAGCGGTTGATGAAGAAATCAATGTATTACGTCAACAAGCAGCACAACGTTTTGGTGGTAATGCTAAACAAGCGCTTGAATTACCACGTGAAATCTTTGAAGAACAGGCTAAACGTCGTGTTAAAGTCGGTTTATTACTTAGCAAAGTTATCTCCGGTAATGACTTAAAAGTAGATGAAGATCGTGTTAAATCAATGATCGCAAGTATTGCTTCTGCTTATGAGCAACCTGAAGAAGTGATTAATTATTACAGTAGCAATAAAGAACTTTCCAATAACATCCGTAACGTTGTATTAGAAGATCAAGCTGTTGATGCAATTCTTGCTAAAGCGCAAGTGTCAGAAGTTGAAAAATCTTTTGACGACATTATGAACACTCCTCGTGCATAATGAATAGTGCTATAGCACTATTTGAAAATAGCGCTATAACACAAAATTATTCTACATTCATCAAGTGCGGTTAATCTATACCGCACTTTTTCTATTCTTTTTACGATTAAAAAGACTAGCTACAAAATAGGAGAAAATATGGCATTAGTTCCAATGGTTGTCGAACAAACTGCTCGTGGTGAACGTGCTTTCGATATTTATTCTCGCTTGCTTAAAGAACGTGTGATTTTTCTTAACGGTCAAGTAGAGGATAATATGGCTAACTTAATTGTTGCTCAATTATTATTCCTTGAAGCGGAAAATCCTGATGAAGATATTAATCTTTATATCAACTCACCCGGCGGTGTAGTTACTGCCGGAATGGCAATTTATGACACAATGCAATTTATTAAACCTGATGTTCGTACGCTTTGTATGGGACAAGCTTGTTCTATGGGAGCATTTTTATTAGCGGGTGGTGCAGCAGGAAAACGTTTTGCACTTCCGCACGCTCGTATTATGATTCATCAACCTTTAGGTGGGTATCGTGGTCAGGCATCGGATATTCAAATTCACGCACAGGAAATTCTTAAAATCAAAGATACTTTAAATCAACGTCTTGCTTTCCATACTGGTCAACCATTGGAAGTTGTAGAACGTGATACTGATCGTGATAACTTTATGTCTGCTCAGGCAGCTAAAGAATATGGTTTAATTGATGAAGTATTAACTCATCGCCAACTATAAGTGAGAAATTTATGTCAGATAAACCAGAGAATAATGAGAAATTTTACTGCTCACTTTGTGGTAAAGAGAAACACGAAGTGAGCAAATTGATTGCCGGAGTATCCGGTTATATTTGTAATGAATGTGTGGAAACGTGCCACGATTTATTGATGGAAGAAGCTAATAAGCAGCAAAAAGAGCAAGAGCAAGGAAAACCGCTAGAAAAGCTACCTACACCACATCAAATCCGTGCGCATTTGGATGATTATGTAATCGGACAAGATCAAGCAAAAAAAATCCTTTCTGTCGCTGTTTATAATCATTACAAACGCCTACGTAACAATGAAACAGAGCTTGATGTTGAATTAGGGAAAAGTAATATTTTGCTGATCGGTCCGACTGGAAGTGGAAAAACGTTATTGGCACAAACATTGGCTCGCCAAATTAATGTTCCTTTTGCAATTGCCGATGCGACAACGTTAACTGAAGCCGGTTATGTTGGTGAAGATGTTGAAAATATTATTCAACGGTTATTACAAAATTGTGATTACGATACCGAAAAAGCGGAACAGGGCATTATTTATATTGATGAAATTGATAAAATTACTCGTAAATCTGAAAATCCATCGATTACTAGAGATGTTTCCGGTGAAGGGGTACAACAAGCATTATTGAAACTAATTGAAGGTACAATCGCATCTGTTCCACCTCAAGGCGGAAGAAAACATCCACAGCAAGAGTTTTTGAAAGTGGATACTTCAAAAATTCTCTTTATTTGTGGAGGTGCATTTTCCGGTTTGGATAAAATCATCGAAAAACGCACTCATAAAGATCGTGGAATAGGTTTCAATGCAAATGTACAAAGCAAAGAAAAAGAGAATGATATCAGCAAATTATTTGCACAGGTAGAAACCGAAGACTTAATCAAATTTGGTTTAATTCCTGAGTTTGTTGGTCGTTTACCAGTTGTAGCGTCATTAGCGGAACTGGATGAAGAGGCATTAATTAGCATTTTAACTGTACCGAAAAATGCGTTAATCAAACAATATCAGGCATTGTTTAAACTAGAGAATGTAGAGTTGGAATTCACTCCGGAAGCATTAACCGCCATTGCTAAAAAAGCACTGGCACGTAAAACCGGTGCTAGAGGATTACGTTCCATTGTCGAAGGTATTTTATTAGATACAATGTACGATCTTCCTTCTTTAGAGGGATTAAAGAAAGTAGTTGTGGATCAGGATGTTATTGAAAACCAATCACTGCCAAAATTAGAATATTAACAACAACATTTGATCTACACTGAAAGATTAATTGATAAGAGCGGTTAATCAGCGGTGTAGATCATTTTCTTTTCTTTCTCATTTCTTTTTTTCACAAAAACTGCTATCTTATTAAGAATAATTCTCAACAAAGAAAAGGCTAATGTTACGCTATATTTATATTTTTCTTGGATTTACTTGTTTAGCTTTAGGCATTCTCGGTGCTTTCCTCCCACTTTTACCGACAACGCCTTTTTTGCTCTGTACGCTTTTTTTCTTTGGAAAAAGTTCCCCTAGGTTAGAAAACTGGTTTAAACAGACTCAGGTTTATCATAAATATTTAAAAACATTTAATGAACAACGAGCTTTAACAAAACGCGCGAAACGTTCCATTTTATTAATCTCAACAATAATGATGGCACTCTCTTTTTATGCCTCACCAAATATCATAGGTAAGATCGTAATTCTTTTATTACTTTTGATCGAATATTGGTGTTTTTTCTTTTGGATAAAAACAATTCCTGAAGAAAAATCAATCTGTCACTCTCGTGAAACAGTGTAATAACATCATTATTTAGATCTAGCTCAACAATATTGATATAAAAACTGATAAAATTATTAACCACAAAGCGTTAATCTTAATTAACGCTTATTTGTTGTGTGTAAATCATAAAATTAAATAAGGAACTTATATGATCTGGTTACAATTTTTAGTTGTACTTTTCTTTATATTTTTAGGTACTCGCCTTGGTGGAATAGGAATCGGTTTTGCCGGCGGTTTAGGTGTTGTTGCATTAGCGTTATTAGGATTAACACCGGGTGAAATTCCATTTGATGTTATTTCTATCATTATGTCTGTTATTATGGCAATTGCTGCTATGCAGGTCGCAGGTGGTATGGATTTCTTAGTTAAATGGGCGGAGCACGTTCTTCGTAAACACCCTAAACACATCACTTTTCTTGCGCCGGCTGTCGGTTATTTTATGACCGTTTGTGCAGGAACAGGTCACACCGCTTTCTCCATTCTTCCTGTGGTGGCTGAAGTGGCAAAAGAACAAGGCATTCGCCCTTCTCGTCCGTTATCTATCACCACTGTTGCTTCACAAATTGCTATTACCGCTTCACCAATTTCTGCCGCAGTTGTTTATCTTGCCGGTGAAATTGAAAAAAATTACGGCATTGGTTATATCGAATTATTGGCGATTTGGATTCCAACCACTTTCGTGGCTTGTATGATTACCGCATTTATCTGTAACTTCTTAGGAAAAGATTTAAAAGATGATGAAGAGTATCAACGCCGTTTAGCAGCCGGATTAATTAAATTGCGTGGTGAATCTCAAATTGAAGTACAGCCTTACGCAAAACGTTCCGTTGCCATCTTCTTAGCGACTGTTATCATCGTGATGTTCTATGCGACATTAATTAGTAAAACCGTTGGTTTAGTTGAGAATCCGGTTTTACCTCGTAACGAAGCGATTATTAGCTTTATGTTAGGGGCAGCCGCATTAATTGTTATTTTCTGTAAAATTGATATTAGCAAAATCACTTCAGCAGCAACATTTAAGTCAGGTATGTCTGCAGCAATTTGTGTAATGGGGGTTGCTTGGTTAGGTAACACTTTTGTTGGTGGTCATATTAATGAAATCAAAGAAGTTTCTGCTGATTTATTACAAAATTATCCTTGGATGTTTGCGGTAATTTTATTCTTTGCAAGTACATTGCTTTATTCACAAGCAGCGACTGCAAAAGCACTTTATCCAACAGCTATTTTGTTAGGGGTTTCTCCACTTTCTGCTGTGGCGGCTTTTGCGGCAGTATCTGCATTGTTCGTATTACCGACTTATCCAACATTAATTGCGGCAGTAGAAATGGATGATACTGGTTCAACTCGTATCGGGAAATTTGTCTTTAACCATCCATTTATTATTCCGGGGGTAATTGCCATTTCCTTATCCGTTCTATTCGGTTTCTTATGGGGAAGCCTATTTATCTAGATGAGATACCTAAACTTTTTAATAAATCGGGAAGCAGGAGAGCTTCCCGATTTTTTATCAGACTCGTGCCGTAAAACTCCGTCCTTCAGGGCGGAGATATAAGGCACAAACGGCGTAAGCCGTTTCAAACCTAACTAATCAGGTGTTTGTTGTTGCTCAATGTATTGGCGAATAATGGAAATTGGAGCGCCACCACAACTCCCTGCAAAATAAGACGGAGACCACAGCTGATTACCCCACAATTTCTTGCGGATACTCGGAAAATTCTTTCGTCTAATCATTCGACTTGACACTCCTTTCAGGCTGTTCACTAATGTAGACACCGCAATTTTTGGGGGATATTCCACAAGTAAATGGACATGATCGTCTTCACCGTCAAATTCAACTAATTTTGCTTTAAAATCATTGCAGACGCTTTCAAAAATCAATTTGAGTTCGTCTAAAATAGCTTTCGTAAAAACATCACGGCGATATTTTGTTACAAAGACTAAGTGAACATGCATATTAAAAACACAATGTCTACCGTGCCTAATTTCTGTTTCTTTTTGCATAGACCAAGTGTAAAATGTTGAAAACTTACATTCTAAACCTTGTCAATGCAACTACACAAAGCCTTTAAGTTCGAGATAATGCCAAACGGCAACCAAATCCGCAGAATTAAACAGTTCTGTGGTTGCTCTCGTTTTGTGTTCAATCGGGCATTGGCTTGGCAAAATGAACAATACGAGCAAGATAACAGCTTTAAGTTCAGTTACACTAAAATCGCCAACTTGCTTCCACAATGGAAAAAAGAATTAGTTTGGCTAAAAGAATGCCATTCTCAAGTGCTTCAACAGTCGCTAAAAGATCTTGAGAGTGCGTTCAAAAATTTCTTTCAGAAACGTGCCGACTTTCCAAAATTCAAGAAAAAAGGCGTGAAAGAGAGCTTTCGTTTTCCGCAAGGTTGCAAATTAGAACAGGAAAATGACCGCTTGTATCTGCCAAAGATTGGCTGGGTTCGCTATCGCAACAGCCGTGAGGTGGTAGGCGAAGTGAAAAATGTGACGGTTAGCCAAAAGTGCGGTCGCTTTTTTGTTAGTATTCAGACGGAATTTGAGTACGACATTCCGACACATAAAGGCAGTGAAATCGGTATTGATATGGGCGTTGCACGTTTTGCCACGCTTTCAAACGGTGAATTTTTTGAGCCATTAAACGCCTTTAAAACCTACAAAGGCAAATTGGCAAAACTCCAACGCCAACTCAAAAATAAGGTTAAATTTAGTCAAAACTGGCAGAAATTAAAGGCGAAAATCGCCAAACTGCATCATAAAATTGCCAATTTTCGCAAAGACTTCTTGCATCAGACTTCAAGCAAAATCAGCAAAAACCACGCCATAATCTATATTGAAGATTTGCAGGTGTCAAATATGTCAAAATCAGCCAAAGGTACGGCGGAAGCACCAGGCAAAAATGTTGCTGCAAAATCAGGGTTGAACCAAGCGATATTAGATCAATCTTGGTTTGAGTTTCGCCGTCAGTTGGACTACAAAACGCAATGGCAAGGTGGATTTTTAGTGGCAGTGCCAGCGCAAAATACCAGTCGAACTTGCCCTTGTTGTGGTCATGTTGCGAAAGAAAATCGCCAAACACAGGCTAATTTTGAGTGTGTAGAATGTGGCTACACAGAAAATGCTGATGTGGTTGGAGCGTTAAACGTGTTAACTCGTGGGCGAGCTATCGTCCACGCGTAATAAAATGTCAGGGCAGGACATGCCCGTAGCGCTTGTGAAGTGAACTTCATTGAGAGGTCAGCAACAAGAACCCACCGAGAGTAGCCCATTGCTTGCAATGGGCACTAGTAGGAATCCCCGTCCTTTAGGGTGGGGAGGATGTCAAACCTTATTCTCACTTGCTAAATATCTAAAACGGTTTAGCAATGTTTTAAAAATACCCTTTCTAATCAAAAAATAGCCTTTTTCTGCATAATTTTTTTACTAAATAAAATAAATTGAGTTAAAATTGTGCAATTTATTTTAGTCACTCATAATCTAAGGAGTCCAATCGTGTTTAATCTCGTTGAAAAAGACATCCATCTTGCGGCGCAAGCCGATGACAAACAACAAGCGATTACTGCTGTTGCCCAAGCCTTCGTAGAAAAAGGGTTGGTTGAAGAGGGGTATTTGCAAGGTATGCTTGCTCGTGAACAACAAACTTCAACATTTTTAGGGAATGGTATTGCGATTCCTCACGGCACACTGGATACCCGTCATTTGGTAAAACAAACCGGTGTACAAATATTCCAATTTCCTAACGGCGTAAAATGGAGCGATGATAATATTGCGTATCTAGTTATCGGTATTGCAGCAAAATCTGATGAACATCTTGCTATTTTACGTCAATTAACTCACCTACTTGGTGATGAAGATATTGCTGAAAAACTTGCAAAAACCACTGATACTCAAGAGTTTATTGCCCTCTTTAATGGCGACAATAATGGTAATATTGTGGATGAAACATTAGTTTCTCTTAATATTGATACCATCAGCTTGTTAACTTTAACTGCAATTAATGCCGGCAACTTACAACAAGCCAAAGCAGTTGATAATCAGTTCGTTAGTGATGTTATTGCTTCTGCTGCTCTGCCTTTAGGCAATGGGCTTTGGGTTAATGACAGCGTTAACGGTAACCAAAAAAATGCAATTGCGTTTGCTCGTCCGAAACAGGCTTTCCAAAATAATAATAAAACTATTGCCGGTTTAGTTACTATCGCTAATGTAGATGACAGTATTGAGAAGTTATTGGCAAATTTACTTGATCCTCAATGCCAACAACAGTTACTCAACGGCTCTGCCACACAAGTTGTTGCGGCATTGCAAGGTAAAGTTGAAGAAGCACCAGCCTCTTCGACTACAACCACATCTGCTGCCGACACATCAACAGCAGCTGCAGACGGTCAATTAGAAGCCACTTTCACAATCAAAAATGAGCACGGTCTTCACGCTCGCCCATCAGCGGTTCTCATCAATGAAGTGAAAAAATATAAATCCACTATTCAAGTGAAAAATGTTGATCGCGATACCGCTTTTGTGAATGCGAAAAGCTTAATGAAAGTGGTTGGTTTAGGCACAACTAAAGGTCAACGTTTATGTTTCGTTGCTCAAGGTGAAGATGCGGAACAGGCATTAAAAGGTATCGGCGAAGCAATTAATGCCGGTTTAGGAGAGTAAAATGCCTCGCATTGCGACTATTACATTAAATACGGCTTTCGATTTAGTCGGTCGTTTGCCTCGAATTCAGCTGGGTGAAGTCAATACGGTTGAAACTTTGGGCATTTATCCTGCCGGCAAAGGTATTAATGTTGCCAAAGTCTTACACGACTTAAATTTGTCAGTCAGTGTCAGCGGATTTCTCGGCGAAGAAAATCAAGGTGACTTTATCCAACTTTTCCAACAACTTGGTTTAGATGATCGTTTCCAACGTGTCGCCGGGAAAACACGTATTAACGTGAAAGTTACCGAAACTGAAGCGGATGTAACCGATTTAAACTTCTTAGGTTATCAAGTTTCCGAAGCCGATTGGCAACGTTTTGTAGAAAAATCGCTGCAAGATTTCAAAGATTATGATTTGGTCGCTGTCTGTGGTAGTTTGCCTAAAGGCATTTCTCCACAAGCATTTACTGCTTGGTTGCAACAATTAGGACAACATACCAAAGTGGTCTTGGATAGCAGTAATGCTGCACTCACAGCCGGTTTAAAAGCTAATCCGTGGTTAGTCAAACCGAACCACCGTGAATTGGAAGCTTGGATTGGCAAACCGCTTAATTCATTAACAGAAATTATTGATGCGGCGAAACAGTTGAAAGCGCAAGGTATCGCTAACGTTATCATTTCAATGGGTGCGGAAGGCTCATTATGGATCAATGATGAAGGCGTTTTACAGGCACAACCGCCAAAATGCACCAATGTAGTGAGCACTGTCGGTGCCGGTGATTCAATGGTTGCCGGTTTAATTTACGGCACAGAACAACAGCTTTCAAAAGAACAAACGCTACGTTTCGCTTCTGCCGTTTCCGCATTAGCAGTTGCACAAAGTAATGTTGGTGTTGCTGATCATCAAGCATTGAATCAACTTATTGACCAAGTCAAAATTACCAAAATTGAGGAATAATCTATGAAGATTTTTTTATTAGCACAAGAAAAACGTGGTAATGCAACGCTTTACTTGTTAAAACAAATGGTTAGTAAAATTGCTAATCAGCATAACCACCAGTTGGTTGAACAGATACAAGATGCCGATCTTGTATTAGTTTTAGGCGATAAATTACCAAATAATCCTGTTCTTGTTGGTAAAAAAGTATTTTTAACAGCTTTTGAACAGGCGTTTAATGCTCCTGAACAGACTCTACAGCAAGCACTAACTTCAGCAAATGACTATCAAACGCCAACAGATGTTCCAGCCGAAGCAGTTGCGAGTGATCGTCCATTAAATATCGTTGCAGTTACTGCTTGCCCTACTGGCGTAGCTCATACATTTATGGCAGCAGAAGCGATTTCTACTTATTGTCAAAAACAAGGATGGAACGTTAAAGTTGAAACTCGAGGTCAGGTTGGGGCTAATAATTTGATCTCTGCTGAAGATGTGGCAGCAGCTGATCTTGCTTTTATCGCTACCGATATTGATGTAGATTTAAGCAAATTTGATGGTAAAAAAATGTACCACACTTCAACCGGTTTAGCGTTAAAGAAAACCGCACAGGAATTTGAAAAAGCGTTTAAAGAGGCTAAAGTTTATCACCATAAACAGGATAATAACGCCACGGCGAAAACTGAAAGCAAAGAAAAAGGTGAGAAAAAAGGCATTTATAGCCACTTAATGACCGGTGTTTCTCATATGTTACCAATGGTGGTTGCCGGTGGTCTTATCATTGCGCTCTCTTTCGTATTCGGTATCGAGGCTTTTAAAGAAGAAGGTACATTAGCGGCTGCATTAATGAAAATTGGTGGTGGCAGCGCATTTGCTTTAATGATCCCTATTCTTTCTGGTTATATCGCTTACTCTATTGCGGACCGTCCGGGGCTTACTCCGGGGCTTGTTGGCGGGATGTTGGCAAGCTCGCTTGGTGCTGGGTTCATTGGTGGTATTATTTCTGGTTTCTTGGCAGGTTATATCGCTAAAGCGATCAATGATCACGTTAAATTGCCACAAACAATGAATGCATTAAAACCGATTCTGATCATTCCATTCCTCTCTACACTGTTTGTCGGCTTAATTATGATTTATATCGTCGGCGAACCTGTGGCTTGGGTAATGAACAGTATGACTGAATTCTTGAAAGGAATGCAATCAGGCAGTGCAGTTGTGCTTGGCATTATCCTTGGAGCAATGATGTGTTTTGATATGGGCGGTCCTGTAAATAAAGCTGCCTATACTTTTGGTGTTGGTCTATTAGCATCTGCTTCCTACTTACCTATGGCGGCTGTAATGGCAGCAGGTATGGTGCCGGCATTAGGTATGGGGATAGCCACCTTTATTGCTCGCAAAAAATTCAATGCAAATGAATTGGAGGGAGGTAAAGCCTCTTTTGTTCTCGGTTTATGCTTTATTTCCGAAGGAGCAATTCCGTTTGCTGCCCGTGATCCAATGCGTGTGATTCCTAGTTGTATGATTGGCGGTGCTTTGACCGGCGCATTATCAATGGTATTCGGTGTACAACTTATGGCACCGCACGGTGGTATTTTCGTACTTGCCATTCCGGGCGCTATTCAACCGGTATTGCTTTACTTAGTGGCTATTGCGGCTGGTAGTATTGTTACCGGTGTGTTGTATGCAATGATTAAACCGAAAACATTAGAAGCTTAACCGTTTAAAAGTGATGGGATTTTCCCATCACTTTTCCTTTCTACCTTTGCTAAAAATCGTAATGTTTTAACGGATAACTCAGGAACTTCTCTGCCATAAAATCAATAAAACTGCGTACTTTCGCACTCATAAATTCTCGATTCATATAAGCAGCATACAGTGTATGATTTCTGTTTGCCGGATGCGGCACAATTTGCAGATCTCCTTGCTTTAAATCATCCTCGCACAAGAAACTAGGCAAATAAGCAATGCCTTGAGCTGCCAATGCCAACTGATACAACATTAAGGTATTATTGCTTGAAATAATATCGACGAAATGATGCTCAACGTGCGTATAAGTCGGAATCAACCCTTTATGTTGCGCCCACGACAGCTCATTCAATTGTCCAAACTGCTGAATATATTTAGGACTGGCAACCCAGTAAAACGGCAAGCTGGCTAAGGGTTTTACAATTAAATTTTCTGCTGGATGTGCGGTAACTTTTAATGACAAATCAAAACCTTGACCTATCAAATCGGTATGATGATTATCTAACGAAAGCTGAAAATTGACTTTAGGATAGCGATGTTGATATTCGGCTAAAAATTCTGCGAAACGCCTTGTAGCAAACCAAACTGGTAAAGTAATTTTTAAAGTGCCTTGAGGATGAATTGTTCCTTGAGCTGCGATTTGCCGTGCTTCTTCAAGATCATCTAATGCCACCACACAACGTTGATAATAATCTGTACCAACTTCGGTTAAACTTAAACGCCTGCTTGTTCTATTTAATAATTTTGCCTGCAAATAATGTTCTAAGTTTGATAAATGTTTACTCACCATTGACGTGGACATATTCAATTGTTCCGCAGCTTTGCTGAAATTACCTTGTTCGACAATCTGTCGAAATACTTTCATACTCTGTAATGTATCCATTATTGTTTCCTATTAAGAAAAAATACTTTTCTCAAAAACATATCGTTTTCAGATTATGAAATCAATATACTTTATCTTGTTTTCACTACTTAGTTAAAAAGGATTATTTATGTCTTATTCACAACCATTAACCAATTACGGTTTAGCTTTATTACGTATTGTTGCTGGTTATACTTTTTTATTACACGGCAGTGCAAAATTATTTGCACTCCCACACGTTTCCGCTTTTGATGGCTTGTCTGTTTTCTCATTATTGGGAATTGGCGGTGTTTTAGAATTAGTCGGTGGTATTTTATTAGTGCTAGGGCTATTCTCTAGAATCACAGCTTTTATCCTTTCCGGAGAAATGGCATTTGCCTATTTTATGTTCCACGCTTCTATATCAACATTTTGGCTACCATTAATGAATGGTGGTGAAGCAGCAGTATTGTTCTGTTTTATTTTTCTCTTTATTGCGATTGCCGGTGGTGGCGCTTTCGCTTTAGATAATCTTAAAAACAAGCAGTAATTTTCAATATACAAGGAGTTCCTCATTATGAGTAATGTTTTAGTTTTACGCACCTCAGTAAACGGTGAAAAAAGTTTTTCTAATCAACTAATCGATCAATTTATTGCTAAAACAAAAGCAAAATGGCCAGAAGTCAATATTATTGAACGTGATTTAGATGCCAATCCAGTGCCACTTTTAACCGGTAAAACTGTTGCAGCAATTCGTGCAGGCATTGCTGAAACAGAAGAACAACGCAATGCGATTGCTTTAGCAGATGAATTAATTGCTGAATTGAAAACAGCAGATTATATTGTGCTTGGTTTACCTCGTTACAATTTTACTGCGCCGGCAACGTTCAAGTCTTACATTGATTATATCGCTCGCCCTCGCATCACTTTTGCGTATGATGAAAATGGCCCTAAAGGTTTACTACCGAATGTACCTGTTTTCGCTTTTGTAACTAGCGGTGGTGAATATGAAGGTACAGAATTTGACACAATGAGCGATTGGGTTAAGCAGGTTTTAGGTTTTGTCGGTTTAAGCAATGTAGATTTAATTCACGTTGAAGGTTTAGCTTATAAAGCGGATGAAGCGGTTGCGAAAGCAAGCGCAAAAATTGATGAAATTTTGAAATAATTGAATGACCTCTATTGTTTCAATTACTTAGGAGCATTTTATTTAAATGCTCCTTTTTATTCTACTTTCTAGGATTAATTTAATGACTTAATCGATAACGGGTTATCATACAAATTAACCCCACCTTTTACACCAAAATCAAGTGTTGTAACATTATATGCAATAGAAATATCTTCTTGTTCGAAACGTTTTTTAATCGCCATTATCATTTGATGAATACATTCTAAATACTGATCGTGGTCAATAAATTCAACCCACACTCGTAATTCAAAATTATAGGTAGAAGCGCCTATTTCAGTAAAAAAGAAATGAGGCTGATTTTCCTCATCCAATAATAATCCTGACAATTTCCCAATTTCATCTAATGCAACCGCTTTAACTTTTTGTAAATCATCACCATAAGATACTCCGGTAGAAACCACCGCAACTCTTTTTCCTAATGAAGAATAATTTATTACGTTTTGTGAATAAATTAGTTGATTGGGAATATGCACTCGTTGCCCATCTTCGGTTAACACCGTTGTTACAAAAGTCCCTATTTTCTCGACACATCCATATTGACCATTGATATTCACCCAATCATTAACTTTAAACGGCACTAATATGTTCACTAACATACCAGAAAAGAAATTACCAATAGTCTCTTTGGTTGCAAAACCAACAACGATACCGATTACCCCAGCACTTGCTAATATTTGTGTTAAAACGCCTTGTAACCCTAATAAATGAATTGCAATAAAGTAACCTATCAGTAAGCATAAAATGCGTAATGTAAATGCAATAACTGAGTTAATGTTATGCACTTGATTAGAAGAATCTTGGTGAAGATGTTTTTTATAAAATTTTTTAATTTGAGCTGAAATAAAGTGAGCTAAAAAAATCACCAATATAGATGCGATGACATTTATCGCATAATCTGAAATTACAGCTAATGTTCGATCAAACCAAGATAACCAATATTCACTCGTTTTCATAGGAATTAATTTTTCCACCACAATAGTCCTCCAATCACTACTAAAAAAATAATAAACCAAATAAACTGCACTTTTGCATTCTGTTTATTCATCACTTTACGATGTTCTATATCTTGAGATAATCGTTGCTGATAAATTTTTTTCGCATTTTCATCGTGTAATGCAGTTTGGCAAAACGGACAAAAATCCAACTCTTCATTTACCTTTTTCTCACATTTTGGGCAAGATAACATTGACTAACTCCTCTTATCAAATTGGCTTGCTACTATAGCAAAATATAAGGATAAACGCTTTAACAAAGAATTTGTGATTTAAAAATAAACGATTACTAAATTTTATATAACTTTTTTATATAAAATATAAAGTTTTGTGAGAAAATAATAAAAAATTTTATCTAATCATCGAAAATGATAGATAAATTTTAATTTAATGCTATGATATGCAGCTATGAATAACATATAAAAAATAATAAGAGGACTTTCGTATGTGTGGATTCGTTTTTTCATCTTCAGCACAAACATCCGGTGCATTTAAACAGAGTTTTGATCATATTTTTCATCGAGGGCCGGATCATCAAGCGATTATCTATGCAGATGACGCAACTTGGGGCTTCCATCGTTTATCCATTATGGATTTAAGCTCACAAGGGAACCAGCCTTTTCAATATGAAGGCATTTCATTAATTTGTAATGGTGAAATCTATAATTACGAAGCACTAAAATCATTATTATCAAGTAGTTACCAATTCCAATCTGGCAGTGATTGTGAAGTGCTGATTCCACTTTATCAACGTGTCGGTGTGGATGTTATGATGAAAATGTTGGATGCAGAATTTGCGTTAGTATTAAAAGACAGCCATAGCGGTGATTTAATTGCAGGGCGAGATCCAATTGGCATTCGTCCAATGTTTTATGGTTTTGATAAAGAAAACGGTGGCATTGCTTTTGCCTCCGAAGCGAAAGGGCTGATTGGCTGGTGTCGTGATATTCAGCCATTTCCACCGGGGCATTACTATTTAAACGGTGAATTTATTTGCTACAACGATATTGCTGATCCGAAAGTTATTCGTGATCAGTCGCTAGAGACCATTACACAAACATTAAAAACAAAACTTGAAATAGCGGTTATCAAGCGTTTACATTCGGATGCGCCGCTCGGATTTTTATTAAGCGGTGGCTTGGATTCCTCTTTAGTGTGTGCGATTGCACAAAATTATTTAGATAAACCCATTAAAACTTTTGCCATTGGAATGGATACTGATCCTATTGATTTAAAATATGCCAAAGAAGTTGCTGATTACCTTGGTACAGAACATACCGAAGTCATTATGAGCAAAGATGAAGTATTGGAATCACTAGAAAAAGTTATCTGGCATTTAGAAACTTGGGATATTACTACCATTCGAGCCAGTATTGGAATGTATTTGGTGTGTAAATATATTCACGAAAAAACAGACTTAAAAGTGCTTTTGACTGGTGAAGTGAGTGATGAAATTTTTGGTTATAAATATACTGACTTTGCCCCGAATGCCGCAGAATTTCAAAAGGAAGCACAAAAACGTATTCGTGAATTATATATGTATGATGTACTACGGGCTGACCGTTGTTTGGCGGCAAACTCGCTGGAAGCTCGTGTTCCGTTCGGTGATATTGATTTTGTTGATTATGCAATGAGCATTAACCCTGAGAAAAAAATGAATGTTTACAACAAAGGGAAATATTTATTACGCAAAGCCTTTGAGGGGACAAACTATCTGCCGGATAACATTTTATATCGAGAAAAAGCAGCATTCAGTGATGCAGTAGGGCATTCGATGGTTGACCACTTAAAAGCGTTTGCTGAAAGCCGATATAGTGATGAAGAATTAATACAGGCAAAACAAAAATATCCATATGGCACACCATTTACTAAAGAATCCCTTTTATATCGTGATATTTTTGAAAAATTCTATCCGGGGCAAAGCCATTGGATTAAAAGTTTCTGGATGCCGAATAAAGAATGGGAAGGGTGCAATGTAAATGACCCTAGTGCACGTGTGCTGAATAACTATGGCGACAGTGGCAAATAACATTATTCAATAAGAATAAATAAATCTGCATTTTTAATCTCAGCTCAAATTGCTCAAGATTAAAGTGCAGATTATTACCATCCTAAAATCATTTTCACATTATTTGCATCAAAATTCATTTTTGATTTAATTCACAAATTCAACTTTTTTGCTTTTTTTCTTTATTTATATTGTTTACGGCAAAATGGGGTAGTGATATTAAATTTTCTGTTTATACAAGCTAACATATTGATTATATTGAGTTTGTTTGAAAAGTGTTTTTTAAATATCTCTACCTTTACGTATAAGTTTACATTTATTGATTGAAATTTACTTGCCCCCCCCCCTGAAACTTATGTATACTTTCACGTAAATTAACTTAATCCTGAAGGAGTATTTAAAAAAATGAAAAAACAACTTTTAACAACTTTAATTACCGTTGGTTTGGGCTTATCAGCACAAGGTGCATTTGCGGATGAGCCTGATTCTAGTCTTTCAATAAATGGCGGTGTTCTAACAGTCAATGGTAAAGTAGTAAACACCACTTGTTTAATTAATGGAGCACAAAATGGTGATTTGACAGTAACATTACCACCTGTTCCTGCATCAAAATTAGCTTCAAAGGGTAAAACAGATGGTGAAGCAAAAGTTACATTTAAATTAAGTGGATGTAAAACTATAACAGGTCAAGGCGACATTGCTAAAAAAGCAGCAGCATTTTTCAAATTCGATGCAAATAATGTAGATGCTGAGGGTAGGTTAAAAAATAAAGCTTCTGATAGTCCCGCTAAATATGTAGTAATAGAATTAACTCATACGGATAAGACTATGATTGAGGTTGGTTCAGACTATAATGCTCAGACAGGTCAAGCAGGGAAGTACAAATTTGACATTGAAAATAATGCAGCTACTTTAGAGTATCTGGCTCGTTACTATGCAACTGGTACGGCAGAAGCTGGAGCGGTTCAATCTCAGGTGAATTATATCATCGCATACGAATAATCTTTTTCCACTTATCGGGCAGATTTCCTGCCCGATTTTTTACTTATCTATTTTATTGCACTTTTATTAATGGTTTTATTGAGAGTTTTATTAGAGGGGCTTATGTTGAGATATTTTTTCACCATCATTATCGCCTTGTGGGCAATGTCAGTTTCAGCAAATGTGGTTATCACCGGCACTCGTGTGATTTATCCTTCTAATCAAAAAACAGTGAGCGTGCAACTTACGAATGCTGGCACAAAACCTTCTTTAGTTCAAGCTTGGATTGACAATGGCGACCCTAAAGCCGCACCGGAAACAATTAAAACCCCATTTGTGATTACACCACCGATTTCTCGTATTGACGGAAATAAAGGGCAAACATTGCGTATTACTTATACTGGCGCATCATTGCCTAAAGACCGTGAATCTATTTTCTATTTAAATGTGTTAGATATTCCGCCAAAACCAAAAGACCAAAGTCAAAATTATTTACAAATCGCCTTGCGTAGCCGTATTAAACTCTTTTTCCGCCCTGTGGAATTAACCATTTCACCGAGCGATGCCTATTCACAAGTAAAATGGCGTGGGCAAGGTAAACAACTGTTTGTGGATAATCCAACCCCGTATTACATCACTTATCCTGATGTGAAAGTTGGTGCTGCAGAAACTGTGAGTGCGAATATGATAGCACCATTCTCACAAGCGACTTTTCAATTAAATAAAGCTCTTCCAGCTAAAGCAACCACCGTTACTTGGACTGTTATCAACGATTATGGTGCGACCCCAAGTGGAACTAGCACTATGCAACATTAATGATAAATATGATAAAACCTAAATTTTTCAGCAAACCAACAAAATTTAAACTGAGCTATTTATCATTAATTTTGTTAAATAGCTGGTTTAGTTATGCTTACGCGAATGAGTATGTGGAGTTTGACGCTGATTTTTTATTTGGCAGTGAAAGCAAAAAAAATATTGATGTTCAACGCTTTAGTTATGAGAACGCAGTTCCAGCAGGTGAATATATTGCAGATGTTTATTTGAATGAGAAATTGCTTGGACGTATTAACATTCAATATAGCGATATGCCTGAGCAAAAACGTTCTGTATTATGTGCAACAGAAAATTTGCTTGCCTTGTTAGATTTGAAAAGTGAAGCGTTTGCAGATAAGCCTAAAACAATTAATGGGAATTGTCAGTCTTTCTCTGAACTGGTGCCTGAAGCTACAGTGAACTTTGATATGGGGCAATTGCGATTAGATGTGAATATTGCTCAAGCATTAATCACTCAACGTCCGCAAGGCTATATTTCACCAGCACAATGGCAAGATGGCACGCCCGTTGCTTTTGTGCGTTATGATGCAACACATTATCGTTATAAATATTCAGATATAGACGCTCAACAAACCTATTTGGGCATTGATGCAGGTGTTAATTTATTTGGTTGGGCATTTCGTCATCGAGGTTCTCAGACTTGGACTGATCAACAAAAACAGAGCTATCAACGAATTGCAACTTATGCTAAACACGATGTTCCGTTATTACGTGGTCAATTTACTATCGGCGATTTTTACACCAGTGGCAGATTAATGGACAGTATCGCCATTCGAGGCGTGCAGCTAGAATCTGATGATAGAATGCTGGCTACCTCTGAACGTTACTATGCACCAGTTATACGAGGTGTTGCCAATACGAATGCGATTGTTAGCGTTCGACAAAACGGTAATCTATTACGAGAAGTTTCTGTACCTGCAGGAGCTTTCTCCATTGATGACCTATTCCCAACCGGTTATGGCGGTGATCTTGAAGTGGAAGTGTTAGAAGCAAATGGCGAGAAACGCACCTTTACCGTGCCATACACCGCCACGGCACAATTAATCCGCCCTGGTTATAGTCGCTATCAATTAAGTGCGGGACGTTACCGTTATGATAATGAAACTTTAGATAATGTTGCACAAGCCACTTGGCAATATGGTTTAACTAATAATGTAACACTTAACCTTGGTGCGATATTGGCTAAAAATTACCATTCAGAATTAATTGGTGTTGCTGTTAACACGCCTATTGGTGCATTTTCAGGGAATGCAACATTTTCAAATGCCAAGATTGTTAATTCACAGCAAAAATATAAAGGATATAACCTCTATTTTAGCTATAACACCCATATTGAACCAACCAATACAAATGTAACATTGGCAGCATATCGCTATTTATCCCGTAAGTATTACAGTTTGCAAGATACGATATTGGCGAACAACCGTGATTTTGTTGACAGACAAGAGATTGATATGTCGTCATACTATTATCGCCCAAAGAACCAATTTCAAGTAACAGTTAGCCAAGTGTTTAAAGACAATTGGGGAAGTGTTTATGTTAATGGTAGCACCTATACCTATTGGGATAGCAACGAAAAGCGCAATGAATACCAAATTGGTTATGGTAATAGCTATAAAAAACTTAATTACAGCCTTTCCTTTTCTCAAGGGAAAACAAGCAATGGCAAAAATGATAGAAGAGTTTATCTGTCATTATCCTTGCCGTTAGGTAATAGCACGAATAGTGCCTATGTTTCACAAACGCTTAATTATCATAAAGAAAATGGCTATTACGCCTCAACTTCGTTATATGGCTCATTGGGTGAACAAGGCAAATATAATTACAATATTGCAGTGAGCAAACAGAAAGATAACAGCAATATTTCCTTTAACAATAACTACTCAAGCCCACAAGCACGCCTTAGTGCTTCTTGGAGCCGTGATAATAAAGGCAGTCAGCAAATATCATTCGGTGCATCTGGTGCTGTTGTGGCTCATCCAAAAGGCATTACATTATCCAATGATTTAGGCGATAGTTTTGCAATTATTCACGCCAAAGGAGCAAAAGGGGCATTAATTAATGGTTCGGTAGGTAATAAAATTGATTACTTCGGTAACGGTATTGTGCCTTATATTGAACCTTATGCAATGAACTATGTCGGGCTGGATGGAAATTCACTACCAAGCACGGTTGAGCTATCAGCCACAGAACAATCGGTAATTCCGCGTGCCAATCAAGCGATATTAGTGAATTTTGAAACAGAGCAAGGTGCGGTTGTCTTCTTTGAATTAACTAATGATGAAAAAGAGTTGCCACCATTAGGTACAGAAGTGTTTGATCAAAATAATCAATCAGTCGGTGTGGTGGCACAAGGTGGCACAATCTATACTCGAGGCATTGCAGAAAGTGGTGAATTAAAACTTTCTTGGGGTGAAACACGTTGCCATATCAATTATCAACTGCCACAAGAGAGCGATAACACAATGCCTGTTATTGTGCCAGTACAATGCCAATTTTATTAAAAGGGGAAATGATGAAGAAACTTTTAACTTATTGTAGTTTATTAGGAATTGCCCTGAGTGGTTATCAGCCGGCTTTTGCCGCAATGGACATTGATGGCTATCAAGTTGGAGTTCCCCAAAAAGGAGGGAAAGATGTTCCTACCCAACTAAAGGTGCCTTTTCTCGTAGAAGCTGAAAAGACTCTAGAGGGGAAAAAAATTGTTTATAAATGGAATTTAAAAAATACAATGGGGGATTACTGTGATCCATATGGGACGAGTAATCGATTTTATTGGGAAATTAAATTTTATCCTAACGTTGGCCAGGAGTATCTGGCTCACTATTTCAAAACAGCTGATTTAAAAGCAAACGGCATGAGTATTCGTGGTAATAAGGCGTACCAACGGGTACCAGTAAATATAGGAGACTCAGTCGAGTTTCAGCTTACATTAACATTAAAAGATGAGGCACTTTATCAGAGCGATACGGATTATATCGTTAGAGCAGGGCAGAAACTTAGTCTAATGACCATTTTTTGTACAAGCGGATCGATGGCAGCAGGCCATATAGGGGAGTATTCAGATGGCTGGATTCTTTATAATAAGTTTACTGGCTTCTCATTAGTTTCTCAAAATGATGCCACACTTCATCTAGATCGTACCTGTATAATTGATGGACGTCGTGATTTAGAGGTAAATCTCGCCCCTGTTACGAAAGCTGATCTTGAAAATAAAAGAATAATAGAAGGCGGTAAATTTGATTTGAAGTTAAACTGTTCGGGAGCTGGAATTAAAAACGCTTATATTATGTTTACCGATCAGTTAAAACCGAATAATAATACTATATATTTGACTACCCAGAACGGTAGCACTAAAAGAGAAGATGTAAAGTTTATCATTAAAGATAGTGAAGGAAAAGCAGTGCAATATGGGCCTCAGCCTCCGACTTCATCAATTATCTTAGGGGGACAGTATCCTAATATGCAACTGTTTGGAAAGCGTTTAAGTAATGAACCATTTTTGAGCAAAAGTTATACTGTTTTTTATCAGAAGACTGTTCCAACTGGAATAGAACCGGGAGAAGTTCAAGGAAAGGTAATTTATAATTTATACTATAACTAATAAAAAACTAATTCCCCAAGCATAAAAAAATAATAAAAGGCTACGTTTTGTAGCCTTTACATTGTAATATTTTTCAAATATAGCTTTTAGTCAGTTATAAAAAAGCGTATCAATGTAAAAAATGATTTTCTTATCCTTCTAATTGCGGAACAGGTTTCCCCATTCTTTCATAAAAAGTTTTGACAAATGCTTCAAAACGCTGTTCTTCAATCGCTTGACGAATTTGTGCCATTAAACGTTGATAATAGCGTAAATTATGAATAGTGTTTAATCTTGCACCTAAAATTTCACCACATTTGTCCAAATGATGTAGATAAGATTTTGTGTAATGTCGGCAAGTGTAGCAATCACATTCTGGATCAAGTGTGGAAGTGTCATCACGATATTTAGCATTCCTAATTTTAACAACACCGTCAGTAACAAATAAATGCCCATTGCGTGCATTGCGAGTTGGCATTACACAGTCAAACATATCAATACCGCGTCTTACCCCTTCAACAAGATCCTCCGGCTTGCCGACTCCCATAAGATAGCGTGGTTTATCTTGAGGGATTTTTGGACAAATATATTCTAAAATACGGTGCATATCCTCTTTCGGTTCTCCCACAGCCAACCCGCCGACTGCATAGCCGTCAAAACCAATCTCTAACAAACCATCTAATGAAATTTGTCGTAAATTTTCGTGTACGCCACCTTGAATAATGCCAAATAACGCATTTTTATTGCCTAATTTGTCAAAATGAACACGACAACGTTTTGCCCAGCGTAAAGATAATTCCATTGAGTTTTTTGCA
Source organism: Gallibacterium sp. ZY190522 (assembly GCF_054166015.1). Lineage (NCBI taxonomy): Bacteria > Pseudomonadati > Pseudomonadota > Gammaproteobacteria > Pasteurellales > Pasteurellaceae > Gallibacterium > Gallibacterium sp. ZY190522. The sequence goes on from NZ_CM135118.1 coordinate 39,308, forward strand.
TACTCAAAAGTTGATGGGTAAGGCGTGCATTCATCAAAAATCATTACAATATCAGAACCAAGATCGTATTGGATTTCCATTGATTTTTCTGGAGATAAGAAAATGCGTTCTCCATTAATTGGGTTTTGGAATTTTACGCCCTCTTCTGTAATTTTGCGTAATTTACCTAAACTGAATACTTGGAAACCGCCACTGTCAGTAAGAATTGGGCGGTGCCATTGCATAAAATCGTGTAAATCGCCGTGTTTACGCATAATTTCTTGCCCAGGACGCAACCATAAATGGAAGGTGTTTCCTAATAAAATTTCTGCACCAGTTTCTCGCACTTCTTCCGGTGTCATTCCTTTTACTGTGCCGTAAGTTCCTACCGGCATAAATGCAGGCGTTTGTACCGTAAAGGTTCCTTGAGGGCGTTCAAATGTTAGTTCACCACGTCTAGCGCCGCCATCAGTATTTTTTAATTGATATTTCATATTTTCTCCATCAACGAATAAACAGTTCGAAGTTTAAATCATCGCGTAAACTTGTACGCATTTTTAAAGATTGATTAAAAATTATGATTGTTTTTTAATCAAAAACATTGCATCGCCATAGCTAAAAAAGCGATAACGATTTTCTACTGCACTACGATAAGCTCGCATAATATTATCGTAACCAGCAAAAGCGGAAACAAGCATAATGAGGGTTGATTCCGGTAAATGAAAATTAGTAATCAGGGCATCAACAACACGAAATTTTTTGCCAGGATAAAGGAAAATGGTGGTATCAGCAAAAAACGGCTCAATGAATTGTTTGCTCTGTTTTTCTTCCGCTGCTAATGCGGCACTTTCTAATGAACGAACAGAAGTTGTGCCTACTGCAATAACACGTTTGCCAGCTGCTTTAGTAGCTAATACTGCATCAACTACTGATTGTGGCACTTCTGCATATTCGGCGTGCATATGATGCTGTTCGATATTTTCAACACGTACTGGCTGGAAGGTTCCTGCCCCAACGTGCAATGTTACAAAAGCCATTTTTACACCTTTTGCTTTTAAGGCATTCAATAATGCTTCATCAAAGTGTAATCCGGCAGTTGGTGCAGCAACAGCACCGGGTATTTTACTATAAACCGTTTGATAACGTTCTTGATCGGCATCTTCATCTGGACGATCAATATATGGTGGTAATGGAATATGTCCGATTTGCTGTAAGGTATCCAACAATGAGCCATCAATATCAAATTGTAAATGGAACAGAGAATCTGAACGCCCGATCATAATTGCTCGAATCCCTTTTCCTTCACCTAATTTATCCTCGCCTAAAATGATTTCGCTGCCCTCTTTCGGAGCTTTTGATGCCCGAACGTGAGCCAGACAGCTTTTTTGATCAAGCACTCTTTCAATAAGCACTTCTACCTTGCCACCGCTACTTTTTCGCCCGTACATCCTCGCTGGAATAACGCGAGTATTATTAAAAACTAAAAGATCACCTTCATTCACAAAATCTAATACATCTTTAAAATGATGGTGCGAAAACTCACCACTATTACCGTCAAGTTTTAATAAACGGCTCGCACTACGTTCCTTTTGTGGATAACGAGCAATGAGTTCATCGGGTAAGTCAAAATAAAAGTCGGACACTCTCATAATTTATCTCTTTTTCTTTTATAAATTTAAACGGGCGTAAGTGTATTGCGATCTACATTAAAATGCAAAAAAGATAATATATTTTCCTTTGTCTGGTGATGTTATACTCTTTGCCGAAAGATATTTTTTACTAAAAGGGATTAAGTATTATGACAGAACGACACTATAAACTTTACCGTTATCAAATTCCAATGGATTCCCAAGTGGTATTACGTAACCGTTTTTTGAAACAACGAGAAGGTTTATTGGTACAAATTAGATGTAATGATAAAGAGGGCTGGGGAGAAATTGCACCGTTGCCGGAATTTAGCCAAGAAACGTTAGAACAAGCACAACAACAAGCGATTGAGTGGTTGAAAGCGTGGGATCAAGCACGCGCTAAAAATGAGAAGCTCTCGCTTGAAAACTGTTATCCCTCCGTTGCTTTCGGCTTAAGCTGTGCTTTGGCGGAAATGCAAAATAAATTAACTGCTCAAGGTAATTTTAAAACTGCGCCGCTTTGTTATGGCGATCCTGATGAGCTATATGCTGAGTTGGATCAGCTTCCCGGTGAAAAAATCGCAAAAATTAAAGTAGGACTCTACGAAGCCAATCGTGACGGTTTAATTACTGATATGTTTCTAGAAGCGATTCCCGATCTGAAACTGCGATTGGATGCAAATCGCTCTTGGACTCCTGCAAAAGCCGCAATGTTTGCAAAATATGTTAAACCGGAACATCGCAGCCGCATTCAATTTTTAGAAGAACCTTGTAAAACACCGGCAGAAAGTTTGCAGTTTGCGCAAGATACCGGCATTGCCATTGCGTGGGATGAAACAGTGAGAGATACGGATTTTGAAGTAAAAGCACAACCGGGGGTGACGGCAATTGTCATTAAACCGACATTAGTCGGCTCTTTAGAAAAATGTATTCAGCTCATTGAACAAGCCCATCAACAAGGCTTAATTGCTGTCATCAGCTCAAGCATTGAATCCAGTTTTGGCTTAACTCAACTTGCTCGGATTGCTCAACAATATACTCCAAGTACAACACCGGGATTGGATACCTTAGATTTAATGAAAGTGCAGGTTGTTCGGGCTTGGCAGGGATCAAACTTACCGATTGCTACGTTAGACAGTGAATATATTACGGAAGTTAAATTTGATTAATCCATATAAAAATGCCGACATTAAGTCGGCATTTTGATGGAACATTAATTAGGTTGACAAGCGATTACATCATACCGCCCATTCCACCCATACCGCCCATTCCGGCAGCACCTAAATCTGCTTTTTCATCTTTAGGAAGTTCTGTCACCATACATTCAGTAGTGATCATTAATCCCGCAATTGATGAAGCAAATTGTAAGGCAGAACGTGTTACTTTAGTTGGATCTAGAATTCCCATTTCCAACATATCACCATATACTTCTGCACCGGCGTTATAACCGAAGTTACCTTCGCCAGATTTTACTTTACTTGCAACAACAGAAGCTTCTTCACCTGCATTAGTTACGATTTGACGAAGAGGTGCTTCCATTGCACGTAATGCAAGTTTAATACCTACATTTTGATCTTCGTTTTCACCTACTAATCCGGCAACTTTATTTGCTGCACGAATTAAGGCTACACCGCCTCCTGCAACAACACCTTCTTCAACGGCTGCACGAGTTGCGTGTAACGCATCTTCAACACGTGCTTTTTTCTCTTTCATTTCAACTTCTGTTGCCGCACCAACTTTAATTACAGCTACACCGCCTGCTAATTTAGCAACACGCTCTTGAAGTTTTTCTTTATCATAATCAGAAGTAGATTCTTCAATTTGTTGACGAATTTGTGCTACACGACCTTGAATTTGTGCTTCATCACCAACACCGTCAATGATAGTAGTATTGTCTTTAGAAATCACAACACGTTTGGCTTGACCAAGATCTTCTAAGGTTGCTTTTTCTAATTCCATACCAATTTCTTCAGAAATGACTGTACCAGCAGTTAAGATCGCAATATCTTGTAACATCGCTTTACGACGATCTCCGAAACCAGGCGCTTTCACAGCAGCAACTTTTACAATACCACGCATAGTATTTACAACTAAAGTTGCTAATGCTTCACCTTCAACATCTTCAGCAACAATTAATAATGGTTTTCCTGCTTTTGCTACAGCTTCAAGCACTGGTAATAATTCACGGATATTAGAGATTTTTTTATCTACTAATAGAATATATGGTGAATCTAATTCAACTGTTCCGGTTTCTGGTTTGTTAATGAAATATGGTGAAAGATAACCACGATCAAATTGCATACCTTCAACTACAGCAAGTTCATCTTCCAATCCAGTACCATCTTCAACAGTGATAACACCTTCTTTACCTACTTTCTCCATTGCTTGAGCGATAATTTTACCGACAACGCTGTCAGAGTTGGCTGAAATTGTACCTACTTGTTCAATTTCTTTTGAGGTTTCGCAAGGTTTAGAAAGATTTTTTAATTCAGCAACCACTTCTGCAACGGCTTTATCAATACCGCGTTTTAAATCCATAGGATTCATTCCAGCTGCAACTGCTTTTAAACCTTCATTTACAATAGCTTGTGCTAAAACGGTTGCTGTTGTTGTACCGTCACCAGCTGCATCATTAGCTTTGGATGCAACTTCTTTAACCATTTGTGCACCCATATTTTCAAATTTATCTTCTAATTCAATTTCACGAGCTACAGATACACCGTCTTTAGTAATAGTTGGTGCTCCAAAAGATTTATCTAATACAACGTTACGACCTTTAGGACCTAATGTTACTTTTACTGCATCGGCTAATACGTTAACACCGTTAAGCATTTTTACGCGTGCATCATTACCAAATCTTACATCTTTTGCTGCCATTTTATATTCCTTCTTTTATTATTCTACAATTGCCAAAATATCATTTTCAGAGATGATTAATAGTTCTTCACCATCAATTTTTTCTGATTTTACGCCATAGCCATCGTTAAAAATCACAACATCACCAACTTTTACATCAAGCGGTTGTACTTGACCATTTTCTAAGATGCGACCTTTACCAACTGCCAACACTTTTCCTCTAGTGGATTTTTGTGCAGCAGAACCAGTTAAAACGATGCCACCAGCTGATTTAGTTTCTACTTCTTCACGTTTTAAGATTACACGATCGTGTAATGGACGAATATTCATAAAAGTACTCCTATACATTTTAGCGAAAATTGATTTTTAGGTATCTTACCCAGTTTGTTGAACGTTTGTAGAAATGGGGATCACAAAGACACTTTCAAGAGGGAAATTAAAAATTTTTTCTTATTCTTAATCTATAAAAAAAACTAATAAATTAAATAAAAATAACTCCTATTTGCTCATTTAAATTTTATGATCCACATCACAAAATTTCATAAAAACAACTTTTATAATACGCGAAAAATAGATTGACAGAGATTGATAAAAAAAGATTTTTCTTTAGTTATCAATTTGATTTTTATTAAAAATAAATAATTTGAGGTGTTTTATGAGCGAATTCCGTAAAGAAGTTGACCTACTTGGTGAAAGAGAAATTCCAGCTGATGTATATTGGGGAATTCATACCCTTCGGGCTATCGAAAATTTCAATATTTCTAATAATACTATTTCTGATGTGCCTGAATTTGTACGTGGAATGGTAATGGTGAAAAAAGCTACTGCAATGACTAATGGTGAACTTGGTGCTATTCCACAAAATATTGCTGATGCAATTGTTGCAGCTTGTGATGAAATTTTGACTACTGGAAAATGTATGGATCAATTCCCGTCTGATATTTATCAGGGCGGAGCAGGAACTTCCGTTAATATGAATACTAACGAAGTTGTTGCCAATATCGCACTTGAAATCCTTGGTCATAAAAAAGGTGAGTATCAATTCTTAGACCCGATGGATCACGTCAACGCTAGCCAATCAACTAATGATACTTATCCAACAGGATTCCGTATTGCAGTGTATAACAGCATTTTAAAATTAGTGGAGAAACTACAATATTTACACGATGGTTTCCAAAATAAAGCAGACGAATTTTCCAATATTTTAAAAATGGGGCGTACTCAATTACAGGATGCTGTTCCAATGACTGTCGGTCAAGAATTCAAGGCTTTTGCCGTATTAATTGATGAAGAGATCAAAAATCTATTAAAAACTGCTGCATTATTGTTGGAAGTCAATCTTGGGGCAACAGCTATCGGTACGGCATTGAATACACCTCAAGGCTATACTGATTTAGTTGTGCAGAATTTAGCAAAAGTAACTGGTTTGCCTTGTGTCAAAGCAGAAAATTTAATTGAAGCAACTTCTGACTGTGGTGCTTATGTAATGGTTCACGGTGCATTAAAACGCACTGCTGTGAAAATTTCTAAAGTATGTAATGACTTGCGTTTGCTTTCTTCAGGTCCTCGTGCAGGCTTAAATGAAATTAACTTGCCTGAATTGCAAGCAGGTTCTTCAATTATGCCGGCAAAAGTTAATCCAGTTGTGCCTGAAGTTGTTAATCAAGTTTGCTTCAAAGTAATGGGAAATGATATTACAGTAACAATGGCAGCGGAAGCTGGTCAATTACAACTTAATGTAATGGAACCTGTTATCGGTCAAGCAATGTTTGAATCTATCAGTATCTTGTCTAACGCCTGCGTTAATTTAAGAGATAAATGTATTGATGGTATTACCGTAAATAAAGAAATTTGTGAAAATTATGTCTTTAATTCAATTGGTATTGTAACTTATCTCAATCCGTTTATTGGGCATCACAACGGTGATAAAGTTGGTAAAATCTGTGCGAAAACTGGAAAAGGTGTGAAAGAAGTTGTTTTAGAATTAGGTTTGCTTACTGAAGAACAATTAAATGATATTCTTTCTGTTGAAAACTTAATGAATCCAACTTACAAAGCAAAATTGAATAAATAATTCTCTCAATCAACCCCAACTAAGAGTCCGCCTGAAAACGGGCTCTTTTTTTGTGTTGCGGTTGCAATTTCGTTCTTAGCGCTTAGAATTAGCCCTTTGTAAAAATATTATTTATTAAATCAAATTGAGAACGTTATGCCACAAATCGCAGAAAATCCATTTGTCCTTGTTGATGGTTCATCTTATTTATATCGTGCTTATCACGCTAATTTTCGTTTAGGATTATCTAATTCTGCCGGAGAGCCGACTGGAGCAATGTATGGCGTACTGAATATGCTTAAAAGCTTATTGAAAGAGGTTAAGCCGACACATATTGCGGTAGTATTTGATGCAAAAGGAAAAACTTTCCGTGATGAAATGTTTGAAAAATATAAATCTCACCGTCCACCAATGCCAGAAGATTTACGCCAACAAATTCAGCCACTTCATCAAATGATTGAAGCTTTAGGATTGCCGTTACTTATTGTTGAGGGAGTTGAAGCGGATGATGTAATTGGTACATTAGCTAAGCAGGCTTCCAAAGCAGGGCGTAATGTATTGATCAGCACCGGCGATAAAGATATGGCTCAATTAGTCGATGATAAAATTATGCTGATCAATACAATGACTAACACTTTATTGGATCGTGAGGGAGTTATTGAAAAATATTCAGTACCGCCAGAATTAATCATTGATTTATTGGCATTAATGGGTGATAGTTCGGATAATATTCCGGGTGTTCCAAGTGTTGGTAATAAAACGGCTGTTGCATTGTTGCAAGGGCTTGGTGGTATTGCTGATATTTATTCACAATTAGATAGAATTGCTGATTTACCGATTCGTGGCGCAAAAAAATTGGCTGATAAACTTGTTGCCGGCAAAGAAGATGCGGATCTTTCCTATAAATTGGCAACCATAAAAACAGATGTGCCGTTGGAAGTTACTTTTGAACAACTCACCTTGCAAAGTGAAAACCGTGATCAATTAATTGAATATTATGCACGTTATGATTTTAAACGTTGGTTAAATGAAATTTTAAATGGAAATACCGTGTCTTCATTGCAAAATGTTGTTGCGGCTAAAGCAACGCCGAACCGTGAAATTCAGCCTTTTACAGCCAAAATTGATCGTAGTCGTTATCAAACTATTTTAACGGAAGAACAGTTAGCACAGTGGCGTGAAAAATTAAGCAGAGCAACACTGTTTGCGATAGATACTGAAACTAATAGTTTGAATTATATGCAGGCAAAATTAGTCGGTTTATCTTTTGCATTAGAAAATGGTGATGCTGCCTATTTACCACTACAACATCATTATCTTGACTGTCCGAAGCAGCTTAGCTGGGATCAGGTTTTAGCTGAGTTAAAAACGATTTTAGAAGATCCGAATATTAAGAAAGTTGGTCAAAATTTAAAATATGATTTGACCATTCTTGCCAGACACGGTGTTACATTACAGGGTGTTGTTTATGACACAATGTTGGAATCCTATATTTTGGATAGCACCGGTCGCCATAATATGGATGATTTGGCAAAACGTTTTTTACATCACGATACTATTCATTTTGAAGATTTGGCAGGTAAAGGTAAAGGGCAACTTACGTTTGATCAGATTACAATTGACAAAGCTGCTGAATATGCAGCGGAAGATGCAGATGTTACCTTTAAATTGCATCAGGCTTTGTGGTCGCAACTTAATCAAATACCAAGTTTAGTTAAACTTTTTACTGAAGTGGAATTGCCCCTTTCTCAAGTTTTAGCACGAATGGAACGTAACGGTGTCTTGATTGACAGTGATCTGCTTTATCAGCAGTCGCAGGAAATCAGTGCTAGACTTATCCAATTGGAACAGCAAGCACATCAACTTGCCGGACAAACATTTAATTTGGCTTCAACTAAACAGCTACAAGAAATTCTGTTTGAAAAACTCGGTTTACCAGTGTTAAAGAAAACGCCTAAAGGTGCGCCGTCAACGAATGAAGAGGTGCTAGAAGAGTTAGCATATGAACACGAATTACCGAAATTATTAGTAGAGCATCGAGGTTTCAGTAAATTGAAGTCTACTTATACGGATAAACTACCACAAATGATCGATCCGGATACCGGTCGTGTGCATACTTCTTATCATCAAGCAGTTACTATTACAGGTCGTTTATCATCATCCGATCCGAATTTACAGAATATTCCGACCCGTAGTGAAGAGGGCAGAAAAATCCGTCAGGCATTTATTGCCGAAAAAGGATTTAAAGTGGTCGCTGCAGACTATTCACAAATTGAGTTAAGAATTATGGCACATCTTTCTGGAGATGCCGGTTTGGCTTATGCTTTTTCTCACGGTTTGGATGTGCATCGCTCTACTGCTGCTGAAGTATTTGATGTTCCGTTGGAACAAGTTACTCCACAACAACGTTATCGTGCTAAAGCGATCAATTTTGGCTTAATTTATGGGATGAGTGCATTTGGATTGGCACGTCAATTACAAATTCCTCGTAATGAGGCTCAGATCTATATAGATCGTTATTTCCATCGTTATCCTGCCGTTAAACAGTTTATGAGTGATATTCAAGAGAAAGCAAAACAACAAGGATATGTTGAAACATTGCTGGGACGACGGCTTTATTTACCTGAATTAAAATCAAGCAATGGAATGCGTCGTAAAGCAGCTGAACGAGTGGCAATCAATGCACCGATGCAAGGCACAGCAGCAGATATCATTAAAAAGGCGATGATTGATATAGATCGTTTTATTGCTGACAAAGAAGATATTCGTATGATTATGCAAGTTCACGATGAATTAGTCTTTGAGGTAAAAGAAGATAAAATTGAATATTATGAAACCATTATCAAGGATATGATGGAGAATGCAGTTAAATTGAGTGTTCCTCTCATTGTTGATGTTAATTTTGGGGATAATTGGGATCAAGCACATTAATCAGCGAATTTTAAGATAAAATTCAGTTATGCAGTTAGTCAATCTATGATTTTTTATGGCATAGTAGACAAAATTGTTGCTGATCTATCAAAAACTATGCCATGTAGACAATTTTGTTGCTAATATTTATTTTTCAAAATATTAGCAACTCTTTTTATTTAAAAAATCCTTTATAAACATGATCTTATGCTGTTTTGTTAAGCCATTATGATTATTTAATTGACGTTTTAGATGTTTAAATAATCCTTCAATCCTATTTGTCGTCTTTTCAATATTTATTTCAGTATACTTTTCAAAATAGAGTAAATAATTCATATACCATTTTAAACTGGCATAAGCGCCTCTTATGTTTCGATGCTTATATGGGAAATAGCCTTTTTCATTCGCTTTTTCACTTCGTTCTTTTAAAAAAATCTCGTGCTTTAAATACCATGTATGTAAGCGAAGATAAAATTCATTTTTTGTACTTTCTGTTATTGTTTTAGTGATAATTTTTAATTCCTTACCTGCTGATGATTGATGTTTTTTTCTTAATTTTCTCATTACAATAGCTATCATATGAAATTGACACATCTGTACCGGAGTATTAAAAAGATCTTTCATTAATCCTCTTCTCCCATCACAAGTAATAGCTTGAATTATATAGCCTTTTTCTCTTAGTCGATTTAATGCTAATTTGTAATAAATATCCTTTTCTGTTCGTATAAAGTGATAACAAACTACCTTATTTGTTTTTGAATCCATCAGCACTAAAACACCAAAATAGCGACCAAAAAAGGTGGTATCCATAATAATGTTCAGGTATCGATTTTGAGGTAATTTTAAGGGTGTTTTGGGGGATTTATCTATATATCTTTGAATGGTTCTAACGGAACAATGATATTTAATTGCAAGTTGTTGATAAGTTTGTTTTCCACAAGTGTAATCAGACCAAATTTTTATTGGCTCTAATTTCTTTTTGAACGTAAATGTTTTATGGCATTGGTGACAAAAATAACGTTGAAAATTATTTAATTTGCCATGTTTCTTTATTTCTGCACTTTGGCAAAATGGGCAGTTTTTTATTCATATTTCAAAAAGAGGGCTTAAAGCCTTGTACTATAAGGCTTTAAGCCACTTTTTAGCAACAATTTTGTCTACTATGCCTTTTTTATTGTAGATTTGCTTTTAGAATAAAGGTCTAGTTTTTATCTAGACCTTTATTAGTAGCTTAATGAATTATTTCAATTTCTTGTCTTTATTTTTAGAATTGAATACTCATACCCACTTGGTAATTCATTCTTCTCAATTTTTGTTCTTTAGTTAAAGAACGCAAATACTCTAAATTAATAAAGGTTGAAATATTATCTGTGAAATAATATCTTGCATTTGCAGAGAGTGCAGCACTATCTTTAGCAAATTTATCTAGAATTACCGTGTTATCCATTGTTAAACGGTCAAAATCACGCAAGTTCTTCACTAATCTTAAATTAGATGAGAAAGCAAATTTTTCAATGCGATATTGTGTACCAATATTCATTAACGCATTGATGTTGTGTTCGCTAATCTTATCTACCGCGATTTGTGCCACTGACATCGCAGAATAGTGATGGTAACTTTCTTGTAATCCGAGATCAGCATAAACAGTCCAATTTGAATTCATTGGATAGCGATAACCTAATAACTGCTCAGCAGAAGCGATATAACCGTGTTGTTTATATTCCTCTTTATCCGCATTCTTGAATTTATGCGTTACTCGTCCAACACTCATCACGGCTTGAGCATACCAATTATCCCAGTTATAAAGATAATAGCCATTAACAGAAGCCATTTCAGAAGTGACTTTACCTGAATAACAACGTAAGCCTAATTGGCAATTAATATAGTTATCCACTGAGTTTTGTGTTTTAGAGTAAGTCGCAGATAAGCCCGCTACCATATTTTTTGTCGTGATGACATCCTTACCGATAGATAAAATTTGGCTATTTTGTCTTAGGTTAAGGAAATGATCACCTTTCACACGATTGTGCGCATAAGCAACATTCACCCAATAATCTAAATGATTTTGACGATCCCATAATGGTGCATTCGGATTACGGCGAGCGTAATCTAAATGCAATTCAGATAAATATTGGCTGATATAAGGCAGAGAAGCCAATAATGTTGCATTATTATTCAAAATACGTTGCAGTTGTGATGCCGGTACATCCGATGTTACTGAAGATGTTGCAACAGAGCTGTTATCTGCTGTTTCCTCAGCCACATTAGCAGCGGTATCGCTTGCTTTATTGGCATCATCATTGACTGTGGCGTTGTTGGTTTCAACATCGTCAGTTTTTGCTGTAATTTCTTCTGTTTTTTCTGCAACATTTGTATCGGCAGCTTGAGTTGCCTCAACAGGCGTGTCGGTTGAATTATCAGTTGAAGATGCAGTTTGTGTCGTATTTGGCTCAACTGCATTAGCAGCTGTTACAACGCTGTTAGTTTCAACAGCAGGTTGGTTTGCAACCACGTTGTTAGTTTCTGTAGAAGCAGTATCTACAGCAGAATCTTCAATATAACCACTTGCATTTCTTCTATTACGAGTACGAGGTTTAGCTGAATCTTGGTCGGCAGTGAGTTGTTCTTCAACCACAGGCTGAGTTTCAACAGCAGGTTGGTTTGCGACCACAGGCTGAGTTTCAACAACAGGTTGGTTCGCAACCACAGGCTGAGTTTCAACAGCAGGTTGGTTTGCAACTTCAGGTTGAGTTTCAACAACAGGTTGGTTTGCAACCACCGGTTGAGTTTCAGCAGCAAGTTGGTTTGCGACCACCGGTTGAGTTTCAACAACAGGCTGGTTCGCAACAACAGGTTGAGTTTCAACAACAGGCTGGTTCGCAACAACAGGTTGATCTTCAACAACAGGTTGGTTCGCAACTACAGGTTGAGTTTCAGCAACAGGTTGGTTTGCAACCACAGGTTGAGTTTCAACAGCAGGTTGGTTTGCGACCACAGGTTGAACTTCAGCAACAGGTTGGTTCGTAACCACAGGTTGAGTTGCTACTTCAGGTTGAGTTTCAACAACAGGTTGGTTTGCAACCACAGGTTGAGCTTCAGCAGCAGGTTGGTTCGCAACCACAGGTTGAGCTTCAGCAGCAGGTTGGTTCGCAACCACAGGTTGAGCTTCAGCAGCAGGTTGGTTCGCAACCACAGGTTGAGCTTCAACAGCAGATTGGTTTGCAACCATAGGTTGATCTTCAACAACAGGTTGGTTTGCTACTTCAGGTTGATCTTCAACAACAGGCTGGTTCGCAACCACAGGTTGAGTTTCAACAACAGGTTGGTTCGCAACCACAGGTTGAGCTTCAGCAGCAGGTTGGTTCGCAACCACAGGTTGAGCTTCAGCAGCAGGTTGGTTCGCAACCACAGGTTGAGCTTCAACAGCAGGTTGGTTTGCAACCACAGGTTGAGTTTCAGCAACAGGTTGGTTTGCAACCACAGGTTGAGCTTCAGCAGCAGGTTGGTTCGCAACCACAGGTTGAGCTTCAACAGCAGGTTGGTTCGCAACCACAGGTTGAACTTCAGCAGCAGGTTGGTTTGCGACCACAGGTTGAGCTTCAACAACAGGCTGGTTTGCAACCACAGGTTGAGTTGCTACTTCAGGTTGAGTTTCAACAACAGGCTGGTTTGTAACCACCGGTTGATCTTCAACTACAGGTTGGTTTGCAACTTCAGGTTGAGTTTCAGCAACAGGTTGGTTTGCGACTACAGGCTGAGTTTTAGCAGCAGATTGGTTTGCAACCACAGGTTGATCTTCAACAACAGGTTGGTTTGCTACTTCAGGTTGAGTTTCAACAACAGGCTGGTTTGTAACCACAGGTTGAGCTTCAGCAGCAGGTTGGTTCGCAACCATATTGTTAGTTTCTGTAGGAGCAGTATCTACAGCAGAATCTTCAACTACAGGCTGATCTTCAGTAACAGGCTGAGGTTCTGTAACAGATTGCGCTTCAACAGATAAATCAGTTGAAGCAACACTGCGATCTTTACCCATTGTTGGTGTAGGTTGTGTGGTTTCTGGTTCAGCGATCACCACAGGAATAACCTTGTCATCTTGTTTGATGTAAGAAGAGGTTAAATACCAGTCGGATTGATCATCCGCGCCGATTCCACCGTGCGTCAACATATACTGATATAAACCGGCAGTCACATCTTTTGCCAGATACAGCGAGCCACCATTTTCTTTATTTGGGTTCAGATCGATAATTTTAATGCCGGCTTTGGTTTCCGCACCGAGAGAAAGTGCGCGGTTTTCAATATAAAGTGCAGCATTTAATAAAGAATTACCGTGAATTTGAATTTTATCTGTTGCACTGCTGTCATCATACAAATCTGTACCTAAACGAATTGTGGCATTTTGTGCCGCAAATGAATCATTCACATTTAAGGTTTTCGCTTGCCAATTTTCCGCAGATTGAGATAAATCCAATGTGGAATCTCTCAAATTCATTGAAGTAACATTTGAATCTTTGGTCATATTCCAAAGACTATTGTTGCTCAAGACAAAGTGAGATTGAGAATGTTGGAATGGATTAGACGATTGGTTCGCTGTAAAAATACCACCATTGATAGTTGAATTATCAAGTACGGCATTTAAAATGGCAGCATTTCTAGTGCCGTTTTCAGCCACTTTGATCGCATAATAGGTTGTGGCAGTGATGGTTGAGCCATTCATTGCTAAGGTTGAAACGCGGCGTTGCTGATCGTTTGCAAACACACGAACACCACTCGCTTTTTCACTTTCTGTTTTTAGCGTTGTGTTCGTTAATGTTGCATTACTGTCCCATAAATTCAGAACATTAGCACCAATACCATTGGAACTGACGGTGCTGTCGGTTAGAGCAATTTTTGCTTTGTTTCCAACCGTCATTGCTGTTGTTTCTTTACCATAGGTATTCAACTTGATTTTATTTAATTCAACTTCTGAACTTTGTCCGTTAACCATTACACCGAATGGAGCAACATAAGGGTTAGTACGGTAAATATCAATATGACCATTAGTAAGATAAATTTTACCACCTAGTTCTGCATTAATAATTCCACCTAGACGCCCTTGAGAAGTGATATTGGTATTTGTCAATTGGATCTTGCCACCATTACTGGCGAATAAAGCGCGACCGTCATTAAAAATATTGAGGTTTGATTTGTTAATATCATTACTATGCATATCAACATGGAAAACACCATCGCCTTCAGCAGAATGGTAAATATTATTAGCTGTGCTATTAAATGGTGTGGTGCTTACACGTCTTACTGTTAAATCAGTTGGATCTCCACTCTCAGATTCTAGTAACGACATAATATAATCTGCGATCATACGATGTGTTTTTGGTGAAGGATGAAATTGATCAGCAAAAACGAATTGGTAACCTTTCCCCCAAAGATAATTTTTATCTTTAACACCTTTTTGCCCGTCTATTGGTTCAAAAGCCGCAACACGCCCTTTTCCAGCTCCCCAACCAACTACTGCACTGGTAAAAGGATTTGCAGCAGAACCGGAAACATTATTAAAGCCAAATTCAGTATAGTGAGACATTACCTCATCTAGCAATAATTGGATATTTGGGCGGATGAAAGTAACATCAGGATGTTGAGCTTTTAAGTTTTCTATTACTTTATCAACACCTTGATTAAATGTATTTACCAAAGACGTTTCTGCTTTATATACACGCTCAAATTGTCTTTTCCATTGTTGCAATTCTTGAAAGGCGGCACTAGTTAATGGCTTACCTTGAGGGATGTTATAATGCTTACGCAAAACAAATTCAAAAGCATCGTAAATAACGTCTTTTGCTGGACGACCGTGATTATTTTGATCATCTAAAAAACGGATAACGTCATCTTTATTGATCCAACCGAAACCAAGAAATTTGCGCCCACCAAGCAATGATTTCCAACCGTCAAAGTAAATGCGCCCATCAGAAAGAAAATTGTTAGTAAAATTGGGGGTGTTCGCAATATTTGGTGCATTTGGCACAATTACAAACTTAGCATTCCCTTTGACCAATAATTTTTTTAATTGTGTTTCTACGGCTTCAATACTACCTTGAATTTTTTTGTTTTGGCTTTGGTCTGTTGAAATATTAGGATCACCTAAACTAATATCATCATCGGCTAAACGGAGATCATTGCCACCAATCCAAAAAATATATTTATAATCTTGATTTTGAGTATTGCGACGACTTAGATAATTATTGATTTCATCGCTTAATTTTGGTGATAAAGATCCCTGCAATCCACCAAGATAATCATTAGCAACAGCTCCGCCTAATGCATAATTAGGTCCATCTTGATTTCTTTTGGTTAAAAAATTTCCATCGTGTCGAGGAGAATTATAGCCATAATAATTGGCTAGATATTCGTTATAGACATTTTCTTGGTTATAAGTAAAGCGAAGAATATTACCGTTATCGCTAAGGCTATCTCCAAAAATGATCAGTTTTTCTGGCATTCCTACACTATATGCATTAGTTGCTAATGCAAGAGAAACGCTTAATGCTAAAAAATGTTTTTTCATATAATTATACCCTAAAAAATTTTGTGGATTTTATACATTACTTGTATGAAAGTAAAATCAATAAATAAAATTTATTAGCTATTTTTTGTAAAAAATCTTTTGTTTTTGTGTGGTTATTTTATATTTTAAAAATTAATGTTTCTTATTTAATATTGGTGTTTTTTATGTAATTAATTAGATTTATTTTGTTTATATGCTCAATTTTTTTAGTGAATAATCTTTTTTATTGATTTATCTTTTTGACTTTGTAATGGACATTAAATAGGATATGTTTTTTATGAAGGAAAGAGTAAATGAAAAATAGGAATGAAATGAGAAGTGTTGCTATTGTAGGGTTAGGTTGGTTAGGATTTCCATTGGGGCGTTATTTACAAAGTTTAGGGTGGCTAGTAAAAGGTAGTAAAAGGACACACGAAGGCACAGAACATATGCGATTACAGCGCATTGAGTGTTATCAACTTGAATTAACGCCGGCAATTAATGCTGATCCGGATGATCTTGAAGCCTTATTAAATGTTGATAGTTTAATTATCAATATCCCACCAAGTGAATACTTTTTCGATCTTAATAATTATATTTTGAGTGTTGAAAATTTATTGACGGAAGCCCTTCTACACAATGTTCAGCACATCATTTTTATCAGTTCAACTTCTGTATACCCAATGATTTCAGGCGTATTTGATGAAGACTATATACCGAAACCAACATCGGATGTGGGAAAAGCTTTATTAGAAATAGAGCAACGATTATGGGATTTGCAGGATATTGATGTAGATATTATTCGTTTTGCCGGTTTAGTCGGGGAAGATCGGCATCCGGTTTATCATTTATCCGGAAAAGAAAATATTCAAGGTGCGAATCAGACTGTTAATTTAGTTCATTTAACGGATTGTATACGGGCAATTCAATTATTGTTAGAAACGCCAGCACATCATCGTCGTTATAATTTAGTTGCGCCAATTCATCCATTAAAACAGGATTTTTATACTACAATGGCGGAAAAACTATCATTGCCAGTACCACATTTTTTGCCGGATGAAGAAAAAATGGAGAGAATTATTTTAGCGGATAAAATTTGTAGAGATTTAGATTTTGTTTATCAATATCCTGATCCAAAAATGATGTGATTGTGAAATATAATCTTAAAAAAGCGGAATTCAAGGAAAATGGCTGGGGTACTAGGATTCGAACCTAGGAATGCCGGAATCAGAATCCGGTGCCTTACCGCTTGGCGATACCCCAATCTAAAGGGGATTGATTAATAAAGATGGCTGGGGTACTAGGATTCGAACCTAGGGATGCCGAGATCAAAACCCGGTGCCTTACCGCTTGGCGATACCCCAACATAAAAGATGATCATTAATAAAAGATGGCTGGGGTACTAGGATTCGAACCTAGGGATGCCGAGATCAAAACCCGGTGCCTTACCGCTTGGCGATACCCCAACTTTATGAAAGTTGCAAAATGGTGCGGGACGAGGGACTTGAACCCACACACCTCACGGCGCCAGAACCTAAATCTGGTGCGTCTACCAATTTCGCCAGTCCCGCAATGGTGGCTATGACGGGATTCGAACCTGTGACCCCAACATTATGAGTGTTGTGCTCTAACCAACTGAGCTACATAGCCATCGTTTTTGCGGCGCTAATTATGCTGATATCTGTAAGTCTCGTCAACACATTTTTTTAGAAAAAAAGATTTTTCGGTCTGTTCGCATAGAGAATAGCCAATTTGTTGTTTTTTTATTAGAAATAGTCGGATGGTTGTCCATTGATATGCAATTAAAATAGATTTATAAAAGTGTGAATGGAGAGGTTGGCTGTAAAACAATTGGATTAGCTAATAAATGAATAATTATAAAAAAGAAAATTGCGATAAAATGATTATCGCAATTTTGGGATAAAAGGGTTAGTTAAAGTGCCAATTACCGTTGACTGCAGTGCCAATTACTTCAAATTTATGGTTAAAGGCTGCTAAGTTGGCAATCTTTCCTTTTTCTAAACTACCTAATCTATCATTAATATGAATGGCACGAGCTGGATAGAGAGTTGCCATACGAAGGGCTTCGTCTAAAGGAATACCCACTTCATTTACACAGTTACGGATTGATTCGATCATAGTAACAGCAGAACCACCGATTGTACCGTTAGCGTCATAGCATTTGTGATCTCGAACATAAACAGTTTTGCCCACAAATTGGAATGATTCAATATCTGCACCAGCAGCAGCGGTAGCGTCAGTGACTAAACAAAGTTTGTCTTGTTTGCATTTTTTAGCAATACGCACATTGCCGAAATTTACGTGTAAACCATCAACAATAATTCCGGTATAGACATTAGGATTATCCAGTACAGCACCAACAACACCCATTTCTCGTCCGGATGACACAGGCGACATTGCATTATACAAATGAGTTGCAAAAGTTGCTCCTTGTTGGAAACGAGCATTCGCTTGTTGATAAGTGGCATTGGAATGCCCGATAGAAACGACAATATTGTTTCTAATAAATTCAGCAATATGATCTGCGGTAGGATTTTCCGCAGCAATCGTCATTTTTGTAATCACTTCAGCGTTATCACATAAAAAAGTGAGCATTTCATCAGAAATTTCACGAATAAATTCCTCGCGATGAACACCTTTTTTAGCTTTACTTAAATAAGGCCCTTCTAGATGTAGCCCCAACGCTTGATTGTGATGTTTAGCAAGATATTCTTTCATTACCGCAACAGCTTGTTTCATTTCAGCATCAGGGGCGGTAATGAATGTTGGCAAAAAGCTGGTTGTGCCGGATTTTAAATTGGTAGCCTGCATAATTTCCAATGTTTCAACAGAACAATCATCATTGAACATTACGCCACCGCAACCATTAAGTTGCAGATCGATAAAACCGGCAGAAAGGTTAGCACCTTGAAGATCGATAGTATCAAGAGCCGGATCAAGATCAGCGGTTTTAACAATATCTGCAATTTTATCGTCATTTACGATCAAAGCGTGATCATACAGAATCTCAGCCCCTGTATAGATAATACTATTAACTAACGCATATTTTTTCATTTTAACTCTCTTACACTATGAATTGCGTGTGATTCTAATTCTTTGAAATATTTCACAGTTTTAACTTTTAATTCTTGAGTTGCTGACTCATCGCAAACAAAAATTGCACGGCTGTGCATTTGCAATGCACTAATTGTCCATAGATGATTTACTGCACCTTCTACACCTGCTTGCAATGCTTGAGCTTTACGATAACCGGTAATTAACAACATTACCTCTTCCGCATCCATTAAAGTTCCAACCCCGATGGTTAAGGCATATTTTGGCACTTGATTAATGTCATTATTAAAGAATCGAGAGTTTGCAATTAAAGTATCTTCATTTAAAGTTTTAATCCGAGTCCGAGAGGAGAGTGATGAACCAGGTTCATTAAATGCGATATGTCCGTCTTCACCTACACCCCCCATAAACAGATGAATTTTACCATAAGATTTAATTTTATCTTCGTAACGTTGGCATTCCGCATCGTGATCATCAGTGTTACCGTTTAAAATATTGATATTTTCAAGCGGAATGTCAACGTGATTGAAGAAGTTATTAAACATAAAGGAGTGATAACTTTCAGGATGTTCTTTTGGCAAACCGACATATTCATCCATATTGAAAGTAACGACATTTTTGAAGCTTACTTCACCTTGTTGATAAAGCCTAATTAACTCTCTGTAAGTAGCGAGCGGTGTGCCGCCAGTTGGTAAGCCAAGAACAAATGGATGTTCTTTAGTGGGAGAAAAACGATTAATGCTGTCAACAATATGGCGCGCTGCCCATCTTGCTACCTGTTGTTCATTATGTAATGGAATAAGACGCATAGATTGCTCCTTGAATAATAAATAGACATTTTAAAATAAAACTTCATTATTTAAATAATCAAGATAATTTTACTTCAAAAAAGTGGATTGATCTAATTGAAAAAGAGTGTTTTTTGAGTAAAGTCACAGAAAAGACCAAAATGGAAAAGAAAATAAATATAAAAGGGAGTAGAGCTTAATTCTACTCATTAACCTAAAAATCAAGTAGAATAACGTTATTTTTTAGAAACTCACTGCACAAAGATTTTATTATGACAACACAATTTAACATTAAAACGTTTCAAGGGATGATTCTTGCACTTCAAGCATATTGGGCGGAACAAGGCTGCACTATCGTTCAGCCGTTTGATATGGAGGTAGGTGCAGGGACTTCTCATCCAATGACGGCACTGCGTGCATTAGGTCCTGAGCCAATGGCATTTGCTTATGTGCAACCTTCACGCCGCCCAACTGATGGTCGTTATGGCGAAAATCCAAACCGTTTGCAACATTATTATCAATTTCAAGTGGTGATCAAACCTTCTCCAGATAACATTCAAGAGCTTTATCTTGGTTCTCTTAAAATGCTTGGTTTTGATCCAACACAAAATGATATTCGTTTTGTTGAAGATAACTGGGAAAATCCAACGCTTGGTGCGTGGGGGCTTGGTTGGGAAGTTTGGTTAAATGGTATGGAAGTAACACAATTTACCTATTTCCAACAAGTGGGTGGTTTGGAGTGTCGTCCAGTAACTGGTGAGATTACCTACGGATTAGAACGTTTAGCGATGTATATTCAAGGCGTGGATAGCGTGTATGATTTAGTGTGGTCAGATGGCCCACTCGGTAAAACCACCTACGGTGATGTTTTCCATCAAAATGAAGTAGAACAATCCACTTATAACTTTGAATATGCTGATATTGATTTCCTCTTCAAGGCTTTTGAACAATATGAAAAAGAAGCTCAAGAACTGTTGGCATTGGAAAAACCATTACCCTTACCGGCGTATGAACGTATTTTAAAAGCGGCACATAGTTTTAACTTGTTAGATGCCCGCAAAGCCATTTCTGTAACCGAACGTCAACGTTATATTTTGCGTATTAGAGCGTTAACTAAAGGTGTGGCGGAAGCTTATTATGCCAGTCGCGAAGCATTGGGATTCCCAGGATGTAACAAAAAATAAGGCAGGAACAATGAAAGAATTTCAATATCCTAAAGATATCTACACTGAACCAGATGCGGATGTGAATACTCTTGCTAATCTTGGGCCATTAACAGCAATGGCTGGTATATGGGAAGGAAAACGAGGATTAGATATTAATCCAAAAGCGGAAGGAGCGGTAAAAGATCCTTATATTGAACATATCGAGCTACAACCTATTGATCCACAAACTAACGGACCGCAGCTTTTTTATGGTTTGCGTTATCATATCCATATTGTGCAACCAAATGAAGTGGAAACATTTCACGATCAAGTTGGTTATTGGCTATGGGAACCGGCAACAGGAAATTTATTGTTAACCTTAAGTATTCCTCGCGGACAAACTTTAATTGCTACTGGTAATGCTAGTGTAGATGCCAAGAAATTTACATTAACCGCACAACGTGGTTCATTAACGAATGGTATTATTTCTAATCCATTTTTAGAACAATCTTTCCGTACAGAAAGTTATACTATTACTGTAACTATCAATAATGACGGTACGTGGTCATATGAGCAAGATACTGTAATGGTAATTCCTAATTACGATGAGCCGTTTCATCATCAAGATCGTAATCGTTTAACGAAGGTTGCTGAACCAACACCGAATCCATTAGCATTAGCAGAACAAAAAGGGCAACTATAATGGATAAACCGATTTTATTTTTCGCCGAAAATTGCCCTGATACTGCTCCTTTTGTGGCAGAGTTGAAGCGATTAAATGTGGATTATGAACGCGTAGAAGTTTTAACTTCATTAGCCAATTTTAAACAATTTCTACGGTTGCGTGATAAGTCAGCGGTGTTTGATAACGCCAAAGCAAATGGCTATGTGGGAATTCCAGCACTGTTGTTGAATAGTGGTGAAGTAATTTTGGATTATAAGAAACTGGCAGAAGTGTTTACTCCATAAATAAAAGCGCGGTAAGTTTTGCAGAGGTTTTAGATGACGACAAAAAAGCCACTTGTGAGAAGCGAACAGCAATTAGTTGGTGAAATTAGCCAACTTATTCAAACAAGCAAACAACGTGTTGCGGTTACCGTTAATGCGGAACTTACCTTGCTTTATTGGCATATTGGACAGCGGATTAATCAGCATATTCTAAACAATGAACGGGCGGAATATGGCAAGGAAGTGATTAAGAATTTGTCTAAAAGCCTAACAGAGCAATTTGGGAAGGGGTGGGGTAAAAGACATCTTAGTTATTTAATGCAGTTTGCTGCCGCTTTTCCTGATCCCAAAATTGTGCACACACTGTGTGCACAATTAAGTTGGTCGCATTTTAAATTGATCATTGCGGTTGATGATCCAATAAAACGAGATTTTTATACCACGATGGCAGCACAAGAAAGATGGTCGGTGAGAACGCTTGATAATCGTATTGGCTCATTGCTATTTGAACGCACCGCAATCTCGAAAAAGCCTGATGAAACTATTAGCCAAGAATTAACTTTATTGCGAGAAAAGGGCGAATATAATCAATCAATGATCTTAAAAGATCCTTATATTTTGGATTTTTTAGAACTTAATGATCGTTATTTAGAAAAAGATCTTGAAGATGCAATTTTAAGAGAAGTTGAACAATTTCTTTTAGAATTAGGAGCGGGTTTCACTTTTATTGCTCGGCAGAAAAGAATTCAAATTGATAATGATGATTTTTATATTGATTTACTCTTCTACAACCGTAAATTAAAACGTTTAATCGCCATTGAATTAAAAACCGAAGCATTTAAACATTCACACAAAAGCCAAATGGAACTTTATTTGGCGTGGCTTGCGAAATATGAGCAAGAAGAAGGGGAAAATCCCCCGTTAGGTATTATTTTGTGTACTTCTAAAAAGCAAGAGCAAGTTAAATTATTAGATTTAAACCATTCTGATATTCATATTGCTGAATATATGACGGTGTTGCCGAGTAAAGAAATATTAGAGCAGCGATTGCATTTGGCGGTATCACGAGCGAAAGAACGGCTTGCTAAATAATATATTGTTAGCTAATAGAATATTTTTGAAATAGTAGATTTTAGTTAGAATGCAGCCTTACTCTAAGAATTTAAAGGAACTTTCACAGAAATTACGTTCAAATCAGACTGATGCTGAACGTAAATTATGGCAACGGATTAATCGAGATCAATTATTAGGCTTTCGCTTTAATCGTCAAAAGCCATTGCTGAATTATATCGTAGATTTTTATTGTGCAAAGGCAAAACTGATTATCGAACTAGATGGTTCTCATCATTATGAGCCAGAGTATCAAGAAAAAGATCGACAAAGAGATGATGAACTAAGATCTCTAGGTTTTACAGTGATGCGGTTTAGCAATGACGAGATTTATTATGAGATTGAGGCTGTTGTAGAGCAGATTTATTTATTTTTAGAACAAGTACAAATTTCCCCTAGCCCCTCTTTACTAAAGAGGGGAACTAGCTAGTTAGCGTTGTAGGGATGATGAGTGGGTAAAACATAAATTTTTAAGTGTTTTTAGGAACGACAAATCTCCCCCTGCCCCCTCTTTACTAAAGAGGGGGCAGGGGGGAGATTTGCCCATACTACCCATACTAAAAGATACAAAATAAAAGAGAAAACCAAAATGACAAAAAACTTCCTCGCCGAGATCGGCACTGAAGAGCTACCACCGAAGGCTCTGAAAAAATTAGCGGTGGCATTTAAAGACAACGTAGAGCAAGAGCTCACTCAAGCGGGTTTGGCGTTTGATGCGGTTGAATGGTTTGCTAGCCCTCGCCGTTTAGCGGTGAAAGTGTTGGGGTTGGCGGAAGCACAACCGAGCAAAGAAGTGGAAAAACGTGGGCCTGCTGTTACAGCGGCGTTTGATGCGGAGGGCAAGCCAACCAAAGCAGCTGAGGGTTGGGCGAGAGGCTGCGGCATTAGTGTGGATCAAGCGGAGCGTTTGACTACGGACAAAGGCGAATGGCTGGTGCATCGTGCTGTGATTGAGGGGCAACCGACTAAAAATCTTCTGCTAGGCATTATCAGCAATGCCCTTGCGAAATTGCCAATTCCAAAAACAATGCGTTGGGGCGATAAAAGCGAGCAATTCGTCCGCCCTGTGCATACGGTAACGTTGCTGTTTGGTGATGAGCTAATCGAGGGCGACATTCTTGGTGTGGCGAGTGGCAGAACGATTCGTGGACACCGTTTCTTAGGCGAACAAGAATTTACCATTGAAAATGCCGAACAATATCCTGAAATTTTAGAGAAAAAAGGCAGCGTGATCGCTGATTTTGAACAACGTAAAACAATTATCCGCCAAGACGCTGAAAAAGCAGCAGCAAAAATCGGTGGCGTTGCAGATATTGAGGATGATTTGCTTGACGAAGTAACCTCATTAGTTGAGTTCCCAGTGGTGATGACTGCAAAATTTGAGGAGCGTTTTTTAGCTGTGCCAGCGGAAGCTTTAGTTTATACAATGAAAGGTGATCAGAAATATTTCCCTATTTATGATCAAAACGGTAAGTTATTACCTAATTTTATTTTCGTTTCCAATATCAATCCGCAAGATCAATCTTCAGTTATCGAAGGAAATGAAAAAGTGGTGCGTCCACGTTTAACGGACGCAGAATTTTTCTTTAAAACCGATTTAAAACAGCGCTTAGAAGACAATCTTCCACGCCTCAAAACTGTGTTATTCCAGCAACAACTCGGCACGCTATTTGATAAAACGGAGCGTATCGAAAAACTCAGTGGCAAAATTGCAGCACAAATCGGAGCGGATGTGGCGAAAGCAGAGCGTGCGGGCTTGCTGTCAAAATGCGATTTAATGACCAATATGGTGTTTGAATTTACTGATACGCAAGGCGTAATGGGAATGCACTATGCCCGCCACGACGGTGAAGATGAAGAAGTCGCGGTAGCGTTGAATGAGCAATATATGCCACGTTTTGCGGGCGATGAATTGCCTCATTCTTTGGTTGCTTGTTCTGTGGCGTTGGCGGATAAATTTGATACATTAGTGGGTATTTTCGGCATCGGTCAGCACCCGAAAGGGGATAAAGACCCGTTTGCTTTACGACGTGCGGCGTTGGGCGTGTTGAGAATTATTGTTGAGAAAAAATTACCACTTGATTTGGTTGATTTGGCACAGAAAGCAACCGCATTATATGATGATAAATTAAGCAATGCTAATGTGGTTGAAGAAGTGGTTGATTTTGTACTTGGTCGTTTCCGTGCTTGGTATCAAGAAGAAGGTATTTCGGTAGATGTGATTCAGGCAGTATTGGCTTGTCGTCCGACTAAACCAGCAGATTTTGATGCACGAGTTAAAGCTGTTAATCATTTTCGTACTTTAGATGCAGCTCAGGCACTAGCTGTAGCAAATAAACGTGTACAAAATATCCTTTCCAAAGTTGATAGCGTGTTGCCAGAAAATATTGATCTCTCATTGTGCTGTGAACCTCAAGAGATCAATTTAGCGGAACGTGTATTGGAATTGCAACGTGAGTTGCAACCATTATTTGAAAAAGGCGATTATCAAACTGTATTGAGCCGTTTGGCTGATTTGCGAGAAAGCGTTGATAGTTTCTTTGATAATGTAATGGTAAATGCTGAAGATGAAAAACTTCGTCAAAATCGTTTAGCCTTATTGAAAAACTTGCGAGATCTGTTCTTTAAAATTGCAGATATTTCGTTATTACAATAACGTTAATTGAATTTGAAAAATTTAGAGGAAGACCGAATAGTGAATGAATATTCGGTCTTTTTTGTTATTTCATACTAAGAAAGTCCGCCGCTGTATCAATATAATTTTGTGCGGAAATTCGTAAGAATTTGCTTTCTTCTTCAGTTAATGGACGAATCATTTTGACAGGAGAGCCAAGATAGAGATAACCGCTAGTTAGGTGCTTTCGCGGTGGGACTAAACTACCGGCGCCAATGATAACGTCATCTTCAATGACAGCATCATCTAAAATAATGCTACCCATTCCGACTAAAACTCGATTTCCTATAGTACAACCGTGTAAAGTAAAACACTATGACCGACAGTAACATCTTCTCCGATTTTCAAAGGAGAACCCTTAGGATGTTCTGTAGTGGATCGAGTAGTATGCAGTACACAGAGATCCTGTATATTGCTGCGTGCGCCGATACGAATATCATTCACATCACCACGCAAGACTGCTCCTGGCCAAATGGAAACGTTATCTTCAAGCCAGACTTTACCAATAACGGTAGCCGCTTCATCGACATAAACATCTTTACCTAATTGTGGTGTGAAAGATAAGTAATTTCGGATTGCCATAGTTGATTGCCTCTAGATGGAAAAGAAATGGTCAGCGAATGCTGACCACTGGAAATTAAGGATTACGTTTAAATTTGCTGAAGTCTGGTTGACGTTTTTCATTAAAGGCATTTCTGCCTTCTTGTCCCTCTTCGGTCATATAGAACAGCATTGTGGCATTGCCTGCCAATTCCTGCAAGCCGGCTTGACCGTCACAATCTGCATTTAATGCCGCTTTCAAACAACGTAATGCAATAGGGCTGTTTTGCAACATTTCACGGCACCAACGTACAGTCTCTTTTTCTAAATCAGCATAAGGGACGACGGTGTTGACTAACCCCATATCCAGAGCCTCTTTTGCATTATATTGACGGCATAAGAACCAGATTTCACGAGCTTTTTTCTGACCAACAATGCGAGCCATATAAGAAGCACCCCAGCCACCATCAAAAGAACCAACGCGTGGACCGGTTTGACCAAAAATAGCATTATCCGCTGCGATAGTTAAATCGCACATCATATGTAAAACGTGACCACCACCAATAGCATAACCGGCTACCATTGCTACCACTGGTTTTGGACAAGTGCGAATATCTCGTTGGAAATCAAGTACGTTTAAATGATGAACGCCTTGATCATCTTTATAACCACCGTAATCACCACGTACTTTTTGATCACCGCCGGAGCAGAAGGCTTTCTCACCTTGACCGGTTAAAACAATAACGCCTATTTTTTCATCAAAACGAGCGTCAGAAAAGGCTTTAATCATCTCTTTTACGGTTTGTGGGCGGAAAGCATTACGTACTTCAGGGCGATTAATTGTAATTTTAGCAATACCATCTTTTGATTTGTGATACAAAATATCGCTATAACCTTCGCTACAATTTTGCCATTCAACAGGAGCGTATAAAAAGTCTTCACTTGGATATAACATAAAATTTCCTTTTTTATTGATTGAATAGGGTGATTAAACACTCGGCAAATGCTGCCGGTTGATGAATATGCGCATTATGCCCAACTTTAGCAATTAATGTTAGGTTTAATTGATGTTTTTCAGCCAACAGTTTAAATTTTTTATCATTTTCTCCACAAATATAGTGAAATTTTTGTGGCTGAGTTTGAATTTGTTGCCAAAGATTAGGTTGTTTGGCTAATGAGGTTGCACTTAACATTTTTGCCAAATCGCTACCGTTATTATGTTTGCGAATTGCAATTAATTGTTGGCGTTGCAAAGCCGTTAAATCCGAAAAAACTGCTTGTTGATACCAATCTTTAAGCACTGTTTCAATATTTTCTGATGCAAATCGTGTTGCCCACTTTATGTCATTTTGCCAACGTTGTTGTTTTTCCTGTTCGGTATCTAAACCTAAATTTGCTCCTTCCAGAAAGACTTGTTGCAAATGATGATGTGCAAATTGTGTTTGTGTAGCAAAGTAGGCAGCTAAACGACCACCTAACGAGTAGCCGATTAAATGATAAGGTTGATTTCCGATTAAGTGATGAATTTTATTGGATAACCATTCGGAGCATTGGTCAAAATCTGCCATATTTTGCCTATTTTGACCGTGTGAAGGTAAATCTAAACAGTAACAATGATAATAGGGTAGATGCTTAATAACATTTTTCCAATCTTTACTGCTGCCAAGAAACCCGTGCAAAAAAATTAAGTTTTGTACCATTATTTGCTATCCAGCCAGCGTTGTAAACTTGCTACGTGTTGTTGCCAAGACTTTAATTGTTCAATACGATTAGCAAGACATATTTGCCAATCACTACTATCTCCGTCTTGAATTGCTTTACAAACTTGTTGTAGCTGTTTTAATCCGACTGAAGCGGCAGCTCCTTTCATTTTGTGTGCAGTTTCAGTAAGCTGTAATTTCTTCTGCGGATCACTCAAATAGTGTTGATACTCTTGCATAAGTTGCTGTAGATATTCTGGCATTGTTGCGACAAAAAGCTTTAAATTATTTTGAATTGCTTGTTTGCCAAGAATTTCATAAAGCTCATCAAGAATGGACAAATCAAGTTGAGGCCACTGTTTATCCTGTACAGAAGGTATAGTTTCCATTTCGTGAGAGTTTTCCTGTTTTTCTTTGTCGCTGGAATTTTCTGGTTGTAGATTAAATAGTTGCAATAAACATTTATTTAAAGCATCGAGTGACAACGGTTTTTGTAACACATCATCCATTCCGTGTTTCAGATAATCTTGTTTATTGGAAACGACATTTGCTGTTAATGCGACCAGAGGCGGTAAATAATCGAATTTTTCATCTTCATATTGCTGATGTAGATAATCTGCAATTTCAAATCCTGTCATATCAGGTAGATGAATATCAAGGAAAACTAGATCATATTGATTATTTTCAATTTTATGAATTGCCTCTTTACCGTTCATTGCAATGTCTACTTGATAACCCAGTTTTTCTAAAACAGATTTAGCAACAATGATGTTGATTTCAATATCTTCAACCAGCAATACAGATAGATTTTGTAGTTCTGGAGTAGAGGAGATTTTCGGCAATTTATGTGCGTGTTCTGCTTTAAATGTGAATGTGAAGGTTGAACCTTTGCCCAGTTCGCTAACAACAGTGAGATCACCGTTCATTAATTTAGCAATACGTTTGGAAATCGATAGACCGATACCGCTGCCAAGTGCTTTTTGATTAGCGGTACGAACTTGATAATACATTGCAAAGATCTTTTTCAATTCGGATTGGGGAATACCGATGCCGGTATCGGTTAGCGCAAAGCTATAAGTATTTTGATCCAAACGTGAAAATCGTAATGTCAGACCGCCGGAAGGCGTAAATTTCACAGCATTATTAATTAAATTCCATAGAATTTGTGAAATACGAGCATAATCTAACAACAATAAATTTGGCAAATTTTGATCATATTCAAGCTTAAAACTGAGATTTTTTTGATTGGTCATAAAAGTTGCAAAATTATTAATATCGCTCAATAAATGCATTACGTTGGTTTCTTTCTTATAAAGTTGAATTCGACGAGTATCTAATTTTTCTAAATCAATGATATCGCTAAAAATATGCCCGAGTGAAACAGCACTCACATTAATAGTATGTAGATAATTACGCTGCTCCTCATTTAATTGGCTATCTAACAGAATTCTACTCAAACCTATTATACCGTTAAGAGGGGTGCGTAATTCGTGACTAATGGTTGCCATTAGTGTGGACTTATCACGGCTCGCTTTTTCAATGGTTTCCTGATAACGTTTATGTTCTGTAATATCTCGCCCAAAACCCAATAAACAGTGCTGTTTATTAATGCGATCATAATAAGGTACTTTGCGGATTTCAAAACAGGCCAGTTTGCCATTAGGATATTTAAACCATTGCTCGTAAGTCATTCCATAATTATTATCCAAGACAGCTCGATCAGTTGCTCGTACATATTTTGCAATATCAATAGAAAATGTTTGTTCGATCTCTAAGGTTTTTAATTCTGCCTCACTTTTTCCTGTCAATAACTCCATTGCACGGTTACATTCTAATAATTGCCCATTTTCCGCACGAGAAAAAACTAAATCAGGAGAGGCATCAATAAAAGAACGTAAGAAATCTGCTTTTTGTTGTAGTGCAATTTGGGCTTTATTTTTAGCACTAATTTCTTGTTCCAACAAAGTTAAAGTATTAGATAATTCTAAATTTGATTCGTGCAAATGTTGGCGTGACAGCTCTAGTTTTTCCACAATCACATTAAAAAAATAGATCACAAAAGGTGCTGAAATTAGGCCGAATGTAATAGAACGAATGATATCCATCCAATCTATAGTGCCAATGATGAAGATGCTTAAGAGAATTTGCGTACAAAGTGCAAATACCGCTAGGATAGTAATCCCTAAAATTGAAAAACGTAAACGCCCAAGCCGAATAACCCAATCAATATATTTTTGTAGTGAATGACGAATATCAACCATATTTTTAACCTTTATCTGAAAAATAAGAAAAAAGGATAAATATCAAATAATTATCCTTTTTTATTCACTCTTATCTGAATAATTGACGTTGACGAGAAAAAGGGTGGCGTTTGAATTGAGATAATGCCACGATTAGCCAAATAACAATATAGATAACAAATATAGCAATTAACCATTGTGGCATTGTATAGCCAAGGAATTTCCAAGTGATATCACTACAGGAGCCACTTGCCTGAAAAATATGTGGAAACCACTGATCTAACGGCAATGTATGTGGGAAATCAGGTTTGAATTCGCACTGTTTCCAAGGTGCGGGATTGAATTGATAATCGACGTGTTCGATAGCGATCATCAATCCTTTAACCGCTCCCCATAAACCGACAGCAATACCGAGAAGTCGACAAACCAATACAGACGGATAAATGGCACCAATTAATGCACCTATAATAATTGCAAATAATGCAACGCGTTCATAAATACACATTACACAAGGATGTAACCCCAGACCGTACTGAAAATAGAGTGCCGCCCCCTCTAGTGCGACACCTGATAACGCCATAATAAACCAAGCTGTGCGAGTTAAAGACCAAGATTTAAAGAGTACGAACATTATTTATCCTTCTAGTGAACCGGTGGAATATGCGATACTGGGATTAAACCCCATTGTGTAAATAATGAAGCAAGTTCCGGTAAGAAAAATTCTACACCAATAAGACCAACGATAGATAACACAATGGTATAAGGTAACGCCATAATCACCATTCTACCATAAGATAAACGAATTAATGGGGCAAATGATGAAGTTAATAAGAATAAGAATGCAGCTTGACCGTTTGGTGTTGCCACTGAAGGTAAGTTAGTTCCGGTATTGATTGCAACAGCAATAGACTCAAATTGTGTTAATGAAATTTTGCCGGCTTCTAAAGCTGCTTTTGCTTCATTAATATAGACAGTGCCGACGAATACATTATCTGAAATAGACGAAAGCAGACCATTGAAGATATAGAACAACATAAGTTGTGAGCTTTCACTAGCACTTAATACGAATTGGATGATGCCACCGAAAAGATGTTGATCGATAATGACGGCAACAACTGTGAAAAATACCACTAACAAAGCAGTAAACGGTAATGACTCTTGGAACGCGCGCCCAATAGTATGTTCATCGGTAACTCCGCAAAGAGAGGTCGCTAAAATAATAATGGTTAAACCAATTAATCCAACGGCTGCAAGGTGAAATGCTAAACCGATAATTAGCCAAACAGCAATAATTGCTTGAACGATTAATTTCAGACGATCATTATTGGTCATTTTTTCGCTTTGACTACGATCTAAAATTGCTAACACTAACCAGACACGACGTGGCAAATGTGCGCCATAGCCGAATAATTTAAATTTCTCTAATGCAAGGCAGGTTAATAAACCGCAAAGAAGAACTGGAAGGGTAACTGGAGCCATACGGAAGAAGAATTCACTAAAATTCCAGCCAGCTTGTTCAGCGATAATTAAATTCTGTGGTTCGCCTACCATTGTCATTACACCACCTAAAGCCGTACCGACACTAGCGTGCATCATTAAACTACGTAAAAATGCACGAAACTCTTCCAATGTATTTTTTGCGTTGGTGATTTTATCGTCATTGGTAATATCGGTGGAATCATCAAACTTATTACCGGAGGCGACTTTGTGATAAACCCCATAGAACCCCATACAGACGCTGATAACTACGGCGACAACGGTAAGTGCATCAAGAAAAGCGGATAAAAATGCGGAACTCATACAGAAAGCTAAGGAAAGAACAAGTTTGGAGCGAATAGCAAGAAGAAGTTTAGTAAATAGAAACAGTAACAATTGTTTCATAAAATAAATACCGGCAACCATAAACATCAATAACATAATAACTTCAAAGTTAGCCATAATTTCGTGCTTAATATGTTCCGGTGTAGTCATTCCTATAATTACGGCCTCTAATGCTAGTAAACCACCTGGTTGTAAGGGATAACATTTTAATGCCATTGCGAGCGTAAAGATAAACTCAGCAACTAAGATCCAACCTGCGGTAAAAGGATCAATGTAAAAAACAATCGGATTTATCAATAAAAAACCGATAATAAGTAATTTATACCAATTTGGGCTTTTCCCTAAAAAGTTTTGCATACCAGCTTGCAAATACGCCATAACGTCATCTCCATAGACTGTAAGTTTTTTTGATCAAAGAATATTGAATTTTTTCAATGTACAACGAGCAAGATTGTAATACAATCTTGCAAGTTCATTTCATCCGATATTCATTTTATTTGTGAAGGATCAAAAATTTTCACTATTTCATCTCTTTTAAGTATAGAGCTGTTATAAAAGCGTTGGAAAATAGACTGATTTAAAAGATATGAAAACAGACGAAGGAATAATTAATGGTAACACAGAACGATATCATCAAAGCACAAAGTCCTGCTGGTTTGGCGGAAGAGTATATCATTCGTAGTATTTGGAATAACCATTTTCCACCGGGAACTGACTTACCGGCAGAAAGAGAACTGGCAGATAAAATTGGAGTAACCAGAACAACGTTGCGTGAGGTTTTACAACGTTTAGCGAGAGATGGTTGGTTAAGTATCCAACATGGTAAACCAACGAGAGTAAATAATATTTGGGAAACTTCAGGATTGAATATTCTAGAAGCTTTGATTAAGCTGGACGGTACACGTGTGCCGACAATTATTGCTAATATTTTGTCGGCAAGGACTAATATCTCCGCTATTTATATCTGTAAGGCATTCCGAATTGCTAAAGAAGAATCTTTGGAAGTGTTTAAACCGTTAGCAGTATTAAAAGATAATGCTGAAGACTATACAACGTTTGATTATGAATTATTTAGAAAATTAGCATTTGCATCAAAAAATCCAGTATATGGGCTGATTTTAAACAGTTTAAAGAGTTTATATGAGCGAGTCGGACGTTTCTATTTTTCCAATCCAACAGGGCGAGCGTTAGCATTAAAATTTTACCATCAGTTGCATAAAATTTGCCAAAGCGGTGAATTGGAGCAGGTTCGTCCTTGTATTAGACAATATGGTATTGAAAGTGGTCTTATTTGGTCATCAATGCAGCAACATTTACCGGAAGACTTTAATGAATAAAATTTGATGTAGATCACAAAAAAGTGATGTGTTATCTTTCATCCGAGGGCTAGCGGATTTTCGTTAAAAACAAGTTTGTGTTATAATTTGCCCAGCTTGAACACGGGATATTGGTGATGTTAATAGTCCGTGTTTAAATTCAATTTTGTTTAACATTAAATATAGGTAAAAATACTATGGCAATTAAAATTGGTATTAATGGTTTTGGTCGTATCGGTCGTATCGTTTTCCGTGCTGCACAACATCGTGACGATGTTGAAGTTGTTGGTATCAATGACTTAATCGATGTTGATTATATGGCTTATATGTTGAAATATGATTCAACTCACGGTCGTTTTGACGGTACAGTTGAAGTTAAAGACGGTCATTTAGTAGTAAACGGTAAAACTATTCGCGTTACTGCAGAACGTGATCCTGCTAACTTAAAATGGAACGAAATCGGTGTTGATGTTGTTGTTGAAGCAACAGGCTTATTTTTAACAGACGAAACAGCACGTAAACATATCACCACTGGTGCGAAGAAAGTTGTTATGACTGGTCCTTCAAAAGACAGCACTCCAATGTTTGTAAATGGTGTTAACTTCGATAGCTATGCAGGTCAAGATATCGTTTCAAATGCATCTTGTACAACAAACTGCTTGGCGCCAATTGCTAAAGTATTAAATGACAAATGGGGTATCAAAGACGGTTTAATGACTACCGTTCACGCAACTACAGCAACTCAAAAAACTGTTGATGGCCCATCTGCGAAAGATTGGCGTGGTGGTCGTGGTGCAGCTCAAAACATCATCCCATCTTCAACCGGTGCGGCAAAAGCTGTAGGTAAAGTAATTCCTGCATTAAACGGTAAATTAACCGGTATGGCATTCCGTGTTCCTACTCCAAACGTATCTGTTGTTGACTTAACAGTAAACTTAGAAAAACCTGCAACTTATGCAGAAATCTGTGCAGAAATGAAACGTGCTTCTGAAGAAGAATTAAAAGGCGTTTTAGGTTATACAGAAGATGATGTTGTTTCAACAGACTTCAACGGTTGTGCATTAACCTCTATTTTTGATGCGAAAGCAGGTATCCAATTAACAGATACTTATGTTAAAGTTGTTTCTTGGTATGACAACGAAACAGGTTACTCTAACAAAGTTCTTGATTTAGTAGTTCATATCTCTAAATAATTAGGTTCTATATATATTCCTCAATAATTAAAAACCGCCAAACGGCGGTTTTTTTATGCCTGTTATTTTGTTGAATTGAAAAGTGATAGAGTCTAAATGTTAATAGTTTGGTGAAAAATTAAGTTAGAGAAATAAATGCAGAATAAGAATATAAAAAATCAGCCTACTTTTATATAGCAGGCTGATCTAATTTATAAAAACGACTATTTCTCGATAGCACCTTGAATAGTAATATCAATTTCTAGTGAAATTATTTTGTGTAAAATAGAAAGTAACTGATCCAATTTCTCATTATTAACATTACCCTCTGTATCAAAATATCCGTTCTGTTTTAATCCATTAATAAAAGCAGAAAATACTGCTTTATCAAAGAATTCGGGAGCATTGATACCGTGTAGTACAGATAAACGTTGAGCAATGGATTGACTCTCTTTTTCCAATTCTGTTCTAGCTTTATTTGGCTCAGCTTTAAGCAGGCTTAATGTAATAAAGTAACGTTGTAAAATTTCACGCACACCAGCAGCTAGAAGCTGTAGTGAACGCCCACGTTTTTTATTAATAGTCAAAATATTTTCGTGGCGTTTTAAGATTTCTTGTTGGCATAATTCATCAATAATCGATAATAAATATTTCTGCAATTTCTCTTCAGGAATATTTAAGAAAAGTTCATTTGCCAAGAATGGATAGAATTTTTTTACTGCCTCTAAGACAAGATTTAACTCTATCGCTTCGTGATGTAATACTAAGCTGGCAATAAATGAAGGCAACACAAATAAATGTTGAATATTATTACGGTAATATGTCATCAAAACTGCGGAGTTGCGTTCTAGTCTAACTATTTCACCGAAATTATCTTTTTCGATTAAAATGCCGACACGATCTAAATTTAAAACGTGTTGTAATATGCTTTCACCGTTTTCGTTAGGCAAAATAATATCATCATCGTAACAGGTATTGCGCAATAATTGTAAGCAGG
This sequence comes from Gallibacterium sp. ZY190522, assembly GCF_054166015.1. NCBI lineage: Bacteria > Pseudomonadati > Pseudomonadota > Gammaproteobacteria > Pasteurellales > Pasteurellaceae > Gallibacterium > Gallibacterium sp. ZY190522. Next base: position 74,795 of record NZ_CM135118.1, read on the forward strand.
AATCAATCTGTTCAATTAATAACTCTTTGGATAACGCACGTTGACGTGAAGAAAGTAAGATTGAAACCGTTAAATTCATCGCATTTACAGCAGCAGCACGATTAATATTCACCATCACTTGATTGGAAACACGGGAAACTGCTTCATTAAACCATTCTGGGCGATTTTTATCATCTGCACTATGATTACGCCAATCCGGATAGTGCTGATTTAAATAATTGTTGAGCGTAATCGGCTCGGCAAAATTCACATAACCTTTACCGAGATTGCGTAATTTCTTGATAACGCGTAACACTAATCCGGCATTTTCTTTTTCTTTCTCAGCACCACGAAGCTCTTTTGCGTAAGTGTCAACTTCGAGTACGTGTTCATAACCGATATAAACCGGTACGATTGAGATTGGTCGTGTTTGTTGTCCACTTTGCAATGCTTGTAATGTCATTGACATCATCCCAGTTTTGGGGGCTAATAAACGTCCAGTACGAGAACGCCCACCTTCAATAAAAAACTCAACGGAATAACCACGATGGAACAATTCTGCCAAATATTCTCTAAAAATAGTGGAATAAAGACGATTGCCTTTGAATGTTCGACGAATAAAAAATGCACCCCAGCTACGGAATATTGAGCCTACAGGCCAGAAATTTAAATTAATGCCGGCAGCAATATGTGGTGGTACTAAACCTTGATGATAGAGTACATAGGAGAGTAATAAATAGTCGATATGGCTACGATGGCAAGGGACATAAACAATTTCGTGTCCTTCTAAAGCCAGTTTTCGTACACGATCTGCGTGTTCGACATTAATTCCTTGATAAAGGCGATTCCATAACCAACGCAAGAAACGATCAGCCACACGTAAACTGCTGTAATTAAAGTTGGCAGCGATTTCCTGTAGAATTTTTTCAGCTTCCTGACGAGCTTTCTCGGGTGAAATTTTCTTATTTTCTGCTTCGTCTGCAATTGCCTTTATAATCTTTTCATTGCTTAGTAATTTAGCAAACATAGCGGAACGATTTAGTAAACGTGGACCGGTAGCGGAAATACGCTGTTTTGAGAAATGGATACGAGCAACCCGCGCTAATTTTTGTGCCATTTTTTGATCGGAACCGAAATTATTCACCATATAACGTAAAGAGACCGCTTGTGAAAAACGAACAAAATTATCACGACCAAACCATAAAATTGTTGCAAACTTTTCGATACCGTTAAGCAAACGCAGTTTCGGTAAACCGGATTTATCTTCATAGCCGGGTGAGCGTCCCCATAGCACAGAAACTGGAATTAATTGCACGTCAAGATCTGCTAAATTGCGGTGCTGTTCTAGATATTGAGAAAAAATTTGTTCTGTTTCTTTTTTTACTGTTTTTGATTTAAAGAAACGACGTCCCTCATCGAGAAAAACATAGCGAGGCAATTGTTTTCCATTAATTTCATTCATCTCTAATGGATCAGGCAAACCTAAAGAAAGACAGTTTTTCTGAAAAATAAGTAAGTCGGTTTGAGAAGTGTAGGGAAGAACATAAATTAGGGGTTCATTAATATTGAGATGTAATTCTTCGATTGGATTATTGGGAATTGAATTACTCTTGACCAAAATAGATAGCGGCAAGCTTAATAATTTTCGATAAAAATTAAGAAAAAAAGCCATTTGAATTCCTTTATTTTGATTTTTAATAAAAAACGGAGTAAGTGTAGCATAAATTTATTATTAAAAGTGAGCGTCAGATCAAGCAATTCATAAAAGAACGGTGCTTGATAAATTACTTTGCAATCAGAGAGAGGCTGTATATAATGACAGGTAATACTGTATAAAAGCACAGAGAATGGGATTATGGCGATAAAAAGTAATAAAGCACTGACAGCACGTCAACAACAGGTTTTTGATTTTGTAAAACAGCATTTAGAACAAACAGGAATGCCACCGACTCGTGCGGAAATAGCCAAGCAGCTTGGTTTCCGTTCTGCCAATGCAGCGGAAGAGCATTTAAAAGCTTTAGCCAGAAAAGGTGTTATTGAAATAGTATCTGGCACTTCACGCGGAATAAGGTTAATTGGTGAAGTGGAAGCGGCAAACGATGAACAGGAGGGGTTGCCGTTGGTTGGACGGGTTGCTGCCGGAGAACCAATTTTGGCGGAAGAACATATCGAAGCGATGTATCAAGTAGATGTGAATATGTTTAAACCGAAAGCGGATTTTTTGCTGAAAGTACAGGGAATGTCGATGAAAGATATTGGTATTTTAGACGGTGATCTATTAGCTGTGCACAGTACAAAAGATGTGAGAAATGGGCAAGTGGTGGTTGCGCGTATCGGTGATAATGTAACAGTAAAACGTTTTGAGCGTAAAGGAAATATGCTTTATTTGCATCCGGAAAATAGCGAACTTTCTCCAATTGTAGTCGATCTTAGCCAAGAAAATGTAGAAATCGAAGGAATTGCAGTCGGTATTATTCGTAATAATGCTTGGATGTAGATAGAGAGATAGACAAAAAAGAGTCAGGCGGCAGATCAGATCAAAATTGTCGCCTTTTTCTATTTTGTTAATTTCTCGTGCTATAAAAGATTGATTATTGCAAAAATATTAATTTTTTGTGTTTTGTTGGTCGAATAAATTTTCAGAAAATAAAATCCTTCCTATTTTTCATTTTGTTTAAATCTTGTTCTAACAACAGTTTCTTTGTATACCCCATAATTGTTGTTCAGCCACATAACTTTTTTGAGGTAGATCACGAAACTGACTTTTTTTATTAAAAATCTGTAAAAAAATAATTACCTACCGGGCAAATAATGGCACAATAATGGCACTTTTTACTTCTATTCTAAATAACGTAACCTTGGAGGATATCGTGCAGACTGTTAATGTCGATATTGCAATTGTTGGTGCCGGTGGTGGTGGCTTGCGTTCAGCAATCGCAGCTGCAGAAGCAAACCCTAACCTTAAAATTGCTCTAATTTCAAAAGTTTATCCAATGCGTAGTCATACTGTTGCTGCTGAAGGTGGTGCTGCGGCAGTTATTAAAGATGAAGACTCATATGATAAACATTTTCATGACACTGTTGCTGGTGGTGACTGGCTTTGTGAGCAGGATGTAGTGGAATATTTCGTAGAGCATTCTCCAATTGAAATGACACAGTTGGAACGTTGGGGATGCCCTTGGAGTCGTCGTCCGGATGGTGATGTGAACGTACGTCGTTTCGGTGGTATGAAAATCGAAAGAACTTGGTTCGCAGCTGATAAAACCGGTTTCCACTTACTTCACACTTTATTCCAAACTTCTATTCAATTCCCTCAAATTCAGCGTTTCGATGAGCATTTTGTGCTTGATATTCTTGTTGATGATGGTCACGCACGCGGTGTTGTTGCAATGAATATGATGGAAGGCACAATGGTTCAAATCAATGCCAATGCAGTCATTATCGCAACTGGTGGTGGTTGCCGTGCATTCCGCTTTAATACTAATGGCGGTATTGTAACAGGTGATGGTCTTTCTATGGCTTATCGTCACGGTGTGCCGTTACGTGATATGGAATTTGTTCAATATCATCCTACTGGATTACCTAATACCGGTATTTTGATGACTGAAGGTTGCCGTGGTGAAGGTGGTATCTTGGTCAATAAAGATGGCTATCGTTATTTGCAGGATTATGGTCTAGGTCCTGAAACCCCAATCGGAAAACCTCAAAATAAATATATGGAACTTGGTCCTCGTGATAAAGTTTCACAAGCATTCTGGCAAGAGTTGCAAAAAGGTAACACTTTGAAGACCGCAAAAGGCGTTGATGTGGTTCACCTTGATTTAAGACATCTTGGTGAAAAATACTTACACGAACGTCTACCGTTTATTTGTGAGTTAGCACAAGCATATGAAGGTGTTGATCCGGTTAAAGCGCCTATTCCTGTACGTCCAGTTGTTCACTATACAATGGGTGGTATTGAAGTTGATCCTCAATGTGAAACTCGTATTAAAGGTTTATTTGCTGTGGGTGAATGTGCTTCTTCTGGTTTGCACGGTGCTAACCGTTTAGGTTCTAACTCACTTGCTGAATTGCTTGTATTAGGACGTGTTGCTGGCGAACAAGCTGCTCAACGTGCGGTTGAAGCAAAACCAGCAAATCAATCTGTAATTGATGCGCAAGCACAGGATGTGATTAAACGTCTTGATGCCTTGTTAGATCAGGAAGGTACAGAATCTTGGTCTGCAATTCGTGATGAAATGGGCAACTCTATGGAAGAGGGTTGCGGTATTTATCGTACGCAAGACAGTATGCAAAAAACTGTAGATAAAATCCAAGAGTTGAAAGAACGTTATAAACGTATCCGTGTTGCTGACCGTTCAAGCGTATATAACACTGATGTGCTTTATACTATTGAATTAGGTTATATCCTTGATGTAGCACAATCTATCGCTTGTTCAGCACTTGATCGTAAAGAATCTCGTGGTGCTCACCAACGTTTAGACTATACAGAACGTGATGATGTGAATTACTTGAAACATACGCTTGCATTCTATAAAGAGGGTGGAGTGCCGACTATTGAATACAGCGATGTGAAGATTACTAAATCGCAACCAGCAAAACGTGTTTACGGTGCGGAAGCAGAAGCCGCAGAAAAAGCAGCAAAAGAAGGGGCAAAATAATGGCGAACGCATTACAAACAATGACGGTTGAAATTCTACGTTATAATCCGGAAGTAGATAACGAACCGCATTTAAAATCTTATCAGGTTCCATATGATAGCCAAACCTCATTACTTGATGCGTTGGGTTATATTAAAGATAAACTTGATCCGGATCTTTCTTATCGTTGGTCTTGCCGTATGGCGATCTGTGGCTCTTGTGGAATGATGGTAAATGGTCGTCCTAGCTTGGCGTGTAAGACTTTCTTGCGCGATTTTAGTGGTCATATGCGTATTGAACCATTAGCGAATTTCCCAATTGAACGCGATCTTGTTGTTGATTTGAGCCATTTCATCGAAAGCCTCGAATCAATTAAGCCATATATTATTGGCAACAAAGCTCCGGAGTTGAAGAATGTTCCACAACCTTCTTCAGAATTGGCGAAGTCAAGAACAAAACAAACTCCGGCAGAATTGGAAAAATATCGTACATTCTCAATGTGTATTAACTGTGGTTTATGCTATGCAGCGTGTCCGCAATTTGGCTTGAACCCTGAATTCGTTGGTCCAGGTGCGATTACATTGGCTCATCGTTATAATTTAGATAACCGTGACCACGGTAAAGAAGAACGTATGAAGATCCTTAATGGTAAAAATGGGGTTTGGAGTTGTACTTTCGTTGGTTATTGCTCAGAAGTGTGTCCAAAACACGTTGGTCCTGCTTCGGCGGTTAACCAAGGTAAAATTGAAAGTGCGAAAGACTACGTTTTTGCAATGTTAAAAATGCAAAAATAAGGAGAAAGTAGAATGACAACAGTAGCAACAAGTAAACGCAAAAAGTATGTGCGTGAAGTCAAAGCGACTTGGTGGAAAAAGTTAGACTTTTACAAATTCTATGTCTTGCGTGAAAGTACATCAGTACCAACCATTTGGTTCTGTTTAGAATTATTCTACGGTTTGACTTGTTTAGGTAACGGTACTTTTGATAGTAATTTTGTAAACTTCTTACAAAATCCGGTGGTAGTTATTCTGAATATTATTACTCTTGGTGCAGTGTTACTTAACACATTCACATTCTTTAATATGGCACCACAAATGATGAATATCATTGTGAAGAATGAACGTATTAATGTGAAAATGGTTACCAAGGTTTTCTGGGCAATTACCTTAGTAGTAAGTATTATTGCTTTAATTTTAGTATAGGAAACAGAAAATGAACAAAGAAACTCCAAAACGTTCAAACGAACCTGTCGTTTGGTTACTGTTCGGTGCAGGTGGCGCAATCAGTGCGGTATTTTTCCCTGTATTAGTCCTCATTTTAGGTTTTCTACTCCCATTTGGATTAGTGTCACCGGACAATATCATTGCATTTGCTCATACCTGGCTTGGTAAATTGGCAATTCTCGTATTGTTAATTTTCCCAACTTGGTGCGGTATTCACCGTATCCATTTAGGGTTGCACGATTTTAAAGTGCATATTCCTGCAGGTGGAGTGATTTTCTACGGATTAGCAGTACTTTATTCTGTATTGACTATTTTTGCAGTGATTTCACTATAATCGGCTTTTAGTAGAAAATCTCCTGTTCCGGAAGGGCAGGAGATTTTTTTTATGGCTTTAAAAAAACTCTTTTTGATATTTATTTTACCGTTTTAAATAAATTTAATTCACAAATGAGAAACATCCTTTTTACATCTTCGGGTAAAAAAATGATATTGAGCAAAAGTCTATAAAATAAGGCAATAATTTCTAATCTTTTTCTCAATTTTGTGATCTGTGTTATATCTCTTTTAGCAAAATTTCTTTAAAATTGCCGGCGTTTTTACTCTATTTGAAATTTTATCTATTCATTAAATTAAATAAGGAGCTCCTATGAGTATTGCTATTATCATAGCAACGCATGGTGTCGCAGCCGAGCAATTACTTCGTACAACAGAGATGTTGATCGGAGAGCAAGAAAATGTCGCTTTTATTGAATTTGTTCCGGGTGAGAACCAAGAAACGATCATTGGTAAATATCAGGATAAATTGGCGAATGAACTTTCTGGTTGTGATGGAGTGTTATTCCTCGTTGATACTTGGGGTGGCAGCCCGTTTAATGCAGCTAACCGTGTTGCGGACGGCAAAGACAATATGGAAGTGGTAACAGGGGTTAACGTGCCGATGTTGGTGGAAACCTTTATGGCTCGTGATGATGATCCTTCTTTGGAAGAATTGGCAGAAATTGCTTTGGAAACTGGTCGTGGCGGTGTCCGTGCATTGAAATTGGAACAAAAACCACAACAAGAAACCAAACCTGAGCCAGCTCCAGTAGTTGCTACTCCGGCGCAATCTCAGCCTGTTGAACCAGCTCAACCACAAGTTGCAACAGCCGGTAAACATATGGCAATCGGTCTTGCACGTATTGATGACCGCTTAATTCACGGTCAAGTAGCGACTCGTTGGACAAAAGAGAGCAAAGTTAATCGTATTATCGTGGTGAATGATGAAGTTGATAAAGACGATGTTCGTAAAACAATGTTGAAACAGGCTGCACCTCCGGGAGTTAGTGCGCACGTTGTCAATGTAGCGAAAATGGTGCGTGTTTACAATAATCCTGAATATAACGATGATCGTGTAATGTTGTTGTTTACTAATCCGACCGATGCTCTCTTTTTAGTTGAGTCAGGGTTGGATATTAAATCGGTCAACATTGGTGGTATGGCTTATCGTGAAGGTAAAAAACAGATTACCAGTGCCGTTTCGGTCGATGAGAAAGATATTGCCGCATTTAAAAAGTTGGCTGATTTAAATGTTGAACTTGATGTGCGTAAAGTATCGAATGATCGTAAAGAAGATATGATCGATTTATTGAAAAAAAGCAACCTTATTTAATACTTAACTGAAGGAAAATATTATGGAACTTTCTAGTATTCAAATTATTTTGATCTTCATCATCTCCTGTATTTCAGGAATGGGATCGATCTTGGATGAGTTTCAGACTCACCGTCCGTTAATCGCTTGTACCTTAATCGGTCTAGTTTTAGGTGACATTAAAACAGGGATTATCGTTGGTGGTTCATTGGAATTATTGGCATTAGGTTGGATGAATATCGGTGCAGCACTTGCACCGGATGCCGCTTTAGCCTCCGTTGTATCTACCATTTTAGTTATTGTTGGTGGACAAGAAATTACCACTGGGATTGCGATTGCGATTCCGCTTGCAGCTGCCGGTCAGGTATTAACCTATGTGGTGCGTGCGATTACAGTAGGTTTCCAACATCTTGCGGATAAATCTGTGAAAGATGGTAACTTAAATCGTTTAGACTGGGTTCACTGTAGTGCATTACTTCTTCAAGCGATGCGTATTGCTATCCCTGCATTGATCGTAGCATTGACAGCAGGTACAGATACTGTTCAATCTTTATTGAATGCGATTCCTCCAGTGGTTACAACTGGATTGAAAATCGCCGGCGGTATTATTGCCGTTGTCGGTTATGCAATGGTTATCAATATGATGCGTGCAGGTCATTTAATGCCATTCTTCTATGCTGGTTTCGTTGTGGCAGCATTTACTGATTTCAATTTAGTGGCATTAGGGGTACTTGGTACAATTATGGCAATTCTTTATATCCAACTTCACCCTAAATACAATCAAAGTAAGCAAGTGGTGCAAGTAGTATCAAGCGGTAATGACGATCTTGACAACAGATTAGATTAATGGGGAAAGCAGAGATGACAACTGAAACTAAAAAAGTAACCCAAAGCGATTTAAATAAAGTCGTACTTCGTTCAAACCTTTTCCAAGGATCTTGGAACTTTGAACGTATGCAAGCGTTAGGTTTTGCCTTTTCAATGGTGCCGGTAATTAAACGTTTATATCCGGATCCAAATTCACAAGAGCGCAAAGACGCAATCAAACGCCATTTGGAATTCTTTAATACACAACCGTTCGTAGCCGCACCGGTATTGGGTGTTACTATTGCGATGGAAGAAGAACGTGCTAATGGTAAGCCGATTGAAGATTCAGCAATCAACGGGATTAAGGTTGGTTTAATGGGGCCATTGGCTGGTGTGGGTGATCCGATTTATTGGGGAACTGCACGTCCGGTATTTGCGGCATTAGGTGCTGGTTTAGCATTAAGCGGTAGTATTTTAGGGCCATTACTCTTTTTCGTATTATTTAACCTAGTTCGTTTGGCAACTCGTTACTATGGTGTAACGTATGGCTATAAAAAAGGTTTGGATGTGGTTAAAGATATGAGTGGCGGTTTATTGCAAAAATTAACCGAAGGAGCTTCTATTCTTGGTCTGTTTATTATGGGAGCGTTGGTGCAGAAATGGACAACTATTAATGTGCCACTCGTAGTTTCTACTATTGAAAAACAAGATGGAACTATTGAAATTACCACTGTTCAGTCAATCCTCGACAGCTTAATGCCAGGATTATTACCGTTGCTGTTTACCTTTGCCTGTATGTGGTTATTGCGTAACCGTGTAAACGCACTTTGGATCATTATCGGTATTTTCATTATCGGTATTATTGGCGCAGCCACTGGAATTTTAGGCTAATCGATAAAGGTGGGCAGTTGTCCACCTTATCACTATTCGGCGGAAGTGGGCTTTGCCCACTTTCTGTTTATAAATAATAAATTTCTGTTAGAACGGATAGAAATAGCTATGTTGATTAACGCCATATTATTCACTTTGATTATTCTCTACTTTCTGTTCGCCATTTATGATCAATTCTTAATGGCGAAGTGCTATGGCAAAACAGCACTGAAAATACGACTATTGCGTAGACAGAAAATCGAAGGATTGGTAATGCTGGGGCTGATTTGGTTATCTGTTTATCAGGCAGTGCCGCGAGGGCTTGAGCAAATGACAATTTACTTATTAGTAATGTTGTCAATTTTATTGATTTATCACTTTTTTGTGCGTTATCCAGTATTTTTACTAAAACAAGATGGCTTTTTTTTAAATAATATTTATATTCCCTATCAACATATTAATGCGATAAATATCAGTGAAAATGGCTTTTTACAAATAGTCTTAAAAAATGATAAAGCCTTACCGGTTTACATTGAGAATGTTGATGACATTGCCGCTGTTTTACAGTTTTTAGCGCAAAGCGGCAGAATTACCCAGCCGATTGGAGGAAAATAAATTATGTTTTATCGCCTAAATGGAAAGGCACAACATTATATTTGGGGTGGAAAAACATTCATTCCACAATTATTACAACAACAACCAGATGGTCAAGTTTATGCAGAATGGTGGTTAGGAACACACCCAAGCGCAGTTTCCAGTATAGAGGTGAATGGGGATAAACAAAGGCTTGATCATTATATTGCCACACATCCGATAGTGTTAGGTGAAACATCACAACAGCAATTCGGGAATAGATTACCCTATCTGTTGAAAATATTGGATGTAGAGAAACCATTGTCTATTCAGTTACACCCAACCAAAAAAGAGGCGGAGCAGGGTTTTGCACGCGAAAATGCGCAAGGCATTGATCTCAAAGATACAAAACGCAGTTATAAAGATGACAACCATAAACCGGAAATGATGATTGCGTTATCTGATTTTTGGTTATTACACGGTTTTAAAACCAAAAGTGCGATTTTAAAAACCTTGTATGCTCGTCCGTCTTTAGTGGTTTTAGCGGAAAAATTGGAACAACAATCTTTAAAAGATTTTTATGCAGATGTAATGCAGTCCTTACAAACGCAATTAGCACAATGGTTATTGCCGATTATTCAGCATAATCAAGTGGCATATCGAAATAATGAATTAACTTTGGATAATCCAGATTATTGGTTGTTATATGCATTGGAAGCGATGGAAATTTCGGTAGATAAACTTGATGTGGGATTATTGAGTTTCTACTTATTCAATATTGTTCATCTGAAAAAAGGTGAAGGCATTTTCCAAGATGCCGGTATTCCACATGCCTATTTACGCGGGCAAAATATCGAACTAATGGCAAGTTCCGATAATGTGATTAGAGGTGGTTTAACGCCGAAATATGTTGATATTCCGGAACTGTTAAAAATTGTTGATTGTTCGGAAATTATTCCTAAAGTAATTGCAGCGGTCAACAAAGAGAATGGTTACTACACTTATCAAACACCAAGTCGAGATTTTGCGTTAAGTAATATTAATTTTTCCACTGATTATCAGTGTCAAATAAAAGCGGATAATGCTGAGATTCTGTTGGTGATGCAGGGTGAAATCACTTTGCATAACAGTGAACAAAAATTAACTTTAGCACAAGGTGAATCTGCATTTATTGAAGCGCAAACATCATATACTTTGTCAGGTGAACAAGATGGGTATGCCATCATTGCCAAGTTACCTTAATAGATAGATTCCTTCTTTGATAAGAAGAAGTAAATTTTATAATAGATAAGGTGCGAATCAACGCACCTTATCTATTATTGATAGGAGAAAGTGAAAGTTGCTCTGCTGATAACTGAGCCTGGCTGGAGTGGGGTGCTAGGATCTAAAGCGTATTTCACAATATAACGTTGAGAAGCTGAACCCCAATCGTTTGTTGGTTTAATATAGTTTCCGAAAGGTATAGCGTTTAAATTGCCTTTAATTCGAGAGGGTGGTCCAAATTTTATTGCTTGAGAGCTATTTTCTGGATAAATTTTGATGCCAATGCCGGAGGCAGTAGCATCCTCACTTAAACTTAATATATCGCCATAATTGCTAGGCGTGCTTGCATCAGAAAAGGTAATAAAAATTTTTTCAATAGCATTGGAAGAGAAAAAAAATCCTGGTACACCGGCACCACAATTTCCAAGTCGAATTTCAAAATTACCAGATTCAATTTCTCTTTCTTGGCGTAATTTGTAGACCTGTATTGTTTTCATATTGATATTAATATCTTTTTCGGAAAGCAAGTTACAGGTGCTGGATTCAACTCTGAGATTAAGTCCGGTTGGTTTGATTGCTGTTTCAGGTGTACCGTGCGTCCCCCTAATAGATATATCATTGTCATCTGTTACTGTGATATAGCCCATATCATAATTTTCAAATCGTGCAGAAGAGTAGGTGACGGTTTCCCTTTCTAATGATGTAGCGACAGCTACAATTTCAGGATTAATAGTAAATGAAACTTGTCGTATATTGGCATCTACGTCAATAAAAATGGCATTAAAATTTTTTCCCCCATTTTGAACGACCTCTTTTTTATAAAAACGGCTACCTGAAGAATAATTAGTAATGTTAAATTGTAATTCAAATTTATTCCCTGTACCAACAAGGTACTGTTCTAACATTACTCTTATTCTTTTTCGTTTAGATGTTGCTTCTGAACCTTGAAAAGAGAGTGTTACTTGCTTTGGTGTGGTAGCTAACCGTTTACCATAAAAATTATCGCGTGCTAAATAGATATAATTAATTTTTCCTTTTAATTCTAAACGAACAGGATTAGGTGTAGCTTGATATTGAATATCTGCATACCCCTTTGAGATGGTTAAAAATAAGGAAAAAAAGAGAAACAACAAAGACTTTAAATGCATAGCGACCTCTATTTAAATTCGCACTGTACAGGGATAATTAATGGTTTATCTTCGGAAGTTTTATGATTAATGTGATAATGAATTACGCATTGTTTATCACGCCATTTTAAGTGTAGTACGCCTTTTTCATCAGAAATATGGCTATAAATACGACCGCCTTGAGCGACAACACCAATGGCTTGTCCATTTTGATCAAAAACTTCTGTACCTAATGGAGGCACACTTGCTCGATTTTGAATTTCAAAGAACACTACGTTACCGACTGTTGTTGCAAACTCAACTAAAATAGCGTTATTAGCACGAGGGATCACTTTTTCTTCCGTAGCGGAAAGTTCAACATTGCTAGATAAATTGTCAGTATTGATGCCAACATAATTAATTTTGTATGGAGAAATATAAGGTACGATACCATTACCGAAACGATCGATTTGGCTTCCGTTTGTGCCATTAATAACCGCACCTTTTGCACCTTTTGCGTGAATAATGGCGAACGTGTCACTAAGATCATTGGTTAAGGTAATCCCTCTTGGGTGAGCAACAATCGCACCAGAAGCACCAAATGACAATTGGTTATTATGTAGATTGTCTTGACTCCAAGAAGAATCTAATCGCATTAGTGAACTATAATAACTTTGATTTATTGCGTAACTATGTGAAGCACGCTGTTTATTAAATGATAAGTTATAGCTATAACTATTTGTTTCACCAAGCGTACCTGAAAGCGTAGTGTAACTAGAATGTCCTTGAGTTTTGTTATAATTTAACTGTTGTGATACATAGGCAGAATTTGCACTATTACCAAATGGGATTGATAAATTCAGTGAAATTATTTTCTCTTTGTGTCCAAGGGAATTTTTGCTTTGAGAAAACGCTAAATTGTAGCTTAAACTTTTGTAGTTATTACTATAACCAAATTGGTACTCATTTTGCTTAGCGGAATTATCCCAATAAGTATTGGTTGTTCCGATTAGGTAAGCGGAACCCCAACCGGGTTTTAATTCTTGGCTAATAGAAATTTGAAATTGATTTTTTAAATTTTTTCGAATGATGCCATTTGTCTCTTTATTAAAACGTTGTTGGTTATTTAACATCATTACATCTACAAGGCTCATATAATTACGAGAAAGGTAGCGATAAGCAGCTAAAGTAACATTAGTATTAGTGGGATCAATACGCTTGTTATAACTGGCAGATAAACTGTAGCCTTTGTATTTTTCATTAAGTGGTATCACTGTTGCAGTAGAAAAAGTCGCATTAGTTGCAAATGAACCAAATGGTGTGTTGAATGCTAAACCGGCTAATTCTGCGTGATAATGTTTTGAAAAGGTTGCACCAAAATTAACAGTAATATTGTTATTAAGACCATATTGCCAAGTGGCTTGAGCAATTTTTTCATTAAATAGCGTATTACCAAAACGATAACGACCGGCCGCTATTTGGTAACGGCTATATCCCGGTCTGATAAGTTGGGCAGTAGCTGTATAAGGAACGCTAAATGTACGTTTTTCACCGTTAGCCTCTAAAATTTCAACTTGTAAATCACCCCCATAACCCATTGGGTATAAATCGTTAATGCTGAATGGGCCTGCCGGTACGGTAACTTCTCGTAAAATACTACCGTTTTGTCTAACTGTAACACGTGCATTACTATTGGCGATTCCACGAATAATAGGTGCATAGCCTTGTACGGATGTGGCTAACATTCTATCATCAGAACTGAGTTGTACGCCTCGCAAAGAGAAACTGTCCATTAAAACACCATCAGTATTAAAATCACCAATTTTTAATTGTCCGCGAAGTACAGCAATATCTCGTTGTAAATAGGTTGCCGTATTTTGATATGGTAATCTCTGATTGTTTTGCCACGAGATCGAACCTTGATGACGCAATGCCCAACCAGCAAAATTGAGACCAGCATTAATACCTAAATAACTTTGTTGTGAATTTATATCTGTGTATTTATAGCGATAGTTTGAGGCATCATAACGGATAAAAGCAACGGGAACACCGACTTGCCATTGAGCGGGGGAAATGTAACCTAAAGGACGTTGCTTAATAAAGGCTTGAGGCGATTTGACATCAAGTTGTAAATCGTTGAGATTAAAATCAGTTTTGATTTCAGGCGCAATATTATCAAATAAAATACACCCATTATGTTCATTACGAGTTCTAGCAATGGCATCATCGGTTAAATCTAATATTTCCAACAATGTGTCATCAGCACATAATGCAGTATTATTTTTTTCAGGAACTTCAACAAATTGAAGTTTTAAGCGTCCTTTAAATTCTTGATTAAGGTAAATATCACTTAAATATTCACCAGCAGGTGTTGGGTTTCCGTAATTAAAACGAGAAATATCTACTGTTTCTTTAACTGTTTTTCCTCGTAAAAATCCATCATAAAACTCAGCAAATTCAACGGCTTCTACGCTAGAATGTAGAAAGCAACCTAGCAATGCCAAAGATAAAGCATTAAGTTTAAAACTCTGCTTATATGGATATTTTTTTGATGAAATGGCATTACAAACCGTTGTACACATTATGTTATAACTCCATTTGATAATTTTCTTTAGTGTAAATTACTGTTTCCGCTCACTTTTGCACCATAATCGTTAATGACACGCCAATTCACGTTCCCACCACTAATAGCTTGTTTTAATGCAAAATGTTTTTCAGAAAATGGTGCGACCATCCCGGTTTCTTTCACATCGATTGTGTGTCCGTTTTGATGAACAGCAATATCTTGGTAAGTAATAAAGTAAGGTGTTGGATTTTTGGCAATAATGTCGTTTTTGCCACTTAAACGCCATTGCACTTTCTCATAAGCTTGTTCAACAGGGAACGGCAAATTTCGTGGTCGATAGAATAGTTTTATTCGGCTACGTACCGCAATTTGAAGGTAATTTTCAGGTGCTTTTTCACCTTGTGGTTTTGGTGGAATATCTAATACATTTAAATAAAAAACGGATTCTCTATCTTTAGGTAACGCCTCACCAGTGTGAGTGATTCGTATAGTTTGCCCTTTATTTGCTTCAATTCTGGAAATAGGTGGCGTGATAACAAAGGGGGTTTGAATTTGATCGGGAGCAGCGTCAATTTGCCCGTTATCGATCCAAGTTTGCATTAATGCTGGGGTCGTACCAACATTGGAAATTTGTACGTTTACACTTTTTTGTTGAGCAGGGTAAATTACTCGAGTGCCAGTAATAATAAGACCGGCATAGCTAGAAGAAGCTGAAAATGCAATAAGCAATAACATCAATTTTTTCAACATAGAGCAACCTTATTTAAACATCGGGCAGAAACTCTGCCCGAAGAGAAATAAATTTTAATGACAATGTTTATTCGTATTCGACATAGTAATCTACTGCGGCTTTAACATTACCAGCTGTTGTTGGGCCGGTTGCATAGTAACGTGCGTAGTAGGTAAGTTTGTTATTGGAGGTAGTGATGGTTTGTAGATTACTTCCTTGATGTCCGCCTGTCCCTGTTGCATTGATAACAGTAGCTGCATCGCTATCAAGTAATTGTACTTGTGCATTTTTTGCAGCTGTATTTGGTGCTTCAGTATTTTTTAGACGACCAGAAGTTAAATCAACTTTGTCTGGGGTAGGAACAAAATAAGCTCTTGCTTTTTGATTATTACAATTATCCAATTGAATTTGGAATAATGTTAAACCGGCAGTGTCATTAGCAGCGGGTAATAGACGGATTGGTAATGTCGGTAGTTGTACGGTGAGGTTCTTACTATTTGTATTTACTTCACAGGTATTCTCTACCAATTTCCCATTAAAATTAGCTGTTCCGTCTTTTGGCTTATCTACGGCAAAAGCTGTTACTGATGTAGCCAATACTAACGTTGTTAAGAAAAGTTTTTTCATAACTTAATTTCCTTTTTTAGTTGGTTGACAAGAGATCTTTTTATAACATAGCGGGGGGGGGTGTAAAGTTTTGTTATAATAAATTCACGAATTAATTTATTAATTAGATTATATAATCACTATTTTTTATTAAATTTTCTATTATATTGTTGTATATATAGTACAAAACAAGAAAAATAGGGTATTCTTGCATTATTTTTACTAATCATTTTTTGTAAATTTATGTGATTTAGATCACATATTATAATGAATAATCACTCTGTTTTTTTAAAGCAACTTAGAGAGTTAAAGTAAAAACGTAAATAAAAGAGCAGGTTGTGGGCAGACACTGTGCTAAGAAAGAAGAAAAGATTGATAATAATGCGTGAATAAAAATCACGCATTACTCATTGATTATTGATCACCTTGTTGGTGGATAAAGATCATTATGACTGGAGCAATAACAGCAAGCCAGATTGCCCAAATAAGATCCAGTTCTAAATAAACAGCCCCTAATGCTAAGAAAGTAGCAATAATACCTAGCCAGTATCCAAATAGGTGGTAATGTCTTTGCCCACTTAAGCGACGGCGGATAAAGGTAAGTGAGGTTAAATAAACGGCGATTGCGGTGGTTAAGGTTGCCATCGCAAACAGCGGTGATACAGGGTGTTCAGCGGCAGTGGTGCTGTTTAATTGCGTAACGGTATCCGCCACCAATTCCAATGCCGAACCGACAGCGGCTAAGGCGATAAAGACAAAATAATGACCATAGCCGAAGAAAAACGCCGCTTTGAACGTGCGCCGTTGTTCTAATAATTGTGCAAACGGCATTTTAAAATAGAGCCACCAAAGTGAGAACATAATGGCAGAAATGCCTAAACCGAGCGGCAAGGCTTCGGTCAGCAATGAAATTTCGCTACGCAATAATGGCGTGATGGCGTTGGTAATGCCGAGCAAGCCTTCACCAAGCAGAATAATCGCCAATAAGCCATAACGTTCCGCAATGTGATGTGGATGCCAACTGGTTGCCTCTTTTCGTTCTGCCCACAAAGGCACAGAGAGTTCAATCAGCATCATTAACGGTAGCAGATAATAGGCATAATCGGTTAAGACGAACACGACAATCGCCCATAAAATTTGGGTGATAATCAAACCGTAGCCATAACGTTGGCAGGTTGCTTTTCGGGTTGGATCATTCTTTGCCGCTCTGAACCACTGATAGGCTTGCGCTAAACGCATAATCACAAAGCCCCATAACATATTTTTCATTGAACCGTTATGAAACACTTCATTAATGCTGACGGCTAAAATCAATGCCCCGAACATTTGCACCATAGTCACGATACGATAGGCAGTATCATCGGTATCGTAGGCGGAGGCAAACCAAGTGAAATTCATCCACGCCCACCACACGGTGAAGAAGCAAAAAGAGAAAGTAGCCACCCCTTGCAGTAGGTGATGGGCGGCGAGTGCGTGATGCAAACCGCTTGCCGTGGCAGCGATAGCGATCACAAATACCAGATCAAAATATAACTCTAACGGCGTGGCGACACGGTGATGTTGTTGATGGTCGCGCGCCACCATCGGTTTTGTAGCAAGATAACGTTTTATCATAAATTAATTTTCCTGTTGATGGCGTTGTTGGCAGGTTTTTTCATATTTGTTTCCCCATTTGTGCATTGCTTTAATCACCGGCAGTAGGGTTTGCCCAAATTCTGTCAGTGAATATTCCACTTTCGGCGGAATTTCCGGATAAACCTCACGATGCAAAATGCCGTCATTTTCCATTTCTCTCAGTTGCAATGTCAGCATTCGCTGCGTGATATTCGGAATCAATCGGCGCAATTCATTGAAACGTTGCGTCCCTTGGAAAAGGTGATACAGAATAATCACTTTCCATTTGCCACCGATAATATCTAATGTGGTATTTACCGGGCATTGTTGATGTTCGGTAATATTTTTGTCTGTCGCTTGCATTGTTTCCTCTGCTTGTCTGAAAAAAACGGCGTTATTATAGCGAAAAAATTTTATAAAAAAAGTCCATTTATTTTTCATATTAATTTTAAAAATAACAGTTTTGTTTTTGTAACTATATGAAAATTAATAAATTATTGTAATTTAAAGGTATAAAAAATGTGCGTACTTACGAAAAATAAATTAAGTTTGTATAATGCACCGCATAAATTCAAGGGATGAAATGATAAAGGAGGGTAATAATGCAAATTTCAGAATTGGATAGAATTAATCAGTTGGCACATAAAGCAAAAAATGAAGGTTTAACTACGGATGAAATTGCGGAAAGAGCAATGTTGCGTCAACACTATTTAGCGAAAATCCGAGGTCAATTAACCAACATTTTGGCAACAGTTACGGTGGTGGATAGCGAAGGTAATGATATTACGCCACAGAAATTACGTTTGGCACAAAAAAATGGAATGTTAATCTAAATGATGAATTAAAAAGAAAAAAGGATAGTAAAATGAGAAAAGTTAAAAATATTTATCAAGAAAATCAAGCACATTGGGTCGGAGATGGCTTTTTGGTTCAACCGTTATTCAGTCATATGGGGGAAGATCGTGGAACAAATCCGTTTTTGATGTTGGATTATGCCGCACCACAATATTATGAACCGAACAGCCAGACACCTCGTGGCGTGGGGCAACATCCGCATAAAGGTTTTGAAACGGTAACGATCGCTTATCAAGGGGAAGTGGAACATCGTGATTCCAGCGGTGGCGGCGGTGTGATTAAAGCCGGCGATGTGCAATGGATGACCGCCGGAGCCGGTATTATCCATCAAGAGTTCCATTCTGAAGCCTTTAGCCGTCGAGGTGGAATGTTTGAAATGGTACAACTTTGGGTAAACTTGCCGCGTAAGGATAAAAATGTACCGGCACATTATCAGCACCTCGCTAAAGAGAATATTCCGGTGGTGGAATTTGCCGATAATGCCGGTTATGCCCGCATTATTGCCGGTAATTTCGCCGATATTCAAGGAGCAGCGAAAACCTATACCAAAATGAATGTGTGGGATATGGTGATTAATGCTGGACGTGAAGTTGAGATTGAAATACCGGAAAGCCAATCTCTCTCTATGGTGGTTTTGCGTGGTAAAGCGATCTTTAACCATAACGAACAGGCGAGTGCTGGACAGTTAGTCAATTTTGAGAGAAGTGCCGGCAAAGTAACCATTACCGCCGCAGATGAAGAGGTGAAAATTCTGCTGTTAGCAGGGGAACCGATTGAAGAACCGGTTGTCGGTTATGGCTCGTTTGTGATGAATTCTTTCGAAGAGATTCGTCAAGCCGTAAATGATTTTAATGCAGGTAAATTTGGTCAAATTGAAAATTGATAAAATGGGTGGTTGCTAAGGCATCCGCCCTGAATAAGGAGAAAATATGATGCTTTATAAACCATCCCATCCACACAGTTTATTGCAAGATGAACAACTTTTTCTATTCCAGCAATTTCCACCTGAAAAATGGCAGATGTTGCCGAGTTTCAGCGGTGCTGCCGGTTGGTTAGGAATGCACGATAGCTTGCGTTTCGGACAAGGAATGTTAGAGCATCTAGGACAGCAATATTTGGATCAGCACTTAGATTGGGAAACGTTCCGGCAACGGTTATTGCACGAAGCCTATCTGCATTATGGGCATCTGGATGGGCATCATCGTTTAGAAGATGATGAACATTTTCCTAAAATGCGTTTGCAACAACCGAAATTAGCTTCAGGATTTGATCTGTTAGAAAATGATCATCATCAGATTGCCGAACGGTTAAGTGAAGTCAATCGTGATCTGTTACGTTTACGGCAAACGCCGGTACCGCAAACGCAGCCAAAATGGGTCGAGCAGCTAATCAATAATATTAAACAGAGCGGTGAGCTGCTTTATCGTCATCTTGCGGATGAAGAAGATTTGGTGATTCCGTTATTAGCTCTACAACAAGAAGCAAACTAAATAAAATAAATTATTTTATAAAAAAACAGCCATTAAACGGCTGTTTTTAACTTCTGAATACAAAATAGACGCAACCTAACAGACAAAGCCCAGCCCAGATATAATCCAATTTAAATGGTTGTTTAAAGAACCAAACTAGAAACGGCACAAAAACGAGCAATGTAATCACTTCTTGTGTAATTTTCATTTGCCCGAAAGAGAAACCTTGAGCCGCGAGATAACGTGTTGCCGGAATCATAAAACTGTATTCCAACAATGCGATAAACCAACCGAAAATTATAGCTTGCCAAATTGGCGCATTATGTAGAAATTTTAAATGACTATACCAAGCTAATGTCATAAAACAGTTAGAAATTACTAAAAGTAATAATGGGAATATGTACGAAAACATATCATACCTATGAAATCAAATACGGAAATAAGCGATGCATTTTACGCTTTTTTTGATGTCTGAAAAGTGGGAATAAAGAAAAAGTTGGGCATATCGCCCAACTGTGAATGATTGATAAACTTAGAGAAAAATGCTGGCGATAGCTACGATTATAAAACCGATAACACCCAACAATGTTTCTAAAACAGTCCAAGTCTTAAAGGTTGTCTTGGTGTCCATCTCTAAGAAACGACTGATTAACCAGAAGCCGGAGTCATTAACGTGAGATAACACAGTTGCACCGGAAGCGATAGAGATCACGATAAAACAAAGATCAAATTGGCTTAATCCAGGGGTTGCGGCGATAGTTGGTGCCATAAGAGCAGCGGTAGTGGTTAATGCTACGGTTGCAGAACCTTGAGCAACGCGTAAACAGGCTGAAATTACAAATGCGGCTACAATAACAGGCAAACCGGTATTGGATAAAGTAGATGCTAACACATCGCCAATACCGCTGGCACGCAATACGCCACCGAACATACCACCAGCACCTGTTACCAATACTATTGAGCAGATTGGCCCTAATGCACTGTCGCAAAGTTTTTCAATTTGCTCCTTAGTACGTTGACCTTTTAATAACATAATAGCAACCAATAATGTGATTAATAAAGCAACAGGAGTTTTCCCTAACATTCTGAGAATTTCAACCCAAGTTTGTGAGCCATCAATTACTTTGATGGTACTTAAAGTATTTAACCCTGTATCTAAGAAAATTAAACAGAGCGGTAATAGCAAGATAAATAAAACTTTTCTAAAGCTTGGTACTTCAGAATTTACAGTTTCAGCAACCACATTTTTACTTAAAAAGGTGGTTGGTAATGCAACGTGAATACGTTTACCGATAAATTGAGAATAGAGATAAGCACCGATATACCAAGTTGGGATAGCAGTAAGCAAACCAATAATCACTAATAGCCCCATATTTACACCAAGTAACTCACCGGAAGCTACCGGACCTGGATGTGGTGGTAGAAAAGCGTGCATTACAGCAAAAGCGCCGGCTGCAGGAAAAGCATATTTTAAAGTAGAATCACCAAAGCGTTTTGCCACACTAAAAATAATTGGCAACATTACAACTAATCCGGCATCGAAAAAGATTGGAAAACCGAAAAGCAGTGATGTTACGCCTAGCGCTAATGGTGCGCGTTTTTCGCCGAAAATTTTGATTAAGGTATCTGCTAGTACTTTTGCACCACCGGTGATTTCTAATAAACGACCAATCATTGCACCTAAACCTACCAATAGAGCGACAGAGGCTAAGGTGTTACCGAAACCACTCAGCATTGTCGGAACGATTTTGGTATAAGGCGTACCGGTAACAAGTGCAGTTAAGAGACTGACCAATGTTAAGGACACAAAAGCGTGAACTTTAAAACGTATAATTAAAACTAATAAAGCAATAATTGCACCAAGTGCAATTAAAAGCAGCGTAGTTGCATCGTGAGCCATAGAATTCTCCCTAAAAAAAGATTAAACATTTTAATTATTTTATATGTTACCGATAACAATAAAATTGTAAAAACAATTTTTCCTAAAATGAGATCTAGATCTCATTTTTTGGCATAATTTCGTTTTTTAGAATATAAAATAATCAATATAAATGGTTTTTAATAAAAAATGACTTAAATCAAAGAAAAATAATTTCAGTTATTGACGAAATAGGTAATATAGATTTAATCTTTAATTGTTACCGATAACATTTAATTCTAAATTTTATAGTGTATTTGGGGTAAGTGGTTATCGTAGATGGATTTTAGTAAGAATTGATTGTTTCTAGGGGAATGAAAATGACAGCACAAAAAGGAAAAAGTTTTATCTTAATGGGGGTTTCGAGTACAGGAAAAACAAGTATTGGTACGGCAATTAGTCAGCAATTAGGACTGAAATTAATTGATGGAGATGATCTACATCCACGTGCCAATATCATCAAAATGCGCGATGGACACCCTTTGAATGATGAAGATCGCGCTCCTTGGTTGGAGCGTATTCGAGATGCTGCATTCAGTCTGGAACAAAAATCTGAACGAGGCATTATTATCTGTTCCGCTTTGAAAAAGAAATATCGAGATCAAATTCGAGAAGGAAATGATGATGTGAAGTTTATTTTTTTAGAAGGGGATTTTGATTTAGTGTTATCAAGAATGAAACAACGCCAAGGTCATTATATGAAAGTGGATATGTTGAAAAGTCAATTTGCAACATTGGAAACGCCACAAGCCGATGAAACGGATGTGATTCACATTGATATTAATGCACCTTTTGAACAGGTAGTAGATCGTTGTGTTACTGCTATTAAGCCATTTTTAGCTGAATAGGTGGTGCAGTATGAATTCTGTTATTGCTCAAGTAACTAAACGAATTGTGGAACGCAGTCGACACACACGAGAACGTTATTTAGCTCGTATTGAACATCAGTTGCAACGAGGAAAAAGTCGCTCCCATCTTAGTTGTGGTAATTTAGCACATACAGTAGCAACCTGCTGTCCAGCACAGAAACAGACAATTTTGGATTTTACAAAAATCAATGTGGGAATTGTTTCTGCTTATAATGATATGTTGAGTGCGCATTCGCCTTATCTTGAGTATCCAACACAAATCAAACAGATATTAGAACAAATGGGACATTCTGCTCAGGTAGCAGCAGGTGTGCCAGCAATGTGTGACGGTATTACGCAAGGACAGGAGGGAATGGATCTTTCATTGTTTTCTCGAGATCTAATTGCTCAAAGTACAGTGATTGGTTTAAGTCATAATACTTTCGATGCCACATTGTTATTAGGTATTTGCGATAAAATTGCACCGGGACAATTAATGGGGGCATTGTCTTATGGTCATTTGCCGACAGCATTTGTGCCGACTGGCCCAATGACAACTGGAATATCAAATAAGGAAAAAGTTGCTATTCGTCAGCAGTATGCAGCTGGAAAGTTAGGTAAAGAAGCGTTACAGCAGATGGAAAATGCAG
This sequence comes from Gallibacterium sp. ZY190522, assembly GCF_054166015.1. Taxonomy (NCBI): domain Bacteria; kingdom Pseudomonadati; phylum Pseudomonadota; class Gammaproteobacteria; order Pasteurellales; family Pasteurellaceae; genus Gallibacterium; species Gallibacterium sp. ZY190522. The sequence continues at coordinate 98,139 of NZ_CM135118.1, forward strand.
CTTATCATAGCAACGGAACTTGTACGTTTTATGGTACGGCAAATACTAATCAGCTTGTGTTTGAGGCGATGGGATTAATGTTGCCGGGTGCTGCATTTGTGCCGGTGAATAGCCCGATTCGACCGTTGTTAACAGAAATGGTTAGCCGTCATATGGTGAAAATCAGTCAAAGTAGTAGTGATTTTAGACCGCTCGCGAAAGTTTTAGATGAGAAAAGTTTGGTCAATGGTTTAGTGGCATTATTGGCTTCGGGCGGAAGTACAAATCACACAATGCATATGATTGCTGTAGCGAAGGCGGCAGGTTTTATTCTGAATTGGGATGATTTTTCTGATTTGTCGAATGCTGTACCACTTTTGGCTAAAATTTATCCAAACGGATCGGCAGATGTAAACCAATTTCATCAAGCAGGTGGAGTGCCGTTATTGCTGAAACTTCTGGCAGAACAGGGATTATTACATTTAGATGCTACACCGATTTATGGTTCAATGCAGGATTATTTTACTATGCCGACCTTACAACAAGGGAAATTGGTTTATCAGGCGGTGGAGCAGACTTTAGATAAGAATGTGATTGCGGAGCAAGGTAAAGCATTCAGTGCACACGGCGGATTAAAAGTGGTTGCCGGTAATCTGGGACGAGGTGTGATTAAAATCAGTGCGGTGCAACCGGAAAAACGCCGATTAACCGCACCGGCAATGGTGTTTGAGTCACAACAGGATGTGGTGAACGCTTATCAACAAGGAAAATTGACGCAAGATGCAGTGATTGTGGTGCGTAACAGCGGACCGGCAGCAAGAGGAATGCCGGAATTGCACCAGTTGATGCCGATTTTAGGCAATTTAATGGAACAAGGGTTAAAAGTGGCGTTGGTGACGGATGGGCGTTTGTCCGGAGCATCGGGGAAAGTGCCTTCAATCATCCATCTAACACCTGAATCAGTTAAGGGAGGGGCGCTGGCTTATGTGCAAAATGGCGATCTGTTGGAAATTGATGCAGAACATGGACACTTAAACTGTTTAACTGATTTAAGTGAACGTCAAGCAGTGAAGATTGATTTGAGTGCGGAGTATCAATATTCCGGACGGGAGTTGTTTAAACTGTTCAGACAAAACATCAGCTCGGCGGAAGAGGGGGCGACCATTTTCAATGATATGTAAGTCGCAAGGACGTAAACATTGAGGAGGTTGGTAGCGATACCAACCTCTCTTTTTTTTAATGTCTAAAATGGTGATGGCGACCGCCGAAGAAACGTAAAATTTCTTTCCCTGAAACGGTTAAGACAATCGCAGAAAGGATCGCGATGATGCCGAATAAAATCCGCACAGTCATCTGTTCGTGGAATACTAAAACGCCGACTAGTAGCGCCGTAATCGGTTCTAATGCGCCGATAATGGAAGCGGTGGTTGAACCGATCATTTGAATAGACTGATTCATCAACACCAAAGAAAGCACGGTCGGAACAATCGCTAAGCCAATGATATTAATAAAAAATTGTGACGAATTATTTACTTGCAAATGTGTGCCGAAATCCAAACGGAGGAAAAACACCAATGCACTGAAGAGCAAGCCGTAAAAAGTTAATTTAATGATTGGCAGATTATGCAAAGGTGATTTTTCAACTGCAATAATATAAATGGCGTAAGTCAAGGCTGAAATAAAGACAAGCAAGACACCAAATGGATTAAGACTGGTACCATCATTGTCTTGGTATAGCATAGATACGCCAAAAATTACGAGCGTAATTGCAAGCATAGTGATTAAATTAATACGTTCCTTGAAGAACATTATCATCATCACTGCTACTAATAATGGATAGATAAATAAAATAGTTGATGCAATACCGGCTTCAATCAATTGATAACTCATAAAGAGAGTAAGTGATGAAATGGCAAACATTACCCCAACGAAAATAACAGAAATCAACTCTACTTTAGTGAGTGAAAAAGATATTTTTTGTTGCCGCATAATAAATGCAAGGATCAAGCTGGCAACACTAAAACGATAGAATAATACGGAGTCGGGAGATAACCCTAATTCATATAAAGGCAGTGTAAATAAAGGGTTTAATCCATAAAAGCTGGCACCGATACAACCAAAGATAAACCCTTTAGAAACAAGTTTTGAGATCATTTTTAAACACACATAAATTAGAATGCGCGTATTATAGACCTTTTATTTTTTGCGTAAACGCCTAATTGTTATCAACCATAAAGCAAGCAATTTTTACTCCGTCAGAATAGGTTTTTAATTCCGGTTGTTGTTGACGACACTGTTCTGTGGCAAACTGGCAGCGAGCATTGAAAGCACAACCTTTTGGTGGATTTAATGGGCTAGGTAATTCGCCGGAAAGTTTGATTCGTTCTCGTCTTAATTCGGGTGATAATCTCGGTGTCGCTGAGAGTAAAGCTTTAGTATATGGGTGACGTGGGTTGCCGAAAATTTGTTCGGTTGTGCCTTGTTCGACACAACGACCTAAATACATCACTATTACTTCATCAGAAATGTGTTCTACCACAGAGAGATCGTGAGAAATGAAAACATAGGATAAACCTAAGTTTTCCTGTAATTCCATCATCAAATTTAGTACTTGCGCTCGAACAGAAACATCCAGCGCAGAAACAGGTTCATCCGCCACGACAATATCGGGATTCAACATTAAACCACGAGCAATGGCAATACGTTGACGTTGCCCCCCAGAAAACATATGAGGATAACGATCATAAAATTCCGGACGTAATCCCACTTTATCCATAATTGATAAGACCGCTGCTTTACGCTGATCTTTTGTTAGATTAGTATTAATTTTTAACGGTTCATCTAGAATCGTACCAATTTTTTTACGTGGATTAAGAGATGCATAAGGGTTTTGAAACACAATTTGAATTTTTTGTCGGCGTAATTTAACAATCTCGTTATCTTTAACTAAAAAATTTTTCCCTTGATAATAGAGTTCACCTTCTGTCGGACTTTCAATCATTGTTAGTAATCTTCCCAATGTTGATTTACCACAACCGGATTCTCCAACAACCGCTAATGTTTTTCCTTGCTGTAATGTGAATGAAATGCCGTCAAGTGCTTTTACATATTGAACAGGCGTGAAAAGCCCTTTTTTTACTGGATAATATTTTTTTAGATTAATCGCTTCCAATAAAGGCGTACTCGCCGTTGTTTTTGTAATCATTTGTTTATCAGACATTTTGAGGATTTCCTTGTACATCAAGAGGTGTATGACATTTCACCAAACGGTTGCCTAGTTTGTGTAGTTGTGGTTCATTTTTGCGACATTCATCCGTAGCATACGGACAACGAGGATTAAGTAGACAACCTTGTGGACGATCATATTTTCCGGGAACAACACCGGGTAATGATTGCAAACGAGATTTTCCGGAGGCAAACTCCGGTAAGGAGCGTAATAATGCTTGTGTATAAGGATGCTTAGGTTCACGGAAAATATCTTCAGATAAACCCTCTTCAACTACTTGACCGGCATACATTACGATAATGCGATGCGCAGCTTCTGCAACTAATGCTAAATCGTGCGTGATTAGAATCAACGCCATATTCTCTTTTTGCTGTAATTCTAAAAGTAAATCAATAATTTGTGCCTGAATTGTTACGTCTAATGCAGTAGTTGGTTCATCAGCAATTAATAATTTCGGTTTGCAAGCGATTGCCATTGCGATCATCACTCGTTGACTCATTCCGCCGGATAATTGATGTGGATAAACATCAAGGCGAGATTTTGGGTCAGGAATGCCAACCAATTTTAATAATTCAAGGGTACGCTCTCGACGTTCTCTGCGACTTCCTCCTTGATGTACTTTGAGTGCTTCCATAATTTGGAAACCTACCGTATAACAAGGGTTTAAACTTGTCATTGGGTCTTGAAAGATCATTGCAACATCAGCACCGACTAATTTTTGCTTCTGTTTTTCATCCAGTTTTAATAAGTTCTGCCCATCAAATTGTAATTGGTCAGCACTCACGCGTCCTGGAAAATCAATTAGTCCCATAATTGCCAACGAACTCACTGATTTTCCTGAACCAGATTCTCCGACAATTCCTAAAATTTCACCCTGTTCAACTTGATAACTGATACGATCAACTGCTTTAAAAGGTTTATCTTTATCGCCAAAATGAACAGATAAATTGTTGATGGTTAATAACGACATTATTACTCCTACTGTTTCAATTTTGGATCAAGTGCATCTCGTAAGCCATCACCCATTAGGTTAAAGGCAAGCACAGTGAAAAGAATGGCTAAGCCGGGGAAAGTGACTACCCACCAAGCACGTTGAACAAATTGTAATGCTTCTGCCAGCATTGCTCCCCATTCCGGTGTTGGTGGTTGAGCGCCAATTCCAAGGAAACCGAGTGCTGCCATATCTAAAATAGCGTTGGAGAAGCCCATTGATGTCTGCACAATTAATGGTGCAAGACAGTTAGGTAAAATGGTAATAAACATTAAACGTAAGATCCCTGCTCCAGCAACACGGGAAGCGGTTACGTAATCTCGATTGATCTCATTTAAAACCGAAGCGCGAGTTAAACGGACGTAACTTGGTAACGATACAAAAGCAATTGCAAATGAGGCATTGAGCAATGATGGACCTAAAATTGCCACAATTGCGATTGCAAGCAAAAGGCTAGGTAATGCCAACATAATATCGATAATTCGCATAATGATCATATCGACTAAACCACCGAAATAACCGGCAATTAAACCTAAAGTAACGCCTAAAATAAAAGAAAGTGAAACGACTAACAGTCCAATGAAAAGAGATAATCTTGCACCATAGATAAGACGGGAAAGAATATCTCTTCCTACGTCATCTGTTCCTAGAATATGGCTCCAATTTCCTCCGTCAATCCAAGCAGGGGGAAGAAGGAAGGCATCACGAACCTGCATAATTGGATCGTGTGGTGCAATTACATCTGCAAACAAGCTAATAACAAAAATAATAATAATGTATCCTAAACCGACCACAGCCCATTTGTTTTTGCTGAAATTGAACCAAAACTCTTGTAACGGTGAACGCGGAGCTGGTGCGGTAAGTTCAAGGGTAGACATAAATGAAATCCTTATTTACGGTATCTAATACGGGGATTAACCACACCATATAACAGATCAACCAATAAATTGACGATGATAATGATAGTGGCAATAATCAACACGGCACTTTGTACTACTGGATAATCTCTGGCACGAATTGCTTCGATAACCCATTTGCCGATTCCCGGCCAAGAAAAAATTGTCTCAGTAAGGATAGCACCGGACAATAATTGCCCAACAATCAATCCAATTACAGTAACGACAGGTATTAATGCATTACGCAGTGCGTGAACAACAATAATACGCATCGAAGAAAGCCCTTTGGCACGAGCAGTGCGGATATAATCTTCGCCTAGCACTTCCAACATAGAAGAACGAGTCATTCTTGAAATAACCGCTAGTGGAATAGTACCAAGTACAATAGAAGGGAGAATTAAATGCATAACTGCTGATTTAAATGCTCCAGGTTCTCCAGATAACCAGCTGTCAATCAACATAAAGCCGGTTACAGAATCGACCCAATATTCCGCATCAATGCGACCGGAAACAGGAGTTAAATTCCATTGTACTGATACCAACAACATCAATAATAATCCCCACCAGAAAATCGGCATAGAATAGCCAGTGAGGGAAATTGCCATTACCGAGTGATCAAATATCGACCCTCGCTTAATCGCTGCTAAAATCCCGATAGGGATACCGATAATAACAGCAAATAAAATTGCGAAAACGGCAAGTTCGATTGTTGCCGGAAAGAGTGACAGAAATTCATCTAAAACTGGCACATTGTTTTTAAAAGAGGTGCCGAAATCACCGTGAGCAATGCCTTTTAAATAATCGAAATATTGTTCAGGTAAAGATTTATCAAGCCCCAATTGATGCATCATTTGCTGATGGACTTCCGGACTTAAGCCACGTTCTCCCATACGAATTTCGATTGGATCACCGGGAATAAGATGAATAAGAGCAAAAGTGAGTAAAGTGATTCCGATAAATGTTGGAATCACCATCGCTACCCGTTTGAAAATAAATCGAAACATAAGATTCTCATTAAATAATTAAAAGATTCTTGCCATCAAGTGATGGCAAGAAAAGTTGTTATCATTATAAAAGTGATAATATAGCGATTGTAATTATTCTAAGTCAACGCCATAAAACGGATGAAGTGAGAATGGGTTAATAATGTAATTCTTCACTTCTTTACGAGTCGGCTCATAAACAGTTGAATGTGCAATAGTGATCCAAGGAGCCTGTTCTTTGAAAATCACTTGTGCCTGCTTATAAAGTTCAGTACGTTTAGCTAAATCGGTTGATTGCACCGCTTCACGAATTAATTTATCAAATGGTTCATAGCAGAATTTAGCATAGTTTGAACCTTGCTCTTTCGCAGCGCAGCTTAATAATGTTCCTAAGAAGTTGTCAGGATCACCGTTATCACCGTTCCAACCCATCATACCGCTTGGATCTTCACCTTTACGCATACGTTGCAAATATTCACCCCATTCATAGCTGATGATTTTGGCATCAACTCCGACTTTTTTCCAGTCAGCCTGAATCATTTCTGCCATACGACGTGCATTCGGATTATATGGTCGAGAAACCGGCATTGCCCAAAGTTCGGTACTGAAACCTTTTTCAAAACCAGCTTCTTTTAGAAGTTGTTTTGCTTTTTCAGGGTCGTATTCATAATCTTTAATATCATCGTTGTAAGACCACATTGTTGGTGGAATAGGGTTTTTGGCAATTTGACCAGTTCCTTGATAAACCGCTTTTATAATTGCTTCTTTGTTGACAGCATAACTTAATGCTTGACGAACTTTAATATTATCAAATGGTGGTTTTGTGACGTTAAAACTTAAGTAGCCAATGTTAAGCCCTGCTTTTTCGTTGACGATAATTTCGGGATTTTTCTTCATATCGGCAATATCAGCCGGATTAGGATAAGGAATTACATGGCATTCACCTTTTTTTAGTTTAGCATAACGAACGGAAGGATCCGGTGTAATAGAAAATACTAAACGATCTATTTTTGCTTTACCTTCCCAGTAATTAGTGAAAGCTTTATAACGAATTAAAGCATCTTTTTGATAAGAAACAAATTCAAACGGGCCAGTACCAATTGGTTGAGTATCAACGGACTCTGGTTTTCCTAAGGCTAACATTTTATCAGCGTATTCTTTAGATAATATAGAAGCAAAATCCATTGCGACGTTAGCTAAAAACGGAGCATTGGGTGTTTTTAAAATAAAACGAACAGTATAATCATCAACTTTTTCAATTTTATCAATGATATTTGGCATATTCATTCCGATAAAATATTCATAAGTTCCGCCGGAAATTTTGTAATATGGATTATCTTTATCCAATTGGCGATTAAATGAGAACAACACATCATCGGCATTAAAATCACGAGTAGGTTTAAACAGTTTATTTGATTGGAATTTTACGCCTCTACGGAGATGAAATGTGTATATTTTACCATCGTCTGAAATATCCCAACTTTCTGCCAATGATGGAATAACATTGGTTTTACCACGTTCAAAAGTTGTTAAACGGTTATAAATGGCTTGTCCGCTAGCATCAATGGATGCACCGTCTGTCACTAATTGTGGATTGAATGCTGAAGGAGAGGCCTCTAAACAATAAACTAATGTTTTTGGTGCAGCGAGTGCAACAGTAGAGAGAGATAGTGCCAGCACGCTCAGTGATAGCTTAGTTAATTTTTTCATAATTTCTCCAAGTTGTATGTGTGTTTGCCATTGTTTTTATTAAAAAACTTCTTTATTTAGTGAACAAAAACTTAATTTGTCAAGAAATATTTAACTAAATTTAAATAAACGAGTGAAAAGCGATCATTAACATCAAATAAGCACAGAAAAATCATAATAACAATAAATATTTCTGTAGAGTTAAAAATTTATTTGAAATATGTCACAAATTTAAACAAATAAACTTTATTATTTGTGATGATTACTTTAAATTCACAACAATTATTTAACAATAAATTATTCGTGGAGCAAAAATGAGTTATCAATATGCCAATGATCTTAGCCAAAAATCTGAATTACGCCAATTAATTAGCCAACATTATGCGTCTCCTGAACAGGAAGCAGTACAGCGTTTGTTGACTACATTGTCTTTTAATGAACAACAAGAAAATACGATCAATAATGTAGCGCGTGAGTTGATTACCAAAGTTCGTTCTAAAAAACAGAAACATTACGGAGTTGATGCTTTAATGCACGAATTCTCTTTAGGGTGTGATGAAGGGATTGCGTTGATGTGTTTGGCGGAGGCGTTGTTGCGTATTCCGGATGCGGAAACGAGATATGCATTGATTAACGATAAATTACAGCTTGGTAATTGGCGTTCTCATATTAAAAAATCGGGGTCATTATTTACCAATGCTGCCAGTTACGGTCTGCTTTTAGGCAGTAAAATCAGTGCTTCCTTGAGTGAAGAAGCACTCTCTTCGGCATTAATGAAAAGTTTTTCTCGTTTATCTGCGCCGCTAATGAAATTAGCGATTGAAAAAGCGATGGGCATTTTGGGCAATCAATTTGTTACCGGCGAAACAATGGAAGAGGCATTAAAAAACATTATTCCTCGAGAAAAAATGGGCTATCGTTTTTCTTTCGATATGTTGGGCGAAGCAGCAATGACAATGGCAGATGCTGACAGATATATGCAAGATTATGTAGATGCAATTAATGCAGTTGGGCGTCAATCAGCTGGTCGTTCTCTTTATGACTCCAATGGTGTATCCGTAAAACTTTCAGCAATTCATCCCCGTTATAGTCGTTCTCAGCAACAACGAGTAATGGATGAGCTTTATCCTCGATTAAAGAAATTGTTTGTATTAGCGAAGCAGTACAATATTGGATTAAATATTGATGCTGAAGAAGCTTCTCGTTTAGAGATATCTTTAGATTTGCTGGAAAAATTATTACAAGATCCTGACCTTACCGGATTTGATGGTATTGGTTTTGTAGTTCAGGCTTATTCTAAGCGTTGTCCGTTTGTGTTGGATTACATTATTGAAATGAATCGTCGTTATCAGCGTAAAATGATGATACGGCTAGTAAAAGGCGCTTATTGGGATAGTGAAATCAAATGGGCGCAAGCAGAAGGTGTTTCCGGTTTTCCTTTATATACTAGGAAAGTACATAGTGATATTTCTTATATCAGCTGTGCAAAAAAATTGTTAGCGGCTCAGGATGTGATTTATCCACAATTTGCGACACATAATGTGCAGACACTATCAACTATTTATGAGTTGGGAAAAAATAAAGAATTTGAGTTTCAATGTTTACATGGAATGGGGGAAACGTTATATGACAACATTGTTGGTCCGCAACAATTTAACCGTCGTGTTCGCGTTTATGCGCCGGTGGGGACTCATCAAACATTACTAGCCTATTTAGTGCGTCGTTTATTGGAAAACGGAGCTAATTCTTCTTTTGTACATCAATTAATTGATGACAATATTTCTATTGATGAGTTAATTGAGGCGCCTTGGAAAAAGGTAAAGAAATTTAATGGTTTGCCGAATAAAGCGATTAAATTACCAGCAGAATTATTCACAAAACGAAAAAATTCTCAAGGTTTCAATTTAAATGATGAAATAGATTTGATGTTATTAGAACAGGCGTTAAATAAAGCTGAATATGATGATGTTCATTCTCTTTGTGCAATAGATACGGATGTTTCACAGAGCTATAAAGTTACTAACCCAGCACGATTAGCGGATAGATTAGCAACAGTTGATTTTATGTCCACTTCATCCGCTACAGAGGTTTTCTGTGCAGCACAACAGAGTAAATGGAACGAAAAAACAGCACAAGAAAGAGCTGAAATTTTAGAAAAAGCAGCTGATCTTTATCAACAGAATTTCGGATTATTGATTAAATTAGCAATTGAGGAAGCCGGTAAAACGTTGCCGAATGCGATAGGAGAGTTAAGAGAGGCGATAGATTTCTTGCGTTACTATGCAGAGCAAATTCGATTATTATCAGAAAATAAGATGTTAGCTCCGCCATTGGGTACTATTTTATGTATTTCACCTTGGAATTTCCCATTAGCAATTTTTACAGGACAAATCGCGGCAGCGTTAGCTGCTGGAAATAGTGTAGTGGCTAAGCCGGCTGAACAAACCTCAATTATTGCCTATTATGCGGTGAGATTGTTGCATCAAGCGGGCGTTCCTCGTGATGCATTACAATTAACATTGGGCAATGGTGATTTAGGTGCGGCATTGGTTGCACAGCCGTTTAACGGGGTAATGTTCACCGGCTCAACAGAGGTAGCACATTTAATTAATAAACAGTTGATTACCCGTGAAAATCATCCGGTATTTATCGCAGAAACTGGTGGATTAAATACGATGGTAGTAGATTCTTCTGCATTATTAGAACAGGTGATTACAGATGTACTTAGTTCAGCATTTGATTCAGCAGGGCAACGTTGTTCCGCTTTGCGTATTTTGTTGGTGCAAGAAGATATTGCCGACCGTTTATATCAAATGCTTACAGAAGCAATGCAAGAACTGGTAATAGGCGATCCAAGATATCTTAATACTGATATTGGACCAGTGATAGATCAAGAAGCTCAACAAAAACTACTTGATTATCAAACAAGTGTGCGTAAAATCGCACGTCGTCATTTTGAATTGTTTGAACCAACATCTGGTTATTTTGTAGCACCGTCAATTTATGAGATTGGCTCATTGCAACAGATTACACACGAAGTTTTCGGGCCGATTTTGCATTTTGTACGTTATAAACCGCAGGATCTTGCCGCTTTGTTACAAGAGATTAATGCGAAAGGTTATGCGCTGACCGGCGGTTGCCATAGCCGTATCCAGCAATCAATAAAAATGGTCGAAGACAATCTACAATGCGGTAATTTCTATATCAATCGTAATATCGTTGGTGCGGTAGTTGGTGTGCAGCCATTTGGTGGACACGGTTTATCTGGAACTGGGCCGAAAGCGGGCGGTGAATTATATGTTCAACGTTTGACGCGAACAACGCAATATTATTCCTCTTTAGCGGAAGTGCCGAAAACCGTGCCGAGCATTACCGGAGAATTGAATACCATTGATTATAAAACAACATCAGTGTTGTTGTTGGGCGATGATGCCGCACGTTTGATGTCAGCATATCAGTATCTGCAACGTTCCGGATTTAAGGTAGTCGTGGAAGAGGATAATCTACTGTTAGCACATCGATTGCCGGATTTAACTGCGCGTAAAGCGAACGAATATTATCAAAAAGGCGTGTTTGTCTCGCCAATCAGTCAGGAGAAACGAATGGCATTAGCACAACAAAATCCATTTATTTTCTGCCTATATGATTGGACACAGCATCAAGATATCACGTTGTTATATCACGAATTTTCACGTAGTGAGAATATTGCGGCCGCAGGTGGAAATGCGACACTGATGGCTATTGAAGAACAATAACCACTATTAGTAGGGGGAAAGTATGCAGAATTATCAAATCTACACAGCTTTTGGTTTATATCTGTTTGTAATTTTAGGTATTGGCATTTACGCTTATTACTCGACAAAAAATTTTAATGATTATATTTTGGGTGGACGCAAAATGGGAAGTTTTGTAACAGCAATGTCCGCTGGTGCATCTGATATGTCCGGTTGGCTGTTGCTTGGACTGCCCGGTGCGATTTTCATTACCGGATTGTCGGAAGCGTGGATCGCAGTCGGGTTAACGGTAGGGGCTTATTTTAATTACCGTATTGTTGCCGGACGTTTGCGTATTTTCACTGAGCATTATGGCAATGCGTTAACCTTGCCGGAATTTTTTGCCGCGCGTTTTCCTTATCGTGCTAAATCATTAAAAATTATCTCTTCCTCAGTGATCCTCTTTTTCTTTACCATTTATTGCGCTTCAGGCGTGGTGGCAGGTGCGAAACTGTTCCAAAGTTTACTTGGTATTGATTATGGTACGGCATTAATTTTTGGTGCAGTTGCGACCATTGCATATACGTTTATTGGCGGTTATTTAGCTATCTCTTGGAGTGATACAATTCAAGCTTCATTAATGATCTTTGCATTGTTACTGGCTCCAGTTATCGTTTTGCTGAATATCAGTTGGGATGAAATTTCGGCAGCGTTAACATTAAAATCAGAGCAGACAGGCATTCCTTATTCAAACTGGCTGTATAACGTTTCTGGTATTGGTGTAATTTCCGCCCTTTCTTGGGGATTAGGGTATTTTGGACAACCACATATTTTAGCGCGTTTTATGGCTGCAAATTCTGTACAGGCCTTAGAAAAAGCAAGAGTAATAGGTATTACGTGGATGCTACTTTGTTTAGGCGGTGCTTGTGCAGTGGGTTATTTCGGTTTGGCCTATTTTGAAGTGAAAGGTGTTATGTTGGATTCGGCAGAATCAGTATTCATTGAAATTTCCAAAGCTATTTTTAATCCGTGGATAGTGGGAATTGTATTATCAGCTATTTTGGCAGCTATTATGAGTACTTTATCAGCTCAATTTTTAATGTGTTCAGCAGCATTAACAGAAGACTTTTATCACGGCTTTTTACGAAAAAATGCTTCCAGTAAGGAGTTAGTTTGGGTTGGGCGTATTATGGTGTTAATTATTGCCGTGATTGCAATTGCGATTGCTCAAGATCCGAATTCACGTGTGATGGGATTGGTTTCCTATGCGTGGGCAGGATTTGGGGCTTCATTCGGGCCATTGGTGATAATGTCTTTATTTAACCGTAATATCACTTCCAATGCGGCATTATGGGGAATGATCGCCGGTGCAGTAACCGTAGTAGCGTGGAAACCATTAATGCAAACTTTAAATTGGACGGATATTGCCAATCTTTATGAAATTATTCCGGGCTTTTTAGCCTGCTCAGTTGTTACCGTTACTTCATCATTATTTTCTCCGGTGGCGAAAGATGTTGCGGAACGGTTTGATGTTGCGGTTGATCATTTCAATTCGCAAAAGAGTTTGTAATTATTCGATTTTTTGCTAGTAAAGATAAGTAGAGCATTTGGGCTGAGTAAAATCAGCCCCTTTTTTAAGCAGTTGTTGTCATTTTTGCCGAAAATGCTTGACGATTTGCCGGAAAGTGAATATATTGCGCACCTAATTTCTGAATGAAATCCTCAAAACGGTGAGATGTCCGAGTGGTTGAAGGAGCACGCCTGGAAAGTGTGTATAGGGGAAACTCTATCGAGGGTTCGAATCCCTCTCTCACCGCCATTTATTTCCTTAAAAAATTTTCTTATATAATCCTTTTTCTCTTATTTCCATTAAGTTTTTATTAAACATTTTGGAATATCCGGAATAGTTGAAACGCTACTGTATTGAAAAATCTTTTTGCAAGAAAAAAGAAAACCTGCAATTTAAAGCAATTACAGGTTTTGATTACAATTAAAAGAAAAGGTTAGTTTAAATTACTCTTCATCGTCTTCTTTCGCCCATTCCAACGCGCGTTTGACCGCTTTTTTCCAGCCTTTATAACGACGTTGTTGTTTAGCTTCGTTTTGATCCGGTAAGAAGGTTCTTTCGATTGATGCTTTATCACGTAACTCTTCAAGATCTTCCCAGAATCCAGTTGCCAATCCGGCAAGATAAGCTGCGCCAAGAGCAGTTACTTCTTTAACGGTCGGACGTTCCACTTGAGTGTTAAGAATATCAGCTTGGAACTGCATTAAGAAGTTATTAGCGGTAGCGCCACCATCAACACGCAATGCTTTCAATTTTTCGCCAGAATCGGACAACATTGCCTCTAGGACATCTTTAGTCTGGTATGCGATAGATTCAAGCGTCGCTCTTACAATATGATTACGGTTTGCGCCACGAGAAAGACCAACAATTGCTCCACGTGCATATGGATCCCAGTAAGGGGCTCCTAAACCGGTAAATGCCGGAACAACATAGACTCCGTTACAATCAGGTACTTTTTGTGCAAAATATTCAGTATCAGCACTATCGTGTACGATTTTTAATTCATCACGTAACCATTGGATTGACGCACCGGCAATAAAGACAGAACCCTCTAAAGCGTAAGCAGGTTCACCTTTGGCGTTACAACAGATAGTGGTTAATAGTCCATTTTGTGAAGTAATTGCTTTATCGCCGGTATTCATTAACATAAAGCAACCTGTACCGTAGGTGTTTTTCGCTTGTCCGGCATTAACACAAAGGTGTCCATAAAGAGCAGCCTGTTGGTCACCGGCAATACCAGCGATTGGAATACGCACACCACCTTTACCACCGATATTAGTTTGACCATAAATTTCGGAGGAATTTTTCACTTCTGGTAGCATATTGCGAGGAATATCCAAAATTTCCAACATCTTGTCATCCCACTGTTTTGTGTGAATATTAAACATCATTGTACGAGAAGCATTAGTGTAATCGGTAACGTGAACACGACCTTGAGTGAGTTTCCAAATTAACCAAGTATCGACAGTACCAAATAATAATTCACCTTTTTCAGCCTGTTCTCTAGCACCTTCAACGTTATCCAAAATCCATTTAACTTTAGTTCCTGAAAAATATGGGTCGACCACTAAACCGGTAGTATTACGGATATAATCGGTATAACCTTTTGCTTTTAATTGATCACAAAATTCAGCAGTACGGCGACATTGCCAAACAATTGCATTGTAAATTGGTTTACCGGTATTTTTGTTCCAAACGATAGTAGTTTCACGTTGATTGGTGATCCCAATAGCGGCAATTTGATCGGAAGTAATACCGGTTTTTGCCACTACTTCATTTAAAGTAGAACTTTGTGTTGCCCAGATTTCCATAGGATCGTGTTCAACCCAACCAGTTTTTGGATAAATTTGTGTGAATTCGCGTTGTGCAATGCCGACAATATTGGCATCGTGGTCAAGCAAAACAGCGCGAGAACTGGTTGTACCCTGGTCTAAAGCAATGATATATTTTTTATCTGTCATAATAAGTTACCTTTTCAAGAAATTTAGTTATCAATTTTACAGCTATTGCACGGAAGATTTCTGCCAATAAAGCGACGATAACCCCACGCACCGAATAATCCGCCAAGAATTGGCGCAATAATTGGAACTAATGCATAAGGAATAACGTGTCCGCCGGTCATTGCAATTTCACCCCAGCCGGAAAGTGCAGCGAATAATTTAGGGCCGAAGTCACGTGCAGGATTCATTGCAAAGCCGGTTAACGGCCCCATTGCACCACCCAATACCGCAATTAGAATACCGATAAGTAAAGGAGCTAAAGCACCACGCGGTACGCCGTTACCATCATCAGTCAAAGCTAAAATAACACCGACTAAAGTGGCAGTAAGAATAAATTCAACTGTTCCAGCAGTGAGTAAATCAATATGAGGATTTGCATAGGTAGAGAAAATACCAGCAGTAAATAGGCTTTCGGCAGAACCTCTTACAATATGTTGAGTTGTTTCGTAATCAATGATGACTCCTCGATATAGCAGGTAAACAACTGCGGCTCCGAAAAAACCTCCTAACATTTGAGCGATAATGAAAGGTACTACTTTTTTGCTATCGAAGCAGGCGAATTTCCAAAGAGCGATAGTGACAGCAGGATTAAGATGAGCTCCGGAAACACCGGCGGTAAGATAAACTGCTAATGCAACCCCCATTCCCCAAACGATACTGATTTCCCATAAACCGAATGAAGCACCTGCAACACGGGCTGCAGCTACACAACCGCAACCAAAAAAGATCAATAATGCCGTTCCGAGGAATTCGGCAATACATTGTCCTTTTAATGAATGATCGAGTGCCATAAAGACTCCTTATTTGTAAAATGAAAGTAGAAAAGAAAGTATAAATAATGTTCTTAATCGAACTTATGTTTTGTATTTAAAAGAAAAAATGAGCGTTTATAAAGTATAAATTTTCTAAAATGAGAAGTGTGTCAAAATTTTTATTGCAGATTTATTTAAAAATGAGTGATATGTCGCAAAATGAAATCTTAATGATGCAATTAATGCTAGAAATTTTTCTAAAAAGAGAATATTTGGCGTGAAAGAAAAACTCTCGTATTTAATTGTGAATGCGAGAGTTTTGAGTGAATATTTAGTGTTTAACCACCTGCTAACTTGACTTTAAAGCCTTTTTCTTCGAGCAACTGTTTTAATATGTCGCGATTTTCCCCTTGAATTTCAATTGTACCGTTTTTAACTGAGCCGCCACAGCCACAACGCTTTTTCAGTAATGAAGCCAGATCAGAGAGAGCTTTGTCCTCTAAGAGTAAACCGCTGATAACACAAACACCTTTTCCTTTACGTCCTGATGTTTGGCGTTGAATACGAACAATACCATCACCTTGTGGACGTTGCTGTACTTGCTTTTGAGGTTTGATACGTCCGTTTTCAGTTGAGTAAACAAGTTGACTATCAGACATTGATTATCCTTGAATTGATGTATTGATCTGTTTTAATACAGCAACAGGATCTGCGGCTTGTGTAATTGGACGACCGATAACTAGATAGTCTGAGCCGGCATTAATCGCCTCTCTTGGTGTCATTACGCGACGTTGATCACCTAGTTGAGTACCTTCAGGACGAATTCCAGGGGTGATTAATTTAAATTCGCTTCCACAGCGCTGACGTAAGATTTCCACTTCTTGTGGTGAACAGACTACGCCATCCAATCCGGCACGTTGGCTTAAACGCGCTAAACGAATAACGTGTTCTTCTGGAGAAGTATTAACGCCGATTTGCAATAAATCTGCTTCTTCCATACTGGTTAGAACAGTGATAGCAATTAAAATCGGCGCATCTTTGCCATAAGGTTCCAGAATTTTTTTCGCTGCTTCCATCATTCTTAAACCACCACTGGCGTGCATATCGACCATCCAAACACCTAAATCGGCGGCGGAACGTACCGCACGGGCAACAGTATTCGGAATATCGTGGAATTTTAGATCTAAGAACACATCAAAATTACGTCTTTGCAATTCTTTGACAAATTCTGTACCTAGTGTAGTAAACATCTCTTTACCCACTTTAAGGCGACATAAACTGGGATCAAGCTGATCAACCAGTTGCATTGCTTCTTTTTTCGTTTCATAGTCTAAGGCGACAATAACTTTATTTTCCATGATGTTCCCTCTTTGTTTGCAAATTAATTTTCTATTGGTGTAACCGTTTCCCATCGCCGACAGGATGGACATTGCCAAATCAGTTTATGGCTCTGAAAACCGCAATGATTACAGCGATATTCAAAGCTTTTTTTCAAACGTTCGTCAACGATATTATAGAGTAGTTTTAGACTCTCTTTGCCGTTTCCTTCATCAAGCTCATTAATTTGATATTGAATGAATCGATGAAATATTCGCATTGTCGGACGTTTCTCAAGCTGACGATAGAGATGATTTTTTGCAACTTCAGCACCTGATTTCCGTTCAATATAATCTGTTAAGGCAATAACTACGGAGCTATTAGCTTTATGCTGTTGTAATTTGATAAGAAACAGTTCCAAATCGTGGCTATTCGGCAAATGTTGATAATATTCGATAAGTGGTGGTAAGGCTTCACTGATGTAGGCAAGATTTTGCTCGGTAATTTGTTGTAATGTCTTGATGGCTTTGGGGTAATTGCCTTGTTTTGCATATTGTTCGGAAAGAATAAGCGTTGCTCTAACGCAAGTTGGTGAAACGATTAAAGCTTTTGTAAGAGCATCTATAATCTGTTGTTGCTGATTGGATTCTAAGGCAAATTCGCAATAGTAATGTGCCAATGCGATATTTTCACTGTGCTGCGTCAATTTACGATAACGCTCTCCCACCTCGATAGCTTTATCCCACTCTTTAGTACGTTGATAAATATTTGCCAGTTCGTGTAAGGCATTTTCTGCGTAGTCTGGCTCTTCACTTAATTTCTGGTAGAGTTTTTCGGCTCTATCCAAGAACCCTACAAACATAAAATCTTTGGCTAATTGCTGGCGAGTGAGCAATTTTTGTTCATAACTGTAATTAGGATTGTTATCGATATTTTGGTGGATACGTAATGCACGATCCACCTCTCCTCGAGAACGAAACAAATTACCTAAAGTCAATTCCGCTTCAAATTGGGAGTCGTTGTCAATAGCGTTTTCCGACTCCTGCTTTTCTAGCATTTTTAAGAAAAGATCAACCGCTTTTTCTTGTTGGTTAGATAAAAGAAAATTTACCCCGGTCATATAATCACGGGATAATTTATTGCTGATCTCCTCCTGATCTTTTTTAGCGCTACGATGTCCCATATACCAGCCATAGGCAGCGGCGATAGGTAACAGCAAAAAAAGCAGTTCCAGCATTATGCGTTTTTATCTCTTGCGGTCATTAATTCATTGATTTGTTGTAGCTGCTTTTTAGTTTGGCGTGTTAATGCCATATTTTTTACTTTAAGCTTGATGTAAAAAATCCCGGTTACTAACCAACCGAGTAAGAAGCCGAAGCCGAATAAAAGTGCAACTAAGCTAGAGAGTTGGATATCGCTTTTTGCGACAATATAGTTTACCGAAATAACTTGATCGTTATTGGCACCGACAGTAATGCCGACGATGATTAATGCAATAACAATAACTAAAGTTAGAATGTATTTTAATTTCACATTGCCCCCTAGTAGAAAATGAAATGATGCCCATTATGCCAAAAATAGAGCAACTATAATAGCAAAATTCCGAATCGAAAAGGAAAAATGGCGGAGACTTAGCTGTTATTTATTGGGTATTAAATTTTTTGATAATAAATCCGAGCGTGGTTTGTAATACCCACCCGATAGATAAGGCAAAAACCAATGTGCCTAGACCGACAACACCTCCCAATAGCCAGCCGACAAAACAGACACTACCTTCGATTAAGGTTCTGATCGTCCCGATTTTGAAACCTGTCGTTTGATAAAGACCGACCATTAAACCGTCACGAGGGCCTGCGCCCATATGGCAGGTAAGATAGAATGCGGAGGTAATGCCACCGATAATAACGCCGATGAGCATAAATAGAAATTGTCCGATAAAGGTTTGAGGTGCAGGAATAAAAGTAACGGTTAGGCCAAGAGAAAGTGCGATTAAAGTGATATTAAGCAATGTACCTAAACCGGGCTTTTGCCGGAAAGGTATCCAAGTCAACATTACAATGATGCTGATGATAAAACTAATAATGCCTATATTGTTCCCTGTTTTAATAGAAAGACCTTGTGCTAATACAGTCCAAGGTGTAGAACCGAGTTGAGATAAAACTAAAAAACCATCTCCAATACCAAAAGTTAGTAGTGAAATAACTAATACAGCAAGGGCAGAAGGAGTTGGTTTCCAGAGCGAATGTGATGACCAAGGTGGTCTAGTCAAACTATGTTTAGGGCAGCTCATAAAATGATAATAGGAGAAAAGTAACGTTGCTAATAAAACGAGAATAGATCAGCAACGTTAAATTGGTATGATCATATTAGTTAATTAAATGTTATCAACACGTTCACGCAATTCTTTCCCTGCTTTGAAATGCGGAACTGATTTTGCTTCAAGACTGACTTGTGTACCGGTTTTTGGGTTTCGACCAGTACGAGGTTGACGATAGCGTAATGCAAAACTACCGAAACGGCGGATTTCAATACGATCACCCTTTTCTAAGGTAAGAGAGAGATGTTCAATAATTTCTTTAACAGAAAATTCAATATGTTTAATCGACATAGTAGGATGACGATTTATCAACTTTTCAATCAATTCTGATTTTGTCATATGAGTATCCTTCTGTTTTAGGTAGAAAATCCGATATGCCGAAACATATCGGATTTATTGCAATTAAGCAAAACGATAAGGAAGATTATTCACCTTTTGCTGCTTTGAATGCTTCAGCCATTGCGTTAGGAATAACAACTTCTTCTTGTTTGTTATTTACGCTTGCTAATGCTGCAGCTTCTTCAGCTTCATCTTTTGCACGGATTGATAAGTGAACAATACGAGCTTTACGATCTACACCGGTGTATTTTGCTTCAATAACATCGCCAACATTTACTTCACCGTTAAGATCAGCGGTACGGATGTAGCCTTCAACACCATTATCCAGCTCAACTTTAGCACCTTTAGCATCAACATCAACAACTTTAGCACTTACTACACTGCCTTTTTTATTGATAGAAACGAAGTTATTGAATGGATCTTCTTCAAGTTGTTTGATACCTAAAGAGATACGCTCTTTAGCTGCATCAACTTGTAATACGATAGCTTCAACTTCATCTCCTTTCTTGTAGTTACGAACAGCTTCTTCTCCAGGAACATTCCAAGAAATATCTGATAAGTGAACTAAACCGTCAATACCGCCTTCTAAACCAATGAAGATACCGAAGTCAGTGATTGATTTGATTTTACCTGATACTTTGTCACCTTTGTTGTGAGTATCTGCAAATTGTTGCCATGGATTTGGTTTGCATTGTTTTAAACCTAAAGAAATACGACGACGTTCTTCATCGATTTCTAATACCATAACTTCAACTTCATCACCTACGCTAACTACTTTAGATGGATGGATATTTTTATTGGTCCAATCCATTTCTGAAACGTGAACAAGACCTTCGATACCGTCTAAAATTTCAACGAAGCAACCATAGTCGGTTAAGTTGGTTACTTTACCTGTTAATTTGCTGTTTACTGGATAATTTTCAGCGATAGCAGCCCAAGGATCTTGACCTAATTGTTTTAAGCCTAGTGAAACACGAGTGCGATCACGGTCAAATTTCAATACTTTAACAGTAACTTCATCACCGACATTTACGATTTCGCCTGGATGTTTAACACGTTTCCAAGCCATATCAGTGATGTGTAATAAACCATCAACACCACCTAAATCAACGAATGCACCGTAGTCAGTTAAATTCTTAACAATACCTTTAACTTCGGCACCTTCTTGTAAGGCTTCAAGTAATTGATCACGTTCTTGGCTGTTTTCAGATTCGATAACTGCACGACGAGAAACAACAACATTGTTACGTTTTTGGTCTAGTTTGATAACTTTAAATTCTAATTCTTTACCTTCTAAGTGAAGAGTATCGCGTACAGGGCGAGTATCCACTAATGAACCAGGTAAGAATGCACGAACACCATTCAACTCAACAGTGAAACCACCTTTCACTTTACCGTTAATTAAACCAACAACAGTTTCTTGATCTTCGTATGCTTTTTCTAAGGAAATCCAAGATTCGTGACGAACTGCTTTTTCACGAGAAAGTTTGGTTTCGCCGAAACCATCTTCAACAGCGTCTAACGCAACTTGAACTTGATCACCAACTTGAACAGTGATTTCACCTTGTGCATTTTGGAATTCTTCAGCAGGGATTGCAGCTTCAGATTTCAAACCTGCATCAACGAAAACGAAACCTTTGTTGATAGCAACAACAGTACCAGTAACGATTGAACCTTGACGAGTTTCAAGTTCTTTTAGTGATTCTTCAAATAGTTGAGCAAAAGATTCTGACATATAAATTAATCTTCAATAAGTTAATAACGACCGCTTAAATTCCTTATTAAACGGGGCTGATAATAAACGTCTATTCTTCCTTGAATAAACACAATATGATTCTATCCCAAATAAGGGCAACGCTGATGAATATGTTGCAATGCCAACGTGAAAACGTCATTAATAGAAAGGGAAGATGAATCTAACAGAATTGCATCATCGGCGGGTTTTAATGGAGCAACCGCACGATTTCTATCTCGGTAATCGCGTTCCTGAATTTCGGATAAAATCTGGGCAAAATTACCATTAATTCCCTTTTCCTGCAACTGTTTTAAACGTCTTTTTGCACGTTCTTCCGCTGAAGCATCCAAAAAAAACTTAATTTGAGCTTCTGGGAAAACAACTGTACCCATATCGCGACCATCTGCCACTAATCCGGGGGCTTGAGCAAAATCTCGCTGTTTTTGCAATAAAGCAGCACGTACTTGAGGGTATATTGCTATTCTGGAGGCATAATCTGCAACCTGTTGTGTACGAATAATATCGCTTACGTCTTCTTGATTTAGAAAAGTTTTTACGCCATTTTTGTCGCTTGAAAAGGAGATGTTGATCGTTTTGGCAAAAGCACTTAACGCCTTTTCATCAGAAAAATCAATATTATGTTTTGCTGCAGCTAAACCGAAAACACGATAAATAGCACCGGAGTCCAATAAATGAAAACCGAAATGTTGAGTCAATGCTTGACATAAAGTACCTTTGCCAACGCCGCTCGTGCCGTCAACAGTAATAATTGTAGTTGTCATAATTGTCTTCTGTTTCTTGATAAAAATATGCCGCACATAACGTGCGGCGAAATTGTGGTTAATTATACTCGTAATTCTTACTACAGCAAAGTTGAAACTTACTCTTGTGCGGAAGAGTGGTGTTCAAAATGTGAACTTGGAGTGAGATATTCCTCACGGTTCGGATCAACAAATTTTGATTTTTTAATCATTTTTTCAATGGTTACGCCTTGCACCAAAATTGAGAATACAACAATGGCATAAGTCATAATCAAGATAATATCTTTTACATCTGTGCCATTAACAAATACCGCTTTTGCCGGAATGGAAAGTGCCATAGCCAATGCCAAACCGCCACGTAGTCCACCCCACGTCATAATTTTTAAAGTGTAAGGGTTATAGGTGCGGAAAAAACGCAATATTGAGTATGGTATCCATAAGCTGATATAGCGTGCTGCTAAACAGACTGGAATTGCTAACAACATCATCAGAAAGCCTTGGAAGGTAAAATCAATCAGCAGTAGTGCAAAACCGATTAGAAAGAATAGTAGAGAGTTCAGGAAGTGGTCGATCATTTCCCAAAAATGATCAAGATAGCGTTGGCTTTGCTCAGAGAAACCGCGATGACGAGTCCAATTTCCTACCATAATACCAGAAACCACCATCGCTAATGCACCGGAAACTTCTAATAGATTTGCCAACATAAAACCAGCAGTTGGAATAGTTAAAGTTAATAAGATTTCTAAGCTACCATCATCAGTGGCTGAAATTAAGAGGTGAGCAACCAAGCCAAGTACAAAGCCAAAGATAATTCCGCCGATTGCCTCGTGTAGGAACAGATGTAAAATTTCGCTGGCGGACATCTGTTCACCGCTGAAAGCAACGGTAAAAATAGTAACGAAAATCACCAAACCGACACCATCATTAAACAGTGATTCGCCTTCAACCTGCATTGATAGACGTTTCGGTGCACGTAGATTTTTAATAATTGCCAATACGGCGATCGGGTCGGTAGGGGAGATTAAAGCGCCGAACAGCAAGCAGTAAATAAAATCGATCGGTAAGCCGATAAGATTAGCGATTAAGTAGATCAATGCACCGACAATAAACGTGGACGCCAGTGTTGAAAATAGTGCGAAGATCGTAATTTCCCATTTTTGATCACGCAATACCGGAATTTTTATGCCTAATGCGCCGGCAAACAGTAAGAAACCTAAAATTCCGTTAAGTAGAAAGCTTTTAAAGTCAATTTCCTGCATTACTTCAGTGGCAATGCTGTCAATTTGGAACCAACCAAGATAACCTAAGGTCAAAAGCAGCAATGAACCGATCATCGCAGCGGCGGTAATTGCAATAGTAGATTGAACTTTATCGCTGATTTTACTGGTGACAAAACCGAGTAAAATAGAAATTGCGGATAAAAAACAGATATATGTGTAAATGCCCATATAATAAGCCTTGTTGAAAAGTCATTAACGCGCGCTATTAAATCAATTAGTGAGCGATATGTAAAGTGTGCGATCGGGGTATATTGTAAAAAGTGAGCAATATTTATGAAAAAATTAATTAAATTAAGCGGTGTTTTTTTGCTGATGTTGATATTGGCGGTTATCGTATTTTTGTATCAATCATTAACCCTTTATCAGCCGCCGTTGACACAGTTTATTTCAATGAATGAAAAGCAGAGTTTTGAGCCCTTTGTTGAAATAGACAGCAAATTAAGTTGTTATCGTCCAATGTTGGACGCTGAAACAATTTCAACTACTCAACCATTGAAATTGTTGGTGTGGAATGTGCATAAAGGCGAAGATCAGGGATGGCAGTCATTATTGCTAAATTATGAAGAAAAAACAGATTTTATGTTATTGCAAGAGGCGACTTCTTTACAGAAATTACCGCAATTATTGCAACATATGCCGAATCAGCTGTTTGCCAGCGGCTTTGCTTATCGCGATATGCAATCCGGCGTGGCGATACTTTCACCGCTTTCGCCACAATATTATTGTAGTGCGGCGGTCGATGAGCCTTGGTTAGCGATTCCTAAAACCAGTGTATCTTCAGCATATCCGTTGGATAACGGCAAATTTTTATTAATGATTAATGTGCATATGGTCAATTTTGAGTGGGGAACGAGCGCATATCGCCAGCAGTTGGAACAAATTATGCAACAGCTACAGCAGCGCGTTGATGCGGTGATTATCGCCGGTGATTTTAATGCGTGGAATCAGGAACGGGCGGCGATATTACAACAGAAAATGGCACAATTCGGTTTACACGAAATCTCCTTTTCGCCGGATAATCGCTTACGTTTCAATGGCTTTCCGTTGGATCATATTTTTGTCAAAGGATTGAAAGCCGTTTCTGCGACCACGAAAAAAACAAAAGCGTCCGACCACAATCCAATGTGGGTCGAACTGACTTTTGATTAAAGAATAAATTGATCGAAAATCTCTTGCAGATGTTTAGTGAGGATCTTTTTGCCGGCGATGGTTTCATCCTTCCACGCCTCTAACAGCACATCAAGCGTGAGTAACGGCTGTAACTTTTCGGCAATCGGGCGATAGCTGATATGCCAAGGCTCAACCCCGACTTTTTTATCTTGCGGTAATTCGAGAAAAGGAAGATAAAAATCAAAGTCGCTCAGATGTTGTTGTAGAAATTCAACCAATGGCGCAAAGTAGCCGTTTTGTTGATACTCTTGCGGCTCTAATTGTAGCGATTGCCCTTTAGGCAAGAGATCCGGATCAAAAACATCAATTTCTGTGCCCCAATGATGGCGACTGGCGCCGGGCAACGCTGACCAACGCAGAATGGCTAAACATTTTTGCCATTCATTAAGCAATGAAAGATTAATGTTTTCGCCCTGATCATTGTGTACTTTTCTGATACCGTTGAATTTATTATCCCAAATCCATTTTTGGCGAGTGAAGTCGCGGAAAGAGCTTGCCGGCTGTAAATTAAAACCGGCTTTTTTCGCAGCTTGTTGCAATCCTTGAAAGGCTTTTACAACCGGCGGCTGTAAAAAATGCGCTGTGGAATAGGGTAAAGGTAATAACGCCAAATGTTGGCGAGATTTTCCGGTTAAGCAATCAAGTGAAAGCGGCAACATAATTTACGCTCCTAATAATGTGTTTAATATTTCTAAATGAGTAACCGCCAATTTTGCTAAATCTTCGCAGCTTACACATTCATCAATACGATGTATGGTTTTATTTAAAGGTCCAAGCTCAACCACTTCGGCACCCATTAAAGCGATAAAGCGACCATCGGAAGTACCTCCGCTGGTTTCTAATGTCGGCGTAATTGCCGCCACTTTTTGCAATGCGTGTACCACCGCATCGACCAATTTACCTTTAGCGGTTAAAAACGGCTGTCCTGATAGCCACCATTCAATCCGGTAATCCAGCTGGTGCTGTTTGAGGAGATTTTCAACACGTTGTTTAATCTTTTCATCACTGGTTTCGGTGTTAAAACGCAAGTTGAATTGCAGATAAAGTTCACCCGGAATAACATTGTTCGAGCCGGTGCCGGCGTGAATATTGGCAATTTGCAGACTAGTCGGTGGAAAGAAGTCATTGCCGTTATCCCATTTGATCTTCACCAGATCTTGAATAAAGCCGGCGGCTTTATGAATCGGATTATCGGCAAGATGAGGATAAGCAACGTGCCCTTGCACACCTTGAATATAAAGATTGCCGGTAATAGAGCCGCGGCGACCGTTTTTGACAATATCGCCCAATTTCGCCGTGCTGGACGGCTCACCGACCAAACAGTAATCGACTTGCTCACGGCGAGCCATTAAGGCTTGCACCACTTTGACCGTGCCGTCTTTCGCTGCCGCTTCTTCATCGGAAGTAATTAAAAAAGCGATGCGTCCTTTATGCTGCGGATGTTGCGACACAAACTGTTCCGCTGCCACCACCATTGATGCCAACGAACCTTTCATATCTGCGGCACCGCGACCATAAAGCACATCACCGACAATTTCCGCTGAAAAAGGCGGGTATTGCCACTGTTTTTCATCACCGGTCGGAACAACATCGGTATGTCCGGCAAAAACGATAGTCGGTGCGGAATCACCGTGAGTCGCCCATAAATTTAAGGTGTTACCGAACGGCATCCATTCAATGTTAAAGCCTAATTTGCTTAAACGATCGGCGATGACTTGCTGACAACCTTCATCTTTCGGACTAATAGAGGGACGACGAATTAAATCTTGTGCGAGTGTAATGACTTGCTGTTTCATTCCGCCACTCCAAAAGCCTGCGCATACTGTTTAGCATTAAAGCCGATAAGCTGCACCTTATCGCCCAACACGATCGGTCGTTTGATAAGCGTTGGCTGTTCAAGCAATAAAGAAAGTGCATTATCCTGATTAAGTTGATCTTTAACGGCTTGATCCAAATTACGCCACGTGGTGCTGCGTTTATTAATTAACGCTTCCCAACCGAACAATGCTTCAACCTGTTGTAAAAAAGCGGCATCAATGCCTTGCTGACGATAATCGTGCAGCGTTGCTTCAAGTTGATGTTGTGCCAACCAGGCAAGTGTCTTCTTGACGGTATCACAATTTTTTATTCCATAAACAGTCAACATAATGATCCTATTAAATAAAAAGGTTACGATTGTTAGAAAACTCACTATACTAGCAAACGATAGGGATGCAAGAAAAGACGCAAATAAAATTGGAGGAATAGCAAATATGCAACATATCGATAAATTAGCTTGGATTTTAATTAAAGATCGTCAACTATTAATGACACGTTCATACGGAAAAGATCAATATTATTTGCCGGGCGGCAAACGTGAAGCCGGAGAGAGCGATCAACAGGCGTTAATTCGTGAAATTAAGGAAGAGTTAAATGTTGATTTGATCCCGAACAGCTTGCAGCCGGTGGAAACATTCCAAGCTCAAGCACACGGCAAAGCGGAAGGCGTAATGGTGATTATGCGTTGTTATCAGGCGCAATATCAAGGTGAATTAATCGCAAGTGCAGAAATTGAAGAAATTCGCTGGATTACCAGTAAAGATCGAGCTATTTGCTCACAAGCCGGCTGTTTGGTGTTGGATTATTTATTGGAAAAAGGATTGATTGACTAAAAGAAAACGCTTTAAAGTGAGTTGAATCTTGAAGGAAAAGGTCGCACGATGGCGACCTTAATTATTTGAAAAATATGAAAAAATTAATGCTCTTTATCGCACTGACAGTCGTGAGAATGCACGATCATATGCCCCATTTTTTGCTCTTTAACGGTTAAATAATCGGTATTGTAACGGTTTTCGCCAACATTTAGCGGCACACGTTCCACCACATTAATACCGGCACGTTTCATTGTTTCGATTTTTTGTGGATTATTGGTTAATAAGCGAATCTCTTTTACGCCCAATAATTCAAAAATTTCCGCGCAAACAGTGAAATCACGTTCATCTTCTTTAAAGCCCAATGCCAAATTGGCTTCAATGGTGTCCATTCCCTGATCTTGCAAGGCATACGCACGGATTTTATTAATTAAACCGATGCCGCGACCTTCGGCACGATGGTAAATTAAAACGCCTCTTCCTTCGTTGCTGATCTGCTTAAGTGCTGCCTGTAATTGAAAACCGCAGTCGCATTTCAAGCTATGCAAAGCATCACCGGTTAAACATTCTGAATGAATTCTGGTAAGTACCGGTTTGCCGTTGGCGATATCTCCCATCACTAAGGCAACGTGTTCTTTGTGGGTTTGTGGATGTTCAAAACCTATAATTTGAAAAATACCAAATTCAGTAGGTAGGTTTGCTTTTGCGACAAGCTCAATTTTTGCCATATGTTCCTCACTGTTCTAATGCTTTTGCTTTCTTACATAGAGTATTTATTTGTATAACTCAAAAAATAAAAGGAAATCATTATATACATTATCAACCATTTTTGTTGCGGTTTTTAATTATTGTTGTAGTTGTTTTTATGAATGTAGCAGGTTTATTACAAAATAGGCTATAATTCCAGTAATTTTTTCAACTTACGTAGGTATAAATATGTTATATGGGATCGATATTGGTGGTACAAAAATAGAATTGGCAGCATTTAATCAGCAACTGGAGCGGCTGTACAGTGAGCGCATCAATACGCCGCAAACCAGTTATGAAGATTGGCTGAATGCGGTGGTGCAACTAGTGAAAAAAGCGGATCAAAAATTTGGCTGCAAAGGCACTGTCGGCATTGGCGTACCCGGTTTTGTGCGCCGTGATACCGGCATTGCCGAAATCACCAACATTCGCGTTGCTGATAATCAACCGATTGTGCGTGATTTGGAACAGCGTTTACAGCGTGAAGTGCGTGTTGAAAATGATGCCAACTGTTTTGCCCTTTCTGAAGCGTGGGATGAAGAGAGCAAACAGTATTCAACCGTATTAGGCTTGATTATCGGCACCGGTTTCGGTGGCGGTTTGGTTTTTAACGGCAAAGTGCATTCCGGCAAAGTGGGAATGGCGGGAGAGGTCGGTCATATCCAATTAAATTATCACGCTTTAAAACTGCTTGGCTGGGATAACGCCCCGATTTACCGTTGTGGTTGCGGCAATATCGCCTGTTTAGATACCTATTTATCCGGACGCGGATTTGAACTGTTACATCACGATTTACTGCACGAAAAATTGTCGGCAAAAGAGATCATCCAACGTTTTTATCAAAATGACGCCAAAACAGTTGAATTTGTCGAAAAATTTATTGAATTAATGGCGATCAGCATTGGTAATTTGATTACCGTACTTGATCCGGATGCTATTTTCTTAGGCGGAGGCTTATCCAACTTTGACTATATCTATGAAGCCTTGCCGAAACGTCTGCCACAACACTTAATGCGCAGTGCGGTTGTGCCGGCAATCCGTAAAGCAAAATACGGTGATTCCGGCGGTGTGCGTGGTGCGGCAGCACTATTTTTGAGTCGAGATTAATCATAAACAATGGAGAAATCATAATGATGAAAAGCAAAAATCTATCACTATTATTAAGTGTGGCGTTTGCATTTGTGTTGTCGGCGTGTAGCCAGTTGGCACTTCCCGGCAAAGAAAAGCCGGCGCCGGTAACAGAAAAAGTGGCAGAAAATGCCGAATTAAAAGCGATCAGCGACAGTGCAAAAAGTTTGCCGAGTTTTATTTATCAGACCGCTAACCAAACTTATACCACTTATTTCAGTGGTAAAAACATTGTTTATATTGATGTCAGCGGCAACAATGCAGAAAAAATCTATTTGAAAAACGGTCAAGTCATTGCGGTTGCTAACGGTGCAAAATTGTATGATTTCAAAGCTGACAATGCAGATGCACAAGCCGTCAAAGCGAAGAAAAATGCTGAAGCGTGGGTGAAAAAATTGGGTTATAACTCAGCAGATAGAAATATCGGCGCGGTTCGTACCGGCGAAGAGGCAAAACTCAATTATCTCTGTATTGCCAAAGTGCAACAGGTTGCCGGCACCAAACGTGTATTGCGTACTTCCGCTAACAGCGCCGGCAGCACTGAACGTTTAACCGCAAAAATGCGCTTGAACGGCAACCAGTTCTATCAGATGGATTGTATTTTATCAGGAGATAGAGTGGCAAAATTAAGCTTGATCGCAAATAAATAGAGGCGAAATCGCAATGGATAAAAACATTATTTTGATGAGTGATTCATACAAATACTCTCATTCACGCCAATATCCGCCGCAAATGACTTATATGCACCATTATATTGAAAGTCGTGGTGGTCGTTACGGTTATACCCAATTTTTCGGTTTACAGTATTATCTGAAAAAATACCTTTGCCAGCCGATCACACAAGCAATGATTGATGAAGCGGAACAAATTATGCGTTTGCACGGTTTGCCGTTTGATCGTGAAAATTGGCAATATATTTTGCAGCAGCATCAAGGTTATTTGCCGTTAAAAATCAGAGCAGTGCCGGAAGGCAGTTTGGTGAATAATCACAATGTATTGCTTACCGTTGAGAACACTGACCCTCGTTGTGCGTGGTTAGTGAGTTTTTTTGAAACTTTGCTGTTAAAAATTTGGTATCCGTGTACGGTTGCGACTTTATCTAACTCTTATCACCGCATTTGTCGTAAATTCTTACAGGAAACTGCCGATAGCTTGGATGCATTGCCGTTTATGTTGCACGATTTTGGTTATCGCGGTGTATCAAGTGAAGAGAGTGCGCAGCTTGGTGGTGCAGCACATCTGCTGAATTTCAAAGGTACGGATAACGTTGGGGCATTATTGATGTTGCGCCAATATTACCACGCAGAAATGGCAGGTTTCAGTGTGCCGGCAGCGGAACACAGCACCATCACCTCGTGGTCAAAAGCGCGCGAAGTAGAGGCTTACGAGCATTTATTGGACACTTATCAAAATTCTGTCATTTCCATTGTGGTTGACAGTTACGACTATTACAAAACCATTGAAGAGGTGTTCTGTGGCAAATTAGCGGAAAAAGTGAAACAGCGTAAATTTCCGCTCGTGCTTAGACCGGACAGCGGCGATGCGATTAGCAATGTGCTTTTTGCTTGTGAACGTTTGGGAAACACTTTTGGCGTTACTGTTAATAGCAAAGGTTATAAGGTATTGAATAATGTCAAAGTTTTACAGGGTGACGGCATTAATGAAAATACTACGTGGGATTTGTTGAAAGCATTAAAAGATAACCAATATTCAGTGGAAAATGTGATTTTGGGGTGTGGCGGCTCTTTGTTGCAAGGTAATTTAACCACCAGTATCAATCGTGATACACACCGTTTTGCGATGAAATGTAGTTGCGTAATTACCGAAGGTAAATTAGTGGATGTATATAAAGCACCGATAACTGATAAGGGCAAGGTGAGCAAAAAAGGGCGTTTGGATTTGATCTGGAACGGGGAAAAATATCAAACGATCAACATCGATCATCTGCCGTTAAATCAATATGCCGAAAACTCAATGATGCAGACCGTTTTTGAGAACGGAAAATTATTAGTGGATTGGTGTTTGGACGATATTCAGTATAATGCACAGAAAAATCAACCTAAAATCGAACAGCAGTAATTTGGTGGAGTATGCATTTTTCTGATTATGTGGAAAAGTTGGTAGCGGAAAACCCGAAAGAACGGGTTTTCCCTTTTCAATTTGAGGGTAAAAAATATTGGCTAAAACAGGTGGAGCGCACCAGTGGCGCAATGAGATTGTTGAAGCCTAATCCACAAGCAGCGTTGCAACGAGAGATTAAAACATTACAGTATCTTAACCACAAACAGGCAGCAGTTGCCAAACTAGTGTTAGTCAGTGAGCGTTATTTTGTGATCGAAGATGTTGGGCAGTCAGTCAAACGTTATATCTACGATCGAAATATCTCACCTGAATTTAAACAACGTTTATTGCACGATGCCGCGTTGGCGTTGGCAAATTTACATCAAAAAAAACTCTATCACGGCAGACCGGCGATTCGTGATATGGGTTGGTTGGAAGACGGCGTGCGTTTTATCGATTTTGAATCGAAAGTGTTCAGCCATAATTTAAATAAACAACAGGCACGTGATTTGCTGTTTTATATTCATAGTCTTTATGTCAGTGAAGAGATTTCCGATCAGGAAATTGAGCAAAGCATTGCGGTTTATCGCCAAAACGGCGGTGAGCAGCAGTGGCAATATACTTGTTGCTTGGTGCAGAAATACCGTTGGCTCTATTATCTGTTATTGCCGTTTACGCCAATTGCGAGAACGGATTTGATCGCCTTAATGAAACTGTTTAAATTTTTCTTGTATTATCAAAAGGATAAAAATAGACAATGAAAGTTTATCAGGTGCATTTGAAACAACGGCAACAGACATTGTTGCACGATAATCAAATCTCTTTATTGGAAAATCTGGAACAGCATCAGATTGCGCACGAATATCAATGCCGCTCCGGTTATTGCGGTGCTTGTCGAGCGAAGATGCTGCAAGGTTCGGTGCGTTATCGCCAACCGCCATTGGCTTTTTTGCAACCGGATGAAATTCTGCTCTGTTGTTGTCAGTTGGAACAGGATATTGTGTTGGATTTATAGCGGATTGCCGCTTTCAGCAAAAATTCCTCTTCATTTCGTGTAAAAAATTTATCGCATAAAATCACATAAAAAGTGCATAAAAATGGGGCGTTTGATCTACACCCCATTGTTTTAAATTATTGCAATATCGGCTGAATTAGAATTCGTAACCCACACCGGCACCGACACCATATTTACCGTTGGAGTCACTGGTTCCGGAAAGTTTCAAAATCACGTTGCCTTTTTCGTTTGTATGAGATACCCCGATTGCCACCGCAGATTCACCGCCGTAGCTGCCGCTCGCAATCGCAATCATTGATTTACCGCTGTGCATTGCGTGCGGTAAATTACCGACTGCAATAGCAGATGCTGTACCAGCGTCAGAGTGTTTTTCCATTTTCTGTTTCATTCGATGTAATTGACGCACATTAACCGCATCGGTTGGTTGTACACCATCAGCCACATTGCTAATACGATTGCCGCCGTTATCTAAGCCACGAGAAGTTAAAGAGACTGGAGCTTGGTTGTTGCTGTTTACGGTTACTCCACTGGCATTGACAGTGGTATGTTGGCTGCCGTTGTTGACGTTAACACTTTCAGCGCTGACTTTAGTAGATTGTTTGCCGTTATTAATAGTCACACTTTCGGAGTCCATTTTGGTGGATTTGCCGTTCTTACCTTTGCTTAAAGTTACACTTTCGGTGGTAATATCTTTGGCTAATCTTAACTTCAAACCGTCCTTCTCTGTTTCCACACCGATATTGGCATTGTGAGATAAACCGGTTGCACCGCCATTAATGTTTAAAGTATCACCGCTTTTCACTTGAGCAGCTTCACCGATATCACCTTTCACTTTAAAATCAGTGCCGCCACCGTTATTGGTTGCAGAGATAACATAGGTGTTATCTGCTCCCTCTTTTTTCTTGATAGAAACA
This sequence comes from Gallibacterium sp. ZY190522, assembly GCF_054166015.1. Taxonomy (NCBI): domain Bacteria; kingdom Pseudomonadati; phylum Pseudomonadota; class Gammaproteobacteria; order Pasteurellales; family Pasteurellaceae; genus Gallibacterium; species Gallibacterium sp. ZY190522. The sequence goes on from NZ_CM135118.1 coordinate 131,349, forward strand.
TTATCACCGGCTTCATATTGAATGGTAGAGGTTCCATTACCTGTATTCGTATTGGCAGCTGCCACGGTTATCGTACCATAGTCGGGTTTTGTCGGATCATCCTGTTTTGTAATCGTTACACCATCGCCGGCCTTAATGCCGTTAAAGAGTACACCTCGCAACTGACGCAGATTCACCGCATCCGTTTCATCGGTCCCATCGGCAAGATGTTTAATCTGACGAACGTAATTGCCTTCTCGTACCACCTCTAGCCTCAAATTTATAAGTTTGTCTACATAGCGAGGACCGCCGATAGAAATAGCACCGGTTAGATATTCTCCATTTGCGTTACCATCGCTACCTAAGTTACCGCTCTGTCTAAGGGTAATACCGGAGAACAGTGCCGGTTTACTCAAGGTCCCTGTAGTTTCATCCATATCGTCTTTTGTAACAGCGGAATAGGCACCTAAGGCAACGCTGTTATCAGATAAAGCCTTTGACCATCTCCCGATAGCAACTGGCGCAGATACATTATCTCTTGTTAATGCATACTGCCATCCTAATGCAGTTAAAATACTATCATGGGATGCAGCACTATCTCTTGCTAAGTCATCCAAACTGTTAATTCCGTAGGTATAAAATAACCCGACATATTTATCGAAAATATTTTGTCGTACTTTATTCAGACCTTCTTCCGTACCATCATACGCGCCGAAAAGATCCGGGTACTGCGTCTGCAACTGTTGATAGTAAGGCTGTTGATCATAATCTATCTCATTAAAAAAGAAATCCCATGCCCTGTCCGTTCCTGCCACCGCCTGGCTACCAATAGCAATTGCGTCATCTCCTGTAGACACTGTTTTTAGCCCAATCCCGATACTTGTTCCATTTACAAAATTATCCCAACCGATAGCAACGGCATTAGAAAAGACAGGATTTCTAAAATTTCCCGCTGTATTACGTGCCCCAATCGCAACACCATTGCGTCCCATAACTTTATTTGCTTCACCAACAGCAGTGCCAAAATATCCTACGGCTCTATTATTATTCCCGATAACAACAGAATTTTTGGTCTTCGCATAACGATAATTATCGTTACCACCCACTACTAAATTATCGTCTCCATTAGCGCCTCCGGGAATAAGAGCCATAGCGTTTACATTACTGTCATACCTGAATTTGCTGAATGTATCAATGAACCACGTTTGTTCTTCATCTGTCAGAGCCTCTCCGGCAGCTATTTTTTTTATGACCGCTGCCTGATCTACAGCCGCATTTGCTGTTAACGGTAAAAGACTAATACCCCCCCCCAAGAGAATTCCAGTTAAAACAATAAATTGCGAACGTTTACGATAATAAGCGGCAACCTGATTTAATTTCATTTTTAGCTCCTTATTTTCAACGAATTTAATAAATAGACACTTCATTTGACATCATAAAACTACACCGCTTTCTTGTTAAATTTTTAATTAGAGATCTGTTAACCAAATCACAAATTTTCCTTAAATTTACATTTAATCTTTTGCAAAAAGTGAAGAAATTTGCTGCTAAAACGAAATAGCATTTGTCAGCGTTTTTTTATTTTGCTATATTTCGCTTCGAAATTTAAAAGGAGCGATTCAAAACATAATGGCTACTAAAAGAAACACTAAACAACGCCGTCACGCTATTCTTAAATGCCTTGAAGAACAAGGCGAAGTGACAGTTGAACAGCTTGTCAATCAATTTGAAACATCAGAAGTTACGATTCGTAAGGATCTGTCCGCATTGGAACAAAACGGCTTATTACTGCGCCGTTATGGCGGTGCAGTATTAATGCCTGCCGACGTGTTGGCGGAAGAGGAGATTGAAGCGCTTTCACCGCAGAAAGTGGCTATTGCCAAAATTGCCGCCGCCCAAATTCGTGATCACAACCGCATTATTATCGACACCGGTAGCACCACTTCCGCATTAATCAGCCAGCTGAATAAAAAACAGGGCTTGGTGGTGATGACCAATTCGTTAAGCGTTGCCGCTGAATTGCGCCAGTTGGAGAATGAACCGACTTTATTAATGACCGGCGGCACTTGGGATGCCTCGTCCGATTCATTTCAGGGCAAAGTGGCGGAGCAGGTGCTTCGTTCCTATGATTTTGACCAATTATTTATCGGTGCGGACGGCATTGATTTGCAGCGTGGCACGACAACCTTTAATGAATTGGTCGGTTTGAGCCGTGTTATGGCGGAGGTTTCACGAGAAGTGATTGTGATGGTGGAATCGCAAAAAATCGGACGCAAAATGCCAAATCTGGAACTGACTTGGCAACAGATTAACTGTTTGATCACCGATGATCATATTGATGCGGCGATTAAACAACAGATTGAAAATCTTGGTGTAGACGTGCTTATTGCCGCTACAAACTAACTTATTGAAAAAGGAAAAAATTATGTGTGGAATTGTTGGTGCAGTCGCACAACGTGATGTTGCAGAAATTTTAATTCAGGGCTTACACCGTTTAGAGTATCGTGGTTACGATTCCGCCGGTGTGGCAGTGGTGGATGCTAACCATAACTTACAACGTGTTCGCCGAGTCGGTAAAGTGAAAGCGTTGGATGAAGCGGTGGAAAAACAGCCGTTAATCGGTGGTACAGGGATTGCACATACACGTTGGGCAACGCACGGTGAACCGTCCGAAACCAATGCGCATCCGCATATGTCGGGCGATATTGCGGTGGTGCATAACGGTATTATCGAAAATTATCAAGAGCTTAAAGCAGAGTTACAACAACGTGGTTATCAATTTGTTTCTCAAACTGATACTGAAGTGATTGCGCATTTGGTGCATTGGGAGTTTGAACATTGTCACGACTTATTAAAAGCAGTGCAACAAGCGGTGACACAATTAACAGGGGCTTATGGGATGGTTGTGATGCATCGTCAACAACCGGAGCATTTAATTGCTGCTCGTTCTGGCAGCCCATTGGTTATCGGTTATGGTGTTGGTGAAAACTTCCTTGCTTCCGACCAGTTAGCGTTATTGAACGTGACGCGCCGTTTCAGTTTCTTGGAAGAGGGGGATGTGGCGGAAATTACGCGCCGCAGCGTCACCATTTATAACCGTTTAGGCGAAAAAGTGGAACGTCCGATTTCAGAATCAAATTTAGAACAGGATGCAGCGGATAAAGGGCAATTCCGTCACTTTATGCAGAAAGAGATTTTTGAACAGCCGACCGCGATTATTAATACGTTGGAAGGTCGTATTGCGCACGACAGCGTGATTGTCGAAAGTATCGGCAGCAAAGCCAAATCTATTTTGGAAAATGTCAAACACGTGCAGATTGTGGCGTGCGGTACCTCCTACAATTCAGGAATGGTGGCGCGTTACTGGTTTGAAGCATTGGCAGGTGTGAGTTGTGATGTGGAAATTGCTTCCGAATTCCGTTATCGCAAATTTGTTACACGTCCGAACAGCCTGTTATTAACGCTTTCTCAATCCGGGGAAACCGCTGATACTTTGGCAGCATTACGTTTGGCAAAAGAGAAAGGTTATATGGCGGCGATGACCATTTGTAATGTTGCCGGTTCATCGTTGGTGCGTGAGTCCGATTTAGCGTTTATGACGCGTGCCGGTGTGGAAATTGGTGTGGCTTCAACCAAAGCCTTTACCACACAATTGGTGTCAATGTTGATGTTGGTGGTGGCGATTGGTAAATTGAACGGCAGCATTTCACCGGAAAAAGAGAAAGAGATTGTGCAAGCGTTGCACACTGTGCCGACCGACATTGAAAAAGCGTTGGTGTTCGATAAACAGATCGAAAAATTGGCAGAAGATTTTGCAGAAAAACACAACGCGTTGTTCTTAGGGCGTGGTGAATTTTATCCAATCGCAATGGAAGCGGCATTGAAATTAAAAGAAATTTCTTATATTCACGCAGAAGCCTATGCCGCCGGTGAATTGAAACACGGGCCGTTGGCATTGATTGATGCCGATATGCCGGTGATTGTGGTTGCACCGAATAACGATTTATTGGAAAAAGTGAAATCTAATATTGAAGAGGTGCGCGCCAGAGGCGGTCAATTATATGTGTTTGCTGATGCGGAAGCCGGTTTCCAAGACAGCGATAATATGAAAATTATCACAATGCCGAAAGTGAATGAAATCACCGCACCGATTTATTACACCGTGCCGATGCAGTTGCTCTCCTATTATGTGGCGATTATTAAAGGTACGGATGTTGACCAACCTAGAAATTTAGCGAAAGCGGTAACGGTTGAGTAAGTTAAAAGCAAATTGGAGCAAAATAAGAATGGTGAATAGCGTTTGCTTTTCACCATTTTTTATTTCAAGATTTGGGTTTCGTAGATTAAAGATTATTCAAGTCAAGAACATCGGTCATATCGAACAGACCTTTGTCGTGATTAGCCAACCATTTGGCAGCACGCACCGCACCGTTGGCGAAAGTCATCCGGCTGGAGGCTTTGTGTGCAATTTCAACACGTTCACCTTCATCGGCAAACCAAACGGTATGTTCACCGACAACATCACCGGCACGAATAGTGGCAAAACCGATTTGATCCTGTTTACGTTCGCCGGTAATGCCTTCACGAGCATAAACGGCGTGATCTTTTAAGTTTTTTCCCATTGCTTTGGCAATGTGTTCACCCATTGATAATGCTGTGCCGGAAGGTGCATCCACTTTATGGCGGTGGTGAGCTTCGATAATTTCGATATCGCAATAATCGCCCATCACTTTGGCTGCTTTTTCCAACAGTTTGAACACAAGGTTTACGCCGACACTGTAATTTGAAGCAAAGACAATGCCGATTTTTTCGGCAGCTTGTTTAATTGCCTGTTTTCCCTGTTCATCAAAACCGGTAGTGCCAATAACCATTTTTTTATTATTGGCACTACAGAAGGCTAAATGCGCCAATGTGCCTTCCGGACGAGTGAAATCGATTAAAACATCAAAATTATCTGCCTGCTGTGCCAAATTATCGGAAACGGTAATGCCGTTATGTCCGATACCGGCAAGCTCGCCGGCATCGCTGCCGACCAAGCTTGAACCTTCTCTTTCAAATGCGGCAGTGAGCTGCACTCCGTCCGCTTTGCTGATGGCTTGAATTAGTTGGCGCCCCATACGACCGCCGGCGCCGACAACGGCAATTCTTAAACTCATAAACTCCTCAATTAATTGTTGGTTAAATAGATATGTACTGTGATCTCCTCACGATCGTGATATAGATGTTTCGCGTGAAGTTTGTAATCCAAGCCTTCATCCAGCAATTTTTGCTCAATCAGGAAGATACATTTTTGTACTTCTTCATAGCGTTTTTTCATCGGTAATTTGAGGTTAAAAATAGTTTCACTGCACCAGCCTCTGGTTAGCCATTTAGCGATAAGCTCGGCAATACGAATCGGTTGTTCGACCATATCACAAACCAACCAGTCAATATGGTGATCGACAGGTGGTTCAAATTTGAAGCCGTCTTCCGAGCAGTGTTCAACACGACCGCTTTCCATTAAACTTTCATCAATTTTACCGTGATCAACCGCGTAGACGAAAAGCCCACGGCGCACAAGCTGATAGGTCCAACCACCCGGGCAAGCGCCTAAATCAACCGCATAATGATGTTCGGTTAAACGTGCAGATTGCTCCTTTGGAGAGAGAAATGTCTTAATTGCTTCTTCCAATTTTAAGGTAGAACGACTAGGTGCAGAATGTGGGAAGCGTAAGCGTTTAATACCCATAAAATCAGGAGAGTGGTTGTTGTTATAAGAGTAACCGAGATAACAATTTTCTGAATCTGTAAAGAAGAGATGAAGCGTAATATTTTCCCAACGTTTGGTGGTGTCGATATTGAAATAGCCTAGTGTTTTCATTTTTTGTCGTAGCGGTACGGTAAATTTGCGGCAGAATGTGAGCAATTCTTTTGCTTTATTGGTGTCCGCTGTTTCCACCCAAAGATCAGTAAATTGTTCCAATTTCAACGAAGACTCTTTCAATGTTTTGATAATCGGTGTGATTCGATCTGAATTCTCCGCGAAATTCATCTTCTGAACAACCGCGAACCATTGACGACAGAAAATCAACGAATGGAACGGAAGTTCGGTTATTAATGCTTGTACATCTTCTTTGCTGTTACATTCAAAGATAACAAACGCACTCTTATCTTCTGTTTTGGCAAAGCCATAAACCCCCAAATTAGCTGCTTTATCAGTGATTTCCGCAGCCAATTCTTTTTCAAAACCGGCACGGCAATAGAGGATGATTTGATTCATAGCACTTTCCTGTAAGTTAGAACGATGTTATTTACTAAAAGGATAACGTATCCCGGTATAGATTAAATTACCCCATCCCAATAAAAAGCAGAGACCGCCGAACGGCGTAAGATGCGCTAAACTTTTATTACCAGTAATAGCTAAACAATATAAGCTAAAACAGAATAATACAATACCACAAAGCCAACAATAACCGCTAAAAGCAATTTTTTTAGTTAATTTTTTATCATTAGACGGCAATAATGAGAATATAGCAATGCAGAACAATGCTAATGTATGAAAAACTTGGTAATTCCAACCGGTTTGTAACCAATGTTGAGCCTGTTCGGAAAGTTGTTCACTTAATACGTGAGATGAAAATGCACCGAAAGCGACACAAAAAAAGCCGTTGAGTGCGGTGAAAATTAAAAAACGTTTAAACATTATTTTTCTTGCCCCATTACTGAAATCAACCAATCACGAAATGCTGTTACTTTATCATCATTTTCACGATCCGGGTGATAAACCACATAAAATGATTTCGGATCTTGAAGTTGTAAATGCAACACTTCCTGAAGATTGCCTTGCTGAAGTTCTTGCTCCGCTAATAGTTCATTGGCTAAAACAACACCTTGTTCGTGAATCGCCGCCTGCAATGCCATAAAGGTGTGGCTGAATACCGGATTATGTTGCAGATCGATATTTTCTAATTTTAATGCTTTCAAAGCCATCTGCCAGTTATCGCGGTTATGTACGTGCAGCAATGTGTGCTGTCGCAAGTCTTCGGCGTGATGAATCGGATGAGAGTGGAGCAGTTCCGGCGAGGCGAGAATCAGTAGTCGAGCCTCTTTCAAGCGTTTTACGGTTAAGCTGTTCCAATCACCTTTACCGTAATAAACGGCAATATCGACTTCCTGCGTCAATAAACCTTCATCCTGATCAACACCGTTAATGCGGACATCAATATTAGGATAGCGTTGATTAAATTCGCTAAGACGAGGAACCAACCATTGCATCCCGAATGTTTGCGGAATATTGATCGAGATCACGTTTTGTTCTTTATTTCGGGTAAGGCGTTCGGTCGCGTCTATTAATTTTTTTAATATGTTGGCAACGTCAAAAAAATAAATTTTGCCTGCTTCAGTGAGTTCAAGTGTACGATTTTTGCGCAAAAAAAGAGCAGTACCTAAAAAATCTTCTAAAATTTTTATTTGGTGACTAATGGCGGCTTGAGTAACAAATAGCTCTTCTGCAGCTTTGGTGAAACTTAAATGTCTAGCAGCGGCATCAAAGGCTTTCAGGGCATTTAAGGGAGGCAAACGTTTAACCATAATTTCCAATCCATTATAAAAATTTTTCGTTAGTATTTATTTTATTTGTTATTAGTTTTTTTTATGCTAAAGATAAAAAAAAATTGTTTGTCTATTGTTAGGTTGACCCCTAGAATGGCGTCATACTTAATGATTGGTCATTCCTTACTAGTTAATGAGTTTCAGATTCTTAAGTATGATGTTGTGTTTGCATATTAGTCTAGATTTTCTAGACTGAGTAACTGAGAAGTTACTCATTTCACTTCCTGTATATTTTTATAAACTCTATTTAGTTTATATGCCACTTAATCTTTTAAGTGGCATTTTTTTCGTTCGGATTTTAGCATAGCCGGATCATCTTCTCTATAATGTTTTTCTTGAATCGCACGGCTTTCGTTTAAAAAGATATTTTTATGCAAATAAATGAATTTTTATGCATATTTACTGCATTTTTATTTTTAAATTTTATAGACAGTTGTCTGATTTTAGGGAATAATAGCGACTCGGTAAATGTTCGTTTTATCACACTATCAAACACATCTCATTAATAGGAATTAATATGTCAACAACAATTCTCGAATCACTTCCAGTAGGTCAAAAGGTTGGTATTGCTTTCTCTGGCGGATTAGATACTAGCGCAGCATTGCTTTGGATGCGTCAAAAAGGTGCGGTTCCTTATGCTTATACCGCAAATTTAGGACAACCTGATGAAGATGACTACGATGCTATTCCGCGTAAAGCGAAAGAATACGGTGCGGAAAATGCTCGTTTAATTGACTGTCGTAGCCAATTAGCAAATGAAGGTATTGCGGCAATTCAATGTGGCGCATTCCATATTAGCACGGGTGGAGTGACTTATTTCAACACTACTCCGCTTGGACGTGCGGTAACAGGTACAATGTTAGTTACTGCAATGAAAGAGGATGATGTCAATATTTGGGGTGACGGCAGTACCTTTAAAGGCAATGACATTGAACGTTTCTACCGTTATGGTTTATTGACTAATCCAAAATTGAAAATTTATAAACCGTGGTTAGATCAACAATTTATTAATGAACTTGGCGGTCGTCACGAGATGTCCGAATTCTTAATTGCAAATGGCTTTAATTATAAAATGTCGGTAGAAAAAGCTTACTCTACTGATTCAAATATGCTTGGGGCAACTCACGAAGCAAAAGATCTGGAGTTTTTAAACAGTGGAATTCGTATCGTAAATCCTATTATGGGTGTTGCTTTCTGGAAAGATGACGTGGCAATTAAAGCGGAAGAAGTTACTATTCGTTTTGAAGAGGGGATTCCGGTAGCGTTAAACGGCAAAACTTTTGCTAATGCAGTTGATCTTTTCTTAGAAGCGAATCGTATCGGTGGACGCCACGGCTTAGGAATGTCTGATCAAATTGAAAACCGTATCATCGAAGCGAAAAGTCGCGGTATTTATGAAGCACCGGGAATGGCATTGTTGCATATCGCTTATGAACGTTTGGTCACAGGAATCCATAATGAAGATACTATTGAACAATATCGTATCAATGGTTTACGTTTAGGTCGCTTGCTTTATCAAGGTCGTTGGTTCGATCCACAGGCATTAATGTTGAGAGAAACTGCTCAGCGTTGGGTTGCTCGTGCTATTACTGGTGAAGTGACACTTGAATTACGTCGTGGTAATGATTATTCAATCCTTAACACTGAATCACCAAACTTAACTTATCAGCCGGAACGCTTAAGTATGGAAAAAATTGAAAATGCACCGTTTGATCCGAAAGACCGTATTGGGCAATTAACAATGCGTAATTTGGATATTACCGATACTCGTGACAAGCTAGGCATTTACACCGAAACAGGTTTGTTATTGAACAATTCTGCATTTCCTCAATTAGGTAAAAAAGAGTAATTTTTTAATCCCTACCAATCGCTAAAAATCGTTAAGGTTTTTAGCGATTTATTTCTTTAATCACGCTTTTGCGCTATTTTTGATCCACGTTTTATCGTTATTTTTGCTATACTTCTGCGCTTAGTACAGTTAAATGGTGAATAGTATGGCGTGGACTCCGACTCGAACATCTCAGCTTAAAAACTCAACGACAACATTGGCAAAAAATAACAAAGATTTAGAACAATTTACGCCACCACACTCATTGGAAGCGGAACAGTCAGTGTTAGGAGCACTATTGTTGGATAACTCTTTATGGGACAGTGTTGCTGAAGCCGTGATAGCACAAGATTTTTACACTTATGCTCATCGTATTATTTTCCAAGAGATTGAAGCCTTATTAAGTTACGGCAAACCAGCAGATTTAATTACTTTAGAGCAGTCATTAAATAGTAAAGATTTAAGTGATTCAGTCGGTGGTTTTTCCTATTTGGTTGAGTTATCGCAGAAGACTCCGAATAGCGCTAATGCCTTAGCATATGCCAATATTATTCGAGAAAAAGCGATTTTGCGTGAGTTAATCGCTGCTAGCAATACCATATCTGAAAACTGTTATTCCACTAATGGGCAGGCTGTGAAAGATATTTTAGACACTGCTGAAAGTAAAATTTTGCAGATTTCTGAACAACGAATGGTAGGCACAGAAAGTGGACCGCAAAATGTGAATAAAATTCTTAAAGATACGGTCAATAAAATTGAGCTGTTGGCACAAAATCCGAATGGCGGTGTGACCGGAATTTCCACTGGCTTTACCGATTTGGATAAAAAAACGGCAGGTTTGCAACCAGGTGATTTGATTATTGTGGCTGCACGACCTTCAATGGGGAAAACTACCTTTGCAATGAATTTGTGTGAAAATGCGGCATTACCGGCGGATCAGGATAAAGCGGTGTTGATCTTTAGCTTGGAAATGCCGGCGGAACAGTTAATGATGAGAATGCTGTCTTCATTGGCAAGGGTGGATCAAACCAAATTGCGTACCGGTCAGATCGAATCTGACGGTGCGGAATGGGATGCGCTGGCAAGTTGTATCGGGATGCTGAAACAGAAGCAGAATATTTATATTGATGACACTTCCGGTTTGACACCGACGGAACTACGTTCGCGTGCCAGACGTATTCATCGAGAAAGTCCGAACGGTTTGGCATTAATTATGGTCGATTATTTGCAGTTAATGCGAGTGCCAGGTTATGCTGAAAACAGAACATTAGAAATTGCAGAAATTTCACGTTCATTAAAGGCATTGGCTAAAGAGTTGAAAGTGCCAGTGATCGCACTGTCACAGCTAAACCGAAGTTTGGAACAACGTGCCGATAAACGTCCGGTCAATTCGGATTTGCGTGAATCAGGTGCGATTGAGCAGGATGCGGACTTGATTATGTTTATTTATCGAGATGAGGTTTATAATCCTAATTCTGAATTTAAAGGTACGGCAGAGATTATTATCGGTAAACAGCGTAATGGGCCGATTGGTAGTGTTCGTTTGGCTTTCCAAGGTAATTTCTCTAAATTTACCAATCTTCAATATGATTCAGGATATGAAGATCATTATTAATAAGGCAGTTATATGAAAGCAGCAACGGCAAAGATTAGTTCTCTTGCCCTTAAACATAATATAGAAAAAATTCATTCGCTTGCGCCGAACAGTAAAATTATTGCAGTGGTGAAAGCAAATGCTTACGGACACGGTGTTGAGTTTGTTTCTCAGACTGTACAAGACAATGTAGATTGTTTCGGTGTCGCTCGCTTAGGTGAAGCATTACGTTTGCGCTCCAATGGAATTACCAAGCCTATCTTATTATTAGAAGGCTTTTTTTCCGCCTCCGATTTACCGATTTTGTCGGTAAATAATTTGGAAACAGTGGTACATTGTGATGAGCAGTTGGAGGCGTTATTAGCGGCAAAATTGCCAAACCCGATCAATGTCTGGATTAAAATTGACACGGGAATGCATCGTTTAGGGGTGCAGTTGGATGAAGTCGAGCGTTATTATCAAGCGTTATCCGCTTCGCAAAATGTTAATCAAATCCGTTTTATCAGTCATTTCAGTCGTGCGGATGAATTGGATAGTGATTATACTTTAAAACAGTTAGATCGTTTCTTAACGGCTTGTTCCGGTAAAAAGGGTGAAAAAAGTATTGCCGCGTCAGGTGGTATCTTGTTCTGGAAAGATTCTCATCTGGATTGGATTCGTCCGGGCATTATTATGTACGGCATTTCCGCCAATAACACACCGAGCAGTGCTTATGATTTAATTCCGGTGATGACTTTAACATCATCATTGATTGCCGTGCGTAATCATAAAAAAGGTGAGCCGGTAGGGTATGGTGGTCGTTGGGTAAGTGAAAGAGATACTAAAATCGGTGTGGTGGCAATCGGGTATGGAGATGGTTATCCACGTGATGTGCCGACAGGAACGCCTGTTTATATTAATGGTAGGCGTGTGCCTATCGTTGGAAAAGTTTCGATGGATATGTTGACAGTTGATCTTGGCGCAGACGCACAGGACAAGGTCGGTGATGAAGTGATTTTATGGGGTAAAGAATTGCCGATAGAAGAAATAGCTGAAATTATTGGCGTAATCAGTTATGAATTAGTAACGAAACTTACTCCTCGAGTATTAGTAGAGTATATTGATTAATTTTTAATTAAGGAAAATTGCATATGAAAAATATTAATCCAACTTCAACAAAAGCGTGGCAAGCATTGTTGCAACATCAAAAAGCTCAAAAAGATGTCACTATTCAACAATTGTTTGCACAGCAACCTGATCGTTTTGATCGTTATTCATTAAAATTCAATGATGATATTTTAGTCGATTTTTCTAAGAACCGTTTCACTGATGAAACTTTAACTTTATTGCGCCAACTTATTGATGAAACTGCTGTTAAAGAGGCGATTGAAAGTATGTTCAGCGGTGAAAAGATCAACCGTACTGAAAATCGTGCGGTGTTGCATACTGCATTGCGTAATCGCAGCAATACCCCGGTTTATGTGGATGGCAAAGATGTGATGCCGGAAGTGAATGCAGTATTGGCAAAAATGAAATCTTTCTGTGAGCGTGTTATTTCAGGAGAATGGAAAGGTTATAGCGGTAAAGCGATCACTGATGTGATTAATATCGGGATCGGCGGTTCAGATTTAGGGCCTTATATGGTTACTGAAGCGTTAAGACCATATAAAAATCACCTTACAATGCACTTTGTTTCCAATGTTGACGGCACTCATATTGCTGAAACATTGAAGAAAGTTGATCCGGAAACCACGTTAGTGTTGGTGGCATCAAAAACCTTTACCACACAGGAAACAATGACCAACGCACATTCGGCGCGTGAATGGTTTTTGGCAAAGGCGAAAGATGAAGCACATATCGCAAAACATTTCGCAGCATTATCGACCAATGCAAAAGCAGTAGCGGAATTTGGTATTGATACCGACAATATGTTTGAGTTCTGGGATTGGGTTGGCGGACGTTATTCTCTCTGGTCTGCCATCGGTTTATCGATCGCACTTTCTATCGGTTTTGATAATTTTGAAGCGTTATTAAGCGGCGCACACGAAATGGATAAACATTTCAGAAATACAGCGGTAGAGAAAAATATTCCAATGACATTAGCGTTAATCGGTTTATGGAATACTAATTTCTTAGGCGCGCAGACAGAGGCGATCTTGCCATATGATCAGTATATGCACCGCTTTGCTGCCTATTTCCAACAAGGCAATATGGAATCTAACGGTAAATATGTCGATCGCAACGGCAATCCGGTCGATTATCAAACTGGTCCGATTATTTGGGGTGAACCGGGTACCAACGGACAACACGCGTTTTATCAATTAATTCATCAAGGAACAACCTTGATTCCTTGTGATTTTATTGCACCGGCAAAAACACATAATCCGTTAGGCGATCATCATCTTAAACTGCTTTCTAACTTCTTTGCACAAACCGAAGCATTGGCTTTTGGTAAAACAAAAGAAGAAGTGGAAGCGGAATTTGTGAAAGCGGGTAAAAACCTTGCAGATGTACAGCACATCGTGCCGTTTAAAGTCTTTACCGGCAACAAACCGACAAACTCTATTTTGGTGAGTGAAATTACACCATTTACATTAGGTGCATTGATTGCGATGTATGAACACAAAATCTTTGTACAAGGTGTTATCTTTAATATCTTCACTTTCGACCAATGGGGTGTGGAATTGGGTAAACAGTTGGCAAACCGTATTCTTCCGGAATTAGTAGGCGATGAAAAAGTGTCTTCCCACGACAGTTCAACCAACGGCTTAATTAATCAATACAAAGCGTGGCGTTAATGTAGTGAGATAGATTGAAGATTCGGAACAGGCTTCGTCAATTTGGCGAAGCTTTTTTGTTTCTATTAACAGTCGTTTCTGATACACTTCGGCAATTTATAATAAAGATTAGAATGAGCCGGGCTAATATGAACTTATCTGTTAAGAACAATTTAAAAAATTTTTTATTAATTGGAATATATAGTGTTATTTTACTTTTTAGCGAAATTTTATATAGAAAGATATTTTCTATTCCCTCATTAACACGCTATTTTGAAAGTTATATTATTATATTTATTTTAGTATCTCTATTTTTCTTTTCTAAATATAGAATAACAAAGTTCTTAATCGCTTTTTTCTATTTTTTATGTGTTGTTGTTAATAATGTCCATTTTCAAATATATCAAAGTTGGATCAATGGAACTAATTATTTTTTAATGCTAAAAGAACTTTCTGAAGTCACTCATGCAGGTATGGGGATGTATGAGAAATGGTTTGGAAGTATGATCTGGGGAGTGGTTGATGTTTCTATATTTATCTCAATTTCCTATTTTAGAAAGAATAAGAGTAAATATGCAATTACTGATATTTTATTTTTGTTATCGATGATTTATATTTTTATTCGTTCTTTCTATACTAGTCAGGAACTGGGGATTTCTCCAAGCTCTAATTATTCAAGGATTAAAGCAAATTACTTTTCATTTAGCTATTTTATAGGTAGGGTATTACCGTATAATGTTCTTAAATTATCAGATATTCCGGAATATATTTACCCACAACCACCTATTAGCACAGAACCTAAAATTAAAAATATTGTTTTTATTATGGGAGAAAGTGAAGCCGCTTCTCACCTCTCTTATTTTGGTTATGATAGGGATACCACGCCATTTTTGAAAGAGTTGTCAAAACAACATCCAGATGCGGTTATTATGAAAACTTATTCAGCTGCATTTATGACAGCAGTTTCATTGCCAATATTATTTAATGCAATTCCTCATCCAAACGGAATGAATCAAATTATGAGAGGAGATACCAATTTATTTAATTTAGCCAAACAACAAAATTATCAAACTTATTTTTATTCTAGTCAGCCTGAGAATCAGATGATGATTATGAATTTAATTGGCAGAAAATGGATTGATATATTACGTTTCCCTACAGATGAAGGTTATAAAATCTCTGAATTAATGCCTGATAAAAATTTATTACCTCATTTATTTTCCTTAAATTTAGATAAAGGTAATAATTTTGTAGTATTACACCAGCGAGGTTCTCACAGTGTATACGGTGAAGCATTAACAGAAGATGAAAAAATATTTAAGGGAAAAACTCAGTTAGATGAGTATGATAATACAATTTTTAATACTGATAAAATTATTCAACAAACATATCATTATTTAAGTCAACGTGAAAAAGATGATTGGATATTAATTTATACTTCCGATCATGGACAAAATGTTACATCAAAAATACAAAATCAAGGAACACAAGCGACAGATAATTATGTTGTTCCATTGGTGATTTATTCTCCAAATAGAGAGATACAACAAAAGGTAAAAACAGTTTTCCAAAAATGTGAAATTGCTTTCCATCAACAGTTAGCTACCTTATTGATAGATTTGATGGGATATGATATGCCGATAGCCGGTTGTTCTTATGGCACAGTGACCGGAAACTTTATCACTGGGGATGTGGGGTATTTAAATATTAATGCGGATGGTCGTTCAGAGTATGTTTATCCTAAGCGAGGAGGGATTAAAAATTAAGCAATTCTTCTTTTTTAACAAAATTTTGTGAACTACAACAAATAATTGAAGATTGCTACAAGACAAATTATGTCGAAGACATTATGATTAGGGAATTGTTAATCATTGCTGCTATTAAGGAGTTTGTATGCAAAATTGGAGTGAAGAAATGTGGCACATTTTGTTGATTGGTTTGATTGCCGGCTTTTTTATTGGCTATTTAGTGGCTCGTTTTACTAACGGTAGTGTACGAAAACAAAAACAAGTTGAGCAACAGCTGCAACAAGCTAAAGAAACAATTTCTGAACAAAAACAGCAACTTGAGCAGCATTTCACTGAAGCATCTGATTTAATGAAAACTTTAGCTCAAGACTACCACAAGTTGTATCAACATTTTGCTTCGACTTCTACCACTTTATTGCCAAATTTAGATAAGGCAGTATTTACAGCGATTGAAGACGATTCTTCAGCAAAAACGCTCAATATCAAGCAACAACCGAAAGATTACTCTGAAGGTTCATCTGGTCTTTTTAAGCAAGAAAGTTAAATTTTTGCTTTAGTCATTTTAAAGTTTAGGTTTGCTTTTTTTAAGGAAAACCTAAACTTTTAATTTATAAAAGCAAACGTTTGCTTTATACTTATGCCCTCAAAATTTCTCATCTTTTTAATCACTAACAAAGGAAAAAATGATGCAATTACAACGTCCTATTCAACGTGCGTTAATTAGTGTTTCGGATAAAACCGGTATTGTCGAATTTGCTAAAGGTTTGATTGATCGTGGCGTACAAATTTTATCAACAGGCGGTACAGCAAAATTATTAGAAAAAAACGGTTTGATAGTGACGGAAGTTTCCGATTATACACAGTTTCCTGAAATGATGGATGGGCGTGTTAAAACGTTACATCCAAAGGTTCACGGAGGTATTTTAGGGCGACGTGGTATTGATGATGAAGTGATGGCGCAACATCAAATTGATCCGATTGATATGGTGGTGGTTAATTTATATCCATTTGCACAAACTGTTGCCAGAGCGGACTGCACTTTAGAATTAGCAGTAGAAAATATTGATATTGGTGGGCCTACAATGGTGCGTTCTGCCGCGAAGAATCATAAAGATGTTGCGATAGTTGTGAATAATAGCGATTTTGATGCGATTTTGGCAGAAATGGATCAAAATCAAAATAGTTTAACGTTTGAAACTCGTTTTGATTTAGCGATTAAAGCATTTGAACATACCGCACAATATGATGCGATGATTGCAAATTATTTTGGTCGTTTAGTCAAACCTTACCAAGCTGCAGATGAACAGGAATTAGCAGAACCTTGTGGACAGTTTCCTCGCACATTAAATCTTAACTTTATTCGTAAGCAAACAATGCGCTACGGCGAAAATTCGCATCAAAACGCCGCTTTTTATGTGGAAAAAGAGTTGAAAGAGGCAAGTGTTTCGACAGCAACGCAATTACAAGGAAAAGCGCTTTCTTATAATAATATTGCAGATACTGATGCGGCATTGGAATGTGTAAAAGAGTTTTCAGAACCAGCCTGTGTTATTGTAAAACACGCTAACCCATGTGGCGTGGCTTTAGGCAAAGATTTATTAGAAGCCTATAATCGTGCGTATCAAACCGATCCAACTTCTGCTTTTGGAGGCATTATTGCATTTAATCGCGAGTTAGATGCAGAAACTGCGAAAGCGATTATTGATCGTCAATTTGTAGAAGTTATTATTGCGCCGTCTGTTTCTGAAGAAGCGAAAGCGGTGGTTCACGCTAAGAAAAATGTACGTGTGCTTGAATGTGGTCAATGGCAACAGCGTCAACCACGTTTGGATTTCAAACGAGTGAATGGCGGCTTATTGGTGCAAGAAGCCGATCTTGGAATGGTTGGTTTGGATGATTTGAAAGTGGTCAGCAAACGTCAACCAACAAAAGAAGAGCTACAGGATCTCTTATTCTGTTGGAAAGTGGCAAAATATGTGAAATCGAACGCGATTGTTTATGCGAAAAATAACCAAACAATCGGGATTGGTGCCGGTCAGATGAGCCGTGTCTATTCAGCGAAAATTGCCGGTATTAAAGCCGAAGATGAAGGGTTGGAAGTGAAAGGCACAGTAATGGCTTCTGATGCGTTCTTCCCATTCCGTGATGGCATCGATGCGGCAGCGAAAGTAGGTGTGACTTGTGTTATTCATCCGGGCGGTTCAATCCGTGATCAGGAAGTCATTGATGCAGCGGATGAACACAATATGGTGATGGTGTTAACAGGTATGCGTCATTTCAGACACTAATTCGGAGGGAGCAAATGAAAGTTTTAATTATTGGTAATGGCGGTCGCGAACACGCATTAACGTGGAAAGTGGCACAATCACCATTAGCGGATAAGGTCTATGTTGCTCCCGGCAATGCCGGTACGGCGCAAGAAGCTAAAGCGGAAAATGTGAATATTTCTGCAACGGATATTCCGGCATTAGTCAATTTTGCTAAAGAAAATGCAGTGGATTTAACCATTGTTGGACCTGAAGCACCATTGGTTTTGGGCGTGGTTGATGCGTTCCGTGCCGAAGGGTTGAAAATTTTTGGGCCAACTAAAGCAGCAGCACAGTTGGAAGGCTCAAAAGCATTTACCAAAGACTTTTTAGCCAGACACCACATTCCGACAGCGGAATATCGCAACTTTACTGAAATTGAACCGGCATTGGCATATGTGCGTGAAAAAGGTGCACCGATAGTGATTAAAGCGGACGGCTTGGCTGCCGGTAAAGGGGTGATTGTCGCAATGACGCTTGCCGAAGCGGAAAATGCGGTGAAAGATATGTTGGCAGGCAATGCTTTCGGTGAAGCCGGACATCGGGTCGTCATCGAGGAATTTTTGGATGGTGAAGAGGCGAGTTTTATCGTTATGGTAGACGGTAAAAATGTTGAACCAATGGCAACTAGTCAGGATCACAAACGGGTCGGTGAAGGTGATACCGGTTTGAATACTGGCGGTATGGGGGCATATTCTCCAGCACCAGTGGTAACGCCAGAAATACATCAACGCATTATGCAGGAAGTGATCTATCCTACGGTAAATGGAATGGCATCTGAAAATAATGTCTACACCGGTTTTCTTTATGCCGGTTTGATGATTATGCCTAATGGTCAACCTAAAGTGATCGAGTTTAATTGCCGTTTTGGTGATCCGGAAACGCAACCGATTATGATGCGTTTGCAATCAGATCTAGTAGAACTATGTTTGGCAGCGTGTGATGGAAAATTAGATCAAGTGAAATCACAATGGTGTGAACAAGTGGCGCTAGGTATTGTGCTGGCAGCGGAGGGCTATCCTAGTACACCAAGAAAAGGAGATGTGATTCGTGGTTTGGATGTGCCAACAGAATCGGACAAAAAAGTTTTCTATGCTGGCGTTGCTAAACAGGAGAATGAAATTGTTACTAATGGAGGCCGTGTTTTATGTGTGACTGCATTGGGTGATACAGTGCTTGAATCACAGCAAAAAGCAGTATGTTTAGCGGAATCTATTCATTGGAGTGGGCGTTTTTATCGCCATGATATTGGTTGGCGTGCTATTAAACGAGAACAGGTCTAATGTATTGGTTAAATGATCAAATTTAACCATATTTTATTTTTCGCTTGTCAATATGAATAAAATTCATCAAAGAAATGAAAAAATTAATTTTAGATTTTTATGACAATAGTATGGATAAAAAGCTAAACTAAACGGGATTAGACCACCATTTAATTTAAGAGGAAATTTAAATGCTTAAAAGAAGTATGAACATCGCAGATTATGATAAAGAGTTATGGGACGCTATTTGTAACGAAGATCGTCGTCAGGAAGAACATATTGAATTAATTGCTTCCGAAAACTATGCGAGTCCACGTGTGATGCAAGCGCAAGGTTCGCAACTTACTAACAAATATGCAGAAGGTTATCCGGGTAAACGTTATTATGGTGGTTGTGAGTATGTTGATATTGTTGAACAATTAGCAATTGATCGTGCTAAAGCATTATTTGGTGCGGATTATGCCAACGTGCAGCCACACTCAGGTTCACAGGCAAATGCTGCGGTTTATATGGCATTGGCTGAACCGGGTGATACTATTTTAGGAATGAGCTTGGCTCATGGTGGTCACTTAACTCACGGTGCGGCGGTGAGCTTTTCAGGTAAGATTTATCACGCAGAACAATACGGTATTACCGATGACGGTGTAATTGATTATGACGCATTACGTGAACAAGCATTGCGCGTTAAACCGAAAGTGATTGTTGGCGGTTTTTCAGCCTATTCTCAAGTTGTTGATTGGAAAAAAATGCGTGAAATCGCCGATGAAGTCGGTGCTTATCTTTTTGTTGATATGGCACACGTTGCCGGATTAATTGCTGCTGGTGTCTATCCAAATCCATTGGAATATGCACACGTTGTTACTACTACTACTCATAAAACATTGGCAGGTCCACGTGGAGGTTTGATTTTAGCTAAAGGCGGTAACGAAGAGTTATATAAAAAATTAAACAGTGCTGTATTTCCAGCAGGGCAAGGTGGTCCATTAATGCACGTAATTGCAGCGAAAGCTGTTTGTTTTAAAGAGGCAATGGAACCCGAATTTAAAGCTTATCAACAACAAGTGGTGAAAAATGCGCAAGCAATGGTGGAAGTGTTTAAACAACGTGGCTACAACATTGTTTCCAACGGCACACAAAATCACCTTTTCCTTGTTGATTTAGTCAATAAAGGTTTAACCGGTAAGGCTGCCGATGCTGCATTAGGCAAAGCCAATATTACTGTTAATAAAAATGCAGTGCCAAATGATCCTAAGAGTCCATTTGTGACCTCTGGTATTCGCGTTGGTACGCCATCAGTAACTCGTCGTGGTTTCAAAGAAGAGGAAGTGAAAGAACTGGCGGGTTGGATGTGTGATGTACTTGATGCCGTAGGCAAAGAAAACGAAGAAGAAGTTATTGCTGCAACAAAAGAAAAAGTGCTGGAAATCTGTAAACGTTTACCGGTTTATGCATAAGTCTTAGAAAATCTAGTATTAAAAAATCCTTTTTCTTTATGAAAAAGGATTTTTTATTAACGTTTTGTTTTATTTTTGTTTAATTTTTGATATTTTATAGGTGAACAATAGTTAATAGGAGAGTTTATGTTAATTTTTTAAGATTTTCTCCTAATATAAAGTCCGCTTTTCTTTGTATTTCGTTGCAATGTACCTTGAGGTTCAAAAATGATAAATAAAACTTTATTATTATTTTATAGCAACCTTATTTTTTTCTATTTCAGTGATATGGCGTTGCTTATGATTATTTTGTGGTTTTCTTATCAAGTAACGCAATCTTCTTTATTATTGGCAGTTATTTTAGCGATCAGTGCAATTTTCCCATTGATCATTAGAAAGTTCATTAAAAAATGGGATTTATTGCATCTTTCATTGAGATCATTACTTAAACTTCGTATTCTGGTTTATTTTGCGATTGCACTTATTGTACCATTTTTTAGTCAACATATTTTTACTTTTCTTCTTATTTCTTTATGTTTTGGGCTGCTTAGCTTGACGTTATTAAGTACTTATGAGAGTGAAAATACAAAATTGGTTTTACGGGGAACGTTGAGTGCGGCTTTAGCAGCCAGATTAATGCAGACTGTTATTCAGGTCGGGGCATTTGCCGGAGCAATGATAGGCACAGTTTTATTAGATAAATTTTCTTTTGTGTCAACGATGTTATTAATTGCCATTCTGGATATTTCA
The DNA here is from genome assembly GCF_054166015.1 of Gallibacterium sp. ZY190522. Taxonomy (NCBI): domain Bacteria; kingdom Pseudomonadati; phylum Pseudomonadota; class Gammaproteobacteria; order Pasteurellales; family Pasteurellaceae; genus Gallibacterium; species Gallibacterium sp. ZY190522. The sequence goes on from NZ_CM135118.1 coordinate 152,595, forward strand.
ATATGTTCCATTTATTATTTTTTAGTAAAACCTACTAACGGAAATATAGAAAAAAACTTACTGATACATAGTGAAAAAATAACTGCTAAACAAATTGTTTTGATTTGTATTACTTTGGGGTTTATCGGTTTACATATTTCAACGTTTAATCTTACTACGCCGATATTTTTTCAGGAAGTTCATCATTGGCTGGCAGGCGATTTCGGTAGAGCAAGCGGTTTTGCCGGTATAGGGGCTTTTCTGGCAGTTTTTGTTCCTACCATAAGACAAAGATGGATTTTGCCTATTGGATTAATCTTTTTTGACCTTTTGTTCGTAATGAATACGACACTTTATTTAATGCCGATTTTCTGTTTTTTGCTAGGATTTCATATTAATAGTTTACGTATTTTTCTGCGTGAGAAATTAATTCTTTTAGCAGAGAATGATCAGCAAGCATCTTATTTAGGTGGATTAAGTGCGTCTTATTATACTTTATTTCAATCAATTGGTAGTTTAATTATCGGTATTGTCATCAGTAAACAATTTGGTTTGGTGAGCTTGGCACAATGGGGGTTACCGTTTGTAGCGGTATTACTGTTAATTTCTTTTTTAATAATGGGAGCTTATGATGAATAATGTCATTTTAATTGTTGATCCATTTTCTACTGGGAAATTATACGCCCCTATTTTTAAGCAGAAAGGATTTGACTGTTATGCGGTCTTTTCCGGTGAAAATATTGCTTCATTTTATTTATCCTCTTTCAATATGAGAGATTTTAGTAATCAACAGCCACTTACACCACAACAGGCAAAACAGCAGTTTTCTCCATCGCAAATTCGAGCAGTGGTGATTGGATCTGAAAGTGGTGTAATTGTCGGCGAAGCGTTGGCAGACTATTTTGGTGTGAATAGCAATGATATATCCAGTTCAGAGCTGAGAAGAAATAAATTTAAAATGCAACAGGCGTTATCTCAAGCAAATTTAAATGCAATAAAAACAATAAAAATAACCGAAAATAATAAAAATGTATCATTATTTGACAGTGAAAAAGGATATATTGTTAAACCTTTAAATTCGGCTGGCTCTGAAGATGTCGTATATTTAGTCAATAAAAATAAGGTTTTATCTGAAATCACGACTTTGAATTGGCATAAAAGAAATATTACTGGTGAAGTGAATAGTCACTATTTAATTCAAGAATATTTGGAAGGTATTGAATTTGTGGTGGATATGGTTGCATATCAAGGCAGTTACTTTGTTCTTTCATTATGTAGATATAAAAAGGGAATACACAATGGTAGTCGTTTTGTATATGAAAATATGACAATGTTAGATTCGCAAGAAGGGGTATATCAAAATATTATTCAATATGCTAAAGCTGCCGCTGAGGCATTAGATTTTAAATTTGGACCTATTCATATGGAAATTATGTTGACAGCACGAGGTCCTGTTATGATTGAAGTAGGGGCAAGGTTACACGGAGGAATGGCCCCACAAATTTTTTCTCGTTGTTATCAACCACATTTGTTGGAAAGTGCTGTTTCAGCTTATTTAAATCATCCAATATTGGAAGATGGTCATTTAATAAAACAGGCAAGAATCGTTTTTTTGATTAATGAAAAAATAAATTATAGGTTAGATAATGAAAAGTTTTTGCAAAAAATTTCGTTATGTCCCTCCTTTGTTGATGCCATATTTCCATACAAATCAGCTTCACCATTACCATTAACCGTTGATCTATTAAGTTGTGTCGGCTATATCAGTTTGGTTTCGGATAATTTATTACAAATCGAACGAGACGAGCATTTAATTCGTCAGTTATTCAATGAGTTATTATATATAGAGTAAAACTTTATTGCATAAATATGCAGAAAATATTAATATATTTGCATTTTTAGCGTATCAAGTAGAGTTTAGCTCAATGACCATCAGCATTAAAAATGTAAACTTTTTTTATGGTTCCACCCAAGCATTATTCGATATCAATTTAACCGCAGAACAGGGCGACATTGTGGTATTGTTAGGTCCTAGTGGCGCAGGAAAAAGTACTTTTATTCGTACATTAAATTTATTGGAAGTTCCTAAAAGCGGTGAGTTGGTGATTGCCAATAATCGATTTGATCTTTCCACTAACAATGATCCTAAACAGATTCGTCAGTTACGGCAGGATGTTGGAATGGTATTTCAACAATACAATTTGTGGCCACATATGACAGTAATGCAGAATCTAATTGAAGCCCCGATGAAAGTGCTTAATCTGAATGAAGCAGAGGCAAAAGAGCAAGCATTTGGGTTGTTAAAGCGTTTACGTTTAGAGGCTCAAGCAGATCGCTTTCCACTTCATTTGTCTGGTGGACAGCAACAACGTGTTGCTATTGCCAGAGCGTTAATGATGAAGCCACAGGTTTTATTATTTGATGAACCAACAGCAGCATTGGATCCGGAAATTACCGCTCAAGTAGTTTCAATTATTCAAGAATTGCAACAAACTGGCATTACCCAGTTTATTGTGACTCATGAAGTAAATGTGGCGCGTAAAACCGCGACTAAAGTCGTGTATATGGAGCAAGGACACATTATTGAAGTTGGTGATGCCTCTTGTTTTGAAAATCCGAAAACACAACAATTTAAACAATATTTATCACACTAAATCCCATACAGGAGAAACAGAATGAAAAAAGTTTTATTAGCCAGTTTATTATTTGGTACAGCAGTAGCAGCAAATGCACAAACCATTACTTTTGCGATGGAACCGACTTATCCACCGTTTGAAAATACCAATGAAAAAGGTGAGATTGTTGGTTTTGATGTTGATGTTGCCAATGCGATTTGTAAAGAGATCAAGGCGGATTGCAAATTCAGCAGCCAATCTTTTGATAGTTTAATTGCAGGTCTAAAATTTAAACGTTTTGATGCTGCTATTTCGGCAATAGACATTACACCAGAACGTGCAAAACAGGTGAGTTTTTCTGAACCGTACTATGATAGTTCTGCTAGCTTTGTGGCAGCAAAAGAGGGCATTACTTTAGAAAATGCGAAAAACGTAGGTGTACAGAATGGAACAACATTCCAACAATATATTGCTGCAAAAGCAAAACAGTACGATAGTAAACCGTATTCCACCTTGCAAAATGCGATTCTTGATTTAAAAAATGGCCGTATTGATATTATCTTCGGTGATACTGCAGTATTGGCTGAATGGATTAAAAGTGATAAAGCGGTGCATTTTGTAGGTGATAAAGTGACTGATCCGGAATATTTCGGTACAGGCTTAGGAATCGCCGTTAATAAGAAAAATACCGAACTATTGGGTCAACTTAATCAAGGCTTGAAAGAGATTAAAGCAAATGGCGAATACCAAAAAATTTATGACAAATGGATGTCTGGTAAATAATTAATATGTTTTCAGATTTTATCAATTTAATGTTTTCCGCTACCTTAGTTACACTGGGGTTAGCGGTTTGTTCTTTGATACTTGGATTGATTTTAGCCATCATTTTTGTGGTATTGGAAACTAGTAAAGTCCGCTGTATCAGTCGACCTACCTCAATAATCGTAACATTATTGCGTGGATTACCTGAAATACTGGTTGTATTGTTGATTTTCTTTGGTTCAACGCAAGTGTTGTTTTTATTAACAGAAGAGTACATTGAATTCAGTGCATTTTGGTGTGGTGCAGTAGCGTTAGCGATTATTTTTGCAGCATATGCTTCTCAGTCATTGCGAGGTGCTATTCAGGCTATCCCATTGGGACAATGGGAATCCAGTGTAGCATTGGGATTAAGTCGTCCTCAAACTTTTATCCGCATTATTATGCCTCAAGTGTGGAGACACGCATTACCGGGATTGAGTAATCAGTGGCTGGTTTTATTGAAAGATACGGCGCTGGTTTCATTAATCGGTGTCGATGATTTAATGCGTCAGGCGGAATTGGTTAACGCCAGTACACATCAACCTTTTACTTGGTACGGTATTGCGGCATTGCTTTATTTGGTGATCACATTAATCAGCCAAGCGGGTATAAGAAAATTGGATCTCTATTTTACGCGTTTTGAACGGGAGAAAAGCTAATGGTTCAAGAGTATTTTGTAACTATTGCTCAAGGGATTCCTACCAGTTTATTGCTAACCGTAGTTGCACTGGTTATAGCTTTCTTTTTAGCAATTTTATTTACTTTCCTATTGGCATTGGGAAATCCAATTATTAAAAAACTTGTCGGTATTTATCTCACTTTATTTACCGGTACGCCGTTATTAGTACAAATTTTCTTAATTTATAGTGGCCCAGGGCAATTTCAATGGGTTGTGAATAGCCCATTATGGTCGCTGTTATCAAATGCTTGGTTCTGTGCAATGTTAGCACTGGCATTAAATAGTGCAGCCTATTCGACACAGCTTTTTTATGGGGCAGTTAAAGCGATTTCCAAAGGGCAGTGGGAAAGTTGTGCCGCCTTGGGGTTATCGCGCGCGCAAACGTTGAAGATCTTGATTCCATATGCCCTTAAACGTGCATTGCCATCTTATACTAATGAAATTATTTTAGTTTTCAAAGGTACTTCGTTGGCATCCACTATTACCATTATGGATATTATGGGATATGCTCGTCAGCTATACGGTACAGAATATAATGCACTGTTAATTTATGGTTTGGCAGGTGTGATATATTTAGTGATTACCGGTGTTGCCACCTATTTCTTGCGTAAGCTAGAAAAACGAGTGTTGGTTTTTGAGCGCTTAGAAGTAGCGAAATAGAATGTTTGTAGAAAGCGTGATAAAAAACTTGGGCTATACCCAAGTTTTTTATTGTCTATCATTGTGTTTGAAAAGTTGATTTTCAAACCAGCTTTCTAGAATAAGACAAGCTGAAATAGAATCTATTTTTCCTTTGTTTAAGGCTCGGTAACCGCCACGAGAAAAAATTTCGGCACGCGCTTCAGTGGTGGTTAATCGTTCATCTTGTAAAGCGATTTTAACACCGAAACGACCATTTAAACGATTAGCAAATTTTCTTGCTCTTTGTGTTATTTCTTGTTCCGTCCCATCCATATTCAGTGGTAAGCCAACAACTACCAAATTAGGTTTCCATTCATCAAGGCATTTTTTGATAGCATTCCAATTAGGAATGCCGTCTTGTGCTTTGAAAGCGGGCAAAGCTTGAGCAGTTTGTGTAATGCTTTGTCCTACGGCACAACCAATACTTTGTGTACCGAAATCAAAAGCAATAATGGTTAAATTTTGCATTATGCTCTCCCCATTTCGTGGCTTAATTCATAGCTTTGATTAATACCTAAAAGTTTATTTGCAGCTTGCCAACGTTGATCAAAAGGGAGCTTAAACAAAATATTGTAATCTGCCGGTACGGTTAACCAGTCGTTATTCTTGATTTCATCAGCAAGTTGTTCCGGTTGCCATAAAGCACAACCAAGAGCAATAAAATAATTTTTCGGTGCGTCTTCACTGTTTAATGACAATAAAATATCGGACGATGTTGTCAACATTAAATCATCATTGATGGCAAACGAGTAGCGATAGTTTTTATTAGTGATGGTATGTAGTACAAACCCTTGTTCAATATTGACTGGACCGCCGGCGAAGATTATCTTTTCCGGATATTGAGGCTCGGTTGGCATTAGATGATTCATTTTTGCCATCATTTCCGCCAGACTTAAATCGGTCGGCTGATTAATCACTAATCCCATTGAACCCTGCTCGTTATCTTCACAGATATAAACCACAGAGCGTTGGAAAAAAGGATCGTCTAAATCGGGCATTGCTACAAGAAATTGATTTTGTAATGTCATACTGTTCCTTAAAACTAAACTACAAATCACCAAAACAGATCTGTAATGCACTGATTGCAACGAGCGAAGCAGTTTCGGTACGCAAAACACGTTTGCCGAGTAACACTTCGGTGAAACCTTGTTGAACAGTTTGTTCAATCTCCTGTTCAGATAAGCCACCCTCTGAGCCGATTAATAAACGCACACCAGCTGCAGGTGGTGGAAGCAGTTGCTTAATTGATTGTGAGGCACGCGGATGGAGATTTAATTTCAACATTCCATCATTTTCTGCGCACCAATCTTGCAATTTCATCAATGGGCGAATTTCCGGAATGATATTACGTCCGCACTGTTCACACGCAGCAATGGCAATTTTTCTCCACTGTTGTATTTTTTTCTCCATTCTCTCTGCATCTAATTTTACACAGCAGCGTTCAGACCATAATGGTGTAATTGTTTTTACGCCCAGTTCTACTGATTTTTGAATGGTAAATTCCATCCGTTCGCCACGTGAGATAACTTGCCCGAGATGAATATTTAATGGTGATTCGCGATCATCAAAGATTGCATTTTGTAGTGCAACCGTAATCTGTTTTTTGTTAATTTCCATAATTATGGCAGGGTAAATATGATTACTGCCATCAAATAATTCAAGGGCTTCACCCACTTTCATTCTTAAAACGCGCCCTACGTGGTGCATCGCCTCTTCAGTTAATTGGCATTGAGAGAGATGAGCTAAGAATGTCGGATGATAGATGCGTGGTATTCTCATAATCTGTTTTGATTTGTTGTTATTAAAAATCGGGTTAATCATTAAATTAGCGGTTATTGTAAAAAATTATCGCTTTTTTTGATATATCTCTAATGATTTTTAGTGATTTTTGCTATAGTAAGCGCCGTTATTTTTTTGAATATAATCAAGGAGAAAATTATGGCTCGTCGTCCTTTAGTTATGGGCAATTGGAAGTTAAATGGTAGTAAGGCATTTACCAAAGAATTGATCAATGGTTTGAAAGCTGAATTAGCTGGCGTTGAAGGTTGTGATGTAGCAATTGCCCCACCAGTAATGTATTTAGCAGAAGCGGAGGCTGCATTAGCTGGTAGTAAAATTGCACTAGGTTCACAAAATGTTGACCTTAAACAGTCTGGTGCGTTTACTGGTGATATTTCAGCAACAATGTTAAAAGATTTTGGTGCAAAATATATCATTATCGGTCACTCCGAACGTCGTGCTTATCACCACGAGAGCGATGAATTTATTGCTCAAAAATTTGCAGTATTAAAAGAGCAAGGGTTGGTGCCTGTACTTTGTATTGGTGAAAGCGAAGCTGAGAATGAAGCAGGTAAAACAGAAGAAGTTTGTGCAAGACAAATCGATGCAGTGTTAAATACACTAGGTGCGCAAGCATTTTTAGATGCTGTAATTGCATATGAGCCAATTTGGGCGATTGGTACAGGAAAATCTGCCACTCCGGCACAGGCTCAAGCAGTACACGCATTTATTCGTAGCCATATTGCGAAAAAAGACGCAAAAGTTGCAGAACAAGTGATTCTACAATACGGCGGTTCTGTTAATGATAGCAATGCGGCAGAATTATTTGCAATGCCTGATATTGATGGTGCATTGGTCGGTGGTGCATCATTAAAAGCGCCTGCATTTGCTACTATTGTTAAAGCAGCGGCAAAAGCAAAAAATTAATTGATTTTAGTATAAAAATTTGAATAGACCCTTTCACCAAGTAGAAGGGTCTTTTTGTTGCCTGTTTTTCATAACAAAAGATAACTTTCAAATACTGAATCTATATAACATATAGTTAAAAGTTATTTGCATTTCTTGATGAAATTTCATATTAATGCTCGGTTAATTTAGAACTCGAGAAAGGCTAATAAATATGAATATTCAGCAACTGATTACACAAAACCACCTTGAACTGTTATTCCAACAGGGTACGTTTGGCATTGAGAAAGAGAGTCAACGTATTGATGAAAAAGGAAAAATTGTTACTACACCGCATCCGAAAGTTTTTGGAAACCGTTCTTATCACCCTTATATTCAGACCGATTTTGCAGAAAGCCAGCTGGAGTTAATTACTCCGCCACAGCAGAGTGTTAAAGATGCTTATCGTTGGTTGTCTGCGATTCACGAAGTGGTGTTGCGATCTTTGCCGGAAAATGAATATCTTTCACCGTTCAGTATGCCGTTGGCATTACCGCCGGAAAGTGAAATTAAAGTGGCACAGCTGGATAATGTAGAAGATGTCGCTTATCGTGAGCATTTGGTCGAGAGTTACGGTAAATATAAACAGATGATCAGCGGTATTCACTACAATTTCCAACTGGCGGATGATCTGATCGAAAAATTGTTCCAATTACAAAAAACATATCAGGATCCAATCGCATTTCGTAACGATCTCTATTTGAAATTGGGCAGAAACTTCTTACGTTATCAATGGCTGTTGCTCTATTTATTTGCTGCCTCACCAAGTGTCGAGAATGCGTTTTTCAGAAAAGGGCAGCAAATTCCACAACAGTTTGTACGCAGCTTACGTTCCAGCCATTATGGTTATGTTAATCACGCAGAAATAAAAGTTTCTTATGAAAATTTGCAGCAATATGTAGAAACATTGGAACATTGGGTGCGTAGTGGAAAGTTGATTGCAGAAAAAGAGTTCTATTCCAATATCCGTTTCCGTGGTGCAAAAAAACAGGTGAGAGAATTATTGGAAAAAGGTATTCGTTACCTAGAATTCCGTTTATTTGATCTTAATCCTTTTGCTCAATATGGCATTGAATTGGAAGACGCGGAATTTATTCACTATTTTATATTATTAATGTTATGGCTGGAAAATACAGCAGATCAACGTGATGTTGAAAAAGGACGGGAAATGCTAGCGGAAGTGGCATTGGAACATCCTCTATCAATTACAGCTTATCAACAAGAAGGATTGGCTTTACTTGATCAATTTGAGCAGATGTTAGCACAGTTAAACGCACCTGAATCGGTGAAACAAACTTTAAAACAAAAACAGCAGCAATTATTATCGCCAGAAATGACACTTTGTGGACGCCTAGTGCAAAATATGCAAAAACCGACAGACTATCATCAGTTAGGATTGGCATTAGCAAAACAGAATAAGGCAGCAGCGACAGCACGTTATTATGCATTAACTGCTTTTGACAATATGGAACTTTCAACGCAAGCACTGATATTTGACCTAATCCAACAGGGTATTAAAACTGAGATCTTAGATGAAAATGATCAGTTCCTCTGTTTACAAGTCGGTGATCATATTGAATATGTGAAAAACGGCAATATGACCTCAAAAGATAGCTATATTTCACCATTAATTATGGAAAATAAAGTGGTGACGAAAAAGGTGTTGGCGAAAGCCGGTTTTAATGTGCCACAAAGCCTTGAGTTTAGAAATGTTGAAGATGCGGTGCGTGCCTATCCGTTATTTGAACATCGTGCGGTGGTGATTAAACCAAAATCAACCAATTTCGGTTTGGGAATTACCATTTTTAAACAAGGCGTAGAAAATCGGGAAGATTTCCGCCAAGCGGTAGAAATCGCTTTCCGAGAAGATAAAGAGGTTATGATTGAAGATTATTTAGTCGGTACCGAATATCGTTTCTTTGTATTAGGCGATGAAACTTTAGCGGTATTGTTGCGTGAACCGGCAAATGTGCTTGGTGATGGACAACATACCGTTGCTGAATTGGTTGCAGCAAAAAATGAACACCCATTGCGCGGTGACGGCAGCCGTACGCCATTGAAGAAGATTGCATTAGGCGATATTGAAAAATTACAGTTAAAAGAGCAGGGATTAACGGTTGATTCAGTACCGGAAAAGGGAAGAAAAGTGCAATTACGGGCGAACTCCAATATCAGCACCGGCGGTGACTCAATCGATATGACCGACTTAATGCATCCAAGTTATAAAGCGTTGGCGGTAGGCATTACCAAAGCAATGGGCGCAGCGGTTTGCGGCGTGGATTTGATTGTGCCTGATTACACTAAACCGGCAGAGCCTAAATTAAGTTCTTGGGGCGTGATTGAAGCCAATTTTAACCCAATGATGATGATGCACATTTTCCCCTATCAAGGGACTTCAAGACGCGTCACAAAAAATGTGATTAAGATGTTATTTCCAGAGTTGTTTTAATTGAGAATTAGGAATTGGGCATCAAGGCAAGATTGCAGATTGGTCTCAATTTGGTCACAAATTTAATAAATGCTTAATCTATTCCCTCTCACACTTGTAAAAAATCTTATTAGAATGAGGATTAGCAAGTGTGCGAGGGGCGTGAAGCCTAAATAACTGTTAACAGAAAAATACGCTAACAAAATCTAAAATTAGGCTCACTTAATATTAACGGTAACACCAAGCCAAAACCCGCCTTGCAAAGGTTTTCCATAACACAAATACTCCACAAAGCGCTAAAAACAGTAACGAATCAATGTTATAGGCTTTTAGTGATAGGTAATAATGAATTGCTGCTAAAACAACGACCAATAAGGATAATTGGTGTAGCGAAAACCAACGCTTACCTAATCTTCTTTTGATATAAGGAATTGAAGATAAGGCAATCAAAACCAACAGAATCATTGCAATAAAGCCAATTTGTAGATAGGTTCTACTCACGATTTCGCTAATAAAAAGTTGGAAATCAAAGCCTAGTTCTAACGCAAGATAACCAACAATGTGCAACGATAACCAAAATAATCCCCATAGCCCCAAACTGCGGTGTAGTGGGAGTAATATTGGTTGCCGTAAGCACTGCGTAATAATCCTAAAACTAAATAAGATTAATAAAAATAATAAGGCGGTATAGCCTAGAAAATGAATAATCTCTTTAATTGGATCAGTACCAAAGCTACTTACCAAATTAAAATTGATCTCATAGATAAGCCAAAGGAGAGGGATAACTCCTCCCAAATGAATACAATAACGCAAAATTTTAAATAACATCTTAGTAATTCTTGCTTAAATCCAGGTGAGAATATAAGTGAGCAACTTGTTCTTCATAACCATTAAACATTAATGTTGGCTGTCTTTTAATATCAAATAATCCACCAGACCCAATTACGCGTTCGGAGGCTTGTGACCAACGAGGATGATCTACTTTTGGATTGACATTGGCATAAAAACCATATTCATGTGGAGCGAGTTTTACCCAAGTGGTTAATGGGCGAGTTTCACTTAAGGTAATTTTGACAATGGATTTAATACTCTTAAACCCGTATTTCCAAGGTACAACTAAGCGAATCGGCGCGCCACTTTGTGGTGCTAAGGTTTTACCATATAGCCCGACAGACATCAGCGTTAGTGGATTCATTGCTTCTTCAATCGTCAATCCCTCGATATAAGGGTAATCAATATTACCACCGAAGAAAGGATTTTTTTGCCCTGGCATCTGCTCTGGATCATACAGCGTTTCGAAGACAACATATTTTGCTTTACTAGTAGGAGCAACAGCTTTTAATAAAGAGGAGAGTGGGAAACCAATCCAAGGAATAACCATTGACCAAGCCTCGACACAACGGAAACGGTAGATTCGCTCTTCTAATGGAAATTTAGTGAGGAGATCTTGGTGATCTAAGATAAGTGGTTTCTCAACTTCACCACCAATTTCTAATTGCCAAGGATCCGTTTTGAAATCTTTTGCGTAGTGTGCGGGCGATCCTTTTTCAACACCAAATTCATAAAAATTATTATAACCAATCACTTTTTCTTCAGGCGTTAATGGCAATGTATTTTCTGCTTGGGTAGAAAAATCTAATGCGATACGGCGATCGATTTTATCTTCTGCATAACTTAGTTTAGGCAGTAATGGCGTAATACTTGCTCCCCCTAATAAAGCAATTAGTTGGCGACGTTTTTTAAAAATATGTTCAGGAGTAACATCGTGTTCAGTGAGTTTCATATACTATCCTTAATAATAAATAAAAGTAATTAATTAACCGATATTCAGATTGGCATTTTTAGTAGAAGTTCCTGATGAATTGGAAAAGTTTATAGATTGCTGTAATAGGTAAGATAAAAGGGAATTTATTGCTCACCAGAAAAACGCTATACTACCAACACTTTTATGTAACCACTGAGGTGGAACTTGACCACAACAATTTCAGAAGTTTTTACGTTAGAACCACAAGATAATGCACGATTGCAATCACTTTGTGGACCATTTGATGAACATATTTCATTAATTGAAAAGCAGTTTAACCTAATTATCTCTCGCCGTAATTTTACGTTTACCTTAGAGTCAGCAGACGAAGAAAGTAAACCTCATCACGCACAGTTGTTGAAAAATGTGGCAAAGCTCATTCAACGTTTATATGTCGAAACGGCAATGGTAAAAGGTAAAGTGAATGAACTCGATCTTGAGCAAATTCATTTAGCAATCCAGGAAAGCAGAATGTTGCTGCAACAGGTTGATACCGTTGAAGATGATGAAGCTAAAGTCTTTAGTACCACGATCAAAACTAAGCGTGGTGTGATCAAACCACGTGGCAAAAATCAGATACAATATTTACATAATATTTTGCGTCATGATATTAGCTTTGGGATTGGACCTGCGGGAACGGGGAAAACCTTTTTAGCGGTGGCTGCAGCAGTTGAAGCACTAGAAAAACAGCAAGTACGCCGTTTATTATTAACTCGTCCAGCGGTGGAAGCAGGGGAAAAATTAGGTTTCTTACCTGGTGATTTAGCCCAAAAAATCGATCCTTATTTGCGACCATTATATGATGCACTTTTTGAAATGCTTGGTTTTGAAAAAGTGCAGAAGTTGATGGAACGTAATGTGATTGAAATCGCACCGTTGGCATATATGCGTGGTCGTACTTTGAATGACGCTTTTATTATTTTGGATGAAAGTCAAAACACGACCATTGAACAGATGAAAATGTTTTTGACTCGTATCGGGTTTAATTCTAAAGCGGTGATCACCGGCGATATTACTCAGGTTGATTTACCTCGTGGACAAAAATCCGGTTTACGGCACGCTATTGAAGTGTTAAGCAATGTAGACGATTTAAGTTTTAATTATTTTAAGAGTGAAGATATTGTGCGTCATCCAGTGGTGGCAAAAGTAGTACAGGCGTATGAAAAATGGGATGAGGAGGAACAATTACGCCGTAAAGAGATTGCGGAACAACGTCGTCAGGCAAAATTAGAGGAACAACAAAATGACGAATAATGCTGAAATGCTAGTAGATCTACAAATTGCCAGTGAAGATCAAAGCAATTTACCGACATTACAACAATTCACTTATTGGGCAACACAGGCGGTTAAACCGCAGCAAAATAATGTAGAAATAACAATTCGGATCGTGGATGAGGAAGAAAGCCATCATTTGAATTTTACTTATCGAAACAAAGATCGTCCGACTAATGTGCTTTCGTTCCCGTTTGAAGTGCCAGAAGGCATTGAGTTGCCGTTATTGGGAGATTTGGTGATTTGTCGTCAAGTGGTTGAAAAAGAAGCACAGGAACAGCAAATTTCTTTAGAAGCTCATTATGCACATTTGACCGTACACGGCTGTTTACACCTGTTGGGCTATGATCATATTGAAGATGATGAAGCTGAAGAAATGGAAAATTTGGAAACAGAGATTATGCTGTCAATGGGATATGCTGATCCTTATGTAAGTGAGAAAATCTAAGTGCAAGATTTTTCTCGTCAAATTATTATTTTTTCCGGGTCATCACACTGGAAAATAGAACAACAGCTCAAGATTATTCAACATTATCAACATTATCACGGTGTATATTGCGGTTATCAGCTACCGCAATATACTCAGGATTCTCTTTCTTGTTATGCTTTTCAACAAAGTCGCAATATATTAGGACAAGAATTTCAATTTGCTATTTTTGATGCGACAGTGGAAAAAGATATTGCATTCCATTTGGATAGTTTATTGATCTTATCAGCAACATTACAGGCTGGCGGTGCTTTATTTCTTTTCATACCTGAATGGCACAAGCTGGATGAATGTATCGATTTTGATAGTGAACGTTGGAACAACGGTCAACGACCGCATACCGTGCCACATTTTATGAATTGGTTTAAACAAACTGTTGCTTGGCAACAAATTGTTGTTTATCAAGAAAATGGAAGTGAAATCATACTTCCACAGCTGACTTCCGCTAATTGGCATATACCACCTTCTGCTATAAAGCATCAACAAGCAGTATTGATGCAGCTAGCTCAACAACCCAATGGCATTCTATTATTATCTGCTCGCCGTGGACGAGGTAAATCAGCTTTGCTTGGTCAATTAATTCAGCAACAGTCACAAACAGCAAATATTTTAATTACTGCTGCGAATAAAAAAGCAGTAACAACTGTTGCCAAATTTGCTTTACCTCAGAAATTGAATTTTATTGCACCAGATGAACTACTACAAAAAATTAAACAAAAACAGTTCAATAATAACGAATTTTTAATTGTTGACGAGGCTGCAATGTTGCCATTGTCAAGTCTTGCATTATTTTCCAATGCCTTCAGCAAAGTGCTGTTGACAAGCACCAGTGAAGGTTATGAGGGATCAGGCAAAGGCTTTATCTTGAAGCTACAAGGATATTTAAAGCGAAAAATTCACTTTTTTGATTTAGACATTCCGTTACGCTGGCAGCAGAATGATCGACTTGAACAATGGATGGATCAATTAGCATTAGTAGCTCAAAACATCTCCAATATCCCTTATCAAAATAGTAAACCGAAATTTAATGTTTATAATACTTTGCCGATCAATTTTCCCTTTGCTGAACTATATCAATTACTCAACTTGTCTCATTACCGCACTTCACCTACTGATTTACGTCGTTTAATGGATGGTACTAATCAATATTTTATAACGGTAGAAATAGCGGAACGTATTATTGGTGTAGTATGGTGTTTAGAAGAGGGGGGTTTTTGTGATGAAAAACTAGTTGAACAAATTCGGTTAGGTTATCGTCGTCCAAAAGGAAATTTGGTTGCTCAAGCTTTGTGTTTTCAAACCAATTTATCACAAGCCTTAACATTACGTTCAGTACGTATTTCGCGGATTGCTGTGCTCCCTCAATATCAACATCAAACCTTAGGAACACAGTTAATTCAGCAATGTATACAAAAGTATCAGCATCACGTTGATTATCTTTCAGTCAGTTTTGGCTTTGAAACCTCATTATTTCGATTTTGGAAAGAATTAGGTTTTCAATTAAGTGCTGTTAGTGTTAAGCCGGAAGCAAGCAGTGGCAATTACAGCGTAATGATGATTTATCCGTTATCTACTGCTGGTACAGTTTTTTGTCAACAGGCAGTGAATCGTTTCCAACGCGATTTTATATTAAGTGAACATCCATTATTAACAAAACTTGATTCACAAGTAGAAACAGATTGGCATTTAAATTCAGAAGATTGGCAGTTTATTGATGAATTTATTCAATATCAACGCACTTTAGCAGTAAGTTATGCTGCTTTACGTCGATTATTTCACTATTATCCAAATGACAATCTAGAAAAACAGTTGAAACAATTTAAAGGCTTATTTTTTACACAAAAAAAACTAAAAACAACAATTTTTAAACAACAACTTGAGCATTTTTTAGCTAATAAAAATAAAAAAATTTAGTTTTATATTAAGAAGAAAAGCTAGAGAATAAAATTAATCTTTTTATATTTATTAGTTAAAAATAGCTGTTTTTTATATTTGTTTAGGCTTTAACACTATATTCTGTATTTTAAAAAAGCAAAATAAGCCATTATTTAGCATAAAATGCTATTGACTTAAAATACTCTTTTCGGCAAAATCGATCACGTTTTTCAGTTTTATAAGGTTTTGAACAATGTTTTCTCCTATTTCTTTATCTCTGATTCTGTTACTCACAAATTAACAATTTGTGCGGTAAGGCGTGGATAAAGAAAAAATTGAATTTAAGCAAACACACATCTGCCCGCACTTAGCGGGCTTTTTTTTTTAACTCTTTTTTATGTTGACGACGGTGGAGTATGAGTAATCAAGTTATTATTTTTGATACAACCTTAAGAGATGGTGAACAAGCGTTAAAAGCCAGTTTAACAGTAAAAGAAAAGTTGCAAATCGCACTTGCCCTTGAGCGTCTTGGCGTTGATGTGATGGAAGTGGGCTTCCCTGTTTCTTCGGCGGGGGATTTTGAATCTGTCCGAACCATTGCACAACAGGTTAAAAATAGTCGCGTTTGTGCCTTATCTCGTGCGGTGGATAAAGACATTGATGTGGCTGCGGAAGCCTTGAAAGTGGCTGAAGCCTTTCGTATTCATACCTTTATCGCCACCTCCGCCTTGCACGTTGAAGCTAAATTACGCCGCACTTTTGACGATGTGGTAGAAATGGCGATCAACGCGGTGAAACGTGCCAGACGTTATACCGATGATGTGGAATTTTCTTGCGAGGACGCAGGGCGCACGGGGATTGACAATATTTGCCGTATCGTAGAAGCGGCGATTAATGCGGGGGCAACCACCGTGAATATTCCCGACACCGTGGGCTATTGCTTACCGATGGAATACGGCAACATTATCGCCAATGTGATGAACCGCGTGCCAAACATTGATAAAGCCATTATTTCCGTGCATTGTCATAACGATTTGGGTATGGCGACAGCCAATTCTTTAACCGCCGTGCAAAATGGGGCAAGACAGATTGAATGTACCATCAACGGTATCGGCGAGCGTGCGGGCAACACCGCATTAGAAGAAGTGGTGATGGCGATCAAAACCCGCCAAGCCTTGTTCGGCGTGGACACTCGCATTAATACGCAAGAAATTCATCGCGTTAGTCAAATGGTTAGCCAATTATGCAATATGCCAATTCAGCCAAATAAAGCCATTGTGGGATCAAACGCCTTCGCCCATTCTTCGGGTATTCACCAAGACGGTATGGTGAAAAATAAAAACACCTATGAAATTATGTCGCCAGAAACCATCGGCTTGAAAAAAGAAAAATTGAATTTGACTGCACGTTCTGGCCGTGCGGCGGTGAAAAATCATATGGATTCAATGGGTTACCAAGAGAATGAATATGATTTGGATAAATTATACGAAGCCTTTTTGAAATTAGCGGACAAAAAAGGGCAAGTCTTTGACTACGATTTAGAAGCCCTTGCCTTTATTGATATGCAACAGGGTGATGAAGATCGCTTAACCCTTGATGTGATCACCTCGCAAATGATTAGTCATTTGCCTGCTTCCGCTTTCGTGCAAGTGGAATTGGACGGTGAGAAATTAAGTCAAGTGTCGAGTGGTGGGAATGGACCTGTTGATGCGGTGTTCAATGCCATTTTGAAAATCACAGGCATTGAGTTAAAAATGCTGAACTACAACTTAACTGCCAAAGGCGAGGGGGCGGAAGCACTCGGGCAAGTGGATATTGTGGTGGAGCATAAAGGTCGCCGCTTCCACGGTGTGGGCTTGGCAACAGATATTGTGGAATCCTCTGCACGGGCGTTAATCCACGCAATCAATGCAATCTACCGTTCGCATAAAGTAGAAAATTTAAAATTACATAAAAATTCGGTGAATTAAGGAGTGTTGAGATGAAAAATTATAATGTTGCCGTGTTGAGCGGCGATGGCATCGGCCCTGAAGTGATGGCAGAAGCCTTGAAAGTATTAAGTGCGGTGCAAAAAAAGTATGATTTTCAATTAACTTATCGTCATTTTGATATTGGCGGCATTGCTATTGACAATCACGGCACGCCTCTGCCAGCGGAAACCTTAAAAGGTTGCGAAGAAAGCGATGCGATTTTGTTCGGCTCTGTGGGTGGGCCAAAATGGGAGCATTTACCGCCAAATCAACAGCCTGAACGTGGGGCATTGTTGCCTTTGCGTAAACATTTTTCCTTGTTCTGCAATCTTCGCCCCGCGACCCTGTATAAAGGGTTAGAAAAATTCTGTCCACTGCGTGCGGACATCGCAGCGAAAGGCTTCGACATCGTTACCGTGCGTGAATTAACGGGCGGCATTTATTTCGGACAGCCGAAAGGACGTGAGGGCGAAGGAGCGAGCGAAAAAGCCTTTGATACCGAAGTGTATCACTGCTATGAAATTGAACGCATTGCCAAAGTGGCTTTTGAAACGGCGATGAAACGCAAAAAACATCTCACTTCGGTGGATAAAGCCAATGTGTTGATGAGTTCTGTGCTATGGCGTGAAGTGGTGGAAGAAATGGCGAAAGCCTACCCTGAAGTCAAGGTGGATCATATTTATATCGACAATGCCACAATGCAGCTGATCAAACAACCTGAGTTTTTTGATGTGTTGCTTTGCTCAAATATTTTTGGCGATATTATTTCTGATGAATGTGCGATGATCACAGGTTCAATGGGAATGTTGCCGTCTGCCAGCCTTAACGAACAAGGCTTCGGTTTATACGAACCCGCTGGCGGCTCAGCCCCAGACATTGCGGGCAAAGGCATTGCTAACCCAATCGCCCAAATTTTATCAGCGGCAATGATGTTGCGTTACAGCTTCAACCTCAACGAGGCTGCCCGTGAAATTGAAAGTGCGGTGCAAAAAGTACTTGAAAATGGCTACCGTACGGCAGATTTAGTCGATGAAAATAAACCTGTTTCGACTAAGGAAATGGGGGATCTTATCGCAAAAGCGATTTAAATCTCCCCCTATCCCCCTCTTTGTTAAAGAGGGGGGATTGATTAGTAGGAAAAATAGTAGAGCTGCCTTATTTCCCTATCTTTCTCAAAAAAGGGGAAATGGAATAGTAGAAATAACGAAGTTTCTTTCTTATTCCTCCTCTTTATTAAAGAGGGGGAAATTGATAAGTGAAATAACTTAGTTAGTTTCTATCAATAAGGAGTAAATAAGAGAAACTGATAATGAAATCTCTCACAAAATCCCCCCTCTTTAATAAAGAGGGGGAATTGATAAGTGAAATAACTTAGTTAGTTTCTATCAATAAGGGATAAATAAGAGAAACTGATAATGAAATCTCTCACAAAATCCCCTCTTTGTTAAAGAGGGGGATTGATTAGTAGGAAAAATAGTAGAGCTGCCTTATTTCCCTATCTTTCTCAAAAAAGGGGAAATGGAATAGTAGAAATAACGAAGTCTCTTTCTTATTCCTCCTCTTTATTAAAGAGGTGGGCTTGATAAGTGAAATAGCTTAGTTATTTTCTATCAATAAGGGATAAATAAGAGAAACTGATAATGAAATCTCTCACAAAATTCCCCCTCTTTAACAAAGAGGGGGTTAGGGGGAGATTCTAAACAAGAGATTATAAAATGACGAAAAAAACTCTATACGATAAATTATTTGACGCCCACGTCGTCTATGAAGCAGCAGGCGAAACGCCGATTTTGTATATCAACCGCCATTTGATTCACGAAGTAACCAGCCCGCAAGCCTTTGACGGATTGCGTGTCGCCAATCGCCAAGTGCGCCAAGTGGGAAAAACTTTCGGCACAATGGATCACAGCATTTCAACACAAGTGCGCGATGTCAATAAATTAGAAGGGCAAGCCAAAATCCAAGTGCTGGAACTTGCCAAAAACTGCGCCAATACCGGCATTAAGTTATTTGATATGAGCACTAAACAACAAGGGATTGTGCACGTTGTCGGACCTGAACAGGGTTTAACCTTGCCGGGAATGACCATCGTCTGTGGTGACTCCCACACCGCAACGCACGGTGCATTTGGCGCATTAGCGTTTGGGATTGGTACATCAGAAGTGGAACACGTTCTTGCCACTCAAACCTTAAAACAGAGCCGTGCTAAAAATATGAAAATTGAAGTGCGAGGCAAAGTCGCCCCAGGAATTACGGCAAAAGACATTGTGCTTGCTATTATCGGCAAAACCACAATGGCAGGCGGCACGGGACACGTTGTGGAATTTTGCGGTGAAGCCATTCGTGATCTTTCAATGGAAGGGCGTATGACCGTGTGCAATATGGCGATCGAACTCGGTGCGAAAGCAGGATTAATCGCCCCTGACGAAACGACTTTCGAATATTTGAAAGGTCGTCCTTATGCCCCGAAAGGCAAAGATTGGGACGATGCAGTGGCTTATTGGAAAACCTTAAAAACCGATGATGATGCCCATTTTGATACCGTAGTGGTGTTAGACGCGAAAGAGATTTCGCCGCAAGTAACTTGGGGAACGAATCCAGGACAGGTGATTGGTATTGATCAAACCGTGCCAAATCCTGGGGAAATAAGCGATCCGGTGGTGCGAGCTTCCGCTGAAAAAGCACTGGCTTATATTGGCTTAGCCGCCAACACCGATTTAACCCAAGTACCTGTAGATCAAGTGTTTATCGGCTCTTGTACCAACTCCCGCATTGAAGATTTGCGTGCGGCAGCAGCGGTAATGAAAGGACGTAAAGTTGCCGATAACGTAAAACGCGTATTGGTCGTTCCGGGGTCAGGTCTTGTTAAAGAGCAAGCAGAAAGAGAGGGCTTAGATAAAATCTTTATCGAAGCAGGAGCGGAATGGCGTAACCCAGGTTGTTCAATGTGTTTAGGAATGAATGATGACCAATTAGGCGAATGGGAACGTTGTGCTTCCACCAGTAACCGTAACTTTGAAGGTCGCCAAGGACGTAACGGACGCACGCATTTAGTCAGCCCAGCAATGGCGGCAGCGGCAGCAGTGTTCGGCAAATTTGTTGATATTCGTCAAGTGGAATTACTTTAAGGAGAAATTATGGCAGGCTTTAAACAGCATTCAGGCATTGTTGTACCTTTAGATGTGGCAAATGTAGATACCGATGCCATTATCCCAAAACAATTTTTACAAGCTATCACCCGTGTGGGCTTTGGCAAGCATTTATTCCACGAATGGCGTTATCTCGATGCGGCAGGCACACAGCCTAATCCTGATTTCGTGCTGAACTATCCGCAATATCAAGGGGCAAGCATTTTATTGGCACGCAAAAATCTTGGCTGTGGTTCTTCCCGTGAACACGCCCCCTGGGCATTGGCAGATTATGGCTTCAAAGTGATGATCGCCCCGAGCTTTGCGGATATTTTCTACAACAACAGCCTAAACAATCATATGTTGCCAATCCGTTTAAGCGAAGAAGAAGTGGAAGAAATCTTCCAATGGGTGGCTGAAAATCAAGGGAAAACCATTGATGTGGACTTAGAAAAAATGACCGTAACCGTAGGCGAAAAAGTCTATCCCTTTGAACTAGACGAATTCCGCCGCCACTGCCTATTAAACGGCTTGGATAATATCGGTTTAACCCTACAACACGAAAACGCCATTGCGGAATATGAGAAAAATATTCCTAACTTCCTAAAATAAACAGCAAATAGGGTAAAAAATCTCGAATAAATTTCCAAAATTATGTAAAAAGCGTGTATCCTTTTTGCAAAGAAAAACAAAAAGGATACCGCTATGCAACTCTCCTCAATGCAACAACAGCGTCTATTTGATCTGTTACAAAATTCAACCTTAAAAGATCATTATCAACTTTCAATTACCTTGGAAAATTTACCGAAAAATCTTCGCCAAATTGCAACCGCTATCTATTTTTCTGATTTTGTCGCAGAAATTTTACAGAAATACCCTGCTATTTTCGAACAATGGTTACTACAATTACCGCAGTTTACAGATTGTGGATCGTATCAACAGCATTTACTCCTACAACTGGAAAATGTAGATGATGAAAACAAGCTGTATCAAATTTTGCGTCGTTTTCGTCATTGCGAAATGGCTAAATTGAGTTTTTGTCAAAGTTTAAATCTTGCCAGTGTTGAACAGATCTTCCATCAGCTTTCCGAATTAGCGGAAGCGATTATTGTGGTGACCAAAGATTGGCTTTATAAAAAGCTCTGTGTTGAATTGGGCACACCGACTAATGCTGAAGGAGAAGCTCAACCACTCATTATTTTGGGAATGGGGAAATTGGGTGGCAGAGAGTTGAATTTCTCTTCTGATATTGATCTGATTTTCACTTATCCGGATCACGGTGCAACGGTAGGTGCCAGAAGAAGTATCGATAATGGACAATTTTTTATCCGTTTGGGGCAACGTTTTATTAAAGCGTTGGATCAAGCTACCATTGATGGCTTTGTTTATCGCGTTGATATGCGCCTGCGTCCTTTCGGCGAAGCCGGCGCATTAGCATTAAGTTTTGCCTCAATTGAGGATTATTATCAAGAACAAGGGCGTGATTGGGAACGTTATGCGATGATTAAAGCGCGCATTATGGGTGAAGATGCCAATGATCCGAATCACCGTTATTTAAGCCAGTTGCTACGCCCATTTGTTTATCGGCGTTATATTGATTTTAGTGCCATTCAATCGCTGCGTGATATGAAACAGAAAATCAATGCTGAAGTAAGACGACGGGGCTTAGTGGATAATATTAAACTTGGTGCTGGCGGTATTCGTGAAATTGAGTTTATCGTACAAGTATTCCAACTGATTCGTGGTGGTCGAGAAAAGGCATTACAACAAAGAGAGTTACTCCGAATTTTACCGAAATTGGTTGAATTAAATTTACTACAGCCACTTGAAGCAACACATCTATCTCAGGCTTATCTTTTTTTGCGTCGAGTGGAAAATATTCTACAAGCGATTAACGATCAACAGACACAATTATTACCAACCAATGAACAGGATAAACAGCGTTTAATTGATGCCTGTCGAGTTTTTACCTATTTTAACCAACAGCATCAATTAGTTACTATTGAATACCCGATTTATGACTGGGACAGTTTTTATCAAGTGTTAAGTCAGCATCAACAAAATGTACGTCAGGTGTTCAGCCACTTAATTGGTGAAGAGGATGAAAAAAGTGAGGAATATCAAAGTGATTGGCAAGATTTTCTAGGCATCAATTTTAATCATCAGGATGTGATGACACTATTGGACAAATTAAATTTATCTTATCAGCAAGAAATTGCCGATCATATGTGGCAGTTCAAACAAGAAATGTTACGTAAATCAATCGGTGTGCGTGGTCGGGACGTGTTGGAACAGCTGCTTCCGATTTTATTAGATGAAATGCTGGCAATGAAAAATGCCGCTATGTTGCTGCCTCGTATTTTAGAAATTATTGCCAGAATTGCAACCCGAACGACTTATCTTGAATTATTGTATGAAAATCCAAATTCACGCGTATTATTAATGAAATTATGTGGCGCATCACCTTTTGTTGCTCGACAAATTGCTGACTATCCATTGTTATTGGATGAGTTATTAAATCCTAATACGTTATTATCTCCACCTCCATTTAGTCAATACCAAGCAGAATTAGAACATTATTTGATACGAATTCCTCAAGAAGATGAAGAACAATTAATTGATGTTTTGCGTCAGTTTAAATTAGCAACGCAGTTACGAGTAGCTGCTGCTGATATTCTAGGTGCTTTGCCAGTGATGAAAGTAAGCGATCATTTAACTTATTTAGCGGAAGCGATTATTGCCAGTGTAGTTAATCTTGCTTGGCGTCAGGTTACACAGCGTTTTGGCACACCTAACCACTTACAAAATAATGACAAAGGTTTTTTAGTGGTTGGTTACGGCAAATTGGGGGGTATCGAATTAGGCTATAAATCAGATTTGGACTTAGTTTTCCTCTATGATGCACCAGCAAATAGCGAAACAGTCGGTGGTAAAAGAAATATTGATAGCGGACAGTTCTATTTACGTTTAGCACAAAAAATAAATAGTATTTTCAGTATTCATACAAATTCAGGAATTTTATATGAAATAGATATGCGTTTACGACCTTCCGGTAGTTCAGGCTTATTGGTCAGTTCGATAAAGGCCTTTCACGATTATCAATTAAATGAAGCTTGGACGTGGGAAAAACAGGCTTTGGTGCGAGCAAGACCAGTTTTTGGTGAAACCACTATGAGACAACAATTTACACAGATTCGTCACGATGTGTTATCTACAGAAAAAGAGATAAATCAACTGAAGATTGATGTACGAGAAATGCGAGAAAAAATGTATCAACATTTATCACACACGGAAGCGGGCTATTTTGATATTAAAAAAGATCGTGGTGGTATTACCGATATTGAGTTTATCGCACAGTTTTTAATGCTAGCAAACGCTCCAAAGATACCAGAATTAACAACTTGGTCTGATAATGTACGTATTTTTGAGGATATGGTGAAATATCAAGTTATCACGCCGGAAATTGGTGAAAAACTAACCAAAAGTTATGTTGAATTGCGTAATCATATTCACCATCTAAACCTTGCCGGCAAGAATTCAGTGGTGGAGGCTGAACCGTTTTCTGCAATAAGAGTTTTTATCACTCAAGTATGGCGGCAGTTATTTTATTAATAGCAAGATTGTTTTCAATTTGATAGTTTCCACATTTGATGTGGCCTAAATTTTTTAACCGTTTCGGATAGAAGTTCCCCATCCGGAAAGACTAAATTGGGTGCAATATCAAATAAAGGAATAATCACGAACTCCCGATTTTTCATTTCACAATGAGGAACAATTAAGCGAGGATGCAAAATAACTTCTTGATTAAACAGTAAAATATCGAGATCAAGTGTACGCTCTCCCCAACGACGTAATCTGACCCGACCTTGATCGTTTTCGATTGATTGTAATAAATCCAGCAGTGCTAATGGTTCAAGTTCAGTTTCTATTTGTACAACTGCATTAATGTAATCAGGCTGATCTTGAGGCCCTAACGGCTTGCTACCATAAAAAGGACTAAGTGATTTTATTTTCAGCTCCGGATGTTGATTTAAAGTCTGCACAGCACGTGTTAATTGTGCCAAAGGATTGTCCAGATTACTGCCTAATGCGATATAAACGTTGTTCATTAATGTGTTACTGTCGTTTGTGTGAGATGTTTTTTCTTTTTATTGTTTGTTGGATGATAGCGACGGCGAGATTTACGTTTCCGTTTCTTTTCTTGATGCGGGTGTAATTCCTGCTGTACCTTGATTAATTCTTCACGTTGCATACTGTTGCTTTGTTGATATTCATACCACCAAGCTGCCAATTCAATAGATTCGCCCTGTTCGATTTCTGCACGCATTGCTAATAGATCATAAGCAGCACGAAACTTAGGATGCTCCAATGTAACTTGTGGCTTCTTACCAGTACGTTTAGTGAAAAGTAACTGCAATGACCAAATATCACGGATGGTAGCAGTATGGCGACGTAAAATGGCAACACGTTGACAAATTAGCGTCAATAAATCATTACTAGCAAGAGAATAGGCATCAAAGTTATTTAAACCACCTTCATTCTTCAATATTTCAATACGCTCACGTAACGGATACCAAAAAAAAGCAGCAAACAAAAATGCTGGATTAATACGTAAATGATCGGCAATACGCTCATCAGTGGAACGTAATGCGGTAATAATCATTTTTTCTGTAAATGAGTCATTATTTGCGGTAAAAAATGGAATTAATGCCGGAAAAAGCTGATGAAATAATTGATATTTATAGAGTAATTGATATGTTTTCTCACCCTTCCCAGTTTGTAATAGTTTTAATGACTCATCAAATAAACGTGCCGCTGGAATGTTTTGCAATAAAGATGCCAATTGATAAATCGGTTTTTCACATTGTTTATCAAGAAACATATCCAGTTTTGCCATAAAACGGATAGCACGCAACATTCTGACTGGATCTTCCTGATAACGTTGAGTTGGATCACCAATCAACATCAATCGACCTGCGCGCAAATCTTTAATACCATTGAAGAAATCATAGAGTTTATCTTTACGGGGATCGTAATAAAATGCATTGACAGTAAAATCACGACGAGCAGCATCATCTTCCAAACTGCCATAAACATTATCACGTAATAACATTCCTTCTGCACTTTGTTTAGCTAATTTATCATTATTAATTTCATCGTGAGCAGCGCGGAATGTTGCAACTTCAATGATTTCTCTACCGAATAAAATATGTGCCAACCTGAAACGGCGTCCAACTAAACGACATTGACGTTGAAATATTCTTTGAATCTGTTCTGGACGCGCACTAGTTGCAACATCGAAATCTTTAGGCATTTTGTTCAATAAAATATCGCGTAAACAACCGCCTACCACATAAGCCTCAAAACCATTACTCTGCAATTTTTCAACAACCTGTAATGCTTGACGGCTAATAAGATGAGGATAAATACCATATTCAGAAGCTTTTAAGTATGGTAATGCTGCTCGTTTAGATTTGTTTTTCACAGAGGAAAATTTCTGCTTAGTTTTTTTCTGACTAACAACAGGAGCAGATGTATGTTTTGTTGAGAAAGTGTTTTGCTGTTCTTCCGTTTTTTGCGGAAACAGTTTTCGAATAAATTTAAAAATAAGACCACCTCAATCTACTTTTAAAAAATATGTAAAAAGTGATATTTTTTATCTATTTTTAAAATAGAAAACTCTCCCTAAACTAGATTAGGGAGAGAAATTTGACTAATTACCGCTGTAAACAGCGGTAATTCAATCACTTGGGTATTTTGATGAATTTACCCACCAATCTGTTTTTCGCGAATTTCTGCTAATGTTTTACAATCAATACAAAGATCAGCTGTCGGACGAGCCTCTAAACGCTTTATCCCAATTTCAACACCACAAGATTCACAGTAACCGAAATCTTCAGATTCAATCTTTTTGATAGTACGTTCAATTTTCTTTAATAATTTTCGTTCACGATCACGATTACGTAGTTCTAAACTGAACTCTTCTTCCTGTGTAGCACGATCGGATGGATCCGGAAAATTAGAAGCTTCATCACGCATAAGTGCGACAGTTCTATTTGCTTCTTCCATGATTTGATCATGCCAAGCAGTTAAAATCTTTTTAAAATGAAGAAGTTGCGCTTCATTCATATATTCTTCGCCGACTTTCTCTTGATAAGGTTGCACACCGGCAAGAGCTAAAACACTTAGTGATGATTTTGGCGTAGTTGCCGTCATATTTAAATCTCTCCTAGACACCAAAAAATAAATAACGACTAATAAAACACTCCATATGAAATACTTCTATCAAAAATAGAGCCTTTTTTATACAATTTTCCGTCGATTTTCATACACTTTGGAGTGAGCTATTCCAAAGGACGGTTATAAATATCAGAACTTATACTTTTTAGCAAACAGAATTTTTTAAAATGATGATTATTTAAACGAAGAAATACAGAAAAACAGATATTTTTTGTAAATTTTCGATGAAGTTCACATTTTTATTGCTTATCTTTTGCACATTAATGCGAATCTATTACCTTACTCCAGAATAAAAAAGGAGGAGATGTGGAGCGAATTGCCATTGCTTGTATTGTCAGTTGTTTGGTGATGATGTATTTGCCGTTTGAATGGATTTTTTTAACTAAATTTTGGGGTATTCTTTTCGCTATTACTTCGTCACTGACCGTATTGTTAATAAGAAAGAAAAGTCCGTGGAGTAATGTGATTATTGCAATAATATTTTCGTGTTGTTGGTGTTTATTTTTGATCCAACAACTAATAACTCAAGCGCAATATTTGCATACATTGCCGAAGAAACAGCGTGCGGAAATTTTGATTGAAAAGGTTTTGCACCAACGCGATTATCAAACGGCAATTGCATCATTGAAATTTTCACATAAAGATGAAAAGTATCGTTTTTATTTAAGTTGGCAAACACCCCAACAGATAGCTGCCGGACAGTCTTGGCAAGGAGAGGTGACATTAAAACCTTTAGCATCAAGAGTAAATTTTGGTGGTTTTCAGCGTCAAAAATGGCTGTATGCAAATCATATCGTTGGTTATGCCGTTATTAAAAAAGCAGTTTTTATTGCAGATAATCCCGATTTGCGCGAGCGATTATTGCGGCATAATTTGGATTTATGGCAACAGCAACCACAGTCGGAATTATTTCTTGCATTAGGGTTTGGTGATAAACGTTTTTTCAGCAAGGAAATGCTACAACTGTTTCAACAGACTGGAACAGCGCATTTAATTGCGATTTCAGGATTGCATATCGGTTTGGTAATGTTATTGGGGGTTGCTTTAGCTCGTTGTGTGCAATATTTATTGCCTACTCATCGTATTACACCGTTTTTCCCATTACTATTCGGTGGAATATGCGCTTTGTTATACAGTTATTTAGCCGATTTTTCAATCCCAACTGTCAGAGCAATTATTGCATTGATTTTTCTATTGTGGCTAAGATTTTTTCGAGGTCATTTAAATTGGTGGCAATGTTATGTACGTTGTATTGCGATTTTTGTGCTATTGGATCCACTTATTTTGTTAAGTGATAGTTTTTGGCTATCTGCATTAGCAGTTTTATGTCTATTGATTTGGAATCACCTATTTCCCCTATCAATTTGGTCAATTCGGGGGAAAAAGCCACACCAATTCGGTAAAATAGTTTATTACATTTTTACTCTTATTCATCTGCAAATCGGGCTTTCCCTACTATTTACACCGATTACAATTTTCTTTTTTTCAGGTTTTAATTTCTTTAATCTATGGATTAATTTGTGGATTGTTCCTATTTTCAGCTTTGTACTCATCCCATTAATTCTATTTTCCATTTTAACATTCAATTACTTCCACAGTTGGACGTTATGCCAGTTTATTGCGCAACAATGTGTTGAAGGCTTAAAGATATTTAAAATTGGCTGGCATCCTATTTCAGAGGTGGAAAATCTCTGGATTAGCTTGGTTTTTCTAGGCTTGTGTTTGATTTGGGGAATGTTCTGTATTCACTATGCTAAATATCAACGAACTAAAGCAGATGAACATCATTGGTTGCCGGCACCAACTTTATTACGTTTAGATGTGTCTGCTTTGGTTGATCGTACCGATTTTCAAACTATTTTGAAAATAATAGGAATGATTTTAGGCATAATGCTATGGCAATTAGGCTTCTATTATTATCAACAATATCGCACCTTATGGACGCTAGAAATGTTGGATGTCGGGCAAGGAATGTCTATTCTGATACAACAAAATGGTAAGGGAGTTTTGTATGATACCGCTGCTTCGTGGCGTGGTGGTAGTATGGCTGAATTAGAAATTATTCCTTATTTACAAAGGCGAGGCATTGTATTGGAAACGATTATTCTAAGTCACGATGATAATGATCATAGTGGCGGTGCTGAAACGCTACTTAACTATTATCCGAACGCAACATTAATCACATCTTCTAAAAAAACATATGCCGAGAGAATCCCTTTGCCGTGTTATAAAGGGATTCAATGGTATTGGCAAGATTTAAATTGGCAAGTAATTGCGCCGTATAAAATAGAGAAAACAGCTAAAAATCATCAATCCTGCGTTATATTACTTAATGATGGAGAACATAATGTACTATTAACAGGTGATCTGGATAAAACTGCAGAATTACTGTATTTAGCAGATTTCCCGATGATTGATATTTTGCAGGTTGCTCATCACGGTAGCCGTACTTCTACCAGTACTGCATTTTTGCAAAAAACACAACCTAAAATAGCATTAATTTCCGCTGGCATAGGCAATCAATGGCATTTTCCACATCAGGAGATTATTTCACGATTACAGCAATTTCAGGTAGATACGCTAGTAACAGCAACAGTAGGACAAATTCTATTACGTTTTACCAAACACGGAGAAATTGAAGTTGAAACAGCGAGAACCTTCTTACAACCTTGGTTTAAGCAGTTACTTTAAGGGCTGATTTGATAAATAACAGAATAAAGGTAGAATAGCGTTTTAAATTTATTTACGGTACAACGCCATTTTATGAATGATAAAGATTTTTCAACAAAAGCGACATTTAAACGTTTATGGCCAATGATTTGGCAATATCGATTAGGTATTTTAATTGCAATTATTGCCTTGGTTTTTAACGCATTAACCGAAGCTGGATTAATCTATTTATTGAAGCCATTACTAGATAAAGGATTCGGTGAAGCAGATCTGTCATTCCTAAAATGGTTGCCAATCATCGTTATCCTGCTTATTTTTTTACGAGGTATTACCAGTTTTGTTTCCGATTATTGTCTTTCGTGGGTATCAGGAAATGTGGTAATGGTAATGCGAAGAATGTTATTTAAACATTTAATGTATATGCCGGTTAGCTTTTTTGATCATCAAGCAGCAGGAAAATTACTTTCCCGTATCACTTATGATTCTGAACAGGTAGCAAACTCTTCCTCCAATGCATTGATCACTATTGTAAAAGAGAGTGCTACCGTAATTTCATTACTGGGGTTAATGCTTTATACCAGTTGGCAATTGTCGTTAGTGCTTTTTGTTGTTGGCCCTATTATTGCGGCGTTAATTAGTGTTGTATCCAAACATTTTCGCCGTTTAAGTAAAAATATGCAAAACTCAATGGGTGAATTGACGGCAAGTGCAGAACAGATGCTGAAAGGGCATCGTGTCGTGCTTTCTTTTGGTGGTCAACAAGTTGAAGAACAACGTTTTGATTTAGTCAGTGATGATATGCGTCGTAAAAGCCTGAAAATGATGGCAATGAGTGCCATTTCAGATCCTATTGTGCAAATTATTGCCTCTTTTGCATTGGCGGTAGTGCTATATTTGGCAACAATACCAACAATGATGGGGGGACAACTTACCGCTGGTGATTTTACGCTTGTTTTTTCATCAATGTTTGCTTTATTAAGACCTTTAAAATCTTTAACCAATGTGAATGCACAATTCCAACGTGGAATGGCAGCTTGCCAGACTTTATTCTCTATTTTGGATTTGGAAACAGAACAAGATAATGGCAAATTTGTAAGTGAAAAAGTTAGTGGTGATATTGCTTTTAAAGATGTCAGTTTTTACTATCAAGGCAAGGATGAACCGGCACTTTCTCATATTTCGCTTAATATTCCTGCTGGAAAAACAGTGGCATTAGTAGGGCGTTCAGGTTCAGGTAAATCAACAATAGCCAATCTCATTACACGCTTTTACGATGTCCAACAAGGTGAAATTACACTTGATGGGCGTAATATTAAAGATTATACCTTAGCGAATTTGCGTCAGCACTGTGCCATTGTTTCACAACAGGTTCATCTTTTTAATGATACTATCGCAAATAATATTGCTTATGCGGCAACAGAAAAATATAGTAGAGAACAAATTATTGCGGCAGCAAAAGCAGCTCACGCAATGGAGTTTATTGAAAAAATGGAACACGGTTTGGACACTATGATTGGAGAAAACGGTGTTTCACTTTCGGGCGGACAACGCCAACGTTTAGCAATTGCAAGAGCATTATTAAGAAATGCTGCAGTGTTAATTTTAGATGAGGCTACCTCTGCCTTAGATACGGAGTCTGAACGTGCGATCCAAAATGCATTGGATGGTTTGCATCAACATAAAACATTGTTGGTAATAGCACACCGTTTATCAACGATTGAACGAGCAGATGAAATTATTGTCATTGATCAAGGAGAGATTGTTGAAAGAGGAACGCATCAACAGTTGCTGCAATATGGGCAAATCTATGCTCAATTGCACAAAATGCAATTTGAAGGTTAAGAGGTTTATAAAAGAAACAGTATGAAATTCTGGTATCAACAATCGTGGTTGCAATGGTTATTATTACCTTTCTCTTGGGTATTCCAATTGGCGACATATTTACGACGGAAAGCCTATCAAAAAGGTATTTTTACCTCTTGGAAAGCACCTTGCACGGTTGTAGTGGTTGGTAATTTATCGGTAGGCGGAAATGGGAAAACCCCATTGGTGATTACATTAGTGGAACAATTACAACGACAGGGAATCCGTGTTGGTGTGATTTCTCGCGGATATGGTGGTGAAAGCACTGAATATCCGTTTTTGGTTTGTGCCTCTTCCGATGCTAAAAAAGTGGGGGATGAACCGGTATTAATCGCACAACGGACATCAGTACCAATTGCAATTTCTCCTGATCGGCGACAAAGTATTGAGTTACTACACAAAGCATATCATCCACAAGTCATTATTAGTGATGATGGTTTGCAACATTATAAATTACAGCGTGACTTTGAATTGGTGGTGGTAGACGGTGAACGTCGTTTCGGTAACGGGCTATTGTTACCTGCCGGACCGTTAAGAGAATTACCTCAGCAACGATTAAAAACAGTTGATGCGGTGATTTGTAACGGCGGCATAGCACAAAATAATGAAATTCTGATGACATTACGCAGTACCGAAGCTATAAATTTGGTCACAAACGAGAGAATAGCATTAACACAATTTTCTCAGGTGAACGCTATTGCCGGAATCGGTTACCCACCACGTTTTTTCACAAGTCTTGAACATCAAGGAATAAAGATATTATCAAGTATTTCCTTCCCGGATCACCACTCTTTTAAGCCATTGGATTTTTCCACTTTTGATCAAGATGATATTCCTTTGTTGATGACAGAAAAAGATGCAGTAAAATGCCGACAATTTGCAAAAAAGCATTGGTGGTATGTAGAAGTTACGGCGGAAATTAAGAAAGAGCAATTAGAAAATTTAATTGCAAAGATTATTGCTAAGGTAAATAAATGAAACAAAAAGTGATTAGTATGTTGGCGTGTCCGCACTGCCATCAACCACTGTTGCTTGATGAGCAACAACAACGTTTAATTTGCGAAAATGAACAATTTGCCTATCCAATTATGAACGGTATTCCAGCACTGTTGCCGGAAAATGCAGTGTCGTTAAAGCAGGATAATCAAAACCAAACAGTGAAGGAGATATAAAATGAGATTCAGTGTCATTATTCCGTCACGGTATGCCTCTAGTCGTTTACCGGGTAAACCACTGAAAGATATTGCAGGTAAACCTATGATTCAACACGTTTGGGAAAAAGCGCAATTAGCTGGAGCAACAAGGGTAATTGTTGCGACTGATCATCCCGAAATAGAGCAAGTAGTGAAAGCCTTTGGTGGAGAAGTTTGCCTCACTTCAGATAAACATAATTCCGGCACTGAACGGTTAGCAGAAGTAGTGACAAAATTGGCATTGCCTGATGATGAAATCGTGGTCAATATTCAAGGAGATGAACCTTTGATTCCACCGGTAATTGTAAAACAGGTAGCTGAAAATTTAGATAAATATCAAGTAAATATGGCAACTTTATCAGTGAAAATTGATGAAGCTCAGGAGCTATTTAATCCGAATGTAGTGAAAGTATTAACTGATAAAAACGGTTATGTGCTTTATTTCTCTAGAGCGGTAATTCCGTGGCATCGGGATCAATTTGCTGGCGTATATCAACAACCACAAGAAATTAAACATTTTGAATTACTTACTAATTTGTATCAACGTCATATCGGCATTTATGCCTATAGAGCAGGCTTTATTCGCCAATATGTGTCGTGGCAACCGACAGCATTAGAACAATGCGAATCATTAGAACAACTGCGAGTCTTATGGAATAATGAAAAAATTCATTGTGAACCTGCGTTGGAAATTCCGGCAGTAGGTGTAGATACTGAAGAAGATTTATTAAAAGTTCGTGCAATTTTGTCCTGTTAAACGATGTTTGATGCAAAAAAATTTCTTGCCGATGTTTCGGAAAATCCTGGCGTTTATAGGATGTATGATAGGAATAACACCGTTATTTATGTCGGCAAAGCAAAAAATCTAAAAAAACGGCTTGCTAGTTATTTCCGAAAAAATGTTAATAGCAAAAAAACGGAAGCACTGGTTGCTTCGATCGATCATATCGATACGACGATCACCCATTCGGAAACGGAAGCATTGCTGCTTGAACATAATTTCATCAAGCAGTATCAGCCTCGCTATAATGTGTTGTTACGAGATGATAAATCCTATCCCTATATTTTATTAACTCACGAGCATCATCCACGAATTACTTCATATCGTGGTGCAAAGAAAATCGCCGGTGAGTATTTTGGGCCTTATCCGCACTCTTCCGCTGTGCGAGAAACCTTATCATTAATGCAGAAGTTGTTCCCGATTCGTCAGTGTGAGAATAGTGTTTATAACAACCGTTCCCGTCCTTGCTTGCAATATCAAATTAAACGCTGTTTGGCACCTTGTGTTGCCGGATATGTAACGGATGAAGAGTATCAGCAACAGGTGGAGTTGGCGCGCCTGTTCTTGCAAGGTAAAGATCAGCAGGTGGTGACCCATCTGATTGAAAAAATGGAGCAGGCGAGCAATAGATTAGATTTTGAAGCGGCGGCACGTTATCGCGATCAGATTCAGGCGGTGCGATCTGTAATGGAAAAACAGTTTGTTAGTAATGATCGTTTGGATGACATCGATATTATCGCGATTGCGTACAAATCCGGATTGGCTTGTGTGCAAGTGTTGTTTATTCGTCACGGAAAAATATTGGGAAATCGCAGTTATTTCCCGAAAATTCCGGCAAATACGCAGATTGCTGAAGTTATTGAAACTTTTTTAGGGCAATTTTATTTACAGGCACATCAAGGGCGGAGTATTCCCGATTCGATTGTGATTGATCACTCTTTAGCCGGAAAAGAGATGTTACAAACGTTATTGAGTGAACAGGCAGGACGTCAAGTTCAGATTCAAGATAAAGTAAAAGGCGAGAAAAACCGTTATTTACAGTTAGCGCAAACTAATGCTTCGGTGGCATTAACAACGCAATTAAAACAACAAGGCAGAATAGAAGAGCGTTATCAAGCGTTGCAACAGTTGCTGCATATGGACAAAATCCAACGAATGGAGTGTTTCGACATTAGCCATACAATGGGGGAAAATACGATTGCTTCCTGTGTTGTTTTTGGTTCGGAAGGGCCGTTAAAATCGGATTACCGCCGTTTTAATATTGAAGGTACACACGGTGATGATTATGCGGCGATGGAGCAGGCATTGAAGAAAAGATACGATAAAGATCTCACGGCAGAGAAGATACCTGATATTATTTTTATTGACGGTGGTAAAGGGCAGCTCAATCGTGCTTTGGCAGTGTTTGATAATCTGAATGTGAGTTGGAACAAACACAAGCCGTTATTAATCGGCGTGGCGAAAGGGGTTGATCGTAAAGCCGGTTTGGAAACCTTATTAATCGGTAACAGTGAACGGGAGATTCATTTAGAACCGGATAATTTAGCACTGCATTTAATCCAGCATATTCGAGATGAATCACATAATCACGCTATTTCCGGACACCGTAAAAAACGGCAGAAAGCGTTTATTCAGAGCGGTTTGGAGAGCATTGAAGGCGTTGGTGCAAAACGACGTCAAGCACTGTTGAAATATCTTGGCGGTTTGCAGGGGGTTCGCGCTGCTACGATAGATGAATTGGCTTCCGTACCCGGAATTTCACGTTCATTAGCTGAAAAAATCTTTGAAACACTAAAACATTGATATTGAATATAGGCAATTTAACTCAATATACTTTACAATAGTCACGTTTGGTATTAAATCGATCTGGTGATCAAGATGAAATTGAATATTCCCACTTTTTTGACCTTTTTTCGTGTTATTTTAATCCCGTTTTTTATCGTTCTGTTCTATTTCCCGTTTAGTTGGGCACCGTTTTGGACTGCACTTATTTTTACCATAGCTTCTGTGACTGATTGGTTAGATGGTTATTTAGCGCGTAAATGGAAACAAACAACCCGTTTTGGTGCATTTCTTGATCCGGTAGCAGATAAAGTTATGGTTGCCGCTGCATTGGTGTTGGTGGTTGAACATTATCATACTTTTTGGATTACGATTCCGGCGATTATTATGATCTCTCGTGAAATTATTATTTCAGCTTTGCGAGAATGGATGGCGGAATTGGGCGATAGAAATAAAGTGGCAGTGTCTTGGTTAGGAAAAGTGAAAACCACATCACAGATGATTGCGCTTATCGGATTGTTATGGCGTTATAATCCGACAATGGAAATTATTGCTACAATTGCGTTGTATGTTGCGGTTATCTTGACAGTTTGGTCGATGTGGCAATATTTGACTTTAGCGAAAGAAAGTTTATTGCAGGAATAACGATTTATTCGATGAAAATAAAACCTAGTGTTTGTCGCACTAGGTTTTTTTGATCCTAAATTAGCTTGATTTATGTTCCAGTAACAGCGTTGCACCTTTTGCAATCATTCTGAGTTGTAGAATGACGCGTTGTTTCAATGCCTCTCGTTCTTGATTATTCATATCCAAAGCGTGCGAACCGGCGGTAAAAACAATAGTAACCATCCCTTCGGATTGTGCTTTGGCAATATCAGCGGGGATATCCTTATCTTTGTTCATAATATATTCTGCCAGTTCAGCAACAAAATGATTGATCTCTCGTGAGGCTGCTGTTCTGAACTCTTGAGATGTACCGGAGCTTTCACGCAACAAAAGGCGAAAAACATTAGGGCGGTTGGCAATAAATTCAAAAAATGTTTCAACGGAAATCGCAATAACACTCCCGCCATCCTCAATCCGTTTTCTAGCTTGGCGCATCAGTTGTCTTAGAATTAAGCCGGCTTCATCGACCATACTTAATCCTAATTCATCCATATCCTTAAAATGGCGATAGAATGAAGTTGGCGCAATGCCGGCTTCTCGACTGACTTCACGGAGACTTAAATTGGAAAAACTTTTTTCAGCACTGAGCTGATCAAACGCTGCATCGATTAACGCACGTCTGGTTTTCTCTTTTTGTTTGGCTCTGATTCCGCTCATTTTTAAGCATCTTTAGTTGGTGTAACAAGTAACGGTTTAATATTGTTGCCGATTAACTCCGCAACTCGTTGATAACGGGCTTTCAATGGCGAACCGGGGCGATAAATTAAGCCGATGGTGCGATAAGGTCTAGGATTGGTACAAGGAATATATTTAACACCCTTGCGCGAACGTTCATTTAAAATTGCCAACTCCGGCATAAAGGTAATACCGGCATTAGCGGCAACCATATTGCGTAATGTTTCTAAACTTGTTGCCTGATAGTGCGTATTCTCTTTTGCGCCGGCGACAAAACAGTAACCTAACGCTTGATCGCGGAAGCAATGACCATCGTCCAACATTAAAATTTCATATTGTTTGAGTTTTTCAAGCGGAATTTCGTCCTCTTTGGCGAGCGGATGTTGATCAGAAACCGCAATTAACATTGCTTCATCATAAATAGGAATTTCAATAAATGCAGAGGTATCTTTTACTAATGCGACAATTGCACAATCGATTTGACCTTTTTCAAGTTGCTCCAATAATTGATGTGTTTGCGCTTCATAAAGATAAACTTCCAATTCAGGGAAAGATTCACGCAACATCGGAATGACATAAGGTAATAAATAAGGCCCGATAGTCGGGATCATCCCCATATGGAGCGGACCTGTCATATCTTTACCTTGGTTGCTCGCCATTTCTCTTAATAATTGAACCTCTTTTAGTACATTGCGAGCCTGATCAACCAATAATAATCCGGATTGAGTGAAAAGCACTTTGCGGCTGGTTCTTTCTAATAGAAGAATACCCAACTCATCTTCTAATTTTCTAATTTGACCACTTAATGTCGGTTGGCTCACGTGGCAGGCATCGGCAGCCTTACGGAAATGTTTATGATCGGAAAGTGCCACTAAATATTCGAGATCCCTAAGATTCATAACGACTCCTTTATAGGTAGTAACGATTAAAAAATAAATTTTAATTGAAACAAACTATAACACAATTATTGGCGAGTACAACTGCTTTGTGGATCGCTTAACCACTGTTTTATCAGATCTTCAGTAATGAGTTTATGTGACCAAAGACTGGTAATATCCGGTTGTGGAAATTGATTATGGTTATAGGCAATTAATTGTTTAAAATCAAAAGCGGCGTGTGGGTAATCATTAATCAATAAAAGGGCAAAATAGCCGTCTTCCGACCAGCAAATTTGTAATTTCCGTTCTATCTGTTTTTGTTCGACTGCGGCAACATTATAGATATGCAAACTATCGACAATCTTTTCTTTTTGTTGAATATCTATGGCATAGAAATAACCACTATCGCCATCATCTTCAAAAATAACAGCTAAATGTGGATGCTGTGTGGAGTGTGTGCCAGTTTGTTTAGGTTGGCTAATTAATAATTTGTCTTCAAGAGTTAGATAAAACATAAGATTCTCAGCTAAGGTAGTGTTGATAAGTGTTGTTCAAGTATCGTAATACATTCGGTCAATATTGTTTGTTCTTGTTCAGTGAAACGTGCGAAATAAGGACTATCAATATCTAATACACCGATAATCTCCCCATTTTTATGTAAAGGCAGAACAATTTCAGAATTGCTGACATTATCACAAGCAATATGACCATCAAATTGATGTACATTATCAATTCTTAATATCCTGTTTTGGGCAATGGCTTGACCGCAAACACCTTGACCGACAGCAATTCGATTGCAAGCAATTTTACCTTGAAAAGGGCCTAAAGTAAGAATATTTTGTGCATTTAACAAGTAAAACCCGACCCAATTAATATCAGCAAGTTGTTGATTTAATAGTGCAGAAGTATTGGCCAGCACACTGATTAAGTTATCATCATCAGCAATTAAAGATTGTAAATTATGCGGTAGATGTTGCAAATCGTTATCGGAAAACGAAAACATAAATTCTCCTTATAATAAAAAGACGAAAGATAAAATGATCCGTCCTCGAAAAGTTGGACTACTATTTTAAGGACTGAAGTCTGTATCGAACAGGACTCAGTTCATTTAATGTTAATTGTATTCTGTCCTCATTGTAATAACGAACATATTTTTTGATAACAAATTCCAGTTCTTAAATGCTTTCGAAGGTTTTGCCATAAAAACATTCTACTTTTATCCGACTAAATAGCGTGATTTTTTCATCGCAGGTCGTCCTTTAGGTTTGGGGTGTAATCTTTCTGTACCGGATTGTTGAACAATTACCAATCATTGTCTAATGACACCCGAATTAGCAATACTAAAATTTCTCTGTTTTGAATAGTTTGTATGACTTGATATTTAAAGTCTGGGGTATGGTACGTTTGGTATGCAGCACGGCTAAACCATTTATACTAGAATATTGAGCAATTCAATGTCTTAATGTTCGTTTAGGTACTGTAAATGTACGACAGGTGAAAGAAAGACTTTTGTGGGTGTTGAAAGTAGAAATCAACAGCTTGTTGTTTAAATGTTTGTTGTATTTGGTCATAAAAAATCTGCACCTCTATGTTGGATAATAAGTCCAATTTTTGGGGTGCAGATCAAAAACTCTTTTGGCTGTTTGAAATGTTAATAATTAAATTACCAACCTTTTACAACAGAATCTTTGAATTCCGCCATTGCTTTTTTATAAACTTCTTCCGTATTGTATGCTTTAACGAAGTTTTGAACATCCGGATCAGCTTTATTATCTTCACGTGCAACAATGATATTGACGTATGGAGAATCTTTATCTTCTACAAATACAGCGTCTTTACTTGGATATAAACCGGCAGCACCAGCAAAGGTATTATTGATAATAGCGAGATCAACCTGACCTAAAGTGCGAGGGATAAGGTTGGCATCAAGAGTTTTGATGTTTAAATTTTTTGGATTATCAACGATATCCAATGTGGTTGGTGTTAATCCGGTACCCTCTTTAAGTTTTAATAAACCCTGTGCTTGTAGTAATAACAAGGCACGGCCGCCATTGGTAGGATCGTTAGGAATCGCTACAGTTGCACCGTCTTTTAATTCCTTAACATCTTTGATTTTTTTAGAATAAGCGGCAATAGGATAGACAAAAGTATTTCCTACGATAACTAAATCAGTCCAACCACGATCTTTCATTTGCGAATCTAAATATGGTTTATGTTGGAAAGCGTTGGCATCAATAAGTTTATTTTCAAGAGCCGCATTTGGTGTTACGTAATCAGTAAATGGCACTAATTCCACTTCTAGACCATATTTATCTTTTGCGATTTGTTTTGCTGTTTCAGCAACACTCATTTCAGGGCCGACTTGAATGCCCACTTTGATTTTCCCATCTTTAGCGAAAGCTGAGGATGAAAATGCAATAGCTACAGATAATGCACTGATAGTTAAGATGTTTTTGATTTGCATAGAAATCTCCTTCAAGATATTTATTTATGATTAAAGTAACGAACAAGATGATCGCCAATAGTTTGGATAAGTTGCACCATAATGACAAGAATTACAATGGTTGCAACAAGAATCTCCGGCACATAAGTTTGGTAACCGTACTGAATGCCTACATAACCTAAGCCGCCACCGCCGACAGTACCCGCCATAGCAGAATAGTTCACTAAGGAAACCAGTGTTATTGTGAGAGAATTAATGATACTAGGTAATGCTTCAGGTAATAAGAATTTGGTAATAATTTGCAGATTATTTGCCCCCATCGCACGTGCCGCTTCGGTTAAGCCGGAAGGAATTTCCATCAAGGCACCCTCAACCAAACGAGCCATAAAAGGAATGGCAGAAATAGTTAAAGGTACAATAGCGGCGGTTGTCCCAATAAAAGTGCCTAAAATAAACATAGTAAATGGAATAATTGCTACAAGTAGAATGACAAATGGAATTGAACGACCAATATTGACAATAGCACTTAAAGCAAGATTTAGACTTTTATTTTCTTTAATTTGTCCTGGACGAGTAATAAATAGGATAACTCCGAGTGGAATACCAAAAACAGCAGAGAAAAAACCAGAAGCAAACACCATATAGAGTGTTTCTAAAGTAGCATTACCAATTAAAGTCCACACCTGTGGCGTTAAAACATCAAACATAACCTAATACCTCAACACGAACATTATGCTCGATTAAATAAATTTTAGCTTGTGTAATTGCATCTTCTTCACCTTCCACTTCGGCAATAACAAATCCGAATTTGACACCGCCGGCATAATCAATTTGTGACGTTAAAATACTGAGATCGATACCGAATTTTTTTGATGCTAATGACAACAATGGAGCATCAACGGAACGACCAGTAAATTCAAATTTTATCAATGGATAGGATTCTGGTGAACGAGGTGAATCGCTAAGTTGTGCCAAATATTCATCCGGTAAATTAATGTGAAAAGTAGAGTGGATAAAATCTTGTGCCAATTGTGTTTTCGGATTAGAGAAAATTTCACTGACAGATCCCTGCTCCACTAATGTTCCTTTATCAATGATAGCTACGTGATCACAGATTTTTTTCACAACATCCATTTCGTGAGTGATTAATAGGATAGTGATGCCTAAATTACGATTGATCTCTTTAAGCAATTTTAAGATAGATTGTGTAGTAGCAGGATCCAATGCACTTGTTGCCTCATCACAAAGTAACACTTTCGGATCGTTTGCTAATGCGCGAGCAATTGCAACACGCTGCTTTTGACCGCCGGATAGATTACTCGGATACATTTCTTTTTTATCAGATAATCCGACCATATCCAGTAAACTGTTTACTTTACTATGAATTTGTTCTTTTGGTGTGCCGTTCAACTCCAAGGGCAATGCAATATTGCC
Source organism: Gallibacterium sp. ZY190522 (assembly GCF_054166015.1). Taxonomy (NCBI): domain Bacteria; kingdom Pseudomonadati; phylum Pseudomonadota; class Gammaproteobacteria; order Pasteurellales; family Pasteurellaceae; genus Gallibacterium; species Gallibacterium sp. ZY190522. The sequence continues at coordinate 193,663 of NZ_CM135118.1, forward strand.
GAATACAGTACGAGAGTTTAACAAATTGAAATGTTGGAAAATCATTCCGATTTGACGGCGAGCTAACACTAATTGGCTTGATGTTAGCTGCATAAGATTTTGTCCATCAACAAGCACATTCCCACTAGTTGGGCGTTCAAGTAGATTAACACAGCGAATCAGTGTACTTTTACCTGCGCCGGATGCACCGATAACTCCGACAATTTTACCTTTAGGAATGTCCAATGAAACATTGTCTAAAGCCGTCAGCTGTTTATCTCCAAGCTGAAAAATTTTATAGATATTTTCTAATTTGATCATTTTGTACTTAAATTAAGTTAATGAAGAAAATTAGCGTTATTCTAGACGTCTAGATAGCTATGTCAATAAAATTTTTATAAGATTTAGCTATTAGATAGTAAAATTTAGCACATACGGTTAAGCTAAAAAGAGTAATTTTATTAAAAAAAGATAAGTAAAATTAAAGGTAAATACGATGAAAAAAGCAATATTTTTAGATCGTGATGGCACTTTAAATATTGATTATGGCTATGTACACGACATTGATCATTTCCATTTTATTGAAGGAAGTATAGAAGCATTAAAGGAATTACAAGATATGGGATATGCTTTAGTGATTGTTACCAATCAATCAGGAATTGCTAGAGGATATTTTACCGAAAAAGAGTTTAATCAATTAACAGAGTGGATGGATTGGTCACTAGAAGATAGAGGTGTGCATTTAGAAGGCATTTATTATTGTCCACATCATCCGAAGGGTATCGGTAAATACAAAAAAGAGTGCGATTGTCGTAAACCAAAAGCAGGCTTATTGTTGGATGCAATTGCAGATTTGGACATAGATCCTCAAAAATCTATTATGATCGGTGATAAGTTGGATGATGTTATTGCCGGTAAAAAAGCAAATGTGGGAACAACTATTTTAGTAAAAACGGGAAAAACAATAACTGAAGAAATAGCAAGGCAGGCTGATTATCTAATTGATTCTATTGCTTATTTACCCGCATTAATCAAAGAGAAAATTTCCAATAAAGATTAAAAAATAGTCACTTAAAATTTTTCTTAGAAAAAAGACTTGCACAAGGTTTTGAAATGCCTATAATACGCCACCGCAACGACGCTGAAGTGTGAAGTTAAAAAGAAAGCGTCGTTTTTTGTTCTTTAAAAAACTATCAGACAATCTGTGTGGGCATTCGTAGATAACAAAAAGAGAACCTGAAAAAAGATTCAGGGCGAGGCAAAAGCTAAGTCCAAAAGAAATTATCTTGAATGCTGAAGAATCAATTCAAAACGATGAAGTCAGTGATTTGAGAGCAAGATTAAATTGAAGAGTTTGATCATGGCTCAGATTGAACGCTGGCGGCAGGCTTAACACATGCAAGTCGAACGGTAACATTAAAATAGCTTGCTATTTTAGATGACGAGTGGCGGACGGGTGAGTAAGGCTTGGGGATCTGGCTTATGGAGGGGGATAACCATTGGAAACGATGGCTAATACCGCATAGTATCGAGAGATGAAAGGGGTGGTTACGGTCACCTGCCAAAGGATGAACCCAAGTGAGATTAGGTAGTTGGTGGGGTAAAGGCCCACCAAGCCTGCGATCTCTAGCTGGTCTGAGAGGATGGCCAGCCACACTGGGACTGAGACACGGCCCAGACTCCTACGGGAGGCAGCAGTGGGGAATATTGCGCAATGGGGGGAACCCTGACGCAGCCATGCCGCGTGAATGAAGAAGGCCTTCGGGTTGTAAAGTTCTTTCGGTGGTGAGGAAGGTTAATATGTTAATAGCATATTGATTTGACGTTAGCCACAGAAGAAGCACCGGCTAACTCCGTGCCAGCAGCCGCGGTAATACGGAGGGTGCGAGCGTTAATCGGAATAACTGGGCGTAAAGGGCACGCAGGCGGGACGTTAAGTGAGATGTGAAAGCCCCGGGCTTAACCTGGGAACAGCATTTCATACTGTCGTTCTAGAGTACTCTAGGGAGGGGTAGAATTCCACGTGTAGCGGTGAAATGCGTAGAGATGTGGAGGAATACCGAAGGCGAAGGCAGCCCCTTGGGGAGATACTGACGCTCATGTGCGAAAGCGTGGGGAGCAAACAGGATTAGATACCCTGGTAGTCCACGCTGTAAACGATGTCGATTTGGGGGTTGGGTGTAAACTTGGCTCTCGAAGCAAACGTGATAAATCGACCGCCTGGGGAGTACGGCCGCAAGGTTAAAACTCAAATGAATTGACGGGGGCCCGCACAAGCGGTGGAGCATGTGGTTTAATTCGATGCAACGCGAAGAACCTTACCTACTCTTGACATCCTAAGGAGGCTTTAGAGATAGAGCTGTGCTTTCGAGAACTTAGAGACAGGTGCTGCATGGCTGTCGTCAGCTCGTGTTGTGAAATGTTGGGTTAAGTCCCGCAACGAGCGCAACCCTTATTCTTTGTTACCAACGGGTAGAGCCGGGGACTCAAAGGAGACTGCCAGTGACAAGCTGGAGGAAGGTGGGGATGACGTCAAGTCATCATGGCCCTTACGAGTAGGGCTACACACGTGCTACAATGGTGCATACAGAGGGAGGCGAAGTAGCGATATGGAGCGAAACTCAGAAAGTGCATCGTAGTCCGGATTGGAGTCTGCAACTCGACTCCATGAAGTCGGAATCGCTAGTAATCGCAAATCAGAATGTTGCGGTGAATACGTTCCCGGGCCTTGTACACACCGCCCGTCACACCATGGGAGTGGGTTGTACCAGAAGTAGATAGCTTAACCTATTGGAGGGCGTTTACCACGGTATGATTCATGACTGGGGTGAAGTCGTAACAAGGTAACCGTAGGGGAACCTGCGGTTGGATCACCTCCTTAAAAGAAAGGGTTTGAAGTGTTAGCTATGCGTGTTCACACAGATTGTTTGGTAGGAAGGAAGGTATCGTTAATTGGTCGGAGTCCCCTTCGTCTAGAGGCCTAGGACATCGCCCTTTCACGGCGGTAACAGGGGTTCGAATCCCCTAGGGGACGCCAATTAAGGATATCTTTATGATATTGAACATTGTTCTTTAAAAACGAGACACAAGCTGAAAACTGAGAGAACTCAAAAGAGCGAACTAAAGCCAAGAGGTAGCGTAAGAAAGCGCAAGAATCCTTGAGGTTGTATAGTTAAGTGACTAAGCGTACACGGTGGATGCCTAGGCAATCAGAGGCGAAGAAGGACGTGCTAATCTGCGAAAAGCGTGGGGGAGTTGATAAGAAACGCTAATCCCACGATGTCCGAATGGGGAAACCCGATAGGTGAAGAGCCTATCATTGTTTACTGAATAAAATAGGTAAGCAAGGCGAACCGGGAGAACTGAAACATCTAAGTACCCCGAGGAAAAGAAATCAACCGAGATTCTGCGAGTAGCGGCGAGCGAAAGCGGAGGAGCCAGTGAGTGATAGCAACTGTTTTAGGAGAATTGTCTGGGAAGGCAAGCAAAAGAGGGTGATAGCCCCGTATCCGAAAAAAGAGATGTGGTACTAAGCTGACGAGAAGTAGGGCGGGACACGAGGAATCCTGTCTGAAGAAGGGGGGACCATCCTCCAAGGCTAAATACTCCTGATTGACCGATAGTGAACCAGTACCGTGAGGGAAAGGCGAAAAGAACCCCGGGAGGGGAGTGAAAAAGAACCTGAAACCGTGTACGTACAAGCAGTGGGAGCCTGAAAGGGTGACTGCGTACCTTTTGTATAATGGGTCAGCGACTTATATTTTGTAGCGAGGTTAACCGGATAGGGGAGCCGAAGGGAAACCGAGTCTTAACTGGGCGGTTAGTTGCAAGATATAGACCCGAAACCCGGTGATCTAGCCATGGGCAGGAAGAAGGTTGGGTAACACTAACTGGAGGACCGAACCGACTACTGTTGAAAAAGTAGCGGATGACCTGTGGCTGGGGGTGAAAGGCCAATCAAACCGGGAGATAGCTGGTTCTCCCCGAAATCTATTTAGGTAGAGCCTTATATGAATACCTTCGGGGGTAGAGCACTGTTTCGGCTAGGGGTCCATCCCGGATTACCAACCCGATGCAAACTGCGAATACCGAAGAGTAATGTATAGGAGACACACGGCGGGTGCTAACGTTCGTCGTGGAGAGGGAAACAACCCAGACCGCCAGCTAAGGTCCCAAAGTCTATATTAAGTGGGAAACGAAGTGGAAAGGCTTAGACAGCTAGGATGTTGGCTTAGAAGCAGCCACCATTTAAAGAAAGCGTAATAGCTCACTAGTCGAGTCGGTCTGCGCGGAAGATGTAACGGGGCTAAAATATAGCACCGAAGCTGCGGCATCAAGAGAAATCTTGTTGGGTAGGGGAGCGTTGTGTAAGCTGAAGAAGGTGGTTCGAGAGGGCTGCTGGAGGTATCACAAGTGCGAATGCTGACATAAGTAACGATAAAGCGGGTGAAAGACCCGCTCGCCGGAAGACCAAGGTTTCCTGTCCAACGTTAATCGGGGCAGGGTGAGTCGGCCCCTAAGGCGAGGCTGAGAAGCGTAGTCGATGGGAAATGGGTTAATATTCCCATACTTGGATAAACTGCGATGTGGGGACGGAGCAGGTTAGGTTAGCGTACGGATGGAAGAGTACGTTTAAGTTAGTAGGTGGGTGAGTTAGGCAAATCCGGCTCACCATTAACACTGAGAGATGATGACGAGGCACCAAGGTGCTGAAGTAACTGATACCCAACTTCCAGGAAAAGCCACTAAGCGAAAGGTTTATCTAAACCGTACTGGAAACCGACACAGGTGGTCAGGTAGAGAATACTAAGGCGCTTGAGAGAACTCGGGTGAAGGAACTAGGCAAAATAGCACCGTAACTTCGGGAGAAGGTGCGCTGGCGTAGTGTGAAGTCCGAAGCGGATGGAGCATGAACCAGTCGAAGCGACGAGCTGGCTGCAACTGTTTAATAAAAACACAGCACTCTGCAAACACGAAAGTGGACGTATAGGGTGTGATGCCTGCCCGGTGCTGGAAGGTTAATTGATGGTGTCATCGAAAGAGAAGCACCTGATCGAAGCCCCAGTAAACGGCGGCCGTAACTATAACGGTCCTAAGGTAGCGAAATTCCTTGTCGGGTAAGTTCCGACCTGCACGAATGGCATAATGATGGCCAGGCTGTCTCCACCCGAGACTCAGTGAAATTGAAATCGCCGTGAAGATGCGGTGTACCCGCGGCTAGACGGAAAGACCCCGTGAACCTTTACTATAGCTTGACACTGAACCTTGAATTTTAATGTGTAGGATAGGTGGGAGACTGCGAAGCGGTAACGCCAGTTATCGTGGAGTCGTTGTTGAAATACCACCCTTTAACGTTTGATGTTCTAACGAAGCGCTCGGGACGAGTGTTCGGACAGTGTCTGGTGGGTAGTTTGACTGGGGCGGTCTCCTCCCAAAGCGTAACGGAGGAGCACGAAGGTTGGCTAATGACGGTCGGACATCGTCAGGTTAGTGCAATGGTAGAAGCCAGCTTAACTGCGAGACGGACAAGTCGAGCAGGTACGAAAGTAGGTCATAGTGATCCGGTGGTTCTGAATGGAAGGGCCATCGCTCAACGGATAAAAGGTACTCCGGGGATAACAGGCTGATACCGCCCAAGAGTTCATATCGACGGCGGTGTTTGGCACCTCGATGTCGGCTCATCACATCCTGGGGCTGAAGTAGGTCCCAAGGGTATGGCTGTTCGCCATTTAAAGTGGTACGCGAGCTGGGTTTAGAACGTCGTGAGACAGTTCGGTCCCTATCTGCCGTGGGCGTTGGAGAATTGAGGGGGGTTGCTCCTAGTACGAGAGGACCGGAGTGAACGCATCACTGGTGTTCCAGTTGTTTCGCCAGAGGCATTGCTGGGTAGCTAAATGCGGAAGAGATAAGTGCTGAAAGCATCTAAGCACGAAACTTGCCCCGAGATGAGTTCTCCCTGACAAAAGTCAGTAAGGGTTGTTTAAGACTAAGACGTAGATAGGCTGGGTGTGTAAGCGGTGTGAGCCGTTGAGCTAACCAGTACTAATTGCCCGAGGGGCTTAACTATACAACGCTGAAGGGTTTTTGCGGAGAGCGGAGGCTGAGGAGAAGCGGAAGCGAGGAAAGGCAAGAGCGCGGAGCGAGGGAAGAGAGCGAAGAGAGAAGGAAGTAGACAGCTTGTGTTAAGTTAAAAGGAAGCCGGAAAGGTTAAAGAAAGAACAAGAAGAAAGAGAAGATAGAGAATAAGCAGATACACTGTGGAAAGCAAGAGCAAGAGCAGAAAGTAGGAAAAAGCAGTGTATAGACAGGATAATCCTGGCGGCGAGAATGCAATAGCACCACCTGACCCCATGCCGAACTCAGAAGTGAAATGTTGTCATGCCGATGGTAGTGTGGGGATTCCCCATGTGAGAGTAGGTCACTGCCAGGTTATAAATTAAAGGAAGGAACGCTAACCGAGAGGTTAGCGTTTTTTTTTAGTTACTATTTTGCTTTCTTACAAGAAAGCAATAATGCAACACGACATATGTTCCGCCCAAATCAGCCAATAACCAATAATATGATGTATCAAATTTCCTGCATTCGCCATCTTCCATCACCTAACAACCGAAAATGAGAACATCGTATCAGCGGCATTTGCAAGAAAGCGACAGGTGCTTAAAGCGATTAGATGGGTTATGTAATATTTTGAATAAGAATTTATGGCTTCAAATAGAAACCATAAATGTATATTAAAGATCTCCTTTCCTGTCTTTGCGTAACGACTCCTCAATTTCTTTAATCCAGTTAAGTTCAAATTTCGTAAAACCAGCTTGTAAGCGAGCATCTGTATTAATTACCCCTTTGAAAATAACAATTCGATATTGACGTAGAAGCTCGGAAAAGCTGGTAAGAGGATCAAGATTACGTTGTTGGCAAAGTGCGTGATACCAATGGTTACCGATAGCGACGTGTCCGATCTCTTCATTAAGAATAATGGTGAGAATCTCAACTGCACGAGAATCTTTACGCTGAGCCATTTTTTCTCGTAATGGTGGTGTGGCATCTAAACCACGCGCCTCCAATACACGAGGTACTAATGCCATTCGTTGCCAAATATCGTGAGCTGTGGCTTGAGCCATTTCCCATAAACCGGCGTGAGCCTCAAAATCACCATATTGGTAACCAAGTGATTGCAGATGTTGTTTAACCAGTGAAAAATGATAAGTCTCTTCGTGTGCCACTTTCAGCCAATCTTTAACAAAAGCAATGCCTTGCCCAAGTTGTTGCTGTGCAGCACGGCCAAAACGCCACGCCGCATCTAAGCCAAGGTTAATTGCATTGAATTCAATATGTGCAATAGCGTGAAAGATAGCGGCGTAACCTTCAGCACTGGAAAACGCCCGTTTCGGTACATCTTGCGGTGCGACTAATTTCGGTTTGTCAGGAATCCCAACAATTTCATCTTTTGGTGTAACTATTGGATAATTATCAATATTTTCAAGCAGTTGCCATTGCCAATTTTGCACCATTAATTGATTTACTAGCTCACATTTTTTTTGAGGATCTTTTTCCGACAATGCACTAGTGATTGCTTGCCAAAATGGGATGATTTCAGGTGTCATATTATTCCTTTAAGTTATTCTGTTGATGAAGCGGCGATAATTTTTTTCTCTAAATAAACAATCATTTGCAGTGCGATATCCAGTTTACTGGTTTTTTCGATTAATTCTAAACCGGGGCTGGCGTTAACTTCTAAGATCATTGGGCCTTGATGAGTGCGGATAATGTCTACACCGGCAATATCTAGCCCAATGACTTGTGCTGCTTTAATAGCTAATTGTTGTTCTTGTGCCGTTAAAGTTGTTGGCACAGCACTGCCACCGCGATGGAAATTGGCTCGAAACTCACCGAGTTTGCCTTGACGCTCCATTGCGCTAATTACGCGATTTCCAATCACAAAACAGCGTAAATCATCACCTTTAGCTTCACTGATAAATTGTTGTGCTAACACCGGAATATTGGCGTGTTTTAGAGTTTCCAGCACACTGGTGGTACTGTTGTTTTCCGGCATTAACATTACTCCGATACCTTGTGCGCCGGTCAATGTTTTTAAAATTGCCGGAGATCCAATATTCTGCGAGATTAATTCTGCATTCACTTCATTACCACCTAGAGTGGTTGTTGGCACCGGTAATTGATGTTGATGTAGCACTTGCAGGCTTTGCCATTTATCGCGTGCAAGAGCAAAAGATTGCGAACCGTTAAGAATTGGTGTGCTGAGTGTTTCAAAATAACGTAGAACTCGGCACCCCATTTCAGTACTGGTAGTACCAAAACGAGGGATAACACCATCATAATGTGGTAATGGTTGATAATCTTGTGTATCTATAGCCTGATAATAAAGGCGAGGCGTGCCTTGATGAGGCAGTTGTAGAATACAGCGATTAGGATCGAGAATATCCATTTGGTGACCGCTTTCAATCGCTGCCTCCTGCAAACGTACACAGCTATAAAGACGAGGCTCACGGCAGAGCATTAGTAGTTTCATCAAAACTCCTTTGGAACAACATCTTATGTTGATTTTGGCATTGAGACATTATTTTTTAGCAAAGCCTTGTTGGTGCAAATAAGGCAGGACACCTGGGCGAACAGGTTTATCTAATGCTTTGATGACGTTTTTGCTCCAGTTGTTGTCAATATTGCTTCGAGCTTGGTAATAGTCGGCAGTGAGTTGATCAAATTCAGCTAATTTGCTTTTATCTAACGTTTGATAGTGATTTTCAAAAAACATCATTTCATTTGGTAAACGTGGTTTTAGTGGCGGATCCTGATTCGGGTAACCTAAACACATTCCGACTAAAGGCAGTGTGTGTTTTGGCAGTTGCAATAATTCCCCAACTTTCGCCATCTGATTACGCAAAGAGCCGATATAAACACCACCTAATCCGAGTAATTCAGCACTAGCTAAAACATTTTGTGCCATAATGCCAGCATCAACAGCTCCAATTAACAGCACTTCAGTCCATTCCAGTTGTGCTTGTGGGAAAATGTCAGCGTGTTTGGCAAAGTCGATACAAAATACCCAAAATTCAGGAGCTGAAGCAACATATTGTTGATTGGAACACCATTCCATCAGTTGTTGACGCATTATCTGATCGGTTACGCGAATAATAGAAACGCATTGTAAGTGGTTGGAGGCAGAGGCCATTCTGGCAGATTGAATCAATTGCTCACGCAAGTTGGCATCAATTTCTTTATCTAAAAATTTACGGATAGAACGGTGATGGTGTAATGTTTTTATTGCATCTACAGACATAAGTTACTCCCTTAATAAAAATTTTTTCAATTAAAACGATTTTAATTGATATGATATACCAATCGCTATAATGCTTAAAATAATTTCACGTTCTTATTTATCTTGCGATACAATAATGGCGTTTTTATTAATTAATTGAATAAGGAGTCAATAATGTATACAGTAATTTTTGGTCGTTCAGGTTGCCCATATTGCAGAAGAGCAAAAGAGTTGGCAGAAAAATTGAAGAACACCGTTGAGGATTTTGATTATCGCTATGTTGATATTATCGAAGAAGGTATCAGTAAAGCAGATCTTTCTAAATCTGTTGGTAAACCGGTGGAAACTGTGCCACAAATTTTTATTGATGAAAAACCAATCGGCGGTTGTACTGATTTTGAAGCATTAATGAAAGAAAAATTTGGAGTTGTTGCTTAATGTTAAATTAGGTTTATCAGAAAACAAGTCGTTGATACCCCACGTTGAGTGGGGTATTTTTATTTAAGCAAATCAGAAACTAAATCAATTACTTGCTGATTTTCTTGTTCAGATAATTTCCCCTCTTTGGCAAATCGGACAATACCATTTTTATCTAGTACTAAAATTAGTGCATTTTCGGGTTGTAATTGCCAATGCTGTTTGACTTTGCCATTATCATCAACAACCACCATCGTGTAAGGAAAATCTTTTTTACCACGTTCGGTTTTGCTTTTTGCCATACTGCTCATACCAAGTGTAGCATCTGCGATATTAACAATTGTGGTGGTTTGATATTTATCGTGTGGAAATTTGGCTGCTTTAATTTTGTCCATTAATGGGTCATTCATTGATTTTACGGAGATACGCCCTGCCATATGTTGAACAACACGCACTTTACCATTTAGACGATCACTATTCCACGCTTGATATTGCACGTTGTTGCCGTTAAGTAATACTTCTCCACTTTGCACATCGTTAATAGTCAAAGGGGCTTTACCAACCACTAAATTATGTGCGTTTGCCATAAAAGGTAAAGTAGTAGCCGTTAACATCAAAAAAGTTTGTAATAATTTCATCATTATCTCACAGTAAAATAGGAAAACATTATTTTAACAGGGAAACTGCTTTTCAAAAATCACAGTTTTTGTTTACATTAAAATGAGTATTTTATTCACTGCTCAAATTGTCCGCCACTACTTCCGCTTGTTTTAACACAAATTCAATAGCGTCTGTTGCCAAATCTGGTGGGTATTTGTATTTCAGCAAAGCGCGGCGGATAAGTACACGCATTTTGGCTCGCACGGCTTCTTTGTGTTGCCAGTCGATGGTGACGGATTTACGCAGTTGGGCGGTGATTTCTTTGGCAAGGGCGGTGAGGGTAGCATCTTCCATTTTTTCCACCGCACTTTGATTTTGGATTAAGGCATCGTAAAACGCCAGTTCTGTATCGCTTAGTCCTAACGAGCTACCACGCGAGAGGTGTTGCTCGAACTCTTTCGCCATTTCCACCAATTCTTTGATGATTTCCATCACGCTTAAATTGTGGTTGTGGTATTGGTTCATCGCTTCTTTGAGCCGTTGTTCAAAGGTTTTTTGCGTGCCGAGATTGTTCTGTGCTTTGTTTTTAATGGACGATTTCAGGTAGCCTTCAATGGCTGCCAGCCATAAATCGGGCGTGTCGCTGGCTTCCACTCTGCCCATAAATTCTTCGGAAAGCAGGGAAAGATCGGGGCGTTCTTCTTCCATTAAGTCGAACAAATCCACCACGCCGTCTGAACGCACCGCTTGGTTGAGCAGGGTAACCAGCTTTAATTGTCGTTCTTTGGGCGAGTTGGGGCGGTGCTGTTGTTCGGGTTTCACAATGGTGGCACGCACGGCATCATAAAAGGCGATTTGTTGGCGGTAGGGCTGGATTTCCTCCATTGAGCCACACAGGGAAAAGCCTTTTTTCGCCAGTCGCACCGCTTGCAAAAAGGCATTTTTGCGTGGGGTTTTCTCCCCTTGTGCGGATTTTTGCGGATAAAGTGCGGTGTGATTTTCCGCTGTTTTTTGTCGATCTAACGCCAAAATATGGTTCGCCGCGTGGCAGATGGCATTGAGCAATTTTTCAGGCTCGCTGATTTGCAATGCCGCTGTTAAATCAAAGGGTTTACCGTCCACAGGGCTGGCGAATTGTCCGCGAATGATGTCCAGATATTCCAACATTTTTTGGAAAACTTGATGAATATCGGTGGTAACGCTGTCTTTGCCGCCTGCGTTGGTGTATTGCTGGGTGGCTTTTTTCAGTTCTTCCGCTAAGCCGATATAATCCACGATCAAGCCGCCATTTTCACGGCTTTTGTTGCGAAAAACGCGGTTTACCCGTGCAATGGCTTGCATTAGGTTATGCCCTTGCATTGGCTTGTCGATATACATCGTATGGCAACAAGGGGCATCAAAGCCCGTGAGCCACATATCCCGCACGATCACCAGTTTGAGCGGATCATCGGGGTCTTTAAAGCGTTTTTCTAACTGCTTTTTCTCGGTGAACGGGTAAACGTGGGCTTGCATTTCTTCGGGGTCGCTGGCACTGCCCGTCATCATCACTTTCACCACGCCTTGATTGACATCATCGCTATGCCAATCGGGGCGTAATTTAATGATTTCATTATATAATTTCACGCAAATACGGCGGCTCATCACCACAGCCATCGCTTTGCCATCTGAAAGCTGGTTGCGTGCTTCAAAATGTTGCACCAAGTCTTGGGCGAGGTGGGCGAGGCGTTGTTCTGTTCCCATTAATTGTTCCAGCAAGCGGAAAGAATAGTTCTCTTCGCCTTCCTCTTTTCGGTTTGCACAAAGAAGCCGCCTGAACCCTCTCGTGTCAAGGAAATGACAGAAAAAACATGGTTTATTTTGAGATAGAAAAAGAGAGTGATTTCTCACCCTCTCATTCGTCTATTTCCATATGATTTTCTTGACGATATTTCCCTCACACAGCACTGAGTCCACATACTTTTCCATAAGCTATCTTGTAAGTTCATCACCCTCGACAACCTCTTCTTGTTTGGAAAGCTTCTCTATTATTTCAGATAGCTTCTCAAGTTCGTTGTCGATACTCTTTTTACTTTCTATGAACCTCTGTTTCGTCATCCTACCAAGTTTGTATTTTTCAAAGTCTGAAGTCTTTTTCGTTTCCAGTTTTGAAGCTTGTTTTTCTAAGTCTTTAGTACTTGTCTTTTCCTTTTTTAAAGAAGATGGCAGCTCTTGATTATGAAATCAAGCACGGTAAACACATCGCTTTTAAGCATAAAGATAAAGAAAGATTTACAAGAGCAAAGACTATCGGAGAAGATTATGCAGAAGAAAGGCTCAAAGAAAGAATTTCAGAATATGCCACTCAGAAGATATTTGCTGTTAAAAAGCGAGTTGGAAATATTATCGATATTGCTAATAATGAAAAAGCACAATCCAGTAAAGGGTATGAATTTTGGGCTACGAAACACAACCTACAAGTCGCTTCAGATACTGTTATTTTGATGCGAGAAAAAGGCTTTAAGTCCCTTGCTCAGCTTGATGATTATATTAAGAAAAGTGCTGATAAAAGACAGGAACTACAGGATGAAATTAAGAAGCTTGACGAAAAGATTGTTGCCCTTTCCACTACTATGGAACAAGTTCATACGGTGACAAAGTATCGCCAAATTTATCAGGCATATAAGAAAGATCCCTCTGATAAAGCCTTTGCGAATGAGCATAAGGCTGAAATTATCTTATACGAAAAAGCCCTTGCTACACTTAAATTGTCATACTCTAAAATGCCAAATTCCAAGCAGATTTTTGAAGAGATTGAAAAACTGAACGAAAAAAAGAATACCCTTATGCAAGAGTATTCTTCATCAAAATCTGAAATGACCGACCTGTATCAAATCAGGAAAAACTACGAGAACTATATGAGGAAAGAGAGGGAGAGGTGATTACTGCTTCATCTCTTTTATATTGTTATAAATTCGATAGTTATCTCTAATCTCAACCCATTCTTTACTTAGATCAGCATTTAACTCGCAAAATATTCTTTTAGAAAGCACAATTTTCGACTCAAACAAAGCATTTTCATAGAGTAATAGCACTTCGATTATTTGAGATAAAGGTACTATTGTTACATCTAAATCTTTCTCATATCCATTGCAAATTTCATTTATTTTAGTATATACATCTTCGGTTGACTTTTTCAATGAATGCAATCTCATCGCTCTATCGAGAAGACTACTAGATACTATAAAACTTAATAGCAACGATGAATAATCGTCCATACCACTCACAAAGAGTTTTATGCTAAAGAATAAAAAAGCAACAGCTGAAAAGAAATAATATGGTCGAGACATTTTCTCTGCTATACGAGTAGTAAATAGAGAATTTTCGTGTATATTAGCCAAAAGTTTTATTTCATTTTTTGATATAGAGGCATTATTGTAATAAGGTTCGCTATCATAGTTTGGAATCCTTTTTTCATTAAAACTATTATCAATAAGCCCCTTTTCTCTAAGAAAATGCCCTTGATCAAAATACATACTTTTACAGTGTGATGCCACATACTCAAGAACTAATATTCCACTTGATATGACAAGGAAAAGCTTAGTAGGAAAAAGTAGTGTTATCCCCTGAAAGATTGCTAATATAAATGCTATCGCACCGAAAATATCTTGAGCTAAAGCAAACCGCTTAGATAAAATAAAAAACTTATCTTGAGGATTGTTTTCTGACATTTTTTCCATCCTCCGTTAATATCGCACATGCTTCCCTTAGAAACGCATCCCTATATGCAGCGTTCTTAATAATTGGCAACATATATTTTCCATGACAATCCCGCAACCTTTTATCTGAACCACAAAAGCAGGGCATATGACCTCTATACTTATTGTCGTAAATACTAAAAACCATGTATTGATACTGTTCCTTAGTCAACTTCAGATCATTTATATAATAATCAAGTAGTCCTTTATAACCATGTTTTCTATCGCCAAATGGATAAGTCCTATATCTTTCATACCACTCTAGTGTATAAATAAAAGCATGTACAAAATGCTCGATAAAGGCTTTCAAAGATGGATTTTCATTTAGAAAATATATCATTTCCCCAATCGTAGCCAAACAAACACTGCCATCTGGATAGATGTGTTCCATATCTTTTGGGTAAGCGTAGACATAGAATTGGGGAATGCTGTTAGGAAAGCTTTTGGGAACTGTAAGTTTAATATCTCTCTCACCTTGAAAAATCTGTCCATCATAACCCAAGGAGTATTTATACACCCCTTGGATTATGAACTCCTTTTCGTCATCAATCAGCTTTAATTTCGGCTGCTCAAATAATAATTGTTTAATTTCATAGTTTAATTCACAACTCATTCTACTTCATCCATGGTTTTGTTGGTGTAACTTTTGTTGGTGTGTCAAAAGCTTCTGCAAAAACATTCTTATTAATATCATTATGAATATATTGTTTGAATTTTCGTTCGTCCTCAATATTCATAAAGTCGCTTAATGCAGAAACCCACTTATTCATATTATTCATCCTATTATCCGTGTATCGTTCGATAAGATTCTCTCTTAAATCAACCGGATTTAGTATTTTGCCATCCTGCATTATCGATATACTTTTATTGCTAAATCCGACAATAAAAGCCTCTACTATGTCTGAGACTGACAAAAAAGTTTTGTCTTTTACACTATCTGCTACTAGAGCAGAGATTAGAATTGACGATGGCTTATCTCCTCTTAATTTGCTTCTGTCATAATAAATATCTCTATGTCTCTTGATAAACTGAACGGCTCTTTGTAGGCTTGATCTGTAATAATAGATTGGTATTGCTTCCGCACTTGCAAAAACCATCCTGAAGTCATCAGGTAAATTTTTATATTGCTCTGATATCATATTAGCACTTAAATGATTCTTACTAATGCCCATAAACCAACTTCCAAATCCAAGCGGATTACTTGTAAGCCAATCATAGACAGACGACACTTTATTTGTAATTGCAACAGTTTTTTCTGCGTTAGAATATGAAACCCCTGAGTTAACAATCTCATTTTTAATTGAACTATCTTCATCAACTGATGGTACAATATCCAAAGAAAAACCAACGCTACCAGACACATCCGCATACTTTAGCGTCCAGCAGTTTTTATCTTCTTTTTCCAACTTAGAGGAATACACTCCACTTTCTTTTATGCAATCTCCAACATCATTTTTAACACTTCTTGCATCGGTATCTGCTTTTTTTCGATTTAAAATTGCCAACACATCTAAATCATAATCATGATCTTTACCATCACGATATGGGCGTATTGCTGTTCCAATCAAAAAAGACCCTTGTGGATGAAAATCAGAATCCAAGCCATGTTCAGCTAAGTATTTTGATAAGGCAGCATACTTATCTCTAGCGTTTTTCTCCATTGTTGGCGATAAATCTAAGTCAGATAACGATGTCAAAATTTCTTTATCTCTGTTAAGCATTTCGTTTTTCCTCTCTACATATCCTTAATTGAATTTTTTATATGTTTCCTTTCTTCTTCCGAAAGGTTATATTTATCAAAAAGTTGCTCATCAATATCATCTATAGATTTTGACCAATTAATATCTGATTGCTCAGTAAAGTCTTGGACAGGAACAAATACAAATGTTCCCCTTGATAGATGAATAGATGTTAAAGCTTGTAGTACAAGAAATCTTGCAAATTTCCCTGTAAGGTACTTGGTAAGATTGCTAGCTTCAACTTTGTTATTAAACATTCCTGCGACTATATACGAGTGTGTGCATACCTCTTTTGGTTCTAATACGCACATAGTTTTGGTTAAAACTCGAAATTTGCCATCTTTTGATGGCTCGCCTGCGTGTTCTGCACTTGTCTGACTTATCATAGTTCTAAATGTATCTATACTATCTAAGCCCTTGCTAATTATTTCCTTAGAAATATAAGTCACTCCCTTACTGGAATATAATTTCACATCATTCTTTTCATCTTTTTCTTCTTCACCGCGAACCTTTGTTGACAATCCATAAGGACTAATAGGACTAATAATTTTATCTAATGTTTCATCTCCTAACACAGATATTTTTCTTATTATATTAACCGCTTCATTGTACCTAACTAATACATTAAACTCATTTAACGGTCTATGCATTCTATTTTCTTTTCCAGCATGTTTACTTACAACAAGGCAGTTTTCATTTGTATTGTTTGTTTTTAAAAAGTATGAAACCCCGCCACTAATACTTATATCAGGAAAACAATCTTTAGCATTAGTATAATCAACTAGTCTAGAAATTGCTAAATCATTCATCATGTCTTGTCTGAATGAATCTAACCCCATTCCACCTGCAAACCAACGAGATGGTGTAATCATGGAAACATAATGTGGGTCAATAGACTTAGCTATTGAAACAAAATATGGGTATATTGGTTTTGCTTGTCTGCTCTCCTTACTAGTAGACTCTTGATATGGTGGATTTCCTATCACTGCTCCAAACTTCACTGTACTTTCACCTACCTTTATTTTATCTTCTAATGTTATTTTACTAAATGGTTTTTCCTGCCTTAATATCTTACTTATGCTCTCATAATCGACTTCATCTTTATCATTTTTTACATTAATTAAGTCGTACGCATTGAATTCTGTCGCAATGTTTTCGACATTAATATCCAGTATTTCATAGAAGCGTCTTGTAAATTCATATGCGATAGATGATGTTGGGATCGAGTAAATAATATCTCTTACATCCTCATGCGAGTATCCAAGTTCAGATGTCAATCTTTTATATAGCGAAACGGCATATTCCCCTGATTTACTTGCAATATCCAAAAGCTTATCTTGGTTAGCCACAATTTCTTTCAGTCCATCTTCAGGTAATAAGCCTACCATTTCATCACATACCTTAGACGGTGTAATAACCTCTGATTCAGACATTCTATTAAACTTCTTGATAGATGTCATTGCTCTCGTAAGTGGCAGAACGGATTCATCGCAAGCAAGCATTGAGATATTCTGTATCTTATAGTCTAGTCTGCTACGCTTGAACGGATCCATTACCTTGCTTATTTTGGCAACAATATCTTTATCTAAGTACAAATTCTGTGATAACCTAATATTTTCATCCTTGTCAATCACGCTCAAGATGTCATCAAGTGAAGCTACTTTATCTTTTGTTAAGAAAGAAAAGAACAGAATCCTCTGATAATATGTTTTAATCTGCCCCTCTAACTTCTCTACCTCTTTATCGCTTTTTTCTTCAACATAATCGCTAGTCTCTGATTGTTCTTTGTTTTCATCAGAATTTTGAGATTTCTCATCACCATCCTCGAAGTCAAAATCATCTCCTTCACCTTGGTTCGGATCTATTGTAAGTCCTTGCTTTGAATTGAATTCTGCTTGCTGTTCAATAGCTTTCCTGATGCTTTCATCATTGAGCATAGATAAGTCAACTGGTATATCTAATACTTCATCTGACACACTTCTTTGATTGTTATATTGACTAATTGCTTCTAAAATATTTGTCGCATCTACCTCTTTGATTTTATTATGATTCATCATAATAACAGGAGAGATTCTAAGTTCTTCAACTATTCTTTCCTTTAACTTGCTATTTCCATTTTTGTCTGTGTTGACGTTATAAATCAGCGATTTTTGTTCCTGCATTCTAAATAGACGATTAGGATCAAAATCAACAAGTAGTGTTTGAGGCTTCAAATTTTCTTTAATGACTCCTTTTTCACTAGATAAGGTTCTAATATGCTGATTTTGCAATCTAAAAATCGACTGATCATATTCTTGTGGAGATGATGTGTCCTTAAAATAAAGCATAGTGTCCCATTGCTCAACTGTAGAGCCTGTAAGCATTCTATTGACAGTTAGAGTTATGGTCTTCTTTCCTTCTTCTTCGCATTTCTTGATTTTATTCTTAATATCACTTGGTTTTTTATATGTTCTACCCGCATCTACACCAGAAATATTAATAATTTCATATTCGCCTAGATTTTTAAAAGTATCTTTTTTCGTGCTTAAAAGCTCTTCCATTGCATCGCAAGAAGCACAATATGGAAGAACCATTACCATATGTTGACACATCTTACCTTCCTTGATTTTATCGTAATCCAAAAAACCAAGCAGGTTTTCATCTTCTTTGCTGCCATCAATAACTTGAAGCAAATCTAATATCTCAGTTTCATTTTTGAATTTCTTATGCCCATTATTTTTTGCGTCTTTTTTGATTGACATAGGCTCAAATAGTTTTGAAAAAGCAAAAGTAACCCCACTACTTCTAAGATCATCCATTTTTTTACGAGAAGATTCATTGGGATTAAACGCAAATCTAACCATCTGCGGAAATCCGTAATATGGATTGTCCCACTCATTTATGCCGTCTTTGTTGAGATTGTTTTTATCCCATTCTTCTTGCTCTTTGACTATATCGGAAAATTGTACAAACGAAATAATATCTTCTTTTTCAAACTCGCTTCCCATTAAAATGCGATATGGTGTACCCGACAAGTGCAATCTAATACTTGCATTTATTTGTTTTAGTTCTTTTTCAGCCACATTCACATCAATGTTCTCATCATTAAGTTTATTGATATTTACCTTATCAGATTTTTCATAGCCAGCGTTTTCTAAAATTTTCCCAAAAGATTCTGCTCTAGCTCCAAAATGAGTTTCATCGATGATTAATAGGTCAACTTGTTCCTCAAAAAGCTCTTTATGCTTGTCTTTAATTTCATCACCCTGTAAATCTTGCAAAGTTAAAAAGAGGACGACTTTTTTATTCTCTGCCCTTTTTTTCTTAATAGCATTTTCATTTGCAGTTAGGTCATAGGCTTCCAAAAACACATACTCTGAAAAATTGCCTGCTCCCTCAACCGTTTTCTTCCATTCGTCTTTTACATCAGCTTTTGCCGATACAACCAAAACAATATTTGCAGAGATTTCTAATGCACAACAAAGAGAGGTAAAGGACTTTCCAAAACGCATAACCGCATACATGAGCAAATTTTTTCGACCATTATTCACAGCTCTAACAAAGCTATCTACAGCTGATTGTTGATTTGGTCTTAAAGTCCATTTTTCACCTCTTTCGTAGTGGAAAGTCTGTGGTAGTCTATTTTTTGAACTATAATATTCATATTTACCTGAGTTTATTTCGTGACTTTTCTTTATATCTTCAATAGCATCATCAATATTCCCCGCATCAACTTCCTTGAAAAATTCTCTACTGTAGTAGATACCATCTTCCAAGTCTTCAGGTTTTAATCTTTCCTTATTTAAATCCTGCTCAAGATATTGATGAATTGCATAATCTCTAAAATAAGTTTCTTCATCAATGATAGCTTTATTCTCGTACTGTTTCTCAAGTTCAGGATAAAACACTCTCCACTCGTTTAATCTTTGAGATACTGGTCTGTATGTATCTCCAACTTTGAGATAATTTGGTACTGTATTTGTTGTAAAAGCATAGATATGAGGTTCTACACGACCAATTATAATCCTGTCAAGTATATCTATTGCTTCTATTTTCGTCTTATTCATTTAATTACCACCTTTATTTGCCAGGTCTTGGAAAGTATAATTTTTCTTTGCTCTCCAATCTTTTATAATACACAAGCTTTTTTCGTCCTTTTTTTTGAAGTCAAAGATACTCATTTGTGTGATAGGCTCTACTGCTTTTTCGTAAGGAATTGTGTATGTCAAACCATCCATCTGCCATAAATTCCAAGAAATAATCTTTGCAATATTTATTAGTTCTTTTTCTGTAGGTTGCCTATCTAACATATCTTCCATATAATCGCAATATGAAGCGAGTAGATTTTCCCTTGCGATAAGAAGGCTATCTCCTTGAAATTCAAATCCATATACACTTTGAAAAGCTCTTTCAGACCATTTTAACCATTCAGTCTCACTGTGAGTATTTTCACTCACAACTCGCATTTTCCGATCAAGAATACCTATCCTATCTTTTAGTGCCAATGGTTCTCCAGTGACTGTATCATATCTGCTCACTAAGTAAGGTGCTTCTCCACAAGTGATTTCAAGTCTTCTTTCATCAACATATTTTTGCCAAGTTTTATTCTTTTGTTCAGGGAATATGATTTTATCTGTGCTTGTTTCCCAGCCCTTTTCAGTTTCCCTATTAAATACATCTTCACGCCCAAACCAAGCATTATCCACAAGATTATTTTGTGCATTGCAAACCCAACTTGGCGTAAAAACCTCCGCTTTTTCTTTTGTTCTATTTCCTTGATTTTCTTTTGTTTTTAATATCCTCGGCTGAATAACATCCGAATGACTACCAGTAATAAGCTCAATCAAAATAGGAAAATGCGAATTATATTCTCTACCTAAAGTTTCATAATCATCTGTTCCCCAGACGATATTTCTCCTTGTTGTTCTATCAATAAGTAGGATTTTTAGAACATCTTTGCTCCATTTCCCCTCATCTACATCTATTGTAAACGCCATTTATTCATCTTCCTTTATATTCTTTTCAATACAGATTAAATCCCCAATATCCGTTCCCAGTTCTTCGCAAATTTTTCCAATAATCGTAAGCGAAACAGCTTCACCCTTGACCATTTTTGAAATCGTAGTAGGTGAAACTCCTGTTCTATCAATTAGGTCTTTTTTCTTCATATTTTTATCTATCAAGGTTTTCCATAATCCATTGTAATTGAATTTCATTTTTCCTAGTCCTCACTCCATTTATGTGGATTTTTTATCCATAATGGTATAGCATATTTTCGTTTTTAATTCTACATAAAAAAATAGTCGGTGCAGTCCGAAGACTACACCGACAAACACTTATCTCTCAGCTTCTTTAGAAGCCTTTTTCTTTTCGTTAGGCTTTACTTTTTCTTCTGCCTTAAACTTCTTGATTGCCCCAAGAATGGACTCTTTCTTTTCTTCCTGGCTCTTCATTTTCTCTTTCGCTTTTAAGAGCTTAGCAGAAAGGATTCTAACATTGGTATGCTCCTTTCCATTTTAGTCAATGGATTTTCTCTCTTGACCGAAGAGCTTTACAAAATCACCCTGTTTAAAGCCCTTTGGAATATCTCCTTTATCCCCATAAGCAGGCAATTCGTATACTGTTTATTACCATTTTCGTCCTTTGATACAACGGAGAAGTTGACCACTTTAAAAGGTTCTCCCTTCTTGTTTTCTCGTTCTACCACCTCAACTTTTCCTACTACATTGCCGACAATGTTGACTAGGTCATTATCATCCTTTTGCACAATCTTATTTTCTTTCATCTGACCACTTTCACGAAGCTCATCAATCATATAGTCAAATTCCTCGTTTAGTAGGCTCATAGAGTCTTTTTCCATATACTCATCATAAAGCTTATCAAGTGCATCCTTGTCGTTAATGCCTTTCTCAAAGCTGATTAGAGCCTTTGTAAAGTCCTTGTGGTTCTCATTTGCCATTTGTTCGATTGCGTTTCTCATTTCCTTGTAATTCATTGTCCATACCTCCATATTTGTTGTTAAAAATTGAAAAGGGACTTAAACTAAGCCCCTTATCGTTCATCATGTTCTTTTGCTTTTGTGTCTTTTACTTCTTTTTCTCTTTGTTCCGCTTGGAACGACTTAATCTGCCCTAAGATAGACGGTTTTTCTTCCTTGGCGTGAAGATTATCTTCTACATCGTAAGTAGACTCAAAGTAGCCGCTGTCTCTAAAATCATTATCATACCTGTCAGGTACTCCGTCATTATCCAAATCCTTGGCAAGAGGATCATAAAAATTACCATCATCGTCAATTTCAAGTCCTAACGCCTGTTTTAGTGCTTGCTCATCAACGGAAACAAACTCGCCAAAGTCACCATATGCTATTTCAGACTTCATGACTTCATGACTTCAAGAGCCTTTTCTTCGCTGCCATATTCTTTCACATAATCGAAATGACTTATCTTTTTGCCGTTTATAAGCTGACTTGCCGTAAAGTCCTCAAGATTAAGCTCGTACTGTATCTCGTGTTTTTCATCAGGCGTATTCGTATAAGCAATGCCTATATGCTTTAAATCTGGATACAGCGTATTAAAATCTTCATAGCTATAGTTTTCTTCATACTCTCTGTTGCAAAAGTCAATAATGGCTCTTTTCACATCTTCTACAAGTGGATTGAGATTTTCCTTTTCTTCCACCTCTCCCATATCTAAAAGCTTATTTAACTCTGCCAGCCTTAATACCTTGTTTTTAAGCTCTTCTACCTTTTCAAAAGGCTTTGTAAGTTCTTCCTTAGCGTTTTCAAGCTGTTCTTTAGTGCTTACAAGTTTGTCCTCCAGTCTTTTAACTGTTTCAGGCATTTTTTCAATGGCATTATCAAGTCTTGTGATATTACCGTCTACACTCGTTCCAAGCTCTCCCATAGTTTTAGAAGCACCATTTAAGCTGAAATTATGCTCATTGGTAAAGAAGTTGTAACTCACCTCCAGGTCCATATTTCGATATTTGCCGGCAACCTTACTCTCATTGATTTTTACAGTCTTTATAGCTTCAAGTAGCTTTTTGCCTGCTTCTTTTTTATCCATTATCTTCACTCCGTTAATGGTCATAGAAGTAAACTTGTTTTCGCCATCTCCTTGTGGTTCTACCCTTGCTATATCCTTTTTAACAGCTTCAATCAGTGTCTCAAGCCTTGCGATTTCCTCAGGATATGTTTTGACAACCTTATCTTCTAATTCGATACCGATTGGATTTGTAGTTTGCCTCCAGCATTTTCAGCTTTGTAACCTCGTTATCCAAGTCCATTTTCTCTTTAATTTTGGGATCACCTGTGGCAAGTGCCTTAATTTCTGCATAGTTTAGGGAGCTTGCGTCCACATCTTCTGCCACTCTGACTGGGGTTTTGCTTGTCATAATCTGAGAAATGAACTTCTGCTTATTTTCAATCGTCTGCCACAAATACGCATCAAAGGTATTTTCCGTTACATAACGATAAATATGAACCTCCTTATTTTCATTTCCCTGACGGACAATTCTACCTGCACGCTGTTCAAGGTCTGCGGGTCTCCAAGGCATCTGGCACCCAAAAGATGTTTTCAGCGGTGTAGTTGTCTTGCAGTTCCATTTCGCTGTGGAGCAAGGCTTGGTAGTCTTCGGGGGAATAGTCGTTGGGGTCAAGATAAAGGGGATTTTCGGGATCTTGCAACTGGGCTTGGAGCTTTTCACGAAAGGCGGTGAAGCTGTCGGAGATGTATTTTAAGAAGATAAAACCGAGAACGATGTGTTTGTAGTTGGCAGCGTCTAGCTGGTTTCTTAACTTATCCGCCGCTGCCCATAAACGGGCATCTAAATCGTTTAAAAACGCTTGCTGTTGTGCGAGGCTGGCACTACAATCCTGCTGGCTGGCTGGCTGGCTGGCTGGCTGGCTGGCTGGCTGGCTGGCTGGCTGGCTGGCTGGCTGGCTGGCTGGCTGGCTGGCTGGCTGGCTGGCTGGCTGGCTGGCTGGCTGGCTGGCTGGCTGATTTAATTTAATTTGATTCATTTTTATCTCCATTTTGTTGGTTATGATAGTTCGTTATTATAGCGATGTTCCAAAGATTTTGAAGATAGGGCGGTTTATGTGTGGCTGTTTGCCGTTCTCTGTCGGATAGTGTGCAGAATGAAAACGAGGGTTACGCCTAAAACGAGCAGAATACCGCTTGCAATTTTCCAATTTATTTTTTCATGTAAGAACAATATAGCGAAAATAATGCCGAATATCGGTTCAAGTGCCGAGATCACGCCGGAAATATTAGCTGAAACGAATGGTAAACCGCTATTCCAGATTTTTGGTGCTAGCCAACTGCAAACAATACCTAGATAAAGGAGGGCGATGAGATCGATCATAGGTGGATTAAAATGCCATTGTTGATTTAATAATAGGGTGAATGGCAAGCATAACAGCATTCCTAGTACGATAGTAATGGCGGTGTAATTACGAGGAGAAATTTCTTTCATTATCGCTTTAGCCCAACGGGTGGTGAAAGCGAAAACGACGGTGGAAGCTAACACTAAAAAACAACCTAAAACATCAATTTGACTGTTCGGATCATCATCGCTCACCACTAAGGCGATGCCGATAAATGCGAGTAGTCCGAGAAAATAGTCAAATTTTCCAGTTTTTTCTTTAAAGAAGAGATCGCCGACAAATACCATAATCAAGGGTTGTAAACCGAGCATTGTTACTGCACTGGAAGCGGAAGTGTATTTTAAGCCTATAAATTGTAAGAGAAAAACAACAGGGTAATTGAGAAAAGAGAGCCATATTAATTGTTTGTAATGATGTGATGCGATATGGTGATAGCAACGCATAAAGGTTGGTAAAACAATAAAAGCAGCAATACAAAAACGAAATTGCACTAAAATTACCGGTTCAAAAGAGTGATATGCTAATTTCCCGATTGGTAATGAGCTGCCCCAAATAGCGATTGCAATAAATAAAGCCAACATAAAGATAACAATATAAATTTAATAGGATCAGCATTATAAATCTGAGCTTAAATTTGCTGCAAGCCCATCAATAAGTTAGGGAATTTTGTTAGACTTATCAGCGGATTTTGTTTAGACTGAACACTTTGCAAAAATTACATTATTCTGTAATTTTGTTTTTTAGTGTGAACACAAACAAGTGTGATACTTGAATTTGCATAAATCGTTTTTATAGTCTTTTATCACTTAAAAGGAGAAAAATATGTCGTGGAATGATTCAGGGCAGGATCCTTGGTCAAAGCCGGGAAGTTCGGATAAGCAAGAGAACAAAGGAAATAGCACATCTGGACAAGATCAAAAACCAAATCAACAACAAAATAATGACAATAATCCACCTGATTTGCTTGAAGAGTTATCAAAATTTTTCAATAAATTGAATCAAGGTGGGCAAGGAAATAATAATCCACAACGTCCTTCAAGTGCGGCAATTTCTTCTAAAGGTTTCGGTAAATTAGCTATTTTTGCGGTGATTATTGCCGTGATTGTTTGGGTAGTTTCAGGATTTTATACTATCAAAGAAGCAGAACGTGGTGTGGTATTGCGTTTTGGGAAATTGGAAAAGATCGTTCAACCGGGTTTAAATTGGAAACCAACTTTTATTGATAGTGTGATTCCGGTTAATGTGGAACGCATCAGTGAACTGAAAACTCAAGGTTCAATGTTAACGCAGGATGAAAATATGGTTACGGTTGAAATGACCGTACAGTATCGTATTCAGGATCCAGCACGTTATCTTTTTAATGTGGTCGATCCTCAAGATAGTTTAAGTCAAGCGACAGACAGTGCATTGCGTTATGTTATTGGTCATATGACAATGGATAATATTTTGACAACAGGGCGTTCTGTAGTGCGTGAACGGACTTGGAAATCATTGAATGACATTATTAAACCTTACAATATGGGCTTAGAAGTCATTGATGTTAACTTCCAATCTGCCCGTCCACCGGAAGAAGTTAAAGATGCATTTGATGATGCTATTAAAGCTCAAGAAGACGAACAACGTTTGATTCGTGAAGCAGAAGCTTACGCTAGAGAGCGTGAACCAATTGCGCGCGGTAATGCACAACGTATTGTAGAACAGGCGACAGCTTATAAAGAACAGGTTGTATTGGATGCACAAGGTGAAGCGGAACGTTTTGCTAAATTATTGCCTGGGTTTAAAGCAAATCCTGAATTATTGAAAGACCGTTTATATTTGGAATCTATGGAAAAAGTGATGGCGGGAACACCAAAGGTGTTATTGGATAATAGCAATAATTTAACTGTGTTGCCGTTGGAACAGCTGTTAAAACAAGGGAAGAAAAGTTCAGAGGATTCGAGCGAACAGCATCAAAAAGTGAACGATATGCCGAAAGTGCCGCTAACATCATCAGCACCAATGACTAAACCGGTCACAGATGCAAAAGGACAAACAACAATTGAAGTAGATCGTCAAGGGAGATTTTAATGATGCGTAAGTTTGTAATTCCTATTTTAGCTGTGATTGCGGTTATTGTTTACGCCAGCATTATTGTAGTACCTGAAGGCACAAGAGGTATTATGTTGCGTTTTAGCAAAGTACAACGTGATGCTGATAATAAAGTGGTGGTATATAGTCCGGGATTGCATTTTAAAATTCCATTTATTGATGGAATTAAGATTTTAAATGCGAGAATCCAAACTTTAGATGGGCAAGCGGATCGCTTTGTAACCGTTGAGAAAAAGGACTTATTAGTTGATTCTTATGTGAAATGGCGTATTGCCGATTTTGGTAAATTCTACACTTCAACCGGTGGTGGGGATTATTTGCGTGCAGATAGCCTGTTAAGACGTAAAGTCAATGATCGTTTACGTTCTGAAATTGGTTCTCGTACCATTAAAGATATTGTTTCCGGAACTCGAGGTGAATTAATGCTGGATGCGAAAAAAGCCTTAAATACAGGAGCGGAAAGCACCTCAGAATTGGGTATTGAAGTAGTAGATGTTCGTATTAAACAAATTAATTTGCCGGTGGAAGTTTCTTCTTCCATTTATCAGCGTATGCGTGCAGAACGTGATGCAGTAGCACGTGAACACCGCTCTCAAGGCCGTGAAAAAGCGGCATTTATTCAGGCGGATGTTGATCGTAAAGTAACCGTGATCTTAGCTAATGCAAATAAAACTGCACAAGAGTTACGTGGGGAAGGTGATGCTGTTGCAGCGAAAATTTATGCTGACAGTTTTGGACAAGCACCGGAATTTTATAACTTTATTCGTAGTTTAAAAGCTTATGAAAAGAGTTTTGCTCAATCCGATAATATGATGATTTTGAAACCGGATAGTGAGTTTTTCCAATTTATGCAACGTCCACAAGGACAAAAGTAACTGAAAAGCCTCAATAGAGGCTTTTTTTATGTTGAATTTGGAAAAAGATTGGTTTGGCATTTTATGTATCTGGTAGTAAAGTATTTTCTTGGCTAGGATAGATTTTTTTAAACTGAAATAGAGAACCTAAAGGTAAAATTATGGGAAAAAGTGTAGCAGTTCTTGGCGCTCAATGGGGCGACGAAGGAAAGGGTAAAGTTGTTGATCTTTTAACGGATCGTGTGAAATATGTTGTTCGTTATCAAGGTGGACACAATGCAGGGCATACTTTAATTATTAATGGCGAAAAAACAGTATTACGCCTTATTCCATCAGGCATTTTGCGTCAAAATGTAACTTGTATGATTGGTAACGGCGTGGTGCTATCGCCTTCTGCATTAATGCAGGAAATGGGGGAATTGGAATCTAAAGGTGTGGATGTTCGTAACCGCTTGTTAATTTCTGAAGCTTGTCCGTTAATTTTACCTTATCACGTAGCGATGGATCACGCACGTGAAGCAGCATTGGGTAAAAAAGCAATTGGTACAACTGGGCGTGGTATTGGGCCGGCTTATGAAGATAAAGTTGCTCGCCGTGGTTTACGTGTTGGCGATTTATTCAATATGCAAGTATTTGCGGAAAAATTAAAAAATGTTTTGGATTACTACAATTTCCAATTAGTGCATTACTACAAAGTTGAACCGGTCGATTATGATAAAACGCTTGCGGATATTCAAGCAGTTGCTGATATTATCAAGGCTATGGTGGCAGATGTAACTACTATTTTGCATCAAGCGAGAGCAAGAGGTGACAATATTCTGTTTGAAGGCGCACAAGGTACAATGTTGGATATTGACCACGGTACTTATCCATATGTTACCAGTTCAAATACTACTGCCGGCGGTGTAGCAACTGGTTCAGGTTTCGGGCCGCGTAATCTTGATTATGTATTGGGAATTATCAAAGCCTATTGCACTCGTGTTGGTGGTGGGCCATTTACAACAGAATTGTTTGATGAAGTTGGTATGGAAATTGCCCGTAAAGGAAATGAATTTGGAGCAGTAACCGGTCGCCCTCGCCGTTGTGGTTGGTTTGATGCGGTGGCAGTTCGTCGTGCCATTCAATTAAATTCTATTTCCGGTTTTTGTATGACCAAACTTGATGTATTAGATGGATTTAAAGAAATTAAAATTTGTGTTGCATATAAAATGCCAAATGGTGAAATCCTTGAATACGCACCATTAGCTGCGGAAAAATGGGAAGGGGTTGAGCCGGTTTATGAAACTTTACCCGGTTGGTCAGAGAATACTTTCGGTGTTACCGATTTTAATCAATTGCCTGAAAATGCACGTAAATACATCAAACGTATTGAAGAAGTTACCGGTGTGCCGATTGCGATTCTATCAACAGGCCCAGATCGTGTTCAAACAATGATTTTACAAGATCCGTTTGCTGCATAATTTTTTGTTTGGCTGAAAAGTAATCTGACCCTGAAAAGTTGGATGCTCATTTAAGGACTGAATTCTGTATCGAACAGGATTCAGTCCATTTAATTTTAATTGTATTCTGCCCTGCTTAATAACGAACATATTCTTTAATAATAAATTCTAGTAATGTATGACAGGTTAAAGAAAGCGTTTCGTGGTGTTGAAAGTAGAAATGTACAACTTGTTGTTTAAATTTTTGGTTGTATTTGGTCATAAAAAATCTGCACCTCTGTTGCTGGATAATAAGTCCAACTTTTGGGGTGCAGATCAGCGTTAAGTCTTTTTATTTGGCTTAATAATCTTTATTTTAATTTAGATAATTTCGCTTCAATCGCTGCTAAACGTTGTTTTAGCATCATATTTTCTTGCTCAAGAGAACGAATGCGTTGTTCATCATTAGATACCTTGATAACAGGCGCTTTTTGGTTTGATGAACCAAAGCGATAAGTGATACCTGCATTCCACATTTTATACTTACTGCCTGAATAAGCTGCCCCAGCATTTAACAACAAGTTCTCGTTGATGTGATGAGCCACACCCAACGCAAATCCTTGTTTGTCTTTAAAACGCCCAGTACCTGCCATCACTTGAAATTTCTCATTAGGATCATATTGCAATGGTTTTAATGCGGCTAATGCAGCATTCATCACATCACCTGCACGAGATTCTTCTTCGACACTATCTATACGACGATTTATACGGTGATCAGTTTGTGCAAGCTTGATGGTATTATTTTCAATAAGTTTTCTGTTCATCGCATCACCTGCACGAGATTCTTCTTCAACACTATCTATACGGCGATTTATACGGTGATCAGTTTGTGCAAGATTGATGGCATTATTTTCAATAAGTTTTCTGTTCTCTTCAGTTGCACCCATAACAGCGTATAACTGGCTACCATTAATTGCATCGGTACTATCTGCGTTAATACGACCAGCTGCGACATTGGTGATAGTACGATAGATGGCATTATCCATATCGGTACGACCATTACCATTCGTATAATGAGCAGGATCATTCCAATGCCCTTCATTGGTAGTATCGGTATAACCAACAACGCCTTTTCCACCAATACTAACGGTTCCTACCACTTGCGATTGATCGCCACCTGCAAACGTATATTCTTTACCATTAATGGTTGTAGAAGCAGTTGCTTTAACATCTTCGGTAATTGAACTGTTTCCTAAAGCAACAGAATTTTTATGATCTGCACGAGCATATGCACCAAGTGCTACTGCACTATCTTCTGTTACCACAGAGTAAGTTCCAACAGCCGTATCCGCTTTGCCAGTTGTATAACTACGAGTTCCCATTCCCACACTGAGTTTTCCTTCCGCAACCGCACCATTACCAACAACAGTAGCCTGACTTCCTCCAGCAATGGCTGCCGCACCAATCGCCGTTGCCCCCACAGCACCTAAGCCAAATTTATTTGGATGATTATATGCATCACGGTCAATAATAATACCTGCTTTGGCAGCTTCACCTATAACAGTATTACGATACCCAACCGCTTCTGCTGAATTACCGATAGCGATAGCCCCCGAGCGGATCGTACGAGGATCGTCACCAGGGGAAACATTATATAAAGGTTTACCTGTTTCAGGGTCAATGCGATCAAAGATATCCGCATTAGCATAGTCCTCATTAGTTGCACCTGCTTTTGCTAATGTACCAATGGCAATGCCATTCATATTGTAGGCATAGGCATTGACACCCATAGCAACAGTATACGTATCAAGGGCATGACCATAGCCAATAGCCGTTGCGATATAACCCTTGGCTTCTGCACTTTTGCCAACAGCTAGTGAACCTGCCCCTTCTACTGTGCCACTATCCACTTTTTTCTTTAAATCTTCTTGTACAGTATAGAGTTGTCCACCATTAACCACCTCTTTACTGTTTTGTGCTATGTTACCATTAGACACATTAGTGATTTTTCGGTTATTAAAAGATGCCGTATTTGCAACATCATTGGTACCGCCAAAAGCTATGGAATTATTTGCATTGGCTTTTGCACCATAGCCAAATCCCATAGCACCAGATGCATTAGCTTGCGCGCCGAAACCAACAGCAATCGTATTATCTTCTTTTGCCACTGTTGCTTGCCCTATTGAAATAGCACCTTGTTTTAAGGATTGGCTACCACCGCCGATTGCGGTAGTATAATCAGCATTTGCTTTAGCTCCAGAACCAATCGCATTGGACATATTTCCCTTCGCTTCCGCATTTGGTCCAATAGCATTTGCCTTATTTCCTTCTGCCTTTGCAGAGTCTCCGATAGCTTGTGAGCTAGTACCATTAGCCCTTGTACCATAACCAATTCCAATAGCCTTCCCAGCATTAGCTTGCGCACCAAAGCCAACAGCAATCGTATAGTCTTCTTTTGCGACTGTTGCTTGCCCTAATGCAATGGCACCTTGTTTTAAAGCTTGGCTACCACCACCGATAGCATTGGCATAATTAGCAGATGCCTTGGCTCCTTGCCCCATAGCAACAGAAGAGCTTGCAGTGGCAGTTGCAGATTCACCAACAGCTAAACCACCATTATTGCTTGTGCCTTGTTTAACGGGCTCACCTACAGCAGCGGCTGCATTAACGGCAATAGTGAGAGTAGAAAGGGTAAATAAAATATTTGTCTTCATTTTTATCTCCTGAAATGCGTTAGTTATAAATGTGATGAAAAAATGTCAAAAATAGAGATAAAAAATTAGACAGGGGGGGATCTTTTGTGGTTAGCTTGCTTGCTTGCTTGCTTGCTTGCTTGCTTGCTTGCTTGCTTGCTTGCTTGCTTGCTTGCTTGCTTGCTTGCTTGCTTGCTTGGATAATATTAAATATCATTAAAGTTCTCCGTAAAAATAGATGAATTTATTGTAAAATTATTTACAGTAAACGTCTTGCTTTTGTTTTATAAAATATAATATTTGGTTACTATAAAATACTAATAATAACCCTAAATGATTTTAATCATTCTACTCCAAATTCAAATTTATTTAAGTTAATTTTGTTGTTTTTATAAAATAAATGGTTCGTTCGTTTGATTTTTATCATAAGTTTTCATCCATTTTTTTAGGCTACAAAAAAGTCTTTTACTTTACTACAATAGTTATTATTTTTTTGTTTTTATTATTGTTATGCGCCTTTTTATTGCAGAAAAACCAAGTTTAGCTCGTGCCATCGCTGATGTATTGCCTAAACCCCGCCACCGTAATGATGGTTTTATTCGTTGTGGTGAGAATGATTATGTTACTTGGTGTGTCGGACATTTATTGGAGCTGGCAGAGCCGGATGCTTATAATCCGACATTTAAACAATGGCGTTTAGATCATTTGCCAATCATTCCACAGCAGTGGCAGTTTTTAGCTAAAAAATCAACAGCTAAACAACTTGCCGTTATTAAACAACTGTTAAAACAAGCAGATATTATTGTGCATACAGGCGATCCAGATCGGGAGGGGCAGTTATTAGTTGATGAGCTATTTGCTTATTTTAAGTTGCCAAAAGAAAAGATTGCTACAATTCAGCGGTGTTTAATCAATGATTTAAATCCGGCGGCAGTGAGCAAAGCGGTAAATAAGTTACAATCAAATCAAGATTTTAAATTCTTAACTATTTCCGCATTGGCACGCACACGCGCAGATTGGCTTTATGGTATCAATATGACGCGTGCTTATACTTTGAGGGGGCAACAGGTTGGTTATCAAGGGGTATTGTCAGTTGGTCGTGTGCAAACGCCAGTATTAGGTTTAATTGTACGCCGTGATTTGGAAATTGAACATTTTGTACCAAAAGATTTTTTTGAAGTTCAAGCAATCATTCATCATTCTGTTGAAACGGTTGCTGATAATCCTCAGTTGAAGGGTTACCCGTTTAAAGCACTCTGGAAACCGAGTGAGGCTTGTGAACCTTATCAAGATGAAGAAGGGCGAATTTTATCGAAAGCATTGGCGGAACACGTGGTCAAAAAAGTGAGTGGGAAACCTGCATTAGTAACAGATTTTCAAAACAAAACTGAAAAAGAAACTGCACCTTTGCCTTATTCTCTGTCTGCGCTGCAGATTGATGCTGCTCGAATGTATGGAATGTCCGCTCAACAGGTGTTGGATATTTGTCAACGTTTATATGAAACACATAAAGCTATTACTTATCCACGTTCGGATTGTCGTTATTTGCCGGAAGAGCATTTTGTGGATCGTGAGAAAATTTTTGTGGCGATTTCTAATAATTGTCAGCAATATCAATCCTTTGTAGAGGGGTTTGATCCTACACAAAAAAATCGCTGTTGGAATGATAAACAAGTTGAAGCTCACCACGCTATTATACCGACAGCTAAACAGGGTTTGCGTTTAAACAGTGAAGAGCAGAATATTTATCAGTTGGTTGCTCGTCAATATTTAATGCAATTTTATCCGGATGCGGAATACCATAAAACAAAGATTCAGTTATCAATAGATAACGGTACTTTTATTGCACAAACACGAGGATTGGCAAATGCTGGTTGGAAAAAACTACAAGGTAAGGAAGATGCTGATCCGCAGTCAAATATAAGTGCATTACCAGTGGTAAAAAAAGGTGATGAATTATACTGTTCCAGTGCGGAAGTGCTGAATAAAAAAACGCAACCTCCAATGTATTTTACTGATGCTACTTTGTTGTCAGCAATGACAGGAATTTCTCGATTTGTACAGGATAAAGCCTTGAAAAAAGTGTTAAGAGAAACGGATGGTTTAGGCACAGAGGCAACACGAGCCGGCATTATTGAATTACTGTTTAAACGCGGTTTTTTAACTAAAAAAGGGCGGCAAATTCATAGCACTGAAGCAGGACGAATTTTAATCGGCGCATTACCGGAGATTGCGACCCAACCTGATATGACCGCACATTGGGAACAACAGCTGGAACAAATTTACCGAAAAAAATTGAGTTATCAAGCTTTTATGCAACAACTGACTACACAGTTGCCACAATTGATCCAACAGATTGATCTACAAAAATTAATGTCGTTAAGAAATGTACCGCAGCAGAGACAAACTAAAAAACGTTTTATCCACCGTAATTCAACTGCCGGCTAAAACGAATTCAATATCCATTGCTTTGATTGCTTTTTGAATATTTTCCGGCAACTGATCATCAGTGATCAAACTATCAAAGGCGGTTAATTCACAGATCCAAAAGGTTGCCAATTTACCGTATTTTGAGGAATCGGTAACTAACGTTTTGTGGCGACTTGATGCCAAAATTGCACGTTTAACTGCCAGTTTGCTCTCATCCGGTGTGGTAAGACCTTTTAAACTCCACGAAGAAGTCGATACAAAAGCAAGATCAATCGAAATGTTTCGCAGAAATTGTGCAGCCAATTCACCGACTGCAGAACGATTTAATTTATTGATTTTTCCGCCGGTATGGATCAATTCGCCTTGACCATTAGTAATCAAAAAATCTGCCACTGAAAAATCATTAGTAATGATCAACAAATCCTGTCTGTCAGCAATATGTCGTGCGATTTCCAGAGTAGTTGTACCTGCATCAAGATAGATAGTGGCATTTTCCGGAATGCGTTTTGCAGCACATAAACCTATTTGTTCTTTTTGTTCCTGAAATAGAAGTGATTTAGCCGTATGCGGTGGTTCAAAAGCAAGTTTTTCTTGAATTTGTACACCGCCAGAAACGGAAATGACTTCACCTTTCTCTTCCAATTTTTGAATATCCCGACGGATAGTCATATGAGAGACACCAAGCATTTCCATTAAAGTGTTAATGCTGACAATATTCTGTTCACTGACGATATTTAGGATGCGTTTTTGTCGTTCTGCGGGAATCATTTTGTTGTCCTAATTGCTTTTTTTCAAATTATAACGTTGAACATTTGTTTGATCCAATAAGATTTATTTTTAATAAAAACATAGAGATATGCTTTATTTAATAGCTGTATAAATTCGACTTAACAAAATAAAACAAAAATATGTGAATATTTGTTAAATATTGTGATCCAGATCGCATAATTTATTTTTTAAATCACTTAATATACTAATATTAAAAAATAAACAACTAAGGAGATTAAAAATGACATATTCAGTAGCTGTTGTTGGCTTGGGTGCAATGGGAATGGGGGCTGCTTTATCCTGTATAAATGCTGGGCTTGATACTTATGGCATTGATTTGGATGATAAATTACTTGAAAAACTTAGCGTTTCTGGCGCAAAGGGGGTTGGAAAAAATGCCGGTGATTTTGCAGATAAGTTAAATGCGGTAGTGTTATTGGTAGTGAATGCTAAACAAGTAAATCAAGTCTTATTTGGAGAAAACGGATTGGCAAAACAGCTAAAACCGGGTACTGCTGTAATGGTTTCATCTACAATTTCTGCACAAGATTCAAAAGAAATTTCACAAAAATTAACAAATTTAGGTTTGTTAATGTTGGATGCACCGGTTTCTGGCGGTGCAGCAAAAGCTGCGATTGGGGAAATGACAGTGATGGCAGCTGGCTCTAAAGAATCCTTTGCGGCGTTACAACCAGTGTTGGATGCTACCGCAAGCAAAGTTTACAACATTGGTGAAGAAATTGGGTTAGGGGCAACCGTGAAAATTATTCATCAATTATTAGCCGGAGTGCATATTGCAGCAGGAGCTGAAGCGATGGCATTAGCGGCAAAAGCGGGTATTCCTCTTGATTTAATGTATGACGTGGTAACTCACGCTGCCGGTAATTCGTGGATGTTTGAAAATCGAATGAAACACGTTGTGGAGGGCGATTACAGCCCATTATCAATGGTTGATATTTTTGTGAAAGATTTAGGTTTGGTTAATGATACTGCAAAATCTTTGAAATTCCCGCTCCATTTGGCAAGCACTGCTTACAGTATGTTTACTGAAGCTAGCAACGCTGGTTATGGTAAACAGGATGATAGTGCGGTGATTAAAATTTTCAGTGGCGTTGAATTACCAAAAAAACAGGAGAAGTAAGATGTTGGGTGTAATTGCAGATGATTTTACCGGTGCAAGCGATATTGCCAGTTTTTTAGTGGAAAATGGTTTACGAACTGTACAAATGAACGGTGTGCCTCAAACCGCATTGGAGCAAGAAGTGGATGCAATTGTGATTAGCTTGAAATCACGTTCCAATCCTGCACAGGAAGCGGTGCAACAATCTTTAGAAGCGTTGCATTGGTTACAAAATAATGGTGCAACACAATTCTATTTTAAATATTGTTCAACCTTTGACAGCACAGCAGAAGGGAATATTGGTCCGGTAACTGATGCATTATTAAATGAATTAGATGAGAAATTTACCATTATTACACCAGCATTACCGGTAAATGGACGCACAATTTTTAACGGTTATCTTTTTGTTGGTCAGGTGTTATTGAATGAGTCAGGAATGCAGAACCATCCGATTACGCCGATGACGGATGCAAATTTGATGCGTTTGATGGATCGTCAAGCGCAAGGGAAAACCGGATTAGTGCCTTATGCGGACGTAATCAAGGGAGCAGATAATGTCAAACATTGTTTCCAACAGTTACAACAGCAAGGTTTCCGTTATGCCGTGGTTGATGCGGTCGATAATTCGCAATTAGCCGTGTTAGCGGAAGCGGTTGCTGATATGAAATTGGTTACTGGCGGTTCCGGTTTAGCGGCTTATATGGCGCAGCATCAGGCACAAGGTAAACGGCACCAAGCCTTTGTTCCACCAAAAGGTAAAACAGTCATTTTATCTGGTTCTTGTTCAGTGATGACCAATAAACAGGTGGCATATTATCAGACTAAAGCAGCAACACAGTGGCTCGATGTAGAACAGGTGTTGAGCAATGATAATTATGTTGAACAGCTTTTTGATTGGGTTGTTGAACATTTGGATGATGCTCAGGCTCCTTTGGTTTATGCCACTGTTGCTCCGGAAAAATTAAAGCAGATTCAACAACAGTTTGGAGCGGAAACTGCCAGTCAGGCGATCGAACAGGCATTTGCCCAATTAGCGGAAAGATTACGTAATTATGGTGTGACCAACTTTATTACTGCTGGCGGTGAGACTTCAAGTATTGTCGTACAAAAATTAGGCTTTAAAGGTTTCAATATTGGTAAACAGATTGCTCCGGGCGTGCCTTGGTTGGGTGTGTTGGATGCGCCGGTTTATCTTGCATTGAAATCAGGTAATTTCGGTCAAGAATCTTTCTTTAGCTATGCACAGGAGATGATGAAATGACGGAGCAAGAAATTAAAACACAATTAGTGCAACTTTCGCGCTCGTTGTTTGAACGTGGCTTTAGTGTTGGTGGTGCAGGAAATATTTCGGTGAAATTAGATGATAATCGTTTTTTAGTTACACCAACAGGATCTTCTTTAGGGCGTTTGAATGAAGAGGAAATCTCTGTAATTGATGCTGAAGGTAAATTGTTGAGCGGTAAAAAACCATCAAAAGAGTATTTTTTTCATTTAGCGCTTTATCGTGAAAAACCGGAATGTAATGCGATAGTTCATCTTCATTCCACTTATTTGACAGCATTATCCTGCAAAGCGGATTTGGATTATGACAATGCCATCAAAGCCTTTACACCTTATTACGTGATGCGTGTCGGTCGTTTGCCGGTGATTCCTTATTATCGACCGGGAGCTGCGGAAATAGGGCGAGATTTGGCAGCGAAAGCCAAGGAGAGTAAAGCATTTTTATTAGCAAATCACGGTGTAGTGGTTTGTGGCAGTGATTTACGAGATGCCGTGGATAATAGCGAAGAGTTGGAAGAAACAGCGAAGTTAATGTTTATTTTACAAGGACAGAATATTCGTTATCTCTCAGATGATGAAGTGAATGATTTAAAAAATAGGGGGAAATAGTTATGCCTAAGTTTGCAGCAAATTTATCAATGATGTTTACAGAAGTGCCGTTTCTTGATCGTTTTGAAGCGGCAGCCAAAGCGGGATTTAAATATGTTGAATATCTTTTCCCTTATGAATATCCGGCAGAGGAATTAAAAGCAAAATTGGATCAATACGGTTTAAAACAGGTGTTATTCAATACTGCACCTGGTAATGTTGTTGCTGGAGAATGGGGAGTTTCTGCTATTCCGGGGCGTGAAGTAGATAGCCATAAAGACATTGATTTAGCTCTTGAATATGCGATTGTTTTAGGTTGTCCAAATGTTCACGTAATGGCTGGCGTAGTGCCTGAACCGTCTCAATACGCAAAATACAAGCAAACTTTTATTGATAATGTTCGTTATGCCGCTGATAAATTTAAAGCTCACGGAATTAATGTGTTGTTGGAAGCATTAAGCCCACAAGTTAAACCGAATTATTTGATATCCAGTCAATATCAAACTTTGGAATTAGTGGATTTAATTAATCGCGATAATGTTTTCGTTCAACTTGATTATTTCCACGCACAAAATGTAGATGGCAATTTGGCACGTTTAACCGATAAATTGCAGGGCAAATTTGCTCATGTGCAAATTGCCTCCGTTCCGGATCGTCACGAACCTGATGAAGGTGAAATCAATTACTCCTATATCTTTAAAAAACTTGATGATATCGGTTATCAAGGTTGGGTTGGTTGTGAATATAACCCACGCGGTAAAACAGAAGATGGGTTAGGTTGGTTTGATAAGTATAAAAATGAATAACAAATAAAGAGGAGAAAAAAGATGAAAGTTATTATTACCGGTGGACAAGGATTTTTAGGTCAAAGATTGGCAAGAACATTGTTACAGCAACAAGATGTCAAAATTGATGAGTTGATTCTTGTTGATATTAATGAGCCTGTTATTCCAAATCAAGATTCTCGTGTACGTAGCGTTAAAATGGATTTGCGTCAGGAATTGGCAGTAAAAGAGATTGTAACCGCAGATGTTGATGCAATTTTTCATTTGGCGGCGATTGTAAGTAGCCACGCTGAGGAAGATCCTGATTTGGGCTATCAAATAAACTTTCTAGCTACTCGTAATTTACTGGAGAGTTGTCGAGCGGTAAATCCAAATATTCGTTTTATTTTTTCTAGTTCATTAGCTGTTTTTGGTGGAGATTTACCAGCAGTTATTCAAGATCAAACAGCAGTAACACCGCAATCCACTTATGGATCACAAAAAGCAATGTGTGAGTTGTTGATTAATGACTATACCCGCAAAGGCTTTGTTGATGGATTAGTTTTACGTTTACCAACTATTTGTATCCGCCCGGGAAAACCTAATAAAGCAGCATCTTCATTTGTAAGCAGCATTATTCGTGAACCATTAACTGGTGAAATGGCTAATTGTCCGGTTGATAAATCTCTTGCATTATGGCTTTCCAGTCCAGATACCGTAGTTGCGAATTTTATTCGTGCATTAACTTTGCCATCATTAGATAAACGTGATTGGCACGTTGTAAATTTGCCAGGATTTACCATCACCGTTGAGGCAATGTTACACGAATTAGCGTTAATTAAAGGGGAGGATATTCTTAATAAAGTTACTTATCAATTCGACCAGAAAATTAATGACATTGTGGCAAGTTGGCCGGCGAAAATTGATATTTCGCGTGCGTTATCACTCGGCTTTGTTGTTGATAATCACTTTGCAGATGTTATTCATCAATTTATTAATAAAGATCTATAACAGGAGAAATCATTATGTTTGGTTTGCCGATCCCAATAATTGGGTTAATTATTGCCGTGGCGGTACTGTTGTTTTTAGTGTTGCGCACCCGTGTTCACGCATTCATAGCAATGTTGATTGCTTCAGCGATAGCAGGTTTAGTAGGAGGATTAAATGCGTCCGATACTTTATCTGTTATTTCTAAAGGCTTTGGTAGTACTTTAGGGAGTATCGGTCTTGTTATCGGATTAGGGGTAATGATGGGAAGTATTCTGGAAGTATCCGGTGCAGCGGAGAAAATGGCATACAGTTTCATCAAATTCTTAGGAGAGAAAAAAGAGGAGTGGGCGTTAGCTATTACCGGTTATATCGTTAGTATTCCAATTTTTGTTGATTCTGCTTTTGTGATTTTATATCCGGTTGCGAAAGCATTAGCGAAGAACGGTAAGCGCTCTCTACTCA
The DNA here is from genome assembly GCF_054166015.1 of Gallibacterium sp. ZY190522. Classification (NCBI taxonomy): domain Bacteria; kingdom Pseudomonadati; phylum Pseudomonadota; class Gammaproteobacteria; order Pasteurellales; family Pasteurellaceae; genus Gallibacterium; species Gallibacterium sp. ZY190522. Next base: position 233,230 of record NZ_CM135118.1, read on the forward strand.
CTTTAGGCGTGGCATTGGCAGGTGGTTTGGTGGTAACTCACCATACTGTACCGCCGACACCCGGTCCATTAGGTGTTGCCGGATTATTCAGTGTTGATGTCGGTGCGATGTTGTTATTGGGAATGTTGTTTGCCATTCCAGCGGTGATCGGGATAGTTCTTTATGCTAAATGGTTAGATAAAAAATACCCGGACTTCAACCAACAAGCATTCACTGATGAAGAATTAAAACAAAAATACGATAACTATATCGCAGAGAAAGAGAAAAAAGACCTACCAAGCCTCACTCTTTCAATGCTACCGATAGTTTTACCGATTGTATTAATCTTCATTAAAGCGATTGTTGACCTGTTAATAAAACAGGGCGTTGCTCCTGAAATGGCAAACGGTTATTTTTACCAAATAATTACCTTTGTGGGAAGTCCTATCACCGCTTTAGCGTTAAGTGTTCTAGTTTCTGTTTATACTTTATTACCGAATGTGGATAAAAATACAACAGCGTTACACTTAGAAGAAGGGGTAAAAACTGCCGGAATTATTTTGTTAGTTACTGGTGCCGGCGGTGCATTGGGTGCGGTATTGCGTGATAGCGGAGCAGGAAAACAACTTGCGGAACAAGTTGCTAATTTACCTATTTCACCAATTTTAATTCCGTTTATTGTTTCAACCTTAGTTCGCTTTATTCAAGGTTCCGGTACTGTAGCAATGGTGACTGCGGCTTCTATTTCCGCACCGATCTTAATGTCTATTCCAAATGTGAATATGTTGTTGGCAGCACAGGCGGCGACAATGGGATCACTCTTCTTTGGATATTTCAATGATAGTCTATTCTGGGTAGTAAACAGAATGATGGGAATTAGTGATGTCAAGAAACAGATGATTGTCTGGTCAATTCCGACAACTATCGCTTGGGCAATAGGTGGTTGCTGTGTGATCATCGCCAACTTAATTTTTGGTGTTGACGGATCAGTATTTGACTTATTGTTCCCATTGGGTGTGCTAGCTGCAATTTTGCTCTATGTTAAAGTGCAGACTAAAAAATTGTAACTGAAAATTTGTAATTTAATAAGTACTCTACATAGCTTATTTGTAGAGTACTTATGTTTAAAAGGTGCTTATATGAAAGCTAGTTATCAAATTTTATTCTTTCTATTTCTACCTTTATTAGCATATTCAGAGTTAGCGCCAGATAAAATATATCAATCTACTCATCCAAATAATGCAAAATTAATTACAGAAGTAACTGAAACAGGGCAAAAAATTACAGGAATTACTTTACAATATGAAGATGAGTTGTTGTTAGGGAAAAATTTATCTAATTTATATCAGGTAGAGGTAAAATTGGATAATAAATCGTTGGGTTACCGTAATATTTTAGATGCTTATACTCAGAAAGATTTTAGATTAAAAAACAAACCTGAAATTGGGAATACAGTTTTTTTAGTATTAGATCCTAGAGATACAATATCTGGAACTTATGAATTAGAAACTGTAAATAAAGAACCAATGACTTTTTTAGCGAAAGATAAAGCTGGTTCTATTATTACAAAACAAATTGTACAAAGTAATAAGATACCTCATTTTTATGGAGATAGATTGCGATATACTATTGAACAGAAAGGTTTAATTAAACTTAGTAATGGAAAAACAATATCACCTAATATAACAGAAGTTACAGCAGAGTCTAAGAATGTTGAAAATATAATTGTAGATAAATTTCAACCTAAAAAAGTTTATATAGATAATCCCAATAACTATTTAAATTATAGGTTATATTCTCCCAATATAATGAAAGGTAAAAAATATCCTTTAGTAATTTTCTTACATGGTTCAGGACAAATAGGTAATGATAATATTGCTCATTTGTTATCTAGTAGAGGGGCTATAAGTATCCTAGACTACTCTTCTAGCTTTGTTTTAGCTCCTCAATATCAATCTGTTTTTGATCCCTTTGATGATAAAAATAAAGGTCAAAAAGGTGGAATACATTGGCAAACTCATAATCGACGTAATTTAATTTTAAAAATGATTGATGAAACTATACAACAAAATCCTGATATTGATAAAAATCGTATTTATCTTATAGGATTATCAAGAGGTGCAGAAGGAGCCATGTATTTATTATTAGATAGACCTAATTTTTTTGCAGCAGCTTTATTAATGAGTGGTAGGGAAGCTGGTACGGTAGAATATATTGATGGTAAAGCAACAGCTTCATTACTTTCTCCAATAAAAGATATTCCCATTTGGTTTTTTCATAGTAAGGAAGATAAAGTATCTCCAGTCGAGGGAAGTAGGAAAAATTTTATGATCTTAAAATATAAGCTGCATAATAAAAATGTACGTTATACAGAGTTTACATTTTTAAATTCAGGGGATAATGGATTTATCAATAATAATGCTCATAATACATGGGATGCTGTATTTAATAGTCCCGTTGTTTATGATTGGTTATTGCAGCAAAAAAGATCCGAATAATTTATTTATTAGTTATATTATCACAATATTGGGGTTAATATTAAAAATAGGGGTTATCCTTTTTAAGGATAACCCCTATTTTATCTTAATTTTTTAAACAATCAGAAAAATCCTCAGCAATCTGCTGTAAAAATGCGCTGTAAGATCCTTTTCCTAAAGCAATTTTTTCACCCATCGGATCTAATTGTCCGATTTTGACATTTGTACTTTGTTGCAAGGTTTGAAGCACTTTCGGGGTAAATTGTGGTTCTGCAAAAAGACACTTAACTTTATGTTCATTAATTTCTTCTTTAATTTTTGCTAATTTTTTAGCTCCCGGAGCAATCAAAGGGTTAATAGTGAAATAACCAGTTTGTTGCAATCCGTAAGCATTTTCAAAATAACGATAAGCATCGTGGAAAACATAAAAACCTTGGTCTTTAAATTCGGCAAGTTGTTGAGTAATTTGCTGATTTGTTGTGGTTAACTGTTGTTTGAATGTTTCGAGGTTAGCGGCAATTTTAGCTTGGTGTTGCGGATAAAGTTGAGTGAGCTGTTGAGCTAATTGTTCTGCAACTTGTTCGCTGATTTTCGGTGAAAACCAGACGTGCCAATCTTGCTCTAATTCGTTGGTTGAGTGATGATGGTCGTGGTCGTGGTCGTGGTCGTGGTCGTGGTCGTGGTCGTGGTCGTGGTCGTGGTCGTGGTCGTGGTCGTGGTCGTGGTCGTGGTCGTGGTCATGGTTGTGGTCATGGTCATGGTCGTGATCGTGGTCGTGATCGTGGTCGTGAGCTGAAGTTTCGCCTAATAACGATTCAATACCGGCTAATTTACTGATAGTTAATACGCTGGTTGCATCACGTTGTGCAATAGATTTTTCTAAAAAAGCATCAATATCTTTGCCGATCCAAAGTACAAATTCAGCATCACGAACTCGTTTTGCATCAGAAGGTTTCATATTGTAATCGTGTGGCGAAGCACCGGCAGGAATAAGTATTTGCGTTTTTGTTACGCCATCAGCAATTGATGAGGCAATGAAACCAAGTGGCCGCACCGAAGTTAAAATATCGGCATTAGCAAATGTGGTAGCGGATATAGCTGAAAGAGCTATGGTGAATTTACTTAATTTATTTATTAATAACTTACACATACTATTTCCTCTTGATGATTAAATGGGGAAAATACACTATGCTTTTTTATCCGATAAAGCAAGTTGTTTTAGTTATTTTAAGTGGAAATATTGTCAGGAGAATAATGCCAAGTTTGCATTAATAATGGGATAGCTTGTGTTAATTCTGTGCTGCTTAGATTGCCAAAACCGAGCGAAAACAGGCGTTTTTGTTGTTGGTTAAAAATCGGGTAAAGTTTGATTTGTGCCTGTTCCGCTAAGGTTGTCAGTTCATCTAGTGTTCTGTGGTCATTGAAAAGCTCAATTAATAAGTAAAAACCGGATTGGGTGCCGTAATAATGGATGTTTCGCCGATAGGGTTGTAGTAATTGGCATAATAATTCCATACGTTTACGGTAATGTGTGCGCATACGTTGAATATGGCGCTCAAAATCTCCGCTTTGCATTAAATTTGCTACAAGATGTTGATTTATACGAGGAACTGTGCAGTTAAATTGTCCGCATAATTGTTGATAATATTTGAGCAAATGTGGGGGTAATACCATAAAGCTTAAGCGTAGTGAGGGCATTAAAAGTTTGGAAAATGAGCCGAGATAGATCACTTTTTCGGCGTGATCCAGACTTTGTAATGCCGGAATCGGTCGCCCTTGATAGCGAAATTCACTGTCATAATCATCCTCTATGATGTAACGATTTTTTTGTTTTTTTGCCCATTCAAGGAGCTGATGGCGTTCATTAATGGAAAGTACACTGGCATAAGGATATTGATGTGATGGCGTTGCGTATACAATATTGATATTGTGTTGTTCAAGTAGTTCAATATTGATCTTTTGTGAGTCATTAATAATTGGTAATTTAATGATCTCTTTATGAATAATGGTTAAGAGCTTTTCTACTGCGGCATAACCGTATTGTTCCATTGCATATTTAAACGGTTGTTTCTCTTGTAAATGATCAAATAGCCAACATAATTGAGTCATTGCTGTTTCCGCACCTGCAATGATAATAATCTGTTCAATTTGACAACGTATTCCCCTAGCGGAATAAAGATAATGTTTTAGCTGTTCACGTAAATAACTATCTCCCTGTTTTTCACCAAGGCAGAGAAGCTGTTGTAACTGATGGTTACTTAATTGGCGTAGCTGTTTTTTCCAGAGATTAAGTGGAAAGGTTTGAGTGTCGATAGCGTTAGGATTGAAATCAAAGCGATAAATTTTGTCTGTTTTTTGTATTCTGTCTGCTTTAAGCGGTAGATCGTTATGAAATAGTTGTCGATGATCAAAACAGACTTTAAATCTTGCTCTTGGGTGTGATTCAATGTATCCCTCCGCCTGTAGTTGTGCATAAGCTGCTTCAATCGTGCTAAGACTAACCAATAATGATTTTGCTAAATGTCGTTTTGACGGTAGTTTCTCTCCTAAGGTCAATATGCCGGCACTAATATCTTTTTTTAGTTGTTGATAAAGTTGTAAATAGAGTGGCATATCACTGTTTTTGTTAAGTTTTAAATGGATTTCGTGCATTTTAATTTTTAAATCTGATCTGATTAAATTTATTAAAACTGATACTTTTAATCATATCTGAATAGCGAAAAATAACAACCGAATAGCAATTCGATTATCGTAACAAGGAGAAAAAAATGAATAAGATTATTGGAAGTGATGTGGTAAAACGTGGTATGGCACAGATGCAAAAAGGCGGTGTGATTATGGATGTTGTTAATGCGGAACAGGCTAGGATTGCTGAGGCGGCAGGTGCGGTCGCTGTAATGGCATTGGAACGTGTACCTTCTGATATCCGCGCTGCTGGAGGTGTAGCACGAATGGCTAATCCTAGAATTGTCAAAGAGGTGATGAATGCGGTTTCCATTCCGGTAATGGCAAAAGTCAGAATCGGTCATATCACTGAAGCAAGAGTACTGGAAGCAATGGGTGTTGATTATATTGATGAAAGTGAAGTGTTAACGCCGGCGGATGAGGAGTTTCATTTGTTAAAAAGTGAGTATACTGTGCCGTTTGTTTGCGGTTGTCGTGACCTTGGCGAAGCATTGCGCCGTATCGGCGAGGGTGCGGCAATGTTGCGTACCAAAGGTGAACCGGGAACCGGCAATATCGTGGAAGCGGTGCGTCATATGCGCAAAGTGAATGCTCAAGTGCGTAAAGTGGTGGCAATGAGTGAAGATGAGTTGATGACAGAAGCTAAAAATTTGGGCACGCCTTATGAGCTATTATTGCAAATTAAACAACAAGGGCGTTTACCGGTAGTGAATTTTGCGGCTGGTGGTGTGGCAACGCCGGCAGATGCGGCTTTAATGATGGAGCTAGGTGCAGATGGGGTGTTTGTTGGTTCTGGTATTTTTAAATCGGAAAATCCAGAGAAGTTTGCTAAAGCAATTGTGCAAGCGACCACTTACTATCAGGATTATGATTTGATTGCGCGCTTATCTGAAGACTTAGGTGAAGCAATGAAGGGGATTGATATAGCTAAATTAAGTTTAGAAGAACGGATGCAAGAACGGGGTTGGTAATAATGAGAGGTGATCAAGGTTATCGGATCGGCGTATTAGCTTTGCAAGGTGCGGTAAGTGAACATATCGTTCAGTTGCAAAGATTAGGTGTTAGTGCAATAGCGATAAAACAACCGGCTGAATTGGAAAATTTGGATGGATTGGTATTGCCCGGCGGTGAAAGCACGGTAATCGGCAAATTGATGCGTGATTATGGTTTTATTACGGCAATCCGAGATTTTGTAGGAGAAGGTAAAGGTGTTTTTGCTACCTGTGCTGGAATGATTTTATTGGCGAAAGAGATTGTCGGTGGAGAAAAGCCATATTTATCGTTGTTAGATATTTCTGTGTATCGAAATGCATTCGGTAGACAAGTAGACAGTTTTCAAATGGATTTAGACATTAAGGGGTTGTCATCGCCTTTTCCGGCGATTTTTATTCGTGCGCCTTATGTTGAAACATTGTTATCGCCACAGGTAGAAATCTTAGCCGAAATTGATAAACGTCCTGTTTTAGTAAAGCAGGGTAATTTATTAGCTTGCTCTTTTCATCCGGAATTAAGTACAGATGAACGTGTTATGCAACTGTTTTTACAAATAGTTGCAGAACGAAATCAGATGTAAAATAAAAGTAGGTCGCCCAACAGGGCTAGACCTACTATTTCCAATAACGAAGCCGATTGGCATTAATTACGACCGTAATTGAACTGCACGCCATCGCTAATGCTGCCCACATTGGGTTTAATAAACCGAATGCCGCAACCGGAATTAAAATAATGTTATAAATAAAGGCAAAAAATAGGCTTAATTTGATATTACTAAAGATTGCCTTAGCCATACGGATTGCATTGACTAATGTCATTAAATTGGAATTAAGCAAGGTTAAATCTGCTGTTTCCATTGAAACTTTAGCACCGCTTCCCATTGCAATCGAAACATCCGCCATCACAAATGCTTGCGCATCATTTACACCATCGCCAACCATTGCGGTAATGCCGTTTTGACGACTTTGACTAATTTGTTCTGCTTTTTGTTGTGGAGTTGCTTGTGCAATCACCTGTGTAATGCCTAGCTGTTTGGCAAAAGCCTCTGCAGTTTGGCGATTATCGCCTGTCAACATTGTGCAATCAATCTGTTGTTGTTTAAGTTGTTGCAATGCTATTTTGGCATCTGGTTTGATCTGATCGCTGACAGCAAATACATTAATTACATCTTGACCGTTTGCTAAAAAGACTAAGCTAGTAGCAAGTTTTAATTGTTGCTGAATAAAAGTCTGGCAAGGTTGTAAATCTACCTTTTGCTCTTGCATAAAACTTAAACTGCCTAAAAGCCATTGCTGTTGTTTAATGGTCGCTTGCAATCCTTGTCCGGCAATCGCATTGACTTGTTTAATCGTCGGCAAAACGGCAGATTGCTGTTGTGCAAATTGGATAATTGCTTGAGCCAAAGGATGCACCATATTTTGTTCGATTGCGGCGGCAATGGCGAAACTTTCACGATTCTGTTGCCAAACAGCGGTTACTTGTGTATTACCACTGGTGAGTGTCCCGGTTTTGTCAAAGTAAATATATTTTACTTGGCTGAGGTACTGTAATCCATTTGCTTCTTTTATCAAGATGCCTAATTTAGCGGCTTGTCCTGTTCCGACAATAATAGACATTGGGATTGCCAATCCTAATGCACAAGGGCAAGAGATGACCAATACCGAAATTGCTGCCAAGGTAGCGGCACTAATATCTGCACCGTTGAGCAACCATAAGCAGAAAGTTAAGGTAGCGATAAGTAAAACGGTTGGTACAAAAATAGCGGAAATTTTATCGACCAGAGTTGCTAACTGTGGTTTAGAAGTTTGAGCTTGATCGATAGTCCGGATCATTTGAGCTAATGTCGTGTTACGTCCTGTCTGAGTCGCCAGCATTTGTCCACCACCATTAGTTACTAATGTACCCGCAGTAACAACATCACCGATATTTTTCTTTATCGGTTGAGATTCACCGGTCAGAATTGCTTCATTTACCCAAAGTTCGCCCGAATTGAGCTTGCCATCAACCGGAATTTTATCGCCTGTTTGTAGTTGTAATAGCATTTGTGGCTGTACTTGTTTGGCCGGAATCGTTTTGGTCTGTCCGTTTTCAATCACCGTGCTTTGTTGCGGCAAAAGATCCATTAAAGCGGATAAGGCTGTGCTGGCGGATTTTTTACCACGACTTTCTAAAATTTTGCCGATATTGACGAAACCAATCACCATTAAACCGGAATCCAGATAAAGATGATGTTGCGTAAATTGATGCGGAAATAGAATAATCAGCAGTGAAAGCAGTAAGCTAGTTAATGCGCCCAGTGTCACCAAGGTATCCATTGATGTTGTCTTGTGCAATAAATTCGTCCAAGCGCGCACAAAAAAGTGTTTGCCTGAATAATAAATAGCAGCAATTACCAATAAACTTAGCAGCAAATAGAAAGCTTGATAACCAACAGGATGCGCTTGACCAAACTGTTCATATGATGGTAGTAGTTTTAACCACATAGCGATCATCAAACCGAAACCGACAATCAACGCTACTGTTGTTTGTTTGATTTTGTGCTGAATATCTTGTTGATATTTTTGCTCAATTTTTTGCGCTCGAGTGATTTCATCTTCAAGCAATTCTGCCTGATAACCAGCAGAGGCAACTGCTTGAGAGATTTGAGTTGTATCTCCACCGACTACGGTAGCGGTATTGTCTGCTAAATTCACTCTAACCTGTTCAACTTGAGAGACTTTTCGGATTGCTTTTTCAACTTTGGCAACACAGGCAGTACAGGACATACCACTAATCAGAAACAGCTGTTCATCTTGTTGCGGCGTGGCGGGTGATTGTACGTCAGCCGTTGTTGTTTCAGCCTCAACGTGTTGCGGCTGACTGGATTCAACACGTTGAGAGGCTACTTTGCCGAATAACCGGCTTGCTCCACGCAATGGATTAAGGTTTCCAAAGTAGCATCACCATAAATGTTTGCAGAAGTTTTTTCTACATCGGCAAACACCACATCAGGCAATTTTTCAAGCGCATTTTTTATGCTGTTAACGCAATGTTGGCAATTAAGACCCGATAAAGATAAGGTTTGAGCTGGTTCGGTAGCAACTTCAGCTTGATAACCGGCATCAACCACAGCTTTGATTAATGCTTCGGTATCAGCATTTCCTTCAACATAGGCATAATGTAGGGAAACTTTCACATTTTCCACTCCTGCTACGGAGGAAAGTGCATTAGTTACGTTTTTTACACAATGTTGGCAAGAGAGATCAGAAAGTTTTAATAGTGTCATTTTTATTCTCCATATATTTTGTATTTTTTTGTTGGTATTGAGTTCAGGCTGTGTAGCGAACTCATCAAACGGTGCTACAATAAACCTTCCAGCAAGGTTAAAGTCAAGGAGAAAAGATGTATATTAATGAAGTAGCTAAATTGACTAATCTGAGTGCGAAAGCAATCCGATTTTATGAACAGAAAGGTTTGATTGCGCCGCCAGATCGGAGTGTTAATGGTTATCGCCAATATAATATGCAGCATATTGAAGCATTAAATTTGATTCGTGAAGCGAGGGAAATAGGGTTTTCTTTGCCAGAATGTGAACAATTATTGGCATTGTATCGCAATCCTCACCGACGAAGTGCAGATGTTAAGGCACAAACTTTAGCGAAGATTGACGAAATTGATGCTCAGATTGCTAAACTACAACAAATGCGTACCAAATTGACAACATTAGCTTCTCAATGTCCGGGAGATGATAGTGAGAATTGTCCGATTATCAATTCCTTAAGCGGACAATATTGTTGCCACAAAACTTGATTATTGAACAACCAGTAATCCCATACAGCCTTTATCTGAGAGTAAGAGATTAGATGCCCCAAAAATAAATGGGTAGGAGTTGGAAGAAGGATTATCAAATTGCACTAAAATGCGTGTTTCGCCTTCTACCCAAACGGTATCTGTCCAAGCCAACATCTCTTTTTTGTTGCGTTCGCCATTTTGCTGTTCAATCAAAAATTTTGCTCCTTGTAATTGGAAACCAGTAGCCTGATCTGCAGTAAGTATCCAACGTTCAACACTGTTTAATTGTGCAAAAATATCAATACGACGAGGATCAAAGCGTCGTTGGTTGATCATTGCATCCTGAGTGCTTAAGTGAATATGTCGCTCTTTTTGTGGTGAGAGTGGTAGCCCCAGTTTCGCATCGGGTAAAGTCGGCTTTTGTTGTGCGAAAGCGGAAGCTAAACCTTGAGGACGTAATTCGACAACAAGATTATTTTCTAGATGATCAGATATTCCTAGCCAACCTCTCACTTTATCAATAATATTTGCTGAATTTCCGGCAAGTAGGCGTAACGGTTTGTTCTGATTTGCATCGACTAAAATTTCAACCCGTTCACCGGGCACCAATAACAATGCTTTTTGTTCTTGTGGCTGAGAGAGAAATCCCAATCCAGAGGCAATTTTGAAGAAAGGTTGTTGGTTATCAAAATGCAGATAATATGAGCGTGAAACCGAAGCATTTAATAAACGAAGACGAATAAAGCCACGTGCGACATTGATAAACGGGTTACATTGTCCATTAACAAAAAGTTGTTTACCTAAAAAAGCGTTTTTTTCCAGATTAAAGACTTGCTGACCACTATAATTTAAAGAAATATCCTGTAAAATCAATGGAATATCATTTTCTCCATATTTGTTTGGTAATAAGTTTTTTTTGCTTTCTTCATCTTCAATAATCCACATTCCGACTAAACCTCTATAGGTTTGATAAGCGGAACGACCAATAGTATCACTGTGATACCAGCAGGTTGAAGCAGATTGTTTGATCTGAATTATCGGCGACCAAGAACTGTTAGGGGCTAAATTGCGGTTAATGCTGCCTGAAATCTCGCCGTTAGCTTGTAAACCTTGGATATTGATGGCAATAGATTCTGTTAAATTATTACGGTAAGTAAGACGTAGGAAGTCATTCTGTTTCATTTTAATGGTTGGACCTAAGTAAAAACCGTTAAATCCCCAAGCATCTACTTTATTGTTATTAAAGGCTTTTTTGACATTACGAGCATTCAGTAAAATCGGCGAACCACGACCGACAGAAGTTAAAGGAGGAATCCAGAGAGGAGGATTGCTATCAGCCCTAACGGTACAAGGCAAAACATTGCCGGCAACAATTGCTAAAGAACCTTGTAAAAAGCGGCGACGTGAATAATTTCCCATAATTTCCTCCTCTTTTTGACTAGGATTTTTGTTGTTTTTGTGCGATTTCGGCATCAAGTTCAGCAATACGCTTAGCCATTAGATCGTGACAATTTTGCGCAAAATTGCGTACGGTTTCTCTATTGTACGTCTTACTGTCGATTGGCGGTAACATTTCGCAAATTACGGTGCCGTTATGCCAACGATTAAGATCAATTTTATTATGTGTTGATGAACAGACAACAGGCACGACTGGCACACCAGCTTCAATAGCGGCATAAAATGCCCCAGTTTTAAATGGCAATAAGCCGCGCCCACGACTGCGAGTGCCTTCAGGAAACATCCAGATTGAAAGATTATCTTTATGAATGCGTTTAGCCAGGGTTGTCATTGTGTTGTGGGCTTTACTGCGATTTTCTCGATCAATAAAAATATTACCGGTAATCCAGTAAAGTATGCCGAAAAATGGGATCCAAATTAGGCTTTTTTTTCCAACGCTGACAGTACGAGGCATTACCATATGAGAAATAGTGACCATATCATAATTATTTTGGTGATTACCGACATAAATACAGCGTTCAAATTTATCGGCTCCTTGAGGATAACGATATTCGACTTTCAGTCCGAAAAGCGGATGAAGACGGGCAAACCAGTGCGCAAATACCGCTACATTATTCGGGTTTTTAAAATTAATTAATGAATAAAGAGAACCGATGACACAGATTAAAATACAACAAATAGCGACTACAATAATACGAATTACTTTAAGCATAGCTTATCCCTCAAATAAATTAGCGCAAGTATAGCGAAATTAGGGGAACAAGTACAAAAGAACAAAGCGTTTATGCGGAAAATGCTTTATAGTATTGCCTTTCTTGATTAATGATAAATAGAAGATGGATAAACCGATTTATTTTATTGCCGATTTGCATTTGAGTGCGCAATCGCCGCATTTACTGGCGTTATTTCGTTATTTTATGCTCGAAAAAGCACCACAGGCACAAGCGTTATACATTTTAGGCGATTTGTTCGATTTTTGGGTAGGAGATGATGAACATTCGCTTCAGATCGATGAAATTAAACGATTATTGCGCGATCTGACCGCAAAAGGGATCGCTTGTTATTTTTGTCACGGTAATCGTGATTTTTTGCTAGGAAAGCGGTTTGCCCGAGAAACCGGTGTGCGGTTGTTGCCGGAATACCAAAAATTGACGTTGTTTGGCGTGGAAACCTTAGTTTGTCACGGTGATACGCTTTGCACTGATGATGTTGCCTATCAAAAATTCCGCAAACGCGTTCATCAGCGTTGGTTACAAAAATTGTTTCTCTGTTTGCCATTGCAATGGCGGATTAATTTAGCACAACGCATTCGCCGCCAAAGTCAGTATGATAAAAAGGAAAAATCATTGCAGATTATGGATGTAAATGCGCAAACTGTAACGGAAATATTTGATAAGTTTCAAGTAGAACAAATTATTCACGGACACACGCATCGTCAAGCAATTCATTATTTAGAAAATGGCAGGAAACGGATTGTTTTGGGTGATTGGCGTGATAAATTATCAGTTTTTGTGGTTGAAAAAGATAAAGCAGGCTATTTTTTGAATTTAGGATTGCCGGAAGAGTATGGAAGTATAAAAGAAACATAAAAAAGAAAGCCCATAGTTTTACTATGGGCGAAATTCTTTTGGCATAAAGACTAAATTTCATAAAAGGAGACAAATAAAACATAGTACCAAAAGAAAAAATTTGGCTCCTCCTGCTGGACTTGAACCAGCGACATATGGATTAACAGTCCACCGTTCTACCGACTGAACTAAGGAGGAATAGCCCCATTGGGCAATGCGGGCGAGATTTTATTGATTTTGATCGCCTTTGTCAACAGTTTGTCATTATCTTATTTTTGCGATAGCGCAAAATCATTTAACCTCTTTTAGCTTAATTAGCAACAAAATCGGTCTCATTGCTGTTATGGCTTTTCTGATTTTTAGCCGTAAGAGAATTAAAGATATGTTTATTTTGTGATCTCGATCTCAATTTGGGAACGTTCCCATTGTGTAAAACTTCATCATTGGTTATGCTGTTACTGGTTAATTTAGTTGATTAGATTAGATCTTGAGGACACTATGGCAAAAAAAATTGATCCGCAAAATATCACCAAGTTGATTACATTAATAGGCGGTAAAGATAACATTGCGTCGGCAACGCATTGTATTACAAGGTTACGTTTTGTACTGAACGATACGGCGAAAGCAGATGTTAAAGCAATAGAAGACTTACCAATGGTAAAAGGTTGTTTTACTAATGCTGGACAATTTCAGGTGGTAATTGGACCCGAAGTAGATTTGTATTACAAAGAATTAGTGAAACAGACTTCAATTAGTGAAGTTAGTAAAGATGATGTTAAAACAGCTGCTAGGCAAAATATGAAATGGCACGAACGATTAATTTCCCATTTTGCTGAAATTTTTATTCCTTTATTGCCAGCATTAATTAGCGGTGGTTTGATTCTTGGTTTTCGTAATGTTATCGGAGATATTCCTTTATCGGATGGCAAGACGTTGGTACAGACAAGCCCAATGTGGCAAACCATTTATGATTTCTTGTGGTTAATTGGTGAAGCAATTTTCTTCTATTTACCGGTCGGTATCTGTTGGTCTACAGTGAAAAAAATGGGAGGTTCGCCGATATTAGGTATTGTATTAGGCGTTACATTAGTTTCTCCGCAATTGATGAATTCCTACGGTTTGGGAACACAAATACCGGACGTTTGGGATTTCGGTTTATTTACAATTGATAAAGTCGGTTATCAAGCGCAAGTGATTCCTTCCATTATGGCTGGTTTAACCTTAGGTTGGTTGGAAACACGTTTAAGAAAGATTGTGCCGGATTCATTGAATCTTGTGATTGTGCCTGTTGTTTCATTGATTATCGCTGTCTTTTTAGCACATTCCATTATTGGACCTATCGGACGCGAAATTGGCAACGGCGTGGCTTATGTGGTTCGTGCCGCAATGACTGGCAGTTTTGCACCAATCGGCGCAGCATTATTTGGTTTCCTTTATGCGCCATTGGTTATTACCGGAGTGCATCAAACCACATTAGCGATTGATATGCAGATGATTCAAAGTATGGGGGGAACACCGGTTTGGCCACTTATTGCATTATCAAATATTGCTCAAGCTTCGGCAGTGTTAGCGATTGTATTAGTTAGTAAAAAAGCTAACGAACGTGAAATTTCAGTACCTGCGGCAATTTCCGCTTATTTGGGAGTAACAGAACCGGCAATGTACGGAATCAATTTAAAATATCGTTTCCCAATGTTATGTGCAATGATAGGTTCTGCATTCGCCGCATTGCTTTGCGGTTTCAGTGGAGTGTTGGCTAATGGTATCGGTGTTGGTGGTTTGCCGGGAATTTTATCAATTAAACCACAATTCTGGTTGGTTTATGCATTGGCAATGCTGATTGCGGTTATTGTTCCTTTGGCTTTGACTACTATTGTTTATAAACGAAAAGCCGCAAATGGCACTTTATAAGGAGATAATTATGCAGCAGGTGTCTCAACAACAATGGTGGAAAACAGGGGTTATTTACCAAATTTACCCAAAAAGTTTTCAGGATACAACCGGTTCCGGTACTGGCGATATTAATGGAATTACGCAGCGATTGGATTATTTAAAAAACTTGGGTGTGGATGCTATTTGGATTACACCAATCTATGTTTCACCACAGGTTGATAATGGTTATGACGTTGCTGATTATTGTGCGATTGATCCGAGTTATGGCTCAATGGCAGACTTTGAAAATTTGGTTGAGCAGGCACATCAACGAAATATTAGAATTATTATGGATATGGTGTTCAATCACACGTCAACAGCACATCAATGGTTTAAACAGGCACAAGATATTAACAGTAAATATCACGATTTTTATATTTGGCGAGGTGGACATAAAGATAGATTGCCGAATAATTGGCGCTCTAAATTTGGCGGCAATGCGTGGCAATGGAGTGAAAAAGTAGGCAAGCATTATTTGCATCTTTTTGCAACGGAACAGGCAGATTTAAATTGGGAAAATCCGATAGTTCGTGCTGAATTAAAAAAAATTTGCCACTTTTGGGCAGATAAAGGGGTTGACGGTTTAAGATTGGATGTGATTAATCTGGTCTCTAAAGATCAGCGTTTTCTGAATGATGATCAAGGCGATGGTCGCCGTTTTTATACCGATGGACCGCGTATTCACGAATTTATGCAGGAACTAAGTCGAGATGTTTTTCAACCAAGAGGCTTAATGACGGTTGGAGAAATGTCTTCAACTAGTTTGCAACATTGTCAGCAATATGCCAATTTGCAAGAAACGGAACTTTCAATGACGTTTAATTTCCATCATTTGAAAGTGGATTATCCAAACGGTGAAAAATGGAGCTATGCTAAACCAGATTTTATTGAATTAAAACGTATTTTCCATTATTGGCAGACAGGAATGTATGGCAAAGCGTGGAATGCATTGTTTTGGTGTAATCACGATCAACCTCGCATTGTTTCACGTTTTGGAGATGAGGGGACATTACGGATAGTTTCTGCAAAATTATGGGCAATGATTTTACACGGTCTTCAAGGTACGCCTTATATTTATCAAGGTGAGGAAATCGGGATGACCAATCCGAATTTTACTTCACTAAATCAGTATCGTGATGTGGAAAGCCTAAATATGTATCAGGAATTACAGAACAAAGGTGTACCTGAAGCATTGTTGCTGAAAATTTTAGCGCAGAAATCGCGTGACAACAGTCGCACTCCAATGCAATGGAATCAAGATAAAAACGCCGGTTTTAGTGAGGGAGAAAGCTGGATTGAAGTTGCCGGAAATTATCAACAGCTGAACGTACAACAAGCCTTGGCAGACAGAAACTCTGTATTTTATTGTTATCAACGCTTAATTGCATTACGAAAACAGTACCCGATTTTTACGGAAGGTAATTATCGGGATTTATTGCCGGAATCTGATTCTTTGTGGTGTTATCGACGGGAAAGTGAGGATAGCTGTTTATTTGTGTTGGCAAATTTAACTGACAAAGAACTGCTGTTCAATTTAGATAGAGAAATGGATATTACACAGTACCAAATCTTGCTGAATAATTATGATGAAATTTGCTGTCAGACGGAAACGATCAAGTTAAAACCTTATCAGGCTATCTATTTATTGAGATAGATACCACACAGAAAGGTGTTGCTTTTAGGCAGCACCTTTCTCATTTTTAGCCAACAAAGGCTGCATTGTTGCGCCATCTATCATTACATCGGCTAACGTGTATTTAGATAATGCTTCATAAAAAGAATTAAATGCGTCATTTAATACTGAAGGTAAGCGGCAACTTGGTGCAATGCAACAGTTATTTTTATCTCCCAAACATTCAATGAACGGACCTTTTTGTTCTGCTAAACGAACGATTTTCCCCAAATTTAATTCGCTTGGTGAACGATGTAAACGAATACCACCGCCTTTACCACGAATAGATAAAATGAGATCATTTTTCGCAAGATGATGAATTACTTTCATTAGATGATTTTCAGAAATATTGTAAGCGAGAGCAATTTCCTGAATGGTGGATAATTTATCTTGATGTGCTGCAAGATAGAGCAGAACACGCAAATTATAATCAGTAAAGGTGCTTAATTTCATAAATATTCTTAATTAATTGATAACAATATAAAATCTTACTCTTTCTTGATCTTATAGGCAATGTTCCGCTTTTTTAAAACGCGTTTATTTATTTTGTATCAAGTTTACAACAAAGAAAGTAACAAAAACCATATGGCTTCTTTTGGTATTTGCTGTTGGTTAAGATAAAGTTCTCCCTCTTTTTGTTCTAAATTGAGCTGATATGCATTTTTTGTTTCAAGCAAAATGCCTTGTGTCACCTGTTGTTGCAGTTTTGTTTGCAGGATCTGTTGCAGTCTTTCCGGATTAATTGGTTCAACTTGTTTATTGTTCTCAAATATTTTGTTCATTGCGGTCGCATAATTATTAATAACCCCATTTAAGAACGGTTTTTCGAGATTTAAATGAATATTCAATGAATCAAAAAATTGATCCGGTAAGCTTTGTGTTAGATTGGTTACGGCTTGTGGTGCTGTCTGAATATTAGCCTTCAATGTTGCTTCTCCATCACTATTTTTCAATGATAATGGTGCAATCACTAATTGTGGTTGTTGATTAAATAAATTAGCGAGTGAATTATGAAGTCGAGTTTGATCATCCTTTAAACTGGCATCGAACAAATTATCTAAATCGGCACCGCTTAAATGTTTGAATTGTAATTTTAGGGTTTGTGAATAAAGTGATTGTTCATTCATTAATACATCTGCAATATCACCGTCTATATCAATAGCATAAAAGTTTCCATCTTGTGTCAATTTCACAGTGCTGCTTTGATCTTTTGAGATATTGCTGACATAGGCGGAGTTTGCCTGAGATCTAAAGTTGAACTCGGCACGTTTTATTGTGGTTTTGATGTCACCGATCGGCAAATAGCGTAAATTGGTTAATTTTAATTTTCCTTCGGAAGTTAAACCTTGTACTAAAATGTTGCTATCAATATTTTTTTGTTCCGATTGTAAAATAAAACGGAAATCATCTAAGTTAATTGAATAGTGAATATTTTTCTCCTGATCTACTTTAAGTTTGTATTCACCGCCAGACCAAACAATTTTATTTTCATCGGATTGGTATTCACCCGGTGAAAAATGAAAATTCAGATCCATAGCTTGTTGATAATCTATATCAATTTTTAATGTAAAAGGGTTGGCAGCGACGTAATTTTTTTCGCCGTTTTTCAAGTAGAAAGGCAAGTTTTTGTTTTGATTATCGGTTTGCAACGTTGATTCACTGGAAGCCATCACCGGCAGCAGTTTGAACTGACTTAATTTATTAAGCGGCAATGGGCCGTGATAAATTTTAGTTTGAATCGGATAACTATATTCATCAATATTAAGTTGATATTGAAGATCACTGAAAAAAAAGTGGCGTTCTAGCTGTACATCATCAATTTTGAGCCAACCTTGCTGGTTTATATCATTAATTTGTTTAAGATAGCTGTCTTCAATTTTTTTACCGGTATACCAAGTGCTACCAAGCCAAATAGCGCTAATGGAAACCAAAGCAACAGCAGTAATAGTAAGTGATTTTTTTTGCATAATTCTTCCTTCTAAAATAGTAATTTATTTACATTGATTTTGCGGTTTATTCGCCATAATTTCAATAATTTGAAAATCGGTATGTTGCATACTTTTACAGGCAATAGCACATAAATTATCAATGCTGCGATCAATAGTATGTTCAACAATCCCTTCATCACCGGTTACGCCGGTCTGATTAATTGCCATTAGCACCGATTTATAGGCGGAAGTTACGCTGGTTGACACTTTCATTGCACAGCTGTTGGCAGCACCGTCACACAACATTCCGCTGATATCGCCAATCATACTGCTGATTGCCATTGCTGCCGTGTCAAATTTATTGGTGAGCAGGTAGGAAATACCGGCACAGCTTCCCATTGCCGCAGTAGTGACTGCACAAAGAGCGGATAGCTTAGGTAATTTGCTGTGAATAAAAATCGCGATTAAATGTGATAAAAACAGTGCGCGCGTACGCTGTTCACCGTCAATATTGAGATGATTGGCGACAACAACAACTGGCATAGTGGCGGTAATGCCTTGATTTCCAGAGCCAGAATTACTCATTGCTGGTAAAGTTGCACCTCCCATTCGTGCATCGGAGGCGGCTGTTGTTTGGATCATTATTCGAGAAAGCAGATCATCAGAAAGCAATCCGTCGCCGATATGTTTTTGTAAAGTACGACCAATATGTAAACCGTAATCTTGTCGTAAACCTTCTTGAGATAAGGCGGCGTTAAGTATTTCTGCCTGATTAATAAAAGTGATTTTTTCTAAGTCGACCTGCATTGAGAAGTCGAAAATATCTTTTGCATTAAGTTGATTAAAAATGTGATGCTGTGAAGCGTCATCTATTGTTTGAATTGGGTTTTGATACAATATCTGACCATTTTTTTTAATGGAAGTAATGCGAGTGTGTTGTTCTTCAATGATGACGCGAACCCAGTCGTTTCCGCTATAAAGTGTTGATTCTGCATATAAAATATGATCAGTTTGCTTAATGGTAACAGCAACGACACCAGTTTGTAGCAACTGTTTTGCCTTTTCAACCTGTTGAGATGTAATATTTTTTAGCACTTCTAAACCGCTATCAGCATTGCCTCCAATGGCACCAATAGCGGCAGCAATTGGTAAGCCCACCATTCCGGTGCCGGGAACAGAAACCCCTAATCCATTTTTCATTAAGTTCGGCGATACTTTTGCTTCGATTCTTTCAATGTTGTTGTGTCCTAGATATTTTGCTGCAGTAGCGGATGCTAACGCCAATGAGATCGGTTCGGTACAACCAAGTGCTGGTACAACATCTTGCTTAACGATTTGAATAAGAGTGTGTTCAAACGGTTGTAAGTGTGAATCCATAAAATCCTCATTAAATGTGATGGTGTTATTGTCGATCAGATAATTTCGTTGATAAATATACACGTTAATCAAGCAGCTGCTAAGCCCTAACTACAATTTAACATCAAGAAAAATGGTATTGATGAAAAAAAATTAAAAAAATTTTTAAAGTTGCCCTTGAAAATTGGATTTTAAGTTCAATTTATTGTGGCACGAACGATGTGGGTTCTATGAAAGACTGAGGATTAATAAAAAATTATCCCTTGTAAATTTTAGAATGAACCCTATTTAGTCGATGTTAAAAACGAATTTAAAATCAGGAGAATAAAGATTATGGGAAAAATTATTGGTATTGACTTAGGTACAACAAATTCATGTGTGGCAGTGATGGATGGCGATAAACCGCGTGTTATTGAAAATGCGGAAGGAGATCGTACAACGCCTTCTATCATTGCTTATACTCAAGATGGCGAAACATTAGTTGGTCAACCAGCTAAACGCCAAGCGGTAACTAATCCGAAAAATACACTATTCGCAATTAAACGTTTGATTGGTCGTCGTTTTACTGATGATGAAGTTCAACGTGATGTCAGCATTATGCCGTTTGATATTGTTAAAGCAGATAATGGTGATGCGTGGGTAGAAGTGAAAGGTGAAAAAATGGCGCCTCCTCAAATTTCTGCTGAAGTATTGAAAAAAATGAAGAAAACAGCAGAAGATTTCTTAGGAGAACCGGTTACTGAAGCAGTAATTACTGTACCTGCTTACTTTAACGATGCTCAACGTCAAGCAACTAAAGATGCAGGTCGAATTGCAGGCTTAGATGTTAAACGTATTATTAACGAACCAACAGCAGCAGCATTAGCTTATGGCTTAGATAAAGGTAAAGGTAACCATACTATCGCAGTATATGACTTAGGTGGTGGTACATTCGACTTATCTATTATCGAAATTGATGAAGTAGATGGTGAAAAAACGTTTGAAGTGTTGGCAACCAATGGTGATACTCACTTAGGTGGTGAAGACTTCGATAACCGTGTCATCAATTACTTGGTTGATGAATTCAAGAAAGAACAGGGTATTGATTTACGTAATGATCCGTTAGCAATGCAACGTTTGAAAGAGGCTGGTGAAAAAGCGAAGATCGAACTTTCTTCAGCACAACAAACAGACGTGAATTTACCGTATATCACAGCGGATGCGACAGGACCAAAACATTTAAATATCAAATTAACACGTGCAAAATTGGAATCTTTAGTTGAAGACCTAGTTGCAAAATCAATGGATCCAATCCGTGTTGCTTTGAAAGATGCTGATTTAACAGTATCAGATATTGATGATGTGATTTTGGTCGGTGGTCAAACTCGTATGCCATTAGTACAACAAAAAGTGGCTGAATTCTTCGGCAAAGAACCTCGTAAAGATGTGAACCCGGATGAAGCGGTGGCTATTGGTGCAGCAGTACAAGGTGGTGTATTAGCAGGTGATGTGAAAGATGTGTTGTTATTAGATGTAACTCCGCTTTCATTAGGTATCGAAACAATGGGTGGTGTGATGACAACCTTAATTGAGAAAAACACCACGATTCCAACTAAGAAATCACAAGTGTTCTCAACTGCTGAGGATAACCAAAGTGCGGTAACTATTCACGTATTGCAAGGTGAACGTAAACGTGCGGCAGATAACAAATCACTTGGTCAATTTAACTTAGAAGGTATTAATCCTGCTCCTCGTGGTATGCCTCAGATTGAAGTAACTTTTGATATTGATGCGGATGGTATTATCCACGTTTCTGCGAAAGATAAAGGTACAGGTAAAGAACAACAAATCACTATTAAAGCCTCTTCCGGTTTAAGTGATGAAGAAATTCAACAAATGGTGCGTGATGCAGAAGCAAATGCTGAAGCTGACCGTAAATTTGAAGAGTTAGTTCAAGCTCGTAACCAAGCAGATCACTTGGTTCACACTACTCGTAAACAGTTGGGTGAAGTAGGTGCAAATCTTGCAGCAGACGATAAAGCAGCGATTGAAAAAGCAGTAAATGAACTTGAAACTGCGGCGAAAGGCGAAGATAAAGCAGAAATTGAAGCAAAAACTCAAGCTTTGATTCAAGCAGCAGAAAAATTAATGCAAGCTGCTCAACAGCAAGCACAAGCCGGTCAGGCTCAGCAACAACAAGCACAAAGCGGTGCGAAAAATAACGGCGATGATGTCGTAGATGCTGAGTTTGAAGAGGTTAAGGATAATAAATAATCTATCCTCCTGATGTAGCGGCTTGAGTTTTTCGAGCTGCTACAATTTACCCCATGGGCGACGGCTAAACACCTCGCCCTTTTACTGTATTCAAAGGTTAATAATCAACTAAAAGTAGGATAACGAATGGCAAAGCGTGATTATTATGAAGTGTTAGGCGTTTCAAAATCGGATGATGAAAAAGCAATTAAGAAAGCTTATAAACGCTTGGCAATGAAATTTCACCCAGACCGTAATCCCGGCGATAAAGAAGCAGAAGCGAAATTTAAAGAAGTTCAAGAAGCTTATGAAGTATTAGGCGACAAAGAAAAACGTGCTGCCTATGATCAATATGGACACGCTGCCTTTGAGCAAGGCGGAGCCGGTGCCGGTGGATTCGGTGGGGCAGATTTCGGCGATATTTTCGGTGATATTTTCAGCGATATGTTCGGTGGTGGCAGAGGTCGTCAACGTGTTGTCAGAGGTGAAGATTTACGTTACGACTTGGAGCTTACGCTTGAAGAAGCGGTGAAAGGCGTTACCAAAGATATTCGTATTGCAACTTTGGCAACTTGTGATAGTTGTCACGGTTCCGGTGCTAAAGCCGGTTCAAAAGTGGAAACCTGTAGTTATTGTCACGGTTCCGGTCGAATTCGCCGTCAAAGCGGTTTCTTTGTGCAGGAACAGACCTGCCCTCATTGTCACGGCACAGGTAAAATTATTGAACAACCTTGTGATAGTTGTCACGGTGACGGACGAGTTCATAAATATAAAAATCTTTCCGTTAAAGTGCCGGCAGGCGTGGATACCGGCAGTCAACTTCGCTTAAACGGTGAAGGTGCGGCAGGTGAGAATGGTGCTCCGGCGGGCGATCTTTATGTGGTAATTCACGTAAAAGAACACGATATTTTTCAACGTGACGGTAATAATCTTTATTGTGAAGTGCCGATCAGTTTTACTTTAGCTGCATTAGGCGGTGAAATTGAAGTTCCGACATTAGATGGCAAAGTAAAATTAAAAATTCCGGAAGAAACACAAACAGGTAAATTATTCCGTTTACGTGGTAAAGGTGTCACTTCGACACGTTCTCACTATCAAGGTGATTTAATTTGTCGTGTGATTGTAGAAACACCGGTTAAGTTAAATAAAGAACAGAAGGAATTGCTACAAAAATTTGAGAAGAGTTTAGAAGGACGCAATCAGCATCGCCCCAAGGAAAAAGGCTTTTTAGATGGTGTAAAACGTTTCTTCGATAATTTAGGTAAATAATTTTATTATTAGAAATTGAAACCCGTAGGTTGGAAAACTTACGGGTTTTTTATTAATTAATCGCCTTGTAGCGTTATAAAACGATCACGCAGAGCGTGAAGTTGATCTCTTGTTTGAGCAGCTTTTTCAAATTCTAAATCCTGAGCAAATTTATACATCTGTTGTTCAAGGTGTTTAATCTGTTTTTGTAGATCTTTAGCATTATCAAGCATTTCATAACTTGCCACCGGTTCAGCAACTTTTGGTAAACGTTGCTTTTTGGCTTTCTGATTGGTACTTTTCCCAATATCCAAAATTTCACCGATTTTTTTATTCAATGCTTTCGGCACGATGTCGTGTTGTTCATTATAAGCCTGCTGTTTTTGACGGCGGCGCTCGGTTTCATCAATGGCTTTTTGCATTGATGGTGTGATGCGATCGGCATAAAGAATGGCTTTACCGTTTAAGTTACGCGCTGCACGACCGATAGTTTGAATAAGCGAACGTTCGGAACGTAAAAAGCCCTCTTTATCTGCATCCAAAATAGCAACCAAAGAAACTTCCGGCATATCTAAGCCCTCCCGTAACAAGTTGATTCCTACTAAGACATCAAACTCACCGGCGCGAAGATCTCGGATAATTTCAACTCGTTCAACTGTATCAATATCTGAATGTAAATAGCGAACTAATACTCCGTGTTCTGCCAGATAATCGGTTAAGTCTTCAGCCATTTTTTTCGTTAAAGTAGTGACTAATACACGTTCATTTTTTTCAACGCGTAAGCGAATTTCAGAAAGTAAATCGTCAACTTGAGTTCCTACCGGACGAACTTCAATTTCAGGATCAAGTAAGCCGGTCGGTCTAACAACCTGATCAATAATTTCATCACCCGATTTTTCCAACTCATAAGGTCCGGGCGTTGCGGAAACATAGATAGTTTGTGGTGCAAGGCGTTCAAATTCCTCAAAACGTAATGGACGGTTGTCCAACGCTGAAGGTAAACGAAAACCGTATTCAACTAAAGTTTCTTTTCTTGAGCGATCACCTCTATACATACCACCGATTTGTGGAACAGTAACGTGTGATTCATCGATAATTAATAAGCCATCATTCGGAATGTAATCGAACAGTGTCGGTGGTGGCTCACCCTCTTTACGCCCAGAAAGGTAACGTGAGTAGTTTTCTATTCCGGAGCAGTAACCTAATTCGTTCATCATTTCAATATCGAATTGTGTTCGTTGAGTAATGCGTTGTTCTTCAAGCAATTTATTCTCTTTGATGAAATACTCTCTGCGTTGAGCCAACTCCAGTTTGATTTGTTCAATAGCCTCTAAAATGCGTTCTCTAGGTGTAACATAGTGTGTTTTTGGATAAACGGTATAACGTGGCACAGCTCCGAAAGAGCGATTGGTGAGAGGATCGAATAGACTTAATCGTTCGACCTCTTCATCAAAAAGCTCTACGCGTAAGGCTACATCATCCGATTCTGCTGGGAATATATCAATCACTTCACCGTGAACGCGGAATGTACCGCGCTGAAAGGCGTGATCATTGCGGGTATATTGTAAGGAGGCAAGATGAGAGAGGATTTCTCGTTGATCAATAATTGCGCCAGTTTGTAGATGTAACATCATTTTTAGATAAGAGTCTGGATCACCCAAACCGTAAATAGCAGAAACAGAGGTTACCACGATGGTATCCCGTCTTTCCAAAAAAGATTTTGTTGCAGAAAGTCGCATTTGTTCAATTTGATCATTAATCGAGGCATCTTTTTCAATAAAAGTGTCGCTTGCCGGGACATAGGCTTCCGGTTGATAGTAATCATAGTAGGAAACGAAATATTCAACTGCATTTTCTGGGAAGAAAGCTTTCATTTCAGCATAGAGCTGGGCGGCTAATGTTTTATTTGGAGCAAAAATCATTGCTGGACGATTTAATTGTGCAATGACATTAGCAATAGTAAAGGTTTTACCAGAACCGGTTACGCCAAGTAGTGTTTGATGGGCTAAACCATCATTTAAATTTTCCACTAGTTTAGCGATGGCAGAGGGTTGATCGCCGGAAGGTTTGAAGTCTGAATGTAAAATAAAAGGCTTACTATTCTTTTTCATAATCAATTTAACAATAAAAGTTGTGAGCGGATTTTAACATATATCACGATTGAGCTGAATTAATACGTAATCACCACATTTTTTCAAAAAAGTAGATCCCTTTTGGGAAGTAGCTTGCTAAAATAATAACCCCCTTAATTTAGTGTATTTATTACATTTTCCTTTTGGATTCATAATATGAAAATTATGTCTTTAATTCCTGGTTTATTGCTTTCTGGAGCAGTGACCGCAGTAGCATTTACTCTTAATTATTTCGGCATCGGTAGTTCAATTGGTATTAGTGCATTAACTTTTGCCATTTTGATAGGGATGCTTGTTGGAAATACGATTTACCCTAATATTGCCCAAGTATCACACGAAGGCGTTAATTTTTCTAAAGGTATTTTACTGAGAGCGGGTATTATTCTGTATGGTTTCCGCATCACATTTCAACAAATTGGTTCAGTGGGGATTAATGCCATTGTAACAGACGCAATTATGTTGATTTCTACTTTCTTTATTACTTGCTGGTTGGGGCGAAAGTGGCTAAAAATTGATAAAGAAATCACTTATTTATGTGCGACTGGCGCCAGTATTTGTGGGGCTGCTGCGGTGATGGCGGCGGAACCTGTGGTCAAAGCACAATCGCATAAAGTATCGGTAGCTATCGCTACAGTTGTGATTTTCGGTACGTTGGCAATGTTTGCCTACCCAATGTTATATCCGTTGTTAAGCCACTATATCAGTGAATATCAATTTGGGATTTATATTGGTTCGACCGTACACGAAGTAGCACAGGTTTATGCTGCAGGACAGAATATCAGTAACCAAGTGGCGGATAGTGCTGTGATTACCAAAATGATTCGTGTAATGATGTTAGCGCCATTCTTGTTAGCATTATCATTTTCATTAAGTCGTAATCAAGTATCAAGTGAATCAAGAAAAATTAATATTCCTTGGTTTGCGGTTTGGTTTGTTTTAGTTGCCGTTTTAAATTCATTCCCAATTATTCCCGAAGTGATTACACATTGGTTGGTTGAATTGGATACTTTATTGTTAATGATGGCAATGTCGGCATTAGGATTAACTACGCATATTGATGCGATTAAAAAAGCGGGTGCAAAACCGCTTATTTTAGGTTTAATTGTATTTTTCTGGTTATGTATCGGCGGTTTTGTAGTTAACCTTGTCAGTGAAAGTATTTTTAATTAAGTTGAGTTTTGGTGAATAAGAATGGAGCGGCAACGCTCCATTTTTTTGGCTTTTTTTCTAAGGATACAAAGAGAAAACGTATAAAAAATAATAAGTTTTGCACAGACTTATTTTTGTCAAGTTTTTTTTGTTTTATTTTTTTGCTAAAAAATATAATCTTTGCTGGATTTTTATTAACTTATTGATTTATAAGAAAATGTTATTTTCCAATCAATTTTGTTTTCAGCAACTAAAACCCTTTATAAACTAAGGATTAAGCGTTTTTTTCTAAAAGTATTCCACAAAGTTATCCACAGGTTGTGTGGATAGAAAAATGATGCAATTCAAACGGGAAAAAGCGACTAATTTTCCAATAAATAGCAAGGCAAACAGATGGATTTTATCTCTTGACCGCCATCCAACAAATAAAGAAGTTGAGAAACCGCTTTTTCACCCGCTTGCTGAAAGCCTAAATCGATCATTAAAGTTTGTGGAAATAGAAAGCTCAAGAGTGGATTATTGCCGACACTGGCAACATAAATATGTGTTAGCTGTTGTTGTTGTAAATATTTGATTGCACCTAATGCAAGGTTATTAGTGGCACAGACTAAGGCGCTATATTTGTGAAAATCGATTTGTTGTGCAAGTTGATAACCGCTTTCAAAACTTAGATCTCCTTGCAAATCAAGAATTGGAAATTGATGTTGATGACAAAACGATAAATAAGCGTGATGACGCAGAAAACCAGTGGTAGTGTCATTGTCGTCAACACCAATATAAGCGATAGCCTGATGATTTTTTTGTAATAATGTCTGCATTAATTGTTGCACTGCACTGTGATCATCATAATAAATGGAGGTGATTCCCGGATGATTACGAGCGATAATCACCAAATTTTGTTGCCAGCTGCTTAGATCGAGTTGTTCAATACTGGAAAAGCTGAATAAGATAACGCCGTCAACTGCTTTTTGTCGAAAAAGCGTTAAATGATCCAGCACTAATTTTTCATCAAAACGACTCTCAACAATAATAGGCTCACAATGTGCAGCATAAAGCAGAGGTAGTATTGCGGATAAAGCTTGATTTTCTGCACTTGATGTCAGGCGAGAAACAATAATGCCAATAATCCTATTGCCTTGTCCTCGCATTGCACGTGCGGAATTGGATGGCAAAAATCCTTGTTCAGCAATTATCTTTTCCACTTTAGCTCGAGTTTTATCGCTGACTTTCGGATCTTGATTCAATACACGAGAAACGGTGGATTTTCCTACACCGCTCAAACGTGCAATATCTTTGATAGTGAGTCTTGTCATTTCTGTAAGTTTCGATAGGTTAATAGCCAATAACCGAGAACTGCAATAGTAATACATACGATCATTGTTGCCAACATCGGAGTGGCGCTGGTTACAGGAACTAGAGCCAATACAGAACCGATTATTGCACCACCTCCGAAACGGAGTGTGCCTAGTACAGAATTTGCTGTGCCGGCAATACGCCCGAAATGCTCTAAAATTAAAGCTGCTGCATTAGCTCCAATGGTTGAGTTCATTCCAATAAACCAAGCAATACCAAGTGCCATAGACCAAAAACCGAGATCAAAAATTGCCACAATAAATAACCACAAACCGGCAGCAGCTTGCATTGCTAAACCGAATTGTAACATTTTTTCTGCACCTACTTTGCTAACAATTTTACCGTTAAGAACAGTGAAACAAGCCATAATTGCAATATTTAGCATAAAGAAATAACCGAAATTTTCGACTTTTACGCCATAAATATCGATATAGACAAGAGAACCTGATGTTAAAAAGGCAAATAAACCGCCGAATGAGAAAGTGGAAACGATCAAATAACCTAGTACTTCTTTGTGTCTTAATACACTCCAGAATTGGCGTAGGATATTGCGTAAAGAGAAATGTTGTCGTTTTTCTACTTGCAATGTTTCTGGAATTCTCCACCAAAACAGTAAACCACTGATGATGCCTACAATCACTAAAAGATAGAAAATGGAGTGCCAATGGAAATATTGCACTAAATAACCACCTAGAATTGGTGCAAGTAACGGGGCTATCATTAATACTAAAGTGATTAATGACATCATTTTGGAAAAATCATTTTTACTGAATAGATCTCGTAGTAATGCTCCCAGTACAACAACCGGTGCAGCACCAAAAAATCCTTGTATTAAGCGTAAACCAATAAAATGATGAATATTATTAATTTGTGTGAGCCCGAATGCAGCAATGGTAGTAATACTTAAACCAAATAAAATAACTGGCTTACGTCCGATGCTATCTGCTATCGGTCCCCAAATTAACTGTCCAATTCCCATTCCCAAGGTAAACATAGTTAATGTATATTGTACTTGACTGGAGGGAACATTTAAGTCGCGTGAAATATTAAGAAATGCTGGAAGATACATATCAATCCCCAGCGGAGGCATCATTGATAATAGCCCCAAAATTAAAACAAATGCAAAATTAATTTTTACTTTTTTATTTCTCACATAAACCTCCTTTTATTTATCTTGTTTTTTATTTTAAGAAAAATTGAACCTCCGCATCAGTCAATGCACGATATTGACCTTCTTCTAATTGCGAATCCAAGATGATTTGACCAATTTTCCAACGATGTAATTTGATTACTTTATTTCCAAGAGCAGCGAACATTCGTTTTACTTGGTGGTATTTACCTTCAATAATAGTTAAATTCAAATTGTAATCATCAATTATTTCAATTTGTGCCGGCTTAGTTGGTTGTTTTTCTCCTCGTAAAAGAATACCTTGCATACATTGTTCAACATAAAAGTTTTCAATAGGGTCTGATAATGTTACCAAATAAGTTTTTTCACAATGATATTTAGGAGATGTAATACGATGAGACCACTGTCCATCATCTGTGAGTAGTACTAATCCTGTGGTATCAACATCTAGACGTCCGGCAGTGTGTAGTCGAGTTGAAAGAGGATAATCAAAAAATTGATAAACAGTAGGGTACTCACCATCATCGTGAGAGCAAATATAACCTTCAGGTTTAAACAATAAAAAGTATTGATTACCAATTGTCCACTCTAGTAAGGTTCCATCAAATTCTACTTGATCTTCTGGTGAAATTTTTAATGCACCGTCTTTAATAACCTGTTGATTTACTTTAACTAAATTTTGGCGTAATGCTTTTGTCGCCTGTGAACGGGATAATCCTGTGTATTCAGAGAGAAATTTATCTAAACGTTGTTTCATTTAATTAACCTTATTGATTGGTATTACCCCTTTAATAGGAATAAAATGAGTTAGAAAAGTTTGTTTTAAATATGACTTTGTGATCTTATTTAGGTTGTAATGGATTTCAAAAGCAAAATCGCTCATTTTATACATACAAAGAAAGCGGTATTTTAACACTGTTTGTTAAAAATGTGGCATAGCTCACAGCATTCTTAAGAAATAGATTTATAATAACAAATGGATTTTTTAGTGAGTGAATTCTATTTTTAGGGTAACCAATAATAATCCAATCTCCGCTGTAATCTCCAAAGGCGGTCAACAATCAACAAAATAGATAAAGGTATAGCGATAGACTTTGATGTTCTATTAAAGCCTGTCATTATGACAGCACAGTGGATTGCCTCTCAACTTCAAATTGCCATTCGCAGTAAGTAAAGTGGTAAATCTCTTGCGAAAAATAACATATTAATAAGGATAGATTATGGACGAAAAACTACGCCAAGCGGCATTAGACTTTCACCAATTTCCAATTCCGGGAAAAATAGAAGTGGCACCAACTAAATCATTAGCGACGCAGCAAGATCTTGCATTAGCTTATTCGCCTGGTGTTGCTGAGCCTTGTTTAGAAATTGAGAAAGATCCGGCAAATGCGTATAAATATACCGCAAGGGGTAATCTAGTTGCAGTGATTTCCAACGGAACTGCAGTATTAGGATTAGGTAATATCGGT
The DNA here is from genome assembly GCF_054166015.1 of Gallibacterium sp. ZY190522. NCBI lineage: Bacteria > Pseudomonadati > Pseudomonadota > Gammaproteobacteria > Pasteurellales > Pasteurellaceae > Gallibacterium > Gallibacterium sp. ZY190522. The sequence continues at coordinate 263,761 of NZ_CM135118.1, forward strand.
GCGTTGGCAGGTAAACCAGTAATGGAGGGCAAAGGAGTACTCTTCAAAAAGTTTGCTGGAATTGATGTGTTTGATATTGAGGTTAATGAAACCGATCCGGATAAATTAATTGACATTATTGCAGCATTAGAACCAACTTTCGGAGGTATTAATCTTGAAGATATTAAAGCACCGGAATGTTTCTATATTGAAAAGAAATTACGCGAAAGAATGAAAATTCCGGTCTTCCACGATGATCAGCACGGTACAGCTATTATTTGTGCAGCTGCTGTGCTTAATGGGCTACGTGTAGTGAATAAAGATATTAAACAGGTAAAAGTAGTGGCTTCCGGTGCTGGAGCATCGGCAATTGCTTGTTTAAATTTAATGGTTGCTTTAGGCATTGAGAGAAAAAATATTACAATTTGCGATTCAAAAGGTGTAGTTTATAAAGGTCGTGGAGACCATATGGATGAAACCAAACAGGCTTATGCAGTTGAAGATAACGGTGCGCGCACATTGGCGGATGCGTTGCCAAATGCGGATATTTTCTTAGGCTGTTCAAAAGCAGGTGTATTGACTCCGGAAATGTTGAAAACTATGGCGCCTAATCCATTGATTTTAGCTTTAGCAAATCCTGTTCCGGAAATTCTTCCACCAGTTGCTAAAGCAGCTCGTGCAGATGCGATTATCTGTACCGGTCGTTCTGATTTTCCTAATCAAGTGAATAATGTTCTCTGTTTTCCATTTATTTTCCGTGGCGCATTAGATGTACACGCCACCACCATCAATGAAGAGATGAAATTGGCGGCGGTTCGAGCAATTGCAGACTTAGCATTGGCGGAACAGAGTGATGTTGTTTCTTCTGCTTATGCAGAAAATGAAGTCTCATTCGGGCCTGAATACTTAATCCCAAAACCATTCGATCCACGTTTGATTGTTAAGATAGCTCCGGCTGTTGCAAAAGCAGCAATGGATAGTGGAGTAGCACAAAAACCGATTACTGATTTTGATGCTTATGTTGATGAGCTTACTCAATTTGTTTACAAAACCAATCTGTTTATGAAACCGGTATTTGCTCAGGCTAAAAACAATAAAAAACGTGTTATTTTAGCTGATGGTGAAGAGCCTAGAGTGTTGCACGCTGTGCAAGAAATAAGTAGTTCAGAAATTGCTTATCCAATCCTAATTGGTAGACCGGCGGTGATTGAGCAAAGAATTAAGCGTTTAGGCTTGAAAATTGTTGCCGGTAGAGACTTTGATATTGTCAATAATGATCAGGATCACCGCTATACACAAGGTTGGCAAACCTATTATGACATTATGAAACGCAAAGGCGTTACACCTGCCTTGGCTCGTCAACGTTTGATTTCTGACCGTACTGCGATTGCAGCAACCTTATTGCAACTTGGTGAAGCAGATGCGATGATTTGTGGGCTAGTTGGCTCTTATCGTGAACATCTTCATACGTTACGTGATGTGCTTGGCGTGGCGGATGGCGTGCATACCCTTGGAGCGGTAAGCAGTTTAGTATTGCCGACAGGTAACGTTTTCATTGCAGATACTTTTGTAAACGAAAATCCTACTGCGGAAGAATTGGCAGAAATCACTATTATGGCGGCGGAAGAAGTGAAATCTTTCGGTATTGAACCACAAGTGGCGTTATTATCTAATTCAAATTACGGCTCATCTAGTAGCCCGAATGCTATTAAAATGCGTAAAGTGCTTGAATTGGTTCAAGAACGCCGCCCGGATATTATTATTGATGGTGAAATGCACGGCGATATTGCTTTATCAGAGCAGCTTCGCAAAGATATTATGCCGGACAGCCCTCTAAAAGGTGCAGCCAACTTGTTAATTATGCCAAGTATGGAATCAGCACGTATTAGTTATAATCTGCTTCGTGCTACTACTACTGCAATCACTGTTGGCCCAATGTTGATGGGATTGAAGAAATCTGCTCATATCCTTACTCCGGTGTCTTCAGTACGCCGTATTATCAATATGGTGGCAGTTGCAGCAGTCCAAGCGCAGAAGAAATAAACGCATCAGTTAAATAACAAAAAGCGGAATTTCTAAAGAGTTCCGCTTTTTGCGAACTTTCCCTAATTAAAGAAATAATTACTATTCAAAGCCGTAGGCAGCACCAACCATTATATCTTTTTTCCTAAGATATATTTCTATTGCTCTTGCAACTGCGATATAACGATGAGAACCTTTATCTACATTATCAAATTTATTATTGGATATTCTGAATATGATTGCTGTTTTCTGCCATACATATGTCAGTAGCGTGTAGTTGAGTTCCATTTATAGTATCAGTGGCGTTTGCATTAACTGATCCTGCTACTAGTTAGATTTGTACTTCTATTTTTAATGAAATGCTGTATTGATTTTGGAATTTTGCATTTGTACAGCAGTAGATTGATTGCAACATAACTATCTATTTTTGAAATAGTACTGATTTTCACCTCACTATCTCAATTATTAAAATGAGCAAGTCCAGCCGGATTTATTATTGGACTCACTCATTCAGTGTTGTAGACAATCAGCGGATTTGTTTACAGAAAATGGATTATAATTTAGTCATTAACAATTCTCTTACAACCTGAACGACACCTTCGGTTGCTTTTTGGGTAATGATATTTACTGGACGTTGGAGAAAGCCGATGTTTGGATTTGGGTCGATAAGATAGATCTTTGCACTTCGTTTCGCTTCGTGTACTAACCCATTGGCAGGGTAAACTTGTAATGAAGTGCCGATCACCAACAGAATATCTGCATTGGCAACAATATCTATCGCCGGTTCTAACATTGGTACACTTTCGCCAAAAAAGACAATGAATGGGCGCATTAAGTGTCCATTAGGATCTTTGTCGGTAATCAATTGATCTTTATAACACGGAACAATATAGTCTGGATCAAAACTACTTTGTGCTTTATTTAACTCACCGTGTAAATGAAGCACATTTTTGCTGCCAGCACGTTCGTGCAGATCGTCAACGTTTTGCGTAATAATTCTGACATCATATTTCTGTTCTAATTCCACCAGGGCGAGATGTGCGGCATTGGGCTGTGCTGCCGCAGCATTGCGACGGCGTTCGTTGTAAAAGTCGAGTACTTTTTGTGGGTTTCGTTCCAGCGCTTCAGGAGTACAAACTTCTTCCACTCTGTGACCTGCCCATAAACCGTCTTCAGCTCGGAAAGTAGGTAATCCACTTTCAGCACTGATACCAGCTCCGCTTAATACGGCACAAATTGGTTTCATTTTATTCACCTTTTTGATTTAAAATGAACTTTTCAATAACTTCAGCAACGCCGGAATTAAGGTTGTCGGCAGTAATATAATCAGCAATTGCCTTTATCTCATCGGTTGCGTTACCCATTGCCACCCCTAAACCTGCATATTCGATCATATGAAAATCATTGCCGGCATCACCGATACAAATAATTTCATCGGCAGTAAATCCAAGATGTTGCGCTAATTTTTCAATGCCACTTCCTTTATTGGCAGCTAAAGGTAGGAACTCTAAGAAAAATGGCGTACTGCGAACAATGGTATATTGTTCGGCAATATTTTCAGGAAGTTTGGCTAATGCAGCGTCTAACTTTTCCGGTGTATCTACCCACATCGTTTTAATGACCGGTTCTTCATCAGGAATTTTTGAAAAATCAATAATATGTAAGGGGATATGATTAATTTCCGCATCATGTCGGCTGTATTGATTTTCTTGAGGTGCGATAAGACCACGTGATTCAGAAAAGGTGTGACAGAAAACACCAAATTTTTGTGCATAATTGGTTAGCATTTTGCAATCTTTTCCGCTCATTTCCTGACGGGTAATAATTTTGCCATCGCTACGTTGCACTAAAGCTCCATTGAAACAGAGAACATAATCTTCTTCATCTAATAAGCCAAGTTGTTGCAGATAAGGTTGTAAGCCTTCTAAAGGACGACCGGAAGCCAATACAATTTTTACGCCCGCTTTTTTTGCGGATTGAATAGCTTGTTGGTTACGCTCACTGATTTTCTTTTGTTTATCGAGCAGTGTGCCATCCATATCTGTTGCCAGTAATTTATATTTTGTCATACAGTTTCCTTGTGGTAAGTCATTTTAATTATTGAAGTTTGTTTATTCTGCGTTGCCTTTGGCATAAAATCAACACGCTTTTTAATTTGTTTTTTAGAGAGGAAAAGGATGAAATTTTCATTGAAACCCGTTTTTTGGGCAATGTTTGGCAGCGCATTGATGAGTGCTTATGCAACAGCTGCGGAATTAAATTTACGTGTGATTGAAACCACAGATTTGCACGCCAATATGATGGACTATGATTATTATAAAGATGCGCCTTCCAGTGCATTGGGATTGGTTAGAGCTGCCGATTTAGTAATGAAAGCTCGCCAACAGGTGAAGAACAGTGTATTGGTGGATAATGGCGATCTTATTCAAGGTAGTCCGATGGGGGATTATGCTGCGGCAAAAGGCTTAAAAAAAGGTGATATTCATCCAGTTTTTAAGGCAATGAATTTATTGAAATATGATGTCGGTAACATTGGAAACCACGAGTTTAACTATGGTTTGGATTTTTTGAAAAAAGCATTATCAGGTGCTAAATATCCTTATGTTAATGCAAATGTATTTGATGCGAAAACTGGCAAACCATATTTTAAGCAGTATGTGATTAAGGATTATCAATTCACTGATTCGGACGGTAAGCAACAAAAAATTAAAATCGGTTATATTGGATTTGTACCGCCGCAAATTATGACTTGGGATAAAAAGAATCTTGAAGGTAAAGTTATTGTCAAGGATATTACCGAAACGGCTAAAGTTCTTGTGCCAGAAATGAAAGAGAAAGGGGCAGATGTTATTGTTGCAGTAGCACATTCTGGTGTTTCTAGTGAACCTTATCAAGCGTTAGCAGAAAACTCTGTTTATTATTTATCTCAAGTGAAAGGTATTGATGCGATTGCTTTTGGTCATTCTCACGCAGTCTTCCCAAGTAAAGAATTTGCTGGTATTCCGGGTGCGGATATTGTTACCGGAACTATCAATGGCATTCCGGCAGTAATGCCGGGGCGTTGGGGCAGCCATGTTGGTGTGATTGATTTAACGTTAAGTAACAATAGTGGTAAATGGGTTGTGCAACAAGCAAAAGCGGAAGCAAGACCGATTTATGATGGAAAAAATAAGAAAGCGTTGGCTGAAGAGTATCAACCGATTGTAAAAGCATTGGCGAAGGATCATAAAAATACGCGTGATTATGTGAACCAACCGATTGGTAAAGCGGATGGTAAAATGTACAGTTATCTCGCGTTAGTACAGGATGATCCGACAATTCAGATTGTTAATCAGGCGCAACAGGACTATGTCAAACGTTTTGTGCAAGGTGATCCTGATTTAGCGAAATTACCGGTTTTATCTGCTGCAGCACCGTTTAAAGTGGGTGGGCGTAAAAACGATCCGACAAACTTTACTGAAGTGGAAGCAGGACAGTTAAGTTTCCGTAATGCGGTGGATCTTTATTTGTATCCGAATACTTTGGTAGCCGTAAAAGTGAATGGTGAGCAGGTGCGTGAATGGTTGGAATGTTCTGCGGGGCAGTTTAATCAGATCGATCCGAATAAAGCAGAAAAACAGCCATTATTAAATTGGGATGGTTTCCGTACATATAATTTTGATGTAATTGATGGTGTTAATTATCAAATTGATGTAACCCAACCGGCTCGTTATGATGGCGATTGTAAATTGATTAATCCACAAGCACATCGTATTACTGATCTTACTTTTAACGGCAAACCGATTGATCCGCAACAGCAATTCTTGTTAGCGACCAATAATTATCGTGCATTTGGTAATAAATTCCCTGGTACTGACGGCAGCCAAACAGCGTTCGCATCTCCTGATGAAAACCGTTCAATTTTGGCGGATTATATTCGTCGTGTCAGCAAAGAACAGGGAGAAGTTAAATCAACAGCAGACAATAATTGGCGATTAAAATCTATTCCAAATAATAAAGCGGAAATTGTATTTGAAACATCTCCATCAGAAAAAGCAGCGGAGTTTATTCAAAAACAAGTGCAATATCCGATGAAAAATGTTGGTCAGGATGAAAATGGTTTTGCAATCTATCAGATTGATTTAAAACCATAATATTGGAACTCTTTAATAAAAAAGCTCACCGTAACGGTGAGCTTGGATTAAGGAGAATTTAGCGAATAAAGAGGTAGAAATTATTGTTGCCACGAATAATATTGAGTGCAATAGCAGCCGGTTTGCCGTCTAAAATTTTGCGTAATTCTCCAATATTATTAATTTGATGACGGTTTATACCAATAATAATATCTCCTTTCTTCAATCCTAATTGATCCGCTTTTGAATTAGGTTTCACTTCAGCAATTACCACACCTTTTTGATCTTTCTCGTGGTAATTCTTTAAGTCAGCACCATCTAAATTAGAAATGACGCTGTTACCACTGGCTAAAGATTCATTATCCGCTTGCAATTTCACTTTGACAGTATTGGATTTACCGTCACGTAGATAGGTGATTTCCATCTCTTTGCCAGCGCCGGTCGTTGCAATTTTAGCACGTAATTCAGAGAAACTATTGATATTTTGTCCATTTAATCCAGTGATAATATCACCTGCTTTTAATCCAGCTTTTGCAGCAGCAGAATCCGGAAGCACTTCACTAATAAAAGCACCTTTTTGTGCTTTAACATCGAATGCTTTGGCAAGATCTGCATTCAATTCACCACCTTTAATGCCTAAAACACCGCGTTTGACTTGACCGAATTCGATAATCTGTTGAGCCAAACTGTTTGCCATATTGCTTGGAATTGCAAATGCAATACCAACATTACCACCACTTGGGGCGATAATAGCAGTATTAATACCGACCAATTCACCTTTTAAGTTAAGTAACGGTCCGCCGGAATTACCACGATTGACCGCAGCATCGGTTTGGATGTAATTCTGATAGCTGTTGGTATCATCATCGGCTGCACGCCCTAAAGCAGAAATAATGCCTGAAGTGACGGTTTGACCTAAGCCGAAAGGATTACCAACGGCAATTACAAAGTCGCCGACTTTTGCTTTATCTGAATCAGCCATTTTTATTTGGGTGAGATCTTTGGCATTTTCTAATTGAATTAAAGCTACATCTGACATAGAGTCATTACCAAGTAATTTTGCTTTATATTCTCTACCGTCGCTGAGCGTAACAGTAATTTTATCAGCATCATCAACAACGTGATTGTTAGTCAAAACATAGCCTTTATCGGCATTAATAATCACACCTGATCCAAGCCCTTTAAATTGACGAGGTGAGCGATTCTTGAATTGATCTCCAAAGAAAAATTGAAATTCTGGTGGCAATTCAGGTAAGAGATTATTACTTGGGCCGTTTCCAGCTGTTCCTTCCACCGAAATAGTAACAACAGCCGGAAGAACCTGCTCCAATACCGGAGCTAAACTTGGTGTTGAGGTATTTTCTAACACAGAAGTTGGAATATTAGCCTGTGTTGGCAATGAAGCACAGAAGATGCTTAATCCTAATGCAATACTGGTTAAAACGAATTTTTTCTTATTAATTTTCATTTAAAAATATCTCCTTAAAAAATAACTTTATACGAATTGTTATTCGCGCCATTAAGACAATCATTAAAAGGAAATGTTCCCCAAAAGCCCAAAAATTAATCAAAAATAGATAAAATAACTGTTTAGAGGTAAAGAAACGGTATAATGGTTAACCATTATACCGTTAAGAAAAGAATGTTAATCTTTTAAGATTGAGAACGCCTTATCTGTAGCAGCTAGTGTTGTTTGAATATCTTGTGTGCTATGAGCAAGTGACATAAATCCGGCTTCAAAGGCAGAAGGAGCCAAATAAATTCCCTGTTCTAACATTAAGTGAAAGAATTTTTTGAATCGTTCTACATCACATTTCATTACTTCTTGATAACATTCTACTTTGTCTTGATCAGTAAAAAATAGCCCAAACATTCCACCAACATAATTGACCACGAAAGGAATTTGATGTTTTTGAGCAAGGGATTTTAACCCCTCTGCTAATGTTTTTGTTTTCTCGGCAAGTAATGCCTCATTGCCTGCTTTTGCTAATTCAGTTAAACAGGCAATACCGGCTGCCATCGCGATTGGATTTCCAGACAATGTGCCAGCTTGATAAACAGGACCGGTTGGAGCGATATATTGCATAATTTCTTTTTTACCGCCGAAAGCACCGACCGGCATTCCGCCACCGATAATCTTACCGAGCGTGGTTAAATCCGGTTTTACATCGTAGTAAGATTGTGCGCCGGCAAGCGAAACTCGGAATCCAGTCATTACTTCATCAATAATTAATAATGCGCCGTATTGATCACAAAGTTGGCGTAATCCTTGCAAAAAACCTGGTTTCGGAGGAACACAATTCATATTTCCAGCTACTGGCTCAACAATAATACAGGCGATTTCATTTGGATATTGTTTAAACATTTCCTCGACGGAGCTAAGATCATTATATGTGCAAGTTAAAGTATGTTTTGCAAAATCAGAGGGTACACCTGGCGAGCTTGGTTGACCTAGGGTTAACGCACCAGAACCAGCTTTAACTAATAAAGAATCTGCGTGTCCGTGATAGCATCCTTCAAATTTGATAATTTTATCCCGTTTAGTGTAGCCTCTGGCTAGGCGAATAGCGGACATTGTTGCTTCAGTACCAGAGTTTACCATACGAACCATTTCGAGTGAGGGTACTAAGCGGCACACTAATTCAGCCAATTCAATTTCTAATTCGGTTGGCGCACCGAAACTTAAACCGTTTTTAGCTGTTTCAATGACTGCATTAAGGATTGAAGGATGATTATGCCCCAAAACCATTGGTCCCCAAGAACCAACATAATCAATATACTGTTTACCTTCACTATCATAAAGATAAGCGCCTTGAGCGCGTTGGATAAAGACAGGTGTACCTGATACACCATTGAATGCACGAACAGGCGAATTGACTCCACCAGGAATAAATTGTTGTGCTTTTTCAAATAAAGTTACTGAAGATGTCATTGTTTTTCTCATTGTAGTTAAATGTGAGCAATATTGTACTTGAAATCAAAAGATAATGAAAAAAACAAATGTATTAAAAAGTGACTTTATGCTATTCTCATCAACCATTTTCAACCATCATTCAGCATTACAACTCGTATGTTAAGGGGTCTTTAAAATATGTGGCTGAGTTTTGTGTTAACGTTCTTAAGCTCATTTCTAGCATTAATTATTATGCGTCCATTAGCAGTGAAAATTGGGTTAGTGGATAAACCGAATTATCGAAAACGTCATCAAGGATTAATTCCTCTTATCGGAGGAATAGCCTTATTCATCAGTAACACTTGCTACTATCTCCTCGAATGGAACGAAATGCGTTTGCCTTATCTCTATTTGAGTTGTGTCACTGTATTATTAATTGTTGGCGTACTTGATGATCGTTTTGATTTAAGTCCTTTTTTGCGCGCCATTGTTCAGGCAATCTTGGCGTTGTCGATGATCTATATCGGAGATCTGTCGTTAAATAACCTTGGAGAAATTATCGGCCCGTTTCAGATCACGTTAGGAACTGCTGGGGTTGTAATTACCGTGTTTGCAACTATTGCCATTGTGAATGCCTTTAATATGATTGATGGCATAGATGGTCTGCTTGGTGGCTTATCCAGTGTTTCATTTGCAGCAATTGGTATTTTATTGGTATTGGATGGACAGATGGATTTGGCAGCGTGGTGTTTTGCACTTATTTTATGCTTAATCCCTTATATTTTATTTAATATGTCAGTGTTTGGTATCAAAAATAAAGTGTTTATGGGAGACTCGGGAAGTACTCTAATTGGTTTTACTATGATTTGGATTTTGTTATTGAGTACACAAGGACATGGGCATCCAATTAAACCAATTACTGCACTTTGGCTGATTGCAATTCCTCTGATTGATATGATCTGTGTGGTCATCAGAAGATTAAAGAAAAAGAAAAGCCCTTTCCGTCCTGATCGTTTGCATGTACACCATTTAATGGTAAGAGCGGGTTTAACTTCTCGACAAGCATTTGCCGTTATTACATTGATGGCGGCAGTGTGTGCAGGATTTGGTATTTTAGGGGAAATTTACTATATTAATGAATGGCTAATGTTTTTCGGATTTATTGTATTAATATTTTTATACGGCTATTCAATTACTCGAGCTTGGCGAGTTACACGTTTTATCAGAAGAATACAGCGTAGATGGAGAAAAGCGAAAGGTTTAGTAAGTAAAAAATAGAAGAGCTAAGGTGATGTGAGTATGAAAAACAGAAAACATCACCTTTTTCTTATCTAATATTTCCCTTATTCATCTAGAAAAATAGAAAACTTTCTTTTCTGCTTGTGCCGTTATGTTCGATTTAGTTCATTAAAATGATAAAAATAAGAATGTTCTGAGCATTTATTATTAAGGAAATGACTAAAAAATATCAATAAAGAGTAAAATATCATCAAACAAAAAAAAATTAAAAAAAAAGCTAGACAGTCTATCTGAAAGTCATTAATATACGCCCCGCAACGACGCGATGAGCGCTCGTAGCTCAGTTGGATAGAGCGTTGGCCTCCGGAGCCAAAGGTCTCAGGTTCGAATCCTGTCGAGCGCGCCAGCTCGGTTGGATTAGGTAAACGCAATATCTAAAATCTATGGTGGCTATAGCTCAGTTGGTAGAGCCCCGGATTGTGATTCCGGTTGTCGTGAGTTCGAGTCTCATTAGCCACCCCATTAATATAAATCGGCGAGTAGCGCAGTTTGGTAGCGCAACTGGTTTGGGACCAGTGGGTCGTAGGTTCAAATCCTATCTCGCCGACCATTTTTTGTTCTTTAAAAAACTATCAGACAATCTGTGTGGGCATTCGTAGATAACAAAAAGAGAACCTGAAAAAGATTCAGGGCGAGGCAAAAGCTAAGTCCAAAAGAAATTATCTTGAATGCTGAAGAATCAATTCAAAACGATGAAGTCAGTGATTTGAGAGCAAGATTAAATTGAAGAGTTTGATCATGGCTCAGATTGAACGCTGGCGGCAGGCTTAACACATGCAAGTCGAACGGTAACATTAAAATAGCTTGCTATTTTAGATGACGAGTGGCGGACGGGTGAGTAAGGCTTGGGGATCTGGCTTATGGAGGGGGATAACCATTGGAAACGATGGCTAATACCGCATAGTATCGAGAGATGAAAGGGGTGGTTACGGTCACCTGCCAAAGGATGAACCCAAGTGAGATTAGGTAGTTGGTGGGGTAAAGGCCCACCAAGCCTGCGATCTCTAGCTGGTCTGAGAGGATGGCCAGCCACACTGGGACTGAGACACGGCCCAGACTCCTACGGGAGGCAGCAGTGGGGAATATTGCGCAATGGGGGGAACCCTGACGCAGCCATGCCGCGTGAATGAAGAAGGCCTTCGGGTTGTAAAGTTCTTTCGGTGGTGAGGAAGGTTAATATGTTAATAGCATATTGATTTGACGTTAGCCACAGAAGAAGCACCGGCTAACTCCGTGCCAGCAGCCGCGGTAATACGGAGGGTGCGAGCGTTAATCGGAATAACTGGGCGTAAAGGGCACGCAGGCGGGACGTTAAGTGAGATGTGAAAGCCCCGGGCTTAACCTGGGAACAGCATTTCATACTGTCGTTCTAGAGTACTCTAGGGAGGGGTAGAATTCCACGTGTAGCGGTGAAATGCGTAGAGATGTGGAGGAATACCGAAGGCGAAGGCAGCCCCTTGGGGAGATACTGACGCTCATGTGCGAAAGCGTGGGGAGCAAACAGGATTAGATACCCTGGTAGTCCACGCTGTAAACGATGTCGATTTGGGGGTTGGGTGTAAACTTGGCTCTCGAAGCAAACGTGATAAATCGACCGCCTGGGGAGTACGGCCGCAAGGTTAAAACTCAAATGAATTGACGGGGGCCCGCACAAGCGGTGGAGCATGTGGTTTAATTCGATGCAACGCGAAGAACCTTACCTACTCTTGACATCCTAAGGAGGCTTTAGAGATAGAGCTGTGCTTTCGAGAACTTAGAGACAGGTGCTGCATGGCTGTCGTCAGCTCGTGTTGTGAAATGTTGGGTTAAGTCCCGCAACGAGCGCAACCCTTATTCTTTGTTACCAACGGGTAGAGCCGGGGACTCAAAGGAGACTGCCAGTGACAAGCTGGAGGAAGGTGGGGATGACGTCAAGTCATCATGGCCCTTACGAGTAGGGCTACACACGTGCTACAATGGTGCATACAGAGGGAGGCGAAGTAGCGATATGGAGCGAAACTCAGAAAGTGCATCGTAGTCCGGATTGGAGTCTGCAACTCGACTCCATGAAGTCGGAATCGCTAGTAATCGCAAATCAGAATGTTGCGGTGAATACGTTCCCGGGCCTTGTACACACCGCCCGTCACACCATGGGAGTGGGTTGTACCAGAAGTAGATAGCTTAACCTATTGGAGGGCGTTTACCACGGTATGATTCATGACTGGGGTGAAGTCGTAACAAGGTAACCGTAGGGGAACCTGCGGTTGGATCACCTCCTTAAAAGAAAGGGTTTGAAGTGTTAGCTATGCGTGTTCACACAGATTGTTTGATAGGGAAGAAGACACACCTACGATGGGTCTGTAGCTCAGGTGGTTAGAGCGCACCCCTGATAAGGGTGAGGTCGGTGGTTCAAGTCCACTCAGACCCACCATGAGCGAAGGTTTATGGGCGTAGGGAAGTACGACGAGGGGATATAGCTCAGCTGGGAGAGCGCCTGCTTTGCACGCAGGAGGTCAGCGGTTCGATCCCGCTTATCTCCACCAAGTCGGAAAAGTCGAAAGGACGTAATTCGTCATTATTTTCAAAAGCCACGATTAAGGGTAAATAAGAGAATAATAACGAATGACGTAAGTCAAATTGTTCTTTAAAAACGAGACACAAGCTGAAAACTGAGAGAACTCAAAAGAGCGAACTAAAGCTGAGAGGTAGCGTAAGAAAGCGCAAAAATCCTTGAGGTTGTATAGTTAAGTGACTAAGCGTACACGGTGGATGCCTAGGCAATCAGAGGCGAAGAAGGACGTGCTAATCTGCGAAAAGCGTGGGGGAGTTGATAAGAAACGTTAATCCCACGATGTCCGAATGGGGAAACCCGATAGGTGAAGAGCCTATCATTGTTTACTGAATAAAATAGGTAAACAAGGCGAACCGGGAGAACTGAAACATCTAAGTACCCCGAGGAAAAGAAATCAACCGAGATTCTGCGAGTAGCGGCGAGCGAAAGCGGAGGAGCCAGTGAGTGATAGCAACTGTTTTAGGAGAATTGTCTGGGAAGGCAAGCAAAAGAGGGTGATAGCCCCGTATCCGAAAAAAGAGATGTGGTACTAAGCTGACGAGAAGTAGGGCGGGACACGAGGAATCCTGTCTGAAGAAGGGGGGACCATCCTCCAAGGCTAAATACTCCTGATTGACCGATAGTGAACCAGTACCGTGAGGGAAAGGCGAAAAGAACCCCGGGAGGGGAGTGAAAAAGAACCTGAAACCGTGTACGTACAAGCAGTGGGAGCCTGAAAGGGTGACTGCGTACCTTTTGTATAATGGGTCAGCGACTTATATTTTGTAGCGAGGTTAACCGGATAGGGGAGCCGAAGGGAAACCGAGTCTTAACTGGGCGGTTAGTTGCAAGATATAGACCCGAAACCCGGTGATCTAGCCATGGGCAGGAAGAAGGTTGGGTAACACTAACTGGAGGACCGAACCGACTACTGTTGAAAAAGTAGCGGATGACCTGTGGCTGGGGGTGAAAGGCCAATCAAACCGGGAGATAGCTGGTTCTCCCCGAAATCTATTTAGGTAGAGCCTTATATGAATACCTTCGGGGGTAGAGCACTGTTTCGGCTAGGGGTCCATCCCGGATTACCAACCCGATGCAAACTGCGAATACCGAAGAGTAATGTATAGGAGACACACGGCGGGTGCTAACGTTCGTCGTGGAGAGGGAAACAACCCAGACCGCCAGCTAAGGTCCCAAAGTCTATATTAAGTGGGAAACGAAGTGGAAAGGCTTAGACAGCTAGGATGTTGGCTTAGAAGCAGCCACCATTTAAAGAAAGCGTAATAGCTCACTAGTCGAGTCGGTCTGCGCGGAAGATGTAACGGGGCTAAAATATAGCACCGAAGCTGCGGCATCAAGAGAAATCTTGTTGGGTAGGGGAGCGTTGTGTAAGCTGAAGAAGGTGGTTCGAGAGGGCTGCTGGAGGTATCACAAGTGCGAATGCTGACATAAGTAACGATAAAGCGGGTGAAAGACCCGCTCGCCGGAAGACCAAGGTTTCCTGTCCAACGTTAATCGGGGCAGGGTGAGTCGGCCCCTAAGGCGAGGCTGAGAAGCGTAGTCGATGGGAAATGGGTTAATATTCCCATACTTGGATAAACTGCGATGTGGGGACGGAGCAGGTTAGGTTAGCGTACGGATGGAAGAGTACGTTTAAGTTAGTAGGTGGGTGAGTTAGGCAAATCCGGCTCACCATTAACACTGAGAGATGATGACGAGGCACCAAGGTGCTGAAGTAACTGATACCCAACTTCCAGGAAAAGCCACTAAGCGAAAGGTTTATCTAAACCGTACTGGAAACCGACACAGGTGGTCAGGTAGAGAATACTAAGGCGCTTGAGAGAACTCGGGTGAAGGAACTAGGCAAAATAGCACCGTAACTTCGGGAGAAGGTGCGCTGGCGTAGTGTGAAGTCCGAAGCGGATGGAGCATGAACCAGTCGAAGCGACGAGCTGGCTGCAACTGTTTAATAAAAACACAGCACTCTGCAAACACGAAAGTGGACGTATAGGGTGTGATGCCTGCCCGGTGCTGGAAGGTTAATTGATGGTGTCATCGAAAGAGAAGCACCTGATCGAAGCCCCAGTAAACGGCGGCCGTAACTATAACGGTCCTAAGGTAGCGAAATTCCTTGTCGGGTAAGTTCCGACCTGCACGAATGGCATAATGATGGCCAGGCTGTCTCCACCCGAGACTCAGTGAAATTGAAATCGCCGTGAAGATGCGGTGTACCCGCGGCTAGACGGAAAGACCCCGTGAACCTTTACTATAGCTTGACACTGAACCTTGAATTTTAATGTGTAGGATAGGTGGGAGACTGCGAAGCGGTAACGCCAGTTATCGTGGAGTCGTTGTTGAAATACCACCCTTTAACGTTTGATGTTCTAACGAAGCGCTCGGGACGAGTGTTCGGACAGTGTCTGGTGGGTAGTTTGACTGGGGCGGTCTCCTCCCAAAGCGTAACGGAGGAGCACGAAGGTTGGCTAATGACGGTCGGACATCGTCAGGTTAGTGCAATGGTAGAAGCCAGCTTAACTGCGAGACGGACAAGTCGAGCAGGTACGAAAGTAGGTCATAGTGATCCGGTGGTTCTGAATGGAAGGGCCATCGCTCAACGGATAAAAGGTACTCCGGGGATAACAGGCTGATACCGCCCAAGAGTTCATATCGACGGCGGTGTTTGGCACCTCGATGTCGGCTCATCACATCCTGGGGCTGAAGTAGGTCCCAAGGGTATGGCTGTTCGCCATTTAAAGTGGTACGCGAGCTGGGTTTAGAACGTCGTGAGACAGTTCGGTCCCTATCTGCCGTGGGCGTTGGAGAATTGAGGGGGGTTGCTCCTAGTACGAGAGGACCGGAGTGAACGCATCACTGGTGTTCCAGTTGTTTCGCCAGAGGCATTGCTGGGTAGCTAAATGCGGAAGAGATAAGTGCTGAAAGCATCTAAGCACGAAACTTGCCCCGAGATGAGTTCTCCCTGACAAAAGTCAGTAAGGGTTGTTTAAGACTAAGACGTAGATAGGCTGGGTGTGTAAGCGGTGTGAGCCGTTGAGCTAACCAGTACTAATTGCCCGAGGGGCTTAACTATACAACGCTGAAGGGTTTTTGCGGAGAGCGGAGGCTGAGGAGAAGCGGAAGCGAGGAAAGGCAAGAGCGCGGAGCGAGGGAAGAGAGCGAAGAGAGAAGGAAGTAGACAGCTTGTGTTAAGTTAAAAGGAAGCCGGAAAGGTTAAAGAAAGAACAAGAAGAAAGAGAAGATAGAGAATAAGCAGATACACTGTGGAAAGCAAGAGCAAGAGCAGAAAGTAGGAAAAAGCAGTGTATAGACAGGATAATCCTGGCGGCGAGAATGCAATAGCACCACCTGACCCCATGCCGAACTCAGAAGTGAAATGTTGTCATGCCGATGGTAGTGTGGGGATTCCCCATGTGAGAGTAGGTCACTGCCAGGTTATAAATTAAAGGAAGGAACGCTAACCGAGAGGTTAGCGTTTTTTTTATGTTGTTTTACATTAAAGTGCTTGCTTTGAGAAAGGTGAGACAAACGGAGGAAATAAACTTTTTAAGTTAGACCTATATCAATAGACATCTATGGTATTAAAGTAAGATGTTTTTGTCTAATCAGCACAGTTCATATGGAAAATCTGAATATATCAGATTTGGTTGTTTAATCTCACTATAAACAATAGCAGTAAATGTTAAATAACTTATCAAGCTTTATTTTTAAGAAAAATAAAAAATTACTTGTCAAATAACAATTAAAGCGTATTATAGCCGTCTAGAAGTAAAAACATCTATTTTTTCTTTTTTCTTTTTTATTTTTAATATTGGTAGTTATTGATAAGGAATTTTCATGTCAAAATATTTATTCACTTCTGAATCTGTTTCTGAAGGACATCCAGATAAAATCGCAGATCAGATTTCAGATGCTGTTTTAGATGCAATTTTAGAACAAGATCCAAAAGCACGAGTAGCTTGTGAAACTTATGTTAAAACAGGTATGGCTTTAATTGGTGGTGAAATTACAACATCAGCATGGGTGGATATTGAGCATCTTGCACGTCAAGTAATTTGTGATATTGGTTACACTTCTTCAGAAATGGGATTTGATGGTCATTCTTGTGCTGTATTGAATGGGATCGGTAAACAGTCATCTGATATTAATCAAGGTGTTGATAGGGAAAATCCGTTAGAACAAGGTGCTGGTGACCAAGGGATAATGTTTGGTTATGCTACTAATGAAACAGAAGTTCTAATGCCTGCTCCAATTACTTATGCCCACCGTTTAATGGAGCAACAGTCCAAAGTGCGTCGAAGTGGTGTGTTGCCTTGGCTACGTCCTGATGCAAAAAGTCAAATTACCTTTATTTATGAAAATGGCAAAATTCAAGGAATTGATACCGTAGTGCTTTCAAGCCAACACGCAGAGTCTGTTTCAGATAAGGATTTACGTGAAGGTATTATGGAAGAAATTATTAAACCAGTATTACCTGAGCAATGGTTGTCAGCAAATACCAAATACTTTATTAATCCAACTGGTCGCTTTGTGATTGGTGGGCCTATGGGAGATTGTGGATTAACCGGACGTAAAATTATTGTCGATACTTATGGTGGTGCAGCGCGTCACGGCGGTGGTGCATTTTCTGGCAAAGATCCTTCAAAAGTTGACCGTTCAGCGGCATATGCAGCACGTTATGTTGCTAAAAATATTGTAGCTGCTGGATTGGCGGATCGTTGCGAAATTCAATTATCTTATGCTATAGGTGTGGCTGAACCGACATCAATTATGATTGATACCTTCGGAACAGGAAAAGTTGATAATGAAGTATTGGTTGATGCGGTACGTGAACATTTTGATTTACGTCCGTATGGTTTAATCAAAATGTTAGATCTTATTCAGCCAATTTATCGCCAGACTGCTGCATATGGTCACTTTGGACGTGAACAATTCCCTTGGGAATGTACGGATAAAGCAGAATTGTTAGCTAGCTATTTAAAATAAGAAATTATTGCTGTAGCAATATTTCAATACTCTTGAAGCCATTACAAAATATTGTAATGGCTTCTTTACTGAATCAGTATTAATTCAAATGAGAACTTAATCTTACAGTTATAAAAATGTAGAACTGAATAGAGATTATATTATTTTAAGGAATATATATGAGTGTAGAATCATCTTTATTAAATCGTCACGCTAACCGTTGTTTAGATCCTAATGTGAAAATTAGTCAAGAAGAGTTGGTAGAACTGCTTGCTTTGGCGGGTAAAGCACCAAGTGCGTTTAACACTCAACCGTGGCGTGTTGTTGTTTTAACTGAACAGCCAGCAAAAGAGAAATTATTTCCTATTGTATTTAATCAGAAGCAAGTATTGAATGCTTCTGCAGTGTTGATGATTTTGGCGTGAAGCAATCAAACAACTATTAGTTGAAAAAATGAATGAAACCTTGGTTCAGAAAGGTTTTTTACCAGAAAGTCTGAAGCAACAAATGATTGGAATAACTTTGGGTTTTTATCAGGAATTGGAGCAGCAAAAGATAATGAATTTCCTGAGTTTAGATATAGGACTTTTTGCAATGAGTTTTATGTTAGCAGCTGAAGAAAAAGGCTGGAATACGAGTCCAATGATTGGTTATGACTCAAAAGAGCTTCGTTCTACATTTTCTATTCCTGAACGGTATGAAGATGTATTGTTAATTGCTATTGGTAAAAAGGTAAAAGAACCCCATCAAAGTTATCGTTATGAGGTGAATGAATTTGCAACTTGGAATGAGATGCCAACAGCATAAAAGAAAAATAGAAGTGTTTACAGTCTGAGTAGCTTAAGTGATTAAGCTACTCTTTTTTTATTTTTTAGGAAAAATGATAGTTGGTTCGTCACTAGGGCGATAAAGTACTAAAATATGTCCGATACGTTGTACCGTATAAGCACCGGTTTCACGTTCTATTGCAGCGACTACTAGTTCTTTATCTTCTCTGTCAACACCAGAAATTTTTACTTTGATTAGCTCGTGGTGATTCAGTGCATTATCAATTTCAGCGATGACACCTTCTGTAAGCCCGTTTCCACCGAGCATAACTACAGGGTTAAGATGATGAGCCAAACCTTTCAGATACTGTTTTTGTTTTGTAGATAATGTTAATGTCATAAGTATCCCTTTTCAGTAAATTAAAAGTGCTACATTTTAAACGTTTATGAATGAAATAGAAAGAAATTAGCATAATGAAGATAAATAAAGCGGCAATTTCATTAGAATTGTCTATAATTGTGTAGCCTATTACAGTATTCGCTGAATTTATGCTTGTTTGCCTTGAAATTTAGGAGTTAATCATCATATAGTAACGAGTATTTTTAGAGTATTAATTCAATTGATTTTCAGATATTAGCATTATGGGTAAAAAAAAACGTTCGGCAAGTTCTACACGTTGGCTTAACGAACATTTCAAAGATAAATTTGTTCAGCAGGCTCACAAGCAAAAATTGCGTTCCAGAGCTTATTTCAAGTTAGATGAAATTCAAAAAACGGATAAGCTGTTTAAACCGAATATGACTGTTGTTGATCTTGGCGCTGCACCGGGTGGTTGGTCACAGTATGTTGTTACACAAATCGGTGAAAAAGGTAGAGTAATTGCTTGTGATATTCTAGATATGGACCCTATTGTTGGTGTTGATTTCTTACAAGGGGATTTCCGTGAAGAAAAAGTATTAAATACATTG
This sequence comes from Gallibacterium sp. ZY190522, assembly GCF_054166015.1. Lineage (NCBI taxonomy): Bacteria > Pseudomonadati > Pseudomonadota > Gammaproteobacteria > Pasteurellales > Pasteurellaceae > Gallibacterium > Gallibacterium sp. ZY190522. Next base: position 283,312 of record NZ_CM135118.1, read on the forward strand.
TTGGAAAAAATTGGTGATGACAAGGTGGACGTAGTGATGTCGGATATGGCACCTAATTTTAGTGGAATGCCTTCGGTTGATATTCCTCGTGCGATGTATCTTGTTGAGTTAGCTTTAGATATGTGTAAGCAGGTTCTTGCTTCACAAGGTAGTTTTGTGGTGAAAGTGTTTCAAGGAGAAGGTTTTGATGAATATCTACGAGAAATTCGTTCATTATTTAGGATAGTGAAAGTGCGTAAACCGGAAGCATCGAGAGATCGTTCTCGAGAGGTTTATATTGTTGCAATGGGTTATAAACTTTAACCACACGATAATGTTTTTTTAAACACACAAATAACGGGGATTTACCTTGAAAAATAATAATATGCTTAAAAATATTATGCTTTGGAGTGTTGTGGCAATTGTGCTGATGACGCTATTCCAAGGCTTTTCCGGCAATACTAGAGATGGTGTTGATTATTCTACTTTTATTACCGATATTGGTAACAACCAAATTTCAGAAACGCGTTTTGATGGCAATGAAATTACCGTGACCAAGAAAAATGGCGATACCTACCAAACGGTAATGCCATTGTATGATGATAAAGTACTTGATGATTTATTGAAGAAAGATATTAAAGTGTCCGGTACCGCACCTGAAAAACGTGGTTTATTGGCACAAATCTTGATTTCTTGGTTCCCGATGTTACTTCTTGTCGGAGTATGGATTTTCTTTATGCGTCAAATGCAAGGCGGTGGCGGCGGTGCGCTGAAATTTGGTAAAAGCCGAGCTAGAATGATGACGCAGGAACAGATCAAAACAACGTTTGCCGATGTTGCAGGTTGTGATGAAGCGAAAGAAGAAGTGGGCGAGATTGTTGATTTCTTACGTGATCCGAGTAAATTCCAAAAATTGGGTGGTAAGATTCCGAAAGGTATTTTAATGGTAGGGCCTCCGGGTACAGGTAAAACTTTATTGGCAAAAGCGATTGCTGGTGAAGCTAAAGTGCCGTTCTTTACCATTTCCGGTTCAGATTTCGTTGAAATGTTTGTTGGGGTGGGTGCATCGCGCGTGCGTGATATGTTTGAACAAGCGAAGAAAAATGCACCTTGTCTTATTTTTATTGATGAAATTGATGCGGTAGGTCGTCAGCGTGGTGCTGGTTTAGGTGGTGGACACGATGAACGTGAGCAAACTTTGAACCAAATGCTAGTTGAAATGGATGGATTTGAAGGTAACGAAGGAGTGATTGTTATTGCGGCAACTAACCGTCCGGATGTGCTTGACCCAGCATTAACACGTCCTGGACGTTTTGACCGCCAAGTGGTTGTTGGTTTGCCGGATGTGCGTGGACGTGAGCAGATATTAAAAGTTCATATGCGTAAAATTCCAGTAGCGAATGATGTTGATCCTATGACTATTGCTCGTGGCACACCAGGATATTCTGGTGCTGATTTAGCAAACTTGGTTAATGAAGCAGCGTTATTTGCGGCACGTACAAATAAACGTTTAGTAACAATGTTGGAATTTGAAAAGGCAAAAGACAAAATTAATATGGGGCCGGAACGTCGAACAATGATGATGACGGATAAACAGAAGGAATCTACCGCTTATCACGAAGCAGGTCATGCTATTGTCGGTTATTTAGTTCCTGAACACGATCCTGTTCATAAAGTAACTATTATTCCGAGAGGCCGTGCATTAGGGGTGACATTCTTCTTGCCTGAAGGTGATCAAATTAGCATTAGTCAGAAACAGTTGGAAAGTAAACTTTCGACTTTATATGCAGGACGTATTGCTGAAGAGTTGATTTATGGTGAGGAAAATATATCAACCGGTGCTTCAAATGATATTAAGGTGGCAACGAATATTGCTAGGAATATGGTTACCCAATGGGGATTTTCAGATAAATTAGGCCCAATTTTATATTCTGAAGATGAAGGTGAAGTATTCTTAGGGCGTTCAATGGCGAAAGCGAAACATATGTCGGATGCAACAGCACACACTATTGATGAAGAAGTACATAATATTGTTTCTCGTAATTATCAACGTGCAAGACAGCTCTTGATAGATAATATGGATATTCTTCACGCTATGAAAGATGCATTAGTTAAATATGAAACAATTGATGAACCACAAATTAAGCAATTAATGGAACGTCAGGAAGTAACACCACCGTCAGGTTGGGTGGAAAAAACTAAACCAGAAGAGAAAGTAGATGAAACGCCAAAAGAGGATAAAGCTAATACTTCTTCTGAAACAGTAGATCCATCAGAAAATGCATAATTTTCATTGAAATACCATAAAAGGAAGGGAAATAGGGCTTATCAAAGGCCCTATTTTTATTTGTATCTAATTGGTTACCGAATATTTTTGTCTAATGTTTTCAGTTAAGTTGCTTAAGGTAAGTAGTGCTTAACTGTTGCATTTGTCTCAAGATCCAGCGTTGGCGGGATTGGACATAACTTGATGGTTTATTAGCTTTATAAATCAATGGATTAGGTAAGACTGCTGCAAGTAATGCCGCTTGTGAAGGGGTCAGTTTAGCGGCGCTTTTATTAAAATAAAAACGGCTTGCCGCTTCTACGCCGAAAATACCTTCACCAAATTCTACAATATTGAGATAAACCTCCAGAATTCGTTTTTTTGACCAAAATAACTCTAAGCTGAGAGTTATCGGTATTTCTAAGCCTTTTCTGATCCAGCTTCGATCCGACCATAGAAATAAATTTTTTGCTGTTTGTTGTGAGATTGTAGAAGCACCGAAAGTTCTTTTTGAAGATTGGTTACGTTTTATTGCTTTTTCAATAGCATCAAGATCAAAGCCCCAATGTTTAGGGAATTTTTGATCTTCGGCAGCAATAACGGCAAGTTGCATTGAAGGTGAAATTTCATCAAGACTTACCCATTGATGACGAGTGTGATAATGGCTATTAAAGCTGTTTTGCACAGTTTTTTGCAACATATAAGATGAAAAAGGAATTGGAACAACACGAAATATCAGAATGCAACAGACAAAAAATACAATAATACTAAGCACTAACTTAGTAAGTCGGAGATAGCAGGATTGAGAAAAACAAAACTTAATTTTGAACATCTAATTGTGCTTTGACCCATTGTAGAAAATCAGGTTCGATACTCTTAATTAAGTTTGAACCTCGCGTAATGGTAGCAACGCTCGTGTTCAAATTTTGTTGAATTTCACGTTGTGATGATTTTTTTTCTAATAACTGTTTAACAATTTGTAGGCGTAATCCGAGTGAATCTCTTTCATCAGGGGTTAATAACATCATCAGCACTTCCTGCTCTTTCCCTGAGGCGAATCCTTGTCGTAAAAAGGTGATTAATTCTTGCCATCGTTCGAGATCACGACTGATATACATAACTTACTCCTTTCATTTACTATTAAACTAGTATGATTAGTATAATCGATCAGTTTCAGTTTTGCTGAATTTTTTTAGCTCCTGTTTTAGAAGTAGTTGGTAGTAATAGTCATAACTTACAACATTTTGGACATAATTTCTGGTTTCATAAAAAGGGATTGAGGCAACAAATTCTGCCATTGAAAGCTTACCTCCATTTTCGTTTAGCCAACGATCAACGCGATTAGCACCGGCATTATAGGCGGCAGCAATTAATAAACGGTTATTGCCGTATTTTTGGGCAAGTTGTTGCAAATGTGCTGTACCTAAAAGAATATTTCCTAATGGATCGGTTAAATTATTAGCACGTTGAATGCTATAATTTGCCTGTTGAGCAGTAGCTTTGGCGGTGCTAGGCAGTAATTGCATTAAACCAATTGCGTTGGCAGCTGATCGCACATTCGGTCGCCAAGCACTTTCTTGTCGTGCAATAGCCATTGCAAAACTATTGTTGATCGTTTTATCGGCCACATTGATATTAAACCAGTCAAGATAAGCCAATGGTAAGCGTAATCGTAAATAATCCCATGCTTTTGCTTTGATGGTAGCGGCAACAGCGAGATCATACCATTGTTGCTGTAAGGCGTATTCTGCTAATAATAATTGTTGTTCTGTAGTTATAAATTTAAGTAAAAATTGCCATTCACTGTAAGCGTCATCTAAATATTGGAGATTTCTTAACTCAATTATGCGAGATAAAATTGTTGCAATTTCTTGATTTTGCCATAAAGCATCAAAATTAATGGGGTGAAGAAGATCCTTTATTGCTGGTTGATAAGCAATATTCAATGTTTGTGCCGACAATAAAGCATAAAAACCACGTTTCCGACTTAGATTTTGTAAAATTTTTTCTGCTTCTTGCTGTTTATCATTTTTTTGTAACTGCCAAGCAATCCAATATTGCCATTCATCTTGATTTATTTTGTCAGGAGATAATTGATCCAACCAATTTTGTAATGGCTGTTGTTGACGAATTGCCAGTCTGATACGGCGTTCAATTAAGCTATTATCTTTTAATTGCATTAATTTTTGATCGCGCCACTGTTGCCATTCAGGCTGTTTATTATCAAAAAAGCGTTGTAAAACCGCTTTATAAAGTAAATTAAGCTCTTGCGCGGTAAGCTGCCAGTTTTTCTGCAAATCCTCAATTTGTTGTTGTATTTGCGTCAGATTCAGATTTTGTTCGGTGAAAAATCTTAAATAGCGAGGATAGAGAGCTAACAGTAATTGTTTATTGGTTGCGGATTGGGTTAGATTGGACTGGATAGCGATTAATTGTTGCGGATTACTAAGCAGATCTGCCCATTGCTGTAACTGTTTTTGTAAATCAAGATTAGCTGTTAATTGTTGTAAATAACGAATAAGATTTTTATTTTGTGATTTCAACGCCAATTCGGCACGCTGTAAGATAAGTTGGTCCGATAGCTTTCCTGACTGTTGCCAAAGTTGAAAAAGCGGATCGCATTGCACGGGCAGACTGTCCCCACTTAACCAAAGTTTTTCCGTATCTTGCCAAAGAAGATCAAGTTCTTTTGATATGTTGCTCGTTTTTTGTGTAGCTAATAATTGAATGCATTGTTGAGACGTTGTTTTAGCAGGAAATGATGTTTTGTTATCCAATAAAAGTTGCCAAGCTTGCTGCTGAAATGCTTTTTTATAAAAAAGATCTATTAAATTATCATTTAATAGAAAGTTGGGATTTTGTTGGATAAACAGTTTTAATTGTTGCGGTGTAATCAATGACTGTTTATTGAATAGACGATAATCAACATAAGGTGCAAGCGGATATTGTGCAATAGTAGGCAGCATTTGGCGAACGAAAGTAATCGTGGTTTCACTCACTTCCCCGCTGAGAAGCTGCATAATATCCTGATATTGTTGGCGAATCACTGTACCATTTTGTACATTGAACGTCTGTTTAAACTCACTTTTTGATAATTGTTGTAGTTGTTCGGAAGCAGCAAACAGAGAAAAAGAGGAAATAATACTGCTAATAAAAAGAATGTTTTTTAGAATAGATTTTTGCCAAACGCGCATAGTGTCTCCTTAAAATTTTATTTAGTCTAGCACGCTTGGCAAAATGTGAAAATTCCAAAGTAGAATTAAGCAGTTTTCTTTGCCAACATTGTGACAAATTTCATTTTAATACGGTTGCCGTTGGCATCAGTTTTGTGTAGTTCACCCATCTCTTCTCGATATTTTACTAACTCCCAGCTTTGATAATAACGGCGTAACTCACCTTCTTTGAATGTGAAGGAGAATGGCATTGGGCAAGGTGCATCAGCAGTATCCATTGCGGCAACGATAAGATTATAACCACCGATATTAGTATGTTGCTGCATATTTGTAATAATATTAGGTACAGCCTGTGCATTGAGAAACATAAAAACAACAGTGGAAATGATAAAGTCATAATTTTCCTGAATGTTGGCTGAATTAATATCATAAAGTGCAGATTTAATATTTAATTGCTCTTTTTGTGCTGTTTCTGCCAAAAATTGTAGGCTGTTCGGATTATGATCCCAAGAGGTTACGTCATAACCCAATAAACTTAAATAAAGGCTGTTACGCCCCTGTCCGCAACCTAAATCCAAGACTTTACAAGGAGAGAGCATTTCGCTGGCAGCTTTCACTTCAGAATGTGTAGCTGTCATATTATATTTTTTACTGAAATAATCAGCAGGGCGGCAAAGGAAAGAGAGCTGGCATTCGAGATCTTCAGAAACGGCTTCAACACGATGCCAAGCTTGAGGCTCGACTAAAGGAATGTCGCTTTCTGCTGTAAAAAGGTGTTCTTTAATGACTTCGCCTTCTTCAGTAAGTTCATAGAATTTAAGTTTTCCTTTCAATACACGAAGTTGTCCCCAAGTGCCGACTTTTGTATTGTGTTTTTCTTGAAACATTGCCGGTAAAGTTTTTGCTGTCCAAACAGGCATTGTTTTATAAGCGATTAATTTTTGTTGCATAATGATTGCTCCTTGATGGCTTTAAAGGTGATTATTATATACAGATTAAAAACTATCGCAGTAACCTATTTTTATTAAATTTACGCAAACGTTTGCTTATCAAGTGGGACAAGTCTATAATTCCCAACCATTTTTTATATTACTGTTGAGGAACTATGAACAATCAACTCCTTTTTAACGTGGAAGATAAACCGCCTTTCGGTTTAGGTTTATTGTTAGCGGCACAACATCTATTAGCCGCATTGGGTGGTATTATCGCAGTACCGTTGGTGATTGGAAATGTGCTGCAGTTACCGACAGCAGACACGATTGTATTGGTAAATGCGGCGTTGCTGATTTCCGGTGTTGTTACCATTATTCAATGTTTAGGTGTTGGGCCTATTGGCATTCGTTTACCGAGTGTAATGGGAACCAGCTTTACTTTTGTGGCGGCGGCATTAGCGATTGGCTTTAGTGAAGATGGCGTTGCCGGAATATTAGGTGCATCGCTGGTTGGTTCTTTAGTAATGATTATCGGCAGTTTCTTTATGCCTTCTATCCGGAAATTATTTCCACCTGTTGTGACTGGCACTGTGGTCACAATGATTGGATTAAGTTTAATTCCAGTAGCGGTGGATTGGTTTGCGGGTGGTCAACGCGGTGAACCACAATATGCCACTCCGGAAAATTTAACTATGGCATTCTTTGTGTTGGCATTAGTAGTAATTTTAGTTCAATGGGGAAAAGGTATTTTTTCTGCAGCCGCCATTGTTATCGGAATGCTTGCCGGATATTGCGTAGCGTTGGCATTAGGTTGGGTAAATTTTGATGGCGTTAAACAGGCACAGATTTTTGCTTTACCTCAGCCATTACATTTCGGTTTGGCATTTCCAATTTCCGGCATTATCGGGATGAGCATTGCTTATCTGGTGACGATTGTAGAGTCAAGCGGTAATTTTTTAGCTTTAGGTAATGCGACAAAAACTGAAATTACCGGTGATCATTTACGTCGTGGTGTACTTTGTGATGGGGTAGGTTCAGCCTTAGCTGCAATTATGTCGACAACGCCGTTTTCCTCTTTCTCACAAAATATTGGTGTTATTTCCCTCACTGGTGTGGCAAGCCGTTATGTCGTAGCGATGACCGGCGGATTGCTGGTGTTAGCCGGATTATTCCCTGTCTTCGGTGCATTAATTGTATCAATTCCACTACCTGTGCTTGGTGGAGCAGGATTGATGATGTTTGCGATGATCATTGCTGCTGGTATTCAAATGTTGGATAAAGTGGAAAGAACAAAGCGTAACGGTTTAATTATTGCTATTTCTATCGGTTGTGGGCTTGCTGTTACCACCAGACCGGAAATTCTTGATAAATTACCAGCATTTTTTAAAGAAATTTTTGGTTCAGGCATTACTGTAGGATCATTATTGGCATTAATTTTAAATTTAATTCTTCCAGAAGAAAAAACAAGCAAATAACAAATAAAAATGCGTTGGGAGATTTACCCAACGCATTTTTTTATTGCTAAGATTACTCTTTTTTCTTGCTGATAGAGTCTACCCAAACGGCGAGTAATAAAATACCGCCTTTTACAATATATTGCCAGAAAGTTGGAACGTCTAACATACTCATACCATTATCCAATGCAGCGATAATTAAAGCCCCTATAATCACTCCGAAAATGCTACCGACACCGCCGGCAAGGCTGGCACCGCCAATAACACAAGCGGCTATCGCATCCAATTCCGCATTTTGTCCTGCCGATGGCGAGCCGGCACCTAATCTGGCACTTAAAATTAAGCCAGCAATCGCAACCATCAAACCGTTAATTGCAAAGATAGCAAGTTTAATTTTTTCTACTTTGATACCGGACAATCTGGCAGCATCAATATTACCGCCAATCGCGTAAATATAGCGTCCGAAAGCAGTTTTTTTGGAAATAAAGTAGCCAATAACGGCAAGAATCGCCAATAACAATACTGGGAATGGAATACCACGATAGTCATTCAACAAGTAAATTGAACCTAGTAATAAAACGGCAAGTGCAGCATAAGTGAGAATATCTTTTGATAATGCTGGCACTGGAAGCTGTAGTTTTTGTCGAGCGTGGCGTTGACGACTGTTCCATAAAATGAAAGCCAATACTGCTAAACCACCGATGGTTAAGCCGAAAATATCTGGAATATAAGCTTGACCGATCAAATTCATTGATTGGCTGGTTGGAGAGACTGTGGAGCCGTTAGTCATCCCGACTAAAATTCCACGGAAAGCGAGTAATCCAGCAAGGGTAACAATGAATGAAGGTACGCGTTGATATGCAACCCAATAACCGTTCCAAACACCGAAGATTAAACCTAAAATCAATGTAGCTAAAATGGTTGTAGGCAAAGGCCAGCCCCACCAGACGTTAGTAATAGCCGCAAAACCTCCGAGTAATCCCATCAGTGAACCGACAGAAAGGTCGATTTCAGCCGCAATAATGACAAAAAGCATCCCAATTGCGAGAATACCGGTGATTGAGGTTTGGCGTAATAGATTAGAAATATTTCTTGCACTAAGGTAAGCACCATCAGTTGCAAAAGAGAAAAACAGCATAATTACGATAATCGCAATTAGCATAATATACACTTGTAAATTAATGGATTTTAGGTTTTTCATAGACTACTCCTTGAGTGCGGTTTCCATTACTTTTTCTTGCGTAAGTTGATGATTAATTAAATTGCCTTTTAATTTTCCGTGATGCATTACTAAAACACGATCACTGATACCCAACACTTCCGGTAATTCAGATGAAATGACGATAATAGCAACACCTTTCTTAGCTAATTCATTGATTAATTTATAAATTTCATATTTTGCACCAACATCAATACCACGAGTCGGTTCATCGAGAATCAGAATTTTAGGATTAAGTAACAATGCTTTGGCTAAAATTGCTTTTTGTTGGTTACCGCCGCTTAAACGGGCAATTGCAAGGTCGGGACTAGGTGTTTTTACTTTTAATTCCTGAATAGATTGTTGAATGATGGTTTCTTCCAACGCTTCATTAATCACGTTGGCGTGACAATATTTTGCTAGGGCAGATAAGGTGATATTTTTATTCACTCCCATAATTGGGATAATTCCGTGGCGCTTGCGATCTTCCGGCACCATAAAAATGCTGTTTTTAATCGCATCGGCGCAGCTATTATGTTTTACAGTTTCACCGTTAAGTTTAAATTCACCTTGGAATTTACCGGGATATGCACCGAAAATGCATTGAACGATTTCAGTTCTGCCTGAACCGACTAAACCGGCAATACCAAGAATTTCACCTTTGTGTAATTGGAAACTGACATTATCTACACGTTTAATATGAGTATTGACGTGATGCCAAGCAGTCAGATTGTTTACTGATAGAATTTCTTCACCAATATCGTGATTTTCGTGCGGATATAACGAAGTAATCTCACGACCAACCATCATTGTAATAATATCGTCTTCACTCATCTCTTTTGCTGAACGAGTACCGATATGTGTACCGTCACGAATAACACAAATTTTATCGGAAATTGCTTTTACTTCATTCAATTTATGGGAAATATAAATACAAGCGATATTATGCGCTTTTAAATTACGAATAAGATCAAGCAGAATATCAGTTTCTTTTTCAGTGAGGGAAGCTGTTGGCTCATCTAAAATTAATAAACGTACATTTTTATTTAGTGCTTTTGCTATTTCAACTAATTGTTGCTCGCCTAAACCTAACTCATTCACTACAGTATAGGGATCAACATTTAATTGTACTTGAGATAACATTTTTTGGCAGCGAAGGTACATTTCATTTTCATCAGCAATACCATATTTAGTAATTTCATTACCAAGAAAAATATTATCCATAATGGTCATATTTTTTACTAAAGCAAGCTCTTGGTGAATGATTGCAATACCTCTACTCTCTGTATCTTTAATATTTTTTGACTTTAGCAATTCACCAGAAAAATAAATATCTCCTTCGTAATCGCCATAAGGATAAATACCACAAAGAACCTTCATTAGTGTTGATTTTCCGGAACCATTTTCTCCACAAAGAGAAAGTATTTCTCCGGGAGAAACAGAAATAGAGATATTATCCAGCGCCTTAACATCGCCGAATTTTTTCACTATTCCTTTCATTTCTAATAATATGTCCATAGAAACCACCTTAAAATAAAATGAGGGAGAAAACTCCCTCAAAAATAATTACTTATAAACACTTTCTTTAGTGTGAAAACCATCTTTAATAACAGTTTCATCAATATTATCTTTAGTTACAACAATAGGCGTTAATAAATATGAAGGTACATCTTTAAGACCATTATTTAATACTGCATTGCTTTCGATTTTTTCATTTTTTCCTAATTTAACGGCAATTTCAGCAGCTGTATTTGCCAATTTACTAATTGGTTTATAAACAGTCATAGTTTGTGTGCCAGCAACAATACGTTTAATCCCAGCAAGGTCTGCGTCTTGTCCAGAAATCACTACTTTCCCAGCTAAACCTTGTGCTTGTAACGCTTGTACTGCACCACCGGCAGTTGCATCATTGGAAGCAACAACGGCATCAATTTTGTTGTTATTGGCAGTTAAAGCATTTTCCATAATTTGTAATGCTTTTTCAGGAAGCCAAGAATCAACCCATTGATCTCCGACAATTTTAATATCACCCTTATCTACTAAAGGTTGAATAATCTTCATTTGACCTTTTCGGAAGAGTTTTGCATTATTATCAACAGGTGAGCCACCCATTAAAAAATAATTTCCGCTAGGTTTTAATTCCACCAAACTTGATGCCTGTAATTCCCCCACTTTTTCATTATCAAATGAAACATAAAAATCAATATTGGCATTATTTATTAAACGATCATAAGCAAGAACTTTAATTCCTGAACGTGAGGCTTCTTCAATAACGTTACTTAATACATCACCGTTATGAGGAATAATGACTAATACATCGACATTTCTATTAATCATATTTTCGATTTGCGAAATTTGAACTGCATCATCACCATTTGCGGATTGTACAAATACTTTTGCACCTAATTCTTCTGCTTTCTTGCTGAAGATCGAACTGTCTTTTTGCCAGCGTTCTAAACGTAAATCATCAATAGACATTCCAATAGTTAAATCTTTAGCATTTGATATTCCACTCATACAACCCAAAATAAGTGCAACGGATAATAAAGTTTTTTTCAATTTCATATGATTCACCTCGTAATTTAAAAGGATTAGGAATACAACGGTTATTACTATTGCTAATTTCAGTAGGTAGAACAATTTATAAATTTTGTTTTTCGATTACGTTTTTTCGTTTCTGTGATAACTCTCACAATATTGAAAAATTGTGAGGTAAAACAAGAATGTGAGCTTTATCACAAAAAACAATTATCTAAATAGCAAAAAGAAATAACGTAATTGAAGGAGATATTTTTCGGTTTTACTCTTTGCTCATTAATTTAATTAACCCAGCAAGGAGAATAAAAAATGACAACATATTTCGATCAAATTGACCAAGTAAAATATGAAGGTACACAATCAACTAATCCGTTCGCTTATCGTTTTTATGATGCAAATCGTGTTGTTTTAGGCAAGACAATGGCAGAACATCTTCGTTTGGCAGTTTGTTATTGGCATACTTTCTGTTGGAACGGTACTGATATGTTTGGTACTGCTTCATTGGATCGTCCGTGGCAAAAAAATCCGACAGAATTGGAAGCGGCAAAAGAAAAAGCAAATATTGCATTTGAATTTATCAAAAAATTAGGTGTGTCTTATTACTGTTTCCACGATGTGGATATTGCACCGGAAGGCAATTCATTTAAAGAATATGTGTATAATTTTTCTACAATCGTTGATTTGTTGGCTCAAAAACAGGAAGAAACTGGTATTAAGTTGCTTTGGGGCACGGCAAATTGTTTTACTAATAAACGTTATATGTCTGGTGCAGCCAGCAATCCTAATCCGGAAGTGTTTGCTTGTGCGGCAGCACAAGTTTTCAATGCGATGAAAGCGACACAGAAATTAGGTGGTGAAAATTATGTGTTGTGGGGTGGTCGTGAAGGGTATGAAACACTTCTTAATACTGATTTGAAACGTGAACGTGAACAATTAGGGCGCTTTATGCAACTTGTGGTGGAAAATAAACATAAACTCGGTTTTAAAGGTACATTATTAATTGAACCTAAACCACAAGAACCGACAAAACATCAATATGATTATGATGTGGCGACAGTCTACGGCTTCTTAAAACAATTTGGTTTAGAAAATGAAATTAAAGTGAACATTGAAGCAAATCACGCAACTTTAGCTGGGCATACTTTCCAACACGAAGTGGCAACTGCAGCTGCTTTAGGTATTTTAGGTTCAATTGATGCAAATAGAGGTGATGCACAATTAGGCTGGGATACTGATCAATTCCCGAACAGTGTTGAAGAAAATGCATTAGTGATTTATGAAATTTTGAAGGCGGGTGGATTAGGCACTGGTGGTTTTAACTTTGATGCGAAGATTCGACGCCAAAGTATTGATCGTTATGATTTAATGCACGCACATATTGGTGGAATTGATGTGTTGGCTCATTCACTATTGATTGCAGCGGATATGATTGAAAATGATCGTTTACAAGTATTAAAAGATGAACGTTATGCCGGATGGAATACTCAATTCGGTCAGGATATTCTTAAAGGTAAACTTTCATTAGCAGATCTTGCTGGATACATAATGAACAATGAAATTGCACCAAAACCAGTTTCAGGTCGTCAAGAAATGTTAGAAAATATTGTAAATTCATATATTTATAAATAGATTAGGAATTAAGGGTACTTTTTATCGTACCCTTAATTTTTTTAGTTAAATAAAAACGGTATTAGGAGGCGATTATGTATCTCGGCATTGATTTAGGGACATCTGGTATCAAAATAGTATTACTGAATGAACAGCAACAAATTATTGCGACCACTTCAGCCGCATTAACTGTAACTCGCCGTCAGCCACTATGGTCAGAACAGGATCCGGAAGATTGGTGGCAGGCGTTGCAACAGTGTTTAACACAATTATCACAACAGCAAGATCTTTCTGTTATCAAGGCTATCGGATTAACCGGACAAATGCACGGCGCAGTAATGTTGGATCAGCATAATCAGGTATTATATCCGGCGATTTTATGGAATGATGGGCGTAGTTTTGCAGAATGTCAGGAATTGGAACAAGCTGTACCGAATTCTCGTCAAATTACCGGAAATTTGATGATGCCGGGATTTACTGCACCTAAATTAAAATGGATTGAAAAAAACGAACCGGAAGTCTTCAATAAGATTGCTAAAGTATTGTTACCAAAAGATTATTTACGCTTTTTACTGACTGGTGAATATGTGAGTGATCTGTCTGATGCGGCAGGCACGATGTGGTTGGATGTCGGTGCGCGTAAATGGAGTGAGGCTTTATTATCGGCGTGTCATCTTAGCGAACAACAGATGCCTAAATTGCAAGAGGGTAATGAAATTAGTGGTTATCTATTGCCTGAATTGGCACAACAATGGAATATGCAATCAGCACCGGTTGTTGCCGGCGGTGGCGATAATGCAGCTGGAGCGATTGGTGTAGGTCTACATAAATCGGGACAAGCGATGTTGTCATTAGGTACATCAGGTGTTTATTTTGTTGTTACCGACAGCTTTTTAAGTAATCCGGCAAAAGCGGTACATAGTTTTTGTCACGCCTTACCGAATCGTTGGCATTTAATGTCAGTGCTGTTAAGTGCTGCTTCCTGTATTGATTGGGCGAATAAAGCATTAGGTATTAATGATATTGCTGAATTTTTCGCTTTGGCAGAACGGGCGGAAAGCAGTAAACAGGTTTTGTTTTTACCCTATCTTTCCGGAGAGAGAACACCGCATAATGATCCTTATGCTAGTGGCGTTTTTTGGGGATTGCATCACGATACAACACAAGCGGAAATGGCAAGAGCAGTAGTGGAAGGGGTGAGTTTTGCCTTAACGGAGGGTATTGAGGTTTTACACGAAAGCGGTATTAAAGCAGATAATATTATGTTGATTGGAGGCGGTGCGAAAAGCCATTTTTGGCGACAACTGCTTGCCGATATTAGTGGAATGACCTTTGAGTATCGTGTTGGTGGCGATATCGGCCCAGCACTTGGTGCAGCTAAATTAGCGCAAATGGCATTGCATCCGGAACAAGATGTTGCTACATTCTGTCCCCCGCTTGAACTGGAGGCTCGTTATTTACCGAATCACCAAAAATTTCAGCAATATAGAAGCAAATATGAAAAATTTAAACAGTTATATCAACGACTAAAATATTTGTAGTATGATTTGATTGAATAGAGAAAGGGAAGTAATCAGTAGCTATTCTCACTTTTTCTTTATTTACGAGCTGAATATCTTGTTGTTATTCAAAGGTCTTCTATTTCAAATAGCAAAATAAGGAATTTTTTATGAATATTAAAAAATGGTTATTTAATCAGCCTGATATACCAGTTACAAGAAGTCCCAATGAAGTTGATCGAGTATATCGTAAATTTAGAATAGAAATTGTAACCGCAGTTTTTCTTTCTTATGCGGTGTTTTATTTAACACGAAAAAATTTTGCGGCTGCTGCGCCAATGATGCTTGAGCAAACTGCTTTAACGGCAGAGCATTTTGCAGTGATGTCAACATTATTTTACATTCTTTATGGCTCAATGAAATTTGTTGGAGGAATGGTTGTTGATAAAGTAAATCCAAGAGCAATGACTGGCCCAGCACTGATCGGCATTGGTGTTATTAATCTCTTATTTGGTTTTTCTGACAGTATCACTGCTTTTTATATTTTGTATGCATTGAATGCTATTCTGCAAGGAACAAGTTTTCCTCCGATGGCTAAAATTATGGCTTCTTGGTTCTCAAAAAATGAACGTGGGCGTTGGTGGGCCATTGTTGAAGCTGCTCATAATATCGGTGGTAGCTTAGCCCCACTATTAACTAGTTACGCAATAATGTTAAGTGGAAGTTGGAAAATGGGTTTCTATGTACCAGGTGTAATTTCAATTGTTATGGGGATTTTGGCTTTAATATTTATTAAGGATCG
Source organism: Gallibacterium sp. ZY190522 (assembly GCF_054166015.1). Lineage (NCBI taxonomy): Bacteria > Pseudomonadati > Pseudomonadota > Gammaproteobacteria > Pasteurellales > Pasteurellaceae > Gallibacterium > Gallibacterium sp. ZY190522. Next base: position 298,761 of record NZ_CM135118.1, read on the forward strand.
CCCTGGTTCAGAAGGCCTACCCCCTGTTGGAGAGTGGCGGAATGATGCTTCTGAAATGGCTCAGGTGAAAGCGAGTCCATCTCATTTAGGCTTTTGGGAAATTTTCTTTAAATATATTTTAAAAAATCCGCTTGTTTGGGTCATTATAGTTGGAGATCTCTGTGTTTATATTGCTCGTACAATTTTAAATGATTGGCCTCAAATTTATTATGTTCAAGTGCAGGGATGGGATTTAGTGAAAGCTAACTCAATTATTACTTGGTTTGAAGCTGGTGGATTAGCTGGTGGGTTAATTGCAGGTTACTTATCAGATTTTTTATTTCGAAGTAATCGTTGGATGACAGGTTTGATGTTTGCATTGATGTTATGTGCATCTATTATTTTGGTTCCTGTAGTTCAAGATAGTTCTTATGTTTTGACTGCTGGATTATTTGCTATTATGGGATTTGCATTATATGGTCCACATATGTTATTTGCTGTAGGCTGTTTGGATGTAACGCACAAAGATGCTGCGGGTTCTGTTACGGGTTTTAGAGGTCTATTTAGTTATGTTGGGGCAGCATTGGCGGGAGTTCCGGTAGTCATGATTAAAAATGTTTGGCAGTGGGATGGTGTTTATATGTATGCTGTGATCTCAATTGTTATTACGACATTATCATTAATGATCTTAGCCAAATTTCATAGATTATAATCAATTATTTACATAAAATCAGGTATATCATTTGATAAACTTCAGATTGCTGACAAACCTATGATTTCATCGTAGGTTTGTTTTTTATTATTGGCTCTACTCAAAAAGGAAAAATTGAGAAAAAACAGTAGTATTAGCTCAATGTTGTTTTTCACTTATCTTTATCATCTGATTACTTGAAGCGGAAGTTATGAAGCCCTTTATTTCCAATAGAATATACAATACATCTCATAACACCAAGGCTACCTTTATCTTCTTAAGATTTTATATCATTGCTGCCAAAAAATATTGCATTTGTACTTTTGCTAAACCACATTGCCACGAGTAATATCACCTTTGGAGAGGCAGATTGGTTAATCTGCCTTTTTGAAATGGATTTATTTTTCTACATCATCAATCAATAAATAAACTACTTTTATTGGACCGTGAACACCAACCACTTTCACTAATTCAATATCTGCCGTTGCACTGGGGCCGGAAATAATATTTATGCAAGATGGCATACGTTCGCCTTGTTCCGCTTTTTGATGCAACACTTTTGCCACTTGAGCAATGCGAGGTTGAATCGTGGAGCATTTTAATACCACCACAGAAATTGGTGGTAACAAACTTACGGAACGACCGTTATTCGGCGAGGAATAAAGCACGATACCGCCAGACTCAATTAAACCGTATTCGGCAAAAACAATACCGATATTGGCACTTTTACTGAATTCAAGGTTTTCTTCACTGGCTTCAGTCCAAATATGCGTGTGGTATTGCTGTTGCACGGCTTGAGTGATTTGATATTGTTGCAAGCGTTCATCACGATTCAGCACAATATTACCACCATTATATTTTTCACAAATTTTGATAATGTCGTTTTTAGCATTTTCTGCAGTAGATAAAACCACATCCACCAACATATCTTTTGCGGTATTGATAAACGCTTGATAACGCTCTTTTTCAGAAAGATCGGTAAAACGGGTTTCTGGATAATCATTAACTTTAGGATAAGTGCCAACAACTTCAGTACGAAGAGGTCGCCCTAACTGCTTTGCCAGTTGTGACAAAAATTGTGAACGATTTTGTTGATCTAACATAGGGACTCCTTATCCATTATTTCTATTTTTAAACCAGCTACGGAAACTTTCACCGTCAGCATCCGGTAAATCGCGGGTATTTGTCCACTCGCCGATAACACCAATATTCAAAGGTGCTTTACCATTCTTAACGGTTGCTTTCATTACTTTAGCACCAATATTCATACCGACTTTCCATAATGCAGGGTGGCTATTGGCAAAGGTAAAGGCTTTCACCGAAATTTTTTCTGCTGTTGGATTTAAGCCCTGTTCTGCGATATGAGTACGATGTTTTAATAACAAATTTGCTAAAGGAATTTTTACCGGGCAAACCTGATTACAAGCGGTACAAAGCGAGCAGGCATAAGGTAAGTCGTGGAATTCTTGATAATTGCCGAGAAGCGGCGACAGCACGGAACCGATTGGACCGGGATAAACAGATCCGTAACTGTGACCACCAATTTGGCGATAAACCGGGCAAGTGTTTAAACAAGCACCGCAACGGATACAGCGTAAAACATCATTAAATTCTGAACCTAATGCTTTTGAGCGTCCATTGTCTAAAATAACCAGATGAAATTGCTCAGGGCCATCTGTTTCACCGGCAAGGCGCGGTCCGGTAAGCCAAGTGTTATAACTGGTCAATTTGGCACCAACCGCACTGCGAGCCAACATTGTAATCAGAATTTCCGCCTCTTGGAAAGTCGGCGCAATACGCTCCATTCCCATTACGGCAACGTGGATTTTAGGCACGGTGGTAACCATTCTTAAATTGCCTTCATTGGTGACTAAACAAAGACTGCCGGTTTCCGGAATAGCGAAGTTACAACCGCTAATGCCCATATCTGCACTTAAGAAATCTTGACGGATTTTTTCACGAATAAAAAGGGTCATATCTTCAGGTGTAGCATCGCCTTGATAACCCAATTTTTCTTTGAGAATATCTCGGATTTGATAGCGATCACGATGAATAGCAGGCACGACAATGTGAGAAGGTTTATCGCCGGCTAATTGCAAAATATATTCACCCAGATCGCTTTCAATCACTTTAATACCATCCGCTTCTAAAACGTGATTTAAGCCAATTTCTTCTGTTACCATTGATTTAGATTTAACAACTTTTTTCACATTGTTTTGCAACGCAAGCTGTTGAATATAGTGATTAGCCTCTTCTGCCGTTTGCGCAAAATAAACGTGTCCACCATTAGCAGTTACTTTTTCTGATAATTGATAAAGATAGGCATCTAGATTTTCTAAAACGTAATTTCTAATCTCTTTTGCTTGTTCACGCCATTCTTCCCAATGTCCAAGATCATCGACCATTTTTTGCCGATTAGCGCCAATACGCTCCTGAGCCATAACCACAGCCTGACGCATAATCTCATTATTTAATTCTTCTTCAACGTGTTTTTTGAAAGCTAAATTTGTTGTCTGAATAGTCATTTGTTTGCTCCTATTTGGACATTAATACTTCAGCGATATGTAGTACTTTTATTGAGCTGCCTTCGCGTTTTAAACGACCGCCAATATTAATTAAGCAACTTACATCAGCACCGATTAAATAATCTGGCTCTACTTCTTGAATATGTTTTGCTTTTTCTTTAACCATTTCGCCCGATATTTGCGACATCTTTACAGAGAATGTGCCACCAAAGCCACAGCAAGTAGTTTGATTTTTTATAGGAAGGAGTTCAAGACCTTCAACATTTGCTAATAATTTTAGCGGTTCTTCTTTGATGTTAAGTTTACGGAATAAGCTACAAGAAGGGTGATAAACAGCTTTGCCAAGCAATTTGGCACCAACATTGGTAATGCCCAGTTGATTTACAATAAAATCAGTTAAGTCATAAAAACGATCAGCCACTTTTTTCGCACGTTCTGCCCATTTTGGTTCATCCTTAAGATATTCAGGATAATTTTTGATGGAATAAACACAAGAACCGGCAGGAGCGATAATAGGAAAATCATTAACTTCAAAGGTTTCAATTAGATTTTTCATTCCGGGAATGGCATCTTTAATAAAACCTCCATTAGTTGCAGGTTGTCCACAACATCCTTGTTTTTCTAAGAAGAGAATTTCACAACCGAGTTTTTCTAATAATAAGACACTTTGTTTGGCAACATTTGCTTTTACTGCATCACCAATACAAGTTACATAAAAATTAGCTTTCATAAGCACTCCAATTTAAAGACAGGCTCAACCGACAAAATGCCGGTTGAGATTAAAAATAAGTAATTAACGTGTCTTGCTAACTGAGTAATAATGTGGCAACAAGTGCTGCAATAATACCGTACACTATCATTGGAACAACAGTTTTCTTAATAATTGTTCCTTCTTTATTTGTAATATTCAACACAGAACATACGGCAACGATATTGTTGATACAAACCATATTACCCATTGCACCACCAACAGATTGTAAGGCAAGCACAAGTGTCGCTGATAATCCGGTCAATTCCGCTGTAGAAAGTTGAACACTACCAAAAGTGAGGTTGGATACTGTATTTGAACCTGAGAAGAAAGCACCAACTGCACCTAAATAGGAGGCGAATAGTGTCCAATATTCTCCGGTTGCAGCAGCGAAACTCTTACCAATAATTTTCACCATTGAATTATCACCACCGACTAACATTAAATTAACCATAATTAATGCGCCAACCAATGCTAAGAATGGATTACGAGTCTGTTTGAGGCTGCTCATAAAAATATCTTTGGTTTTAGATGCAGAAAGTGCAAACAGTGGAATAGAAATTAACACGGTTACCACAAATGGAATTAATGCTGGAACATAAAGTAACTTATAGCTTGCTGAAACAGATGTACCGAAGATATTTTTTAAGCTGAAAATCAATCCGTGGCTGACTTCAAACAAACCAAGTGAGCCTAATTGGATTCCAAACCAAGTAGTTGCATCGTTCATCATTGCTTTGAATGGTAATTGCTGTAAGCGTGTAATGATAAGAATGGCAATAAGAAGACCGGTAGGCAATAGAGCCTTAATTACTTGGTTATAGCTGACTGCTTTATCATCCAAAGTGTTTTCAGCTTTTGCTAAACCAATGCCTTTATTAGCAACTAAAATTGAAATTAACAAACCGATTGCACCACCAACTAAAGATGGAAATTCGTAGTTAACTTGTGCTAATAGAAAGTAAGGAATGACACAAGCTAGAATGCTGATGTAGATAAATAAAATATTTTGACGGATTTCTTTCCAGTCAACGATTAAACGTAATGCCATTAAAGGGATAATTAATGCTGCAACAGAGTGAATAATTGCAGTCATTGAACCGATCTCTAGGATCTGTGAGTCTGTTAAATTTAACGGACCGAATCCGAACCAAGTTGGTGTTCCCACTGCGCCGAAAGAAACCGGAACGGAATTCATTACAAGAGTGAGCATCGCAACTTTTAAGGGAGCAAATCCTAATCCGGCAAGAATTGGGGCAGCAATAGCAGCCGGCGTACCAAAACCACTTGCACCTTCAATCATAAAAGCGAAAGCCCAACCAATAATCATAATTTGTGCTACAGGATTTGGATTAATATTCGCCAACCATTTGCGCAATGTATTAGTAACACCTGAAACTTCAGAGAAATGGTTGAATAAAATTGCACCAAAAATCACAGTAATTGGTGTTTGAACTGCAATCAATGCTGATGCAATATTTGCACTCACTGTGGCAATATCTGTTCCAAAGAAAATAAACTGTATGATTAAAACAACAACGGCTATCCAAGGAAGAGCCACGTAAGAAGGTAATGCATTGCGTTTTACCATCAAATAGATCAGAAGAACAATAGGAAAAATGCTCAAAAATAATTGCATAAAATAACCTCGCTAAATAAGTGGGATTTCTATTGTTATACTAATGTTAATAGTGTTATTTTCAATTTATTTCTTTTAAAAAAGTGTGATTGAGATCTTATTTTTGAAAAATAATATTTAAATACATTAAAGCTAACGGGTAATAAATATATAACAGTATGAAAAATAAGGACTGGTTTAGATGTTATGTTGTTTGTATCAAAATTTGATTTATAGTGGATTTAGCGCATTTATTAATCGTATTTCTTCATATAGAGGCAAGTCTGATATTGAGATTTTTATCTCAATAATTTTATTTTCTTGTAATAGTTTTGTGCGTTGCGTGCCGATTAACAATGGGCTGTCGGGAGTGAACCATTGTGAGCCTTGGCGTAACACCAGATTACCAATGGAGCAATCCGTTACCTTACCATTTTTGATAATCATAATCTCATCACAATCGCCTTTTTGTTTTAGCAATTCGTTGAAGATAGCACGATCGCTGTATTTGAGGTGGTAGTCAATATCATCGCAAATCACGGGTTGAAAGCGTTGGTAGACTTTGCGTTGATAGGGAAAACATTGCAGGCGATATTGCGTAGCATTGTAATCGATGCGGCAGCGGATAATCGGACTTTGGTTGTTCGCCCAAAGTGTGGTGTTTTTTTGCAGAATTTTTTCTAAGGAAAAAATTTTATAAGGTTGGTTAGCATAAAATTCACGTAGGCTATTTTCATAACGCTGTTGGTGCAGGGTAAGATTTTGCACTTGTCCCTTTTCAATGCACAGGGTTTCAAACAGAGGAAAATTCATTATTTTTCACCTTCCTGATATTTAAGTGGAACATAAATTTTCTCCAATAACTCTTGGTATTCTTGCTCTGCTTGGCTTTGAATGGTGATGCCGCCGCCACTGTGGAAAGCATAGCTTCCGTTTTGCTGAGAAATAAAGCGAATGGCCACCGCACTTTCTAGGCTTTCGCCGTTAAAAATACCAAACACGCCAGTGTAATAACCCCGAGGTGCTAATTCCGCTTGTTGAATGGTGGCAACGGTTTTTTCTTTCGGCGCACCGCTGATTGAGCCTGCGGGTAAAAGCTGGCTGAGCATTGTGCCGATGTTGGCTTGCCAGTTTTCCTTAAGATCGGCGCAAATTTCAGAACTTGTCTGCCAGATCGCACCACGTTCGGTGAAAATCTTTTCTAAATAACGAAAACGCTTCACTTGCACATTCTGTCCTACGATAGCCAGATCATTGCGCATTAAATCCACAATGGTGTAATGTTCCCGTTGCTCTTTTTCGCAATTGAGTAATTGATTTTCTGCATCAGGCAAGTTGGCGTTAATTGTGCCTTTCATTGGGTAAGTGAAAATTTGGTTATGCGCGATTATCACGAAAGGCTCTGGGGAAAAACAGACAAACTCGTTTTTAAACAAGAGTTTATATTTCGCTTGTGTGGCATAAAACAGCGTATTGAGATCGTAATTTATTGCAATTGGCGTGGCGTAAGTGAGATTAAGCAAATAGGAATTTCCTTGCTGTAACGCCTGTTGCACAATTTCAAAACTTTGCTGATAAGTGGCGAAATCAATGGGAAATTTTTCTAGCTTAAAGGGCTGTTTAGGGGGAGCTTTTTGTGCCGTTGCAAGATTATTTTGGCTGGCAAATTCAAACCAAATGCCTTGCTCTGCACATTGTGTAAGAGGGCAAATGATGGGCTTTTGCTGTTCAAAATCAATCAAAAAGAAAAAGGGCGTGCGTTGCGTACCTAAACGGTTGGCTTGTTGCACAAAGTGATTAAATGGCATAAGGGCGATGAATCAAGTAAGATAACAAACATTTTGGTCATTGTAGTGAATCCCTGAGATGAACACAAATTTATTAATTATCAATAATCACGATTCTTTTACCTATAATTTAGTGGATTTAATTCGTCAATTTGACGTGCCGTTTTCTGTGGTGAATGTGGAACAGCTAAACCTTTATGAAGTGGACAATTTCAGCCATATTTTGATTTCCCCCGGCCCTGATGTGCCGAATGCTTATCCACAACTGTTTGCGATGTTGGAACGCTATCAGCATAGCAAATCGATTTTAGGGGTTTGCCTTGGGCATCAAACCCTATGCCAGTTTTTTGGTGCAGAGTTATATAACTTGTTAGCAGTACGACATGGACAAGCGAGAAAAATCAACGTGTTGCAGGAAAAATCATCTTTATTTGCAGGTTTACCAGCCCAATTTCAAATCGGGCTTTATCATTCGTGGGCAGTTTCTACAGAACGTTTTCCATCAGAATTAGAAATAACTGCAGTTGATGATGAGAATGTTGTTATGGCTATTCAACATCGTTATTTGCCTATTTATGGCGTGCAATTCCATCCTGAATCTTATATTTCTGAGGGTGGAAGAATATTAATTTCTAACTTTTTGAAAGTTTAAAGCTATTAAAATAGTTAAATTAATAGTTTTAAGCTATAAAATCTATCATTTATATCCATTTTATTTGTAATGAATTAACCTCTATTATACTTGCAACAAAACAAAGGAGAATATTTTATGGCAACAAATATAGGATTAAACAAAGCAACTTCAGAAAAATTAGCACAAGAACTCAATAATTTACTTGCTACTTATCAAGTATTTTATATGAACGTACGCGGTTATCACTGGAACATTAAAGGAGTGAACTTCTTTGAATTACACGCAAAATTTGAAGAAATTTATGATGATTTAGTAGTGAAAGTGGATGAAATCGCAGAGCGTATTTTGACTTTAGGCTACACCCCAAGCAATGCGTTCAGTGAGTATTTAACTAAGTCTTTAATTGAAGAACATACAGGCGTAAGTGCTGCGCAAGACTGTTTGAGTGGCACATTAAGCGGTTTCAAAACCTTGTTAAAACAGCAACGTGAAATCCTCGCCTTAGCTGCCGATGCTGATGATGAAGGTACAGCTTCACAAATGAGTGACTACATCAAAGAGCAAGAAAAATTAGTGTGGATGTTTACTGCAGCTTGTGAAAGTTGCAACAGCTAATTTCCTCAATAAAAAAACACCACTTTTTGATCTGACCCCAAAAAGTTGGACTGTTATTTTAAGGACTGAATTCTGTATTGAACAGGGCTCAGTCCATTTAATTTTAATTGTATTCTTTCCTCATTGTAATAACGAACATATTCTTTGATAACAGATTCAAGTTCTTCAATGCTGTCGAAAGTTTTGCCATAAAAACATTCCACTTTCATCCGACCAAAGAAACTCTCCATCGCGGCATTATCTAAACAATTGCCTTTCCTTGACATACTCTGCACAATATTGTGCTCAGCTAATAACTGTTGATAACTTGCCATTTGATACTGAATACCTTGGTCTGAATGTAATATCGGTGAATCACCCTCAGCCAACCGAGCAATTGCTTGTAACACCATCTGTTTTACTAATCTACCATCTGGATGACGACTACATTGATAAGCACTCAATTCCAATACCTTAATGTGCGTTTAGACACGGTAAATGTACGACAGGTTAAAGAAAGACTTTCCTCGTGTTGAAAGTAGAAATCTACCACTTGTTGTTTAAATGTTTGGTTATATTTAGTCATAAAAAATCTGCACCTCTGTATGTTGTTGGATAATAAGTCCAACTTTTGGGGTGCAGATCATTAAAGAGTGGTGGTATTTTTATCTTCTAAACAATCAACTTAATTTTTTCACTTTAGCCTGTTTAATCATATTATCACTGACTTCCAGAATCTTAATTTTTAAATTACCGATCCTCCATTCTGTACCTTCTTGTGGAATATCTTCCAAATGTTCCAGAATAAAACCGTTGAAGGTTCTGGCTTCATCCGTGTCGAGATGCCAATTAAACATTTTATTTAAATCCCTGATATTAGCCGAGCCATCAATAATGACCGTGCCGTCTGATTGTGGTTGTACTTCGTCTTCAATAGACGGCAAATTAGAGGTAGTAAATTCGCCGACAATCTCTTCTAAAATATCTTCCAACGTAACCAAGCCTTTAATATCGCCATACTCATCAACAACTAAACCGATACGCTCTTTATTATTTTTAAAATTTAATAATTGTGCATTTAAAGTCGTGCCTTCAGGAATAAAATAAATTTCATCAGCGGCGCGCATTAAGGTTTCTTTGGTAAATTCATTGGTATTGGTCATTAAACGATAGGCTTCACGAACACGTAAAATACCCAGTGCATTTTCATCCATATTTTCTTTGTATAAAACAATTCGGCTATGGGCAGCGTGATTTAATTGACGCATAATCGATTTCCAATCATCTTCAATATCAATACCGCTGATTTCATTTCGAGGCACCATAATATCTTCAACGGTGACCTTTTCCATATCTAAAATGGAAAGCAGCATCTGTTGGTGAGCGCGCGGAATAAATTTACCGGATTCGTTCACAATGCTGCGTAACTCTTCTGCACTGATGGAATGAGATTTGATGTCCGGTTTTAGCCCGATTAAACGCATTAAGCCGTTAGTAAAGAAGTTGATAAAATAGACTAACGGTAGGAAGATTTTGATCAGTACCGATAAAATATGACTGCTGAAAAAACCTATTTTTTCCGGATAAATCGCAGCAACAGTCTTAGGAAATATTTCAGAAAAGACTAACATTGCAAAAGTTAGCACACCGGTAGCTATCGCAACACCGGCATCACCGCCCAAGCGTAGACCAATCATTGTGGCGAGAGCAGACGCCATAATATTAACTAAGTTATTAAAAATTAAGATAAAACTTAGAAGAATATCGGTTTTCTTTAATAATTTCTCGGCTTTTTGAGCCCCTCGATTCCCTTTATCTGCAAGATAACGTACACGATAACGATTTAATGAAAGCAAGCCAGTTTCCGAACTTGAGAAATAGGCTGAAAGAATAAGTAACAAAATTAACAGAAAAAATAATGTACTTATGGGGATACTGTCCAAAATAAAATCCTATATTAAGTCAATCATACGGCGTATTTATATTATTGATAAATACGCCACCTAAATTTCATTTACATCACAATCAAACGACTGCCGAAATAAGCGAAAGTGAGCAAAATCATACCTGAAATTGTGTAAATGATCACTCTTTTTCCTCGCCAATGTAATTTGTAATGACCTAATAATAAAATTGCAAAAATAATCCAAGCGATGAAAGAGAAAACCGCTTTTTGAATTTGATCCGCTGAAAAGAAGTTTGGCAGGTAAATGCTACCGCTGATCAAAGTTATAGTAAGTAATGCTTCCCCTAAAATGAGCAGTTGGAACAGCTGTTTTTCTACTTTCATAAGCGATGGGATCATTGGAGAAAAGGTCATTTTTTTCTGTTTTAAATTGCGATCTAACCAACCAAGTTGCAATGCGTATAAAGTGCTGATGGCAAAGACAATATAACTAAAAAGTGCTAATGCAATATGGAATAATAAGCCATTGTTTTCGCTTAAATGTTTGATGAAGCTACCGGGGAAAAATGTTGTCCCGACAATATTTATTACGGAAAAACAGTATACGATAGGTAACACAAACCAAAATGTATTGGTACGCAACATTGCTAATGTTGCTACAAGGCTGACTAAGACGGAAATTAATGAAGAAACATTGAATAGAGTAAAGTTTTGCCCACCAGCAACGAAGAAACTGTTCATTAATCCAATCAAATGCAATACGATTGCTAATATCGCACTATGAAAAACCCACTGCTTTCCTGAACGAGTGATATTGCTGGTTTCTCCCTGTTGGACTTTCATTAATACCGGAGTAATTAATAAGATACTGCTTAAATAAGCAACGATAGCTAACACGCCGATCCACAACATAATTTTTGCTCTCTAAAAAAACATAAGCCTTAAAAAGTTAGCAGTTTTCTATGAATTTTTCCATAGGATTATGTGCAAATGGTGAAAACAGGCAAATTTTCGGTATAATGCCCACTGTTTTTTATCTATTTTTTCGAGTGTTTTTTAGATTGTCATTGTTAACACTCCGTTTCAGAATCAGGATTTTCTATGTTTGAGAATTTATCAGATCGTTTGTCAAGAACATTGCGTAACATTAGTGGCAAAGGTCGTTTAACCGAAGATAATATCAAAGAAACCTTACGCGAAGTACGAATGGCTTTGTTGGAAGCCGATGTGGCGTTGCCGGTCGTTCGAGAATTTATTAATCAAGTTAAAGAACGTGCTTTAGGTGTTGAAGTAAATAAAAGCCTGACACCGGGGCAAGAATTTATCAAAATTGTTCAAGCAGAGCTTGAAAAGGCAATGGGTGAAGCCAATGAAACGCTTAACCTTGCAACACAACCGCCGGCTGTGATTTTAATGGCTGGTTTGCAAGGGGCTGGTAAAACAACCAGTGTCGCTAAATTGGCTAAATTTTTGCAACAGCGTCATAAAAAGAAAGTGATGGTGGTTTCTGCCGACGTTTACCGCCCAGCGGCGATTAAACAGTTGGAAACATTGGCACAGAGTGTTAATGCAACGTTTTATCCGTCTGATGCTTCGCAAAAGCCGGTAGAGATTGTTAAGTCAGCTTTGGCGGAAGCGAAATTAAAGTTTTTTGATGTATTGATTGTCGATACTGCCGGTCGTTTGCACGTTGATGAAGAGATGATGAATGAAATTAAACAGATCCATCAAGTGCTTAACCCGATTGAAACCTTGTTTACCGTTGATGCAATGACCGGGCAGGATGCCGCCAATACAGCTAAAGCGTTTAATGAAGCCTTGCCTTTGACCGGTGTGATTCTAACCAAAGTGGATGGGGATGCACGTGGTGGTGCGGCGTTATCTATTCGTCAAATTACCGGTAAACCGATTAAATTCCTCGGTATGGGGGAGAAAACCGATGCTTTAGAGCCATTTTATCCGGAACGAATTGCCTCTCGTATTCTCGGTATGGGCGATGTGCTTTCTTTGATCGAAGATTTACAACGTAATGTCGATCAGGAAAAAGCCGAAAAAATGGCACAGAAATTTAAAAAAGGGGATGATTTCACCTTAGAAGATTTCCGTGAACAACTGCTCGAAATGAAAAAAATGGGCGGGATGATGTCAATGTTGGATAAATTGCCGGGAATGCAGAATTTACCAGATCACGTGAAAAATCAAGTAGATGACAAAATGTTCCAACGAATGGAAGCAATGATCAATTCGATGACATTTAAAGAACGTCGAAATCCTGCCATTATTAAAGGATCACGTAAACGCCGTATTGCTGCTGGTTCAGGCACACAAGTGCAGGATCTGAACCGTATGCTGAAACAGTTTGAAGAAATGCAAAAAATGATGAAAAAAATGCGTAAAGGTGGAATGGCGAAAATGATGCGAGGAATGCAAGGATTAATGGGCGGTCTTGGAGGAATGGGCGGCTTGTTCCGACGTTAAAGTTAAAAAAACGGATGAAAGATGATGTAGGAGAACAGAAATAGTCATCCGCGCTTATAAAAATCTGCATTTTATTAATTTAAAATGCAGATTTTTTATGAAAAACGCTATTTATTTTGTTAACAGATCAAACGCTTCCTGATATTTTGCTACAGTTTGATCAATAATTTCTTGAGGCACTTTCGGAGCAGGCGGTTGTTTGTTCCAACCACTGTTTTCCAACCAGTTACGAATAAACTGTTTATCGAATGATGGTGGATTAATGCCTTCTTGATAGCTATCAACTGACCAGAAACGGCTTGAATCCGGAGTCAACACCTCATCCATCAGTGTTAATACTCCATTTTCATCTAAACCGAATTCAAATTTAGTATCGCAAATAATAATGCCTTTAGTTAAAGCATATTTCGCAGCAGTAGTGTAAAGAGCAATTGCTTTTTCTTTCACTTGTGCTGCTAAATCTTTGCCGATGAGTTTTTCGCATTCGGCGTAACTGATATTGATATCGTGATTACCAATCTCTTCTTTGCTTGATGGGGTAAAAATTGGTTCAGGCAATTTGCTGGCTTCAACTAAACCTTTCGGCAATACTAAACCACAAATAGAACCTGTTTTTTGATAATCTTTTAAACCGCTGCCGGTTAAATAACCGCGAACGATAGATTCAATTTTGATAGGCGTTAAACGTTTACAAACAACAGCACGTTTTTCGATAGCCTTTGCTTCTGCTTCAGGTAAAACATCATATACAGTGTCGCCTGTGAAATGATTTGGCATAATATGAGCAAGTTTGTTAAACCAAAAATTTGAGATTTGAGTGAGTATTTCCCCTTTGCGTGGAATTGGATCATCAAGAATAACATCAAATGCGGATAAACGGTCAGAAGCTACCATCAACATTCTTTTGTCATCAATTTCATAGAGATCACGAACTTTACCAGAATAAATTTTCTTTAGGCTGATTGTTTGCATAATTAAGATACCTGTTGTGATAAAAAACTGAGCAGAATTATACGCTTATTTATGCAAACTTTCACGCAATCGATTGCTTATTTTATTCAATCCCAACCAATTTATGTGTTTGAATACTAAGCTGCCATTTAATATCAGTATTTTCATTAAGTTGTCCTAACTTACGAATGGTATCCAGTAGATTCATTTCTCCCTGTTGTTCACAAGGCGAAAGATAATAATGTTTTGCTTGAATTTTTTTAGCAATTTCTTGGCAAAAGAGCTGGATATTTTTGTCATCATTCACAATTCTCACCTCATCAGCGTGAGTGATACCGCGTTGTTGATATTTGTGACGATACAGACGTTTCGGACTGGTAGCAATATAATCAATTTGCGGTGGAATCGGTTTTAAACCGTTGGTTTCAATCGCTAGGTAATAACCTAACTTTTTGAAATGGCTTAATAATTTTTCTAAATTTGGTTGAATAGTCGGTTCACCGCCAGTAATAATGATATTTTTTGCTGTAAAAGAAGTAACTTGATTGGCAATCTGTTGTAGTGTCATCAGTGAAAAGGTTTGATAATCGGTATCACACCAAGGGCAGGCTAAATTACATTTGCCGAAACGGATAAAAATAGCAGGCATTCCGGTATTAAAGCCTTCTCCCTGAAGGCTTTCAAAAATTTCAACAATAGCATATTCAGTTTTCATTACTCTTCACCATATTCTGCAAAGGAGGTGGGCGTTTCCCATAAACGAACGGAATGAAGATGAAAACCAACATTTTCCTTTAAGCGTTGAAAAATAAATTGAGCTAAATTTTCAGCGGTAGAACGCATCGGTAAAGCAAAGGTCTTTGAGTTAAGTTGTTGTAATAATTGAGCTATTTTAATTTCTCGTTCACTGCTTTGGTCATAAATAAATGCGTGATCCATTGGAGAAATAATCAGATCGTTGACTACTTTTTTTAAATCAGCAAAATCAATCACCATTCCTTTTTTTGCACCGCTATTTTCAGTTTCGCCGCTGACGATAACTTGTAATTTATAGGTATGTCCGTGAAGATTTTGGCATTTGCCGTCGTGACCGTCTAATAAATGCGCCATATCAAAACTGAATTCTTTAGCGACTTTCAACATTTTTTGCCTCTTTTTCCACTAAATATTCGTTTAAGCCTTTTTCTCGTAATAAGCAGCTTGGGCAGTGGTGGCAGCCGCCTTCGACACCTTCGTAACAAGTGTGCGTGTGTTGCATCACATATTCCAATCTGCCTAATTGATCCGCTAAAGCCCAGGTTTCTTTTTTAGTCAGCCATATTAATGGTGTAATAATGTTGAAACTGTAGTCCATTGCTAAATTAAGGGTAACATTCATTGATTTAATAAAGACATCACGACAATCAGGATAACCGCTAAAATCGGTTTCGCATACGCCGGTAATAATATCGCTAATCCCTTGACCTTTGGCATAGATTGCCGCATAGAGCAGAAACAGCGCATTACGACCATCGACAAAAGTATTAGGCAATTCACCCTGTTTTTGTTGGATGGTTTCGTTGTTATCCATCAACGCATTGTGAGTAATGGACTGCATTAAAGAGAGATCGAGAATGGTCTGTTTCACGCCGAGATCATTGGCTATCCAGCGCGATTTGTCCAATTCAATGCTATGACGTTGACCGTAGTGAAAAGTAATGGCTTCAACATTGCCATTGCCGTAGGTTTGTAGGGCTTGTAGTAAGCAAGTGGTGGAGTCTTGACCGCCAGAAAAAATGACGATTGCTTTTTTGTTTTGCATAAATATTCCTAGTTTTTTTGCGTGGGAGGTTTGCGAACCACGATGAATAAAGGCGGATATTATAGAAAAAAATAGAGGAGATGCGAGATTATTTTAAATTTTGTAGAGAAAATAGCCTATTTGCAGAGAAATAGGCTATCGAGTCAATTATTCTTCTTCTAAAGGTTGAATCAAAATTTTAGAACGGCGTTGATAATTATATTTTTCACGTTTTTCTTGTGGTAAATCTTCAACATTAGCGATTTCAAAACCCCGTTCTTGGAACCAATGAACGGTGCGTGTGGTGAGGACAAACAGTTTTTTGATGCCCAGTGCAACTGCTCGTTTTTGAATATGACTTAATAGAATATCACCTCGTGAAGAGTTGCGATAATCTGGATGTACAGCAACACAAGCCATTTCAGCCATTTTTTCCTCAAAATAAGGGTTTAATGCTGCACAAGCAATAATCACGCCATCACGATCAATAATCGTGTAGTGATCGATTTCCATTTCCAACTGTTCGCGTGAACGTTTGACCAAAATGCCTTGTTGTTCAAGTGGATGAATTAATGCTAATAAATTTGGAATGTCTTTAATATTGGCGATACGCACAATTTCTGAACTTTCTAACGAGATTTGTGTTCCGATACCATCACGAGAGAAAAGTTCTTGTAATAAAGAGCCATCTTCAAGGTAACTCAACAAATGAGCACGTTTTACACCGTTACGACAGGCTTCTAATGCGGTTTGTAGAAAACGCGCTTCAGAACTGTGATAAGCATCTTTTGCGATTAATTGGTGTAAATGCTCTTCTGCAGCAAGAAGAGTTAAATCTGCAATAACTTGCTGATTTTTATCAATAATACCTTGTTTTTCACAAAATCCGATTACTTTTTCTGCTTTCAATTTTATGGCAATTTGTGCTGCCAACTCCTCAAAAGCCAAATTAAAGGTTTCGCCGGTAACAGAAACGCCGATAGGGCTAATTACCACAATAGCATTTCGTTCTAATTGTTGTTTGATTCCTTCACTATCAATTTTCCGTACTTTCCCGCTTAACTGATAGTCAACACCGTCATCAACGCCGATTGGTTGTGCAATGACAAAATTACCACTGACCACATTTGGTACGCCGTTATGCGTAATATTGTTCATTCGCAATGAAAGACGAGCAGTAATGTCGAATTGCAGACAGCCAACGACCTGTTTAACTAAATGCAACGTTTGCTGATCGGTTACGCGGATATTTTTGTGATAACGCTCTGCAATGTGAGCGAGTGTCAAGGCATCGTTGATCTGTTTCCTGGCACCGAAAACAATCACTAATTTTATGCCTAAACTATGTAATAAACTGATGTCGTCAATAATGTTGCTGAAATTAGGGCTGGAAGTGGTGTTGCCGTCAAGCATAATCACGAAAGTTTTATTTCTATGTGCTGTAACATAAGGCGTAGATTGACGGAACCATTGAACAAGTTCTGTGCTGCGAATCATATTAACTTCCTATTTTTGAATAATTATGTAATAAAAATGATTTTATATGCAATTATTATCGGCTTGCAAGGTAATTTTTTAACTTGTTTGCAAATTAGCGTAATACAATTTTACTCTTTTAGTTGAGTTGCATAGAATAGCGCCCAATTTAACGATAAATGAAAAAGAAATTATGACAGAACAACAACCATTTACACATTTTCCAACTGTGCGTGAAATGTATCCTTGGGGGCAGGAACAACGTGTTTTAAAGCAAATTCGCCATATTTTACGCTATTTTTTACGTCGCACTTTGACATATCGTCAAGGTAATCAATTAATTCAGTTTCTGAATCAACATCCGCTTTGGTTGCCGATTTTCCAACGGCAGAAACACCGTTTTCACAGTGTAATGTTTCATTATTGTGATAAGCGTTTTTCGGCACAGCAGCGTGTGCAACAAATTGAGTACAGCTTGTTGCAAATGGAGCGTTTGTTAGGAGAGGAACGTTGCCGGCAACTGATTGCGAACAATTCAATTAAATTGGCTGATTTAGAAAATGGTTTAGGCTTATATCTCAATTTAAATCAAATTGATTTTTATGAAGGCTATTTTTCCATCAATATTCAGGATGGTAGTGAGCAACGTTATTATGATGCTTCATTTGCTTTTATTGAGAATAACCAAATACTTATTGCCAGTATACAAGGCCCTCGAGGTGAAAATGCCTCTGACATCGTCAAATCTTTAACTAAACAGTTACACGGTATGCGTCCGATGTTTTTATTGGTGGAGTGTTTTAAATGGTTGGCACAACATTGGCAAATGCAATTGGTTGGTATTCCTCACCATTATCAAACCAAAATTCGCCTGCACGGCAGCAAAAAAATTTATATGAATTATGATGAATTTTGGCAAGAAAACGGTGCGCAACGTGGTGATAAATATTGGCAATTACCGTTGCAAGTTGAGCAACGTCCACTGGAAGAAATTCAGAGCAAAAAACGGTCGATGTATCGGAAACGTTACCAATTATTCGAGCAGATTGAGCGAGGAATCAAAGAAAATTGTTGACTGTTTCAGAAAAATGAATAAATTGTTAATTATTCCAATAATTTAGCGTTTAAAAATGTGATATAGGGCAGAGTTATCTGCCCTTTTTTCTACTATAATAAGTCGAAGTTATTATTAGGTAGTTTGGAGTATTTGTTGTTATGTCTGATTCGATTTATACATCGCTAAAAAATTTCACTAAGCATCCAATTGCGGAAGTGAGGAAGAGTAAGGTCGGTTTATTTATCTTTTCACTGCTTTTTGGTTGGGCAATGATGAACTGGTTGAGTGATCCGCTTTTTACACAAACACAGAATTATGTCCTGTTTCTTATTTTTTTCGCTATTTCACTGTGGGTAACGGAAGCAATTCCTCCGTTTTCAGTCGGCATTTTGATTATCGGTTTTCTGGTGTTAATTATGGGGCGAAGCGATGCGGAAAATGCGATGCAGTATCTGCAAACTTGGTCAGATAGCGTTATTTGGCTCTTTTTAGGCGGTTTTTTCTTAGCGGAAGCAATGAAAAAAACAGAGTTGGATATTCTGTTGTTAAAACGAATGTTGCCGAAATTCGGTAAAAATCCGCAAAATATCTTGCTTGGCTTGATGGCATTAACTGCGGTGATGTCAATGTTGATGAGTAACACCGCCACTACCGCAATGATGATTGCGACCGTCAGCCCGCTATTTGTGACTTTGGATAAAAAAGCCAATATTTCTCGTGCATTGTTGTTAGGTATTCCGGCGGCGGCTTCCATTGGCGGTATGGCAACTATTATCGGTTCAGCACCGAATGCGATTGCTGTTGGTGCATTGGAAAATATTGGTTATCACATCTCTTTTCTTGAATGGATGTTAATGGGAACGCCAGTTGCTGTTGTGCTAATTTTAGTATTTTGGCGAGTATTAATTAAACGTTATCGCATTAGTGCCAAAGAAAAATTAGAATTCCAATTTCTTCAGGAAGCTAAAGAAATTGAAAATCCTGAAGATGAAAAAGAGCATCGTACACAAAAAACAATTGTGTTGGTGATTTTGGCGGTTACGCTGTTCTTCTGGCTGACTGCAAAATGGTTCGGAATGCCGATTGCTGCCGCTTCTGGTATTCCTATTGTTGGTTTAACAATGCTTGGTGTACTTGATTCGGATGATGTGCGTAAATTGCCGTGGGATACCTTAATGCTGGTTGCCGGTGGTTTAGCATTAGGTTTGGCTATTGAAGAACAAAAAATTGCTACTCATTTTGTGAATCAATTAAGCCACGTTCATATCAGTTTTATGATGTTGTTGATTTTATTTGCATTTATTACTGTTGTGTTATCTAACTTTATGAGTAACACGGCTGCCACCACGATTTTAATTCCAGTTGGCTTATCGTTATTAAAAGTTTTTTCCGGTGATGTTTCTCCGGCAATTTTGCCGTTAGTCATTGGGTTAAGCGCATCGTGTGCGTTATTTTTACCGGTTTCAACACCACCAAATGCTATTGCATTTAGTACTGGCTTAATTCGTCAAGCGGAATTCCGCTTGGGAGGTATTGTGGTTGGTTTACTCGGCCCGGCACTTAGTATTATTTGGGTAATGGTAATAATGGCGGTTTATTAATTCTTGAGTTGTCAAACTTCGTGTAATACCTTATAAGGTGTTTGTTAATCTAAATATTCGTGAGGTCGATGATTGAATTCATCGACTTTTTTCTTGAATCTCCGACTTCATTGATTGCTCTTTTACTGTTCCAACATATCCCCGTAGTAATTTATTTGATTATTATGAGCTATTGAAGGTGTAAAACCATTATCTTTTCCGTGTCTATTAGAAATATGTTTATAATAAGTGTTCATTGTTTAATCCTTATTGAGTTTGGAAATTTAATAATAGATTAAATTAATGAACACTTCTTTTTTATATATTTCAGTTGAGTTTAAAATTTAAGCTATAGAAAATTGAGACGACTATAATTTTTTCTACTTTGAATAAAAATATTTCTATATCAAAAACAAATTTATTTATTAAATTTTATCTTTAAAAGTGCGGTGTTTTTATTTCATATTTTCCATACTAATAACTATACAAAACTATACCTATTAGAGCTATAGGATATGTCAATGAAATTTATTGAGTTCTATCAATATTTTTTTACCCATAATTATGAATACTATGCCGATAATTTCTAACTTTCTATTCTATAAGGGAGAATCTTATGAAACCTCAATCGTGGTTATTTACATTTATTGGTGCAGGTGCCGTCGCTTATCTAGGGACGGTGGCATATATCCACCACTTTGATAAACAAGAAACACAACGCCGTTTGCAAGAAAGCCAAATTACTGATCCTCAGCAACGTGCCGTTGAAACCGTGCTATATAATAATGGCTGTCAATATTGCCATAGTAACAATGCTAATATGCCATTTTATGCAAAATTGCCTATCGCTAGCAGTTTAATGGATAAAGATATTAAGCAAGGGCAATCCCATTTTTTGTTGGATAACATTACCGATTATCTTAATCAACCTCAACGCATTTCTGCGGCGGATTTAGCGAAACTTGAAAGCGTGATCCAAAATAACGAAATGCCTATTCATTCTTTCAAAATAGTACATTGGGGATCTGGTTTAAACGAGCAAGAGAAAGCAATCTTGCTTGATTGGATTCATAAAGTTCGCCAAGAATACCAACTTCCTGCAAACACCTCTGGTACATCAGCAGAACGTTTTGTACAACCTGTGCCACAAAGTTTGCCGGTTAATCCTGCCAAAGTGGAACTAGGTAACGTGCTTTATCATAGCACAGCCTTATCTGGCGATGGGACGATTGCTTGTGCTAGTTGTCATAGTTTAAATACGGGTGGTGTGGATAACCTTGCTACTTCTACCGGAATTAAAGGACAGAAAGGAGGCATTAATGCACCGACTGTCTATAATGCTGTTTTCAACTTTGCTCAATTCTGGGACGGTCGTGCAGCAAATCTAGCCGAACAAGCTGGTGGGCCTCCTTTAAACCCTGTAGAAATGGGAGCAGAAAATTGGCAACAAATTGTTGATAATCTCAACAAAGATAAGTCGCTCAAACAAGCCTTTGAAAAAATTTACCCGGAAGGTTTTAATGAAAAAAATATTACTGATGCCATTGCAGAGTTTGAAAAAACTTTAATCACGCCAAACAGTCCATTCGATCGTTATTTACAAGGTGATGAAAATGCATTAACTGCAACACAAAAAAATGGTTATGCGTTATTCCACCAATATAAATGTGATACTTGTCATACTGGCACTAATTTAGGTGGCCAATCTTATGAATTAATGGGATTAAAAGCAGATTATTTTGCTGATCGCAATAAACCATTAACAGAAGCAGATGACGGTCGCTTTGCTCAAACGAAAAATCCTTATGATAAACATCGTTTTAAAGTGCCTACATTGCGTAATGTTGCACTTACCGCACCTTATTTCCACGATGCAAATGCACAAGATTTAACCCAAGCAGTGGAAATGATGTTGAAATATCAAAGTGGTGTAAGTTTATCAAAAGAGCAAGTGAGCGATATTGTTGATTTCTTACATAGTTTAACGGGAGAATACCAAGGAAAGCCGTTAACAAATGAGAATATACAATCCTCTCAATCAACAAAATAAAGCTTGTCGTTGAAATCTAAAACGAGGTATAACTAGGTAAAAGTGAAAAACATTTAGCTATTATAGATAACGTAATATCATTAAAGCTAAAAGTAAAAATAGGCTAAATACCCATTCAAGCCATTGACAAACCTATGATATTTTATCGTAGGTTTGTTTTTATCATTCAATCTATTAAAAAAGAAAAAATAGAATGTTTGGCTTAATGTTGTTTTGCATTCAGTATGTTTTGTTTGTATAAATAATTAGTAGTTTGATACTTATTAAAAATGTTTTCTTAATGGGTATTTTAATAAGAGATTTAATATTTTACGTTAATTAATTTTTTCTTTTGAATAGATTGGGTTGCAGCCGAAGCAATACAAATTGCTCTTGCTGGAAGTTCGCAAAGAATGCTGTTTTTGTGTTGTTGTAAATGTTCAAAAATACTTTGTGCTTCTAATTCTACAGCACGAGTCAGCCAATAAGGGCAATGTTCATTGGGTTGACCATATTTTTGGATCCCTTTACTACTTTCTCGTAAAGATAGATCAGCCTCAAATTCGTTATACATATTAAATTGTTGGCGTTTGCCGTTAGCGAAAGTGATTGTAACGGTGGAAGTGAAGAAATTAATCATCATTGAGCCTAGTTCACCGTGAATGGCAATATCCCATTTAGGCAAGCGATACGCTGTTCCCATTTCTAAAGAACCGAAAACGCCATTTTTAAATTGTAGCAATAATTGAATAATATCGTGATGGTCAGGCGTTTCTAAATGTGCTCGATTAGTAGATTGTGCAAAAACAGCTTCAACTTCACCAATTAACCAAGCAAGTAAATCTAATTCATGTATTTCATGAAAGAGTTTTCCTCCAGTTAGTTGAATATCATTTTTCCACCAATCTTTTTGAAAAATAGGATTTATCCAGCGTTGGCGATTTGCTCGTACTACCGTTATTTTTCCCAATGTTTGTTGTGTTAATAATTGTTTTGCTTGTTGTAAGCCTGGTAATACACGCAAACAGTGTCCAACAAAAAGCGGTACATTATTTTCTTTTGCCATTTGTATCAGTTGATGGGCATCTTGTTCATTAATCGTGAAAGGTGTTTCAATAAATACGGCACAACCTTTTTGAATGGCAATTTCTGCAAGTTGGCGATGGCTATAATTGTAGGTGGCGATAAGCACGAGGTTGACTTTCTGCTGAGTAAGTAATGTATTTAAATCGGCATAGGCTTGTGTTTTGTATTGTTCGGCGATGTTTTGTGCTAGGTTTATCTGTAAATCGGTTACACCAACCAATTTTGCGGGTAATTTATTAAATACAGAAGCAAGTTGTTGACCGAAGAAGCCACAACCAACAAGAGCAACATTAATATTGTCCATTTTCTTTTTCCTTTTGTTGTAAGCGTTGACGTAGAGTACGAAAATAAAGTAGTACGGCGTGTTGGAAACGGTTAATATCGCGTGCCTCTACAGCATCTACCCATTCACGATAGTGCAACGCTACCTCTTGAGCTGAGAGAGTTATAGTTGGCAAGTTTTCCTCTTGTAAATTGAATATTTGCCAGAAAGCGTCTAGATATTGTGACAAAAGTGGATTATTTATTGCTTGATAGGTCTGTAGTTGAATTTTATATTCTAGTTCGCTAGAGAATAGGTTTTGTCTAGCCAATTGTTGTAATTCTAAGCTTAACTGTTGCAGTTGATCGACCTCTATATCACTAATATTGGCAATAGCAAGCGGAGCAAAACCATATTGCAGAATTTCACGAATATCTAAGATATCTAATAAATATTTTATATTATTTTGTAGTTGTAATTGTGTATGAAAAGCAAGGCTTTGAATCATTGGTGTGAGCGAGGATTCGCTGATAAAAGTTCCTACACCGTGCCGAATATCTAAAATATGCAATGCTTCTAATGATTTAACAGCTTCTCTTAAACTAGATCGGCTGACATTTAAATATTCCATTAGCTCATTTTCAGTAGGCATTAGATCGCCTGCTTTTAAACCTTTATTAAGAATTAATTGTTTAATATCTTCTTGTAAGGCCATATTCTTTACTTTTTTTTCTGATTTTTTCATTTTTGTGATCTTTATCGCAGAAAATTTATGCAATTTAAGACATCATATCTCTAAATCTTAGAGATATGATGTCTTATCTCTATATTGTTTAAATAGTAGCTTATTTTTAACTTTTTGTCAGTTAAATATTAAGTTGAATACGAAGAAGGAAACGTTATGGCAACACTTTCTTTATCACATATTTATAAACGTTATCGTAATGGTTTTGAAGCTGTGAAAGATTTTAATCTTGAAGTGGCAGATAAAGAGTTCATTGCGTTAGTTGGGCCTTCAGGTTGTGGTAAATCAACAACATTAAGAATGATCGCTGGTTTGGAGGATATTTCCGAAGGAGATTTTTCTATTGATGATCGTCGTGTGAATGATGTTGAGCCGAAAGATCGCGACATCGCAATGGTGTTTCAATCTTATGCACTTTATCCTCATATGACTGTTTACGAAAATATGGCGTTTGCTTTGAAATTACGTAACGTTGATAAAGCGGAAATTGACCGCAAAGTGCGTGAGGCGGCAAAAATTTTAGGCTTGGAAGAATTACTCGATCGTAAACCGAAAGCCTTATCCGGCGGTCAGCGACAACGTGTTGCTTTAGGCAGAACTATAGTACGTTCACCGAAGGTCTTTTTGATGGACGAACCACTTTCAAATTTAGATGCCAAGTTGCGCAGTAATATGCGTGCAGAAATTATCCGGATTCATAAAAAACTGAATGCGACCACGATTTATGTGACTCACGATCAAACCGAAGCAATGACAATGGCAGATCGTATCGTTGTGATGAGCGCAGGAATTGTACAGCAAATCGGTACACCGAAAGAGATTTATGATAATCCTGCAAATTTGTTTGTTGCCGGATTTATCGGCGCACCGACAATGAACTTTTTAAAAGGTCGGTTGGAGAATCATTCTTTCGTTACTTCGGATCATTATCAGCTAGCTATTCCTGATGAAATCTGGCAACAACTCGTGGCATTAGGTCAAGAGGGGAAAGAGGTCGTTTTAGGTATTCGTCCGGAGAATGTTTCTAATGAGCCGTTATTACTCGGTTCTTATCAGAATGCGAGAGTTTCGGCACCGGTATATGTCGCAGAATTGTTAGGTGCAGAATATATCGTGCATACCAGTTTGGGCAATCAACCGATAAAAGCGATTGTTCATTCGCGGCAAAAAATTGAAATGGAGCAGCAAATCACACTTGCGTTTGATATGAAGCGAGCACATTTCTTTGATCCAACCACAGAGCAAGCCTTGTTGTAATCGCTCTTAATATATATGAGGTGAGTTATGAAATTCAAAAAATTATTAACTGTTGCAGCATCTGTGGTGTTCGCCACATTAGTGCTAAATGGCTGTAAAGATGAAAAATCACAAACTACGAATACAAATGTGAGTACAGAACCATCGGAGTTAGCTGGTGATATTACGATGTGGCACTCTTTTACTCAGGGGC
This sequence comes from Gallibacterium sp. ZY190522, assembly GCF_054166015.1. Classification (NCBI taxonomy): domain Bacteria; kingdom Pseudomonadati; phylum Pseudomonadota; class Gammaproteobacteria; order Pasteurellales; family Pasteurellaceae; genus Gallibacterium; species Gallibacterium sp. ZY190522. The sequence goes on from NZ_CM135118.1 coordinate 324,137, forward strand.
CACGCTTGGAAATTATCCAACAGGCAGCGAATGACTTTATGCAAAAGAATCCGAAGGTCAAAATTAAAATTGAAACCTTTTCTTGGAATGATTTTTATACCAAATGGACAACAGGATTAGCTTCAGGAAATGTGCCGGATTTGAGTACCGCATTACCGAATCAAGTTGTTGAGATGATTAATGTTGAAGCATTATCTCCAATTAATGATTTGATTGATGATTTAGGTCGAGATAGATTTTCCACGGCTGCAATCAATGAGGGGACTGTAGGAGAGAATAATTATTCGCTTCCTTTGTATTCTCACGCGCAAGTGATGTGGATTAGGAAAGATTTATTGGAGAAAAATGGATTATCCGTGCCGAAAACGTGGGATGAGTTGTATCAGGCAGCTAAGGCATTAACTAAAGATGGGGTATATGGTCTATCTGTGCCAATGGGGACGAATGATTTTATCGCAACTCGCTTTTTGAATTTATATGTGAAAAGCCGTGGCGGTAGTTTGCTTACTAAAGATCTAAAAGTGGACCTCACCAGTGAAATTCCACAAGATGGTATTAAATACTGGGTGAAAATGTATAAAGAAACTTCACCGAAAGATTCTATTAATTACAATGTATTACAACAAGCCACTCTGTATTACCAAGGAAAAACCGCATTTGACTTTAATTCCGGTTTCCAGATTGGCGGTGTTCAAGCAAATACACCACAGTTATTAGATTTTGTTGATGCTTACCCAGTACCAAAAATGAATGTGAATGATCCTGATTATGGTTTGGAAACAGCGAATATTCCTTTAGTGGTTTGGAAACATTCAAAACATCCTGAAATTAGTAAAGCCTTTATTAAAACACTTTATGATAAAGATCGTTATATTAAATTTCTTGCTTCAGTTCCGGTAGGAATGTTGCCGGCGCTTAAAGATATTGCGAATGAACCGGCTTATAAAGATAACCCAATGGTGAAGAAATTTGCTCACGCAGAAAAAGTGATTTCCGATGCAGTACAAACCGGCACCGCAATTGGATATGAATATGGACCAACCGTACAAGGCGGTTTATTGACAAATCAGCACATTATTGAAGCAATGTTCCAAGATATTGTGGTTAATGGTACAGATCCGATGGTAGCCGCTAAAAAAGCAGAAGATCAGCTAAATACTTTATTTGAAACGGTTGCTCAATAAATTCTAGGGCGGTTATCGCCGCCCATTATCCTCAAAGTAGATACAGATTCTCAGTAACTGAGAAGGGGGTTTTATGTATCAAAAAAACTATACAAGGTGGATTTTTGTCCTGCCTGCGATGATAGTGGTATCGGTATTATTCGTCTATCCATTCTTATCAAGCATTTTTTACAGCTTTACCAATAAGAATTTGATTATGCCGAACTGGAAGTTTGTTGGATTTGATAATTATATAGCGGTAATTAACGATCCTAGTTTTTGGTTAGCATTTTTTAATTCAATCTTATGGACAGTATTTTCTTTGGTTGGACAAGTATTGGTTGGGTTTGCACTAGCAATGGCATTACATCGTATTCGTCATTTGCAATGGTTATACAAAATCTTATTAATTATTCCGTGGGCATTTCCAACTATTGTTATTGCCTTTTCTTGGCAATGGATTTTAAACGGTGTATACGGCTATTTGCCGAATATGATTGTGAAACTCGGATTAATGGATATTGCACCGCACTTTCTTTCTGATAGTACTTGGGCTTTTGTCAGCTTGGTGTTTATTAACGTTTGGTTTGGCGCACCACTGATTATGGTGAACGTTTTATCCGCCTTGCAAACCGTACCACAAGAACAATACGAAGCGGCGAAGATTGACGGTGCAAATGCGTGGCAAGTGTTCCGTCACATTACACTTCCACATATCAAAGTGGTAATTGGATTATTAGTGGTGTTACGCACGGTTTGGGTGTTTAACAACTTTGACATTATCTATCTCATCACGGGTGGTGGGCCAGCTAACTCAACAATGACCTTACCTATCTTTGCCTACAATATGGGTTGGGGAACCAAAATGCTTGGTCGTTCTTCTGCGGTAACGGTGCTGCTATTTATCTTCCTATTACTTATTTGCTTTATCTATTTCAAAGTGATTAGCCGTTGGGAAAAAGAGGGGGAATAAAATGAAAACGAAAAAATCTATTTTAGGTGATATTGTTGCACATCTGTTTTTATTAATTGCAACAGTAGTTGCAGTATTTCCTTTAGTCTGGATTATCATTTCTTCTATCAAAGGTAAAGGTGAATTAACCAGTGAACCCACCCGTTTTTGGCCAAAGGTGTTTACCTTGGACTATTTTGAACACGTGATTAACGACTTACATTTTATCGTTAATATTCAAAATAGTTTGGCTATTGCCTTAATTACAACATTAATTGCTATCATCATTTCAGCAATGGCGGCTTATGGCATTGTTCGATTTTTCCCGAAATTGGGGGCAGTAATGTCAAAATTATTGGTTACTACCTATATTTTTCCACCAATTCTATTGGCAATTCCTTATTCCATCGCAATGGCGAAAGTTGGACTAACCAATACAATGACAGGGCTTATTGTGGTCTATCTCTCATTTAGTGTGCCTTATGCGGTCTGGTTGTTGGTTGGATTTTTCCGAACCGTTCCTATCGAAATTGAAGAAGCTGCACGGATTGATGGTGCAAATAAATTTACCGTGTTTTTCAAAATTGTATTGCCATTAGTTGCGCCCGGCATTGTAGCAACGGCAATTTATACCTTTATTAATGCGTGGAATGAGTTCTTATATGCTCTTATTTTAGTAAACGATACGAGCAAAATGACAGTAGCGGTAGCATTACGTTCATTAAATGGTGCAGAGATTTTAGATTGGGGCGATATGATGGCGGCTTCTGTCTTGGTTGTGTTGCCGTCCGTGCTGTTCTTCACCTTTATCCAGAACAAAATTGCAGGTGGGCTTTCTGAAGGCTCAGTGAAATAAACTTATATCTATTCTTTTAGGAGAAATAAAATGACAAATTATGCTGTGATTGGTGTCGGCTATTTTGGTGCAGATTTAGCCAGAATTATGAATGAAAATGATGATGCAAAAGTGGTGGTTGTTTATGATCCAGAAAATGGTAAAGCAGTCGCTAAAGAATTAGGTTGTGAAGCAGCCGATTCGTTAGAGGATGCAGTATCTCGTGCGGATGTGGATTGTGTGATTGTGGCAACACCGAATTACTTACATAAAGAACCCGTATTACTTGCAGCAAAATATAAAAAACACGTTTTTTGTGAAAAGCCGATTGCACTAAGTTATCAAGACTGCGATGAAATGGTCAGAGCCTGCGAGGAGAACGGCGTAGTCTTTATGGCAGGGCATATTATGAATTTCTTTAATGGCGTGCATCACGCTAAAGAGTTGATTAACCAAGGTGTGATCGGGAAAGTACTTTATTGCCATACTGCACGTAATGGTTGGGAGGATGTTCAGCCTTCTATTTCTTGGAAAAAAATGAGAGAAAAATCAGGCGGACATTTATATCACCATATTCACGAATTGGATTGTGTTCAATTTTTAATGGGGGGAATGCCGAAAACGGTTACGATGACAGCAGGAAATGTCGCTCATCAAGGAGAACAATTTGGTGATGAAGATGATATGTTATTTCTTAATCTTGAATTTGATGATGGAAGATTTGCTATATTGGAATGGGGATCAGCTTTCCGCTGGGGGGAACATTATGTGCTGATTCAAGGGGAAAAAGGTGCGATTAAATTAGATATGTTCCATTGTGGTGGCACCTTACGCGTGGACGGCAAAGATAGCCATTTTTTGATTCACGAAAGCCAAGAAGAAGATGATGATCGTACCAGAATTTATACCAGTACAGAAATGGACGGTGCAATTCAATATGGGCATCCCGGCAAACGTACACCGCTTTGGCTTAATTCCGTAATGCGTAAAGAAATGAAATACTTAAATGACATTATGCACGGTATGAAACCAAGTAAAGAATTTGAAAAATTGCTTACTGGAGAGGCAGCAAGAGCGGCGATTGCCACTGCAGACGCTTGTACTAGATCCAGATATGAAAATCGAAAAGTGGAATTAAGTGAAATTCTGCATTCATAATCAGTAAATTTCATTGTGTTAATCAAATAGCCAACAATACCTCTGAGTTGTTGGCTATTTTTTTATAATTTGATTTCAGATTGATAGATCTATGAATACTTGGTATTAACACCATTTTCGGTAAAAGAGATTGTCTCAAGGAGATACTGAAGGGAAATTTTAATATTCAAACATCAAAGTATTTGAGAATAATTCTCATCTAATGAAAAGAGAATTTATTAACTAAACCATAAATAAAATGATTAAAAATAAGATAAAGATTAATAAAAAAAGAAAGTTGATAAAATTTATCAAAAATATTTTGCTACCGTTGGTATTTTTTGGTATGTTCAAAACCCTCTTACAATAATAAAACAAACACAACATTAAGGAATCCATATGCTTTATAACAAAGATGAAGTTCGTGAGAACTGTGGCTTTGGCTTAATTGCCCATCTTGAAGGTGAGCAAAGCCATAAAGTTGTGCGTACAGCGATTTTAGGTTTATCCAGAATGCAGCATCGCGGTGCGGTGTTGTCCGATGGTAAAACCGGTGATGGCTGTGGTTTGCACTTGCAAATGCCGAAACGGTTTTTTCATTTTATTGCTGAAGAACAGGGATTTAAATTAAATAAAAATTTTGGTGTCGGACAGATCTTTTTCCCGACAGATCCACAGTTGATCGAGCAATATCAAGCAATTATCAAAGAAGAATTAACGAAAGAAACGCTGACAATTACAGCTTGGCGTGATGTTGCCATTAATCCTGCCGTATTGGGATCTATTGCGGCGGCAAGTTTACCGGCAATTAAGCAGGTTTTTGTTAATGTTCCTGCCGGTTGGGGTATAAAGGATATGGAACGCCGCTTATTTATGGCGCGTCGTCGTATCGAAAACCGCATTGATCATCCTGATTTTTATATCTGTAGCTTTTCAAGCCAAATTATCATTTATAAAGGCTTATGTATTCCGAAAGATTTGCCGAAATTCTATCTTGATTTGGCTGATTTACGTATGGAAAGTGGGATTTGTTTATTCCATCAACGTTTTTCAACCAATACTTTACCAAAATGGAAATTGGCGCAGCCATTCCGTTATTTAGCACACAATGGTGAAATCAATACTATTTCCGGTAACCGTGCGTGGGCAAGAGCACGTGCTTATAAATATCACACTCCACTTATTCCTGATTTACAGACTATTGCACCTTTTGTGAATGAAACCGGATCAGACTCCAGTTCTTTAGACAATATGCTGGAATTGTTTGTGAACGGTGGTATGGATTTATTCCGTGCAATGCGTTTGCTTATTCCGCCTGCGTGGCAACATAATCCGGATATGGATGATGATTTGAGAGCATTCTATGACTTTAACTCAATGCATATGGAGCCTTGGGACGGTCCGGCAGGCATTGTATTGAGTGATGGTCGACAAGTTGCTTGTAACCTTGATCGTAACGGTTTGCGTCCGGCACGTTATGTCATCACACAGGATAAATTGATTACAATCGCCAGTGAGGTGGGGATTTGGGATTATGCACCGGATGAAGTCATTGAAAAAGGTCGTATCGGACCGGGAGAGTTATTGGTCATCGATACCGAACACGGTAAATTAATTCATTCTCAAGAGATTGATAAAGAGTTGAAAGAACGTCATCCATACCGTGAATGGTTGGAGCGTAATGTTCACCGTTTAGTACCGTTTGAAGAGATACCTGATGAGAAGATTGGCAAGGCGGAATTTTCGCCACAACAGCTCCTCACCTATCAAAAACAATTCGCTTATAACAAAGAAGAATTAGAAAGTTTATTACGTGTACTGGGAGAAAATGGTCAAGAAGCAGTTGGTTCAATGGGAGATGACACACCATTTGCTGTGTTATCTACTCATCCACGAGTAATTTATGACTATTTCCGTCAGTATTTTGCACAGGTTACCAATCCACCTATAGATCCGCTTCGTGAAGCACACGTGATGAGTCTTAATACCAGTATTGGTCAGGAGATGAGTGTTTTCTTTGAAACGGAAGGGATGTCTCATCGTGTAAATTTTAAATCACCGGTATTGCTTTATTCTGATATGCAGCAATTGCTCGCTTTATCACAGGAATACTACAAACACGAAATTTTGGATGCAACTTATGAGCCTAAATCGGTTGGTTTAAAACAGGCGATAGAAGAGTTGGCAGACAGAGCCGAGCAGGCGGCCCGCAACGGTACTGTATTGCTGATTTTATCGGATCGTGGAATTTCTCCGCCTAGAGTGCCGATTCCGGCAGCATTGTCTGTTGGTGCGGTGCAACAACGTTTAGTAGAAAAAAATCTTCGTTGTGATGCCAATATTATTGTTGAAACTGGTTCAGCGCGAAATCCTCATCATTTCGCGGTTTTATTAGGATTAGGAGCGACTGCAGTTTATCCGTATCTTGCATACGAAAGTTTAAGTGAAATGGTGGCAGGTGGTGCGATTACTAAACCACTACGCACTGTTTTGTTGAACTTTCGCAAAGGAATTGACAAAGGGCTTTATAAAATTATCTCCAAGATGGGGATTTCAACTATTTCATCTTATCGTTGTGCACATTTATTTGAAGCGGTTGGTTTTAATAAAGAGATTGTTGAATTATGTTTTAAACGGATTACTTGCCGTATTGAGGGTGCTTCTTTTGCTGATTTGGATCAGGATATGCAGTGTTTGCAACGTGATGCGTGGCGTGCAAGCCAAGCATTGCCGACAGGCGGTTTGTTGAAGTATAAACCTGACGGTGAATATCACGCTTATAATCCTGAGGTAGTGAACTATTTACAACAGGCAGTAAACAGTGGTGATTATCGAATTTATCAGAAATATGCTGATACCGTTAATAACCGTCCAGTGGCAACTATCCGTGATTTATTACAATTAAATATTGATGAAAGCAAGGCGATTGCGGTTGATAAAGTTGAGCCGGCAGAAAATCTATATAAACGTTTTGATACTGCGGCGATGAGTATTGGCGCATTAAGTCCTGAAGCTCACGAAGCTTTGGCGATAGCAATGAATCGTCTTGGTGGCTATTCCAATTCAGGTGAAGGTGGAGAAGATCCTCGTCGTTATGGCACAGAAAAAGTTTCCCGAATTAAACAAGTGGCATCTGGTCGATTTGGTGTAACACCAGCATACTTAATGAGTGCGGATGTGATTCAGATTAAAGTTGCTCAAGGCGCAAAACCGGGTGAAGGCGGTCAATTACCGGGCGACAAAGTAACGCCTTATATTGCTCAATTGCGTTATGCTGTGCCGGGATCAACATTGATCTCTCCACCGCCTCATCACGATATTTATTCAATCGAAGATTTAGCGCAATTAATATTTGATTTGAAACAGATTAATCCTAAGGCATTGATTTCTGTGAAATTAGTGTCTTTACCGGGTGTTGGCACAATCGCAACTGGTGTTGCTAAGGCTTATGCCGATTTAATTACAATTGCCGGTTATGATGGTGGTACGGGAGCAAGTCCGTTATCCAGTGTGAAATATGCCGGTTCTCCTTGGGAGCTGGGATTGGCAGAAGCTCAACAGGCATTAGTTGAAAATAATCTTCGTCATAAAGTTCGTTTGCAAGTTGATGGCGGATTGAAAACTGGTTTAGATGTGATTAAAGCGGCTATTTTGGGTGCGGAAAGTTTTGGTTTTGGTACTGGTCCGATGATTGCATTAGGTTGTCGTTATCTCAGAATTTGTCATTTAAATAACTGTGCAACCGGTATTGCAACTCAAGATGAAAAATTGCGTAATGAGCATTATCACGGCTTGCCGGAAAAAGCGATGAATTACTTTAAATTTATTGCACAGGATGTGCGTGAATGGCTGGCAAAATTAGGTGTTGAAAAATTAACGGATTTGATTGGACGTACTGATTTATTAACGATTATTGAGGGGAAAACCACAAAACAGCGCGGTTTAGATTTACAGAAATTGTTGTATGCACCGCAAGTGCCAGCAGGCAGTGCAAGATATTGTACGCAAAGTAATCCACCTATGGATAAGGGATTACTGAATAAAGCAATTTTGAAAGAAGTTGGTGATGCGTTTGATTATAACGATGAACAGCATCTTGATTTGACCTTTGATGTTAATAATACAGATCGTTCTGTCGGTGCAACCTTATCCGGTATGATTGCGAATAAATATGGTAATAACGGTCACGCACGCAAGAAAGTGGATATTCGCTTAAACGGTACAGTTGGACAAAGTTTTGGAGTATGGTTAGCTGGCGGTGTGAGCTTATATTTGACTGGTGATGCCAACGACTACGTCGGTAAAGGTATGGCTGGAGGAAAAATTGTTATTCGTCCTCATACAGGAGTAAGTTTTAAAGCTGAATTATCGACAATTGCTGGTAATACTTGTCTTTATGGTGCGACAGGAGGAAGTTTATTTGCCTCCGGTCGTGTCGGTGAACGTTTTGCAGTGCGTAACTCTGGCGCAACTGCGGTGGTTGAAGGCATTGGGGATAATGGCTGTGAATATATGACTGGCGGAGTGGTTTGTGTGTTGGGTAAAACTGGTATTAATTTCGGTGCAGGTATGACGGGTGGTTTTGCCTATGTACTTGATGTTGATGGTAAATTCCGTAGTCGTATTAATCCTGAATTAGTGGAAGGATTATCGATTGTCGAGTTGCCTACTTATCAGGAACATTTGCGCGGATTATTGGTGCATCATCACGATGAAACCCATAGCCCGTTAGCGGAACGCATTTTGAATAATTGGAGTGATTATGCTGATAAATTTGTATTGGTGAAACCAAAAGCCAATGATCTTAATGCGTTATTAGGGCATCAACGCCGCACCGTCAATGAACTTGGTGTGGTAACGCAGTAATTTTCCATCGTCCGGGAGAAATCCCGGGCGCTCTCAGACAAATAAAAGGAAAAAACAATGAGCCAGCAAGGAAATATTTATCAGTTTATTGATTTACCTAGGATTGACCCTCAGAAAAAATCGTTAGAACAACGTAAAACAAAATTTATTGAAATTTATCAAATTTTTGATGAATCACAGGCAAAAGCACAAGCTGATCGCTGTTTAGCCTGTGGTAATCCATATTGCCAACATCGTTGTCCGTTACATAATAATATTCCGGATTGGTTAAAGTTAACCTATGAAGGACGCATTATTGAGGCGGCGGAATTGGCACACGAAACTAATACATTACCTGAAGTATGTGGTCGAGTTTGTCCTCAGGATCGTTTGTGTGAGGGGGCCTGCACCTTAAATGCCGAATTTGGTGCGGTAACGATTGGTAATATTGAAAAATATATTACTGAAACTGCATTTGAAATGGGATGGCGACCTAAAGTCAACAATGTTGAAAAAAGCGGCAAACGTGTGGCGGTAATTGGCGCTGGTCCGGCAGGATTGGGTTGTGCAGAACAGCTGATTAGAAATGGTGTTGCTGTTACAGTTTATGAGCGTCAGGCTGAAATTGGTGGTCTGCTGACTTACGGTATTCCTGCATTTAAACTTGAGAAAGAGGTGATGAAACGCCGTCGTGAAATTTTCACAGAAATGGGAATTGAGTTTAAATTGGGAGTCAATATTGGTGAAGATATTCAGTTATCCGAGATTATTGAACAGTATGATGCCGTTTTTCTTGGGGTAGGGACTTATCAAGGAATGAAAGCCAATATTCCGAATGAAGATGCGGAAGGCGTTTATTCTGCATTGCCTTTTTTAATCGCCAATACACAGCAGTTACTAGGGCAAAACCCGGATAATTATGTTTCTATGGCTGGAAAACGTGTGGTAGTGCTGGGCGGTGGCGATACTGCAATGGATTGTGTTCGTACTTCTATACGTCAACAGGCAGCTGAAGTAACTTGTGTGTATCGGCGAGATCAAGCCAATATGCCGGGAAGCCGTAAAGAATTTATTAATGCGAAAGAAGAGGGCGTGCAGTTCCAATTTAATGCTCAACCGGTGGCGATTGAAGCGGAGCCGGTTGCTGTTCATATTGAAAACGGTCGTGTTACCGGCATTGAAGTAGTGGAAACAACAATGGGTGAACCTGATCAAAATGGTCGCCGTCGAGCAGAAATCATTGAAGGCAGTGAGCGTATTATTCCTTGTGATGCAGTGATCATTGCTTTTGGTTTTGCTCCACATCAAATGCCATTTCTTGCTGATGTCGGTGTTACTACCGATGCTCAAGGACGTATTGAAGCAAAAGGTGAATTTAAGCAACAAACCGCTAATCCGAAAGTATTCGCCGGTGGTGATGTCACCAGAGGTTCTGATTTAGTTGTTACCGCAATAGCGGAAGGCAGGGATGCAGCTAAAGGGATTTTGGATTATTTTGGTATTTAAATAGTCGAATAACAATATTATCTGCACTTTAAGTTTTCTTGAAGTGCAGATTTTTTATGCCGGACGGTATTATCCCTTGAAAAGATAAATTGTCAGGTATATTTCAATTCATCTAGCTCTGTATCAACTATTCTATAGTTTCTATTATTTTAAAAGATTAATTCTATTGATTTTTATATTATTGATTTTTAAAACTAATTAATAATGTTTGTTATTAACCTATTAATTTAATATAAGTATCCTTTTTTATAGTAAATATAATGTTTTAGTCTCATTTTTATCGTAAAAATGAAGACATCATACTATCAGGGAGAAAATATTATGAGTGAAAAATTCAAGGGGAAATGCCCGGTAACCCATCTCACAACCGATTTCGGTGCGCCGGTGGTGGATAACCAAAACAGTTTAACCGCAGGTCCTCGAGGCCCATTATTGGCACAAGATATTTGGTTACAGGAGAAGTTGGCTAATTTTGTTAGAGAAGTAATTCCTGAACGCAGAATGCACGCTAAAGGTTCTGGCGCATTCGGTACTTTTACGGTAACACACGATATTACAAAATATACTCGAGCTAAAATTTTTAGTGAAGTTGGTAAAAAAACAGAAATGTTTGCCCGTTTTACGACCGTAGCAGGTGAACGTGGAGCGGCAGATGCAGAGCGAGACATTCGAGGATTTGCTTTAAAATTTTATACTGAAGAAGGAAACTGGGATTTAGTCGGCAATAATACGCCGGTCTTTTTTATTCGTGATCCGCGTAAGTTTCCAGATTTAAATAAAGCCGTGAAACGTGATCCGCGAACAAATTTACGTTCAGCTACTTATAATTGGGATTTCTGGACATTGTTACCGGAAGCGCTTCATCAGATTACGATTGTAATGAGTGATCGTGGTATTCCAGCAAGTTATCGGCATATGAATGGTTTCGGATCACATACGTATAGTTTTATCAACGCAGAGAATGAGCGTTTTTGGGTAAAATTCCATTTTAAAACTCAACAAGGGATTAAAAATTTAACAGATGCAGAAGCGGAAGCTTTAATTGGTAAAGATCGTGAAAGCCACCAGCGTGATCTATATGAATCAATTGAGCGTGGTGATTTTCCAAAATGGACGATGTATGTCCAAATTATGCCGGAACAGGATGCAGAAAAAGTACCTTATCACCCATTTGATTTAACCAAAGTTTGGCCACATAAGGATTATCCTCTGATAGAAGTTGGTGAGTTTGAGTTAAACCGTAATCCGGAGAATTTTTTCTTAGATGTTGAGCAATCTGCATTTGCACCAAGTAATCTAGTTCCGGGAATTAGTGTTTCTCCTGATAGAATGTTGCAGGCACGTCTATTTAACTATGCAGATGCACAACGCTATCGTTTAGGTGTAAATTATCATCAAATTCCGGTGAACAGAGCACGTTGTCCGGTACATAGTAATCATCGTGATGGACAAGGTCGCGTGGATGGAAACTATGGTAGTTTGCCTCATTATGAACCGAATAGTTTTGGACAGTGGCAACAACAACCTCAATATAAAGAACCACCACTTAAAATTAACGGTGATGCGGATTTCTGGGATTATCGTGAAGATGATAATGATTATTTTAGCCAACCTCGTGCTTTGTTCCGTTTGATGACAGCAGAACAGAAGCAAGCGTTATTTGAAAATACAGCTCGAGCAATGGGCGATGCTCCTGATTTTATTAAGCAACGTCATATTGATAACTGTACGAAATGTGATCCTGAATATGGAGAAGGCGTAAGAAAAGCATTGGGCTTATAAATTTAATAAAAAATCGGGAAATGTTTCCCGATTTTTTTGAGGGTTATGTTGTTTTCAGGTTATAGAATTTGACGTTGTAACTGACCGATAATTTGAGGGCTTTCCAAAGTTGAAACATCTTGTGTAATCATTTCATTTTTCGCAATAGAACGTAGTAGGCGACGCATAATTTTGCCGGATCGAGTTTTCGGCAAATTGTCGGCAAAACGAATATCTTCAGGTCGGGCAATTTTACCGATTTCTTGAGATACCCATAATTTCAATTCTTCTGCCACCTGTTTGGCTTCATCATCGTCAATGGTTGCCTGATTAAGCACCACAAATGCCACAATTGATTCACCTTTAATTTCATCTGGTTTACCAACCACTGCCGCTTCGGCTACTTTTTCATTTGCCACTAATGCAGATTCAATTTCCATTGTACCTAAACGGTGACCAGAAACGTTAATAACATCATCCGTTCTTCCTAAAATCCAGAAATAACCATCTTCATCACGATAGGCAGTATCGCCGGTTACATAATATTTACCTCCTAACTCTTCAGGGAAATAGGTTTTCTTATAACGTTCATCGTCATTCCAAATAGTACGAACCATACAAGGGAAAGGGCGTTTAATCACTAATAAGCCACCTTTACCTTTTTCAATTTTTTCACCTTGTTCATTGACAACGTCCGCCATAATACCCGGTTGAGGTAGAGCACAAGAACCCGGTTTTAATGGGTTAATACCAGGTAATGGTGATAACATAATTGTACCGGTTTCAGTTTGCCACCAAGTATCGACAATAGGGCATTTACCTTTTCCAATCACTTCGTGATACCACATCCAGGCAGACGGGTTAATCGGTTCACCTGCCGTACCAAGTAAACGCAATGAAGAGAGAGCATATTTTTTCGGAATTTGATCGCCGAAACGTGTTAACGAGCGAAGTAAAGTGGGTGAAGTATGGAAAACGGTTACTTTATGACGTTGAATAATACGCCAAATACGTCCTGCATCCGGATAACTTGGCACACCTTCATACAACACTTGGGTTGCACCGCTTGAAAGCGGGCTATAACAGACTAATGAGTGACCAGTAATCCAACCTACATCAGCGGTACACCAAAATACATCGTTAGGTTTATAATCCATCAAATTGCGGAAGTGATGAATAACCACTAATAAATAACCGGCAGTGCTATGAACAATGCCTTTTGGTTTACCGGTTGACCCTGAGGTATACAGAATAAATAATGGATCTTCTGCATCCATCCATTCAGGTTCGCAGAAATCAGGTTGATGCATTGTTAATTCGTGTCACCAAAAATCACGTTCTTCATTCCACGGAGTGTCAACATTTAAACGGTAATAAACAATGACTTTTTCAACAGATTTTCAGCCGATTTCCAATGATTCGTCAACAATCTCTTTTAATGGAATAATTCTACCGCCGCGTAAGCTACCATTAGCAGTAATCACCATTTTAGCCTGAGCATCTTCAATACGATCACGTAAAGCACTGGCGGAGAAACCACCGAATACGACAGAGTGAATTGCTCCGATTCTTGCACACGCTTGCATTGCAATCACCGCTTCAACGATCATCGGCATATAAATAATTACGCGATCACCTTTTTTGATGCCTTGTTCACGTAAAGCGTTGGCAAAACGACAAACACGATTGTGTAGCTGTTTATAGGTGTAAGTATTGACCTGACCAAAATCAGATTCAAACAAAATCGCAATTTTATCGCCTTTATCCGGTAAATGGCGATCCAAACAGTTCCAAGAAACATTGAGTTTTCCATCAATAAACCATTTATAAAACGGCGCATTGCTGCCGTCAAACGGCGTTACAAACGGTTTTTTCCAACTGATGAGTTCTCGTGCCAGATCTGCCCAATAATTCACATAATCCTTATCGGCAAAATCCCATAATTGTTGGTATTTCTCGTCATCGCCAATATTTGCCTGTTGACGGAAGTCATTACTTGGCGGGAAAACACGAGTTTCTTTAAGAACAGAATCTATTTGCTGCATAATCATCTCCTTTATCGATGGTGGATAAAAAAAGCGATGCACTGCTGACGAATCGCCAAATATTTTTGCCTTTGTTTTTATTACGTTATATAAAAGTTAAAAAATGATCAAATAAAAGTTAATTAAATTTTGGTGTATAGATCACATTTTTAAAAAATGTGATTAAAAAGAAATAAAAATAAATCTTTAAAAAAGGATATTAACGCTAAAGAGTTAATAAAAAAATATTGGTTTTATTGTTTTATCTTTATGAATTTATTGATTTTATTTTTATTAATAAACTAGGTTAATCAAATTTAATAGCAAATTTTAAACAAATTTAATAAATGTTAATTTTTATTTTTTATTAATTTTTTATTAAAAATATGTTTCAAACAAATAAATTAAAATGCTACATTCTTTGTGTATAGAAATTATACATACCCAAATTTAACTTTATTTTGAGGATATATGTATGAACAGTGCAGGTAAAAAATTTAGAGAAGTTTTAAAGCAAACATCACCATTACAAATTGTTGGAACTATTAACGCTTATCAGGCTTTGCAGGCAACGAGAGTGGGGCATAAAGCAATCTATTTATCAGGTGGTGGGATTGCCAATGCCTCTTATGGATTACCGGATTTGGGAATGACAATGATCGAAGATGTTTGTGTTGATATCAGACGTATTACCGCAGTTTGTGATACACCGTTGATTGTCGATGCAGATACCGGTTGGGGGCACGCATTTAATGTTGCTAGAACAGTTAAAGAATTTATCAGAGCAGGAGCAGCCGGTTTACATATTGAGGATCAGGTTGCGGCGAAACGATGTGGCCATAGACCGAATAAAGAATTGGTTTCCACAGAAGAAATGTGTGATCGCATCAAAGCGGCAGTGGATGCAAAACAACAATTGGATCCGGACTTTTTTATTATAGCGAGAACAGATGCGCACGCTAGTGAAGGTCAGGAAGCAGCAATTTCTCGTGCTAAAGCTTATGTTGAGGCTGGAGCGGATGCGATTTTTGCGGAAGCAATTCATACGTTGGAAGAGTACAAACAGTTTGTTGAGGCGGTAAAGGTACCGGTTTTAGCCAATATTACCGAATTCGGTGCAACACCTTTATTTACAGTGGATGAGTTGGCTTCGGTTGGTGTGTCGATGGTGCTGTATCCATTATCTGCATTTCGAGCAATGAATAAAGCTGCATTACACGTTTATCAAGAATTGAAAGAGAAAGGAACACAAAAGGATGTGTTGGATACCATGCAAACAAGGATGGAATTATACGATATGTTGAATTATCACGCTTATGAGCAAAAAATGGACGAATTATTTTCCAAAGGCAAAGCCAAGTAGTTGAGAAGTAAGGCTTTCTATCTGAAATTCATCAAATGCTACTAAGGGGGCAAAAATGAGTGGTTTAGCGGGCATTACCGCAGGAAGTTCTGCAATCTGTACATGTGGATTAGGAAATGGTTTGAATTATCGTGGATATGCGATACAGGATCTGGCATTAAAAGCGGATTTTGAAGAAGTCGCTTATCTTCTTTTAGTTGGCGAATTACCTAATCAGAAACAATTAAATGACTTTAGAAGAAAAATTATTGCTGCAAGAGAGTTACCGATTGCAGTTAAGAATGTACTTAAGTCAATTCCGGCTTCTTCCCATCCAATGGATGTTATGCGAACAGCAACCTCTGCATTGGGGTGTGTTGAACCGGAAAAAGAGGATTTTTCAGATCAATTACCGAAAGCGATTCGCTTATTAGGTGCGCTCCCTTCTTTTCTTATCTTATCTTATCTATTGGCATCACTGGCATAAGCACGGTAAGGAGATCGATCTGATTTCCGAGCAAACTACAATGGCAGGTTATATCTTAGAAAGATTAAAAGTGAAAAAACCGTTAGATATTGAAGTTAAAGCAATGAATGCAATGTTAACGCTTTATGCTGAACACGAATTCAATGCCTCTACCTTTGCCAACAGAATTGCGGCTTCTACTTTATCCGATATTTATTCCTGCATCACTGCTGGTATTGCTGCCTTAAAAGGACGCTTACACGGTGGTGCTAATGAAGTTGCGGTTAAATTTGTATTGCAATTTGATAGCGTGGAACAAGCGTTAAAATCCGTTGACGAACTCTTTGCCAGAAAAGAAAAAATTATGGGATTCGGTCATCGCGTTTATCGTGATTTGGATCCAAGATCACCGGTCGGGTTTGAGTTGGCTTCAGAATTGAAAGAGTTGGAAACGTCTGATCCGAAATTATTTGATATTGCTAAAGCGATTCGTGACAAAGTAAAAGCGGAAAAAGGTTTACCGGATAATATCGATTTCTTTGGTGGTTTAATTTATCACTATATGGAAATTGAACGTTTATATTATACGCCGTTATTTATTATGTCTCGTGCCGCAGGTTGGGCTGCACACGCATTTGAACAAAGAGCAAATAATAAAATTATTCGACCTAATTCTGAATATACCGGCCCGGCACCAAGAGCATTTATTCCTTTATCAGAAAGAGAATAAAGCTAAAATTAAGTTAGCAGTTTTGCTAACTTAATTTATCGTGATTTGTGGTACAGGGTAATAATGACATTACCCTGAAAAGTCCGATTAAAAATAAAATGATCCGCTGTGAACAATAATGAAAGCAATCTGTGGAGATCACGATGAACAATAAAAAATATCTCAAAGATTTACCGGATATGCCCGGTGTTAAATATTATGATATTAAATCGGCGATAGAAGATATTTCCCCTCATTCATTTTCTAAATTAAATTATACTTCAAGAGTGTTGGCAGAAAATTTATTAAGAAAATGTCCTGAAGAAGATTTAAAAGATTCTCTGATTCAATTAATAGAAAAAAGAACGGATAAAGATTTTCCTTGGTATCCATCTCGTGTGATTTGTCACGATATTTTAGGCTTAACCGCATTTGTTGATTTGGCTGGATTGCGTGAAGCAGTGGCAGAAAAGGGTGGCGATGCTAAAAAAGTCAATCCGGTCGTGCCGACACAACTTATAGTTGACCATTCTCTTGCGGTCGAATGTGGCGGATATGATCCGGATGCCTTTAGAAAAAATCGTGAAATTGAAGATAGACGCAATGCGGACAGATTTCATTTCATTAACTGGGTAAAACAAGCCTTTAATAATGTGGATGTGATTCCGCCGGGCAACGGCATTATGCATCAAATTAATTTGGAAAAAATGTCGCCGGTGATTCATTTAAATGACGGCATTGCTTCTCCTGATACTTTGGGCGGAACAGACTCACATACACCGCACGTTGATGCGTTAGGGGTTATTGCCGTTGGCGTGGGCGGTTTGGAAGCAGAAAATGTGATGTTGGGAAACCCTTCTTATATGAGAGTGCCGGAAATTATTGGTGTTGAAATTACAGGTACTCGGGCAGCAGGAATTACAGCAACCGATATTGCATTATCATTAACTTCGTTTTTAAGACAAAATAATGTGATTTCCGCTTATTTAGAATTTTATGGTTTAGGAATTAAATATTTAAATTTAGGTGATCGGGCTACTATTGCTAATATGACACCTGAATATGGAGCAAGCGCCGGTATTTTTGCTATTGATGAACAGACGCTTGCTTATTTAAGAACAACTGGAAGAGAAGAAAAACAGGTTCGATTAGTAGAATCCTATGCCAAAGCAAATGGGTTATGGGCGGATAGTTTAAGTAATGCTACTTATGCAAGAACATTGAAATTTGATTTAAGTTCAGTTGTAAGAAGTTTGGCTGGACCATCGAAACCACATAAATTAGTGCCGACAACCATATTAAAAGCAGAAGGCATTGCCAAACCATTACCACCAAAAGACGATAAACTTCCGGATGGTGCTATTTTAATTGCTGCTATTACTTCCTGCACTAATACTTCCAATCCGCGTAATATTATTGCCGCCGCATTGGTTGCGAAAAAAGCGAATCAGCTTGGTTTGAAACGGAAACCTTGGGTGAAATCCTCATTAGCACCAGGCTCTAGAGTGATAGAAGTTTATCTCAAAGCCGCTGGGTTATTGCCGGAATTAGAAAAATTAGGATTCGGTATAGTTGGTTTTGCTTGTACTACTTGTAATGGGATGTCTGGTGTACTTGATCCGAAAATTCAACAGGAAGTGCTTGAGAGAAATATTTATTCCACAGCCGTATTATCCGGCAATAGAAATTTTGACGGTAGAATTCACCCTTATGTTAAAGAAGCATTTTTGGCATCACCAGCATTAGTAGTCGCTTATGCATTGGTGGGAACAATTCGGTTTGATATTGAAAATGATGAATTAGGTAAGGATGTGGCTGGAAACAGCATTAAATTAGCGGATTTATGGCCTACGGACGAAGAGATCGATACGATTGAGAAAAAATACGTTAGACCGGAAATGTATAATGATGTTTATATTCCAATGTTTATTAAAGATGACAGCAACAGAAAAGATATGAGCCTGTTTTATCCTTGGAATAAACAATCCACCTATATTCAGAAACCGCCGTATTGGCAAGCGGAATATATGCAAATGCCGGCATTGAAAGGAATGAGAGCGTTGGGTGTTTTTCCAGATAACATTACAACCGATCATTTATCGCCATCGAATGCAATTTTGCCTACTTCTGCATCGGGCGAATATTGCTTAAAAATGGGATTGCCGGTAGCGGATTTGAATTCATATGCCACTCACCGCGGCGATCACAATACCGCATTGCGAGCAACTCTAGCGAATCCAAAATTATTTAATGAAATGGTCAAAAATGCAGATGGTAGTGTTAAACAAGGGTCACTCACTAAAATTATGCCTGAAGGCAAAGAATCCAGAATGTGGGAAGCGATTGAACATTATATGGCGAAAAAACAGCCATTAATTATCATTGCTGGTATTAATTATGGACAAGGTAGTTCACGTGACTGAGCAGCAAAAGGGGTGAGATTGGCTGGTGTTGAAGTGGTGATTGCCGAATCAATAGAGCGGATTCACCGCACGAATTTAGTTGGAATGGGGGTATTACCATTGCAATTTAAATCCGGTGACTCTCGCCATACTTATGCTATTGATGGTAGTGAACTGTTTGATATTGAAGGTGAAATCTCGCCAAGATGTGATTTAACTGTCGTGATGACAAGAAGTAATGGCGAAGTGGTTAAATTCCCTGTTTTATGTAGATTGGATACATCGGCTGAAGTTGAGGTGTATAAAAACGGTGGCATTTTGCAGAAATTTGCGAAAGATGTTGTCAATGCACAATAAATAGTAATCCGAAAACAATAAATAAACTATTTTGTTTTAAGGTGGAAATCTATGAGTGAGTATAAACCGCAAATTAAAATCAGAGCGACCTATATGCGTGGTGGCACTTCAAAAGGTACATTTATCAATATAGCGGATCTGCCCGAAGAGGTACGGCAAGATCCTAAAAAACGGGATAAATTGGTACAACGAATTGTAGGTAGTCCAGATCTCTATAAACAACAAATAGATGGAATGGGGGGCGCAACTTCTTCTACATCTAAGGTTGTGTTGGTTGGAAAAAGCACAGTTGCTAACCACGATGTCGATTACTATTTTTGTCAAGTCGCTATTGATAAAGATGTTGTTGATATGAGTGGTAATTGTGGCAATTTGTCCAGTGCAGTAGGGGCTTTTGCCATTAAAGAAGGTTTGGTGGAGAATGTTCCGGAAAATGGGATTTGTTGCGTAAGAATTTGGCAGGCTAATATCAAGAAAACGATTTTTTGCTATGTCAGAATGGTTAATGGTGTAGTGAAAGAAATAGGAGATTATTATATTGACGGAGTTGCTTTTCCAGCGGAAGAGATTGTCTTGGAATTTGTAGAACCAGTTGATCCGAATGATGCCTTATTTCCAACTGGAAATTTGGTTGATACTTTGACAGTACCTGAAATTGGTACACTTCAGGCTACCTTAATCACGGCTGGTATCCCGACAATTTTTGTGAATGCCGATGAAATTGGATATACAGGGAAAGAATTACAGCGTGATATTAATAGTGATCAAGCGGCATTAGATCGATTTGAACGCATTAGAATTGCCGGTGCATTGAAAATGGGCTTGATTGCCAATGAGAAAGAGGCTGAATCCAAACAGCATACGCCTAAAATTGCCTTTGTCGCACCGGCAAAAGATTTTATTACTTCAAGCGGTAAAGAGGTAAAAGCGGATAGCATTGATCTGCTTGTGCGAGCGTTATCTATGCAAAAATTGCATCACGCAATGATGGGAACAGCTTCTGTTGCAATTGGTGTTGCTGCTTGCATTCCTGGAACTTTGGTTAATTTGGCTGCCGGTGGGGGTGAGAAAAAAAGCGTTACATTCGGGCATCCATCAGGTGCCTTAAAAGTAGGAGCAATCATTGAAAATCAAAATGGTAAGCCAGTTGTGAAAAGTGCAACATTAAGCCGT
Source organism: Gallibacterium sp. ZY190522 (assembly GCF_054166015.1). Classification (NCBI taxonomy): domain Bacteria; kingdom Pseudomonadati; phylum Pseudomonadota; class Gammaproteobacteria; order Pasteurellales; family Pasteurellaceae; genus Gallibacterium; species Gallibacterium sp. ZY190522. Next base: position 344,809 of record NZ_CM135118.1, read on the forward strand.
AGTGCCAGAATTCTGATGGAAGGATATGTGTTTGTGCCGGCAGACACTTTCTGAATCTTTTAAAGCCGATAAAGCCGAGTGTTTATGCTCGGCTTCCAATATAAATCTAATTATTAATCATATTTTGGTTAATATTTAAACTCATTCCTTACTTATTTTTGTAAATTTTCTCATTCTAACAAAAATTTTTTCAAAAATGTGATCTATGCATCAAACATTTCATTAACTTTAAATTGCTTATTTTTTAACTTTTGTATAACTTAAAAGTTTCATTGGCGATTCGTAATGTGGTGTATCGCTTGCTTATCCATCAATAGAGGAGAAGAACCCTATGCAACAATTAGATTCAATTTTAAAAGAAGATCGAGTTTTTCCACCAAGTGATGAATTTCGACAACAAGCGAACATCGGCAATGATGAACAGTACCGACAATTATGGAAATTTGCAGATGAAGATTACCTACATTATTGGGCAGATTTGGCTAGAGAATTAATTAGTTGGAAAAAACCGTTTATGACTATTTTTGATGGCAGTAATGCACCGTTTTATAAATGGTTTATTGATGGCAAACTTAATGCCTCATATAACTGCTTGGATCGTCATCTTCCGGATAAAGGCAATAAAGTTGCTCTTATTTTTGAATCAGATTTCGGTCAGGTCAATACTTACACCTATAAACAGCTACACAACCGTGTCTGCCGTTTTGCTAATGCGCTGCGTGAACAAGGAGTGAAAAAAGGTGACCGTATTGTGATTTATATGCCAATGTTAGCAGAGGCTGTGATTGCAATGCAGGCGTGTGCCCGAATCGGTGCTATCCATTCCGTTGTTTTCGGAGGATTTTCAGCAAGTGCTTTGCGTGATCGTATTGAAGACGCTCAGGCTAAAATGGTGATTACAGCTAATGGAGGCTTACGTGGTGGAAAAATTATCCCATTAAAAGAAACGGTTGATAGCGCACTGGAGATGGGATGTGAGTCAATTGAAAAAGTGATTGTCTATTATCGTTTAAATATTGACACGCCGTGGCAAGAGGAACGTGATCTCTGGTGGCACGAACTTTCTAAAGATCAACCGGATTTTTGTGAACCGGAGTGGATGGATGCGGAAGAACCACTTTTTATTCTTTATACTTCTGGCTCAACCGGAAAACCAAAAGGCATTGTTCATAGCACTGCCGGTTATTTATTAGGCGCACTTAACAGCTTCCGTAATATTTTTGATAACAAAGCGGATGATGTGTATTGGTGTAGTGCCGATGTGGGCTGGATCACTGGTCACTCTTATGTTTGTTATGGGCCTTTGGCAAACGGAGCAACACAAGTGATTTATGAAGGTGTGCCGAGTTATCCGGATGCCGGACGTATTTGGCGTATTATTCAGCGTCATAAAGTGAATGTTTTCTACACTTCCCCAACCTTAATTCGTTCATTGACGCGTTTCGGTGATCACATTCCGCACAAATATGATCTCTCTTCATTGCGCTTATTGGGCAGTGTTGGTGAACCGATTAACCCATCGGCTTGGATGTGGTTTTATCAGGTTATTGGTAAGGAGAGATGTCCTATTGTGGATACTTGGTGGCAAACGGAAACAGGTTCAATTATGTTATCACCTTTGCCGGGAGTTACTGCGTTGAAACCAGGTTCTTGTACATTACCGCAACCGGGTATTATGGCAGATGTCGTTGATGAAGAGGGCAATAAAGTTACGAATGGTAATGGCGGTATGTTAGTGATTAAACGTCCGTTCCCGTCAATGTTACGTACTATTTGGAATGACGATGAACGTTATAAGAGAACTTATTTTCCTGAAGAGTTGGGTGGCAAATACTATGTTGCCGGTGACTCCGCGCACCGTGATGAAGATGGTTATTTTTGGATTTTAGGACGAACGGATGATGTATTGAATGTTTCTGGTCATCGTTTAGGCACAATGGAAATTGAATCAGCATTAGTAGCGAATGAAAAAGTTGCTGAAGCAGCGGTAGTCGGCAAGCCGGATGAAATCAAAGGTGAATCGATAGTAGCGTTTGTAGTGCTTAATCAAGCTCTCATTGATGATGATGAAGCAAAACAAGTGGCAGAAGAGTTGAAACAGTGGGTATCTCAAGAAATCGGTAAAATAGCACGACCTGAAGATATTCGCTTTGCTGACAACTTGCCAAAAACTCGTTCCGGCAAGATTATGCGCCGTCTATTGCGTTCTATTGCGAAAAATGAAGTGATTACCCAAGATGTTTCTACTTTAGAAAATCCGCAAATTATTGGACAGCTACAACGGCAAATTCTGTAATATTTAACGATATAACGCCCTGATTATTCAGGGCTTTTTTGTGTAAGCAACAAATTTTTATGCGCATTAAACAGCAGATATTATAACAAAAATCATCAATATTCTTTTTAGTTATAAAATATAGCCAATAACCATTATTCATATGTGTAAGTTAAGAGTAATCTAAGTCTATTCAAATAGATAAAACAGATTATTTAGGAGCAATTATGACTATTTATGCAGACAATTCATTAAGTATCGGGCATACACCGTTAGTGCGTTTACAACACTTTGGTCAAAATGGAAATTTAGTAGTAAAAGTAGAAGGTAGAAATCCCAGTTTTAGTGTGAAATGCCGTATCGGTGCCAATATGGTTTGGCAGGCGGAAAAAGATGGCATTCTTACCAAAGATAAAGAAATTATTGATGCAACCAGCGGTAATACCGGTATTGCTCTTGCTTATGTTGCAGCGGCAAGAGGTTATAAAATCACCATTACAATGCCGGAAACAATGAGTAATGAACGCAAAAAATTGCTTAAAAGTTTAGGTGTAAACCTTGTATTGACTGAAGGCACAAAAGGAATGAAAGGGGCGATAGCTAAAGCGGAAGAAATTTTGAATTCTGATCCTAATCGCTATGTAATGCTAAAACAGTTTGAAAATCCCGCTAACCCTGCGATTCACCGTCAGACTACTGGCCCAGAAATTTGGAACGATAGTGAAGGTAAAATTGATGTTTTAGTTGCTGGCGTGGGAACAGGCGGTACAATTACCGGTATTTCTCAATACATCAAATTAGATCAAAAGAAAAATATTATATCCGTAGCAGTTGAGCCGGAAGAATCGCCGGTGATTACGCAATATCTTGCAGGTGAAGAATTAAAGCCAGGCTCACACAAAATTCAAGGTATCGGCGCCGGCTTTATTCCCAAAAATCTTGATTTGTCTTTAATTGATCGTGTAGAAAAAGTGGATAGCGATACAGCGATTAAAACCGCATGTAAATTATTGGAAAAAGAGGGCTTATTAGTTGGCATTTCTTCCGGTGCGGCAGTGGCGGCAGCTGATCGTTTGGCAAAATTACCAGAGTTTAAAGATAAATTAATTGTAGCAATTTTGCCTTCTGCAGCGGAACGTTATTTAAGTACCCCTCTTTTCGCTGATATTGAAATTTAATTAATTATAAAATAATCATTCAGACTGCTTTAATAGCAGTCTGTCTTTTTATATCTGCAATGCTCACAAATTGCTTAAGTAAAATTAAAACTTTGTAATACCGACAAAGGGAAACGTTTTCCGGCAATGTAATCTTGTAATGCTTGCCAAACCAACGGATTACGAGCGGCATTCCCGGGCTGTTGAATATAATGCTGAAATTCATCAATTGTTAGCCATAATGCCCCACTGATGTCGCTGTCGTGCGGTTGCGTTTCTAGGCATTGCTCCAGTTCGACAATAAAAACAAAACGGAAATAATCTTTCCCGGAACGAGGCGCGTGCCACTGATAAACTCCTAATAATTGTTGCATTTCAGCGGTTATACCGGTCTCTTCAAACAGCTCACGTTTTGCGCCTTCTAATAAAGTTTCATTCTCTTCAAGATGACCGGCGGGTTGATTGAGCGTCATCTTGCCATATTCAAACTCTTCAACAAATAAAAACTTATCCTGACAATGCACAACGCAAGCCATTGTAATACGTGGATTTAACATAGTTGCTCCTTAATTTTAAGTTTTAATCGAGTCAATAATTGTTTTATTTCGTTCGGATTTAATGAATAACTGCAGCCAAGTTGTAGTTGAGGAAAATCGAAAAGATTCAAACCAGCGGTTGCTATGCGGATTAGTCGTAAAGTTGGGTAACCGATATGTGCAGTCATTCTCCGAATTTGACGATTTCTGCCTTCGTGAATAGAGATCTCTAACCAGCTGGTTGGAATAGTTTTTCGTTCCCTAATTGGCGGATTGCGTTGCCATAAATTTTGTGGTGGTGGAATTAATTTGACTATTGCTGGTAATGTTTTCCCATCTTTCAAAATGACACCTTGCCGTAACGATTCAAGATCTTGTTCGGACGGGATACCTTCTACTTGAACCCAGTAAGTTTTTTTCGATTTAAATGTTGGTGTAGTTAATCGATGTTGAATTTCTCCGTGATTAGTTAATAACAATAACCCTTCGCTATCACGATCCAAACGCCCACAAGGATAGATATTGGGAATATGGATAAAACTCTTTAAAGTTTTGCGTCCTTGTTCATCAGTAAATTGTGTCAGCACATCGTATGGCTTATTAAAAAGCACCACTTTAATTTGTTCTAAATGCAATTTTGGTTTTTCAGTGTGTCGATAACCTGTTTTTTTACGATGAGGATAAAATTTTTCCATAATAGTTTTTAAAAAAATGTTAAAAATGTGATGTAGTTAACTTGTCTATTATGCAGTTTATTTTATACTAAAAGCCGTTTTCTGTATTACTGATTGCATTTACTTTTGCAAAGGGCAAAGACAATCAGCGATTTTCTTTTTTTCTAACTGAAAAGGGCAAATTATGCAAACTCATATCCAAAAACCAACTCAAGGCGAAAAAATTCAACTTAATGCAAATGGTCAATTAACTGTTCCGGATCAACCGATTATTCCTTTTATCGAGGGGGATGGTATTGGGGTTGATGTTACGCCGGCAATGAAAAAAGTGATTGATGCCGCTGTTGAGAAGGCTTACGGCGGTAAACGTAAAATTCAGTGGATGGAAATTTATGCCGGCGGTAAGGCAAATCAATTATATGGTGGTGACACTTGGTTGCCGGATGAAACCGTTGCGGCGATTCGTGAATATCACGTTGCTATTAAAGGGCCGTTGATGACCCCGGTCGGTGGTGGTATTCGTTCTTTGAATGTGGCGATGCGTCAAGGTTTGGATCTTTATAACTGCTTGCGTCCAATTCGTTATTATGAAGGTACGCCAAGCCCGGTTAAACATCCTGAATTGGTTGATATGGTGATTTTCCGTGAAAACTCTGAAGATATTTATGCCGGAATTGAGTGGGTTGCCGGTTCAGCAGAAGCTAATAAGGTGATTGAGTTTTTACAAAAAGAGATGGGCGTGAAGAAAATTCGTTTCCCTGAAGATTGCGGAATTGGGGTTAAACCGGTTTCAAAACAGGGTACACAACGTTTAGTACGTGCTGCATTGCAGTATGTGATTGATAATAATCGTGATTCTTTAACTATTGTACATAAAGGTAATATTATGAAATTTACCGAAGGTGCATTTAAAGAATGGGGTTACCAAGTGGCGGCGGAATTCGGGGCAACTTTAATTGATAAAGGCCCGTGGATGAAATTGACCAATCCGAAAACTGGCAAAGAAATTGTGATTAAAGATTGTATTGCGGATGCTTTCTTGCAGGAAGTTCTTCTTCATCCGACAGAATATGATGTGATTGCAACATTAAACTTGAATGGTGACTATATTTCTGATGCGTTAGCGGCTCAAGTGGGCGGTATCGGTATTGCGCCAGGAGCAAATATCGGTACAGAAGCAGCGATTTTTGAAGCAACTCACGGTACTGCGCCGAAAATTGCAGGTAAAAATATCGGTAATCCGGGCTCATTGATTTTAAGCGGTGAAATGATGCTTCGTCACTTAGGCTGGTTTGAAGCCGCAGATTTGGTGGTGAATGCCGTTTCTAAAACGATTGCCAATAAGACAGTAACCGCAGATTTCGCAGATATGTTGGAAGGTGCAACTTTGCGTTCTACCGACGGCTTTGCTGATGATATTATTGCCAATATGGCATAAGCGTTTCGCTAAATTGATATCGTTTGAAAAAAGTCTTGCTTTTGCTAAATGAAAGCAAGACTTTTGTTTTGGGAAATTTTTTGATGGTCTGATTACTGATTGAGTTGTTTGTATTTATCCACCCAAAGTGCAGTTGCACCACAAACTGCAACCGGCATTACGATGAAATTTAATAACGGAATAAATGTACAGGCGGCAACTAAACTGCCGAAAGTAACATTCAATACACGATGTTGTGTTAATTGCTGTTGCATTTGTGGAAAGGCGATTTTGTGGTTATCAAACGGATAGTCGCAGTATTGAATGGCGAGCATCCACGCGGTGAACAGGAAAAACAGCACAGGAACAATAGTTTGCCCGAGAGCCGGAATAAACCCGAGAATAAAGAGCAAAATAAAACGTGGCAAGCTGTACCATAATTTTTGCCATTCACGTTTCATCATTCGAGGTAAATCTTTGATGAAATCTATAATACCATCGTTATTTCCTCCTTGTTTGGTCAGTAACATTTCTACTTTTTCCGCAAGCAATCCGTTAAATGGTGCAGCAATAAACCCAGCTAATGTTGTAAAAATAAAATAGTAGACTAACAGAATCATAATGACGGCCAAAGCGGTAATAATATATTTTAGCCAATCCAACCACGCCGGTATAAAAGAGAGCATCCAACTGGTTAAATCACCAATTTGGTTCATTAATAACCAGAAGACAAAACTGAGTAATAAAATATTGAGCAGAATAGGTATAATAACGAAGCGTTTTAACCCTTTTTGGCGAATTAAATGCCAGCCTATTACAAAATAGTGCCAGCCTTGTTTGATTTCTGAGTAATTCACGATATTTTCCTTATTTTTAATGTGATAAGTAATGTTTTAAGCCTGTTAATGCTTGATGAGCATCGGCTACGCCTAAATCATACATTGCTTGAATTTTGATAGGATCTTTCTCAATTCGTTTAATTGACAGTGTTTTTGAAGGTCTAAAAACAAAAATTTCACCTTTATTATCCGCTGTAATAACTTGTTCAATGCTTTGATTATAATTAAGATAACGTTGTGCCAAGCTAGTGACTAAATTTGGATATTTCGCATAAAATAATTTAAATAATAATGGATTAACCGCTTTTTTACGATAGCCTAATGGTCGAGTAAGGATAACAATAATTTTGTCATATCCTAATTGTTGGCATTTTTTTAACGGTATACTGTCAGCAATTCCACCATCTAAATAGCGTTTTCCATCAATTTCCACTATTTTAGAAACAAAAGGCATTGCAGAAGTGGCTCGTAAAACCTCCATTTGATCAAAAATATGCGATAGTTTGATATATTCAGCTTGACCAGTATCAATATTTGTTAATGTGGCATAGAAATCAATTCCGGAGTCAATGAATGCTTGCTCATCAAAACGATCGATATTAATTGGCAAATCATAAAAAGCAAAATCTTTGTTTATGATATTGCCGGTGGTGATGAGGCTGTGTAACCCCATATAACGTTTATCATTTACATATTTTAAGTTGTAACGTAAGGCACGACCTTTCTGTTTTGATGGATAATTTACACCAAATAAAACGCCAGCTGATACACCAACAATGCCATCCACGTGAATATCTTGTTCTAAAAAAACATCTAGAATACCAGCGGTATATAATCCTCGCATTGCTCCGCCTTCTAATACCAGACCTACTTTCATTTTCTCCTCTCCTATTTTACGGATTTTTGATCTTAGCGATAACTTTACAGAATGTCTATGTAGGTTTTTGCAAACAAGAAGGAAAAAATATGGTAAGCTAATAGGCGTTTACGCTACAATAATCAACGTTTTAGCCATAAATAAATTGGGTGAGTTACAATGGATTTACAGCAAATTTTAATTCTGCTTGGAGTGCTTGCATTAGGTGTTCTAATCGGGCACGGAGTTTGGTCTAGCCGTCGTGAAAAAGCGCAGTTTGTAAAATCTGCCCAGCAATTTGAGCGTCAGCATCGTCCCCCACAATCACCACAACAAGCACAAGCTTCGGTTTATGGTCAAGATGTACAAACATCTCATAACGCTTATTCCCCAAATGCAGCCCCAGTAACTCGGCAATCTCAGCAAACAAATTATGGAATGGTGAAAGAGCCGATGCAACAATCGGTTGATACAGTTCAGCCTATGACTCAACCTTCTCCGTATCAAACCCAATTACCGTTGGATGAACAGGAAACTATAACACCGAATTATGAAGAAAGAACAGCAAGAAGTGTTGAAAGTATTAAAATTACTTTGCCTAATTCAACGACATCAAATCATCTCAATAATACTGAAACTGTAAAAATGAATGCATCTGTGCAGAATACAGTTTCTTATGAAGCACCAAAAGAAACAGTGTCCGAGTCGATTTCTCAAGTGGAAGTGAGAGCGGCATATCAACAACAGCAGGAAAATGCTGTGCAGGCAGAGCCGAATCAACCTCAGCAACGAGTTGTTACTGAAGAGCAGAGCAGTGTAATTGCAAATGAACCACCTCAGAAAAAACCTGATTTTATTATGTTGTATGTGGTTGCACCAGAAAATCGTCAATTTTATGGTGTCCACATTCAGGAGATTTTAGATGAACTTGGTTTTATTTTTGGTGAATATAATATTTATCATCGCCATTTAGATGTGAACAGCGTGAAAAGTAAAGTTATTTTCAGTGTGGCAAATATGGTACAGCCAGGAACATTTGACCCTAATAATATGGAGAATTTTTCTACTATTGGCTTAACATTATTTATGCGGTTACCGTCACCAGCGAACGATATTGTAAACTTTAAAATGTTATGTAGAGCAGCGGAAACGCTAGCGGAAAAATTGAATGGTTTTGTGTTAAATGATAAACGTGAACTTTTTGATGATAACAGCCGTGATTACTACTTGCAGATATTAGGTTCACCTGATAATTCTCAATAGTAAAGTATTAGGCATAGTAGACAAAATTGTTGCTGATCTATCAAAAACTATGCCATGTGGACAATTTTGTTGCTAATATTTATTTTTCAAAATATTAGCAACTCTTTTTATTTAAAAAATCCTTTATAAACATAATCTTATGCTGTTTTGTTAAGCCATTATGATTATTTAATTGACGTTTTAGATGTTTAAATAATCCTTCAATCCTATTTGTCGTCTTTTCAATATTTATTTCAGTATACTTTTCAAAAGAGAATAAATAATTCATATACCATTTTAAACTGGCATAAGCGCCTCTTATGTTTCGATGTTTATATGGGAAATAGCCTTTTTCATTCGCTTTTTCACTTCGTTCTTTTAAAAAAATCTCGTGCTTTAAATACCATGTATGTAAGCGAAGATAAAATTCATTTTTTGTGCTTTCTGTTATTGTTTTAGTGATAATTTTTAATTCCTTACCTGATGATGATTGATGTTTTTTTCTTAATTTTCTCATTACAATAGCTATCATATGAAATTGACACATCTGTACCAGAGTATTAAAAAGATCTTTCATTAATCCTCTTCTCCCATCACAAGTAATAGATTGAATTATATAGCCTTTTTCTCTTAGTCGATTTAATGCTAATTTGTAATAAATATCCTTTTCTGTTCGTATAAAGTGATAACAAACTACCTTATTTGTTTTTGAATCCATCAGCACTAAAACACCAAAATAGCGACCAAAAAAGGTGGTATCCATAATAATGTTCAGGTATCGATTTTGAGGTAATTTTAAGGGTGTTTTGGGGGATTTATCTATATATCTTTGAATGGTTCTAACGGAACAATGATATTTAATTGCAAGTTGTTGATAAGTTTGTTTTCCACAAGTGTAATCAGACCAAATTTTTATTGGATCTAATTTCTTTTTGAACGTAAATGTTTTATGGCATTGGTGACAAAAATAACGTTGAAAATTATTTAATTTGCCATGTTTCTTTATTTCTGCACTTTGGCAAAATGGGCAGTTTTTTATTCATATTTCAAAAAGAGGGCTTAAAGCCTTGTACTATAAGGCTTTAAGCCACTTTTTAGCAACAATTTTGTCTACTATGCCAAGTATTAGAAACATTGGATATAAAAATAGCACCATAACATAAGGTGCTATTTTTTGCTGGTTTGTTCATTAAGGTTTTGTGATTAAACAGGCTCTAAATCTCCGCAGAAGCGATAGCCTTCACCGTGGATAGTCGCAATAATTTCTGGTGTATCCGGATGTTCTTCAAAATGCTTACGAATACGGCGAATTGTGACATCAACAGTTCTGTCATTAGGCTTCAAATCACGTCCGGTCATTTTTTTCAGTAAATCATCTCGAGTTTGAATTTTTCCAGGATTTTCACAGAAGTGGAGCATTGCACGGAATTCACTGCGTGGCAGTTTTTGTGCTACCCCCTCAGGATTAATCAAGGTACGGCTATTGATATCTAATGTCCAACCGTTAAATTGATATTTTTCAATATGCTTTTGGTTATTAGCGTTTTTATCCTGCATTGTACGTTGTAACAAATTACGAGTGCGGATTGTTAACTCTCTTGGATTAAAGGGTTTTGTGATGTAATCATCTGCACCAATTTCTAAACCAAGAATACGATCTACTTCATTGTCACGACCAGTCAAAAACATTAATGCGATATTGTTTTGTTCACGCAATTCACGTGCTAGTAATAAACCATTTTTACCCGGAAGATTGATATCCATAATGACTAAGTTTATTTTTTGTGCAGAAAGTTGTTGGTTCATCTGAGCACCATCAACAGCTTCAAAAACCCGATAGCCTTCTGCTTCAAAAATATTTTTAAGCGTGTTACGCGTCACCGCTTCATCTTCGACAATCAGAATTTTAGGTGTCATAGCTATATCCTTAAAAATCAAATTTAATAAATTATTCATCAAATCAAAAATTGCCCAATATTTTAACGATACGAACACATTGCGACAATAATAAATGTTAAATTTGTTACATTATAGGGAAATTTTATGATCTAAGTCAGAAGATTGAACAATAATTTTTCCTTAGTATTTCAAAAGAGAAATACTAAGGAAGAAAGGGAAATTAATGTTCTCTTGTTTTAAAGAATACAACATCTGGATAACGTTCTTGAGTAAGATTTAAATTCACCATTGTTGGTGCAATATAGGTTAAGTTATCGCCACCATCTAAGGCTAAATGTTGCTCATTTTTGCTTTTAAACTCTTCAAATTTTTTATTATCTGAACATTCTACCCACCGGGCAGTTGCTACATTGACCGTTTCATAAATAGCCTCTACGTTATATTCCGTTTTTAATCTTGCTACCACTACGTCAAATTGCAAAATACCCACAGCACCCACGATTAAATCATTGTTAATCAATGGGCGAAAAACCTGAACAGCTCCTTCTTCGGAAAGTTGAACCAGTCCTTTCAGTAGCTGTTTCTGTTTTAGCGGATCTTTCAGACGAATACGGCGGAACAACTCTGGCGCAAAGTTTGGAATACCGGTGAACTTCAATTCTTCACCTTGGGTAAAGGTGTCACCGATTTGGATTGTACCGTGATTATGTAAGCCAATTATGTCACCAGCATAACTCTCTTCTACGTGACTACGATCACCAGCCATAAAGGTTAACGCATCAGCGATGACGACATCTTTGCCGATACGGATATGACGGAGTTTCATTCCTTTTTCATATTTACCGGAAACAATTCGCAAAAAGGCTACACGATCGCGATGTTTTGGATCCATATTGGCTTGAATTTTGAATACAAAGCCGGAAAAGTTTTCTTCGGTAGCTTTCACAGTGCGTACATCAGTTTGGCGAGGTTGTGGGGCTGGAGCCCATTGTGTTAATCCATCTAGCATATGATCCACCCCAAAATTACCAAGTGCAGTCCCGAAAAATACCGGTGTTAATTGGCCTTTAAGGAAAGCATTCAAATCGAACTCATTGCTTGCCCCTTGAATCAATTCCAACTCATCACGTAACTGCTGTGCTAAATCGTCACCGACAGCTTGATCCAACTCCGGATTATTTAAGCCTTTGATAATTCGAACTTCCTGAATAGTGTGCCCTTGACCAGTTTGGTATAAATAGGTTTCATCTTTATAAAGATGATATACCCCTTTGAACAATTTACCGCAACCAATTGGCCAAGTGATGGGGGCGCAATTAATTTTCAGAACATTTTCCACTTCGTCCAATAACTCCATTGGATCACGAATATCGCGGTCGAGTTTATTCATAAATGTAAGAATTGGCGTATCTCGTAAACGAGTGACTTCCATTAGTTTAATAGTGCGTTCCTCAACCCCTTTCGCTGCATCAATAACCATTAAACAGCTATCGACAGCGGTTAATGTACGGTAAGTATCTTCCGAGAAGTCTTCGTGCCCCGGTGTATCCAATAAATTCACCAAACAGTCATTATATGGAAACTGCATTACGGAGGTGGTAATGGAAATTCCACGTTGTTTTTCCATTTCCATCCAGTCGGATTTTGCGTGTTGATTAGAACCTCGACCTTTTACCGTACCAGCGGTTTTGATGGCTTGCCCATAAAGTAAAACTTTTTCTGTGATTGTGGTTTTCCCAGCATCTGGGTGAGAAATAATCGCAAAGGTTCTGCGTTTATTGACTTCTTCTAAGAATGTTTGATTTGTCATAAAGTAAATATGTTGTTGAAATAAAAGAGCTATTCAAAAAATGACTTCCCCCTCAAAGAGAGAGAAGAGGAAGTCGAACTATTAATAAAAATTATTTAATCGTGATTTTGGCAAATTTACGCTTACCCACTTGGTAAACAGCAGTAGAAGCAGAAATAATAAGTTTGCTATCTTCTACTTTTTCGCCATCAATTTTCACACCACCCTGTTTAATCATACGTAATGCTTCTGAGGTAGAAGAAACTAAATCTGCTGCTTTTAATAGGTTGGCAATCGGCATATCACCTTCAAAGGAAAATTCAGGCATTTCATCCGGCATTGCACCTTTTTGGAATCGTTCAATGAAGGTTTGCTCCGCTGCATCCGCTGCCGCTTTATCGTGGAAACGTTCGATTAACTCTTTCGCTAATAAGATTTTTACATCACGTGGGTTACGCCCATTTGCAACATCTTGTTTTAACTGAGCAATTTCGTCTAATGAACGGAAAGAGAGTAGATCATACCAACGCCACATCAATTCATCGGAAATTGACATTACTTTTCCAAACATATCATTAGGTGTTTCGGAAACTCCAATATAATTACCTAAAGATTTTGACATTTTTTTCTCACCGTCAAGCCCTTCTAAAAGAGGGAGAGTGATTGCCACTTGTGGTTTTAAGCCACGTGCTTTTTGTAGTTCACGACCAACCAATAAATTGAATTTTTGGTCAGTTCCTCCAAGTTCAACATCTGCTTCTAAAGCAACGGAATCATAACCTTGTAATAAAGGGTAGATAAATTCGTGGATTGCGATAGATTGATGATTGGAAAAACGTTTTTTGAAGTCATCGCGTTCCAACATACGTGCAACGGTATATTGAGAAGCTAAGCGAATCATTCCTTCTGTACCAAGCTCACTCAACCAAGAAGAGTTGAATACAACGTGGGTTTTTTCCGGATCCAAAATTTTATAAATTTGTTGTTTATAGGTTTCCGCATTGCGTAATACATCTTCACGCGTAAGTGGTGGACGGGTTGTATTCTTACCGGAAGGGTCGCCGACCATACCGGTAAAATCACCGATTAAGAAATAAACTTCGTGACCTAATTGTTGGAATTGTCGTAATTTATTCAATACGACAGTGTGGCCGAGGTGGATGTCTGGTGCCGTTGGATCTGCGCCAAGTTTAATTTTTAATGGACGATTTTCCTTAAGCTTTTCAATAAGATCTTCTTCTGAAAGTACTTCATCTACGCCGCGCTTTAATTCCGCGAGAACTTGATTTATATTTGTCATAATAGTCCCTAAAAAATAAATAAAAATAACGACTTTTCCATTATAAAGGTTATTTATTAAATAGAAAGCATACAAGAAGAAATAGCTGTGCTTTAGGCAAAAAAAAGCCTCTTTTTGTGGGTAAAAGAGGCAAAGTGTTGGAGTGATTATCAAAATTTATGATTTAAATATAAATGAAAATAATTCTCAACAAAAGAGGAATTACAAATATTTACATTTGCAATGAATAATAGAACGAAATCAGGTTGTTAATGAGTTATCAAAATGATGTAACTTATTGTTCAGCTATCTGAAAAATTGCTTTTTTTATTAAAAAATTGCCCTTTTTTCTTAATTTAGTGATACAGTTAATCGACTTGATCTTAGATAGATTAGGATCAATTTATGGGAGGATAAGCATTTATCCTGATGAATAATGAGCTGATTTTTAAGGAATAATTATGCTAATTGGTGTACCTAAGGAGCTGCTCGATAAAGAATGTCGTGTGGCGGCAACGCCTAAAACCGTCCAACAGCTTAAAAAGCTCGGTTTTGATGTGATTATTGAGCAAAATGCCGGTTTTAAAGCAAGTTTTGAAGATCACGCTTTTGCTGAAGCAGGAGCGAAGATCGGGAAAGCCGATGATGTTTGGCAAGCAGACATCATTTTAAAAGTTAATCCACCAACAGACGATGAAATTGCAAAGATTAAAGAAGGTGCAACGCTAATTAGCTTTATTTGGCCTGCACAACATCCTGATTTAATGAAAAAATTGTCTAGCAAAAAAATTAATGTGCTAGCAATGGATGCAGTGCCGCGTATTTCTCGTGCACAATCATTGGATGCATTGAGTTCAATGGCAAATATCGCTGGTTATCGTGCGGTTGTGGAGGCTGCGCACGAGTTTGGTAGTTTCTTTACTGGTCAAATCACAGCCGCAGGTAAAGTGCCACCGGCAAAAGTATTGGTTATCGGTGCCGGCGTTGCCGGATTGGCAGCAATCGGAGCGGCTAATAGCCTTGGTGCAATCGTTCGTGCATTTGACTCTCGTCCTGAAGTAAAAGAACAGGTTGAAAGTATGGGAGCCTCTTTCCTTGAAATTAATTATCAGGAAGAGGGAGGCAGTGGTGATGGTTATGCCAAAGTGATGTCAGAAGAGTTTAACCGTCGTGCAATGACACTTTATGCGGAACAGGCTAAAGAAGTTGATATTATCATTACTACAGCATTGATTCCAGGCAAACCTGCGCCACGCTTGATTACAAAAGAGATGGTTGAAAGTATGAAACCAGGTAGTGTGATTGTCGATTTGGCGGCGGCTACCGGCGGTAACTGTGAACTTTCTAAAGCGGATGAAGTGGTTATTACAGAAAATCAAGTCAAAATTATCGGTTATACCGATTTACCAAGTCGTTTGCCAACCCAATCCTCTCAGCTTTATGGCACTAACTTAGTTAATTTATTGAAACTCTTGTGCAAAGAGAAAAACGGCATCATCAATATTGATTTTGAAGATGTAGTTCAACGTGGCGTTACCGTTATTCGTGATGGTGAAATCACGTGGCCGGCACCTCCAATAAAAGTTTCTGCACAACCGCAAAAACCGAAAGTGGCAGTGAAAGAAGAAAAAACAGAGGAAAAAACGGCAAATCCGGCACGTAAATGGGGATTATTGATTACTGCTATCGTTCTATATATGTGTGTGGCTTCGGTTGCTCCGGCAGCATTTTTATCTCATTTTACAGTATTCGTGCTTTCTTGTGTTGTTGGTTACTATGTGGTGTGGAATGTCAGTCATGCCTTGCATACTCCATTAATGGCGGTAACTAATGCAATTTCCGGTATTATTATCGTTGGGGCGTTGTTACAAATCGGGCACGGACATTTTATTGTCAGTCTATTAGCGTTTATCGCGATTTTGGTTGCAAGCATTAATATCTTTGGTGGCTTCAAAGTAACACAAAGAATGTTGGCAATGTTCAGAAAAGGTTAAGGAGTCAATAATGTCTGAAAGTTTTGTGCATGCAGCCTATATCATTGCTGCAGTATTGTTTATTATGAGTTTGGCTGGGTTGTCTAAACACGAAACTGCGAAAGCTGGTTGTTGGTACGGTATTATCGGGATGACAATTGCGCTATTTACAACAGTATTCGGCCCACATACTCACGGACAATTTTGGATCATCATTGCGATGATTATTGGCGCTATACTCGGTATTCGTAAAGCATTAAAAGTTGAAATGACAGAAATGCCGGAGTTAGTTGCGTTATTGCATAGCTTTGTTGGTTTAGCGGCAGTACTTGTTGGCTTTAATAGTTATTTATCTCACGAACTAACCGATCCAACGCTAGAAAATATTCATAATATTGAAGTTTTCCTAGGCGTCTTTATCGGAGCGGTAACTTTTACCGGTTCTATCGTTGCATTTGGTAAATTACGTGGAATCATCAAATCTAAAGCATTGATGTTGCCACATCGTCATAAATTAAACTTGCTTGCATTAATTGTTTCTTTCCTTTTAATGCTCTGCTTCTTGAATGAACCTGCATTGTTACCATTGATATTAATGACTATCATTGCATTGGTGTTTGGTTGGCATTTAGTTGCTTCAATTGGCGGTGCAGATATGCCAGTTGTGGTTTCAATGTTGAACTCCTACTCTGGATGGGCAGCGGCGGCGGCAGGCTTTATGCTAAATAATGATTTACTGATTGTTACCGGGGCATTAGTTGGTTCTTCAGGGGCAATTCTTTCTTACATTATGTGTAAGGCGATGAATCGTTCATTTATCAGTGTTATTGCTGGCGGTTTTGGTAATGATGTTGTTGCGAAAAGCGATGAAGAACAGGGCGAATATCGTGAAGTGAAAGCGGAAGAAGTGGCGGAAATGTTGAAAAATGCGAGTTCCGTTATCATCACTCCAGGATATGGAATGGCAGTAGCGCAAGCGCAATATCCGGTGGCGGATATTACCCAAAAATTGCGTGAAAAAGGTATTAATGTCCGCTTCGGTATTCATCCGGTTGCAGGTCGTTTGCCTGGTCATATGAATGTATTATTAGCGGAAGCTAAAGTGCCTTATGACATTGTATTGGAAATGGATGAAATCAATGATGATTTTGCTGATACCGATGTTGTATTGGTTATTGGGGCAAATGATACAGTAAACCCAGCCGCACAGGATGATCCTAGCAGCCCAATCGCAGGTATGCCGGTATTGGAAGTGTGGAAAGCTCAAAATGTTGTGGTGTTTAAACGTTCAATGAATACTGGCTATGCAGGTGTACAAAATCCACTATTCTTTAAAGAAAATACGCAGATGTTGTTTGGTGATGCGAAGGAGAGTGTGGATAATATCCTTAAAGCATTAAATTAGTTTAAATATTAATAAATCAAAGGGTTACTGAAATGGTAACCCTTTTTTATTTTGTCGTTTTTGTCTGGATTATGTAAATAAGATAAAGGAACAATGGTGATTTATTCTTTATTAAATTTAGAAATCGGATATTTTCTAAAGTCTATTTAATAAACAAGTGATTTTAGAAATATCTTTTGCTTAACGGCAAAATATGATAAAACTAGCCTTCTTTTTTGGAATTATTGATAGGGAAAACTATGTCAAATTTACAACAAATTATTGAAGAAGCGTTTGAAAGACGTGCTGAAATTACGCCAACTACAGTGGATGCAGTAACAAGAGCCGCAGTAGAAGAGGTTATCCAAGATCTTGATAAAGGTAAACGTCGTGTTGCTGAAAAAGTGAATGGTGAGTGGGTGGTTAATCAGTGGTTAAAGAAAGCTGTGTTACTCTCTTTCCGTATTAATGATAATCAGATTGTTGATGGTGCTGAAACAAAATACTACGATAAAGTACCGATGAAATTTGCGAATTATGATGAAGAACGTTTTAAACAGGAAGGTTTCCGAGTTGTTCCTCCGGCAGCAGTACGTCAAGGTGCATTTATTGCTAAAAATACGGTATTGATGCCGTCTTACGTCAATATCGGCGCTTATGTAGATGAAGGAACAATGGTTGATACTTGGGCAACAGTTGGTTCTTGTGCACAAATTGGTAAAAATGTTCATTTATCCGGTGGTGTTGGAATCGGTGGTGTATTGGAACCATTGCAGGCAAATCCAACTATTATTGAAGATAACTGCTTTATTGGTGCAAGATCTGAAATTGTGGAGGGTGTAATTGTCGAAGAAGGTTCTGTCATTTCGATGGGGGTGTTTATTGGTCAAAGTACCAAAATTTATGATCGTGAAACCGGTGAGATCCATTATGGTCGTGTGCCAGCAGGTTCGGTTGTAGTTTCTGGTAGTTTGCCGAGCAAAGATGGCTCACATAGCTTATATTGTGCAGTAATTGTGAAGAAGGTTGATGAAAAGACACGTGGAAAAGTAGGAATCAATGAATTATTAAGAACAATTGATGAGTAATGCTCTAAAAATTGTTGTCTAGTAGAAAGTCGCTTGTAAAAAGCAGGCTTATTTTTAATAAATCCTAATGGATTACCCTGTAATTAACTCAAGAAGGAATTGGTAATGAAAAAAACACTATTAGCTACATTAGTCTTAAGTGCCTCTTTGGCTTTAACAGGTTGTTTTGATAAAGATACTAAAGAATCTGCGGCTAATGTTGCTACAAAAGCTGTGGAAGATGTAAAACAAGCTGCAAATGATGTTAAAGAAGCTGTAAATGATGCAAAAGATGCAGCAACAGCGAAAGTTGAAGAAGCAAAAGAGGCTACAGCAGAAAAAGTAGATGCGACTAAAGAAGCTGTAATTGATGCGAAAGATGCAGCAGCAGCGAAAGTTGAAGAAGCAAAACAGGCCACAGCAGAAAAAGTAGATGCGACTAAAGAAGCTGTAATTGATGTAAAAGATGCAGCAGCAGAGAAAGTTGAGGAAGCAAAACAGGCTACAGCAGAAAAAGTAGATGCGACTAAAGAAGCTGTAATTGATGCAAAAGATGCAGCGGCAGCGAAAGTTGAAGAAGCAAAACAGGCTACAGCAGAAAAAGTAGATGCGGTTAAAGAAGCTGTAATTGATGCAAAAGATGCAGCGGCAGTGAAAGTTGAAGAAGCAAAACAGGCTACAGCAGAAAAAGTAGATGCAGCTAAAGAAGCTGTAATTGATGCGAAAGATGCAGCGGCAGCGAAAGTTGAAGATGCTGCAAAAGCAGTAGCTGATAAGGCTGCAGAATTAAAAAGCGAAAATAAATAATATACACTGACTGTCGTTAGTTTTTATTGATGAAAAGCTGATATCCGAATGAATATCAGCTTTTTCTTTTTGTAACAGTTGGTGAAATAAAGATATTATTTGTTATTCTTGTAGTGAAACAGATCACGTTAAAATGATCTTAACTGAAATTTTTCAGTAAATTACAGCAGTTTTCAGTTTGGCAAAATGAAAAATAAAGTAAATTTTCAGCTATCGCTATGATGAATAAAGAAAAAGGGCGATTTTACGTGGAAAATTGGTGAAAAAATGATAAATGTGACATCTATTTTTGTCACAACAGCCACCAAAACAGCCACCAAAAAAATAGCTATTTTTTCGAGAAAAAATTTTGGTTTTACAGCCACCAAACAGCCACCAAGAGAAAAATTAATAAAGTAACGTTATAAATGGAAAATATAAGATATTGATTTGAAAGGATATAAATGGTGCCCGGGGCGAGACTTGAACTCGCACAGCTCGAAAGCCGAGGGATTTTAAATCCCTTGTGTCTACCGATTCCACCACCCGGGCGAATATTTATGTTTTATGGAGGCGTGTCCCGGAATCGAACCGAGCTCCACGGATTTGCAATCCGGTGCATAACCTCTCTGCTAACACGCCATTTATTGGAGCGGGAAACGAGGCTCGAACTCGCGACCCCGACCTTGGCAAGGTCGTGCTCTACCAACTGAGCTATTCCCGCTTATTATTAAATGGTGCCCGGGGCGAGACTTGAACTCGCACAGCTCGAAAGCCGAGGGATTTTAAATCCCTTGTGTCTACCGATTCCACCACCCGGGCATTGGAGCGGGAAACGAGGCTCGAACTCGCGACCCCGACCTTGGCAAGGTCGTGCTCTACCAACTGAGCTATTCCCGCTTAGATTAATTATGCTAACAGCATCGCTAATCAACGAGGCGCATTTTACGGAATTGAATTTTTTTGTCAAACGATTATTTTTAATTTCTTGTCTGATTGATGAAAAAAGAAACTTATTAATTAAGGATTAAAAATTAATGCCGTTTTTTTACCCATAAATGTGAATAATTTGATGATTTACATAGAATCCCTTTTCTGTCATAGCTGTTTATGCAAGAATGATGAGTTTGATATAAAAATATTTTAAATTTTGTTAGGAATCATTATGGCACAACAATCAATAGACACCTTATTAGTACAGCTTGGTAATCGTACTGATGCTACAACCGGCGCTGTTGCAACCCCGATTCATCTTTCAACTGCATTTGGTCATACCGATATTAAAGGCATTGCCAAAGATAATTTCGACTATATCAGAACTAAAAATCCGACTCGCCAAGTATTGGAAGATGGTATTGCACGTTTAGAGCAAGGCGATCGTGGTTTTGCCTGTTCATCAGGTATGGCGGCTATTCAACTGATTATGAGCCTGTTTACCAGCCCGGATGAGTGGATTATTTCTAGTGATGTTTATGGTGGTACGTATCGTTTATTGGATTTTTGTTACAAAAATAATCACGGAGTTAAACCGGTTTACGTTAATACAGCCTCTTTGGAAGCAATCGAAGCGGCAATTACATCAAATACAAAAGCGATTTTTGTGGAAACACCATCCAATCCATTGATGGAAGAGTGCGATGTTTCCGCCATTGCTAAATTGGCAAAAGCACATAATTTGTTACTGATTGTGGATAACACTTTTTTAACACCTGTATTGTTTAGACCGATTGAGCACGGCGCGGATATTGTTATTCACAGTGCAACTAAATATATCGCTGGGCATAATGATGTGTTGGCTGGGTTGATTGTAGCAAAAGGGCAAGAGCTTTGTGATCGCCTATATTATATGCAGAATGGTGCTGGTGCTGTGTTGGCTCCATTTGATTGTTATTTAACCATTAGGGGGTTAAAAACACTATCGTTACGTGTTGAGCGCCACCAACAAAATGCGAGACAAATCTCGGCATTTTTAAATGATTTGGATGATGTTACCGATGTGCTTTATCCGAATAAAGGCGGAATGCTATCTTTCCGCTTGCGTGAAGAAAAATGGGTAGTGCCGTTTTTGAAAGCATTAAAATTAATTACTTTTGCTGAGAGTTTGGGCGGTACAGAAAGTTTTATTACTTATCCGGCAACACAAACGCATATGGATATTCCTGAAGAGGAGAGAGTTGTGCGTGGCGTGTGCAACCGCTTATTACGTTTTTCAGTTGGTCTAGAGAATATTGAAGATATTAAATCGGATATTCTACAAGCGTTACAGGCAGCAAAAAAATAGATTCTCAATAGCACATCTTAGCGTGTGCTATTTTTTAAATGTTCTCTTGGTCTTATTCAAAATGATTTTATGCTAAACTTAGCTCCTTTTTAAAAGCATTATTTAGTCGAATGAAAAAATTTCTTATCTTTTTATTGGTTTTAATCATTAGTGTAGCTGTAGCGGCAACATTGATTTATCGTCATCTCACTCAGTTATTGACATTACCGATTTCACATCAGCCGGAGCAGTTATTAACGATTGAGAAAGGGACGAGTAGTAAGCAATTTTCCGAATTGTTATTGCAGCAAGGTTTGATCGACAAAAAGATTTGGGGTTTGCCTTATCTATTTAAGCTACATCCGGAATATACTTTGAAAGCCGGTACATTTTCTCTTAAGAATATCAATAATCTTGAGCAATTATTGTCATTGATACACAGTGGAAAAGAGGTTCAATTTTCTTTAACGTTACCGGAAGGAACGACATTTCAACAGTGGAAAGCAGCTTTGGCAGCAGCTCCGTATCTTCAACACAATTTAAAAGATAAGAATGAAGCTGAAATTTATCAGCTTTTGGGCTTGCCGAAAGAGGCAGTGAAAGTAGGTAAACTTGAAGGTTGGCTTTATCCTGACACCTATTATTACACTGCAAATTCAACCGATCTTGCTCTGTTAAAACGCGCTGCAGATAAAATGCAAAAAACATTGCAACAGGCGTGGGAACAACGAGATAAATCATTGCCGTTAAAATCAGAATATGAGCTGTTAATTTTAGCTTCAATTATTGAAAAAGAGAGTTCTATTGTGTCGGAACGTCCACAAATCGCCTCTGTTTTTGTAAATAGATTAAAACGAGGTATTAAATTGCAGACTGATCCGACCGTGATTTACGGAATGGGCGAACATTATCAAGGCAATATCCGTAAGCAGGATTTGAATGCAACAACGCCATATAATACCTATGTTATTGATGGTTTACCGCCTACACCGATTGCAATGCCGGATAAATCATCGTTGGAAGCAGCGGCAAATCCGGCGGATACAGATTATCTCTATTTTGTTGCTGACGGTAGTGGCGGACACAAATTTAGTCGTTCATTAAATGAACATAATCGTGCGGTACAGCAATATTTACGTTGGTATCGAAATTGGAAAGCGCAGAAAGGAAATAAAGAATGATAGCAAAATTTATCGTACTGGAAGGTTTGGAGGGTGCGGGAAAAACCAGTGCAAGAGAGACCGTAGTGGCTGTACTGAAAGAACTAGGTATAAAGGAGTTCGTATTTACGCGTGAACCGGGTGGCACACCACTGGCGGAGAAATTACGTCAATTAATCAAGCAGGGCGAAGGTGATGAAGTTATTACCGATAAAGCAGAATTATTGATGCTTTATGCTGCTCGAGTTCAATTGGTGGAAAATGTGATTAAACCAGCATTGGAACAAGGTAAATGGGTCATTGGTGATCGACACGATTTATCATCACAAGCCTATCAAGGTGGTGGACGTGGTTTGGACATTAATTTGTTGATGACCTTAAAAAAAGCGGTACTAGGTGATTTTACACCAGATTTAACGCTCTATTTGGATGTTGAGCCTGAAATCGGATTAGCAAGAGCGCGTAGCCGAGGTGAGTTGGATCGTATTGAACAGCAGCAGATAGATTTTTTCCAACGTACTCGTCAACGCTATTTGCAACTGGTTAATGATGATGAGAAGAGTATTACTATTAATGCCAATTTAGATTTTTCAAAGGTAAATGAACAACTTAGAAAAGCAATTACACAATGGTTTCAACAACAAAAATAGTGGATTTACCT
The DNA here is from genome assembly GCF_054166015.1 of Gallibacterium sp. ZY190522. Classification (NCBI taxonomy): domain Bacteria; kingdom Pseudomonadati; phylum Pseudomonadota; class Gammaproteobacteria; order Pasteurellales; family Pasteurellaceae; genus Gallibacterium; species Gallibacterium sp. ZY190522. The sequence continues at coordinate 368,063 of NZ_CM135118.1, forward strand.
TGGGTATTTCCGATTTATCAACAAATTATACAAGCATTTTTAGCTGGTTACGGACATCACGCACTGTTAATTCGCAGTGCCGATAATAATGGAGCTGAGCAATTTTGTTTTGCCTTAGCTCAATGGTTGTTGTGTGAAGATAAACAACCACAAGAAGCTTGTGGGCATTGTCGTCAATGTCAACTTTTTTTGCATCATTCTCATCCCGATTTTTATTTTATTCATAGTGAAGAAGGCAAAAAAATCAGCGTTGATACGATTCGTGAAGTGGCGGATAAGCTATCTCGTCGCAGTCAACAGCAAACATCAAAAGTGGTTTATTTACAAGGAATAGAACAGCTTACGGAAGCTGCTGCTAACGCATTGTTGAAAACATTAGAAGAGCCGACAGAAGATTGCTATTTTATTTTGCAAACTAATGTTGAACATCGTGTATTGGCAACGATTCAGAGTCGTTGTCAGCAATGGGCATTGCCATTACCGACAATGCAACAAGGAATAGATTGGTTGCAACAGCAAGGTTTTTCCGATCTTGAACAAATGAAAACAGCTTTGTTGATGAATTATCAACGTCCATTCGCTGCTAAAATCAGTTTAGAAAAAGGGGAAATTGCGCAACGACTCGCTTTTTTACGACAATTTTGGAAATTTTATCGCAATAAAAATTTACTTATATTGTTGCCCTATTTTGAAACAGAACAATCAGTTACACAGCTTAATTGGCTAGAAGCTTTTTTGTTGGATGCTTTGAAATGTAGTTTGCATATTGATCAAAATTGGTTATGTCGGGATTTGCAATCTGGGATTATCGCATTTGCGCAAGCAGTACCGACATTGAAAATTTATCGTGCATTGCTAATTGTTCGGCAAATGCGCGCAGATTTAATGTCGATTAATGGTGTAAATCAGGAACTGATTATTACAGATGGATTAATTAAAATGATAGAACAGGTATTTGAAGGTTAAAAAATGTTTATTGTAGATTCCCATTGTCATTTAGACGCATTAGATTATGAAGCTTTACATAAAAATGTGGATGAGGTGTTGGAAAAAGCGAAACAGCGTGATGTGAAACACTGCTTGGCAATTGGCGTAGGTATTTCTCGCTTTCACCAGCTACAACAGCAGTTATCGCATCGTAATGATATTTCCTATTCTTGTGGTATACATCCGTTGGATATTGGTGAAGAGGTATTTGATAGCGCCAAATTGAGAGAGATTATTGCCTTGCCTGAAGTGGTGGCGGTAGGTGAGATCGGTTTAGATTACTATTACAGTGCGGATAATAAGCAGCAGCAACAAGATTGTTTCGCACAGCAGATTGATATTGCTAATGAATTTAAGAAACCGGTGATTATTCATACCCGTTCTGCAGGAGAAGATACCATTCGCTTATTGAAGGAACAGCACGCTGAACGTTGTGGTGGAGTAATCCACTGTTTTACAGAAAATCAATGGTTTGCGGAGCAGGCATTAGCATTAGGTTTTTATATTTCTGTTTCCGGTATTATCACCTTCAGAAATGCAGAAGATATTCGCCAAGTGATCCGTCACGTGCCGCTTGAACGTCTTCTAGTAGAAACGGATTCCCCTTATCTTGCGCCGGTGCCATATCGTGGTAAACAAAATCAGCCTGCTTATGTCAGAGAGGTGTGTGAATATGTTGCAACCTTAAAAGGTGTTTCCGTTGAAGAGTTAGCCCAGATCACTACTAATAATTTTAGCAACTTATTTGGCGTTAATTTGTCACAATAATATGCTAGGATAAAGCAATGTTATCTATGAAATGAGGAAATAATTATGGCTCAGCATTCTACATTACGCCGTTTTTTCTTTTGGTTTTTCCTATTGGTTACGTTATGTGTGCATTTGATTTTGGCTGCAGGAGTAAATTATACCTTTCCAAGTTATGCAATCAAAGAAGTGACGGGCGTTGAAGTCAAACGTGTTGATAAGGATGGCCCGATTACTAAATCTAATCCGGCAGATGGGCCGACACGTGATGTTTATTATATTTATACACAAGACCCCAAAACAGATAAAGTGATGGTGTATCGTAATGAAGACACTCGATGGGGGTTTCCTTTCTACTTCAAGTTTGATTCAGCTAATTTGCAAGCTAAAGCTCAGGGCTTTGCTAACGAGCGTAAATTGGTTGAAGTAAAATATTATGGGTGGCGTATCACAATGTTTGATGAGTTCAGTAATGTCGTTTCGATTAAAGAGGTTGCGCAGGATGCTACTGCTTCAAAACCAATTCTGAGCTATATCTTATATGTCATATTGTTAGTAACATTATTTTTATCTATTCAGTTTATTCGTGGTTGGTTTGACAGCGAATAGACTAGCTTTTTAATTGTTTTGTTATTTTCTAAAGGAGTCATATGAAAAAAACATTTATTCACTATTTTTCAGGTTTTGTTTGTTGTTTAATGATGGTAGCTTCGCCGGTAAAAGCGGAGCCGACTAATAGTGAAGAAACATTAAAAGTCAGTTTTAGGGTTTCAGCTGAAACGGTTGTTCCTCAAGATAAAGTTCAGTTAATTATCAGCACTCAACTCACCGGAGAGCATCTTTCGGCGAAAAGTTCTCAGGAAATTGAGGAGAGGGTAGAAAAGGCGGTCACTAAAATAAAACAATATAAAAATATTAAATTATCCAATAATCAACGACAAAGTTACGCTAATTATGATCAAAAAGGCAAAGTGGCAAGTTGGACGTTAAAAGCGAATTTAGTGTTAGAAAGTAATAGTTTTAGTGAAATTGCACAATTTGTTTCGGATTTACCGAAAGATTTCCTTGTACAGTCAACCAAATTTTTTGTTTCTACTGAATTGCAAAAACAGCAACGAGATAAGTTATTGCAGTCATTGTTGACACAGGTACAGCAACAGGCGGAATTAATCAAATCTGGATTACATTACAATCAATATCGAATTATTAATATGAATATCGACCAAAATAATGTTGATTATATGATGAGAGCAGCGCCTTTGCGTATGGCTAAAGTTGCTGAAATACAGGAAGATGGTAATGCTGTTAGTTTTACACCGGGGGAATCTCAATTATCGATTGAGGCAAATGTTGTTATTGCTCTATCGGAAAAGTAGAAATTCCGTTACAATCCGCACTTTATCCCTAAATAATTGGAGAAATTAATGAAAGTTGCAAAAAATTACGTAGTAGGTATTGCATATCAAGTTCGTACTGAAGATGGTGTGTTAGTAGATGAAGCACCTGCGAATCAACCGTTACTTTATTTACAAGGTCATAATAATCTTGTTATCGGCTTAGAAAATGCATTGGAAGGCAAAGAAGTTGGTGAAAAATTTGACGTGAAAGTATCACCACAAGAGGGTTATGGTGAATATAATGACAATTTAGTGCAACGTGTGCCGAAAGATGTGTTCCACGGTGTTGATGAGTTACAGGCGGGAATGCGTTTTATTGCTGACACTGACATCGGACCATTACCGGTTGTTATTACTGAAGTAACGGATGAAGATGTAGTAGTTGATGGTAACCATATGCTTGCCGGTCAAACTTTATTATTCACTGTTGAAGTGGTTTCTGTGCGTGAAGCTACAGCAGAAGAGATTGCACATGGTCATTTACATCAAGAAGGTGAGGGGTGTTGTGGAGGACATCATCATCACGATGATGAAGATGGCTGCTGTGGAGGTGGACACGGTGGCTGTGGCTGCGGTGGGCATCATCACCACTAAGCGAGAGATGGAATTTTGGAGTAAGCCTGATATTTTCGATATCAGGCTTTTTTATTGGTTAAAAAGCAGTGTGGATAATAGATAGTGATTTTTAATTGAAGATTTTGGTAAATATTTAATTCCAAATATTTAATCAAAATTGTTTTTCAAATAACAGATTGATGTTCTTATCTGTATAAGAATACATTGACGGAATATTACTTACCTGTTGTTTCCAATTAAATTGTAGTTTCGGTGTAATATTCCACCATTGCCAATCACGTTTCCATAGGGTTAAGTTAGCTTGATAGATATGATCTTTCCTCGTTTTATTAAGCGGTAAAATGCCCCCTAGTACAGCTTGATCATGATATTTACGTTTTGAAATAGAAAAATTTATCTGACTAGAAATTCCAAGCTTCCATTCCTGTTTCCAACCTAAGCGTAGGCTATGCGTATGATGAGAATATTGCTTTTCTTGTGTATTTTCCCACAGTGCATCAAATCCTATATATATAAATTGAGTGCTTTTCGGTAACCAAAATAAAGTGCTGGAGATGGATTTGCTATTCCCATCTAATATTTTGGTTTGTGAATATTTATTTTTTGCGTATTCAAGTGTGTTAGATAATTGAAAATGATTATTTAGCCAATGCGACCACGCTAGGGAAATACCATAACTTTGTTGATATCGTTTATTAGCTACCCATCGCCATTGATAAAAAGGTAAAATTGCTAATTGTTGAACTGCATTTTTATATTTATAGCCTAGATTAAGGCGATCTTGAATATCAGTATAATCGTGATTATCCCAATAGTATTTACCATTAAGATAGTTTCCTAAGGCAAGATAATGCGTAGATATTAGATTGAAATCTTTTCCTATGTTGTTGCTAAAAGCAATACCGTGTGCCGATTGAGGCAGCATACTTGGATTTTTCCGAAAACCTGTATTCCCAATATTTATATCTGAAGAAACGTTATTGACATTATCGGTTTGGGTATAATAGGCGTTAAATTGACTATACCAACGATTACGTCGTTGAATTGCTTCAAGATATGAATCAATGAGTTGTTCAAGAGCCGGAGGTAAATTATCTGATTTGACAAGCTCAAATTGCGCTTGTGCTTCATTATTTTGTTGATTTAAAAAGAGAGCTTTGGCTAATTCGATCCGTACCGGATTTAATTTAGGATTGATAGCAAGGATTCGTCGTAATAAATTGATCGATTTGGTATAGTTTTGTTCATTCTGAGCTAAAAGACTTTCAGCGAACAGAACTAAGAACTGATCCGGTTTAGGAAAAGTTAGATATAAAGATAAAAATGTATTAATTAAATTAAAATCTCTTTGTTGAATAGCAAGATTTAATCCTTTTTCAGTAAGGTCTTTATTATTTTTAAATTGTTCTTGCCAAAAATCAATATTAGTGTTTGGCATATTTTCTGTAGATACAACAGAATTTGCTTGAACAGAGAATGATAAAAAAAGGATTAAAGGAAAGAGAAATTTATTTTTCATTATGGTCATAAAACATTAATGTTACAGAATAATCAATACACTTCTTATGAAGTGTATTGATTGGTTATATTATTGTTTGCTACCAGCGAATACGCCTTGCGCTTCAATCTGTGTCGTTCCTTGTTTTAAATTACCGGTTATTGCACCCACAACCTCTTCATATTGTTTACCTGCAACAGAACCGTAGAAATAACCGTTAAGGGTATAACCTTTAATATCACCGTTTACTTCACCGAACATATTAAAAGCACGCCCATTACCCATTTTGCTGATTTCAGCCATATTTTCTTCAGTGTTAATTTCTCCGCCAATAGTAAGTTTTCCATTTTGAGCAAAGTCAAACGCTCCAGTAATTCCCTCATCCTTAATGGTCATATTCATTGTACCGCTTAAGAATTGATTTGCTTGTTCTGGATCAGTGAAAATAGCTTTTCCTTGATAACTGGCATCTAAGTTAGTTGGTAGGGTATTAGGTATATCTTTTGCTGCAAAAACAACACGATAGTCCGGTGAATCAGATGTTCCCATATTGTGTAATCCATAAGCAGTATAGGATTGATGATACGCATTTTCTCCTGTTTGATTGACGAGTGTTTCATAAACTTGTTTATAAACGCTTGCATTACTCTCCGACGCATTAACAATTTTATGTCTTGCATCAACGAGTTCTCCTGCGCCATCTCTCTCAAATCTTACATCACCAATTGCATAAGTACCGCTTGATGAATTGTTACCACCACCGGAGCTCCCACAAGCAACAATACCTAGTGAAAAAAGTGTAACAAGCGCAATTTGTTTAAAAGGAAGTTTTTGCATAGAAATCTCCGTTAAAAGTGTTGTGAAATTAATAAAAAATACAATGAAAGCTTTGTTTTGCTACTAAACTGTTTTAGTAAACAAAAACTTTCTTAGTTTAAAAAAAAAAAAAAAAAAACAAGGGGTTGGCTTCAAAAAGATAAAATTTTTAATGGTGAAATAGTGGCAGAAGAAAAGAATTTTTTGAAAAAAAGCGATCCTTGTGATCGTTGTTTCAGTACGGATTTAAGCGAGAATAATGACAACTAACGCCGTAGGTCAGATAAGAATCTGAATAAAATCGGAGTGCTATTCAAGTAGATCCAGAATAGGCTGGGGAATTTGTTCGGGAGAGGGAATAAAAACCTGCTTATGTCGGCTTAATTCGCCTTTGCGTAATTCAATTTGTGTTTTGGCGACTTTAAATTGTTTGCTAAGAAATTTAAGCAAATGGGCATTGGCTTTGCCGTCAATAGGCGGTGCGGTAATAGTGATTTTCAATTCATCGCCATATAAGCCGACAATTTGATCCTTGCCGGCTTTGGGTTGAAGAATGATATTTAACAACAACCCATTTTCAGTGCGGTTGACTGCCATTATGCAATCATCCAAAGTTGACCGAAGAGATCGAACAATATGTTATTTAGTAAAATAAGGATAATCCCTAAAACCATTACTGAAAAATCAAGCATTCCGGTACGAGGTAAAATCCGGCGAATTGGTGCAAGCAATGGTTCACTAATTTGATATAACACATAATCTAACGGGTTTCCGCCACGACTGAACCAGCTTAAAATAGCTCGTAAAAAGATTGCCCAAAAGATCATTTCCCCCCACGCTTTAACAACAGAAAGCACGCCTAATAACAGCACATAAGGCAGTTCTAAGGAAAGATGTCTGGAAACCACAAAATAAAGCAAAGGCAATTTGATTGCACCTAGAATAAATGCAACCAAAACTGCTGCAAAATCAATGCCGTATTTTATTGGTACGATCTTACGTAACGGCAATAACACTGGTTGTGTTAATTTAACTAATGTTTGCGAAAGCGGATTGTAGAAGTCAACTTTGCAATATTGCAACCAGACTTTTGCGACTAAAATAAAAATATAGATGCCAATAACGGTTTGAACGATAAATTGTAAAGTATTCATCCGAAATCCTTTTGATTAAATAATACGTGAAAATTGCTGACGTTTCGCTTGCTGACGAGAGTAAGTATCAAAACACATACAGATGTTACGAATTAATAGACGACCTTTTGATGAAACAGTAATACTTTCATCATCAATGCTAAGTAATCCATCTTCAACTAAAGGCGCAAGCAGAGCCAAATCTTCAGCAAAATGCTGCTTAAAGTTGATTTGATATTGTTGCTCGATAACCGCAAATTTCAATTTGAAGTTGCAGATTAAGGCTTTAATGACATCACGGCGTAAACAGTCTTCACGTGTCATCACTAAGCCTTTATTTAATGCAATACCGCGAGTCTCAATGTCGGCATAGTAACTTTTTAGTTCTTTTTGGTTTTGTGCGTAACTGTCACCTAATAAGCTGATGGCAGAAACGCCCATTCCCAACAAATCGCACTCTTCCTGAGTGGTATAACCTTGGAAATTACGATGTAAAACACCATTCGCTTGTGCAATAGCCAATTCATCATTCGGTTTTGCAAAGTGATCCATTCCGATGAATTTATAACCTGAATTGGTCAAAAATTCGATAGTGTTTTGCAGAATAGATAATTTTGTTTCTGGTGAAGGTAGCATTTCCTGTTTAATTTTATGCTGCCCAGCAAAACGAGTTGGCAAATGTGCATAATTGAATACGCTTAAGCGATCAGGGTTCAATTCAATTACTTTCTGTAAGGTAAACATAAAGCTGTCTAAGGTCTGCAACGGTAAACCGTAAATCAAATCAAGATTGGTAGATTGAAATCCCAGTTCACGCGCGTGATGCATTAAATCAAAAATAAATTGCTCATCTTGCTCACGATTTATTGCTTTTTGAACCTCTTTGTTAAAATCCTGCACGCCCATACTGATGCGGTTGAAACCGATTTTACGTAGGTGATCCAACATAGAAAGTTCAATTTCACGAGGATCCATTTCAATGCTGATTTCTGCTTTTTCATTAATAGTAAAGTAGCGATGTAACATTGACATTAAACGTTCAGATTGCTCTTCAGTTAAATAAGTTGGTGTGCCACCGCCCCAGTGGATTTGAGTAACGGTTCGTTGAGCAAATAAAGAGGAACGAGTTCGGATCTCTTTTTCCAAGTAATCCAAATAGATATCCGCTTTATGTTGGTGGCGTGTAATTACTTTATTACACGCACAGAAATAGCAAAGCTTATGACAGAAAGGAATATGAATATATAATGATAATGGACGCGTTGGATAACGTTCTGCCGCCATAATAAAATCATCATTGTTATAAACTTCATTAAACTCTAACGCAGTAGGATATGAAGTATAGCGCGGCCCTGATTGGTTATATTTTCGAATCAGATTATGATCCCATAAAATTTCTGACATAATAAATACCCACTAATTATGATTATTTAAGACCCTCAAGTAATTGAGGCAACTCCAACTTAATTTGCTTTTCTAATTTTGCTTCTTTACTTTCCCTTGTGAGATCGAGCTTTCTTCTCTCTTTTTTATCTAATGCCTGGCGTTCTTCCTTAACAGGCATATCTTTAACGGTGAGGTAGAGTTCTTGCATCGCTGGGAAAGCATTCAGCTGAATTTTGCCATAAGCTTCTAACAATGGTTTTAAGCGTAACACACCCTCGGAATGATTGCATTCATCACTCAACATTGCTTTGGCGATAATTTCGATACTTTCTAACAATCGATTCATTCGTTGTTGATAAGCCTGCTGTAACAAGCGTTTTTGCTTTTTAATGGCAAGCAGTAACCAAACAAGATAGCTTGCCATTGCAATGATAATGACACAGCCGACAATTAATAGTAATACTGAAATATTCATTGTAATTTATTTAAATTGGTTGATATTGATTTTTTCAAATTGATAGTAAAGATCCTGCTCATCGTCATCTTCCGGCTCAATACCTAATTCTGCCATTAATTCGTCAATACGATCTAAACATTGCTCAACGAATTCTTGATCTTTCTTCGAAAGTTTTGCTCCCGCTTCAAGTTGATCAAGCAATTGATTCAGAATTTCGTTATTTTCCAACTCAAATAATTCCTGTTCGGCGGAACGTTCTTTTTTCGGACGAATAACAATCTCGATTGGTTCAGCGGAACTGTTCTCTTGGTGATTCACTTCTTCCACAATTAATGGGATTTTCTTACGGCTACCGATACGTGGATCTTTTTTTACATTTTCGGCAATAATATCCGCTTTTTCAGCGTTAGCATAACGGCTACCAGAAGGACGACCTTTATGTTTTTTCTTACGTTTTTCTTCCCAAGCTTTGTTATCCAACTCATATCTTGTTGGTTTTTTACCTTTTTTAGTGCTGGAAATATCGGTTTTATCCTGTTTACGTGCAGGCATTAAATCACTGATTTTTCTTGTTTTTTTCTGACGACTCATAATTAAAAGTTGTTATAAGGATGAATTAAGTTGCGATTATAACACTGAATTGTAAAATTTATCATCCGTTGCTTGAGGTATATTAGCGATTTATATCAAAGGAAACATAAGAAAATGAAAAAAGTATTTTTTATAACAGTAATTTTATTGTTAGCTGCCTGTGTACAGCAGAATGAAGTAAAGCCAGTGATTGATTTGCCATCGCAACAGATCGTAAAAAGCACTTATGCACCAGTTTATCAGGCCACACAACAGACTTACTATGGGCGAGTAAACCAACATTTTAATGTTGATTCTTTTGTACATGGTGTTATTGATTGGTTTAATGGTAAATATAAACAGCCGATTTCAGAGTTAAAACATCAGCTTTATGAGCAAGGTAAAGGTTTTGATGCCTATATTTATGATTATTACAGCGGCATTATTTTTGCAGCTGATTTACAGACCAATTTTCAACGTTTGAATTGTTGGCAACAAGTTGACATTCCGACATTGGAACAGGCAATTTATGATGCATTACGAGATATGAAAAATCAAACCCCATCCCATAATCGAAGTTGGTTAGATCAATCCAGCGAACAATTTGCACGGCAATGCCTGAGTTAAGGCATTGTTTCTCCAGAAAACAAGGGTGATAAAATCGGTATGTTCTAGGATTTAAAGCCCTTTTCTGCTATAATTCAGACTAATTTTTTGAATAAAACTAGAGATAATAATTATGTCAAATCAAACGTCAAATTCTTACGATTCATCAAGTATTAAAGTTTTAAAAGGGCTTGATGCGGTGCGTAAACGTCCGGGTATGTATATCGGCGACACCGATGATGGTACAGGTTTACACCATATGGTGTTTGAGGTCGTTGATAATGCGATTGATGAAGCTTTAGCCGGTTATTGTAAAGACATTATCGTGACTATTCACGAAGATAATTCTGTATCCGTACAGGATGACGGGCGTGGTATTCCGGTCGGCATTCACGAAGAAGAGGGCGTTTCAGCAGCGGAAGTGATTATGACCGTATTGCACGCCGGCGGTAAATTTGACGACAACTCTTATAAAGTTTCAGGCGGTTTGCACGGCGTAGGGGTGTCGGTGGTAAATGCACTTTCCGACAAGTTACAGCTAACCATTCGCCGTGAAGGACACGTTCACGAACAATTTTATCGTTTGGGAGAACCACAGGCACCATTGGCAGTTATCGGTGAGAGTGATAAAACCGGAACTACTGTGCGTTTTTGGCCAAGTCCGTCTATTTTCAGCGACACTGAATTCCAATATGAGGTCTTATCTAAACGCTTGCGTGAGCTTTCTTTTTTGAATTCAGGCGTATCTATTCGTTTAATTGATTTACGCACCAACCGTTCCGATCACTTTCATTATGAAGGTGGAATTCAAGCGTTTGTGGAATATTTAAACAAAAATAAAAATCCAATTCATAGCAAACCGTTCTATCTTAACACTGAGAAAGATGGCATCGGTGTGGAAGTGGCTTTGCAGTGGAATGACGGTTTCCAAGAGAATTTATACTGTTTCACTAACAATATTCCACAACGTGATGGCGGAACTCACTTAGCCGGTTTCCGTGCAGCGATGACCCGTACCCTTAATAACTATATGGAAAAAGAGGGATATAACAAAAAATCGAAAGTGGCGATGGCAGGTGATGATGCGCGTGAAGGCTTGGTGGCGATTGTGTCCGTTAAAGTACCGGATCCTAAATTTTCATCACAAACCAAAGATAAACTGGTTTCTTCTGAAGTGAAAAGTGTAGTGGAATCTGCAGTTGGTGAGCGTTTGCAGGAATATTTATTGGAAAATCCGAACGATGCCAAAATTATTGTCGGTAAAATTATTGATGCGGCTCGTGCAAGAGAAGCAGCACGTAAAGCTAGAGAGATGACTCGCCGTAAAGGAGCATTGGATTTAGGTGGTTTGCCGGGTAAATTGGCGGATTGTCAGGAACGTGATCCGGCATTGTCAGAACTCTACATTGTGGAAGGGGATTCCGCCGGCGGTTCTGCTAAACAGGGACGTAATCGTAAAAATCAGGCGATTTTGCCGCTAAAAGGAAAAATATTAAATGTTGAAAAGGCCCGTTTTGACAGAATGCTCTCTTCTCAAGAAGTGGCGGCATTGATTACCGCATTGGGCTGTGGCATTGGACGTGATGAGTATAATCCGGACAAATTGCGTTACCACAGCATTATTATTATGACCGATGCGGATGTGGACGGCTCACATATTCGTACCTTGTTATTAACTTTCTTCTATCGTCAAATGCCGGAGTTGATCGAACGTGGACACGTTTATATTGCTCAACCGCCACTTTACAAAGTGAAGAAAGGTAAACAGGAACAATATATTAAAGATGACGATGCAATGACCCAATATGAATTGGCGATTGCGTTGGATGGAGCGGCGTTATATGTCAATCCGACCGCACCGGCAATGCAAGGTTTGCCGTTGGAGAATTTGGTCGCAGAATATAACCGTGTAAATAAAATGATTAACCGAGTATCTCGCCGTTATCCGGCAGCAATTTTGCGCGAGTTGATTTATCAGGATGATTTAACACCGGCACTAATGCAGCAAGAGGAAGCCGTGAAAAGCTGGGTGGATACATTGGTGGCAACCTTGGCTCGCAAAGAACAGCACGGTACCCATTATTCTGCGAAAGTACAATACAATGCAGAACGTCATTTATATGAACCGGTGATCACTGTGCGTACTCACGGCATTGATACCGATTACGCCTTGGATTTCCACTTTATCGAAGGCAGTGAATATGCATTATTATTGAAACTTGGTCATCAATTACGCAACCTGATTGAAGATGGAGCATATGTTACTCGTGGTGAACGTCGTTTTAACATTACTTCATTTGAACAAGCAATTGACTGGTTAGTGAAAGAATCTCGTCGTGGTTTGTCTGTACAACGTTATAAAGGATTGGGTGAAATGAATCCGGAACAGTTATGGGAAACCACAATGGATCCGGAAGCACGTCGTATGTTAAAAGTGTCCATTCGTGATGCAGTGGCAGCAGATCAAATCTTCACCACTTTAATGGGAGATGAAGTTGAACCGCGCCGTGATTTCATTGAAACCAATGCATTGCACGCGAATTTAGATATTTAATCGTGAACCACCATTAAAAATGCGGCATAACTTACACAAAATGTAGGTTATGCCGTTTTTGTATTGGGTTGTTTGTGAAGTATTTTCTACAAGGTTACGCCACTCTTAAAGATTGCTAACTCTCTGAATTGATTGATTTCGTTTTTAGTCGGTTTGCCGTTCACGATTTCAACTACATTGTTGATAAAATCGTCCAATAACTGGCTCATATCAACATCTTCAACTAAACGTCCGGCATTGAAGTCGATCCAGTTGCGTTTGCGTTGTGCTAATTCACTGTTAGTGGCAATTTTCATTGTTGGTACAAAGCCGCCGTATGGTGTGCCGCGACCGGTGGTGAACAACACCATATGACAGCCGGCGGCTGCCAACGCACTGGTGGCAACCGCATCGTTCCCCGGCGCCGTTAATAGATTTAAACCGGCTTTGCAGAGGCGTTCACCATATTTCAACACATCGACCACTTGGCTATGACCGGCTTTTTGGGTGCAGCCGAGCGATTTATCTTCCAATGTGGTAATGCCACCTGATTTATTTCCCGGAGAAGGATTTTCATAAATCGGTTGATGATGGGAGATAAAATAGTGTTTAAAGCCGTTTACCATTGCAACCGTTTTATCGAAAGTTTGTTGGTCGCGGCAGTGGCTCATCAAAATGCGTTCTGCACCAAACATTTCCGGCACTTCGGTCAATACGGTCGTTCCGCCGTGAGTGGTTAAGTAATCAGAAAAGTTGCCTAACAAAGGGTTGGCAGTAATACCGGACAAACCATCAGAACCGCCACATTCTAAACCGAATTTCACTTCGCTTAATTTCCCTGCTTGGCGGCGATCATTGCGCATTTGTTGATAGAGTTGCTGCAATAATTCCAATCCGGCTTCTACCTCATCTTCAAAATGTTGCGATACCATAAATTTCACACGTTGAGGATCGTAATCGCCCAAAGTTTCCCGAAAGGCATCAATTTGGTTATTTTCACATCCAAGACCGATCACCAATACGGCGCCGGCATTAGGATGTTTAACCATATTTTGTAACATCACTTTGGTGTTTTGATGGTCATCACCAAGTTGTGAACAACCATAACTGTGAGAAAAGGTGAATACGCCATCAATGTCATCAGCCGGATTTTGTTGCAAAAATCGTTGGCGAATTTGATTAGCGATGCCGACCACACAACCGACAGTCGGGATAATCCAAAGTTCGTTACGAATGGCAACGTCACCATTGGCACGGCGATAGATCTGCACTTCACGATCCGCTTCATTAATGTCAATCGCCGGAAAATTCGGTTGATAGCTATAGTCATTAATATCGTTTAAATTGGTTTTCACATTATGCGTATGCACATAATCACCGCTTGTAATGGCACAGGTAGCGTGTCCAATGGGATAACCATATTTGATAATGTTTTCCTGTGCGGCAATATCTTTTACCGCAAATTTATGTCCACGCGGAATATCCTGTTTTAGTCTGATTTCCTTATCTGCAAGATGAATAACAGTGCCTGCACTTAAATTTTGTAGCGCAACGGCAACATTATCCTGAGCTTGAATTTGAATAAACTGCTTCATAATCGCTCCTAACAATATTGTGATAATGCGTTACGCATTCCTTTTGCGAGAATAGCATCCAATTTTTCGGTAACATCGTCCACTAAGTCAGGAAGTTGAGTTAAATCCTGTTGCCAATGTTCGGTTTGGCTCAAGACGTTTTGCACTAACTGTTTAGTGGAGAGCGTTTGTTGCTGCCATTGTTGCCACCAATCTGCAAAATGATCCAACCAAATTTGATCATCCTTCAATGGAATAGCTTGTTGATCTCGTTTACCGCGATAAAAAGCAATCAACGCCGCTAAAGCGAAGGTTAAACGCACCGGTAATTTTTGATATTTTTGCTGATAAGCTAATAATTGTGGCAGAATACGAGTACGATATTTGGTCATACTATTTAGGGAAATGGATAATAGTGCGTGCTGAATAAACGGATTTTGGAAACGTCCGATGACCGCATCGGCAAAATGTTGCAACTCGTCTTGTGGCAATGAGAGCACCGGTATAATTTCTTGCGCTAAAGTATCGATCACAAATTGGCGTAGTTGTTGATCCTGCATTGCATCACCGACATAATCCACGCCGGCAAGGTATGCAACCGGAACTAATGATGTATGCGCACCGTTTAAAATGGCGACCTTGCGTTCTTTATAAGGTTTGATGTCATCCACAACCAAGATATTTAATTTGAGTTGATCCTGACGGAACAATTTTTCTAAAGATTTCGGACCTTGAATGACAAACAGATAAAAATATTCGGCGGTATCTAAGAATTGATCCTGATAACCGAGTTCGTCAGTAAGTTGTTCCACTTCATTACGAGGATAACCGGTCACAATACGATCGACCAAAGTGGAGCAGAACGTATTCGCCTGTTCTAGCCAATCGATAAATTGAGCTGGTAGTTGCCATTCTTGGGCATAACGAAGTACCAGACGTTTTAATTCTACGCCGTTATAATCGATTAATTCACACGGCAATAAAATAAAACCTTGGCTCTTGTCGCCATTGACTACCTTGAAGCGTTCATAGAGAAGTTGCGTTAATTTTGCCGGGTAACTTAGTGCCGGGCGATCGGTTAATTTATCACCTTCGTGATAGCTAATGCCGGCTTCAGTGGTATTAGAAAAAATTACTTTAATATCAAGGTTATGTGCTAATTGAAGGTAATCATCAAATTGTTGATAAGGGTTAATTTCATTATTAACTGAACGAATAATCCGCGCCTGTTTTACCGCTTCGCCTTTTTCATTTAAACCACGAATAATAGTGGTATAAAGTCCGTCTTGGGTGTTTAATGACGGCGGAAAATCGGTATTAATCGGACGCACAATGGTTACACCGCTATTAAAATCAGTTTTTTCATTTAATAAATCAATTTGCCAATCAATAAAAGCACGTAAGAAATTGCCTTCACCAAATTGAATGATTTTTGTTGGATATTGATTTCCCGGAAAGTTTGTACGGTTGAGTTGTTTCATAATTTATTGTCCTTCATTAATTTGCAATTCCATAAACAAGGTTTGGTAACCAAATGCTGATAGATGGAATATAAGTCAGTAGTATTAATTCAAAGATGAGCAGTCCCCAAAAAGGAATGACATCTTTAATAAATTTTTCGATTGGTACTTCTGTGATGGAGCAAGTAGTAAACATTACTGTGCCCAATGGCGGTGTGATGGTTCCGATTGCACCATTGAAAATAAACACGATACCGAAATGAATAGGATCTATGCCATATGAGTTGGCGATTGGTGCAAGTAACGGTGCAAGCACGATCATAATGGCATTGCCTTCAAGAAACATACCTAAAATCAGCAATGAAATATTAACTAACATAAGGAATGTAATTGGGCTATCAACAACAGTTGTCATCCATTGAGCTAATGCTTGAGGAACACGTTCCCAAGTTAAAAATTTAGAGAAAGCAACAGCCATACAAATAATCAATAAGACATTGGCTGCACCTAAAGCTGATTCTCTTGTTGCCAACCAAAGTTGTTTTATATCCATATTCCTATAGATTAAAGTTCCTAAAATAATGGCATAAATGACAGCAACGGCACCTGCTTCGGTAGGTGTAAAAACGCCCATTCTAATACCGCCAATAATGATGATTGGTAATAATAATGCGAGAACAGCATCTTTAGCGGAGAGTGCAATTTCTTTGCAGCTTGCTCTTTTTTCCCTAATTGGTAAATATCCTCTTTTTTTAGAAATGATTGAGACCAAAATCATCATCATAATGCAGAGTAATGTTCCTGGGATAATGCCGGCTAAGAATAATCTGCCAATAGATACATTATTCACATAGCCGTAAATAATCATTGCAATACCTGGCGGAATAATCGGAGTAATTAGTGAGCCAGCTGCGGTAACAGCGGCAGAAAATGAAGCACTATAACCACGAGCAACCATTTGTGGCACTAACAGTTTTGAATTCATTGCGGCATCGGCAATATTTGAGCCGGATAGACCACCCATTAATGTACTTAATGCCACATTAACTTGAGCTAATCCACCATTCATATGTCCGGTTAGAACTTCACAAAATTTTAGTAATCTTGCACTAATACCGGTGTGATTCATAAAAACACCTGCCATAATAAAGAATGGTATTGCCAATAAAGTGACAGACTCTAAACCTCCGGCTAAACGTTGAATAAGCATAATCATTGGTAGATCACTCATCAAAAAATAGCAGAGTGTGGAAATGAAAATACAAAATGCAACAGGAGTTCCTATAACAAAAAGAATTAACAAAATTGTAATAGGGATAACTACGCTCATAATTTACTCCTATGATTAATTCTGAAGTAATAGACAATCTTTCTGATCTCGTAATAAAGCATAAAGCAGGCACTAATTGGAATAATTGCATAAATAGCGAGATAAGAAATATGTAGTGTTGGTGTAAAACGCACCTTGGACATTGGTAATAATTTGAATCCTAAATAGATCATAAAAACTAACGCAAAGATCATAATGCAAGGCTGTATAACGCCATCGATAAAGTTTGCTATTTTGTGAGGAAGTTTGCTTAACAGGAAATCAATGCGAATAAGTTCATTATTTTTACATAAGGCACTTGATGCTAAAAATGTAAACCAAATAAAGAACACAACACACATTTCTTCTACCCAGGCACTAGGCGAATTAAGAAAATAGCGCATAATAACTCCGTAGCCTGAAAGTAGAACGATTAATGCTAAGAAAAATGATGCGAGGATTTCATCAATATCACTAAGCCAAAATTTCTTTTGTTGGGGTTGTTGATTCATAAATCCCTCCAAAGTTAAAAAACGGCGTGATGGACACGCCGTGTATCAAAGTTATTAATAAGTTTCTAATTGAGCTTGGATATTTTTATATAAGTTAGGAGTCCACTCAGGGAATGCTTCTTGTATTTTGCTTCTTACAGTATCGGAAAATGCTTTGATATCCACTTGGTTAATTTTCACTCCTGCTTTGCGAAGGTTTTCGATTGCTTCTTTCTCTGCGGTTTGTACTTGATTGGCTCCAAAAACAACCATCTCGTTACCTGAATCAATAATAATTTTTTGTTGTTCCGGGGTTAGTGTATCCCAAAACGCAGTTCCCACTACAAAAGGAGACATATGGGTTGAATGTGCGGTGAGATTTAGATTTTTTGCAACTTCAAAAAATTTGCCACCATAAAGTACGGCTGGTGGATTTTCTAATCCATCAATAATTCCTTCAGACAAACCAGGGTAAACATCTGATAGTGACATAGGAGTAGGTACTCCACCCATAGCTTTTATTGTTTGTAAAGGTACTCTAGAATGCTGAACTCTTATTTTCATACCTTTCAAATCTTCCGGTTTAGTAACCGGTTTTTTAGTCAATAGATGACGAGTTCCATAGATGACATCTGGGATAACGATATGAATATTTTGTTTATCTAATTGCTCACTAAGTCCTTTAAACCAATCGGAATGTAGAAGTTTAGATTTTTTCTCAAAAGATTGAGATAAGTACGGAGCATTGATAACACCTAAGTCAGGAACGATATCCATTAATGCTCCATAGTCACTAATGGTAATAATATTAGCTCCAAAACGAGCTTGTTCTAACACTTCTGTTTCGCTCCCAAGTTGGCTAGAAGGGAATAATTTAAAGATAATGTCGCCATTAGATTTTTCTTTAACTTTATCAGCCCAGAAATGCATTGCTTTATCAATCGGTTCACCCGGTTGGTTACCATAAGCAATCATAATTTCTGTAGCAGAGAAAGCATTAACAGAAAGGGTAAATAGTCCTAAAGATAGTAGGGTTGTTAATGGTTTTTTGAATAAACGCATAATTTTCCTCACTTAGTTTTGGGTGGTTTGTAAATTTTGGTGTTATCAGGTTGAACAGGAACCCAACAACATAATGTGATAAAAACAGCTAAATTATGATTTTTATCTGTTTTTTATTTAATAAGTAACAACACTTTTTATTAAATCTTTATTATTTACTACTTGCTCTTCAAAAACTTCTGCAAGTTGATCAAATTTAAAAGTATGAGTTAGCATCATTGCAGCACTTAATTTTCCTTGTGCCATAAGGGATTGTACTTTTTCAAAATCTTCTGGAGTTGCATTACGGCTTCCTAAAAGGGTAGTTTCTTTTTTATGGAAATCAGGATCGTGGATGGAGAAATCTCCTTTAAATAAACCGACAAAAACAATTCTTCCACCGTGGCGGATTAGATTTACATCATTATTCATTGCCTTTTGATTACCAGTGGCATCAATGACAATAAGAGGTAATTTCCCATTAAAGAAATTTTCTACTTTTTCATCAATTGGATTAAAAGCTGGAAGTTTAAGCTGTGTTTTAATATGTCTTCTTCTTTCAGCACTGGTATCAGCAATAGCGACATTTGCTCCATCAGCAGCAGCGATTGCAGCAGCACCAAGACCAATTGGACCAGCACCAACAATTAAAACATCGTCTCCGGCTTTAATTTCTGCTCGGCGAACTGCGTGAGCACTGATTGCAAAAGGTTCTATTAATGCAGCAGTGATATCATCAACTTGATCATCTATAGCTAGGATATTTCTAGCAGGGGCAGCAAGATATTCGCTAAATGCGCCATCTTCGTGAACACCAATAACAGAAATTCTTTCACAGCAGTTTGTTCTTCCACTGCGACAAGCATCGCATTCACCACAAGAAATATAAGGAATCAAGGCTACTCTTTGACCAATTTTCCATTGAGATACTTTTGCTCCGATTTCAGTAATAATGCCACTAGCTTCGTGTCCTAAAATACGTGGATAACTAAAAAATGGTTGGTTTCCTCCAAATGCATGAATATCAGTTCCACAAATACCTACAGCAGTAACTTTAAGCAAGACTTGATCTTCTTTAATTGTAGGCACGGAGAGTTGTTCATATGAAAATTCAAAAGGTCTATTACAAACTAAAGCTTTCATTTTTAATCCTTATTTTACTTATTGAAAATTAACTACATAGCTATTATTTGCGCTTTACAAAAGAATTTCAGAATTTAGTTGTAGTAATGTGAATGGCAAAATGTTTTAATGTTTTTTATATGTTTTTTATGAAAAGAGGGTAGAAAATGAGTAGAGATTTTGAACTAAGAAATGAAGTTGCTAATCAGGTAATGGATGCTATTTCTGCAAAAGTGTTGGATTCACCTTTACCTTCACAAGTGATTCTTGCTTCTTTATATAACGTTAGTAGAACAACAATCCGTTCTGTTTTATCTGAATTATTGAAAAAAGGTATTTTAGTGAAACAGAATGAAAATTATGTTGTATGCCGGGAACCGAAAGAAAAAGATAAATTTACTTTGTTAAAAACGAAGCAAAATGATCCAAAATCTCTTAAAAAAATTGAATCTTACTTTCAAGAAATTGTGCGAACCAAAGTAATTAAACCAGGCGATCAAATTTCAGAGTTATGGTTGGCTAAAAATGCAAATGTTGACATTTTTTCAGTTAGAGCATATCTCATTCAATTTTCCAGATTTAATCTTATTAAAAATTTAGGTAAAGGAGAGTGGCAATTAGTTGCATTTACCCCACATTATGCTGATAAATTATTTGAATTAAGAGAAATGCTGGAATGTCATGCTTTAAATTGCTTTATGAATTTGCCTCAATCAGATGTGAGATGGAGTCAAATGAGAATGTTGTTACAAGAACATAGAGCACTTCGAGAACATATTTCGGAACAATTTACTGATTTTGCCAAATTAGATCATCAATTTCATTCTATTATTTTATCCGCTGCGGATAACCCCTTTATTAATGATTTCATTGAATTGATTTCTATAATTTTTAACTTTCATTATCAATGGGATAATAGAGATTTAAAAACAAGAAATATTTTAGCAGTTGAAGAACATTTAGCCGTTTTAGTGAAAATTGTCAGTCAAGACGACTTGGGAGCGATCACAGAACTAAAACGCCATTTAAATACTGCTAAAAAATCTTTGATGAATAGTATCAGATTAGTACATCAGTGATATCTGAACAGGGGTTAATGAAAGAAAAGCATCATCAAATTGATATTGAAATAGCTCATTCAGCAGATAATGAGATTTTTCTTTTCCGACACCCCAAAAATTCTTTGTAAAGATTGAACTAATCGCTTGCAATCAGGGTTTTCAAAGCATAGACTTAGCAAGAAGTGGTAAATTGTGGTAAATAGTGGTAATAAATTCTCTTTTTCGGTTCATTTTATAGGTAACGAGTATGTTTCGAGGCGCATCGTTGATTAATCTTGATGCAAAGGGGCGTTTGGCGATCCCGACTCGTTATCGTGCAGAATTACAGGAAAAAGAGCAGGGACAATTAATTTGTACTGCCGATATTCGTCAACCTTGCCTTTTACTTTATCCTCTCTCTGAATGGGAAATTATTGAGCAGAAATTACTGCAATTACCGAATTTTGATGAAACTGGACGACGTTTACAACGTGTTATGTTGGGATATGCAACAGAATGCGAGTTGGATAAGACCGGTCGTATCTTGCTTAGTCCCGCATTAAGACAACATGCCGCCCTAGAAAAAGAAATTATGCTGGTTGGTCAGCTTAACAAATTTGAGATTTGGCAAGCCGACAGATGGCAGCAGCAAATCGAACAAGACATTCAAATTGGTAGCAGTGGTACGATGGCAACGTCTGAAGAGTTAAAAACTTTGTTTTTATAAGTGAATTTTTATATGGAACAAGTCACCTATTCAGATCCTTCACACTTTACTGTTTTATTGAATGAAGCAGTGGATGGTTTAGCAATCAAGCCGAACGGTATTTATATTGACGGTACTTTCGGTCGTGGCGGTCATTCACGTCGTATTCTCTCCTTGTTAGGCGAACAAGGTCGCTTGATTGCGATTGATCGTGATCCACAGGCTATCGCTGCTGCGCAATCCATTCAGGATCCTCGTTTTTCCATAGAACACCACAACTTTTCAGAAATTAATGAAATTTGCGAAAAATATCAGCTAATCGGCAAAATTGACGGCATTTTGTTGGATTTAGGTGTTTCTTCGCCACAGCTTGATCAAGCGGAACGTGGCTTCAGTTTTATGCAGGATGGGCCTTTAGATATGCGTATGGATACGACAAAAGGGCTTTCCGCAGCACAATGGTTACAACAGGTTTCGGAAAGTGATCTTGCTTGGGTGTTAAAAACATTCAGTGAAGAGCGTTTTGCGAAACGTATTGCGAGAAATATTGTTCAATTTAATCAACAAGCCAAATTAAACGGTACAGAACCACTTACCCGCACCCTTCAGTTGGCACAATTAATTGCACAATCTATTCCGGTTAAAGAGAAACATAAACATCCGGCAACTCGTAGTTTTCAGGCTATTCGTATTTTTATTAATAGTGAATTGGAAGAGTTGGAGAAAATTTTAATGGCAGCAATTGATGTGTTGGCACCGCAAGGACGTTTGTCAATTATTAGTTTTCATTCTTTAGAAGATCGTTTAGTTAAACGTTTTATGAAAAAACAGAGCAAAGGTGATGATATTCCAAGAGGCTTGCCGTTGACAGAAGATCAAATTGAACGCAATCAAAAATTGAAGATTATCGGTAAGGCAATTATGCCAAGTGAACAGGAAATTGCTGTCAATAGCCGTTCTCGAAGTGCGGTATTACGTATTGCAGAGAGGTTATTATGATTTTTAATCGTTATGATCGTTATCCGTTATGGCGAATTATTGTGGATGATATTTTCCAAGCCAACAAAACAGTGATGCTGCTGTTGATTGCGTTATTGATTAGCGCAGTGTCGACCATCTGGGTAACGCATTTAACTCGTTTGGCGATCAGCGAAAAGAATCAGTTGCAGACGGAATATCAAGCATTGCAGAGCGAAGCACTTAATTTGCGTTTGGAAGACAGTGCATTGAGTGATCGCACACGTATTGAGGGGATTGCAAAACAGTTGGGAATGCAATCTACGCAAGATGATCAGGAAGTGTTAATTATTGAATAATTAGAGGACAGTAAATAATAATGGCAAAGGTGAAAAAAAAATCTTCTAGTTATAGTCAGAACTCAAGCAGTTTTGTGAAGGGTAGATACTGGTCTACCATCGTTATTGTCTTGGCTCTATTAGCAGCATTGGTGGCAAGAGCAGCTTATGTGCAGTTGGTGCAATCAGATGTATTAATTTCTGAAGCAAATAAACGTTCACTCCGTACGGAACAAATCCCTTATATTCGCGGTGATATTTTAGATCGTAATGGTGAGTTGCTTTCTGTTAGTGTTGAAAACTATTCTGTAATTGCTGATCCGAAAGAAATTTTCAGTAAAAATTCATTAATGGAAAAAGATCGTTGGCAGCGTTTAGCTGAAGCGTTAAATACTTCATTGAATGGACTTATTTCTCGTTTAAATAAAAACCCTAAATCCCGATTTGTCTATTTAGATCGTCAAATTTCACCGACTATTGCCAATTACATTCGTGAATTGAAAATTACCGGCGTTTCTTTGCAGAAAGAGTATCGCCGTTTTTATCCGACCGTTGAGGAGTCTGCTCAATTATTGGGTTATACCGATATTGACGGTCAGGGAATCGAGGGCATTGAGAAGAGTTTTAATGCATTATTGACCGGAAAATCAGGTTCTAAAACCTATCGCAAAGATAAATCCGGTAATGTGATTGAAAATATTTCCACTACACAAAAATATGATGCGCACGATGTCACTTTAAGCATCGATAAACATTTGCAATCAATGGTGTTCCGTGAAATCAAAAAAGCGGTTGCAGAAAATAAAGCGGAGTCAGGCACAGCGGTGTTGGTCAGTATCAGTACCGGTGAAATTTTGGCGATGGCGACTGCACCTTCGTATAACCCAAACAATATTTTAGGATCACAAGCGGAAATGCGTCGTAATCGAGCAATTACCGATACATTTGAACCGGGGTCTACTGTAAAACCGTTTGTGGTTTTAACTGCATTGACGCAAAAAATTGTGTCGCCGGATACCATTGTCAACACTAAACCGTTTGTAGTGAACGGGCATACCATTCGAGATGTTGCGCCAAGAAATGAACTTTCGATTACCGGTATTTTGCAAAAATCAAGTAACGTCGGGGTGAGCCGTTTATCGTTACAGATGCCGATTTCAGTCTTGATGAATACCTATCATAAAGCCGGTTTCGGTATGCCGACCAATTTAGGCTTAGTGGGTGAGCAATCCGGAACATTGCCATACAATCGCAAGCGTTGGGCAGATATTGAACGTGCAACTGTGGCATATGGTTATGGTTTAACCGTTACCCCGCTACAACTGGCACGCGCTTATGTCACTTTAGGGAGTTTCGGTTTATATCGTCCGTTATCCATTACAAAAGTGGATCCTCCAGTTATTGGTGAACGTATTTATTCAGAAAAAGTGACACGTGAAGTGGTGCATATGATGGAAAGTGTTGCTTTACCTGGAGGAGGGGGTATTGCTGCAGCAGTGCCGGGGTATCGTGTTGCGATTAAAACTGGTACGGCGAAAAAATTGGAAAATGGTCGCTATGTTGATAAATATATTGCTTATACTGCTGGGGTAGCGCCGGCTAGTGATCCGCAATTTGCATTGGTCATTTTGATCAATAATCCGACCGCTGGTAAATATTATGGTGGTTCAATTTCTGCACCGGTCTTCTCAAAAATTATGGGGCATACCTTAAGAGTGAAGAATATTAAGCCGGACGGTATTGAAGGTGAAACCAAGAGTGCGAAACGTATTGTGCATATCGATTCACTTAAGACAGAAAATCAACGCCATAATTAAGGATAAAGACAATGCAGCGATTAAATCAATATTTTGCGATTTCATTACCGGAACAGCCGTTGAACCACTTGCAGTTGGATAGCAGAGCAGTTCAGTCAGGCGATGTTTTTATCGGGCTAATCGGGCATCAGCTTGACGGCAGAAAATTTGCAGCACAGGCAGTTGCCGCCGGTGCAGCTGTTGTTATTTTAGAAAGCGAAGATCCGCAAGATCAGGCACGAACTGAATGGCACGACAATATCCCTTTCATTTATGTTTATCGGCTTGCTCATCAATTATCTTCCTTAGCCGGTGCTTTTTATCATCATCCTTCACAAAAAGTCACGTTAGTGGGCGTTACCGGCACCAATGGTAAAACCACAGTTGCCAATTTATTAACGCAATGGACACATTTGTTAGGCAAAAAAAGTGCGGTAATGGGGACGATCGGTAACGGTTTTTATCAGCAGGTTAAAGCGGCGACCAACACCACCGGCTCAGCAGTGGAAATTCAGCGTAATTTGGCAGAGTTTGTGGCGCATCAAGCTGATTTTGTAGCAATGGAAGTTTCTTCTCACGGTTTAGTGCAACATAGAGTAGACGCGTTGCAGTTTGCGGCAGCGGTATTTACTAATTTAAGTCGGGATCATCTGGATTATCATCACACTATGCAGGCTTATGCCGATGCCAAGAAAATGTTATTTACCGAGTTTAATGTGCCGAATCGTATTATTAATGCGGATGATGAGGTCGGTAAACAGTGGTTGCAACAAATGGATGATGCGATTGAGGTGAGTCTGCAAAGTGATTTTCAGCCACAACATAAACGTTGGTTAAAAGCGACAAATTTGGTTTATCACCAACAAGGAGTAACAATCACTGTTGATTCAAGTTGGGGCAAAGCTGTTTTCCATTCGCAGTTAATTGGAGAGTTTAACGCTTGTAACTTGTTATTGGTAACGGCAACTTTGTTGTCTTTGGGATATTCGCTTTCTGAATTGAGTTGTAGTGTTAATCAATTACAAGGTGTTTGTGGAAGAATGGAATGCTTTACTGCAGAAGGCAGACCGACTGCTATTGTAGATTATGCGCATACGCCAGATGCATTGGATAAAGCTTTGCGTGCGGCACGTTTACATTGTGATGGACAGTTGTGGTGTGTTTTCGGGTGTGGCGGTGATCGTGACAAAGGCAAAAGACCACAAATGGCGAAAATTGCCGAACAACTTGCAGATCATATTGTGATTACTGATGATAATCCACGCACGGAAGATGCGGTGGCAATTATTAATGATATTGTGCAGGGGCTAGACTTTCCAAATAACGCTACTATAATTCACCAGCGGAAACAGGCATTGATTTATGCTTTTGCCTGTGCCAACGCCAATGATGTGATTCTTGTTGCTGGAAAAGGTCACGAAGATTATCAAATTATCGGGCATACTAAGCATCATTTTTCTGATCGCGAAATCGTTTCTCAATTATTAAATTTTACATAGATATCATAACAAATGATAAAAG
Organism: Gallibacterium sp. ZY190522; assembly: GCF_054166015.1. NCBI lineage: Bacteria > Pseudomonadati > Pseudomonadota > Gammaproteobacteria > Pasteurellales > Pasteurellaceae > Gallibacterium > Gallibacterium sp. ZY190522. Next base: position 394,124 of record NZ_CM135118.1, read on the forward strand.
TAAGTTTTGCTGCTTTAAGTGAGTTGTTATCAGCAAAAGAGGTAAACTCGCCTCAGGCTGAACTTGAAGTGGATAAGGTAACAACAGATAGCCGCACAGATTGTTGCGGCAGTGTTTTCTTTGCTTTACGTGGAGAAAGTTTTGATGCACACCGTTTTTTGTCGCAAGTATCGCAACAAGGTGCAAAAATTTTGGTAGTTGAACAGGCTAATCCTGCTATTTCGGTTCCTCAGTTGGTTGTTGCTGATACTAAAAAAGCATTGGGACAGTTAGCATTATGGGTTCGTCAACAGGTTAACCCTAAAGTGGCGGCTATGACGGGATCGTCAGGTAAAACTACCGTAAAAGAGATGACGGCAGCAATTCTGCAACAAACAGCGAAAAATGCTGATGAAGTGTTGTTTACTGCTGGTAATTTTAATAATGATATCGGTGTACCGTTGACATTACTAAGATTAACTCATCAACACCGTTTTGCTGTGATTGAACTAGGTGCAAATCACGCCGGTGAGATTGCATACACCACTCAATTAGCTAGACCGGATGTAGCTTTAGTGAATAATGTTGCACCTGCTCATTTAGCCGGTTTTGGTTCGCTACAGGGTGTGGCGAAAGCGAAAGGTGAGATTTATCAAGGTTTAACTGAAAATGGAATTGCTGTTATCAATAAAGATTGTAACTATTTGCCGATGTGGCAACAAAATATTGCCAAGCATTCGATCAAATGTTTTTCTATGACGCATTCTGAAGCCGATATTTATGCGAGAGCGATTCAACACACAGATATCGGTTTTTCATTTGTACTTTGTACCCCACTGGGAGAAATTGAGATCGAATTGCCATATTTAGGATTGCATAATGTCAGTAATGCATTGGCGGCAGCTTCATTGGCAATTTCTTTAGGGGCAAGTTTGAATGATGTCAAAAAAGGTTTGGCATTAGGTAAACGTGTGAAGGGGCGTTTATTTCCAGTCGCAGTCAATTCTCAACTAACATTGCTTGATGATACATACAACGCCAACGTTGATTCATTAAAAGCAGCAATTGCTGTGTTGCAATCTGCATCTCAACAAGTGAAAGTATTAGTGGTCGGTGATATGGCAGAATTAGGCGATAGTACGGAAGATTGTCATCATCAGGTTGCGGATGCGGCATTGAAGGCGAACTTGGATCAAGTGATGAGCTTTGGTCAATATAGTCGTGTGATTAGTGAAACTTGTGGCGGCAAACATTATCAGAATAAGACAGAATTAATTGCCGATTTACAACAGTATGTAGCTCAACAAATGAAGTCCGGAAAAACAATTTTAATATTAGTTAAAGGATCACGTTCTATGAGAATGGAACAGGTGATTGATGTATTTAAAGGTTTTGAACAATGTTAGTTTGGATTAGTGAATTTTTAGTTCGATATCACACATTTTTTAATGTTTTTTCATATATTACCGTACGTGCGATTTTGGCGTTATTGACCGCTTTATTATTCTGTTTATGGATTGGCCCTAAAGTGATTCGTAAACTACAGTTATTGCAAATCGGTCAAGTGGTGCGTAATGATGGGCCGGAAAGTCATTTCAGCAAACGTGGCACACCGACAATGGGCGGTATTATGATTTTGGTTTCCATTGGTGTCAGTACATTGTTGTGGGCGAATTTGGAAAACCCTTATGTTTGGTTTGTGCTGTTTGTGCTGTTTGGCTATGGTGCGGTCGGTTTTGTTGATGATTATCGTAAAGTCGTGCGTAAAAATACGGATGGATTAATTGCACGGTGGAAATATTTTTGGCTTTCAGTGATTGCACTTGTGGCAGTAATCGGGATGTACCTGCTAGGCAAAGATAGCAACGCGACTTTGTTGGTAGTGCCATTCTTTAAAGAGATTATGCCACAACTAGGTTTGTTCTATATTGTTTTATCCTATTTTGTGATTGTCGGTACTAGTAATGCAGTGAATTTGACTGATGGATTGGATGGTTTGGCTATTATGCCTACCGTGTTGGTATCGGCTGCATTTGCCTTAATTGCGTGGGCGACAGGTAACGTGAACTTCGCTGATTATTTGCATATTCCATATATTAAATACAGTGCAGAGCTGGTGGTGGTTTGCACTGCAATGGTAGGAGCAGGATTAGGTTTTCTTTGGTTCAACACTTATCCGGCTCAGGTTTTTATGGGAGATGTTGGCTCACTTTCATTGGGGGGCGCAATCGGTACAATTGCTGTCTTGGTACGTCAAGAGTTTCTCTTAGTCATTATGGGCGGGGTATTTGTCATTGAAACTTTGTCGGTTATTTTACAGGTGGGTTCTTATAAATTAAGAAAACAGCGTATTTTCCGTATGGCTCCAATTCATCACCATTTTGAATTGAAAGGGTGGCCGGAACCCCGTGTTATCGTGCGTTTCTGGATCGTTTCTTTAATTTTAGTGTTACTTGGCTTAGTAACATTGAAGCTACGTTAACTGTAGTTGGAGGCGAAAAATGGCAAATCAATATAATTATACAGGCAAAACAGTAACAGTAGTGGGATTGGGAAAAACCGGATTATCCTGTGTTTCTTATTTCGCAGATAAAAAAGTCAATTTACAAGTAATTGATACTAGAGATAAACCGGCAGGTTTAGAGCAATTGCCGAAAGGTATTGCTGTACATACCGGAGGTTTAAATCAGGATTGGTTATTACACAGTGATTTGATCGTGTTAAGTCCGGGAATTTCACTAAAAACACCGGAAATTCGTAAAGCGATTGAAAATGGTGTTGAAATTGTTGGAGATATTGAACTGTTCTGTCGTGAAGTGGATGTGCCAATTGTGGCTATTACTGGTTCTAATGGTAAAAGTACTGTTACTACATTGGTTTATGAAATGGCGAAAGCCGCAGATTTAGAAGTTGGTATTGGTGGCAACATTGGCGTTCCAGCATTATCATTATTAGGCAAAGGTTATCAATTATATGTGCTTGAATTATCAAGTTTTCAATTGGAAACCACTTACAGTTTAAATGCGGCAGCGGCAACCATTTTAAATATTTCCGAAGATCATATGAATCGTTATGATGATATGGAAGAGTATCGTCAGGCGAAATTACGCATTTATCGTCACGCAGAGACGATTGTAGTAAATAATGAAGATCGGGCAACTTATCCTGATTATCGTGAACCGCAACATCGCTTGTTAAGTTTTGCTGAAAAACACGCCGACTATTATTTACAGGAAATGTGGGGACATACCTATTTAGCAACTGACAGCCGTTTGTTGTTGGATGTTGAGAAAATGAAACTGATTGGTCGTCATAATTATATGAATACGTTGGCGGCGATTGCATTAGCTCAAGCGGTCAAAATTCCGCAACAGGGTATTATTGATGCGTTGCAATCTTTTGCAGGTTTAGATCATCGTTTTCAAACAGTGCATTATGAAAACGGTGTGCGTTGGGTGAATGACTCTAAAGCTACCAATGTGGGCAGCACTGAAGCAGCATTGAATGGCTTACAGGTTGCTGGCAATTTATATCTATTATTAGGCGGTGATGGTAAAAAAGCAGATTTCAGTGATCTTAAGCCATTAATTAATAAACCGAATATTTTCTGTTACTGTTTTGGTCAAGATAAATTGTCGTTAGCAGAATTGTCATCACAAAGTGTTGTCGTTGATACAATGGAACAAGCAATTGATCAGATTAGACCAAAATTAAAAACTGGCGATATGGTGCTACTTTCACCTGCTTGTGCTAGTTTGGATCAATTCCCGAATTTTGAAGTGCGTGGGCAAGAATTTGCACGTCTGGCAAAAGAGTCAAATTGAGAGATAAAAGCGGATGTTGTCAAAGTTTAAAAATTGGTTTGATCGTTGGGGAAGAATTACCCCTCATTCTTCTCTTTATGACCGTGCGCTATTTTTGCTATTTATCATTTTATTGTTTATTGGATTTATAGCGGTAACCACTGCATCTTTTCCTGTGGCAGCAAAACTTTATGACGATCCACTCTATTTTACGATTCGTGATGCTGTTTATATAATTACCGGTTTAGCGTGTTTCTTTTTTGTGTTGCAGATTCCGACCGAAAAATGGGAAAAATGGAGTCATTGGCTTTATTTGTTGGCATTATTGTCGCTGATTGTGGTGCTGATTGTCGGTAGAAATATCAATGGTGCAACACGTTGGATTTCATTCGGATTTGTTAATTTCCAACCAGCGGAGTTGGCTAAGCTGGCATTAATTTGTTATTTATCCAGTTTTTTTGTGCGTAAATATGATGCGGTTTTGACAAAAAAATTAATTTTTGGACGACCTACTTTGGTTTGCGGTATTTTAATTATTTTCCTGCTTTGCCAACCGGACTTAGGAAGTAGTGTTGTACTGTTTGTTATTACTTTCGGTATGCTGTTTGTGGTTGGCGCGAAACTGTTTCAATTCTTACTATTAATTGGAATGGGAGCCGGCGCTATTATGTTCTTGATTCTGATCTCTCCTTATCGAATGAAACGTGTTACCTCCTATTTAGATCCATTTGCGGATGCATTTGGTTCGGGTTATCAATTGTCGAATTCATTAATGGCATTTGGTAATGGTGAGTTTTGGGGGCAAGGTTTGGGTAATTCGGTATTAAAATTGGAGTATTTGCCGGAAGCGCATACCGACTTTGTAATGGCGATTATTGGAGAAGAGTTCGGTTTTGTAGGTATTTTGCTAATTATTATTTTGCTGTCCGCTTTGGTATTTAGAGCATTCAAGATAGCAAAAGAATCTTTAAAACTTGAAGCTCGCTTCCGTGGATTTTTTGCCTTTGGTATCGGCTTTTGGATTTTTTTCCAAGGTTTTGTCAATTTGGGCGTAACTATCGGTTTATTGCCTACTAAAGGATTAACTTTCCCATTAATTAGTTATGGTGGTTCAAGTTTAATTATTATGTGTGTGGCAATGGGCATTTTATTGCGAATTGATCACGAAAATAGAATGGCAACAGGACACGCACATTTACGAGATGATTAAGAGATTATTATGACGAAACGATTATTGGTTATGGCAGGGGGAACTGGAGGACACGTTTTTCCTGCTATTGCAGTTGCTAATGTATTGCAACAACAGGGATGGCAAGTTGAATGGCTTGGTACAAAAGATCGTATGGAAGCCCAACTTGTGCCGAAATATGGTATTGCCATTCATTTTATTGAAATTTCTGGATTGCGCGGTAAAGGTATAAAAGCGCTATTAACAGCACCATTTAAAATTTTACGGGCAATTTTGCAAGCGAGAAAAGTTATTAAAAATTATCAGCCAGATGCGGTTTTAGGAATGGGTGGGTATGTTTCTGGACCGGGTGGAGTAGCAGCAAAATTGGCAGGTGTGCCGATTATTTTACACGAGCAGAATGCGGTTGCTGGGTTGACTAATAAATGGTTGGCAAAAATTGCAACGCGTGTTTTGCAGGCCTTCCCAACGGCTTTTCCTAATGCTGAGGTAGTCGGAAATCCAGTGCGTGCTGATCTTTTTGCGTTGCCGACACCACAACAACGTTTCTGTCAACGAGAGGGTGCATTGCGTATTTTGGTTGTTGGCGGCAGTCAAGGAGCAAGAGTGTTGAATCTGTTAATGCCGAAAGTAGCAGCACAATTAACAAAAGATGTGGTGATTCGACATCAGGCGGGAAAAGGTAACAGTGAAGTGATAAAAGCGCTGTATCCGCAAAATATTAATGTGGATGTTTCTGATTTTATTGATGATATGGCAGCAGCTTATGCATGGGCTGATGTGGTTATTTGTCGTTCCGGTGCATTAACGGTGTGTGAAATAGCTGCTGCCGGCGTTCCGGCGATTTTTGTACCGTTCCAACATAAAGATCAACAACAGTATCTTAATGCACGTTATTTAGCAGATGCCGGCGCGGCGGAAATTATCCAACAAGCCGAGTTAACCCCTGAACGTGTGGTTGAACTTTTACAGAAATGGGAACGCCCAACTTTATTAGCTATGGCAGAAAAAGCACAATCCAAAGCAGCGCCGATGGCAGCACAGCAAGTGGCGGAAGCGATTATTTCAGTGACTAATTAAGAGAGTAGTATGGAAGATAAGATTAAACAGAATTTTCAACATCAAGTTCGTATGGTTGTGCCTGAAATGCGCCGAGTGAAGCAGATCCATTTTGTCGGAATTGGTGGTGCTGGAATGAGTGGCATTGCTGAAGTCTTATTAAATGAAGGTTATCAAATCACAGGTTCAGATATTCAGGAAAATGCAGTAACTCTACAGTTGGCAGAAATGGGTGCAAAAATTTTTTTACAGCATAGTGCCGACAATATTGCAGGAGCAAGTGTAGTTGTAGTTTCTAGTGCGATTAAACCAGATAATCCAGAAGTGATTGCCGCACGTAAAGCAAGAATTCCTGTTATTCAACGTGCACAAATGTTGGCAGAAATTATGCGTTTTCGTCACGGTATTGCGGTAGCAGGTACTCACGGTAAAACTACAACAACTGCAATGATCGCTACTATTTATGCTCAGGCGAAATTAGATCCAACTTTTGTTAACGGAGGGTTGGTAAAATCTGCTGGTACAAATGCCCATTTAGGTTTAAGTCGTTATCTGATCGCAGAGGCGGATGAAAGTGATGCATCTTTCTTACATTTACAGCCGATGGTTTCAGTGGTAACTAATATTGAACCGGATCATATGGATACTTATCACGGTAATTTTGAAGAGATGAAACAAACTTATATTAATTTCTTACATAATTTGCCGTTTTATGGTTTAGCTGTGTTATGTGCCGATGATCCTGTGTTACAGACTTTATTACCTAAGATTGGTCGCCAAGTGATTACTTATGGTTTTAGTAACAAAGCGGATTATCGTATTGAAGATTATAGCCAAACCGGTTTTCAAGGGCATTACACCGTGATTTGTCCGGATGGGCAGAGAATGGAAATTCTGCTGAATGTGCCGGGCAAACATAATGCTTTAAATGCAACTGCGGCATTGGCAGTGGCAAAAGAAGAAGGTATTGATGATGAATCTATTTTAGCCGCATTAGCAGACTTCCAAGGTGCCGGTCGCCGTTTCGATCAGTTAGGCTCTTTTATTCGCCCTAACGGTAAGGTGATGTTAATTGATGATTATGGCCATCATCCGACCGAAGTCAATGTGACTATTCAGGCGGCGCGTCACGGCTGGGAAAATAAACGAATTGTGATGATTTTCCAACCGCACCGTTACAGCAGAACGCGTGATCTGTTTGATGATTTTGTGCAGGTGTTATCACAGGTTGATGTATTGATTATGTTGGATGTTTATCCGGCAGGGGAAGCGCCAATTGCCGGTGCGGACAGCCGTTCTCTTTGTCGTTCAATTCGTAACTTGGGTAAGATTGATCCGATTTTCTTGGCAGATCCGGAACAGTTGCCGGAAATTATGGATCAAGTGTTGCAAGATGGAGATTTAATTTTAGCGCAAGGAGCAGGAAGTGTGAGCAAGCTATCTCGTCGCCTTGTGGAGTTATGGAGTAAATAATGGATATTGAACAATTAAAACAACAAAAAATAGCGGTATTATTGGGTGGAGCTTCGGCAGAACGAGAAGTGTCATTAAATTCGGGGGCGGCGGTATTAAAAGCATTGCAGGACGAAGGTTTCACAGATGTGCACGCTATCGACCCAAAAGAGTTTCCGGTGGAAGATTTAAAAAAACAGGGCTTCCAACGCGTATTTAATATTCTACACGGGCGCGGCGGTGAAGATGGTTCTTTGCAAGGGTTATTGGAACAGTTAGGTATTCCTTACACCGGTTGTGGCGTGATGTCATCTGCATTAACAATGGATAAAATGCGCACCAAATTGTTATGGAAAGCGGTTGGTTTGCCGGTTGCCGAGATGGTGGTGATTACTAAAGAAACACGTTCTCAACTTGATGCGCAAGCAGTGGTAGCTAAATTAGGCTTACCATTAATGGTGAAACCATCATTGGAAGGTTCCAGTGTCGGTTTAACCAAAGTGAAAAAAGTGGAAGAGTTAGCGGCAGCGGTGGATACCGCCTTGACGCACGATGATACGGTATTGATCGAAGAGTGGCTTGCCGGACAGGAGTTTTCTGTGCCGGTATTGGGCGGTAAAGTGTTACCTTCTATTTTAATTAAACCAGCAGGTGAATTTTATGATTATGATGCTAAATATCTTCTCGATAGTACGCAATATTTTTGTCCATCAGGTTTAAGTGAAGAGCGTGAAAGCGAATTGAGAAGTCTAGTTAAACAAGCATATGATATTGTTGGTTGTCGAGGATGGAGCAGAATTGATGTAATGACTGATGCACAAGGGCGTTTTCGTTTGGTTGAAGTGAATACTAATCCGGGAATGACTAGCCACAGTTTGTTCCCAATGTCAGCTAAAGTGGTTGGTTATAGTTTTTCTCAATTAGTAGTAAAAATTTTGGAGTTAAGTGCTGAATGAGAAATCGCACAAAATATTCTCGTTCCGTTTATTACCGAGAACCTAATGAGAAAAAACGAATATCTCAAGTTGATTTAAAAACTTGGATAAAGTTTTTTTTATTTTTGTTTATTATTGGTATTGGCTATTACACTTACTCACATCGTACAGAATTATTTGAAAAATTGGATCCAATGCCAATTAGCTCATTTAATTTAGTTGGTAAAACACAATTTACTACAAATAATGATGTACGTGAAATGTTGAAAAAATATTCGGAAAGCCATCAGGGATTGAGAGGATATTTTGCTCAAGATGTTGAATCTATTGAAAAGATGTTTGAGTCGCTTTCGTGGATTAAGACGATTTCCATTCGTAAAATATGGCCGGCGCAATTAAATATTAATGTAGTGGAATATGTTCCTGTTGCTAAATGGAATCAAGTTAACTATTTAACGGCTGATGGAACAATTTTTAGCTTACCGAAAGAAAAAATTAATGATGAAAAATTGCCTAATTTATCTGGTCCAGATTTTCAAGGAATAAATGTATTAAAGACTTGGTATGAATTAGGCAAAATTTTGCAAGGTAAAAATATTAATTTAAAAATTGTCAGCATTGATGACCGTGGCTCGTGGAACGTAACTTTATCTAATGATATTATATTGAAGCTCGGGCGAGGCGAATGGAAAGATAAAATTGATCGTTTTTTGACGATTTATCCACAGATAGAAATTCCTGAAAATAAAAAAATCGCTTATATTGATTTAAGATACAATACAGGAGCAGCGGTAAGTTTTACTGATGCGCCTGAAAATATAACGGCACAAGATATATTAAGTGAATAATTATGGCTAAGATTGATGAACCCCAAATAATAGTCGGCTTGGAAATCGGAACTTCCAAAGTCATTGCGGTTGTCGGTGAGTTATTGCCGGACGGTGTAGTAAATGTTATCGGTGTAGGAAGCTGCCCTTCAAAAGGAATAGATAAGGGAAGTATTACTGACTTAGAAGCAGTAGTGAACTCTATTCAACGAGCAATTGAAGCGGCTGAATCGGTTGCGGATTTGAAATTAATCGCACGAGTGACATTAGCTATTACAGGGGAACATATTCAAAGCCTGAATGAAAGTGGTTTCGTGCCTTTGTCGGGTGAGGTTACGCAGGCAGATATTGATGAGTCAATGCATATTGCCAGCTCAGTGAAAGTCGGCGATGGTTTAACCGTACTTCACGTTATTCCGCAAGAGTTTTCTGTTGACCGTCAGATGAATATTAAAAATCCATTAGGATTGCAAGGTGTTCGACTAACCGCACAAGCCCATTTGATTGCTTGCCATCAGGATTGGTTAATTAATTTGCGTAAAGCAGTAGAGCGCAGTGGATTAATTGTTGATCAAATCGTCTTTTCCGGATTGGCTTCCAGTTATTCGGTATTGAGTGAAGAGGAAAAAGAGCTTGGCGTTTGTTTGATAGATATTGGTGCCGGCACAATGGATATTCTTGTCTTTACTGATGGTGCATTGCGTTACAGTAAAGTTATTCCTTATGCCGGTAATCGTGTAACCGATGATGTGGCACAAGGAATTTACACTTCGCGCAGCAATGCAGAAAACATTAAAGTAAATTATGGCAGTGCAGTGCTGTTATCTGCGTCAGAAAAGCGCACATCTCCGGATAAACTGATTGAAGTGCAAGGCATTGGCGGACGCCCACCAAGAGGTTTAACCAGAGAGGATTTATCTATTATTACTTCAGCACGTTATAGAGAGTTGTTGGGAATGGTAGATAAAGAGTTACGGCAGTTAAAACAGGAGCTAAAAAATAATAATGTGGCTTCAGATTTGATTGCCGGTGTTGTGTTGACCGGTGGTGGTGCATTGATTGACGGCATTTTGGATTGTGCTACCGAAGTGTTCGGGCAACAGGTTCAGGTGAAAATCGGAACACCGTTGAATATTACCGGTCTAACTGATTATGTGGATAAACCGCAATATGCTACAGTGTTGGGATTATTGCAATATACTTACTACAATGGTGAATCTCAACAGCCGCTTAAAACAAAAGGTATAGGCAAAGAGTTATCAAAAACAAATAAAGTTGCAGGTTTCTTGAAGAAATTTATTGATAAAGTGAAGTCTGAGTTTTAATACATAAATTTAGTCATTAATTTAAAAAGGAGAAGAATGAAGTGTTTATTGATGAAATTAACAAAAGAGTAGTAAAGTGAGTAATATAGGTATGCAATATTATGAAATAGTCAGAGTAAGATCGGCGTAATAGTCTGTTAGTGGTTATAAAATAACACTAAAATAAAGTTTACGTTTTGATATTATTGATTTTTGGCATACAATAAATGAAATAACAAATCGTTTTAAATGGTTATATAAAAGAGAGAAACAATTATGTTAATTGAGCCTATTATTGATGAAACCACAGCGGATGCGGTCATCAAAGTCATTGGCGTCGGTGGTGGTGGCGGTAATGCCTTAAACCATATGGTGCAGGATGAATTTAAAGGTGTTGAATTTTTTTCCGTAAATACGGATGCGCAAGCATTGCGTAAAAGTTTGGCACAGCAAACTATTCAAATCGGTGCTGAGATTACTAAAGGCCTAGGAGCAGGAGCAAAACCAGAGATAGGTCGTCAGGCAGCGGAAGAAGATCGTGAAGCGTTACGTAGTATGCTCGAAGGCGCAGATATGGTTTTCATCGCAGCTGGTATGGGTGGTGGCACTGGGACAGGTGCTGCTCCTATTATTGCGGAAGTGGCAAAAGAGTTGGGTATTTTAACTGTTGCTGTAGTAACTAAGCCGTTTAAATTTGAAGGTAGAAAACGGATGCAGTTTGCTGAGTCTGGTATTCAAGAATTAGCAAAATATGTTGATTCTTTAATTACTATTCCGAATGACAAGCTTTTGAAAGTTTTGGGTAAAAATATCAATTTCCTTGAAGCATTAGCAGCTGCAAATGATGTGTTGCGTAATGCGGTGCGTGGTATTTCTGATATTATTACTTCTCCGGGGTTTATCAATGTTGACTTCGCTGATGTCAAAACAGTAATGTCTGAAATGGGATATGCGATGATGGGAACCGGTATTGCAACTGGGGGAGTGGGTGATGGGCGTGCTGAAAAAGCGGCTCAGGATGCGATTGCTAGCCCATTATTGGAAGATATTGATATCTCCGGCGCAAAAGGGGTATTGGTAAATATTACCACTAGCGGATTTAATTTCGGATTAGGTGAATTTGAAGCAGTTGGTGAAACTATTCACGCATTTGCTGCAGAAGATGCAACGGTTGTTATCGGTACTAGTGTGAATCCGGAATTACCGGAAGATGAATTACGAGTTACTATTGTGGCAACAGGCATCGGTGGTAGAGTGAAAGATGAATCTCAAATTAAGATTGTTTCAAATAATACTCAAGCGCAAGATGCGAAAGCAAAACAGTTTGCTTATAATATACCACCTCTTGGTGAAACGACTCGCCCAGATCAGTTTGGTTCGAGAACAGACTCAACCGTAACTTCAACTAGCGGTAATGCAGTGAAAAAACCGGCATTAGATGAGGCTAAATTATTTGATTTACCAACATTCTTGCGTGATAACGCAAATTAAATAAACAATGAAAAGTTTCAATGTGCTGTAAGTTGCGTTGATAACTGGAGTAATTATGATTAAACAAAGAACGCTTAAACAGAGTGTAAAAGTAACAGGTATCGGTCTTCACAGCGGTAAAAAAGTAACGTTAACTTTGCGTCCTGCACCAGTAAATACAGGTGTTATTTACTGCCGTACTGATTTACCTGAAGTAGTTACTTTTACAGCAGATCCTAATATGATCCGCGATACAATGCTTTGTACTTGTATGATCAATGATGATGGTGTGCGTATTTCAACTGTTGAACATTTAAATTCTGCGTTAGCTGGGTTGGGTATCGATAATATTATTATCGAAGTTGATGCACCGGAAATTCCAATTATGGATGGTAGTGCAAGTCCATTTGTCTATTTGTTATTAGATGCAGGAATTGAAGAGCAGAATGCTGCGAAGAAGTTTATTCGTATTAAGAAAACTGTTCGTGTTGAAGATGGTGATAAATGGGCGGAATTTAAACCTTATGATGGTTTTAAATTGGATTTCACGATTGATTTCAAACATCCCGCTATTGGTAAAGATGTTGCTCATTATCAGCTAAATTTCTCGACAAAAGTATTTATTCAACAAATTAGTCGTGCAAGAACATTCGGTTTTATGCGTGATATTGAATACCTTCAGGCTAATGGTTTAGCTTTGGGAGGAAGTTTGGATAATGCGATTGTGTTAGATGATTACCGTATTCTTAACGAAGAAGGTTTACGCTTTAAAGATGAACTAGTTCGTCATAAATTGCTTGATGCTATCGGTGATCTTTATATGGCAGGGCACAATATCATCGGAGAGTTTACAGCATTTAAGTCAGGACACGGTTTGAATAATAAATTAATTCGTGCGGTGTTAGCTGATCAGGAAGCGTGGGAATTAGTATCTTTCGATGAAAATGAATATGCAACACAAGGTTATTTAGCAGCGAATCAAGTATTAATTTAAAATCATATTGTTTCTCTCATCATAAAAAACGCACTTTATGTGCGTTTTTTTTGAATAAAACTAAAGCTTTTACTGTATCTCATAAATGTTCTCCACAAAATGTGACTTTGAAGATGATATTAAGACATTAGAGAAAATACGCTCTTGTTATACAGTAATTTAAATGAATCACTTAAGAACTTGACGAATTATCATAAATAGTATGGGAAGATAATAGGTTCAAAAGTAGGACTAAGTGATAGTTTTACTTTTGCTCCTAAGGACAACATTTTTTGACTTGTTATATTTATCTGGAAATCTTCTGATTGGACTAAATATCTGTAATGAGATCCAAGAAATCTTTGTTGAATAACTTTTCCCTCAATACCTGAACCATCAATTTTTATTTTGATTTGTTCAGGCCTAACCAATAAATAACTTTTGCTATCTGATGATATTTTAGGGTAAGAATGATAGCCAAAGAGCGATTGATAACCACCTTCTTCTTTATATTGGCACGGTAGATAGTTAGTTTCACCAAGAAAGTTTGCTATAAAAGGGCTATTAGGTTGTTGATATAGTTGGCTTGGTGTACCTATTTGGCAGATGACGCCTTTATCCATAATGGCTAATTTATCAGCAAATAAAAACGCTTCTTCTTTACTGTGAGTAACAAAAATCGCGGGAATATGCTGTTGTTTCAAAATGATACGAATTTCCTCAATCATTTGGTGACGCACTTGGCTATCAATGTTTGAGAAAGGTTCATCAAGTAATAGTAATTTGGGGCAGCAAGCTAAGGCTCTAGCAATAGCAACACGTTGCTGTTGTCCGCCAGAAAGCTCGTGTGGATAACGTTTTTCTAACCCTTGCAGATGTACAAGTGAGGTCATTTTTTGCAGTATTTTTTGTTGCTCTGGTGATGGCTTTTGGTGCAAACCAAAGAGAATGTTTTCGCTAACGGTTAAATGTGGAAAAAGAGCATAGTCCTGAAAAATCAGTCCAATTTCACGTTGATTGGCTTCAAGATGACCAATCTCTTTCCCTTGTAAATAAATTTTTCCCGAATGAAGGGGGATTAGTCCTGCTATCCCTTTGAGCAAAGTTGTCTTCCCACAACCGCTCGCCCCAAGTAGGCAGACAATATCGTCATTTTCAATACTTAAATTTAGATTTTGTAATATGTTTTGTTGCTGATAAGAGCAAGTCAAATTAGTAATCGTTAAGGTATTCATCATCACAGGCTTCTCGTTGATTTCAGTAAGGATCGGGTCAAAATTAATACGGGGACGATGCCAACTAAGATCAGTACCAACGCGGGCAGTGCTGCACGTTCTAGTTGTTCGTCAGAAGTAAAGGTAAAAACGTACGTTGCTAGCGTATCAAAATTGAAAGGCCGTAATAAAAGTGAGGCATTAAGCTCTTTCATACTTTCAATAAATACTAATAATAAGGCAGTGAAAATGCCTTTTCTCATTAATGGGAAATGAATTTTTTGCCAAATGGCTAAGGGTTTATGCCCGAGTATTTTGCCCGCCATATCTAATGAGGGTGGGATTTGATTGAGGCTAGTTTCGAGGCTTCCTAATGCCATTGCGGAAAAGCGAATAAGGTAGGCGGCGACTAAAGCAAAAATCGATCCTGAAAAAAACAAGCCGACAGGGGAAAGCCCGAACCATTTTACGAGGCTGTTTACTTGGTGATCGGCAAAGGTGAATGGAATGAGTAAACCGATGGCTAAAACTGTTCCTGGAATGGCATAACCGAGCGCAGAAAGTTTCAGACTTTGTGTGGTGAGTTTATTTGGATAAAAGCGTGCAAGGAAGTGTTGTAGTAGAGCGATAAGCACACAAAATACCATTGCTAATCCTGAAACGAGCAGACTATTTTTGCTGTATTGCCAGAAATATTCATTCCACGTTTGATCAAAATACAGTATTGACCAATAAATTAGTTGAAATAGGGGAATAAAAAATGCAAAAGTAATTAAAACAAGACAAAAAATAAGCAATAGTTTAGCTGAAAATGTTAAGGGGCTTGTACTTGCCGTGCCTTGACCACTACGTTGATAATAACGTTGTTGGCGACGAGCGTAGCGTTCAAGGCTTATAAAAAGTAGTAATAAGCCGAGCATAAAGAGTGAAATTTGTGCCGCTGCGTGCAAATCACCAAAGCCGAGCCAAGTATCATAGATTGCGGTAGTCAGCGAGGGAATGGCGAAAAAAGCGACTGTACCAAAATCCCCTAGGGTTTCCATTGCCACTAAGGCACAGCCTACGGCGATAGCTGGGCGGATTAACGGTAGTGTAATTTTATAGAGGATACGCCATTGATTGGCTCCCAGTAATTTTGCACTTTGTTGTAAGTGTTCTCCTTGTTCCATTAATGCCATTCGGGTGAGCAAAAAAATGTAAGGGTAGAGCGACAAGGCAAGGATAAAGCACGCGCCGCCAAGGCTACGAATGTTGGGAAACCAGTAATCTTGTTTACTTTGCCAATCAAACACATTTCGTAAGGTTTGTTGCACGATACCGGGATAATCAAGAAAATCAGTGTAAAGATAAGCGGATAAATAGGCTGGAATAGCCAGCGGTAAACAGAGTAACCATTGTAAAAGGGTTCTACCTGAAAAATGGTAACGGGAAACCAAAAAAGCACAAGGTAAGGCAAAACACGCACTGAGTAAGGTTGTGCCAAGCACTAAAAACAATGAGTTAATGAGATAATCGGTGAACACCGTTTCCCATAAATGTTGCATACTTTGCAACGAACCGCTCAAGGCGGAAGCCAATAAGGCGAAGATTGGCAAAAGAAAGAAACTTGCCAAGCTACAGGCGAATAAAAGGGCAGTCAGTTTA
Organism: Gallibacterium sp. ZY190522; assembly: GCF_054166015.1. Taxonomy (NCBI): domain Bacteria; kingdom Pseudomonadati; phylum Pseudomonadota; class Gammaproteobacteria; order Pasteurellales; family Pasteurellaceae; genus Gallibacterium; species Gallibacterium sp. ZY190522. The sequence goes on from NZ_CM135118.1 coordinate 409,973, forward strand.
GAATACGTTTTTTTATTATCTAACATTGTCTAGGTGATAAAAAGATAGCCTATTTAAAGGATCAGCAATAGGCTATCATAAATTTGTATTATTAGAAAATTAGAGATCAAATTTCACTTCATCAATGAGTTTGAGGGCATTTTCATAATTTTCCGCGATTTTTTCGAGCGGTAAATTATCTTGCTTAAACTCACCCCACGATTGTACGAGTTTTGATTTCTCGACAGAAGGTTTTACAGGGTATTCGTGGTTTAGCTCCGCATAAAGATGCTGTGCTTTATCGCCACTCAAAAACTCCACTAATTTTACCGCATTGTCTTTATTTGGAGCATATTTCGCGATCACCACGCCACTAATATTCATATGTGTGCCGACAGTTTGTTGGTCTGGATAGTTGATATAAGCCGCTTCCGCCCAGCTTTTTTGTTTTTCATCTTCAAGCATTTTGCCGTAATAATAGCTATTGCCTAAAGAATAATCACAAACGCCCTCTTTAATCGCTTTCACTTGATCGCGGTCGCCACCTTGTGGTTTTTGGGCGAGGTTCGCTTTTAATCCTGTTAAAAAGGCTTTGGCTTTTTCTACGCCATCGTGTGCGATCATTGAAGCCACTAACGACACGTTATAAGAATGCTTTCCTGAACGCACACACACTTTGCCTTTCAACTCAGGTTTAGCTAAATCGTAGTAAGTGAAACTTGCAGGAAGTTTGCCAACACGATCTTTTGAAGAATACACCACGCGCGCACGGCTGGTTAATGCAAACCATTTGCCTTGGCTATCGCGGAATTGTGCAGGAATGTTGCTATCTAACACCTTGGATTGAATAGGCTGAGCTAGCCCTGCATTAACAATTTCCATCACGCGGCTAATATCCACGGTTAATAATACATCAGCAGGGCTAAGTTCGCCCTCTCTTTTTACACGCTCAACAAGCCCTTTATCGGCATAAATAAAGTTTACTTTTATGCCACTTTCTTGTTCAAATTGTTTTAAAATCGGTTCAATTAGATAAGGTTGTCGGTAAGAATATACATTTACTTCATTTGCAGCGAAGGCAGAAGTAGCAAAGGTCGTGAGACAAGCAATAGCGGATAATATTTTTTTCATTTGGATACTCCATAGTTAGTTTACATTTTCCAGCCGTTTAATTTTTACAACACATAGGCTATAAATAGTATTCATAATACGATAGGCAAAAGTAGTGCATATTATTAATTAAACGACCATCTTTATTCGTAGTGCTATTCATACCGCTATCCCGCTTTAGATTTGACTAAAATATTTTTCAGCGTGATTTGAAAAGCAAGATTGATTGTACCTAAAATCACAAATAAGTAAATGAAAATTATTCTCATAAATATAAAAATTAACAAATTAATTCACTATTATTTCTATAGCAACGCTTTGATAAAATTATTGTCACTCAGACGAGTTGGCTAATTTGGTGTTAGATTTTTTGTAGTATCAGTAGCAACATTTTTAAATATGTTGTCAGAGAGGTTTGTTAAGCGTGAAATATTAGAGAAAGTAGGGCTATTTCAATATTGCTATTTTGGTGGGAATGTAGGGCTAATCTAAAATAGCCCTATTTAGTTATACTATGATTTTTTATGTTTTGCCTCTTCATCTAATTGAGCTAGCCAATCCAATTTTTGTTTAATTTTGATCTCCATTCCACGCTCATTTGGAAAATATAAACGTGTTCCTTTTAGAGGCTCTGGAAAATAATTTTCATCAGCGGCATAAGCATTTGGCTCATCATGGGCATAACGGTAATTTTTACCTATGCCCATATTTTTCATCAGAGTTGTTGGTGCATTACGCAAATGTAAAGGCACATCAAAATCAGGATATTGTGTTGCTAGTTGCTTTGCCTTTTTGAAAGCAAGATAAACTGCATTACTTTTCGGTGCTGTGGCTAAATAAACAATAGCTTGAGCGATGGCTCGTTCACCTTCCGCTGCACCGACACGTGTGAAGCAATCCCACGCATTCAATGCAACCTCCATTGCTTTTGGATCAGCATTGCCGATATCTTCTGAAGCAATCGCTAATAAGCGGCGAGCAACATAAAGTGGATCACCGCCGGCAGTGATAATTCGAGCATACCAGTAAAGTGCAGCATCAGGAGCAGAGCCACGGACAGATTTATGCAATGCTGAAATCAGGTCATAATAACGGTCGCCTTGTTTATCAAAACGTGCTTGTCTTTCTCCTAACGTATCAACTAATAATTGCTTTGTTAGCACTTTTCCTTTTTGGGGAGTTTCCTCTGCCATATCAACCATTAACTCCAAGCAGTTTAATGCCAAACGAGCATCACCATTTACATATTCTGCCAGCATTTCTAACAAACCATCTTCAAGAGTAATGACTTGATTGCCATAACCGAACTGATTATCCTGTAAAGCTCGTTGCAACACTTCAGTAATCTCATCAATATTAAGAGATTTTAAAAGATAAACTCTAGCGCGTGAAAGTAATGCACTATTTAATTCAAAAGAGGGGTTTTCTGTGGTTGCTCCAATAAAGATAATAGTGCCGTCTTCAATATAAGGTAAAAAGGCATCTTGCTGAGATTTATTAAAGCGGTGAACTTCATCAACAAATAATAATGTTTGCTGACCGATAAATTGGTTCTGTTTAGCACGCTCTATTGCTTCTCGGATTTCTTTCACGCCACTGGTAACGGCAGAAAGATATTCTACTTTTGCATTTAAGCGATGGGCAATAATTTCAGCTAGTGTCGTTTTACCGGTACCAGGCGGCCCCCAGAAAATCATAGAGTGAATATTTCCGCTTTCAATTGCTTTGCGTAATGGTTTTCCTTTACCAACTAGATGAGTTTGACCAAAATAATTATCTAATGAGGTTGGACGCATTCTTGCAGCTAAAGGGCGAAAATCATCAGCAGAAAAATTTAAATCAAGCGTTTCCATTTAGCACCTTAACAATCACTATTTTTTACGTTGATCATCCAATTCTACACCTTTCGGCAAGGTGAACTTAAATGTTGAATCGGGTAAAACTGAGGTATTAATATTGCGTAAAATATATAAATTTGCTTGACCATCTTTTTCGATAGTACTAAAGCTATTTAATAATCCGCTAGCATTAATACGAATAGTAAATTGTTTGATATTGCTCTTTTGATCAATTGGTGTAAGTGTAAATACATCCTGTTTTTGCTCTACCTGATAGTTTGCCCAATGATGTTGATCATCATTGGTTAATAAAACGAATGGTGTATTATTTACCGCATCGCTTACCCAATTGGCTGTTGCTTGCTCAACAAAAGGATCGTAATACCATAATGTTTTGCCATCTGAAATCATTTCGCTCTCTTGTGGAGAGCTAATGACCATTTTAAATAAATTTGGATGTTTAATTTGTAAAGTACCTTCACCTTGTTGTACTACTTTTCCTTCCGCATCGGAAACTCGTTGTTGGAACTGACTGCTCAGTGAATCAATTTTAGATAAACGCTGTTGCAATTCAGATTTTGCATTGGCAAAAACAGTAGAATTGCAAATTAAGCCGAATAAAGCACAAAATGTCAGTAATTTTTTCATTGATGTCTCCTTAATAATTATTTCTTGGTGCTAGAATTTCACGTTTACCGTTAACTAGCGAAGATAAAATGCCCTGTTGTTCCATTTGATCGAGAATTCGAGCGGCACGAGGAAAACCTAAACCTAAACGACGTTGTAAAAATGAGGCGGAAGTATTACCTGTGCTTAATACTACATTGACTGCTTCATCAAATTTTTCATCAAGCTCATTATTGCCACCTTCACCGTTGTTATTTTGTTCCTCTTCATTATTTTCCACAATTTCATCTAAATAATTCGGTTTGCCTCGGGCGCGCCAGTCATTGGCAATACGAGCCACTTCATCATCAGTCATATAAGCCCCGTGAACACGAATTAAATCACCTTGACCGGAATAGAGCATATCTCCTTTTCCCAATAATGCTTCCGCACCTGATTGATCTAAAATAGTACGTGAATCAATTTTACTTGCCACAGTAAAAGCGATACGACTTGGAATATTGGCTTTAATCAAACCGGTTATAACATCTACCGATGGACGTTGTGTTGCTAAAATCAAGTGAATACCAATAGCACGTGCTTTTTGTGCCAAGCGAGCGATTAATTCTTCTACTTGTTTCCCGACAATCATCATTAAATCGGCAAATTCATCAACAATCACTACAATATAAGGCAGTTTTTCCAGTGCTGGTGGCATTTCATCCATTGTATCACCTGGTTTCCAGATTGGATTTGGGATTGGTAATTGCATTTCAGTAGCCTGATCAATTTTGTGATTAAATCCTTCAATATTGCGAACGTGCAGTGCAGTAAGTAATTGGTAGCGGCGTTCCATTTCATCAACACACCAGCGCAATGCATTTGCGGCTTTATTCATATCAGTAACCACATTGGTAAGCAAATGTGGAATATCGTTGTACATAGAGAGTTCAACCTGTTTTGGATCGATCATAATGAATTTCACTTCTTCCGGTTGAACCTTGAATAACAAACTTAAAATCATTGCATTGACACCAACGGATTTGCCTGAACCGGTTGCTCCTGCTACCAATAAATGTGGCATTTTCGCCAAATCTACTACGACCGCTTTGCCACTGATATCTTTACCAAGCACCATTGATAGAGGCGATTTTGCTTGTTGGAACTCAGCACTACTCAACACATCGCGCAGTAATACATTTTGGCGGTGCATATTTGGAGTTTCAATACCGATATAAGGTTTACCAGGAATGACTTCTGCAATACGAATCGAACGGAACATTAATGCACGCGCTAAGTCGGTATCTATACTAGTCACTTTTGATGCTTTAGTTCCCGGTTGTAATTCAATTTCATAACGAGTAACGACCGGTCCGATAGTTACATTACGCACAGCAGCTTTTACACCAAAATTACGTAGTTGCTGTTCAATGCGTCTAGATGTTTCTTGAATTTCTGCTTGAGTAACTTCTGTTTTTAATGGTTGCCCCGGATTTAATAAGTCTAAGCTTGGCAATGGGGTTGTCGGTTTAATGGTTGAAATTGGATCAGGTTGAAGCAAAGGATGAATTAAAGTGTCGTTATAAGGCTTGTAATTCGGTGTTGCAGGTGTCGAAGATTCAGTTTCTGTTTTAGGTGGGGCATATTGTTGCTCTTTCATTTTTTGTTGTGCTAAAAATTCTTCACGCAAATGTGCAAGTTCTTCGTCATCATTCTCGTAATCGTCTTCGTCTTGAATAGATGAAATTGGAGAAATATTCATTGGAGACAATGAAGTTTCCTGTTTCGGTGTGGAAGCAGCAGTTATTTCAGGTGTTGGTGCTACATTATTCAATGTAGCAGACTCCATTGGTGATGGCATTGAAATAGAAACTTTTGGTAATTCCGGTTGCTCTTCAATATCCATCATTGGAAAATCAAAATTGGCAATGCTATCTTCTTGTGCTTGTGCTTGTGCTTGTGCTTGTGCTTGTGCTTGTGCTTGTGCTTGTGCTTGTGCTTGTGCTTGTGCTGTTTCTAAGCTATTTTGCCACGCTTGTTGTTCAAAAGAAGTTGCTGTTTCAACTTCTGTTGTTGGTATATTTTCTTGAGGAGTTAAGCCGAAAATAGTTGGATTAACCAACTGTTTTTCGTCTTGAGGTTGGAAATAAGGAGATGGAGTTTCTCCATTTTCTTGTTTTTCTCTATGATTAGGGGAAATTGGCAAAACAATCTGTTCATAATCTGCTAATGATTTTTCTGTTTGGACAGTATCAGATGTATCTTCGATTTTTTGTTGTTCATCCGTTGCCATTAACCAATGGTAAAAACGTAGTAATACTTTAAGAAAATCGTTACCGGCAGAAAGCACAAAGCCCAAAGCGGTCGTCAATAACGCAATAAGTGAAAGTAACAGTGTACCGGTTGTTTTAGCAATAAATTGAACAATGATGGTTCCGATAACCCCACCTGCTAAATGATTGCTACTATTGGGTAAATAGAGGGCAGCTAAAGTTGAAATGCTGCATAAAAAAAGTAAAAAACCGATGCAATGAAGGAAAAAAGTACGCCATTTCATTTCTGTAATTGGATGATAGCGTAATAGAAAAATAGGAACTAAAAAGCAGACAAAAGGCAAAATATTGGCAATTCGACCAAATAAGGCGAATAAAACATCAATAATCCAAGCACCGAATGCGCCAGCTTTGTTATAGACTGTTGTCTGGTTGCTAGCGATAGTCCAAGCATTATCCATTGGATGGTAAGATGCCCAAGCCACTAGTAAATATAACCCAAAAAACGTTAATAAAATAAGTCCAAGGTTAAAAAGGTAAAGGTTGGAACGTAAATACTCTTTCTTAATTTCTACCTGTTTAAAATGGGATAAAGGAAGCTGATTCAGTTTGATATTTTTGAGTTTATTAATCATTGTTTTCAACAAAATACGAATACTAAAATTGAGCTGCTATGATAGCAACTCAAGGTGGGTTAGACAAACAAGATTAGTGTATCGTTAACGTAAGTTATTTATTAAATGTAATAGTTCTTTATCTGATAAGATCTTAGTTATTGCGTTAGTAATTAATTCTTTAGCCAGTTCTCGTGCCGTATGAGCCTCTCTTTTACGAATTGCTTCAAATAATCCTCTATGTAGTTGTACAGCAGCGGAAGAATCTGTTAATTTTTGTTCTAAAGTTTGATTGTATGATATCGACATTGCTGTTGATAGCATTGCATCTAATGAGGATAGAAAGGGGTTCCTACAAGAATTGACGATAGAAGAATGAAAAATTTTATCTCCTTTTATAAAAAGTTCGCGATTATTTTCTTGGATACTCTGTTTCATAAATAGATATCCTTGTTCAATCTTCACTAGATCTTCTGCTGTTGAAGTAAGTGCAGAGATAGCACAGATATTAGGTTCAAAAATTAATCGAGTAATTAATAAATGTTGTAATAAAACAGGGCTAATATCTTCTAATGAAAAAAATGTCAAAATTTCCGGATCAAGCCAATTCCAGTATTCTATTTTATTTATAATACTTCCTTTTTTAGGAATGATTGAAATTACTCCTTTATTAGCAATGGTTTGTAATGCTGTTCTGACAGATGTGCGGGAAACGTTGAATTCAGTTGCAATTTCAATTTCTCCTGGGAGTAACTCTCCCTCTTTAAAATCTCCATTGAATATTTTAAGAATTATATTCTTCATTATATGGTCTGATTTCAACATATGTTTTCACTCTCAATTCTTTAATGTTAATCCACGTTAGTTAATTATACCTTTTCATCAAAAATTGTAATGAAAAAAAAGAGAAAATTATTGATCAAAAATGGGATCTTTATCACAGAAAAATGTTTATTTTTTGATTATTATCTTGTAATACAAGATAATGTTATTTGGTGGGTTATGATTGCGATTGATTGGGGAACAACAAATTTTAGAGCATATTATCTTAGTATGAATAAAGATAATAAGATGTTGGAAAACAATAATAAAGGGGCGAAGTTTATTGAGGGAGATAAGTTTGAAGATGTTATACTAGATCTTTTTAAACAGTATTCTTTCTTGTATGACTTGAATAGCTTATTTGTTGGTATGTCAGGAATGGTGGGATCAAAAAATGGGTGGGTTGAAGTTCCATATGTACATGGGCCGGTAAATTTAGAAGATATTAAAAAATCGTTATATTCGTTTACTTTATCTAATGGTATTCCAGCTTTTATTGTGCCTGGGATAGCTATGATAAATAAATATGGCGTTTTTGATGTAATGCGGGGAGAGGAAACTCAATTACTGGGTTTATATAAAATGGTAAAAGGTGACGATTTATCTGTAATTTTACCCGGCACACATAGTAAGCATGCATCTATCCAATTTGGAAAATTAGTGGATTTTTGTACGTTAATGACCGGAGAATTATTTTCATTACTTGATCAGTACAGTATCTTAACTAAAGGAATGCCTAGTTTTTATAATGATGAGTCTGCTTTTCTTAAAGGGGTAGAAATTGGTAATGAAATACCTCTTTCCAATGCACTTTTTTCAACCAGAACACTATTTCTAAATCAGCAATTATCATCGAACCAAGTAAGAAGTTATTTATCTGGCATCATCATCGGTAATGAAATTCGATTATTACCGAAAGATTTAAATCATTATGTTGTCGGTAGTGAAAATATTGTGAAACGTTATACCAATGCTTTGAAATACTTGGGTTATCGGCATCAAGTGGTTGATGGCGAACATTGTTTTTTAGCAGGCATAGAATCTATGGTAAGCGATTAAGGAATAAATATGAGTATAAACAATCTATCTGATAAATGTCCTCTTGTGGCTATTTTAAGAGGAATAAGAATGGAAGAGGCAGAAAAATATGTATCTCATCTAATTGAGCTTGGTTATTACTTTATTGAAGTACCTTTGAATAGTCCAAATGCGTTAAAAACGATTAAGTTATTACAACAGAAATTTTCAGATCAGTGTTGTATTGGTGCAGGAACGGTAACAAATGTTTCTTTATTAAATCAAGTATTAGAGATAGGTGTAAAGTTGATAGTAACGCCTAATGTAGATCCTGAAGTCATTAAATTAGCTAAGGCTTCTGGATGTAGTATTTTTGTTGGCATTATGACGCCTACTGAGGCATTTTTAGCTATTAATTCAGGCGCAACAATGCTCAAAATTTTTCCAGCTGAATTGGTTGGTACAAAAGGGTTTCAAGCGATGTTAAGTGTTTTACCTAAAAATGTTAGTTGTTTTCCAGTTGGAGGAATTAAGGCGGATAAAGAACAAATGCAAAGTTATATAACACTCGGTGCTAAAGGTTTTGGGTTAGGTAATGCACTTTATCGTGCAGGAATGCCGTTAGATGAATTTATAGAAAATGCCAAAAAATTTAAACAAGTTTGGAGTGAGTTGCAAATTTAATTTGGAGTAGAAAATGAAAATTATTGGTTATGAAACTTTTATTGTTCCGCCAAGATGGGGATTTTTAAAAATTATTACAGATGAAGGAATTGTGGGTTGGGGAGAGCCTTGTTTAGAAGGGCGAACTCATACGGTTCATACCTGTGTCGATGAATTAATGGAATATTTAATCGGAAAAGATCCAAGAGATATTGAAGATCATTGGAATGTGCTTTATCGATCTTCTTTTTATCGAGGTGGACCGATTATGATGAGTGCATTAGCCGGCATCGATCAAGCTTTATGGGATATTAAGGGTAAAGCTTTAAATACGCCTGTTTATCAATTATTGGGGGGTAAATGTCGAGATCGTATAAGAGTTTATTCTTGGATTGGTGGAGATAGACCAGACGATGTTGCAAGAATGGCAAAAGAGCGTCAAGAAGCAGGATTTACAGCTATTAAGATGAATGGTACTGAGGAGCTTAATTTTATTGATGATTATTCAAAAGTAGATTCAGTATTAGCACGAGTACAGGCTATTAGAGATGTTGTCGGTAAAGATTTTGGAATAGGTATAGATTTTCATGGGCGAGTACATAAAGCAATGGCAAAAATCTTATTAAAAGAATTGGCTGTATTTAATCCAATGTTTGTCGAAGAGCCTGTGTTAGCAGAACATTTTGATGTAATACATGAAATTGCTAGATATGGGGCTATTCCAATAGCAACCGGAGAAAGAATGTTTTCTCGATGGGAATTCAAACATTTGTTACAAAGAGGTGGTGTTGATATTTTACAACCTGATGTCTCCCATTGTGGAGGAATTTCTGAATTAAGGAAGATTGCAACTATGGCAGAAGCTTATGATGTAGCGATAGCCCCTCATTGCCCACTAGGGCCTATTGCATTAGCGTCTTCACTACATATTGATACAGTCTGTTTAAATGCAATTATTCAAGAACAGAGTATTGGTATTCATTATAACCAAGAAAATGATGTTTTAGATTATATGAAAAATAAGGAGGTCTATGACTTTAAAGATGGTTACTGTGAAATATTAACAGAAGCTGGATTAGGTATTGAGATAAATGAATCTTTTATGAAACTTCAAAATGGTAAAGATGTTCATTGGCATAACCCTATCTGGCGGAATAAAGATGGTTCTTTTGCCGAATGGTAAGAAAACACGATTAATTAATCTATATAAGAGGAACATCAAAATGAAACTACTCAAAAGTGTATTAGCTTGTTCTTTATTAGCGTTTTCTGCAACTGTATTTTCTGCGGAATATGATTGGAACTTTCAATCGTCTGATCAACCTGGAGATGATGCTTTTAAATATCAACAGCAGTGGGCAAAGGATGTGGAACAATTATCTAATGGTCGTATACATATTAATGTTTTGGGAGCTGGATCAGTTGTTGAACACAACCAAACATTAGACTCTATTGGTATGAATATCTTACAAGGTGATTTTACTGATCCATCTTATTTTTCAGGAAAAGATCCTGCTTTTGCTCTATACGGTAATCTAATTGGTGCTTGGAGTAATCCAAAAGATTTAATTGATTTTATGTATAACGGTGGTGGGTTTAATGTAGCTAATGAATTACTAAATAAATATGGGGTACAACTATTAGCAATAAGTACAGTAGGTGGTGAGTCGTTAGTTTCTAAGAAACCTATTCATAATATTAAAGAATTACAGGGGGTAAAAGTTCGAGCTCCGGAAGGGTTAGTGCAGGCTTTATTCAAAAATTTAGGAGCAGCACCTGTAAATTTGCCAGGATCTGAAGTTTATACTTCTTTAGAGAAAGGTGTGATTGATGCATCAGATTATTCTATTTTTGCACGTAATCAGGCTAATGGAATGAATGATATTGCTAAATATCCTATTTATCCAGGTTGGCATTCAATGCCGGTTAATCAGGTTACATTGAATAAAAAAATTTATGATGGTTTGCCACCAGATTTAAAAGATATATTGGCAAAAGCAAGTAAACAATACGCGGAAGGTTTTTTAGCTATGCATCAAAAATTGGATGAAGAAGCTATTAAAAATAAAAAAGCGGATATTACTATTATTTCGTGGTCACCGGAAGAAGTCTCTAAAGTTCGAGAAACTGCAACTAAATTATGGCCTGAATGGGCAGATAAATCACCTATGTCTAAGAAATATTATGATGTAGTTATGAAATATTTAAAAGATAAAGGAATGATTCAATAAGTCAGAATTAGGCCAAGCTATAAAGATTTATTATTGTTAATAGCTTGGCTATATTTCTATTAAATAGGAGGTGAGTATGGATAAGATAAAGCAGCCTCAAATAGAGGAAAAACTGACGTTTTTTGATAAAGTCATTGAATCAATTGGTCATAAGTTATCGTGGGGATATTTAATTATTGTTGTTATTTCATTTTATGAAATTATTTCCAGATATGTATTTAATTCTCCAACCGATTGGGTTCATGAAACTAGTATTGCATTAGCAGGATTTTTAATGGTGTATGCTGGGTTATTTTCTTATGGAAGAAATAAACATATCCGAGTTCCCATTCTACTTAATTACGTTTCTGATAAGTGGAGAAATCGATTAGAAATATTTAGCAGTATTATAACGTTAATTTTTTTAGGGTTATTGGCTTATTCTAGTTATTTTGTTGCTCGTAGTGCAGCACTATCTCCAAATGGTGAAGTCACGTTAGAACGATCAGGATCAGCTTGGAATCCACCTATCCCTGGGCTATTAAAGGTTGCTATTTTCGCTCTATTTTGTCTGTTTTTTATTCAGGTTGTTTGGAAGTTAAAACAACGTTTAACTGATAGATATAGATAAGGAGATTTATTATGTTTGGTCTTAGTAGCTTAGGTATTGATCTTGTTACATTAATTTTATTTTTAGCAATGTGTTTTCTATTAGTAACAGGAGTACCATTAGCATTTCTAACGGGATTGATTGCAACTCTTCTTGCTGTGGGATGGTTCTCTCCAGATGTATTGCCAATGGTGGTTAATCGTGTTTATGGCTTTATGACGAGTTATTCTCTGCTTGCAGTGCCTATGTTTGTGTTAATGGCTTCCTTATTAGATAAAACTGGAATAGCTAAGGATCTTTATAATGCAATGTGGCTTACTACCAGAAAATTTAGAACAGGAGTTGCCCTACAAACTGTTCTTATTGGTGTTTTTTTAGCGACTATGTCAGGAATTATTGGAGGTGAAACCGTATTATTAGGACTGTTGGCTTTACCCCAGATGTTAAGACTTGGATATGATAAGAAATTAGCAATTGGTACTGTTGTCTCTTCAGGTGCTTTGGGAACGATGGTTCCACCAAGTATTGTATTAATTATTTATGGTTTAGTTGCATCAGTTTCGATTGGAGATCTATTTACAGCAAGTTTTATCCCTGCATTTTTGTTAGCTTTTATGTATATTTCTTATATTGTGATTAGAGGGCGTATAAATCCTAAATTATTACCGGCTATTCCTGAAGAAGAACGTAACGCTCCTATTTCAAAAGAAGAGAGAAAAAGGGCTCGTATTAATATTGCATTACCAGCAATGATTGCATTAATTGTGCTAGGAAGTATTTATGGTGGAATAGCTTCTGTTACTGAAGCGGCAGCTGTTGGTGTGATTGCGGTTATGGCAGTTTCTTTATATAGAAAAGAGCTTAATTTTAAAGTTATGAAGGAGGCTTCTTATACCACGATGCAGACTTGTGGAATGATAATGTGGATAGGTATTGGTGCTTATATTTTGGTTGGTATTTATAATTTAGTAGGAGGAAATCGTTTTGTAGAGTCTATGCTTGTAAGTTCGGGATTACCGCCTATTGGTATTATACTGATTATGATGATAATACTATTTATATTAGGTCTTTTCCTTGATTGGATTGGAATTGCAATGTTGACAATGCCTATTTTCGTTCCTATTGTACAAAATCTTGGATATGACCCTATTTGGTTCGGCGTATTATTCTGTGTAAATATGCAAGTTTCTTTTTTATCCCCACCATTTGGACCAGCAGCATTTTATTTGCATAGCGTCGCCCCGAAAGGCATTGAGCTTGTTGATATTTTTAAATCTGTATTACCATTTATTGCTCTACAAATTGTATTACTGGCATTATTGATTATTTTTCCTGATATTGTTTTGTTTACGGTTAAATAAATGTGAATAGAGGGATAACTAAGAAGTATCCCTCTTTTTTTACTCTAATTTATTAAAATGGCTGTGATAAACACCAAAGTCTTATTTAAGAAATAGAAAATAAGAAAGGAAAAATCCCCTTAGCTGTTAAGCTAAAGGGATAAATTCATTTAAGCAATAAATAATTGGTTTGTTTTACTTCTTCCATCACAACATAAGTACGAGTATCGTTTACACCCGGTAAACGCAACAGAGTCGTACCTAATAGTTTTCGGTATGCAGCCATATCTGCAACACGCGTTTTCAGTAAATAATCAAAATCACCAGAAACTAAATGACACTCTTGGATTTCTTCTAGCTCTTGCACCGCTCGATTAAACTCTTCAAAAACATCCGGTTTACCGCGAACCAAAGTAATTTCTACAATAACTAACAAAGGAGAATCCAATAATTCAGGGTTGAGCAAAGCGCGATAACCCATAATCACATTTTGTTTTTCTAATCGTTTTACTCGCTCTAGACAAGGAGTTGGTGATAAACCGACCCGTTTTGAAAGTTCGATATTGGAAATTTTACCGTTATGCTGCAATTCATTAAGAATTTTCATATCGATAGCATCGAGTGATTTCATTATCTTCTTTTGACGCATTTTAAGAAAGCCTTTATCAACTTGAATGGCGTTATTATAGCGGATATTCAATAAAACATCAGCCGTAAAATAAACGGCTGATGTAAAAGATTAAGTTAAGAAATTTTTATTATGGTAAGAGTGATTCTTGATCAGCTCCTTCTTTTTCCACTTTAGGTGGTAACATATGCTCACGTTTCAAGCCAAAGTTTAAAGCAAGCGCAACTGCAATATAAATTGAAGAATAAGTACCGAAACCTATACCAATTAATAACGCTAAAGAGAAACTGTGAATAGTTGGACCACCGAATAACAATAAGGAGATCACTACAATTAATGTGGTGATGGATGTCATCAATGTTCTTGATAAGGTTTGACTAAGTGAAATATCTATAATTTCTACAGTAGAGGCACGGCGAATTTTACGGAAATTTTCTCGTACACGGTCAAATACTACGATACTATCGTTCAAGGAATAACCAATAACAGAAAGAATTGCTGCGACAAAGGTTAAATCTATCTCAACTTGTAACATTGCGAAGAAACCTAAAGTAACGATTACATCGTGTGCTAAAGAGAGAATCGCACCTAAAGCTAAACGCCATTCAAAACGCAAACCGACATATAACAATAACATTGCTAAAGTGATTAAGGTGGCGTAAATTGCGGAAGTGGTTAGTTCTTCACCGACATTTGGACCAACGAACTCAATACTGCGAATTGACACTTCTTTATCAATATTGTTACTCAAAATAGTTTTGATATGCGTACCGATATTTGGATCATTTACGGATGCAGGCACACGAACCATCACATCACGCACCCCACCTGATGCTTGTACAACAGCATTATCCAAGCCGTTCTGAGCTAAAATAGAACGGATCTTCGGCAAATCGGCAGGTTGTGAGAATGAAGTATCAATCACTGTCCCACCGGTGAAATCTAAGCCCCAGTTAAAACCTTTAGTAATAATAAAAAATAATGAAATTGCTACCACAATAATTGATAGGGCATAGCCTACCATACGATAGCGCATAAAATGGATTAGCTTATATGGTAGCTTAATATCATTAAGAGCTTCAATTTGGTTATCTATAGTATTTTTCATAAGTAACTCTTCTCCTAGATCGATAATTTACTAATTCGTTTTCCACCATAGAGGAAATTCACCACCGCACGAGTACCGGTAATAGCAGTAAACATCGAAATAGCAACACCAAGAGATAATGTAATCGCAAAGCCTTTTACTGGCCCACTACCTGCTGCATAAAGAATCACAGCAGTCAAAATAGTAGTCAAGTTGGCATCGAAGATACTGGAGAATGCACCGTTGTAGCCTTCATTAATTGCCTGTTGTACTGAGCGACCGTTACGCAACTCTTCTTTAATACGCTCAAAAATCAACACGTTGGCATCAACAGACATCCCGACTGAAAGCACAATCCCTGCAATACCAGGCATAGACAAAGTTGCTCCCGGTATTAATGACATTAAACCGACAAGAATAACGATGTTAGCAAGCAATGCCAAATTGGCGATCAAACCGAATTTACGATAATAAAGGGCCATAAAGAGTATAACAATGAGTAATCCCCAAAAGCTTGCTTTCATACCCTGTTCGATATTTTGTGCTCCAAGAGAAGGACCGATAGTCCGCTCTTCAACAATTTGAATTGGGGCAATTAATGCACCTGAACGTAATAACACAGAAAGGTTTTGCGCTTCAGCAGGGGAGTTAATACCTGTAATGCGGAAAGTATTGCCTAAACGAGATTGAATGGTAGCAACATTAATAACTTCTTCGTGTTTAGTCAAAATAGCCTTACCGTTTTCGTCCTTTTTACCGCTATCTTTATATTCGCTATAGACAGTTGCCATTGGTTTGCCGATTGCGGTTTTAGTGGCTTCTGACATTATATTTCCGCCTTCGCTATCTAAAGAGATATTAACTTGCGGACGGCCATATTCATCGTTGCCGGAGTTTGCATCAGTAATATGCTCACCACCCAAAATAGTTTTACGATAAACGACGACTGGCGTACCGTTACGGTCGTGTTGTAATTCAGAGTCAGATGGCACCATTCCGTTTTCAGCAGCTGCAAGGTTAGCTGTTTGATTGACCATACGGAATTCTAACGTTGCAGTTGCACCTAAAATTTCTTTAGCACGAGCTGTATCCTGTACACCCGGTAATTCAACTACGATACGATCTGCACCTTGTTGCTGTACGACTGGTTCAGCAACACCAAGTTCATTAACACGTTTACGTAAAATAGTGATATTTTGTTCAACAGCACTCTTTCTTAAACGAGTTAGTTCATTTTCTGAAAGGGTTAATGTAACATTTTGCCCATCGCTGACCACGTCCCAATTAGCGTGTTTACGCTTTAAGATACGTACCACATCACTTGGTGAAATATTATCGGCAAGTGTGATAACGGTGGAGTAATTTTCACCGGATTGGATTGCTTTATAGACAAATTTTTCCTTACGCAACTCAGTACGGAGAGAATCCTGTAATTGTTCCTGCTGTTTAGCTAATACTGATTTTAGGTCGACTTCCATTAAGAAACGTACACCACCACGTAAATCTAATCCTAATTTCATTGGACCAGCACCGATATCGGTCAGCCAAGCTGGGGTTGCTGGAGCAAGATTTAAGGCAACGGAATAGTTGTTGCCTAGTTTTTCTAAAATTTTATCTTTAGCGAGAAGCTGTTCATCAGTACTGGTAAATTTTGCCAAAATAGAGCCATTTTCTAAGGCGATAGATTTAATAGGAAGTTGATTTTGTTCAAGAACCTGACGAACATCGGATAAAGTTTGTTCGGTAGCAAGTTGACCGCGAGTTCCTGAAATTTGAACGGCTGGGTCTTCACCGTAAAGATTTGGAAGTGCATATAAGATACCAATGACGACAACGAATATCACCATCAGATTCTTCCATAAAGGGAAACGATTTAACACAATAAAAACCTTTGTAAATTGTTTAACACACAGGGCAATCAAACGGTTGTTGATTGCCCCGGTAACCTAAACTACGCTTTAACGGCGAGTATTCTAACCTTGTCTAAAAGGTAAATTAAAGTGATTTGATAGAACCTTTCGGCAGAACGGCTACAATAAAATCTTTTTTGATAGTAACTTCGTTAGTGTCGTTAAGGGCGATAACAATATAGTCGCTCTCAGCTGATACTTTAGTGATTTTTCCTAATAAACCGCCACTGGTTAACACTTCTTCACCTTTTGCTAGCGAAGACATCAATTCACGATGTTGTTTATTACGTTTAGATTGCGGACGGAAAATCATAAAATAGAAAATAAGACCAAAAATGACTAATAAAAAGATCATTTGCAAGCCGCCACCCTGTTGTGCAGCAGCATCGGCTGCGTATGCTGTAGAGATAATACCCATATTGTTTTTTCCTTAATAACAAAATAAAAGTTGAGTGTTTTATGCCGGTTTTGGCAAAACAGTGCCTAAAAATAGCATGTTTCAATTCACAGAACAACAGATAAAGCATTGAACTATGAATTGTCTTGATTTGGAAGGGCTATTACTCTTCCGAAAAATACATCCTACCGCTGTGAATAGCAGAGTTTTAATCGTTTCGGTGTTTTTAATAAAACAGCGAATCTGTGAAAAATTCGTTATTATTCCTTACCAAAAAACGATTAATTGGCTTGATAATGTCCAACACCGAGTTCATCCTCTTTGCGTGTACGTTGTATTACTGCTTGTGGAGAGTGTTGTACTCGAAGATCCATATCATTTTCAGTGCGTACTACTTCACCACGTAAAGAATTGGTATAAACATCAGTGATTTTTACATCAACGAATTTGCCAATCATATCTGGTGAGCCGACAAAATTAACAATACGATTATTTTCGGTACGACCTGTTAACTCCATAATGTCTTTTTTGGACGGACCTTCCACCAAAATACGTTGTTCAGTGCCTAACATACGGCGGCTGAATTGTGATGCTTGTTGATTAATGCGTTCTTGTAACAGATATAAACGTTGTTTTTTTTCCTCTTCGCTAACATCATCCGGCATATCTGCTGCCGGGGTGCCGGGACGGGCAGAGTAGATAAAACTGAAACTCATATCAAAATTGACTTGCGCAATTAAATTCATGGTTTGTTCAAAATCTTGTGCGGTTTCTCCAGGGAAGCCAACAATAAAATCGGAACTGATTTGAATATCAGGACGAGCTTCACGTAGTTTACGGATAATCGCTTTATATTCCAATGCGGTGTGATTACGTTTCATCATAGATAAAACACGGTCGGAACCGCTTTGCACTGGTAAATGTAGGAAGCTAACTAGTTCCGGAGTATCGCGATAGACATCAATAATATCATCAGTAAATTCTATCGGATGAGACGTAGTAAAACGTAAACGATCAA
Organism: Gallibacterium sp. ZY190522; assembly: GCF_054166015.1. Taxonomy (NCBI): domain Bacteria; kingdom Pseudomonadati; phylum Pseudomonadota; class Gammaproteobacteria; order Pasteurellales; family Pasteurellaceae; genus Gallibacterium; species Gallibacterium sp. ZY190522. Next base: position 428,095 of record NZ_CM135118.1, read on the forward strand.
TACCATCAATTGCAGCAACTAAACGTAATAATTCGGCAAATGAGCAAATCTCACCATCGTGGGTCGGACCTCGGTAAGCATTTACATTTTGACCTAACAAATTGACTTCTCGAACCCCCTGTTCTGCCAATTGTGCAATTTCAAATAACACATCATCGACAGGGCGGCTTACTTCTTCGCCACGTGTATAAGGTACAACGCAGAATGAACAATATTTATTACAACCTTCCATAATGGAAACAAATGCTGTTGGACCTTCGGCTCTAGGCTCTGGTAAGCGATCAAATTTTTCAATTTCTGGGAAACTGACATCGACCACAGAGCTTTTACCTCCACGAATTTGATTAACCATTTCCGGTAGGCGATGCAAAGTTTGTGGGCCGAAAATAATATCAACATAAGGGGCACGATCACGAATATGTTCACCTTCCTGTGAGGCGACACAACCGCCAACACCGATAATCAGATTAGGATTTTGTTTTTTCAAATCTTTCCAACGTCCTAATTGGTGGAATACTTTTTCTTGTGCCTTTTCACGGATTGAACAGGTATTTAATAACAAAATATCTGCTTCTTCCGCATTTTCTGTCAACTCTAAACCGTGAGTATTGTTTAATAAGTCTGCCATTTTGGCTGAGTCATACTCATTCATTTGGCAGCCCCAAGTTTTAATGTGTAGTTTTTGTGTCATTCTATTTCAATTGAAAGTTAATGGATGATTTAAATTGGATAAGTGTGATACTGACTTATCCGCGATAAAATAGTGCTATCTGAATATAGCGGCGTAAAAGTTGGCGGCTATTCTACCGATTTATCTGCATAATCTCTAGCACTTCATTGGGGTATGTTAATGATTTTCTTTTAGGCAACTTCAGCTTTTGTGAGTAAAATAAGGGAAAAAAGAAGAAAAGGGTACAAAAATGTGTGAACAGGCAAAACATTATGATTTTATTATTATTGGCGGAGGAATGGTCGGTGCTGCTTGTGCTGCTGGACTAGCTAGATTAGGATTGAAAATATTCGTGCTAGAACGTTTACCTTTACCTCATTTTTCCACTGATTGTGAATATGATTTACGTATTTCCGCTATCAGTCAAGGATCAGTTAAATTATTGGAGAATTTAAATGCGTGGCAATATATCGCAGATCGTCGAGTTTGCCCTTATAGCGAATTAAGTACTTGGGAGATAGAAGGTTTTTCTACCACGTTTAGTGCCAAAGAGGTTGATTTACCGCAACTTGGTTTTATGGTCGAAAATCTCTTGATTCAAGAGGGATTGTGGCAACAGTTCCAACAATTACCGAATGTTGATTTTGCCGCGAATTGTGAGGTCAGTGTACAACAGTATCAGCAGAATATATGGCATCTTATTTTAGACAATGGAGAACGGATTTGTAGTCCATATATTATCGCTGCTGATGGAGCAACCTCTCAATGGCGAACAATTGCTGGTATTGGCGTTACAGGTTGGCGTTATCAACAGGATTGTATGTTAATTTTAGCGGATACGGAAGACGAACAACAGTCAATGACGTGGCAACAATTCTATCCAAGTGGTCCTCGTGCTTTATTGCCATTATTGGGTAAACAGGTCTGTTTGGTTTGGTATGATATGCCTGAAAGGATTGATTTTTTGAAAAAATTATCAGCAGAAAAATTAACAGCAGAAGTTGAGCAATATTTTCCTGAAAGATTAGGTAAAATTACTGTTAAAAAGTGGGGAGCATTCGGCTTAACTCGCCGTCATGCACAAACGTATTATAAAAATGGTGTAGTTCTGGTTGGTGATGCAGCACACAGTATTCATCCTTTAGCTGGACAGGGAGTAAATCTTGGTTTTAAGGATGTGAAAGCATTATTGGAAAATGTTGAGTGGGTACTAAAACAGGATGTCGGTTTAACGAAAGATAACTTTTTGCAACGCTATCAACAGCAACGTTATAAAGATAATCTGTTAATGCAATCAACAATGGATGTTTTTTATAAAACATTTCGTTCTCCATTACTGCCGGTTAAGGTAGCACGTAATATTGCATTATTGGTTTCTGAGCGAGCTGGTTTTATTAAGCGTCAGGCTTTGCGTTATGCTCTAGGCTTATAAACGAAAGTGAGAAAATTGAGCTTGCTTATTGCAACTACAGCGGAAATTTTATAGAATCAGCACCGTTTTTTGTCAATAAATTGATGAACAACCTAAGTTTCTGTATTTTGCAGATGGATAAGTTAACTTAATAGAGGAATAAGATTATTAAAACCATAAAAAAAGCACCAGCAGCTAATCGTCCGAATCGTATTAATGAAGAAATTCGTGTGAAGGAAGTCCGTTTGATCGACCAAGATGGTGAGCAAGCGGGGATTGTATCTATCCAACAGGCATTAGAGTTGGCTGAGCAGGCCGATTTGGATCTTGTCGAAATCAGTCCTAATGCTGAACCTCCGGTTTGCCGTATTATGAATTACGGTAAATTCCTTTATGAAAAGAGCAAAACTGCAAAAGAGCAGAAAAAGAAACAGAAAGTTGTTCAGGTAAAAGAAGTTAAGTTCCGTCCTGGAACTGACGAAGGCGATTATCAGGTAAAACTACGCAGCCTGATTCGCTTTTTGGAAGATGGGGATAAAACTAAAATCACACTACGTTTTCGTGGTCGTGAATTGGCACATCAGCAGATTGGCATCGAAATGTTGGATCGTATCAAAGCAGATTTGGCAGAATTAGCTGTAGTTGAATCTGAACCATCTAAGATTGAAGGTCGTCAAATGGTGATGGTGCTTGCCCCGAAAAAGAAATAGTCAGTGCAGTTCAAGTAGTGAGAAGTAAAGGTGTTTTGCGTCTTTGCTTTTTATTCGCCTGATTATTAGTGATTAATCGTAAACAATGCGGAGTTATTAAACAATGCCTAAAATTAAAACAGTACGTGGTGCTGCTAAACGTTTCAAAAAAACTGGAACTGGCGGTTTTAAACGTAAACAATCTCATCTTCGTCATATTTTGACTAAGAAATCAACTAAACGTAAACGCCATTTACGTCATAAATCAATGGTTGCGAAAGCAGACCAAGTTTTAGTCGTAGCTTGTTTACCATACGCATAACCCACAGGTTAGCGAACGTTTCGTTATTTTTTAAGTACAAATAGACAAAGGAGATTCCTATGGCCCGTGTAAAACGTGGTGTAATTGCAAGAGCTCGTCATAAGAAAATTCTTAAGGCAGCTAAAGGTTATTATGGTGCACGTTCTCGTGTATATCGTGTTGCTTTCCAAGCAGTAATTAAAGCTGGTCAATATGCTTACCGTGACCGCCGTCAACGTAAACGTCAATTCCGTCAATTATGGATTGCTCGTATCAATGCGGCAGCTCGTCAAAACGGTTTATCATACAGCCGTTTTATTAATGGTTTGAAAAAAGCTTCTGTGGAAATCGATCGTAAAATTCTTGCTGATATCGCAGTATTCGATAAAGTAGCTTTCGCAGCTTTAGTTGAAAAAGCAAAATCAGCACTTTAATAAACAGATTTCGTTTATTTTAGGTTTAGAAGGATAGTGATTTAAAAAACACTATCCTTTTTTATTAATTTTTAAATAAAGGGAGTTCAAATATGAAATTAAAATTAGTAACAGTGCTATTCGTGCTTGGTTTGGCACAGGCTTGCAGTGTAAATGCGGCACAATCTACTAATAACAGTAATGATGGTGCTGCCGTAAATACTAATGATTTTTCCGTACAGTTTGCTAAAGGGGAAAATTTCGCCGAATTAAAAGGTACAATTAAAGGCTATGATGTAGATCGCTATAGCTTTTATGCAAAACAAGGCCAGCTTCTTACTTTAGAAACAATCGATAATGACCGACAAATTCAATTTTCACTTATTAACCACGCTAAAGCGACAGCTAATTTATCAGCTATTTATCAAGTGTTGCCGTATTCAGGTAAATATACATTGACTGTATATCAAACTCGTAATGATGCTCGTAAACAGCCGAATGTGAAACGTGTTTATAATGTGAAACTGAAGATTATTAATGTAGAACAGAAAAATATCAAAGGAATCAATGATATAGTTTATCGTTGTGATAACGGTAAAGATCTTAAAATCAGTTATCAACAAGATCAGGTAAACGTTTTTTGGCAAGGTAAAATGGAATTATTAAAATGGGATAAACAGCTAAGCCAAGGTGATAATTTTGTTTTTGCTAATCAATATTATATGTTAAGTGTTGAAGCGTTGAATACTCAAAATTGGCAGCAGAGCAAAGTTAATTCTTGGTTGCAATTAGGTAAAACGGCTTCCCAAGATAAGGTCTTATTACAAGAGTGTGTAGCGAAATAAATGCACTATTTGTGTTTACAGCAAATTTAACCTGTTATATTCGATAGAATGGTTACTGGTATTACTGATAATAGCGTTGTAATGTTATTAGCAATTTTTTTATTTTGATAATATGTGATTTTTCAGATATAAAAATCCCCCCGATAGTGTGTCGGGGGAAAGGGATATTACAAATTATTGATTTGGATTTGTAACCATTGTGCTTCAAGTGGGTTGGCAGTGGTTAATGCCGCTTCAAACGATTTTTTCGCTTCCTCTTTATTACCCATTGCATTATAAATTTCACCTGAAAGCATCGCTTTTCTTCCTTGCCACGCTTGATCCGTTACTTTGTCTAATGTTGCCAATGCCGGTTCAAACTGTTTCAACTGTGTTTGTACACTTGCTAAACGCAGTGCGATTAATGAAATCAATGCGCTATCCTTTGCATTGTTAAGTGCTTTTTGTAGCGTATCGGCAGCTTGTTGCCATTGATTGACGTTAATCTGTTTTTTTGCCTGTTCTAATAATAAAAAGGCGGAGTAAGTGCTGCTTGGGTTGGCTTCAACAAATTGAGTTAATTGGGCATTTGCCTTCCCAGTATCAGATTGTTCGGTAGCCTTCATTATTTGAGAAAATTCCGCAGAAGATTGATGGATTTTCTCTTGCTGATAGCCTTGCCAATAACGCCACCCGAATACACCGATAATAGCTAAAATAATAGCGGCAATAATGACTTTGCCGTTCTCCTTCCACCACTGTTTGATTTCTTCAATTTGCAGTTGTTCATCACTGGTTGTATAAGCCATTATGTTGCCTCCTTAGCGAGATGTGTAAAATGGGGTTAAATAGCCGATAGCATCGGTATTTGCTAATGTAATTTGCTGTTCTCCACTTAATAGATCTTTAATCACAACCTGTTGTCGTGCTACTTCATCTTCACCGAGAATTAATGCAAATTTTGCGCCGAGCTTGTCTGCACGTTTAAATTGTTTTTTAAAGTTACCTCCACTGCAATGCAACATTACTTTAATTTGTGGCAATGCTGAACGCAGTTGAGAGGCTAATTGCAGCGCAGGTAGAGTTGTATTATCCCCTTGATGAATAACATAAATATCAACATTAGGGTTAATCGGTGGATTTTTAACAACTTCCTGAATCAGCAACACTAAACGTTCCAAGCCCATAGCAAAACCGACTGCTGGTGTAGCGTGGCCACCAAGTTGTTCTACTAAACCATCATAGCGTCCGCCACCGCAAACAGTACCTTGTGCACCTAACGCAGTGGTTACCCATTCAAAGACGGTCTTATTGTAGTAATCTAAACCACGTACTAATTTCTGATTAATCTCATAGCGAATACCATATTGTTCTAAAATTGAACAAAGTGTTGCAAAATGTTGGCGAGAGTCTTCATCTAAATAATCGTGCAATTTTGGTGCATCATTTAAAATCAGCTGTACGCGCTCATCTTTACTATCTAGAATTCGTAACGGATTAGTGGTTAAGCGACGTTTACTGTCTTCATCTAACTGTTCTACATAATTTTGCAAATAATTAACCAGTGCATCACGATAGTTTTTACGCGCTTCTAATGAACCGATAGAGTTAAGTTGCAATTGTACGTGATCGGCAATACCTAAATCTTGCCATAATTTTGCAGTCATAATAATTAATTCTGCATCAATTAATGGATTTGCGATACCGAAAACTTCAACCCCGCATTGATGAAATTGGCGATAACGACCTTTTTGCGGACGTTCGTAACGGAACATAGGCCCAATATACCATAAACGCTGTTCTTGATTATAAAGCAAACCGTGTTCGATTCCGGCACGTACACAACCGGCAGTTCCTTCCGGACGCAATGTTAAACTTTCATCATCACGATCATTAAACGTGAACATCTCTTTTTCAACAACATCAGTTACTTCGCCGATAGCACGAGCAAAAAGCGGAGTTGATTCAACAATCGGCATCCGGATTTCTGAGTAACCGTAACTGCTTAAACGCTGCTTGATTTTATTTTCTACCCATTGCCATAACGGTGTATCGCTAGGCAGATAGTCGTTCATTCCTCGAATAGCTTGAATAGTTTTTGCCACATTAAATTCCTATTTTTATGATTAAACTTGTTCTACTTTAATTTGATTATTTGGATCTAACGCACTTATTCGTGCACGAATCTGAGTTTCGAGCTGATCGATAAGATGATCATTATCAAAACGCTCTTTTTGACGTTGTCCGGCGATATAAAAACCACTTTTTTTATTGCCACCGGCGACACCAAGATCGGAAACCAAAGCCTCTCCCGGACCGTTTACCACACAACCGATAATGGAAACATCCATTGGTGTAATAATATCTTCTAAACGTTGTTCTAAAGCATTAACGGTTGCGATAACATCAAACTCCTGACGAGAGCAGGTTGGGCAAGCGATAAAATTAATGCCACGAGAACGGATACGCAATGATTTTAAAATATCGAAACCGACCTTGATCTCTTCTACCGGATCGGCTGCTAAGGAAACACGTAAGGTATCACCTATACCTTCAGCAAGCAACATACCTAGTCCAATAGCACTTTTCACAGAACCGGAGCGGGCGCCACCTGCTTCGGTAATGCCGAGATGAAGTGGCTGTTTAATTTGTTTAGCCAATAATCGATAAGCATCTACTGCTAAGAAAACATCAGAGGCTTTAACACTGACTTTAAACTGATCGAAATTCAATCGATCAAGAATATCAACGTGTCGCAATGCTGACTCTAATAAAGCTTGTGGTGTTGGTTCACCATATTTTTCTTGCAGATCCTTTTCTAATGAACCAGCATTAACACCGATCCGAATTGGAATATTTTTATCTCTGGCACAATCGACTACAACACGGATACGATCTTCTCTACCGATATTACCCGGATTGATTCTTAAACAGTCAACGCCGTATTCAGCAACTTTTAATGCGATACGGTAATCAAAATGAATATCGGCAACTAACGGCACTTTAACCTGTTGTTTAATCAGTTTAAATGCTTCTGCTGCGTCCATTGTTGGCACGGAAACACGTACAATATCAGCACCGACACGCTCCAATGCTTTGATTTGAGCAACAGTTGCTTCAATATCGGTGGTTCTTGTATTCGTCATTGATTGAACAGCAATAGGTGCTCCATCACCGATGGGCACATTGCCAACATAAATACGAGTAGATTTTCTACGTTGAATAGGAGATTGTTTTAACATATTTTTCTTTAAAATTAATGATAATTACTGTTGAGCCGGTAGCGTTAATTTTGCTACACGACCATCAATTTTTAATGGCACATCTTGACCTTGGTAACTGATTTTTACATTTTGTGGTGCACCAATAATTAATGAATAAGGCGCATCACCAGTTAAATCTAAAATTTCGCCGCGTCTGTATTCTCGTTCTGCTAATGTTTTGCGATTAGCATCTTTTATACTAAGCCAACAACTTTCACCGGTAATTTCAATTTTTAAATTATTTGGAATAACATCTTCTGCAGCAGGATTGGTGGTTGTTAAGTTTTCTGTAGTACTGTTATTGCCATCAATTTTATTCATTTCTGTAGCTAAAGCTTCGGTTGATGTATTTGGATAAGCTTCACTGTTTTTATTTTCACTACTATTGTTAGTAGAGCTATTAGTTACTACGGTTGTTTCTTTATTATTAACTACTGCTGTAGTCTCGTTAGCTTCAGTTTGAAGATTGGTAGTGCTTGTTGTTTCAATATTTTCGTTATTATCGGTTACTGTTGTTTCTGTATTGTTACCGTTTTCACTTATTGAATCAGTGCCTACTGGAGTGCTCTCAGTTGTGTTTTGTTCCGTTATGGAATGCTCTTCAACAAAATTATTGCGTTCGCTAGCAGAACGTTGGTGATCCTGCCACCACCATAAAACAGTCATACCGATGATGATAATTAATACAATACAACTTAAAGGTCGTAACCAACGGTGATGAGAAACATAGCGATTAACAGAGTTTTTGGTACGATGATTTTTATTTAAGTCATTTTTTACTTCCGTACCAAAGGCAATATTATCGGTTAATAAAGTTGCTGGTAAATGTAGAAATTTTAAGTAATTACGTAAGTAACCACGAGCGAAAGTTGCTGGAATATCTTTTAAAACAAATTGGTTTTCTTCGAATTGTTTTAATATTACCGGTCGTAAGTTTATCTGTTCGGCAACCTGTTCAATAGTTAATCCAAGTTGTTCACGAGCATTACGCAGTTGTTGTCCTAAATCGACATTAGTTGCAAGTTGTTCCTGATCCATAATCGTTCATTACTTATTGTGATGAATAGCTGTAGCGGATTGTAAGAATACGCTGGTGGCTATAAAGAAAAATTATTTAGCTATTATACAGATTGGCAGGCAAGAGAAAAATAAGAATAATCTCAATCAAGGTGATTTTGCCGTTATTTATGTAAACGTTGCCGTAAATTTTTCGCTTTATCTACAGAATATTTCTCCAATTGGGTTAAAGCTTGTTCAATTTTGTTTTGATCGTTAGCTAAAACGGCACAAATAGCAATATTTTCATAAGTATCAGCAAAATGATAATAAGATTTACTTTTTAATGCTTGTTCAAAAAAATTAAATGCCGCATTAAATTGTCGTTGAGAGCAGAGGTAAGTAGCATAGTTATTCAATACATCGCCATTCTTAGGAGAAAGAGTGAGTGCTTTTTGATAATATTCTCCAGCAAGTTCGAGTTGTTGGGTATGTTGATAAAAATAGGCTAAACCAAGATAAGGCAAGTAATCATTTGGAGTATGTTGTAGTGCTTTATCTAAATTAGCTTTTGCTAATGTAGGATTGCCGTGTGATAAATAAGCTAACCCTAATTCAACACGAGTTTTTGCCGCAGCGGCATTATTAGAAGTAGGAGATTTATTTATAGCAGAATGACTACAAGCAAAAAGTGAAAATAGTGAGGAAAGTAGAATAAAAAATTTCAGTTTCATCATTATATTTTTCATAATTTCCTCACTTACTAGCATTAAGATTGCGTTATTTCAATATTTTTACCAAAAGCTCGTTTTTGTGCAGTACGTTTTGTACGATCAATTACATCTCCGGCAAGTTGTCCACAAGCCGCATCAATATCATCGCCACGAGTTTTTCGTACAATAACGGTAAATCCATATTCCATTAATGTTTTTTGGAAGCGATCGATACGCGTATTAGAACTCTTGTTATAAGGTGCTTCTGGGAACGGATTCCAAGGAATAAGGTTAATTTTACAAGGTGTATTTTTTAACACTTTTGCTAATTGATGGGCGTGTTCAACTTCATCATTAACGTGATCGAGCATAACATATTCAATCGTTACTTTGCCGTGGTTCGCATTGGAAATTTTTAGATAGCGATTTACGGAATCTATCAACATTTCAATGTTATATTTTTTATTTAAAGGCACAATTTCATTGCGTAATTCATCATTCGGTGCGTGTAATGAAATTGCTAAAGCAACATCGATCATTTCACCCAATTTATCAAGTGCTGGCACAACACCGGAGGTTGATAAAGTCACTCGGCGCTTGGATAAACCATAACCAAAATCATCTAACATAATCTCCATTGCTGGTACTACATTGCTTACGTTTAACAAGGGTTCGCCCATCCCCATCATCACCACATTAGTAATCGGTCTCACTTTTGTTTCACCGAAAGCACCAATCACTTTGGAAGCGCGCCAAACTTGACCAATAATTTCAGAAACGGTCAAATTACGATTAAAACCTTGTTGCGCCGTTGAACAGAATGTACAAGCCAAAGCACAACCAACTTGGGAAGATACGCAAAGTGTGGCACGATCTGCTTCCGGAATATAAACACTCTCGATTTGTTGATCACCAACCTGCATAGCCCATTTTATAGTACCATCGGAAGAACGTTGTTCAACCGCAATTTCAGGTGCTTTAATTTCTGCAACTTGTTTTAGCTTTTCCCGCAAAACCTTATTGATATTTGTCATATTGTCAAAATTATCTTCGGCGTAATGGTAGATCCATTTCATAATCTGATCGGCTCGGAAAGGTTTTTCGCCAAGATCCGCCAAAAAATGACGCATTTCTTGACGAGTTAAATTCAGTAAATTGGTTTTTTCAGTAGTCATAAATTGCCTCGTTATTACACATTGTGGCATTAGCAATAAATTTGTGCTTCACAGTTGCCATATTTTAAAAAGCACGCATTTTACTGAGTTGCTGCACATTATGCTAGCAAATTTGTGATATATATTGCGTTAAATTTAGTGCAAATTTGTGAGCTGTATCGAAAAATAAAAAAATAGTGTGCTTTTCTATAATTGCAGTATGTTGCAGCGCAAATTGAAAGATAGAAAAAATCACTGATTAAGTGCTAACTAAGCCCTGTATTAACAGGGCTTGAGTGCTATAGGAATGTTGATTGAATTATGAACTTAATCAGCGATATTGAGATGATTTTTATAGGCTGAGAGCGTATTAACCATCAACATTGCAACTGTCATAGGACCGACTCCGCCTGGAACCGGTGTAATAAAACTTGCTCGTTGTTGTGCAGCTTCAAATCCGATATCACCGATAACTTTCTTATCGGCAACTCGGTTAATACCGACATCAATTACTATTGCTCCGGGCTTTACCCATTCGCCTGGTATTAAATGTGGTTTACCGACAGCAACAATCAAAATATCCGCTTGAGCAACCAATTCCTGCAAGTTTTTCGTAAAGCGGTGCGTTACGGTCACAGTTGCACCTGCAAGCAGTAATTCCATTGCCATTGGGCGACCGACAATATTGGAGGCACCAACAATAACAGCGTGTTGTCCGTGTAGATCAACACCGGTGGTTTCGAGCAGTTTCATAATGCCGTAAGGTGTGCAAGCACGTAATGTTGGAATGCGTTGGCATAAACGCCCTACATTATAAGGATGAAAACCGTCCACATCTTTTGATGGAGTAATACGTTCGATAACTTTTACGCTACTGATATGTTTTGGCAAAGGTAATTGAACTAAAATGCCGTCAATAGTATCGTCCTGATTCAATTCATCAATTAATGAGAGCAGTTCCTGTTCAGAAATAGTGTCTGATAAATTATATGATTTTGATTGAATCCCCACTTCTAGACAACTTTTTTTCTTATTATCGACATAAATTTGTGATGCGGGATTTTCTCCTACTAAAATTACTGCTAGTCCTGGGGAACGCAGCCCTTGATCAATGATAGTTTGAATTTTTTGATGAAGGTCACTCTTAATAGATTTTGCTAAATCCTTACCGGAAATGATTTGAGCGGACATTGTTTTCTCCATAATGTGTTTGCATGAACGCTAATTTTCGCAAAAAAAAGCTTGTTTGATAAGAGTATGGATTAATTTTAAGCGTTTATTTTTAAATTTAAAAAAAATGATTGACGCAACAGAAATAAAAATTATAATGCACCTCACACGTCGGCGAGTAGCGCAGTTTGGTAGCGCAACTGGTTTGGGACCAGTGGGTCGTAGGTTCAAATCCTATCTCGCCGACCATTTTTTTATCTTTTATTTCCACCTTTTTATCCTATGCGCCCTTAGCTCAGCTGGATAGAGCAACGGCCTTCTAAGCCGTAGGTCATTGGTTCGAATCCAATAGGGCGTGCCATTTTAATAAGTCCCTTTTAATATAAAATTATGTCTTTCTTGATCTGATATTTATCTGAGAGATAACGTATTTTTTCGCTTTTTCTTAATTTTATATGCCTTTATTATTGCTTCTTTTTATTAAATCTTTGGATTGAATAAAATTGCTTAAGTGGTCATTTTCAAGTGATCACACTTTTCTCATACTTTAACTGGCGATTCTTTTTCTATGACTTAACAGTCAACCCCCTTTTCTTTATAATAGTTGGAGTTTTTTATTTATCGGTTAAATGGCGAAATTATTATGTCGGAAATTGCAACAACACAAGAACCCTCCATTATCATTGGTATTGCCGGCGCTTCAGCATCAGGCAAAAGTCTAATTGCTTCAACAATTTATAAAGAGCTTTGTGAAGAGTTGGGCTGTGAAGAGATCGGTATCATTTCAGAAGATTGTTATTACAAGGATCAAAGTCATCTGGATTTTAAAACCCGAACCAAAACCAATTATGACCATCCTAATTCAATGGATCGTGAATTGTTGTTACAACATTTACAATCATTAAAAATGGGCGAAGCGGTTGACATTCCAGAATATAGTTATGTTGAGCATACTCGCACCGGAAATACCAGACATTTTGAGCCGAAAAAGGTGATTATTCTTGAAGGTATTTTGTTATTGACTGATGAACGTATTCGTAACGAAATCAATGTTTCCATCTTTGTGGATGCACCGTTGGATATCTGTTTTATCCGTCGCTTAAAACGAGATATGGAAGAGCGCGGCAGAACAATGGATTCCGTAGTAGAGCAGTATCGCAAAACCGTTCGTCCAATGTTTTTCCAATTTATTGAGCCGTCAAAGCAGTATGCGGATATTATCGTGCCGCGTGGCGGAAAAAATCGTATTGCAATAAATATTCTTAAGGCGCAAATTTTACAATTACTTCGTAAAAAATAGTGGAAAGGTGAAGTGATGAGATTATGTGATGTCGATATTGAACGCTATTTGGATGAAGGGAAGATCGTTCTCACTCCACGTCCGGACAGCAGCAAAATTAATGGCGCAACGGTGGATGTGCGTTTAGGCAACTCTTTCCGTGTATTTCGCGACCATTCAGCCGCTTATATTGATTTAAGCGGTCCGAAAGAGTCGGTAACGGCACAATTAGAGCGTGTGATGAGTGATGAAATCATCATTGAAGATGGCGAACCTTTCTTTTTGCATCCGGGCGTATTGGCATTGGCGAGCACTTATGAGTCGGTTAAATTACCGAGTAATATTATCGGCTGGTTGGACGGACGTTCGTCTTTGGCACGCTTAGGCTTAATGGTTCACGTTACGGCTCATCGTATTGATCCGGGTTGGGAAGGGCGAATTGTGTTGGAATTTTACAATTCCGGTAAATTGCCGTTGGCATTGCGTCCTAAAATGGTGATCGGCGCATTGAGTTTTGAAGTGTTAAGCGGTGAAGCGCAAAGACCATATAACAGTCGCTCCGATGCAAAATATAAAAATCAGCAAGGTGCGGTGGCGAGTAGGATAGATAAGGATTAATTATGAAACGGAAGTGGCTGCTTATTGTTATTGCGGTGGTGGCATTAGGCATCGGTCTGGTGCAGTACCAAATCCCGAAAATGGCTCACTATATCACACAGCGCCTTGCTTCCGACTATGATATTAAACTTAAACCGGAAAGTTTAAGTTTCTCCTATTTCCCTTTAACTGTTCACGCCGAAGAGGTACATTACCACAAAAACGGTTGGACGCTTGCTGCCGAAGAGCTGGATTTAATGCTCAATTATTGGGGCTGGATGTCCGGCAAAAATTGGATCAAACAGGTCGAAGTTGAGAACGGCAGCATTTATAAAGACAACGAGGCTTATTTAACCCATATTTCAGCGGTGGTGAAGCAGATTAGCCAAACATCCGTATTAAGTGCCAAAGTGGAGTTTTCAGATGCAGAAAACCGTTATTTTCAGCAGCTAAAAGGGCAGTTTTATTTGCAGCTTGCCGATCATCACTATCTGATAAAACAACTTAATGCCGATTGGCAATGGTTGCAGAAAATTGGCGAGATGAAAGCCACAAAATTACAATTCGATGAAGCGGTGATTGATGCCAAAGCCGGAGAAGCGCAGGCAACAGAAGTTATGCTCAATCAGTTGAAATTAGCTCGCATTCAAATGAAGCTTAAAGCACAGGATCAAGCAGAATGGCAATTGGTGTTTGCTCCGAATGCACAAATTTTATTAACGCAGAAAAAGGATGATCAGCAACAAAATGAATGGCATTTTGTGGGAGAAAATGTGCCGTTTGAGCCGATAACAACGCTGCTGGGTTATCAACCATTGATTGACTCTTCTTTTAATTTTAATGGTGAGATTGCAACGCCGGCAGAGCAGCAGCAAGTGCAATTCCATTTTGAAAGCGTCAACGGCGGCAAAATTAAAGGCTTTAATGTAGTAACCTTATTGGAGTCATCGCTGCCTTTTTCATTGGCAAATCCGGATAGATCATTGCAAGACAGCAAGTTTAACAAACTTAGCGGCAGTCTGATCGGCGATGCATCACTGCTTCAACTACAACATATCGAACTTGATCTGCCGGCGGTCAATCTTGCCGGACAGGGCAATGTTTATCCTCAATCTTCTCAATGTGAATGGAAGTTTGATTTACAACCGCACCAACAAAAATATCAACAATATCAAATCGGTATTGATTTAAATGGAGATTGTTCATCACCTCGTTATCGTATCCGTTTGGATGATGTTCTCAAAGAGAAAGTAAAATCAAAATTACAACAATTACTGGAAAAATTATAACTAGCAACAGCAAAGCAACGCTAAGTAGTCATTTTCAACAGGCAATTTGGAATGATCAGGAAATGCTAGAAAATGGCGGAACGGACGGGACTCGAACCCGCGACCCCCTGCGTGACAGGCAGGTATTCTAACCAGCTGAACTACCGCTCCGCGAAAAAAGGACTAAATGAAATGGCGGAACGGACGGGACTCGAACCCGCGACCCCCTGCGTGACAGGCAGGTATTCTAACCAGCTGAACTACCGCTCCGCATTTGTGGTGCGCATAATAATATCGTTGAGAGATCTCGTCAACCTCTTTTTATGAAATTTAGTTTAATTGATGAATTGATAAGCTAAAGAGCAAAATTTACGACAATTTCTTGCGACAAAAATGTCTTAATGGCGAATTTTTTGCCATTTTAGAAAGGTGTCATTTTTTGATTTTTCAGAAAGTAACTTTGCTTAAAGCAGAATCATTTGAAAATAAACAGCTAAAAAGATGAGTAAAATTATCTTTTTATCCAATTTTCAGCAATTAGCAAACATAATCAATAACAGATATTTTCACCTTTATCCGTATTCAGTGTTTTACTCAAATTTATAGTGACTTTTACTATTTATTATCAGATATGTGAAATACTGATTAGAACACTTCGTTTTCAAGCCTTTGATTTTTTTCGATAATACTTTTCTATTACGCTGTTTTTAAATTTTACACCGATGTTTCATAAACGATATGAGCAGTTGTTTTATCATTTTTACCACTATCAATATCATTAAGTAAAAAATAAAATCTACATTTGGTCGAAACCAAAAAATTACATCCAATTCAACTGCTTCAAAATCACAATCCCAATGGCAGAACTCACAATCGCGCCAATGGTGGTGATGCCAACAATATTAGCGGCGGTTTTGGCATTGCCGCCCATACTCCGCACCATCGGGTAACTGGCGACGGCAACCGGTGTGGCGCTCATTAAGAAAATCACGCCTAAACTGATGTTGTCTAAATTAAACACTCGTGCGAAAACCACCATCACTAACGGTGCAAAAAAGATGCGCCCGATACTGGATTGAAAAGCGATTTTTGAAGAGGTATCCATTCCTTTTAAATCCAAGCTGGCGCCGGTGCAGAGCAGTGCCAACGGTAATGTCATTCGAGAGAGATAATCGCCAGTGCTGATTAGAGATTTAGGAATAGTGAAACCAAGTTTGCTAACGATTAAAGCCAACACAATTGAGATAACCAGTGGGTTTTTCGCAATTTGGCGTAGGATATGTACTAGGTTTGTTTTTCCGTTGGTAGCGAGTGAACGGCTTAGTGTAATTACGGCTAAAATATTATATAAAATAGTAATTACAGCAGTATAAACTGAAGCCGTGGCTATGCCGGAAGATCCATAAGCATTGGCACAGAGTGATAACCCGATAATGCCACTATTACCACGGAAAACGCCTTGCACGAAAGTGCCTCGTTCACGTTTATCTTCAATATATTTGGCAGCGTAAAATTCAGACAGCAAGAAAATAATGATGCAGCCGAGATAACCGACAGACACCATTTTGAGCTGTGCGGCATAATCGGTCGGATGTTGCACAATGCTGAGGAAGAGCAGTGCCGGCAAGGTGATGTTGAAAACTAATTTTGAGCCCTGTTGGCTGAATTGATCGTTGATCATTCCGATACGGCGCAGATAGATTCCTAAAAACAGCATTAAGATATTGGGCAGGGTGACGCCGATAGAAAATGATATGGATGCTAGAAATCCCTCCATTTTTACCTCACTTGTCGGGTTAACGTAGCAACGAGAAGTTAGCTCATTGTGAAGAAAAAAGTGTGCTGATGAAAATGATCAGCACACGTCGCCATTATTTTGTGTTTCGTTGTGAAACGAATTGGAAGGAATTAACCTAAAATTTCTGCCAATTTTGCACTGACGGCATCAACGGTTAAGGTGCCGTCAAGACGGAAATAGGCGGTTTTACCGGCATCCGCTTCTTTTTTATAGTAATCAACTAATGGTTGTGTTGTTGAGTGATAAACTTTTAAGCGATCCAATACGGTTTCAGGTTTGTCATCGGCACGGATAATTAAATCTTCGCCGGTAACGTCATCTTTACCCTCCACTTTAGGCGGATTGTAAACAATGTGGTAACTGCGTCCGGACGGTTGGTGTACACGGCGACCGCTCATACGTTCCACAATCACTTTATCCGGCACATCAAATTCCAATACGAAGTCGATCGCAATACCGGCAGCCTTTAAAGCGTCCGCTTGTGGGATAGTGCGTGGGAAACCGTCTAATAAGAAACCTTTTGCACAATCAGGTTGTGCGACACGATCTTTAACCAATGCAATGATTAAATCATCCGGCACTAATTTACCGGCATCCATTAACACTTTTGCTTGTTTGCCTAAATCAGAACCGGCTTTGATTGCGGCACGCAACATATCGCCGGTTGAGATTTGTGGAATACCGTATTTATTCATAATGAATTGGGCTTGTGTGCCTTTGCCTGCGCCCGGTGCGCCTAAAAGAATAATTTTCATAGATACCTCTTGTCGTTCAAAAATGTGAATACCTTACCTGTATGTGGTAGTAAACACAAGCTAAATTAAAAATTTATTGCTCGGTTGTTGCTGCTTTGTAAGGAGCGACCCAAAACAGGCACAGCATTCCCGGAATCGCCAACACAAAACAGAGCAGATAAAAGTGATAATAACCTAATTGTTCGATCAGCCAACCTGCGCTTGAACCCAATAATGTGCGAGGCAATGCCGCTAAACTGGTGAATAAGGCTAATTGGGTGGCGGTATAAAGCGGATTGGTTTCTCTTGCCATAAAAGCAACAAAGGCGGCAGTGCCTAAGCCGATGCCGATATATTCGCCGCCGACCACCAATGCTAACGCGAACAGTTCAAAATGTCCGATTTGTTGGAATTGCCCGAAATGTGCCAACCAAGCGAAGCCTAAAATGGTGAGAATTTGCACCAATCCGAACCACCATAACGCTTTATTGATGCCGATTTTTAACATCAAAATACCGCCGACAATGCTGGCGATCAACATTGGCCATAAACCGGCGTTTTTGGCGATGAGCGCAATATCCAAACTGCTGTATCCCATATCGATATAAAAAGGAGTCAATAATGCGGTTGCCATTGTGTCGCCGAGTTTATACAGGCACATAAATGACAACACCAAAATCAGCTGTTTTGCACCTTTGCGTTGGTAAAATTCGGTGAAAGGTTCGATCACAGTCTGTTTTAAGGTTTTCGGCGGTGCTGCTTTCAGGAGCGGTTCACGAGCGATAAAGAGTGTTGCCAGTAAACCGGGCAGCATAAAAAGAGCGGTGATAATAAAGACGCTGTGCCAGCTGTAATAAGCACTTAAAAAGATCGAGAGCGAGGCTGGCACCAATCCGGCAAGACGATAGGCATTAACGTGAATCGAGTTCCCTAGCCCCAGTTCATTGTCGCTTAAAATTTCACGTCGATAGGCATCCAGAACAATATCTTGCGTTGCAGAGAAGAAAGCCACAATGGTGGAAAGGATAGCGATTGTTTTTAAATCTTGTTGAGGGGTTAGACAAGAAAATTCCAGTAGAGTAATTAGTAACAGTAATTGAAATAGAAAAATCCAACCACGTCTCCGACCTAATAGCGGTAAAGCATATCGATCCAGCAGTGGAGACCAAAGAAATTTCCAAGTATAGGGTAAGTTAATTAAGGTGAACAGACCGATAGTCTTCAGATCAATCTGTTCACTACGTAGCCAATAGGGAATCAGGCTGATTAAAATATAGAGCGGTAAACCAGAACTAAAACCGGTAAATACGCAAATTAGCATATTACGACTAAAAATTTGCTTAGAAACGGAAGTATTTACCGGCATAAATTGTTCCTGATTACTCTTTATATCCGTTCGGATTATTTTTTTGCCAATTCCAAGTGTCACGCATCATTTGTTCCAAATCACGCTCAGTTTTCCAACCAAGTTCTTTTAATGCTAATGATGGATCAGAATAGCAAACGGCAATATCGCCTGGACGGCGGTCAGTTAGACGATATGGGATCTTAATATTATTTACCTTTTCAAAGGCGTGTACCATATCTAATACGGAATAACCGGTTCCTGTACCTAAATTATATATATGCAGACCAGCATCATTTTCGTGACGATTCAGTGCCTTAAGATGCCCGACTGCTAAATCAACCACGTGAATATAATCACGCACACCAGTGCCATCGTGGGTTGAATAGTCACTACCAAAGACGGAAAGTTGTTGTAATTTACCAATTGCCACTTGGCTGATATACGGCAAAAGATTATTTGGAATACCATTAGGATCTTCACCGATTAAACCACTTTCGTGCGCACCGACCGGATTGAAATAACGCAAGATGGTCATACTGAATTGTGGAATAGCTTTCACTACATCCATAATGATACGTTCCACCATAAATTTTGATGTGCCGTAAGGATTGGTTGTGCCTCCAACATTGCATTGTTCTGTAATCGGGATAATTTCCGGATCACCATAAACGGTGGCGGAAGAGCTGAAAACAAAATTGAAAACACTGGCTTGACGCATTTCATCAAGCAGCGTCAACGAGCCTTCAACATTATTACGATAATACTCAATCGGTTTGACCACGCTTTCGCCTACCGCTTTTAAGCCGGCAAAATGGATCACGGATTCAATGTTATGGTCGGCAAAAATGCGTTTTAATAAAGTACGATCCAACACATCGCCCTGATAAAATGTTACCGCTTTGCCGGTGATCTGTTTAATACGATCCAAAGATTTAGCAGAGGAGTTGGAAAGATTATCCAACACCACTACTTCACGATTGGCATTGAGTAGTTCGACAACAGTATGTGAGCCAATATATCCGGTACCGCCTGTAACCAAAACCGCCATTGTTACCTCCTTCGGTAAATTAATTTAATATTTTACGGTTAAGCCGAATTGTTCCAACTGAGCCTTAATTTTTTCCAATGACTCTTTTGTTGGCGGCTTAACATCTTCCAATTCATATTTTAAGCCGAGCGTTTCCCATTTATGTTTACCCAATTGGTGATAAGGAAGTAGTTCGACTTTCTCAATATTTTTCATATCTTTAATAAATTCACCTAATAACTGCACCGAATGTTCATCATCGGTATACCCCGGAACGACAACATAGCGAATCCAAGTTTTTTGATTACGTTTTTGCAGATATTTAGCAAATTCTAAAGTGCGTTTATTGGATACACCAATCAAATCTTGATGAATACTGTCATCAAGCTGTTTTAAATCCAACAGAACAAGGTCAGTTACATCAAGCAGTTCATCGATAACCTGATTATAATGACGCACAAAACCGTTAGTATCCAAACAAGTGTGGATACCCTCTTTTTTGCAGGCACGGAACCAGTCTCGAATAAATTCTGGCTGCAAAATAGCTTCCCCACCGGAAGCGGTAACGCCACCTCCAGAGGCATTCATAAAGTGGCGATAGGTCACCACTTCTTTCATTAATTCTTCAACAGTAATTTCCTTACCGCTATGTAAATCCCAAGTGTCACGATTATGACAATATTTACAGCGCATTAAACAGCCCTGAGTGAATAAAATAAAACGGATTCCAGGGCCATCAACCGTACCGCATGACTCAAAAGAATGGACTCTTCCAACTGCTGACATTTTACCTGCCTTTATGATTATAGTATCTTCAAAAATTTTTTAATTTTAACTGAATTTGTTGTAAATGTCAGGCAGCATATGCACTAGCTCTACTGTAGAAGATCTGATGACATTAAATCTGCCATTGCGAAAGGCATTGCTAGAGATATAGCAACAGCTGTCGTTATTTCTGCTCTGAGTTTCTCTGTTTCCGTTTTCTGTGCTGTACTTCCTTGAGAATTATAAAATCCCCAAATTTGCCCTCCTATTAAATCATGCGTCCCAGCAAAAGACTCTACTAATCTATCTGAAAAACTTCCCACTTTATACAGTATAGTTATATTAGATGGTAGATACCAACCACCTTCAATCGCCTGAAAGCCACCCGTAGAACCATATAACTCTTGTACTATTTTCGATTGGTTATAACTGGAGGAGGCGGAGAAGCCGTAACCAACAGTCACTTGACCACTCACGTTCATTTGTTTGCCTTTATAGGTCATCGTATCTTGTAGGCTTTCGATATTTAGGTTTTCGGCATCAAGTTTAATTGCTTTGCACTTTCAAGGTTTACAATCTATGTATAAAGCTAATCCCAAGGCTTCGCATCGGGTTTGCTGTGTTTGGCTCTCCATTCAATGCACAGTGGATCATACCAAGCAATTCTTTCTTCACAAACGGGGCCTTTCTCTAAATACCAGCCTTTTTGCTCCATACATAAATTGACTTTAGTCTTCATACTTTCTCCTAGAACAGGATCCATGCCACAAGCTCGCATATCTTTCTCCCTTTGAGAGATGAAATCAAATTTTTCTTTTCTATCAGGGGAGTAAAATTGCTTTCCTGGAGCCCAAGAATGGTGTTGTTTGGGTGGTTTAAAGCCCCCCATTTCACAAGAAAGTAGCACGCTGCTGGTTAAGATGATGGTGATGATTTTTTTCATAACGCCTCCTAGGGTTGATTTAACTGTTTGTTTAATTCAAAAATGGTTTGTTCTTTATTCATTATTAAATCGTCTTTACTTTTACGATAACCATCTGTTACACACTGCCCTTGCCCCAAGCCATAGCAGTTGTGCATAGAGGAATTATCGCCAAACATATCTATGATTCGTTGAATACCACCTCGATTTTGCAGATTGTCATTCATTGTTGGTAGGTTGCCCCCAAGAATAATGGGTACACGACCAACAGGATCTTGCTGATGGTTTTCAATGCGAATTGAGCCTTCTGAGCTGGTGCGTTCTTTGCCAGTTTGTAAGCGGCTTAAAATGCCATCAGCATAGGTTACATTGGCTGCAGGTCCAACCATTTTGATGGTTGTTCCTGATAATAATTTAGCTTCCCGATTTTCTGCGGTATTAAGGGAATTTAAGGCATTGGTTACCGTTAAAGTGCCTCGGCTGTGTGAACCGACAAAAAGATTATCTTGACCATATTTCTTCATTAACGCTTTTGCTTGTAGGCTGGAATTATCCATACCAAACACCGTCCCAAAGGTGGTTTCAATTATCTTTTCATAACCTGCAACCAGCAGTTCAGATAATGCATTATTGGCTTGTGGGTGGTGAACAAAATAAACATCTTTATAAATTCGAGTATCTATTCTGCCTGTTTCCCCCTCTTGGGCTACATAGTTTTGCCACGCAAATTTAGCGGCGGCATTTTCATCATTAAAAATACCGTTAAAGGCAACCACATATCGGTTTTCTGATTTTCCTGTAAGTGGATCTTTGTAAGTTACTTGTTTAAGTTGCTCTCTTTCTTGGTCGGATACTTCTCTTAACTGATAAATATTGCGACCTTTATCTAATTCATTTCTTTTATATTTATCAATCTCTGATTCATAGTCAAATTGAGTAATTTCTCCTTTTTCCAATTTTTTATTTACAAATGTAACAGCTTCATCATCAAGTGCTTTTACAAGTTTTTCATCTTTTATCGGATTACCCTCTTTATCCATCTTTGCAGTCAGCATTCTATGCTCAGCAATAAACATGGTGCGATAGGCTTCATCGCTTACACCTGCCACATTGTTATAAAAGCTTTTTTGAATTTTGGTGTCGTTTTCTGCTTCTTGTTGCAGTGTGTGATAATCTTGCTGGGCTAAGCTATTGGCTTGAGCAACATTACCTTTTTTAATACGACTAAAATTTTCTTGCCCTTGTTGATTGCCAATAGTAAAACGCCCCTCACTGACAATCGAAGATGCTATACTAGAGGCATTTTGCGATTTTTTAGTGTTACCCAACAAGTTTACTAAACCAATTTTAGCGACTGCATAAAGATCGGCACTGTGAACATCTTTTTCGCCTAATCCAAATTTAATAGGGCTACTATTGGCTTGATTTGGGTTAGCTTGCTCAAAGGTTTTGCCGTTCTGCTCTCTTTCAGTGCGATAAATCTTATTATTGACTTTATCTTCCTCTGAATGCAGATCTCTGCCGACAGAAATTCCCCCCATAAAATTCCTTGAACTCGCCTTTGCATTGGAATGATTTGTAATATCCGTAAAACTGAAATCTTGTGCTGATAAGCTGTTTTTATTAACATCAGCTTGCGAAAGGATAGCTCCCCCCGTAAGCTCAATCGCTTTTGATATATTTACATCATACCCCTCATCGCCTGCAAAAATGCCAGCTTGAGTTTTCACACTAGCATAGTTAGAATTCACCTTGGATTTCCCGTAGCTACCAGAAACAGATGCTCCACCAACCCCCACTGTAATTTGCCCTGAAATACTCTCCTGTTTGCCTTCGTATTTTATGGTATCTTGCAAACTTTTAATGTTGAGATTTTCTGCTGTTACTTCCACACCTTTACCCTGTACTTGTGAACCGATGATATTGACTTCTTTTCCACTTCTAATGCTGGTTTGTCTGTTTTTATCACCCACAAGGCTTGCTACCCACGCTTGGCTTTCGCCATTGCCGTAGCCTTTAGCGACATTACCGCCTGTGGTAATACCTGCCGCAATGCCGTTGCCAAACTGAATTGCTACACCAAAGTTAAAACCGCTGGATTTGTTTTTACTACGTTCAAGATGATTTTCATCTGCTGCTAAAATATTGACATTACCCTCTGCACTCAAATGGGTTCCACTTTGCCCTGAAACATCAGCTCCTTTTATAGTGAGATGGGATTGCTCGCCGTTGCCTTGGGCAGAAATATTCACTTTCCCACCTGCATTAACTTGACTTTTTTCCACTGTATTGCCTTCACTATGCTGGGTTTGTACATTCTTTTGTTGCCCGTAGGTTAAACTTATACCAACTGCTCCGCCCGTTACTGAACCATCAGACATCGCTTGAGCTATGTCTTGTAATTGTTTTGAAGTACGGAATGCTTCAAACCCTGCATTTGCCACTGCCATCGCATTCACACGATCATTTTTACTGCTTCCCACCATTTTTGTTGATTTAACCGTTGAATCTACCGATTGTATCGCCGCAGCCACTGCACCTGTAAGAGCAATAGTTAGACCTTTTTGCTCCATGGTGTATTTATAGTTGCTTTCGTATTTTTCATCTGCGGAGAGAATATCCACTTTTTTCGCACCGATATTCATATCACCTTCAACAGAAGAAACCGTACTGCCTTGTTGTTGGTAATGGTCTTGAGCAAGTAGGGTAGTGTTCCCTTTTAGGCTGCCTACTTGGCTACCTGTAGCGTAATATTTGGTTTGCTCGGTTTCTGTGGTGTCTTTCTTTTCACCAATGGTAAAACCAAATCCGCCTGAACCCATTAAGCCCGACTTTTGCTCACTGTAAAAATCTTCTGAATAAATACGGTTCTCTGCCTCTTTAATAGTAATGTTATTAGCTTTAGCAATAAGTTTATTTTCCGCAACAACGGAAGAGCCTTGAATGGTAAGAGCGCCATTATTAGCGTTAAAGCTCACATTTTCACCATCAATGTTCGATCCTTCCACTAAATCATATTGGTGATCGTGTTTAGTCATGATAGTGGTGCGACTTAGCAGACCTTTATCCGTATGTTTAATGCCTGAAGAGAGTTGCTCTTGTTTTCGTGCTGCATAGACATTGATATTACCTTGTTGACTAGCCAGAGTAAGATCCTTTTTCGTATCAATCTGAGTGCCACGTAAATTAATATCCTTTTGGGCGAGAAAGGTAGTATTGCCTTTTGCTGTCAATGTGGTTGCAATATCATTATGTTGATCGAGCTTCCAGTAATTGTCGGCATCCATAACATAATGTTCTTTATTGATTTCTGCTTGGGTACCTAATGTCAAATTACCGCCGATATAAAATGTTGCATTGTCAGTGTTTATTTTGACCGCATTAAATTGCGCATCATCTTGTGTGGTAATGGTTAAATCATTTTTGACATTCAGTTGTGCTTGTTGATCAAGTTGGCGACGATAAAAACTGCCAGTGTCTTGATTTTCACTAAAACGACTTTCAATCAGGATAGTATTGGCGGCTAAATTGAGGCGATTGGCAGCTAACGTTCCACCTTGTTGGTAGAAACGATGAGTGATGTTGAAATTCAATTGATCGGCAATGATATTACCGTAATTCTCTAAGTTTTGTGCCGACATTTGTGTTAAATGATGTCCTGCAATCAACCCACTATTTTTCACTATTCCATCCATCGCTATATCAATTTCTTTGGCTGAAATAATTGCACCTGTTGGCTGAATATCGACATCACGTTTTACCAGATAAACTTGTGGAACAAGCACTTGAACTTGAGTACCGTCCTTTAAGGTGACGGTCTGAGGCGCAAGCCATACCATATCTTCGGTTAATTCCTGCATTTGTGCAGCGCTAAGCGCAACACCCGGAATTAGCTGATAACGTTGTGCATAACGAATACCGGCATCCATCAATGCTTTGTATTGTTGATAATCCGAAGTGTAATTACCTAAGAAACGTTGCCCCGTCAATTGATTAATCTGTTCATTCACTAAACGTTGTTCGTAATAACCATCACCTAAACGTTTGAGCATCGTTTGCGGATCGGCTCGTAAGGCATTAAACATATAATCAGAACTTAGCCATTGGCGTTTATTTGTAAAGCGTGGGTCAGTTTCCACTAATACATGACTGTTAGTGGCAAGATTTAAACGATATAAACTCGCTTGAGGCAGTAATTGATTTGGTAATACTGCACGTACATGTGGTACCGCACTCAATGGTGTACTTTGGCTTAAATCAACTTGTAAATTGTTTAATGTAGCTTGTTGTGCGGTAGTTTGCTGACGAATTGCTGTTCCTGTTGGTTGAATAGCCTGTCCAATCGTGTTATCTACAATCTTAAAGTTAAAATATTCGATCGGATGAGTATGATGATAATCCTGATAATTCTCTGAACGATGTCCATAACGAGGTCTGATAGGATTCTTGTCTTTATAAGCAACCATCATAAAACTCTGACCATCGTCTCGGCGATGGATCTCACCAATTAAATCTTCATTGATTAATTGAACATGATTGGCTGTTAGGGTTTCATTTTTAGTATTTTTTCTAAATCGTTGTTCTCCTAAGGTTAATGTTTTACCCACTAAAATTTGGCTATATTGGTTGTGAAGTTGATCACCATTAAGTGAAAGATTGCCGGCAATCAGAATTTTCGCGGGGTCGCGATGTTCGATTGTAGTAGTATCCGTTGTTCTGATATATTCCCAACCAAACCAATCATTTTGGGAAGGACTACGTCTGCCATCATAAAAGGCAAACCACGCTTTTCTGCTTTTTCTTGTCCAATCTAGTTCACCTTCTACACCATCACGATAACGCTGACTATCATTATTTTGTGCGTATTCTTTAAAATGCTCTTTATCGGTATGAATGCCTAAGCGCAAGTGTCGATCATGATTCCATAAGCGTTGGGTATTAATGTTACCACTGCCCAACGCTTCAATTGTGGCACTACCATTATCCACAAACGTGGCTTGACCAGTGGCATGATAACGATCATCCAACGTACCACCAATATAGAGATTACCTTGACTTAAAATCAGAGCATGATCGTAGTTAGTTAGGGTACCTACACCGAGATCTAAGCGTTCGCGTGCGGCTAAGGTAGCTGCTTGATCTTGTTCAGGTAAGTTATTTAATGTATGAGCTTGAATGGCGAGCTGATCACCATAAATTCTACCACTGCCAAGATTATCTAATTGATTAGCAAAAATAATATTTTTGACGCCATCAATTAAACCGCGATTAAGCAAATACTCGGTTTTTAACAGTGTTTTTTGGGAACTTAATTCACTTTGGATTGGATTTTCAATGGATTTTGCCTCGATCGTTAACCCTTTTCCTGTAACGAGTTGTGTCTGATTCGAAAAATGGTTATCTACTTTTAAAGTCAATTTTCCATCGACGGTAATTGGCGTATCTAAACGGAAGTCATTATGAATTGAGAGTTTCGCATTAGCAGCACTTTTTACCTGCCCGATGTTTTCCCACTGTTTTAAGTCTAAGGTTAAATTGCCATAACTCTCTATTACACCTTGCTGGTTGTCTAGTTGTAGCTGATTACCTTTTACTTTTAGGCTATTTAATGACAACAACTCACCTTGTTGGTTATTGAGTAACTTAGCCACTGCGGCATTGAGTGCCTGACTCACATAAGCACCACCAGATTGGTTAAACCATTGATCGGTTTTAATCTCCAAAGTATTCGCAATTAAACCTTGTGTTGGTGTTTCATTTTGTGCTTTGGTTTGTTGGTTTAACAGTAATGGGGTGGTAATGCGTAGAGTAGCTGCTTGGATTAACGATCCTGTTTGACTTAGTGCTTGGTTATCTAATTGTTGTTGGGCGGCGATGTCAGCTTGGTTTGCTTTGATAGTTCCAGCACGATTGTCAAGTTGTTGGCTGGTAATATTTGCTTGATTAGACTGGATAAGTCCAGTTTGATTATCAAGTTGTTGTGCAGTAATCTTGATCTGTTCAACAGCTAATAGTTTGCCTTGCTGTTGATTATTTAACGTAGGTGCAGTGAGATTGAAATTGTGTTGGCTTTGTATTACACCTTGTTGGTTATTTAAGGTAGCAGTGATAAGTTGAGTATCTTGTTGTGCAGAGACTAACCCTGATTGATTATTAAAGGTCTGTTGCTGTGTATTGATAAACAAGGACTGCGGTGTGGTTACTACGCCTTGTTGATTATCAAAGTCACCACCTTGATAGCGAAAATCGCCTAAGGTACGTAATACCCCCTGTTGATTATTGATCCCTTGTACAAGTTGTAAATCAAGGAGATTGTTGCCAGTTTGTTGCCAATAGCCTTGTTGATTGTTAAGTGCGTTTGCTTGTACGATAAAATGCTGGGCTTGTAATTGAGCATTTGGTGTGACAAGGGCAGTAGGGGTACGTAAGGTAGCCGTTTGATCAATTAAAATTTCACTATTAGCAAGGTAAATATCTCCCTGTCTAGCAAGTAAAGTAAGGTGATTGGCGCTCGTTTGACTTTGAGATAAATCTATTTCTGCCGCTTCAACTTGAATAAGATCAGAGGCAAGATTTTGTCCGTGTACAATCGTATGTCGGTCAGCAATAAGATGAAGTGTTTGTCCTTGTTCGCTATGTGTATTAATTGTTTTTTCTTCTGTTGTTGCCGTTGGTGTAAACTGTACACCTGCAGCGAGAACGGAGTCAATTGAAGTTTCAATATTCTGTGCTTGATAAGTAATATTCCCCTCTGCCAAACTCTCACCAGATTGACTTATCGTTTCTTTGGCTTTTAAGGTAATATTGCCTTTCCCTTGTGCTTTGCCTTTGGCAATCAAACTACCTTGTTGTTGAATACCGTTCTGTTTACTCGTTGCTTGCAGATTGCCTTGCTGGCTATATATCACGCCAGCAGGCTGATTTGCTATCTGCTGTTGGCTTTGTAAGGTAATATCTTGTTTGGCTCCGAGATAGCCTGTATTGACTAATTGCCCTTCGGTAGTAATTTTGACTTCACCTACAGAAGCGCCAATATGCCCTGCATTGCGAACGCCTAAACCATTTTCTGTGCCAATAAGATGAATTTTATTGGCATACATTCCGCCTAATTCAGCGACATCGACGGCATAGCCTACAGGTTGGTTTGCTTCACCAGCACGGATAACTTGAATACTGTCATTGTTGGCAGAAACCTGATTTTGTCCCGTTGTTACCTTGAGTTCATTTGCCCAAATGCCGGCATTTACCTTAACTTCTTTGGCAATAATATCGGTGTAATCTTGACGGCTACTATCGAATCCTCGACCTGAAACGGTGACCGAACCTTTCTCTACACGATAGCTTTTCACTTCTCCATTTTCAATCTGCACCTCGCCAGTGGTTAACGTGCTGAGTCCGGCATTAATAATGCCACAGCCTTCGCAATGAATCCCACTTGGGTTGGCAATAATTACATCCGCTTTTTTGCCTGCTACTTCAATATAGCCTTTTAATTGGCTTGGCTTTTTGGCATTAATTTCATTTAAAATGACTTTCGCTTCACCACCCACCAAGTAAGGATTTGCCTGTACCCAGCCGCCTTGTTCTGTTTGCGTATTTTTACGGCTGTTATTGAGAATCGCTCCTTTTTGTGCCACATCAAATTGTTGGTATTTATTATGCGATAACCCTTTATCGTTTGGTGTTTGAATATTGACTTGTGGCAAGCCGTTGGCGGTTTGTAATACTATCGGTTGTTGGTTTTTGGGTGCAGTATTGTCTGCTCGGATTTGTAATTCGTCTGCGTGTGCGGAAGTCAAATAGAAAAAGCCTAAAAGACTATATAACCCGATGGTTAAGGCTGGTAATTTCCAGTGAGGGCGTTGACTAAGCGAAGCGGAAGAGCAATGTCGACCTTGATGTTTGGCTTTACCTTCACGCGTTGCAATTTCAGAAACCACGACTAAACGTTGTAATCTTTTACTAAAGATAATGCGATAAAGATGTTTATTCATAATTTACCCCTCAACGCTTCGCTTAGAATTGATAACTTAAATTGAAATCTGTAGTCATGTGCGATGTTTTAAAACCTGTCGGCTTATGCAAGGGTATCCCCACAAAATAGTCATAAGTGAGCCCCCATAAATTTCCTCGTAATCCAATCGCACCGCCTAACATATTTTGACCAAGCAGTTCTGTCGTGTAGTTACCACTGACATGACCACCATCTAATGCAAGATAAAGTTCGTGTCCTTTATTAGCGATATTCCAGCCTAATTCATTGCGCCATACCCAACCTCGTTCTCCAGTCAGAGTAAGTTCACCATCAAATCCACGTACGGTATAGCGACCACCAATACTAAACATATCTTGTAAAATTAATGGTGTTTTATTCCATTGTGCTTGCCATGATGTATTGAACTGGAATGGTTGTTGACCAATCATAAAAGGCTGTCTAAAACTGAGTGAAGCAGTCATAATGGTTGGACGGGAGCTTCCTTCACCAAATTGCTCCTCTGGTGCTGGCAGAGAATGATATGCGCCGGTGCCTTGTTTATAATGGAAATGAAGGTCTAAAGTTGCGCTGCCTACATACTCACGATGAGATAAACCCAATTGCCAGCCTGCCATTCGGCGACGTTGAATCTCAATTTCCGCATTATCAATAAAATTGGCACTTTCACGATGCCAAAGGCTGGCTTCAAACGTGGTTTTTCGAGTGCTGTCACGATATAAAAGTCGTGACAGCCCAATTTGTGTGCTTTCACTGCGACCGGCATATTCATAATTAGTAAAAGCGCCAAAAATGGTTTGGTAGTAACGGTTTTGCGTCGATGAAAAGCTGAGTAACCACGCTTTGTAAGGAATGGCATAATAAAGGCTGAGGCTGTGACTGCCGTGTCGCCCCGGGTCATCACTGTCACGTGAGATGCTGTGTGTGAATGCGCCATAAAAAATATCATTCAGGGATAGCAAGTTTTCAATTGATACCGTGGCACCTGCTTGTAATCGACCGGTAGCTTTGCTGCCACTATCATCCAAAGATAATGCTAAACGATAGGGAAAGGCTTGTTTAAAATCGATCAACAAATCACTTTCACCCGGTAAGGACTGCGACCCATCAGCCGGCACAATCTGCATATTCGCTTCAACGTGCGGCGGACGTTTTAAGTTTTCTAAACCTTGCTCAATGTCACGAATATTCAACAAATCACCTTGTGTCAGCGGCAAGGCAAACCAGACAGTGCCTTTATGCACTTTCGCGATTTCACTGTGATCGCGCACGACAATCTGTCGGAGTTTGCCGGGGATCACCGTCAACACCAAACGTCCTTGCCGCAAATCCTGCGGTTGCGCCAAGACACGTGTGGTGACATAACCTTTCGCAATGATGGCATTTTGTAAGCGTTTAATCAGTTCATTAATCCCTTGTGCACCAAAACAGTGTGGCAAAGTCAAATCTTTAGCGCGGTAAATTGTCCATAATGCCCAATCAAATTCGGTGTTTAGATCTGCTGCAGTGAGTTGATCAATAGCACGTTGTTGTGGTGAAAAGGTCGTGAAATAGATGTTTGAAATGGGAAAGCAAGGGGATTCTTCGGGGAAAGGCTGTGCCGAGCCGGTGGCGGTATCAACATTCACTTCACGATGGTGAGTAAAGTCGGCTTGGCGATTGCTTTGCTGCTGTTGTTGGCGTTGTTGCTGTTGCGCATCTATTTTCCGCTGTTCCAGTGTGTTTTGAGGAAAGGGTTGTTGCGTTGTGGCTGTGGACGCCGCAGCATAAGCCATCAGCGGTAAGCTATATAAGAAAAAGCAATAATAAAACTTTCGTAACATTACATCACCCTTTCCAAAATGATTAACAAATATAACAATTTCTAAAAAATTATAAGGTGTGGTAATAAAAAGCAAGAAAAATTTTTAAATTGGCATAAAAAAATTATCATCACTGTTTGTATTAAATTGTATAACAACAGAGATTTTGTTCATTTGCTTGGCTATAACTTTCTATTTAGTCGTAATAAAATGAACTTCTGTGGATAACTTTGTGGAAATTTTTAGACAAATTTGTGAAATGCGGTGGATATCTGTTTTTTCTATTTGATTTTAAATGGATTTTTTGCGGTGGCGGTTTTTGAGATTTTGTCTAAATTTTTATAAAATCAGCCATTGTCATTGCTATAAACTGGATCGGTTTGTCGGAAAAGTTTTAGAAAGCTGTTAAATTTAAAAAAATCAATACTGTTTTTTTATCCATATTGTGAGTTATTCAGAGAAACTGTGGATAAAATTGTGATTGAATGGCAGGAATTATGCGTATAATTAAAACGGCGTTGTTTTTTTAAACAGTGGCAAAAATAAATTTATTGATAAATCATTAGTTTAAAAATAATTGCCTAAAAAATAGAAAATTGGAAAACTTGAGTTTATTTTTTAATCAATCGATAAGGAGTCATTTTGAACGCCCCAATTACTGAATCACAATTAATGCAGCGAGCTTATCAACTCGCCGGCAGAACGTTTGCCGATATTGCTGCACAGTTGCAGATTGTTGTGCCACAAGATTTACGACGAGATAAGGGTTGGGTCGGAAATTTAATTGAGTGCGCTTTGGGTGCGTCTGCCGGCAGTAAACCGGAACAGGATTTTGCTCATCTTGGTATTGAATTGAAAACTGTGCCGATCAATCGTTTCGGTGAACCGTTGGAAACAACGTTCGTCAGTTTGGCACCGTTGATTGATAACAACGGCATTGTTTGGGAGTGTTCGCACGTGCGTTATAAATTGTCAAAAGTGTTGTGGATACCGATCGAAGGCGAGCGCACGATTCCATTGGCGCAACGGCGTGTCGGGCAGCCGATTTTATGGCAACCGAGTGCGGAAGAGGAGGCACAGTTAAAACAGGATTGGGAGGAGTTAATGGATTTAATTGTGTTAGGAGATGTAAAGAAAATCAATGCGCGTATAGGGGAGGTAATGCAGTTGCGTCCGAAAGGGAATAACAATCGGGCACTTACCAAAGCGATCGGGCAACAGGGGCAGGTTATTGATACCTTGCCGCTAGGTTTTTATTTGCGAAAAAATTTTACTGCCAAGATTTTGCGTAATTTTCAGAATAACGGCTATTCCCTTTCACCGCGTTAGCTTTTATAGTATCGCACTCGTCATTGTTAAATAGAATGGCGAGCATTTGATTAACTTTGAATTTGGAGCATTTATGTTGGAGTGGATCAGCAGCCCGGAAGCGTGGGTTGCTCTTTTTACCTTAACGGCGTTAGAAATTGTATTAGGTATTGATAACATTATTTTTATCAGTATTTTGGTGGGGCGTTTGCCGGCGCATCAGCGTCAATCCGGACGGATTTTAGGTTTGGGCTTGGCAATGGGAACGCGTATTCTGTTATTGTTGTCATTGGCGTGGATTATGCGTTTAACCGAGCCGCTTTTTTCAGTATCAGGATATGAGATTTCCGGACGTGATTTGATTTTATTGATTGGCGGTCTGTTCCTGTTGGTGAAGAGTACGCTGGAAATTCATCATAATATGGAAGAGAGTGTCAGCACAGAAGAGAAACCGGCGAAAAAAGTGAATTTTATCGGGGTGTTAATTCAGATTGCGTTGCTTGATATTGTGTTCTCACTTGATTCGGTGATTACTGCGGTGGGAATGGCGAATGATGTCGAAGTGATGATTTTGGCGATTATTTTAGCGGTCGGTGTGATGATGATTGCGGCAAAACCGATTGGCGATTTTGTGGAAGAACATCCGACATTAAAAATTTTGGCATTGTCGTTCTTAATTTTGATCGGTGTGTCTTTAATTGGTGAAGGTTTGTCGTTCCATATTCCGAAAGGTTATATTTATTTCGCTATGGGCTTCTCGGTTTGTGTTGAGATGATCAACCTAAGAATGCGCAAACATTTGAGCCAAAAGGGGTAAGTGAGTTTTGGCTATCCTCTCGATAATTTGGGGGATAGCTGAAAATTTTAAGCTTATTTAAATTGTTCTGGTGATAAAGCGTGTTAGAAAAATGCTTTATGTTGCTATATGGCAGAGTAAGGATAATTTATGCAAATTTTCGGTGTTTTATTAAGTTTATTTTTTATTATTGCCGGAGTTATTGGTTTAATTCGACCTAAAGTATTAATTTTTAGGAATAAATTTTTTGCTAGATGGCAGATTCTTATTTTGTCTATATTAGGTTTTTTTATCGGTGCCGGTATCACTGCTATTCCTAATGAAAAGCCGGGACAACAGCAAAGTTCGTTGATATTACTGGCAATCTTTATTGTCTGTTTTATATTAGTCGGCTTGAAAAGAAAAAGTATACCTGAAGAAGAGAAACAGGCGGAAACAGACACTATTGTCGAGAAGACAATATCTCAAACTAAGATGACTGATAAAGAGAAAAATAAAGTATTTTTTCAGATCAATAGTATTTTGAGAAAGTGGTGGAAATCGATTAAAGATGCAATAAAAGAAGAACAGAAAAAGCAAGAATTGCGCAATCAACTTCTTCAGTTACTGAAACAATTTAGACAAGCTTCATATATGGATGAAAAATTACGTAATGATCTGAAGAAGTTTCATTATCAAGGTTTAACCTTATTATCGGATAGGGAGCGAATAAAATACGCTGAAGAGGCGTGTAAATCACTGGTTAAATCTACGGATTATTTTATTGTGAATTCATCTACCATTTCTCGGTTGAAAAATGCTTTTGATGCAGTGAAATTAAAACGAAGTGAGAGTACAGAATGTTATCGGGTTTTGGATGATCTTTCACGAAATTATAATTTACGTAATAAAGATTTGAAATCCGTTTATAGTGTTGCCTCTTTTTTTAAAAATCCGGGCGAAGTGGTGTACCTTGAAGTCACTGCGCAATGGATAGGAAAAGATATTTCTTATGTATTACGTGGAAATACAACAAGTGGCTTTATTGGTATGGGACTTGGTTCGGAATCAAAAATAGGTGTCGGTGTTGGATCGGGGTACACAAACGGTAGACTTGAAAAAGAAACGCAAACGACCAAAGCTTGGGGTGACTTGGTGATCACTAATCAAAGAGTTGTCTTTTCCTCAATAGAGAGAAGTTTTTCTATTCCTTATGCTGAGTTAATTAACTATTTTTGTTTAGGCGAGCAAGTAAAATTGAGCAGCACAAAATCGGCAGAATCTATTGAATTGGAAGTATCTACCGCCGATGCTTATGCAGTAGAAATTGTTTTGAACAGATTGGGGTCATAGTACCTTTTTAGAAAGTTGCTAATAATCTTAGAAAATATTATTAGCAACTGTGTGATCTGTTATTCCTGATATTCAACAATAGGTGAAGTCAATGGTTTATCGTCAAAATAGGCTTCGGAGTGATAGCTAAGACGACCATCGACAAACCAAGAAATCACTTGCGGATAATAACGCTGTTCATACTGTTTGACTCGATTGCAGAGCGAATCTTCATCATCTGTCGCCAAAATCGGCACTTTGCACTGAAACACTACCTGACCGCCGTCCATCTCTTCATTGACAAAATGAATACTGAAACCGTGTTCACTGTCGTGATTTTCCAATGCACGTTGATAGGTGTGTAAACCGGGATATTTAGGCAACAGGGAAGGATGAATATTGAGAATTTTTCCTTCAAAACGTTGTGTGAAAGTGGCTGTTAAAATTTTCATATAACCGGCAAGCACAATCAGATCAACTTGATATTGTTCCAAAATATCGGCAATCGCCATATCCATTTGTTGATTATCAGCATAAGATTTACGTAAAAAAGTATGCGTCGGAATATTGGCGTTTTTAGCACGTTGCAGACCATAAACATCCGCTTTATTGCTGATTACGGTAACAATATCGGCATTAAGTTTACCGGCATTACAGGCGTTGATAATCGCCTGTAATGTTTGTCCTTCGCCTGAAATCAGAACGGCAATTCTTTTTTTATTTGATGACATTAGCGGATAATTACCTGTTTTTTGTCTTGTTCATCAAGGTGTTCAATTTGCCCGATAACCCACGCTTTTTCGCCGGTTTGTGCGAGCAGAGCAAGTGCAGTTTCAACATCTTCCTGAGGCAAAGCAATCACCATTCCGACACCACAGTTGAAGGTGCGATACATTTCGTGAGTATCGACATTACCGTTTTGTTGTAACCATTTGAAGATTGCCGGCCATTGCCAGCTCTGTTCATTAATTACGGCACGAACGTGATCCGGCAAAACGCGCGGAATGTTTTCCCAGAAGCCGCCACCGGTCAAGTGGGCAATGGCGTGCACATCCACACGTTTAATTAATTGCAAAATAGATTTCACATAAATTTTGGTCGGTGCGAGCAGATGTTCCGCTAACGGTTTTCCTTCTAAAAGTGTTTCGGCGGCGGAAACCTTTGCGACTTCAAGAATTTTACGAATCAAGGAGTAACCGTTGGAGTGCGGACCGGAAGAGGCTAATGCAATTAATTCATCACCGACACGAACTTCGCTGCCGTCAATAATTTCATTTTTTTCTACTACACCGACACAGAAACCGGCAAGGTCATAATCGTTAGCGTGATACATTCCCGGCATTTCGGCAGTTTCACCGCCGATTAATGCACAACCGGATTGTTCACAACCATCGGCAATACCTTTGATCACATCACTGGCAACATCGACATCCAATTTGCCGGTGGCGTAGTAATCAAGGAAGAAAAGCGGCTCAGCACCTTGAACAATTAAGTCATTGACACACATCGCAACCAAGTCGATACCGATAGAATTATGTTTGTGCAGATCAATCGCTAAACGTAATTTTGTGCCGACACCGTCTGTTCCGGACACCAAAATCGGCTCTTTATATTTGGCAGGAATAGCACACAATGCGCCAAAACCGCCCAATCCGCCAATCACTTCAGGGCGACGAGTGCGTTTAACGTGAGGTTTGATACGATCAACTAATTCATTACCGGCATTAATATCGACACCAGCATCTTTGTAACTTAAAGTTTGTTTGTCCACTTTTGCTCCTTTGCAGAGTTTATAGATGATTTCGGGCGCAGATTGTACCACGATTACGCAATCGTTTGCGATATTAATCAATAGGGGAACAGAGAAATATTTTGAGTTAGATTAGGTTATTATCATATTTTTCCGTTATTCGCTGGCTATTTTCGGTGTGAAAGTATAAAATCGTGCGATTTTTTTAAATTTTTAGAGGACAGCAAAATGAAGATCGTTGAAGTGAAACATCCGCTTGTAAAGCATAAACTCGGTTTAATGCGTGCGGCTGATGTCAGTACTAAACAATTTCGTGAATTGGCAACAGAAGTGGGTAGTTTATTAACTTATGAAGCAACCGCTGATTTAGAAACTGAAGTGGTAACGATTGAAGGTTGGTGTGGTCCGGTGCAAGTGGATCGTATTAAAGGCAAGAAAGTGACAGTTGTGCCGATTTTACGTGCCGGTCTTGGAATGATGGAAGGCGTTTTAGAACATATTCCAAGTGCGAGAATCAGTGTTGTTGGAATGTATCGTAATGAAGAAACTTTAGAACCAGTGCCTTATTTCCAAAAATTGGCGCCAGATATGGAGGAGCGTTTGGCGATTATTGTCGATCCAATGCTGGCAACTGGTGGGTCAATGATTGCAACTATTGATTTATTGAAAAAGGCACAATGTCCAAAAATTAAAGTATTGGTGTTAGTAGCAGCACCAGAAGGTATTCGTGCGTTACAGAATGCACATCCGGATGTAGAACTTTATACCGCATCTATCGATGATCATTTGAATGAAAACGGTTATATCATTCCCGGTTTAGGGGATGCTGGCGATAAGATATTTGGTACTAAATAGTCAAGCAGTATTGAAAATCTTTTTTAGTTAATTTATCCAGAGAGGTGAAACTATTTTATGAGTCAAGATACTCAATCTCAAATTTCTGAAAGTAAAGTGAAGCAGGCGTTTGTTGGTCTGCAAATGTTATTTGTTGCTTTCGGTGCGTTAGTGTTAGTGCCACTAATTACCGGATTGGATAGCAATACGGCATTATTAACTGCTGGTGTTGGTACGCTGTTGTTTCAATTATGTACTAAACGCCAAGTGCCGATTTTCTTAGCATCGTCTTTTGCCTTTATTGCGCCGATTCAATACGGTATCGCTACTTGGGGCTTGCCGGTTACACTTGGCGGCTTAACCTGTGCCGGATTGGTGTATGTGGCGTTAAGTGCATTGGTTAAAGTGAAAGGTGTTGAAGCTTTGCAAAAAGTGTTTCCGCCTGTAGTGGTTGGCCCTGTAATTATTATTATCGGAATGGGGCTTGCACCGGTTGCAGTAGATATGGCATTGGGCAAGAACAGTAATTACAGCTATGATCAGGCGATTTTGGTGTCAATGATTACGTTGTTGACGACTTTATGTGTGGCGGTTTTTGCCAAAGGCATTATGAAATTAATTCCGATTATGTTCGGAATTGCAGCGGGTTACATTGTTTGTGCCTTTATGGGGTTAATTAATTTACAACCGGTTTATGATGCACCTTGGTTTAGTTTGCCGACTATCACTACACCGGAGTTTAAGTTAGAAGCGATCCTTTATCTGTTACCGATTGCGATTGCTCCGGCGGTTGAACACGTTGGCGGAATTATGGCGATCAGTTCGGTAACCGGAAAAGATTTCTTACAAAAACCGGGATTGCATCGCACCTTGCTTGGTGACGGTGTGGCAACTTCAGCGGCATCATTCTTGGGTGGACCGCCGAATACCACTTATGCAGAAGTGACCGGTGCGGTGATGTTGACGAAGAATTTCAACCCGACCATTATGACGTGGGCAGCAGTTTGGGCGATTGCCATTTCGTTTTGTGGTAAAGTCGGGGCATTTTTATCCACTATTCCAACTATCGTAATGGGCGGCATTATGATGTTGGTATTCGGTTCGATTGCTGTAGTCGGGATGAGCACCTTAATTCGCGGCAAAGTGGATGTGACAGAATCTCGAAACCTTTGTATTATTTCTGTGGTAATGACATTCGGTATCGGCGGAATGTTTGTCAATTTCGGCGAAGTGTCATTAAAAGGAATTAGCCTCTGTGCGATTGTGGCGATTTTGTTGAACTTAATTTTGCCGAAAGCACAAAAAACAGAAAATTAATCGCTAAATCATCAAAACAGGCGGTTTGAGTGCTTGCTCAATCCGTCTTTTTTCTTTATTCTTATAACCAATTTTTTGCCGGCTATTTTAGGTATTTGTTTGCAATATCAATACATTTTACCGATTTACGAATTTGATCCTGAAACATTTGATAATTTTGATGCAGACAGCAATCAGTTGTTATGTAATTCGCTGTTTGAGAATTTTGCTCATCTGCAACAAAATTTTTTCTATATTTGGGGAGCGAAGAGCAGCGGTAAAACGCACGTGTTGAAAGCCGCTAATAATTTGTTTCTGCAACAGGAACGTAGCGCAATTTATATCCCTTTGACCAAAACCCACTATTTTTCACCGGAAATTTTAGAAGAATTGGAAGAGCTGGATTTGGTCTGTCTTGATGATTTGGGGGCGATTGCCGGCAATGATGAATGGGAAGTGGCGATTTTTGATCTGTTTAATCGTATTAAAGAAACCGGCAAAACCTTGTTATTGATGAGTGCCGATCAGCCGCCGCAACAGTTACCGATTAAATTGCCCGATTTGCGTTCCCGTTTAAGCTGGGGGGAAACTTATCAGTTGGCGGAACTTTCGGATGATAAAAAAGCCGCTGTTTTGCAACAGGCGGCTCGTAAACAAGGATTGGAATTGCCCGATGAAGTGGCAAAATTTTTATTGAACCGTTTGGATCGTGATTTAACCTACCTTTTTTCTGTGCTTGAGAAGTTAGATAAGGCTTCGTTACAGGCACAACGCAAATTAACTATTCCGTTCGTTAAAGAGCAACTCCATTTATAAATTATTTGCCTAATTGGGCATTCAATTCGCCGATTTTTACCCCTAGCAAACCTAAAGAAACCGGATCGAGTGATTCGCCTAAGAATTTAAACAGTGTTTCTAAATCATTAAACTGTTGAGAAAATTCAACTTTATCTTCTACTTTACGGCTAAAGTGAAAGCTAAGTGCGGTGCCGTTATAGTGTGCATCCAGTTGTACATAAACGGTTTCAAATAAATGGTTTCTCGCCCCTTCTTCACCCGGATCGCTCTGGCGTACCACCCAGCTGTTTTGGTAGAGAGGGTAAGTTTGATTTTCTGCTGTTTTACTCATTCGTGCTTCCTTATATAGCCAATAAAAAGGTGCGCATAGTATAGTTTCTCCCTTTATTCAAGTAAATAACTTGCTTATAATCTAAGGGTTTTTGATTAAGGAGTAGGGGTATGTTGGCTGTATTTAAAGAGTGGTACCGACGCCGTTTTAGTGACCCTCAAGCGGCTGGACTGTTCAGTCTGTTGTTGATAGTTTGTGTCGGGTTTTATTTTTTTAGCGATCTTTTCACACCGTTATTGATTGCGATTGTGTTGGCATACCTATTGGAATTACCGATTCAGTATCTGACGACAAGATTTAAATTTCCGCATTTATTGGCTTTAGCATTGGTGCTGGGCGGTTTTATCGCTGCAGTGCTGTTTGTCTTTATTGTGATGATTCCGACCCTTTGGAATCAAACCGTAAACCTATTGAAAGATCTGCCGACAATGAGCAATCAGTTGCATCAATGGGTGCTTTCGTTGCCGGAAAATTATCCTGAGTATGTGGATTACGCAATGATTGATACCGTTTTTAATGGTTTACGTGAGAAAATTCTCGGTTTCGGTGAATCGGCATTGCGTTATTCTTTAACTTCTATTGTCAGTTTGGTCACGTTGGGCATCTATGCCTTTTTGGTGCCGTTGATGGTTTTCTTTTTATTGAAAGATAAAAACTATCTGATTTCCGGTGTGAGCCGTTTTCTGCCTAAAAATCGCCAATTAGTAAATCAGGTGTGGGATGAAATGAAACAGCAGATTGCCAATTATATTCGCGGTAAGGTTGTTGAAATTGTGGTGGTAACAGCGGTCAGTTATGTTACTTTCCTGATTTTCAAACTGAATTACTCTTTATTGCTGGCGGTAGCGATTGGTTTATCGGTGTTAGTGCCTTATGTCGGCGCTGTCTTGGTGACAATTCCGTTGGCGTTGGTGGCACTGTTTCAGTTCGGTTGGTCAGCAACGTTCGGTTATTTAATGCTGGTTTATACCATTACCCAAATTTTGGATGGTAATTTATTAGTGCCGTTGCTGTTCTCGGAAGCGGTTAATTTGCATCCATTGGTGATTATTGTATCGGTTATCTTTTTTGGCGGTTTGTGGGGCTTTTGGGGCGTGTTCTTTGCCATTCCGTTGGCAACGCTGGTGAAAGCCATTATCACTGCGTTGCCTCCGGTCACCGGCTCTGATTAACGTAGTGCCAGTTTGCGGCGTAATCCTCTTAAGATCAGGAATAACCAAGGCCATAAAATACCACTTAAAACTGCGCCAATAAATTCTTGCGAATCGAATACCGCGCTGTGTAAAAACAGTGCCAACAAGAAGATACTGCAACGGATTAGAAAAACGAACAAAATGACCAATAGGCTTTGTTGCCACAAAGAGAGATTGCGTAAAATCATCGAGTTAACGGCAATCAGATAGGCAAAAATGGATAAAATTAAGGTATGGATACCCAAAATTGAGCCTAAAATGAGATCCCAAACTAAGCCGATTAAAAAGGCGATGCCGATATTGACTCGATTCGGAATAGCCATTACCCAATAAAGCAAAACCAAAACCACCCACGCCGGACGATAGCCTCTAAATTCTGCCGGCCAAGGCATAATTTCTAATACAAAAGCGATAACGAAAGTAAAGGCGATCATCAGCCATTGAAATAACACATTTGCTTTCATAAAGATTCCTTTTATTCTTCTTCTATTTTTTCTTTAGCAGGCGGTAGCTGACGGTTTTCTAAAGACGGAACAGTATTATCACCATTGTTTGCTCTATTTCTGAGGTCGTAAATTTCTTGAGAGGATGATAACCGCTGTTTAACCACCTCTTTAATTTGATTCGGTGAGTTGTGTAAACGTTTGATATCTTCGTTGGTTGGCCACAATAGTAACAAGTAACGTAAACGCTCCAATGAGGCGAGCGGCTTGGCGACTACTGTCGCAAAATAGTTATTGCCTTCTCGGGATACCGATTCAACAATCGCAACCGGATAGCCCTCCGGA
Organism: Gallibacterium sp. ZY190522; assembly: GCF_054166015.1. Lineage (NCBI taxonomy): Bacteria > Pseudomonadati > Pseudomonadota > Gammaproteobacteria > Pasteurellales > Pasteurellaceae > Gallibacterium > Gallibacterium sp. ZY190522. The sequence goes on from NZ_CM135118.1 coordinate 469,637, forward strand.
AAACGGTGCCCTAAACCAGAAGTGACTAATAAATCACCTTTTTCAATGTCGGCTGAACGGGATACATTATCTAAAACCAATTCGTCTGCACGACCGGTACCGCTGGCGATAACACGAATATCGGAACGTAGCACTTGTAGCGGAATGGAATGAGTTACATCGGAAATGAGCAAAATGCGACTGGTATTTTGTCCGACAGAGATAATTTGCCCGACCACCCCTTTTTCATCAATAACAGGTTGTCCGACATAAGCACCATCTTTTTCACCACGATTAATCACTACCTGCTGACGATAAGGATCGGTTTCCGCCGTAAGCACTTCAGCAATTTTTTTATATTCATCGTGGCGTAGCGGTGAATTTAATAACAAGCGTAGCCGTTGATTTTCTACTTTTAATTGATCAAGCAATAACAGATCGGCATTTTTTTCCAACAGTTGATCTTTTAAGACTTTGTTTTCAATTTGCAAGGTGTTGGTATCCACCAAATTATCAGAAACACCGTCCAATAAAGAACGTGGCGTATTGGCTAAATAATAGATCCAACTCACCGCCGTTTCCAATAAACTGCGGAGCTGCAATAGATTACGTGTTTGCCCGTCGGAAAACATTAAAATAACCGATAATAGGGTTGCAAAAACTAATCGAACACCAAGAGAAGGGGATTTTGAAAAAATTGGTTTCATACTGTGAAAGCTAAAAATAGCGTAGCTTATTGCTAAGCCACGCTAAATGAATGATTTAAAAATTAATCGTCGCTGAAAATATCGCCGCCGAGTTTATCGATCATTTCTAATGCTTCACCGCCACCGCGAGCAACGCAAGTTAATGGATCATCTGCTACGATAACCGGCACACCAGATTCTTTTGCCAATAGAATATCAATGTTTTTCATTAATGCACCACCACCGGTAAGCACCATTCCACGCTCAAAAATATCAGCAGCTAATTCCGGCGGACATTGCTCAAGAGCAGTGCGTACTGCACGCACAATACCATCAAGCGGTTGTTGTATAGCTTCTAATACATCGTGAGTGTTTAACGTAAAGGTTCTTGGCGCACCTTCTGCAAGATTATTACCCTGCACTTCCATTTCTAAAATTTCATCACCTTCGGCAATGTAAGCGGTAGCAAGTTCTTTCTTAATTTTTTCTGCGGTGATTTCACCGATAGATGAACCGAAAGTACGGCGGACATAATTGATAATCGAGTCATCAAACCGGTCACCACCAATACGAACAGAAGAGGAATAGACCACACCATTTAATGAAATCACGGCAACTTCGGTTGTACCGCCACCAATATCGATTACCATTGAACCTGTCGCTTCAGAAACAGGCAGTTTGGCACCGATTGCTGCCGCCATTGGTTCTTCGATTAAATGCACTTCACGAGCTCCGGCGCCATAGGCTGATTCTTTAATTGCACGGCGTTCCACTTGGGTGGCGCCGGCAGGCACGCAAACAAGCACACGTGGGCTTGGACGCATAAAGTTATTACGGTGAACTTGCTTAATGAAATATTGCAACATTTTTTCGGTTACAAAGAAGTCGGCAATCACACCATCTTTCATAGGGCGAATGGCACTAATACTTTTTGGTGTTCTACCGATCATCAATTTTGCTTCGTGACCGACAGCAGCAATGCTTTTTAGCGAACCGACACGATCTTGACGAATTGCTACTACAGAAGGTTCATCAAGCACAATGCCCTGACCTTTAACGTAAATGAGAGTATTAGCTGTACCTAAATCAATAGAGAGGTCATTAGAAAAAAGACCACGAATTTTTTTAAACATAATTTTCCGCTTATCTGAGTAATTAAATTGGGGTTGTTTTTTTACAGTGAAAAAAATTGGTGTAAATTTACCAAAAAATCGGGCTGTTTAATAGGGAGAGGATAGGATTTTTTTGATATTCTCTCCCTTCTAAAGGAGGTGTTTTGCGATACAGAGCGGTAAAAGGTAAAAAAACAGAGTGCGGCTCACAAATATCATTTTTTCTAATTGATTTTTACCCCCCCCCCTAGGTATGATGCTTATAACAAAAAGTCTTTTTATGAATTAACTTAGAAATTAAAGCTTAAGATAAGCAATAAGTTAGTCTAAAAAATGTGAGTAACTAAACTAAACTAAACTAAAATAAGGGGAAATATCTATGTTAATTAAATTAGATAGATCATTTTTTATGTATTTACCACTGATGTTGTCAATATCTTTTAATGTTTTTGCTAAAGATGAGGATAGCGGTCATAGAACAGAGCGGCCTGATACTTGTGCTCCTTGTGAGAGACTAGATCTTATTGATGCCATACTTGGTGTTGATACTTGGGGAAAAGTAACCCACCCCAAGTATTCTAATAGACAATCAGATTTTTACCGGGATTACGTTTTGAATTATATTCCTGGCGAAGAGGACAATGATCCCGATGCTGTTGCAGAAATAAAAGAATTTATAAAGGAAAACACAATAATTGGGACATTAGAAAGCGGCATAGAGACAAATAAAACTTCGATAACAGATAACACTAGTGCGATAGATGCGAATAAAACTGCTATAACCAAAAACACTAATGCGATAACGGAGAACAACAAAGCTATAACCAAAAACACTAATGCGATAACGGAGAACAACAAAGCTATAACCAAAAACACTAATGCGATAACGGAGAACAACAAAGCTATAACCAAAAACACTAATGCGATAACGGAGAACAACAAAGCTATAACTAAAAACACTAATGCGATAACGGAGAACAACAAAGCTATAACCAAAAACACTAATGCGATAACGGAGAACAACAAAGCTATAACCAAAAACACTAATGCGATAACGGAGAACAACAAAGCTATAATCAAAAACACTAATGCGATAACGGAGAACAACAAAGCTATAACCAATAACACTAGTGCGATAGAGGCGAATAAAACTGCTATAACCAATAACACTAGTGCGATAAATACGAATAGAATTGCTATAACCAACAATACTAATGCGATAAATGCGAATAGAACTGTAATAGAAAATCATGAAGATCGTATTCAACAACTTGAAAGCAGAAAATTAAATTTGGATAAGCAAATTAATCAATTGCATCGCGATATAAAATCATTAGATGATCGTCTTGCTAGTGGGATTGCAGCTAGCAATGCAATGGCTGGTTTAGTTTCGGCGACTAAAGATGGAAAAAGTATGATTGCTGTCGGTTTAGGAACTTATCGTGATCGTAGTGCTATTGCGATTGGAATATCAAGATTAAGTGATAATGGGCGTTGGAAAGCAAAATTTAGTTTTGCAACAGGAATGAATGGCAGTAATAAAGATCTTAGTACATCAACTTCTATTGGTTATCAATTCTAATTGTTGTTGAATCTTAAATGAAAATGTTCCTTTTTTGTTTTTAGATTATTGATAAAGGTCTGGATAATGCTCCAGACCTTTTATTTTATTGTGGGATTAAGAAGCGCTTTCTTCAAAGACTGGCAACGGCTTGTGTTTACTTGCTACCAAGGTATAAATTACCGGTAATACAAATAAGGTAAACAATGTGCCGATAGCTAAGCCAGATACGATCACAATACCAATACTAAATCGGGATACTGCACCAGCACCGCTTGCGTAAAGTAACGGAATCAAACCGGCGATCATTGCGGCGGTGGTCATCAGAATTGGGCGTAACCGCACTTTTGCCGCATAGCTGATGGCTTCAATACGATCTTTGCCGAACAATAATTGCTGTTCTTTTGCCACTTCACACATCAAGATTCCGTGTTTGGTAATTAAACCAACCAAAGTAATCAATCCTACTTCTGAATAAATATTCAGCGTTGTGCCGGCAATGCCGAACAACGACAGAATATTTAACATCAATAACGCGCCACTGATTGCCAACGGTACGGAGATCATAATGACCAACGGATCGCGCATTGATTCGAATTGGATGGAAAGTACTAAGAAGATAATCAATACCGCCAGTACGAAAGTGACTGCCAGCGCATTACCTTCCTGTACGAATTGACGTGCTTCGCCTTTGAAGTCATAGCTGTAATTGCTTGGCAACAAAGAAGCCCCTTCACCTTCAAACCACTCTACTGCATCACCAACAGAGCTGGTCGGCATTGGAATTGCACTGATAACCGCAGAACTTAACTGATTGAAACGGCTTAAAGAAAGCGGTTCAGAGTTAATTTCCATTTTAATTAAGTTGCCGAGAGGAACTGAATCACCGTTTGCAGCGGTAACGAAATAGTTATTCAAATCTTCCGGATTTAAACGGTCTGCACGCGGCACTTCAGAAATGATTTTATAGGAACGTCCGTCGATACCGACACGAGTGATGGTGCCGCCGGCGAGATAACTTCCCAATAATTTACTGATCTGCTGCATACTGATACCGTAAGTACCTGCTTTTTCTTTGTCGATAGTAATGTGCATTTGCGGTGTATCGAATTTCAAATCAAGGCTGTTATAAATAAACTTACCGGATTTTCTTGCCGCATTTAACACTTGTTCTGCCACTAACGCAATTTTGTGAATATCATCCGCAGAGGTGATAACGAAACTGACCGGAGGTCCTTCTTCACCGGTTTCAATTTCCGGGAACGAGAAGCCGTTTACACTGATTTCCGGAATAGCGTTCGCTTTCTGGTTGATCTCATTTGCAATTTCAGTTTGGCTGCGGTCACGGTTGCTCCAGTTGGTCAAAGTGGCGATTGCCAATGAAAGGTTGGTACTCGGCACACCGGAAATCACCATAGAGAATTCCACTTCAGGCGTTTCTGAAAGGATTTTCTCATACTGTTTCATTGCATCCTGTACATAATCAATATTGGCATTAGATGGTGCTGTACCCAATGCTAAAATCGCACCTTTATCTTCATTCGGGGTTAATTCACTGGAAAGATTGCTCATTAACACCGGCAAGCTGGCGAAAATCAATACTGCAAAGAAAATCACCAATTTACGGCTGTCCAACATCAATGCCAACATACGTTGATAGAGATCAGTTACACTGTTCAAAGTACGTTCAACACGAATTTCCAGTTTGGTCGGATTGGTGTGAGCCTTGAGGATATTACCGCACATCATTGGTGACAGTGTTAACGCAATAATACCGGAAATAAACACCGCACCGGCAAGGGTTAAGGCGAACTCTTTAAACAGCGTTCCGGTAATTCCGCCCATCAACGCCATTGGTGAATATACCGCACAAAGCGCAATAGTCATTGAGATAACCGGAGTGGCGATTTCACGTGTACCGATAATTGCCGCACGGAATGGGGTTTCGCCTTCTTTGATATGTCGGTCGACATTTTCCAACACTACGATCGCATCATCCACCACCAGACCGATAGCGAGAATCAACGCCAGTAGCGTCATCAGGTTGATCGAGAAATCAAAGAATTGCAGCAACATAATTACCCCGATAAGTGAAATCGGAATAGTGACCACCGGAATAATCATTGCTCGGAAAGAACCTAAGAACATTGTAATCACGACAAGCACGATTACGGTTGCTTCAAAGATGGTGTGAATAACCTCATTGATAGAGTCGTTAATCGCAATGGTTGTATCGTAAAGTACACGGCTTTCGATACTGTTAGGCAAGCTCTCTTTAATAGAGTTATAAAGTGGATAAATGTTTTTTACCACTGTCAATGGGTTAGCATCCGCCGCCGGCTCAATGCCTAAAACGACCGCATTTTCACCATTTGCGGCTGCACGAGCATTATCACTTTCTTTATCCATATCAACTTTAGCAATATCGCCAAGTTTTACGATATTGCCATTTTTAGAGAATAACACTAAGTTGCGCAACTCATCAGCGGATTTTGTGGTGGTTTCCACTTTGTTTTTATAGGTAACATAATAACTGTTGGCACTACCTGCCGCAGTCTGTACGTTATTTTGTGACAATGCTCCCATTACATCGCTGGCGGACAAGCCGAGCGCTGCCATTTTTTCAGGTTGCAGCCAAATACGCAAAGCGTAAGAAGCGCCTCCGAAAACTTCCACTTTTGCCACACCGGATACCGTAAAGAATTGTGGTTTGACAACACGTTCAATGTAGTCGGTAACCTGACTGGAATTTAATTCTTTCGAGGTGAAGCCGATATACATAATATCGGAACCACCAGTAGAAGAAGTAATGGTCGGGTCTTCAATGTCCGAAGGCAGTTGTGAACGAACCGAGTTTACTTTTGCCAATACATCAGCTAATGCACCGTTTGGATCAGCATTTAACTTCATTTTCACTGTAATGCTAGATGAACCCTGAGCGCTGGAGGATGACATATAGTCAATATTATCCGCCTGTGCTACTGCCTCTTCAATTTTTGAAGTAATAAAGGCTTCGACAAGTTCTGCATCTGCTCCTGGATAAGCTGTTGTAATATTAATTACAGTAGTAACGAGTTTTGGATATTCCCGAACAGCCAGTTTTGATATTGCTTGTAGTCCCAGAATGACAATCAACAAGCTAATCGAAATGGCAAGCACCGGGCGTTTAATAAAAAGATCAGTAAATTTCATCTTTTTTCCTAATTTGCTAATACTTAAAGATTAGTTTTTGTTTCTGGTTCAGTAGCACCAATCACCGGTTTATCAACCATTCTGACATAACTGCCGCCGCTGACATTTTGCAACCCACCGGTAATGATATAGGTGCCGGCTTTGAGTGCAGGGTTTGCTGCTAATTGGGCGTGAACACTGCGACGGTCTTTGGTTTGCACTGTGATTTGTTGTGCTTTATAGACATTATCCAACGATTGGTCGCCGAGTTTCGCTTTATCTTCTTCTGTAAGCGGAACGAGGATATAAGCGGTTTCACCATACATATTGTAGCTGATGGCAACTTGAGGCACGACCACTTGATTGGTTTCGGTTTGACGTTCTACTTTAAGATGAACGAACATACCGGAAATTAATTTGGTTTGCCCTTCAAAAGTGGCTTCCACTTCGACTAACCCAGTGGATTTGTTAATAGCCGGTTCGATCGCGGTGATTACTGCTGAGAAAGTTTCATCAGGATAAACATCGCTAACCGCTTTTACCTGCTGTTGTAGGTGTAATTGACTGAGTTCGTCTTGCGAAATGCCGAAATTGACTTTCATTTTGCTACGATCTTCAACTCGTACAATTTCAGTACCGGCAGTAACGTATTCACCGACATTCACTTTAATGATACCGGCTTCACCATCGAACGGTGCAACAATCTGACGACGCTGAATCGTTGCTTTTAAACCATTGACAGTAGCAACCAAGTTTTCATAAGTGGCTTTTGCATTATCCAATTCAGTTTTTGAAACGCTATTGGTTTTCATCAAGGCAAGGTAACGGTTATAAGTCAATTTAGCCGCCGGAAGTTTTGCTTCCGCCGCAACCAGATTGGCTTTTTCAACCGAGTTATCCAACTCAACCAACACTTGTCCTTTTTTCACGTGTTGCCCGGATTGAATATTGACGCTGGCGACAGTGCCGGTGCCTTGTGAACTCAACATTGCACCTTGGTTCGGTCGCACCAATGCAGTGCTGTTAATCACCGGAATCCAATCTTGAGGTTCAATTTTCACCGCCGTAATTGGAATAATGTTAGGCGGCATATTGCTTAAGAATTCGTTGGTTTTCACTTTTTTAATAAAATGCGCAGCAATCACCAACGCAAATATCAACAGTGTGACTAACAAAACGACTTTCACAATAAAGCGTTTTGAACGACGAGGCTTTACAGCCTGATTTTCAGCCATTTAAATTTCTCCGTATTAAAAAATAAATCATATTAAGAAAGGGGCAAAATAGCATTCCAGCTATGTTGGATAATCTTTTCTAAATCCTGCTTATCACTTTTCATTCGTAAATGAAGATCTTTTTCTGCCATATTGATCGCACTTTCCAAGCTTAAACTGAACAGAATATCAGGATGCAGATCGGCAATTTCACCGCTTTGCTTTCCTCTTTCGGTTAAACAGTACCAAGCATCATCAGTAATATTCAGGCACTCTTCGATAATGTCGTAAAAATCCGGCAGCGCGCGGTATTGATTCATTGTGAGTATGACCTGAGGGTTGGCGTGTAGCCAGTGCCACAAATTCCACCACATTTGACGATATTGTTGAAATAGTGGTAAATCCGGATTAATTCCTTTATTAACACAAGTTTGGAAGCGTTGGAAAAGATCAAAGGCAAGACGTTGCAATAATTCTTCTTTGCTTTTGAAATAGATATAAATAGTTCCGGCAGCAATTCCTGCTTCTTTAGCGATTTTTTGCATAGAGAGTTGGTGTACACCATATTGGGCAATCAACTTTTCTGTTGCACGAAAGATCTGCTGAAGCATTTCATTTTCTGCTGTCATTGCGGTTTTTCTCTCCTATTTGGGGTGTGAATGAACGTTCGTTCATTCTATTTTTTTTGTGATCAAAGTCAAGATTTTCTTCGTGTAAGTTTAGACAAGATTTATTAGGAAATAGTTAGTGCCAATGCAGATTGGTTGCGGATTTCTGTGTTAAAAAATCCCACATTTTTATTGCTAAAAATGTGGGAAAAAGGAAAGTCAATGTCGGAGGAAATTATTTTTTATCCATTGGCTCAAAATCACGTTGTTTGTGGCCGGTATAAATTTGGCGAGGACGTACAATTTTGAAGTTGCCTTGATTGTACATTTCTTTCCAGTGGGCGATCCAACCAACGGTACGACCTAAAGCAAACATTACGGTAAACATTGAGGTTGGGATACCGATTGCTTTTAAGATGATACCGGAATAGAAGTCAACGTTCGGATAAAGATTCTTTTCAATGAAGTACGGATCGTTAAGTGCGATACGTTCCAATTCCATCGCTACATCAAATAATGGATTATTAATCTTCAATTCCTGCAATACTTCGTGGCAGGTTTGACGCATTACTTTAGCACGAGGGTCGTAGTTTTTATAAACACGGTGACCAAAGCCCATTAAACGGAACGGATCGTTTTTATCTTTTGCACGCGCGATAAATTCAGGAATACGATCAACAGTACCGATTTCTTCCAACATATTGATGCAGGCTTCGTTGGCGCCACCGTGAGCAGGCCCCCATAAAGAGGCGATACCGGCAGCGATACAAGCGAATGGGTTTGCACCGGAAGAAGCGGCAGTACGTACTGTTGAAGTTGAAGCGTTTTGTTCGTGGTCAGCGTGGAGGATAAAGATACGATCCATTGCTTTTTCAAGAACCGGATTGACAACATATGGTTCACAAGGAGTAGCGAACATCATATAAAGGAAATTACCCGCATAAGATAGATGATTTTGCGGGAACATAAATGGTTGACCGATAGAATATTTATAACACATTGCGGCAAGTGTCGGCATTTTTGCCAATAAACGAATTGCAGTCAATTCACGGTTTTGGGCATCTTTCACATCGATAGAGTCGTGGTAGAACGCAGCTAATGCACCACTAACACCGCACATTACTGCCATCGGGTGAGAGTCACGACGGAAACCGTTGAAGAAACGACTTAACTGTTCGTGTACAAGAGTGTGTCTTTTTACTAATTGAGTGAATTCTTTGTATTGTTCTAAGGTTGGACGTTCGCCGAAAAGTAATAAATAGGCGACTTCAAGATAATCAGCATTTTCTGCAAGTTGATCGATTGGATAACCGCGGTGTAATAACACACCTTTATCACCATCGATATAGGTGATGGATGACTTACAAGTTGCGGTCGACATTAAACCCGGGTCAAAGGTAAATAGTTTTTGTGAAGTTAATGATTGCACATCAACCGCATCATAACCTAACTCAGCGTGATGTACATTCAAATCATATTCTCTTCCATCACTGATAGTTAGTTTTGCAGTAAGTTCTGACATAAATTCCTCCTTCTTGTCTTTTTTAGAAAAACGTCAGCATGATATTGTGGGTTTGTTTAACTGTATGTTAATAAGTTGTTATACAATATAACATCATTATTTTTTGCTTGCCCTCACTTTTTTTTCAAAATTAGAGGTAGATCAAAAAATTTTTGCAATTTTTTGTTTTTTTTTTGTTAAAAATGTAACAAATGTCACAGAAAAAAATTTTTTAATGCATAATAATAAGCATACTCCACTTTAGAGTGAATCATCTAGCTATTTTAATGGGTGTATCAAAATGATTTACTCAATAAAATAGTGAAGTTGTAGTTCAACTATAAGTAAAAAATGAAGGACTTATCAATGCAATCTAACAATACAATGAAAGAATGGCTTGCTTCCACAGCTTTTGGTGGTGCGAATCAATCTTATATTGAAGATCTCTATGAATCTTACCTAACTGATCCAAACAGTGTAGCCGAGGAGTGGCAACAGATTTTCCAACAATGGAAAACGGCTAACGACCAACCTCACGCACCGGTAAAAAATTATTTCCGTAAATTGGCCAGTGAAGGCCGTCGCAATCAGCAAACCGTTATTGATCCGGAAGCAGGTGCGAAGCAGGTGCGTTTATTACAATGGATTAATGCATATCGTTTTAGAGGCCACCTTAATGCTGATCTTGACCCATTAAAGATGTGGAACAGACCGGCGATTGATGAATTGGATTACCATTATCACGGTTTTTCAGACGAAGAGTTGGATGAACGCTTTAATATTGGACATTATGTTTACCAACGTGAAAGTATGACGTTGCGTGAAATCGACAAAGCTTTAAAAGAAACTTATTGTGGTCATATCGGGATTGAATTTATGCATATTACCGATATCGATATTCGTCGTTGGTTACAAGAAAAAATTGAATCGGTTTTGAATAAACCGCTGTTCAGCAAAGAAGAGCAGTTGACTTTCTTAAAAGAGTTAACCGCAGCAGACGGCTTGGAGCGTTATTTAGGCGCAAAATTCCCGGGTGCAAAACGTTTCTCATTAGAAGGTAGCGATGCCTTTATTCCTTTAATGAAAGAGATTATCCGTCACGCCAGCAAACAGGGCGTAAAAGATGTGGTGATGGGAATGGCGCACCGCGGACGTTTGAATATGCTGGTGAATGTACTAGGTAAAAAACCGAGTGAATTGTTTGATGAATTTGCCGGAAAACACTTCACTGATCGTACCGGTGATGTGAAATACCACCAAGGTTTCTCTTCTAATTTTATGACCGAACACGGTCTTGTTCACTTAGCATTAGCATTTAACCCTTCTCACTTGGAAATTGTCAGCCCGGTTGTTATCGGTTCTGTGCGTGCAAGACAAAATCGTAGCCACGATACCGAGCGTCAAAATGTGTTGGCGGTAACCGTACACGGTGACTCAGCCGTAGCCGGACAAGGTATTGTGCAGGAAACATTAAATATGTCGGCAACGCGTGGTTATACTGTCGGCGGTACTATTCGTATCGTGATTAATAACCAAATCGGCTTTACTACTTCTAATCCGCACGATACACGTTCTACTGAATACTGTACCGATATTGCAAAGATGATTCAGGCACCGATTATCCACGTAAATGGTGATGATCCGGAAGCGGTGGCCTTTGCCGGACGCATTGCGGTGGAATACCGTGCTAAATTCAAACGTGATATTTTCATTGATTTAATCTCTTATCGTCGTCACGGACACAATGAAGCGGACGAACCTTCTGCCACTCAACCGTTGATGTATAAGAAAATTAAAGGTCATCCGACACCGCGCAAAGTGTATGCTGATTATTTAGTACAACAACAGATTATCAGCGATGAAGAAGCAACCGCTTTGGCGAACGATTATCGCGATAAATTAGACCAAGGTGAGTGTGTTGTTGCGGAATATACGCCAATCGATATGAATAAGATCGACTGGTTGCCTTACTTAAATCACAGTTGGACTTCTCCTTACGAAAGTAAATTCCCGGAAGAGCGTTTTAAAGCATTGGCACATAAGATCAGTGAATATCCGGAAGATCACGTGCTACAAAGTCGTGTTGCGAAAATTTACAATGACCGCCAAGCAATGGCGCGTGGTGAAAAACCGTTTGACTGGGGAATGGCGGAAACAATGGCATATGCCACTTTATTGGATGACGGCAATCATATCCGTTTATCCGGTGAAGATGCAGGACGCGGTACTTTCTTCCATCGTCACGCCGTGTTGCATAATCAACAAAATGGCACCACTTATACGCCGTTACAGCATCTCCATAATAAACAAGGTGAGTTTGAAGTATGGGATTCCGTATTGTCAGAAGAGTCTGTACTTGCATTTGAATACGGTTTTGCTACTACCACACCGAGAACATTAACCTTGTGGGAAGCACAATTCGGGGATTTCGCCAATGTGGCGCAAGTCGTCATTGACCAATTTATCAGCTCCGGCGAACAAAAATGGGGCAGAATGTGCGGTTTGGTAATGCTTTTACCTCATGGTTATGAAGGTCAGGGCCCTGAACACTCATCTGCACGTTTAGAACGCTACCTACAACTTTGTGCGCAAGATAATATCCAAGTTTGCGTACCGTCAACACCGGCACAGGTTTACCATATGTTAAGACGTCAATTATTGCGTAAGGTACGCCGTCCATTGATTGTGATTACACCGAAATCTTTGCTCCGTCATCCATTGGCAGTGTCTGAAATGAAAGAGTTGTATGACGGTTCATTTAAGAATGCGATTGGTGAAATTGATCCGATTGATGCAAAACAGGTGAAACGTGTAGTGCTTTGTTCCGGTAAGGTCTATTACGATCTGTTGGAAGAAAGACGTAAACGTGAAATTAAGGATGTTGCTATTGTTCGTATTGAACAGCTTTATCCATATCCACACGAAGAGATCAAAGAAATTCTATCGGCTTATCAACACGTTACTGATTTTGTTTGGTGCCAAGAAGAACCGCAAAACCAAGGTGCGTGGTATTGTAGCCAACATAATTTCTATGCTTCTATACCGGAAGGAGCAAAATTACGTTATGCAGGTCGTCCGGCATCTGCATCACCGGCAGTCGGTTATATGTCATTACATATCAAACAACAAAAAGCATTGATTGATGACGCATTAACTATTGAAACTAAAGAATCTAACTAAAGTAGAGGGTTATATAAATGAGTAATATTGAAGAAATTGTTGTTCCTGATTTACCGGAATCTGTAGCGGATGCGACCGTAGCAACTTGGCATAAAAAAGCAGGTGAATTCGTTAAACGTGATGAAGTCCTTGTTGAAATTGAAACCGATAAAGTGGTTTTGGAAGTGCCGGCACCTATTGATGGTGTGTTGGATGCTATTGTGGAAGAAGAAGGTGCAACAGTTGTCAGTAAACAATTGTTAGGTAAATTACGCGCTGTTAAAGAAGGCGAAGAAACAAATGCCAGCGTAAATAAAACTGAACCGACACCATCAGATCGTCAACAAGCGGCAATTGAGCCGGAAAGCACAAATGATGCATTGAGTCCGGCAGTTCGTCGTCTATTGGCTGAAAATGATCTTGACCCGAGCAAGATTAAAGGTTCCGGTGTTGGCGGACGTTTAACTCGTGAAGATGTTGAAGCTTATTTAGCTTCCGCATCTAAAGCACCGGCAGCTGCAGCAGCTGAACCGGCTCCGGTATTAGCGGCACGCAGTGAAAAACGTGTTCCGATGACTCGTTTACGTAAACGTATTGCAGAACGTCTACTAGAAGCGAAAAACAGCACTGCAATGTTGACGACTTTCAATGAATTGGATATGACACCAATTAAAAAATTGCGTAAACAGTATGGCGAACAGTTCGAGAAAAAACACGGTGTTCGTTTAGGCTTTATGTCATTCTATGTTAAAGCCGTTGTTGAAGCTTTGAAACGTTATCCGGAAATCAACGCTTCTCTTGATGGCGATGATATTGTTTACCACAACTATTTCGATATCAGCATTGCCGTATCAACCCCACGTGGCTTAGTCACTCCGGTATTACGCGATTGTGATCAACTCAGTATGGCTGAAATTGAAAAACAAATTAAATCACTTGCTGAAAAAGGTCGTGACGGCAAATTAACCGTTGAAGATTTAACCGGCGGTAACTTCACTATTACCAATGGCGGTGTGTTCGGCTCATTAATGTCTACGCCGATTATTAATCCGCCGCAAAGTGCAATTCTTGGTATGCACGCGATTAAAGATCGTCCGGTAGCGGTTAACGGTCAGGTGGAAATTCGCCCAATGATGTATTTGGCGCTCTCTTATGACCACCGTTTGGTAGACGGCAGAGAATCTGTTGGTTTCTTAGTTACAATCAAAGAATTGTTAGAAGATCCGACACGTATTTTATTGGAAATCTAAACTTAATAACCATCACCTTTAATCAATGCCTACCGTAAAGGTAGGCACATACTAAATAGGAGAAATCATGAATTTACATGAATACCAAAGTAAGCAGATTTTTGCTGAATATAAATTACCAGTGAGCAGAGGTATTGCTTGTCAAACTGTCGAAGAAGGTTTGCAGGCAATGAAAACATTGGGCGGTAAAGAATGGGTGGTCAAATGTCAGGTTCACGCCGGTGGACGTGGTAAAGCCGGTGGTGTTAAATTGGTTCAGACAGAAGAACAATTAACTGAATTTTTTAACAAATGGTTAGGTAAACGTTTAGTGACTTTCCAAACTGATGCGAATGGACAGCCGGTCAACACAATTTATGTGGAAGAAGCATCAGATCTTGAAAAAGAACTTTATGTCGGTATGGTTATTGACCGTTCATCACAATCCGTTGTCTTTATGGCTTCAACTGAAGGTGGTGTAAACATTGAAGAAGTTGCGGCGAAAACCCCACATTTATTACATAAAGTGTATGTTGATGCCTTGATCGGCGGTATGCCTTATCAAGGTCGTGAATTGGCATTTAAACTTGGTTTAAATCCGGAACAAACCAAACAATTTACTCAAATGTTCTGTCAATTAACTAAATTGTTCGTTGAAAAAGATGCCTCTCTACTTGAAATCAACCCGCTTGTGATTTTGAAAAACGGTAAATTGCACTGTCTTGATGCCAAAGTGGTGATTGATGGTAATGCGTTATATCGTCATCCGGATTTATTGGCAATGCGTGATTTAAGTCAAGAAGATCCACGTGAAGCTGAAGCGGAAGAATCACAACTTAACTATGTTGCACTTGACGGTAACATCGGTTGTATGGTGAATGGTGCCGGCTTGGCAATGGGTACAATGGATATCGTTAAATTGCACGGTGGTAACCCAGCAAACTTCCTTGATGTTGGTGGTGGCGCGACTAAAGAACGTGTTGCTACTGCATTCAAGATTATTCTTTCAGATAAAAACGTGAAAGCGGTATTAGTCAATATTTTCGGTGGTATCGTACGTTGTGACTTAATCGCCAATGGTATTATTGATGCAGTGAAAGAAGTCGGAATTAACGTGCCGGTAGTTGTGCGTTTGGAAGGTAATAACGCTGAATTGGGACGCGAAATTCTTGCCAACAGCGGACTTAAAATTACAGCTGCCAACTCATTAACAGAAGCAGCACAGTTAGTGGTTAAAGCAGCGGAGGATAAATAATGTCTATTTTAATTGATAAAAATACAAAAGTGATTTGCCAAGGTTTTACTGGTGGTCAAGGAACATTCCATTCAGAACAAGCATTAGCTTACGGTACCCAACTTGTTGGTGGCGTTTCACCAAATAAAGGTGGTACAACTCATTTAGGGTTACCTGTATTTAATACTGTACGCGAAGCGGTTGAAGCGACTGGTGCAACAGCAAGTGTAATTTACGTACCTGCACCTGGTTGTAAAGATGCTATTTTGGAAGCGATTGATGCCGGCATTCAATTAATCGTTTGTATCACTGAGGGTATTCCAACCGAGGATATGTTGGTAGTTAAACAAAAATTAAATCAAACCGGTGTACGAATGATTGGACCAAACTGTCCGGGTGTGATTACTCCGGATGAATGTAAAATCGGTATTATGCCAGCACATATTCACAAAAAAGGTAGTATTGGCATTGTTTCACGTTCAGGTACATTAACCTATGAAGCAGTAAAACAAACTACAGATGAAGGTTATGGGCAATCAACTTGTGTTGGTATTGGCGGTGATCCTATTCCGGGTTCAAGCTTCATTGATATTCTTAAATTATTCCAAGCTGATCCTGAAACCAAAGCGATTGTAATGATCGGTGAAATTGGTGGTTCTGCGGAAGAAGAAGCTGCTGCTTATATTAAACAAAACGTGACTAAACCTGTTGTTTCTTATATTGCTGGGGTTACTGCACCGAAAGGCAAACGTATGGGACACGCCGGTGCGATTATTAGTGGTGGTAAAGGCACAGCAGATGAAAAATATGCAGCTTTAGAAGCTGCTGGAGTAAGAACCGTTCGCAGCCTTGCCGATATTGGTAAAGCATTACGCGAAATTTTAGGCTAGTTTTTAGTCGTCTGTATCATAAATAGCAAAAACCGGTATTCGAGAGATTACCGGTTTTTTGTTTGCTTAATTTGCTTAAAGCAGCAAATAAGTGTTGTATTGATAGCTTGATTTCAAATTAACTTATTGATGCGACAACATTTTCTTCAATAGTATTTTTCTTAATAAACCACCTAATAAATGTAGTGTAAATAAGATAATGGATAAGAGATAAAGCGGCGTATTGCCAAATACTGCAAATGGCGTTTTTCCACTGACTTTATACATTTCAGTCGTCAGTGTGGTCGCTGTGAATTGCGGTGCTTGTTTGATTATTTTACCGAACGGATCGATAAATGCCGTCACGCCGGTATTAGTACTGCGAATAAGTGGTTTCCCTAATTCTAATGCACGCATTCTTGCCATTTGGAAATGTTGCCACGGGCCTATTGAAGTGCCGAACCAAGCATCATTGGAAATGGTTAACAGAAAATCAGTATTTTGTTGCAGACTCTTTTGTACTTCACTATCAAAAATGATTTCATAACAAATTGCGTTAGTAAAATTTGCTTGCTTTATTTGTAGTGGGGGTTGTTGTAATTTACCCGCAGATATACTTGAAAAAGGAATATTAATAATATTTTCAATAAATGGAATAGGGATATATTCACCGAAAGGCACAAGATGATGTTTTAAATATCGTGACGTATGGTTAATGTCATAAGGCTGTTGTGGTGTTAGTGCAATTAATGAATTATATAAATGCTCACTACCGGTTGCTTGATAAATTGTACCTAATAAAATAGCACTATTAGATTGTTGTGATAAGCGCGACAGCATCTCAATATACGGTGTAAGCTGATTTTCTAATAATGGCAATACAGATTCAGGCAAAATAATAATATCGCTTTTTCCTAGATGAGGCATAATTAGATTCTGATAAATATCGAGTGATTGATAAATATAATCAGGATTCCATTTGTTTTGCTGTTCAATATTTCCTTGAACTAAGGTGATTGTAAGCGGTTTCTGTTGTGTATTTTGTTTGATAAAAGTAATTTTATTACTGTAATAACTAATAACCACTAAAATAATAACTAGAAAAGTTTGTGATGTTGCTAATAATAAATGGCGATCATTTTTGTTTATTAGAGTGTGAATAATATTTAATCCTAATGTAGATAACCATACCATTACAAAGGTGATGCCCTGAACACCGAAGAAAGGAGCAATACCAGCAAGAAAAGTATCGATCTGAGTATAACCGAATTGTAACCAAGGAAAACCGGTAAATAACCAACCTCGTAGAAATTCAGTAAAGGTCCAGAGAATTGCGAAAATAATCGCTTGTTGTACTGCTAATTTTCTGATCAACCAACTGAATAATAGTGGAAATAGCGATAAATATGCCGCTAAAACGAGTACTAAACTATAAGCTGCGGCAGTGGATAAACCGCCAAATTGATCTAAACTGATATTAATCCAATTTAAACCGAAGCTAAAATAGCTCATCCCCCATAAAAAAGAGGATATTAATGCTAATTTAGTTGAAGGTGCATATTTAATAACGGCTAATAGTAAAAAAATAGAAATAAAAGCCAGCCAACTATAATTGAAAGGGGCATAAGCAAAAACACCGATAATGCCGGAAAAAACGGCAAGAATAGGATATAAATATTTTAACATTATAATAATCTCAATATCTTAATCTTATTTTGTTAAATTCAGAATAAAGAATGGCAGACTATAATGTAGTCTGCCATTTCAAGTTTAACATATTATATGTTGTTATTTTCCTGATTATCTTGCTGCATTTTTTCCAATTGCTCATCAGGAATGATAACACGTAATTGAATAATGCGTCGGCTATCAGCAGAAGTGACTTTGAATTCAATATTATCTAGCGTGATGCTTTCACCTCTTGTTGGTAGGTAACCGAAAGCCTGCATAATGACACCACCGATAGTGTCAACTTCTTCACCGGTAAAATCGGTACCAAAATATTGGTTAAAATCTTCAATATCGGTTAAAGCCTGCACTACATAGATATGTTTTGAAAGTTGACGAATATCTTCAATGTCTTCTTCATCAAATTCATCTTCGATATCTCCGACAATCTGTTCTAAAATATCTTCAATAGTAACCAATCCGGAAATTGAACCGAACTCGTCTACTACAACTGCCATATGAAAGCGCTCGGATCGAAATTCTTTCAACATTCTATCGACTCGTTTGCTTTCCGGAATAATAACTGCTGGACGAAGCACTTCGTGTACAGAAAAAGGTTGTGCATCCGGACGTAAATATTTCAATAGGTCTTTTGCCAACAATAGACCAATGACATTATCACGTTCATCTGCGATCACTGGAAAACGTGAGTGGGCAGATTCAATAATTACATCAAGACATTCAGACAAACTCTGTTGTGCATTAATAAAGACAATTTGTGAACGGGGGATCATAATATCTCGTACCCGTAATTCAGAAATTTCAATGACGCCTTCAATCATTTGTCGTGTCTCTTGATTGATGACCTCATTTTGTTCTGAATCACGAATAGCTTCCACCAGTTCTTCCCTATTTTTAGGATCAGCCGGAAAAAAGTTATTTAATAAAGATTGAAAGAACCCTTTTTTGGCATTGCTTTCGTTTGAATTTGTCGAATGCTCGTCACTCATAGTGATTTATTGATTACTCCTGTGTAATAAAAACGTTGAAAAGCTATCACATTTGCTGCGCTTTGACTAGCTCACAATAACTATTTTGTGAATTCTGTCAAGGTTTTAGCAAAACGTGCCAAGCCTTCATCCAATTCAGCCTGAGAGATATTCAGCGCCGGTGCAAAACGCACGACATTCGGGCCGGCAACCAACAGCATTAGACCGAATTGATTGGCAAGATGGCAAATATCCATTGCTTTTCCGTGATACTGTTCAACCAATTCTGCACCGATTAATAAGCCTTCGCCACGAATCTGTTTAAAAATCGGTGTTTGCTGGTTTAATTTTGCCAACTGTTGTTTGATAAATTCTCCCTTTTCCTGCACTTTTTGCAAAAAGTGCAGATTACCGATAATTTCGATAACTTTGTTACCAATGGCACAGGCTAACGGATTTCCACCGAATGTGGTGCCGTGTACGCCCGGTTTAAAGCTGGCGGCGATTCTGTCTGTGGTCAACATTGCGCCAATCGGGAAGCCGTTTGCCAATGCTTTGGCACTGGTTAAAATATCTGGCACAACGCCGGACTGCATATAAGCGTAAAGGTATCCGGTACGACCGACACCGGTTTGTACTTCATCAAAAATCAAAAGCGCCTGATATTGATCGCATAATTCACGCAATCCTTGTAAAAAGGCTTTATCGGCAGGAATAACGCCACTTTCGCCTTGGATCGGCTCAAGAATGACAGCGCAAGTGTGATCGTCAATCACTGCTTTTACCGCTTCCAAATCGTTATAAGGAACGTGGATGATATCTGCCGGTTTAGGGCCGAAACCATCAGAATATTTTGCTTGGCCGCCTACGCTAACGGTAAACAGAGTACGACCGTGAAAACTCTGTTTAAAAGAAATTATCTTGCTTTTTTGATAACCAAAATGATCTACTGCATAACGACGTGCCAGTTTCAACGCTGCTTCATTAGCTTCTGCGCCGGAATTAACAAACATAACGCGTTCAGCAAATGTTTTGGCAACTAAAGATTTTGCCAAAGCGAGGGTCGGTTCACTGGTAAACCAGTTGCTGGAGTGCCACAGAGTTGAACCTTGTTGTTGTAATACTTCAATAAGTTCATCAGGGCAGTGACCCAATGCATTAACGGCAATGCCGCCGGTTAAATCAATATACTCTTTGCCTTGTTGATCCCAAACACGACTTCCTTTACCTTTAACCGGAATAAAATTTGCAGGAGTATAGTTCTGAACCATCACATAATTAAAATCGCTACGTCTAATTTGTTGTTGCATCATTTTCGCCTCAATCTGTTTTCTGAAAATAGAATGAACTCAGAATACGCTTAATTGAATATTTAATCAATTAAATTGCATAATAATTCATTAATTGGTGCCGCCGACAGTAATTTTTTCGATTTTCAATGCCGGTTGACCAACGCCGACCGGTACGCGTTGCCCCTGTTTGCCGCAAACGCCGATACCGTGATCAATTTCCAATTCATTCGCTACCATTGATACATTTTGCATTACTTCAATCCCACTGCCGATGAGGGTTGCGCCCTTAATCGGTTTGGTGATTTTCCCTTTTTCGATTAAATAGGCTTCTGAAGTGGAAAACACAAATTTGCCGGAAGTGATGTCGACTTGACCGCCACCAAAGTGTGGTGCGTAAACGCCATAATCGACAGATTGAATCAAATCATCAAATTGGTGTGCGCCCGGTAGCATATAGGTGTTGGTCATACGCGGCATCGGTAAATGGGCATAAGATTCGCGACGAGCATTGCCGGTGGGTTTCATTCCCATTAAACGCGCATTCAATTTATCTTGCATATAACCTTGTAAAACGCCGTCTTTAATCAAAACATTGTATTGTCCCGGTACACCCTCATCATCAATCGTGAGTGAACCGCGGCGATCCGGCAAGGTGCCGTCATCAACAATGGTGCAGAGCGGAGAAGTGACTAATTCACCGATTTTGCCGCTGAATAACGATGATTTTTTACGATTAAAATCGCCTTCTAAACCGTGTCCAACCGCTTCGTGTAATAATACTCCGGGCCAGCCAGCTCCCAGTACAACCGGCATCATTCCGGCAGGAGCAGCAATAGCATTAAGATTGACTAAGGCTTGGCGAACGGCTTGTTTTGCAAAATAAACAGCACGCTGTTCACCTTGATAATCTTCGAAAAACCAAGTCAAGGATCGACGACCACCAACTCCGGCGCTACCACGTTCACGGCGATCATTCTGTTCTGCTAAAACGGAAATTGATAAACGAATTAATGGACGAATATCCGCTGCCAGTGTACCATCGGTAGCGGCAATAAGCACTTCTTCATACAATGTAGAAAGACTGACGGATACCTGAGTGATTCTAGGATCTTCCGCACGAGCAGTTTTATCAACCAAATGTAATAGGGCAATTTTTTGTTCGCGCGATAGCGTGTCCAAAGGGTTTATTGCGGCATAGCGTAAGATAGGATCGACAGTATTAAAACCTTTTTGAAAAATGGGAGTAACGGGAGATTTGTGATTAGCAATTCCCTTTGCTGCTAAAGCACAATTATGTAAAGCATTCAAATTGATAACGTCCGAATAGGCAAACCCGGTTTTTTCACCGCTGATTGCACGCACACCTACACCTTGATCGATATGAAACCCTCCTTCTTTGATAATACCATCTTCTAATGTCCAAACTTCATCCATTGAGGATTGAAAAAAGAGATCGGCAAAATCAATTTGTCGATTGGAAAATTGATCAAAAATCGTTGGGAGTTGTTCTATGGAAAGTCGGTTTGGCGCTAATAAAGAGTCTGTTACTTGGTCTAATATCTTCATACTGTTATTAATGTGTTATGTCAAAAAATTTCTATGAAAAAATGGTAAGCATTATATGCTGTTCATTCTATAAATAACAATGTTTATCAGATTCGTGCGTCCTTCAGGCGGAGATATAAGGCATAAACGGCGTAAGCCGTTTCAAACCTAACTAATCAGGTGTTTGTTGTTGCTCGATGTATTGGCGAATAATTGAAATTGGGGCACCACCGCAACCACCAGCAAAATAAGACGACGACCAAAGCTGATTGCCCCAAGTTTTTTGCGGATATTTGGATAGTTTTTCTTCCTAATCATTTTCTTTTTTCATAGACCAAATGTAAAATGTGGAAAACTTACATTCTAAACCTTGTCAATGCAACTACGCAAAGCCTTCAAATTCGAGATAATGCCAAACGGCAGCCAAATCCGCAGAATTAAACAGTTCTGTGGTTGTTCTCGTTTTGTATTTAATCGGGCGTTAGCTTGGCAAAATGAACAATACGAGCAAGATAACAGCTTTAAGTTCAGTTACACCAAAATCGCCAACCTACTTCCACAATGGAAAAAAGAACTTCCGTGGCTGAAAGAATGTCATTCGCAAGTGTTGCAACAGTCGTTAAAAGACTTAGAAAGTGCGTTTAAAAATTTCTTTCAACAGCGAGCAGATTTCCCAAAATTTAAGAAAAAAGGTTTAAAAGAGCGTTTTCGCTTTCCGCAAGGTTGTAAGCTGGAACAACAAAATAGTCGTATTTGTCTACCAAAAATTGGCTGGGTTCGCTATCGTAACAGTCGTAAGGTTGTCGGCGAAATCAAAAATGTGACGGTAAGCCAAAAGTGCGGACGATTTTTTGTCAGTATTCAAACGGAATTTGAATATGAAATTCCAACGCATAAAGGCGGAGAAATCGGCATAGATATGGGCATTCCACGTTTTGCAACATTGTCAAATGGTGAATATTTTGAACCGGTTAACGCCTTTAAAACTTACAAAGGAAAATTGGCTAAACTGCAAAAGAGGCTTAAAAATAAAGTAAAATTTAGCCAAAATTGGCAGAAATTAAAGGCGAAAATCGCCAAATTGCATCATAAAATCGCCAATTGTCGTAAAGACTTTTTGCATAAAATCTCAACACAAATCAGCAAAAACCACGCTATGATCTATATTGAAGATTTGCAGGTATCAAATATGTCAAAGTCAGCGAAAGGCACAACGGCGCAACACGGCAAAAATGTGGCAGCAAAATCAGGTTTAAACCGTTCGATACTCGATCAATCGTGGTTTGAGTTTCGCCGTCAGTTGAGCTACAAAACGCAATGGCGAGGCGGATTTTTAGTGGCAGTTCCGCCACAAAATAGCAGCCGAACTTGCCCTTGTTGTAGTCATATCGCCAAAGAAAACCGACAAACGCAGGTACATTTTGAATGCGTAGAATGTGGCTACACAGAAAATGCGGATGTGGTTGGTGCGATGAATGTTTTAGCACGTGGGCGAGAAATCGTTTAGGTATAATGAAAATCAGGTGAGGACATCGCCGTAGCGCTTGTGAAGTGAACCGCACTGGCGGTCAGCAGCAAGAACCCACCGAGAGTAGCCGATTGTTTGAAATGGGCACTGGTAGGAATCCCCGACCTTTAGGACGGGGAGGATGTCAAACACTGGGAGCAGTATAATCTGGTAGATATTGTAATTGTAAACAGTGGTTATTGACAGTTAATAAAAATGTAGCTGTATTAGGAATTGCTAAGTCGAGAGTAAATTGGCGAAAACGTTGCATATCCTGATTACTATTTACTCGATAACCGAGAATTTTCCATGATAGTTGTGCTAACCAGATACCGTGCGTAAAAAATAGACTATTATCAGGAAAAGTCGTAATTTGTCGGCAAAAATCATCAATTCTCCGACTAAAATCAAGAAAACTGTCGCATTGTGCAGCTTGTTTATCTTCCGGTTCGGCAGTGAGCCAATATTGCGTGGCAAGTTGTTGGCGTTGGGCTGTGGTAAGCGATTGAATCATTGCAAAATCGAGATAACTCAATTCGTTTAAGCAAGAGAGCTGTTGCAGCGGTAACTGATATTTTTGCATAAAAGGTAAAGCTGTTTGTTGAGTACGTAAAAATTGGGAACAGTATAATGCAGAGGGTTGAATTTCCCACTGTTTGCAACGATTTAAAGCCTGTTGTTGACCGAGTTTGGTAATTGGAATTTCTCGATCAGGGAGCGGTATTCCGCCAACATTGGCTTGACTTTGTGCGTGGCGGAATAGATAGAATTGTTTCATCAAAAAATCTAAATAGTTGAAATCCCGACGTTCACGGCGGTTAACTGTCTCTAATTTAGGAGGAGTCATCTCTTCCAAACCAAGGCGATTCATAGAGCAATGTTTTATTATTGGTCTATAAATTTGAGTGTAATTACATCACAACGACATCAAATTGTTCTTGTGTATAGTAAGGTTCCATTTTGATTTGCACTTTCTTCCCGATGAAGACTTCAACTTCGGCGAGTAGAGCGTGTGTCTCTTCATTAATTAAATGTTCCGCTACTGCCCGAGAGGCATAAACCAAGAATTGTTCACTTGAGTAGAGATGATGAACACGAATAATTTCACGAGCAATTTCATAACAAATGGTTTCAACACTTTTTACGTGACCGCGTCCGTGGCAGTTAGGGCATTCTTCACACAAAACGTGTTCCAAACTTTCCCGTGTTCTTTTCCGAGTCATTTCCACCAAACCTAATTGTGTAAAACCGTTAACTGTTGTTTTTACTCGATCTTTTGCTAATGCGTCGCGTAAGGACTGCAATACACGTTCTTGGTGTTCTATAATCTGCATATCAATAAAATCGATGATAATAATGCCGCCGAGATTACGTAATTGAAGTTGTTGAGCAATCGCTTGTGTTGCTTCAATGTTAGTATTAAAAATAGTTTCTTCCAGATTACGATGACCGACAAAACCACCAGTATTGATATCAATTGTAGTCATTGCTTCGGTCTGTTCAATAATGAGATAACCTCCGGATTTGAGGTTAACCCGTTTATTCAGCGCTTTTTGAATGCTGTCTTCAACATTATAAAGATCAAATAGCGGTTGAGGACCAGTATAAACTGATAGCGTATGAGTGAGATGAGGCAAGAATTCTTCAATAAATTCTTTGACTTCAAGGAATACTAATTTTGAATCAATACGGATACTATCAATTGTCATCCCAACAAAATCACGAATAATGCGTTGTGCTAATGCTGGTTCGGTATAAAGCATTGCCGGTGCGGTTGAGCGTACTTTACGTTCCAGCACTTTACGCCATAAACGCTTTAGAAAATCCTCATCCTGCTTAAGTTCTTCCAGTGAAACGTTTTCCGCAGCAGTACGGATGATGAAACCGCCTAATTCATCGCAAAATGGTGTGACTAATTCTTTTAAACGGGCACGTTCTTCTTCGCTTTCAATTCGTTGTGATACTCCAACGTGACTATTTTCCGGCATAAATACCAAATAGCGGGAGGGAAGGGTGATGTCTGTGGTTAATCTTGCCCCTTTTGTTCCTAACGGATCTTTAACCACCTGAACAATAATATCTTGTCCTTCACGTACCAATTCTGCAATATCTTTAACTACAAACTGCTTTTGTTCATTTTCATCGACACATTCAGTGTGTGAAACAATATCGGAAGCGTGCAAAAAAGCCGCTTTTTCCAAACCGATATCGACAAAAGCAGATTGCATTCCTGGTAAAACTCGTGTTACCCGCCCCTTATATATATTGCCAACAATTCCCCGTTTTGTTTCTCGCTCAATATGCACTTCACGCAAAATTCCCCCAGCAACTAAGGCAATCCTTGTTTCATTCGGGGTAACATTGACCAATAATTCGACCTTGTTACCATTATCCATAATTTTTCCTAAAATTTTTTCATTTGTGGGCGTTAGTCTAACCAAATCAAAATTCAATTCCTAGAATATTTTAAATAATCATTACTAATCTTTGTTTCATATCATTTATAACAGGAAGTTTTCTGTCGAGGTTGAATTTACCAATATTGAAATTTTAGGGAAGATGAGCATTGATGAAATGCATTTAAAGCTGTTTGGTGTAGTGTATTTTTATCTGCTGAAGCCAAATGTAGATGCTGCTCAATTTTATTGTAAATGAAGTTAAAAGGTGCGGATATAATGACCGCACCTGCTTTATTTTAACTTAATTCAGCACGCAATTTCTTCGTCACATCAACCATCACTTGAAGCTGTTGTAAGGTTTCTGTCCAGCCGCGGGTTTTTAAGCCGCAGTCTGGGTTCACCCATAAACGCTCTTTTGGTACTACTTTCAAGGCTTTGCGTAGCAGATGTTCAATTTCTTCTGCTTTTGGTACGCGTGGACTGTGAATATCGTACACACCTGGGCCAATATCATTTGGATATTTGAAATCGGCGAATGCGTTTAACAATTCCATATCCGAACGTGAAGTTTCAATGGTGATCACGTCTGCATCCAGTGCCGCGATGGCTGGCAAGATGTCGTTAAATTCGGAATAACACATATGCGTGTGAATTTGTGTATCATCTTGCACGCCCATTGAGCTTAAACGGAACGCTTCGCCTGCCCATTGAAGATACGCGTCCCAATCCGCACGTTTGAGCGGTAAGCCCTCGCGGATCGCTGGTTCGTCAATTTGAATGACTTTAATGCCCGCTTTTTCTAAATCTAACACTTCATCAGACAATGCCACACCAATTTGTTTACACACGGTCGCACGCGGAATATCGTTACGCACGAACGACCATTGTAAAATCGTAACAGGGCCAGTGAGCATTCCTTTCATCACTTTGTTGGTGAGGCTTTGGGCGTATTGCGACCAACGAACCGTCATCGGCTCAGGGCGTACTACATCGCCGTAAATAATTGGTGGCTTCACGCAACGTGAACCGTAGCTTTGCACCCAGCCGAATTTGGTGAAGGCAAAACCGTCTAATAATTCCCCGAAGTATTCCACCATATCGTTACGTTCCGCTTCACCGTGAACGAGGACATCAAGGTCGAGTTTTTCTTGCTCACGTACTACCAACTCGATTTCTTTTTTCATTGCCGCTTCGTAATCTTCAAGGCTTAGCGTACCTTTTTTGAATTGGGCGCGAGCTTGGCGGATTTCACTGGTTTGTGGGAATGAGCCGATATTTGTGGTTGGTAATAACGGTAAATTTAACCACGCATTTTGTTTGGCGATACGCTCAGCAAATGGCGATTTGCGTTGATCTGCACCTTCTGGCAAGTTAGCTAAACGTGCTGCCACTTCAGGGCGATGAATCTCTTTGCTGTTGGCACGCGAATCAGCTGCCGCTTGGCTTGCATCAAGCTCTGCTTGCACGGCAGCACGCCCTTGTTCAAGTGCGGTCTTAATGACGGACAATTCTTGCACTTTTTGAAGCGTGAACGCCAACCAGTTGTAAAGCTCAGGTTTGTTCTCTTTGAGTTGCACTTCTACGGAAAGATCATAAGGGGTATGCAATAAAGAGCAACTTGGTGCAATCCATAAACGCTCGCCCAATTTGGCTTTTAAGGGTTCAAGCACATCTAGCACTTGATTGAGGTTGGCACGCCATACGTTACGCCCATCAATCACACCGGCTGAAAGTACCTTGTCATAATCAGTAAAGGTAGCCAGTTGCTCAGGCGCACGCACTAAGTCAATGTGCAAACCATCCACAGGTAAGGCTTTGAGCAATTCCGCGTGTTGTGCCACCGAGCCAAAATAAGTCGCAAGTAATAATTTTGCGTTTACTTTTTCGCTTAATGTGGCATACACCGCTTTGTAAGCCTCAACCCACTCAGGGGCTAAATCCACCGCTAAAGCTGGCTCATCAATTTGAATCCACTCCACGCCCTCAGCCGCTAACGCATTAAGAATTTCCACATAAACAGGCACGAGTTTGTTTAATAAATCAAAGCGGTTAAAGGCATCACCTTTTTCTTTCCCTAAATGTAAGAACGTTAATGGCCCAACAATGGTTGGTTTAACGTTCAAACCGAGTGCTTTTGCTTCGCGAATTTGTTGCACATAATGGGCAGGATTGGCTTTAAATTCGGTATTTTTGTGAAATTCTGGCACAAGGTAGTGATAGTTGGTGTCGAACCATTTTGTCATCTCAATGGCGAATTGATCTTTATTCCCACGCGCCAGTTGGAAATATTGGTCAAGGGTTAAGCTCTGGCTGTCGAAACCAAAACGCGCAGGAATCGCCCCAGTTGCCACTTGCAGATCCAAAATATGATCGTAGAAGGTGAAATCAGCCACCGCCACATAATCCGCATTCGCCGCCGCTTGGTGCTGCCAATTTTTTTCTCTTAATAATTTTGCAACGGTTAATAAATCCTGTTCAGATAACTCTTGTCGCCAATAACGTTCTTGAGCGAATTTTAGTTCACGTTTTGCGCCAACACGCGGAAAACCTAAAATGTGAAATGTTGTCATAATGCATCTCCTTATATTTTTATATTAAAATTGATCTAAATAGACGTCTAAACGTCTTTATATAATGCAGAATAACGAAAAATTTTGTATGATGAAAGCTCATAATTTTCATATTTAAGATGAATTAAATTAATAAAGATGAAACCTACTTTTTTAGAATTACGACATTTAAAAACATTATTAGCATTAAAGGAGACTGGTAGCGTGTCTTCAGCTGCAAAACGTATTTATCTAACGCAATCAGCGCTTTCCCATCAATTAAAACTGATGGAAGAGCAGTTCGGTTTACCCTTGTTTGAACGGAAAACTTCACCGATCCGTTTTACTGCTGCTGGGGAGTGTTTGATTCAATTGGCAAATGAGGTTCTACCCAAAGTGGTTATTGCAGAGCGTGATTTGGCTCGTGTTAAACAGGGGGAGGCTGGAGAGTTGCGAATTGCGGTGGAATGTCATACCTGTTTTGATTGGTTAATGCCAGCAATGGATCAGTTTCGACAACATTGGGGATTGGTTGAATTGGATATTGTTTCCGGTTTCCAGACCGATCCGGTGGGATTATTATTAACGAATCGTGCTGATTGGGCAGTGGTATCGGAAATCGAAGAAAACAGCGAAGTGATCTATCGTCCTTTGTTTGCTTATGAAATGGTAGGGATCTGTGCGAGAGATCACGAACTGGCAATTAAAGAGGTCTGGCAGGCACAAGATTTTGTCGATCAAACATTGATTACCTATCCGGTGCCGGATGATATGTTGGATTTGTTGCGTAAGGTGCTGAAACCGGTAGGAATAAATCCGATCAGGCGGACTACGGAGTTAACTATTGCAATGATACAATTGGTCGCCAGTAAACGAGGAATTGCGGCATTACCTTACTGGGCGGTGTTACCTTATTTGGAAAAAGGGTATGTTGTAGCAAGAAAAATTACTGAACAGGGTTTATATAGTAATTTATATGCGGCAATTCGTACGGAAGATAGAAATGTTGCTTATATTGATGATTTTTATGAAACAGTGAAAAATCAATGTTTTGCAACTTTGCCTGGCTTGGTTGTTTTGGATTGAGGAAGAAAAATGTCTTTACAATTTAATGGGATAGCTCTTTTTTTAGTCGTTTTAATTGCTTTGGGTGTTATTGGACATAATAGTTCAGTAACAGTGGCGGCATCGGTATTATTACTAATGCAACAAACACCGTTAGCAAAACATATTGTTTGGCTCGATAAATACGGTTTAACAATAGGGATTATTATCTTAACTATCGGTGTATTAAGCCCATTAGTATCAGGAAAAATCAGTTTGCCGGAGTTAAAACAATTATTGCACTGGAAAATGTTTTTAGCTATTACTGTAGGTATTTTGGTTGCTTGGTTGGGTGGTAGAGGTGTTTCTTTGATGAGTGCCTATCCGACATTAGTAACAGGGTTATTGATTGGCACGATTTTAGGTGTTGCTTTTTTAGGTGGAGTGCCTGTTGGTCCACTAATTGCTGCCGGAATTTTGTCGTTAATTATAGGGAAATCATAAAAATAGGTGCAATATAGGATAAGAAAAATACAATTTAGCTAAAATTGTTGAAAATAGCACCGAATGAACATTTTCGTAAATTTTATGCTTGCAACCGTCGTAAACATCCGTATAATGCACCTCGTTCACTGATGCCTGGGTGGCGAAATTGGTAGACGCAGTTGATTCAAAATCAACCGCCTTCGGGTGTGCCGGTTCGAGTCCGGCCCTAGGCACCACTAAAAAGATTTCAAAAAAAAGACCGCCGATAAAAAGGCGGTTTTTTGTTGTCTAAAATACTCATAATATCAACAACTTACACCAAAAATTAACAAGAAAACATTTCTAAAAATACTGTACAAATATACAGTAAATTGCTATTATTTTGTCGTCTTGATGATCTGAAATGATCTAATTTATTATCTATTTGCACCCAAATTGCACCCGAAATTGCACCCAAAAATAGAGAAAGAAATAATGGCTACATTAACAAAACGGAACAACGGCTGGCGAGTACAAATAAGACGAAAAGGCATCTCACGTTCAGCTCAATTTCGCACAAAAGTAGAAGCACAAGCGTGGGCTTTAGAAATGGAAAGTAAAATTTTCAATGGCGACCTAAACCACATACCAAACATTACATTTTCAGATCTTATTGATAAATACATTAAAGAAATATCCATCACAAAACGAAGCTACAAAAATGAAGTTATTCGCCTAACAAGGCTTAGTAACAGAAAAATCGGACAAATTAACTTACGTGATTTAGATGAATACCATTTTCACCAATGGAAAGAAGAACGCCAAAAAGAAGTTAGTGTTGCGACTGTATTGCGTGAATGGAATACTTTATCTCACCTATTAAATACTGCAGTAACAGAATGGAAATATCTAAAAGAAAACCCACTCAAAAACCTAAAAAGACCAACTCAACCGCCAGAAAGAACACGCCGATTAAGTGAAGAGGAAATAAACAGAATTTTATTTGTTGCAGATTATAACAAGCAACAGATCCCAACAACAATACAAAATAGAGTTGCAGCCGCAATGTTATTTGCGCTCGAAACCGCAATGCGAGCTGGAGAAATCTGCAACGCAAAATGGCAAGATCTCAAAATGGATAAACGACTATTACATTTACCACAAACTAAAAACGGACACCCTAGAGATATTCCATTGTCATCAGTGGCAATGGAAATTATTCAACAAATGGAAAAAATAAAAACTGATGATACTGATCTCATTTTCCAACTAAAGCCAGCACAACTAGATGCCAATTTCCGAAAATTGAAAGCAAAAGCAGCATTAGATAATGCAAACTTACATTTCCACGATACCCGCCGTGAAGCGTTAACACGGCTCGCCAAAAAAGTTGATGTAATGACACTTGCAAAAATATCAGGGCATAGAGATATTAAAATTCTGCTTAATACTTACTATGCCCCGAATATGGTTGATGTTGTTAAATTGCTGGATTAGGTTTTTACTATAACTCCTTTTCTTTTACTGTAAATTATTAATATCAATAAAATATGTTTGAACTTTATTGTTATATTTTTTGGAATAAGGCGGATAAAAAACGGCTATCATTTGTGGTTTATTATTTCCTTTTACTTTTTCTTTTGTTCGATAATCAAGAAAAGAAATTCGACCACTAGTAATAAAATAAATCTGGCTTGCAAATACTTCACAAACTTTAAACCACCTTGTAGATGTATCAATGTTTAATAATATGGCCACTTGATTGTGATTCCGATAACATTCATTAACAGCCTTAATAATAAAAGGTAATGGATTACAATAAGGTGGATTCATAAACACTTGCTTATATTTACCCCAATCTGTAATTAATGTGTTCTGTTCTTCAGTTATGAACTCCTCACATTTTGTATTTTGCTTATTTGCACAAGCATCAAGATTAAAGTTAAGCCCAGTTAATCGTTGAATATTTTCTACTACCTCTTTTGGTGTGGCCCAGTAATCTTTCTCTTTTAAATTATCAATAATAAATGGCTTATTAACAGTTAATAAATGTTGATATTCTATTAATTTATCCATTTAAACTCTCCTCGCCTTTTTCCTCTCTGCATAGCGCACCACATCGCCAGCAATCCAACGTAAACTTGAGCTTTTCTTTCTAATGTCACGCTGAGATGGAACTTGCACTGGTTGCGGAAAATACGGATCAGCAATTACAGCACCACGAATATGACGCTCGCTTAACTTAAAATAAGCCGCAATATCTGCCACTGTCCAAAGCTCTTTACTATCTTCTGTTAGAGGTTCTTTTTGTTGCAGTAATAACGCTTCTACTGCCTGCAATTTTTCTAATAGTGCTTGATTAGATACCTGTTCCATTAATAACTTTTCCTTCACTTCTGCCATATCACACCTCAAAACTCACTCTGCAAAATCCGCAATTCATCCATTTCGCAAGACAACACCTCCGTTTTACTGATTCTGATACGTCGATGTTTTGCCAAATAAACAAACTGATCATCGGTAAAATGGATTTTTTTACTCAAAAGCCAATCACGTTTACGACTGATTAACGTCGCTAAACGCTCCTCATCGCTCATATCGTTTATTTTTTCATCTGAACTAATCTCCTTACTAATATTGTCTATTTTTTGTTCTTCTTCCTCCGTACAGTTATTGACAGAACTCCAAGCGGCGCTACGCGCCGATATTAATTGAGCGTCTGATGACGCTTGTGCCTTATCCTGCTTCCGCACCAAACGCCACCGTTTCAAACGCGTCAACACCACCTCAACTCCTGCTTTCAACTGGTTGAAAACACCAATCACTTTTTTGCTAATCTCACCATATTTATTCGGCTCACGTTCCTCATAAGCGGAACGCGCCACCAACTCCTTGCGACTGACAAACGCACCGCCTTGCAATTCAGTGTATTTAGTCCAATCTCCGCTATCTGCTGCTTCAATTAAGGCGTCGATCTTCTCATCGCCAACTAGTTGTCCATGCTTACGACGTAATTCACGCCAAACCGAAACAGGCGCACCACCAATTTGCTGGAATTGACGAATCCGCCACTTAGATGCCCACGCACAAACATTCTTCGCCACATCTTTTAATTTCTCGCCTGTTTCATCGTCCACATCATCATCACAAGCGTAACCGTCAATGTTTTTAGCGATGTATTTCGCAATGTAGCCAGTCGCCGATCCTTTTTCCCAATCAATCGCTTTTGCGGTAAAACGATGTTCATTTGCTCCTGCCTCATTGCCATCTTCCGCAAGGGCATATTTCGCAAAAATCTCACGCACGGTATCAACGTGCTTTTGCTCCATAAAGAACAACATATGCCAATGCGGTGTACCATCGTGATGAGGTTCAACCACCCGAAAACCAAAAATATTAATGCCCCGACGTTTTAATGCAGCTCGAATACGAGCAAAGACTTTACACAAATAGTCTTGCGTATCACGTGGATTGCTAAAATTCCAGTTTTTCACAAACCCACCTTTAGAATGGATAGCGTGATAAGAAGAGGGAGCAGTCAAGGTATAAAATTCGCCCACATAGCCATAAATCTTTGCCAACTCTTCAAAACCGCGCATTCGGTTCATCAACTCACAACGCCGCACCGCAGGATTAGACACGGTTTTATAAAACATCTCATCGAGTCCGAGTTGTTCCTCTTCGTCCTCTTCATTGATTAACTGTATTTGCTTGATAAAATCCGTATTTTTACGGCGTTGATAACGCCATTCCGCCACCGCCTCAAAACTCGCATAAGGGCTGGCTTTCGCCTGTACCTGACCGACTGCAATCGCCAAATGTTCACGCAAAAATGAACGCTTTTGCCACAACTGATTGCACCACCACTCCTCATCGCACATTTTCAAAATTGCCACGCCGACCTCTTTGCGTAAAATCTTGCCGATATGATATTTATGCCAAAAAGGCGGTGTGATCCCCTTAAGCTCGGTCAACCTTGCCAATTTGTAGTACAACGCTTTCAGTTTGGCATCAATCGCCTGCTTATCGGTGCAATTTTCCAATTCACGCTCAATAAAATCCTGATAAAGCACAAATTGCTCATCTGCCATCCGTGCGGCAAAACGTTCAACATCCTGCCGATTAAACTCGTGCAACGCGACCTCTTTTAACGCCCCTTTAATGCGGTTACCTTCATCATCAATCTGATAACATTTTGCGGTGGTTTTGGTCACATTTTTGCTGATCGGGTGACGTTTAAGCACCGCCTCAACACGCTCAAGCACCCCGTTGTCTAACGTGGTGCGTAGCCAAGTGTTAGCAGCAAACCTCCCATTTTGGCGGAACAAACGTAAATAGCGATTAACAAAATACTTACTTAACGAATCAGGCAAGCCCTGAATTTTGCTGATACCGAAACGGAAAATATCCTCATCGCCACAATTAAACAGTTGATACTGCACCGGCGTTAATCCTGCCGGCGCAACACGTTCAACCTGCACATAATCCGCAGCCTGTTTAATGGTGGCGTAGCGTGTCATTTTATAAATCCCTTACTCTTATCACTTCTTCTTTCATTTGCACCATAACCGCATTTACGGCATCAAATACCGCAACAGGGGAACGATCTGTCTTAGCAAATTGTTCTTTAAAAATTGCGAGCAACAACTCCTCAAAATTAGGATATTCTGTAATATCCGCAGGCTTCCAAACGCCATGTTTCACATCAAACGCATATGATGTCTTACAAAAACCTTGACCGTTCTCTGCACGTTGTACGCAAAAACGTTCACCAAGATCGAAAAAAATACGTTCGTTCATCATTAACTCCTTAGTGCAACACCACATAATCCGCACTTAACACACGTTGAATTCTATTTCTCAACACCACATAATCCGCCATTGCTTGACGCTGGCGACTCGCTTTCTCTAATAATGCTGCACGATCTTTAATTGAACGTGTTTTACAAAGCCCCAAATAACCACGACAATTTTCACCAAAGTAATAAATTGCCCCCTCTACCATCTTTTTGTTTACTCTTAATCTTTGCTTAATCTTCATACACCACCTCTGAATCAACTTTTAAAAAATCATTTACGCTAACGGGTAAATTAAATGCCTTTGCAATCGCTTTAATTTGCCGAATAGCGTTACCAATTTTGCGTCTATCTTCTATGTCGTAATCACGCAAATGCCGCTTAAACTCAACATTAGCCGCTCTCGCCACCGCTGTTTTCTGCATTAACGTCAACTTTTCAAAAAGTCGTTCCGCTGCAAATTCTGACTCGTTGTAAAGTCGATGAAACGACTTAAAAAATTCATCTCTTGCCAAATCTACAGTGGACATAACGACTCCTATTTACCCAATTTTCCAAACAACCAACTCAAAAACGTTGGCTTGTAGTGCAATGCTTCTAATGCTTCAACGCGATCTAACAAACTTTCATTTGCCAAATTGATAATCTGATTGTTGCTTGCAATATGTGCATTCATCCGATTTTGTTGTGCGACAGCTCGTTCTAACGCTTCAATACGCTGTTCTAGCTTGATAAGGTTGATACGTTTCTTCTGTTGCTTTAAAACTTTGTAGCGATAAGGTTGTTTAATCATTGTTCAAATCCTCAAATTTAGGGTGCAAAAAACTAGCCCTTTAATAAAAAGGCTATAATTTGCACAGTGTTTTAATTAAAAAAGAATTACGACTGTTGTTCTGCTTCGAACATATCTAGCGTTTTATTGTCTATCTGCAATAATGGCTTATTCGCTCGCAGCGCCTCTGGTCGCTCGTGATAAGTCGGTGTTGATACTTTAGTAATCTGGCTCTTTACCTCCAGCTTAGTGCCACAACTATTGCAATAGAGCGTGGTGCCAATAACCAACAACCCGACTTTCTCCGATGTCCTCACTCTCAAATTTGCACTACCGCAGTTTGTGCAACGATGATCGATATTTGCCATTATTTACCACCTTGCGTAATAAGTTCATCAACAATCCCATTAACCCATTGAGAAAATGATACTTTGATGAATGCAGAAAATTTCTCATTGTCATCTGGATTAAAATCTTGATAATGTTGTGCGAGCTTAACTAGCACTAATAATGTCAATAGCTCGCCTAATAATTTTTCGCTTTTTTCAGCTAACGCATCTAACGTAGGAGCAAAAAATGCAAAATGACGATAAAAACTTATCTCACCATCAAGCGGCAACCCAAACGACCGTAGCAAACACAACACCTCAAAAAAAGAAACATTTTGATAAATCGGTCTTGCTCTATTTTTATCAGGCATTGCTTTTATCGCTTCAGCAATCGGAATACCATCATCTAACTGATAAAATGCTTCGCCAATTTTACGAATTAGGTTTAAATAATTGGTTTCAGCCTGCGGACGTGGCTTGGTTTCTGCGTGATCAGATTCGCAAGCTGCACGATCAAGGGAAACATAAACAAGCCGAGCAACTCGTTCAGCTTGCAATTTCAATCGATCCAATGTTAGAAGCGGATATACCTTTAGATGATTATCGCCCTGTTGATTTAATGAATCCTTATTATCGTCAGAAGAATAAGGGTTAGAATTTAAAGAGTTCATTTAAACCACCTTTTTACCGTTATGCTAAAATCATTTGTATTAATACAAATGCTATAAAAGAAACTAATGTTGCGAGGTATGCTATGCTTACTTGGTTATTACGATTTCTCATTTTTATCCTTAACTGGTCTATATTTGCCATGATCACTTGGTTGAATATCGTTTTATTAAGTGATGAACCTTCACTCACTTTATTTAATTACACCTTTAATCAACGCCAACTTTATTTTTTTAACGCTTTATTAATGATGTTCTTTACTTACAAAGAACGTCATCGTATTAAAAATGGAGTTGAGCATTTTTTTCGTTGGATTAAAACGCTTTAGTTTTATTTGTTAATACACCACCTTAAATTTTGTTAAACTGTATTCCCCAATCTATCTAACTAGGAAAAATTTATGGATACTAAAAATTTGGAAGCTCGGTTAGAAAAGTTAGAACAGCAAATACAAAAACGCATTGATCGCCAAAATTTATTTGCTACCATTATTTCTCACCAACTAGAACAACTATCACTTAATACTCATCTTTTAATTTCGCTCTTGCCGCCGTCGGTCGATCTAGAGCCTCTTTCACAATTTTATCTAAAGCAGATTGAAGATTATCAACAGTTAAAACAGCAGCTCTCACCTGATGACGACACTGGCAGGGATTACCTAAATACACTGATAACCGATTTACAACAAATACATTGTCAACTGACCGAAAAAAATTGACTTTCGTGTTTAACGCATTACTTGTAGGGCGTTTTCTAATTTTTGCCATATACACCACCTTTCCTTATAAACTTGCTTTAATTGTGTCCCAATCAACATCAGGACGGAGATCTCTTGCGGTTACTTCGCCGTTGGTTGCTTGGATAATTCTTGGGATATATTTCACGTCCATTTTATTTCCATTATTTAACCAAATGCTTATTGCATTCTGGCTAACACCAATATGGCTAGCCAATTTAGCTTGACTGCCACAAATTGAAATTGATTGTTGTACTCCTTGATTCATAAATACCTTTTAACAAGTTTTATTTTGGTTTGTGGACGCATAATAACAGATTAAAACAAGATAATACAAGTTTTATTTTTAAAATAAAAAGTAAACTTTTTGATATTATAAAAAGAAAACTTGTATTATTAAGATAACAAAGGAGATTTAAAGATGAATACGTTAGGTTCTCGACTACAACAAGTGCTTAATGATAAGGGTATTACTCAAGAAAAATTGGCTAATATGATTAATGTTAGTCAAAATACTATTAGCCTTATCGTTAAAGGCTCTACTAAAAAACCTAGAAATATTTTAGAAATAGCAACTGCACTTGGTGTTGATGCACACTGGCTAAAAACAGGCGAAGGAAGTCGTGAAACTAAAACAACCACCCCACCAATTACATCATTAGTAAGTCATCAAGAAGATAAAGAACATACTCACCAAATTGACCGCCTCGATGTACAAGCTGCAGCAGCAATCAACGGTATTACTAATCAAGATTATCCAGAGATTATCCAATCAATTTATTTCTCCCAACGAGGTTTAGCGGAAATTGTCGGCAAAAAATCCGCAGAAGATATTTATTTGGTCACCGTACCAACGGATAGCATGGCGCCAACCATTAATAAAGGCGACCTTGTTTTTATCGATACAAAGATTGATTATTACGATACAGAGGGCGTTTATATCTTCTTACTAAACGGCGATTTATATATTAAGCGTTTGATGCGTTTGCCAACCAATAGTTATAAAGCGATTTCTGACAATAAAGTGTATCCAGATTTTGATATTTCTGATGAGTTATTTGATACCGCAAAAATTGTCGGAAAATTTATTAGAGTTTTACCAATTAATCCGAGGGATTTGTAAAATTAAGGGGTTTTTAATGCGGTTAAAGTATTTGTTTTTCTTAATATTATTCTCCATTTCAGTTGTTATTGGGCAATATTTTGGTGATACAGTAGCAGCCATTTTCTTTTGGGGAGCAATCGGGCTATTTTGGATTATTAATTTTATTAAAAAAATAAACAAACCTCTCAACTACCACAAAAAAGCTATACAGCAAGAAAATAAATCACAACTATATGAAGAAGTAAAAATAAGTCCCAAACAAAAACAATATGACCGTTATAATTTTAATGATTATGAAGAATCTGTTTCGTTAATTGGAAAAACAGTCAAATTTACTTACGAAGATAGTGAAGGCAATATCACATCAAGAACAGTAGATGTTGCTATTGTCACCGATTTCTATATTAAAGGTTATTGCCATAAACGGAGAGCAGAGAGAACTTTTCGAATAGATAGAATTATCGGTGATATTGAATTAGGCTCAAAACGTATTAATCCTAACGATCTTGCTAATAAAACTAAAAGAAAACAAATAACAAAATCATATGATTATGAAGTCTGTTTTACTGGTTTTAAAAAAGCAACAAAAGAACAATTAGAAACATTAGCGAGAATAAAAGGTTTTTTAGTAAGAAAAAGTGTAACCAACAATTTGAATTTTTTGGTTACAGGGGATAATGCTGGTTTTAGTAAAGTAGCAAAGGCTGAAAGTATGGGAATTACAATATTAACGGAAGAAGAATTTAGGAATTTACTTGAAACAGGAGAACTTCCATCATGAAAAAACTACTACTTATCATTAGTGCATTATTATTAATCCAGTCTGCATTAGCAGCAAAACAAGAATATAGCTGCGACGACGGCAAACGCTATTGCAAAGAAATGAGATCATGCGAAGAAGCGAAGTTTTATCTTAATCAATGCGGACTAAGCCGTTTAGATCGCGATAAAGACGGCGTACCGTGTGAGAGTATTTGTAGGTAGATAAATTTGTATTTCATTTATTAAAACTGTCAATGTGACCAATTATGAGTTGCAAGGAAATACAAAAGAAAAAATATTAAGTAAGAGGATAAGAGCGGGAATTATGGAACTTGTAACAGATGATGTTTTTATTATTAACAGTGAAGATTCTTTCAGACACTATATTTACAAGGTAATAAGTGAATGTGATTTGACACAAGATAATTTTATTTTCCCTGCAGCGAAATTTGAAAATTGGCCTATTTTGCATTTTAATGTGAAAGGAGGAGAAAAGTATAAATCAACAGTAACCTCTTACTTAATTGAGGGATTGAAAGATTTTACTGACGAAATTTTTCGTGCTATTTGTCTGGTAAAATACGGAAAAGCTGATTTACGTTATTTAAAAGAAAAAGACCGAGAAGAATTTGATCTCGTGATAAAAATTGCAGAAGGCTCTTCCGATGGCGAGGGATCTGCAGAGAAAATTGCCAATGGTTTTTTTACGAATATGAACGACACATTAAAGAGTATGAGTGGTTGGAAACAGCTGTTTGCGTTAATTTCCTATGTAACTATTTTAGGAGGTACGGCTTGTTTTATTGGATATCAGTATTTTCAAGCTCAATCAGAGGAAACGAAAGCACAGATAAAAATTGCTGAAACGCTTTCTAATAACGCAAAAGAAATGCTAGACAGCCAAGCTAAATCTTTTGTTGAAATGAATAAACAACAACAGGAAACAATTCAAACCCTTATTGCAGAAAAAGCCAATGAGAACAAAACGCATTTTAGTGAGGAATTAGAAAAGCATGGTGAGCTTGCTTCTGAAAATTTTATGAAACAAATTGCTAAAGATCCAGCTGTAACTGAAGCAACTGTACAAGCCATCACTGCAAAAGGTAGAGAGCTTGAGTTATATAAAAAACGAACTCTTGCAGAAAAATCTATTAACAATAAAGCTGATGATTTTTATATTAAAGGATTAGAAAGAATTGGTACATTAGGGGATACTTTAAGTGTTACAGCACAACGTACTGATGGCATTACGTTTACATTAAAAACGAAAGTTGAAAAGCTAAAAGAAATTGAGAAGAATATCCTCACAAATGCTCTTGTTGAATCTGATGAGAAACGTCAACCTATCCGTTTATCATATAAAGAAACATTGCATGATGGAAAGAAATCAGGTACAGGCGAGTTGATATCTGTGGCCTATAAAGAGATACAGGGTGACTGACATTATACTTAATAACAGCACAGTTGAGATATAGTTATGAGCTGTGCTAGTTATTCAAGCGGAAGGGCTAAAAAAAGAGCCTGTCAAAATTTGTTGTGTGAAAAAAGTGTTTGCTCAATATTTTTAAAATAGTGGCTATTTGCCGCTATTTTTTTATATTAATTAGAAAATTGTTTTAATAGGAGAAAAATATAAATGACCACAGAATTAAAACCTATGCTGTCATGGATCTTTAACGAAGAAATTGCTATTCCTGAAGATGTTCAAGAGTTATTAGTCGAAGGAGAAGTAGCGGTAAAAGCATATAAAACAATCCGTGATAGTGCAATTTTTACTAATAAACGATTGATTGTGAGAGATGCTCAAGGATTGAGAGGTAAGAAAGTCGAAATTTATTCTTTGCCTTATGTCAATATAAATATGTGGTCTACTGAAAATGCAGGTGGTTTTCTTGATTTTACGGCTGAAGTTGAACTTTGGACAAGAGCAGGACACATTAAAATTCAGTTATCAAAAGGTATTGATGTCAGACAGTTTGATAAGTTGATTGCTGATTGTGTATTGGGGTAATAAATAGTTTATTAAGAATAGATTCACTCACGATATTAAGTTTAGGAGATTTTATGGGAAATATAAAAGATATTTCGGATGTAATTAAACCTGAGTCAGTAGCTGAAATTGAACTTTTATTAAAGAGTAATAATTCTGATCTTAAAACAGCTGGCACTTTTGCAGCAGATAGCAAGAAAAGATGGGAAAAATCAAAAAATGTTGCAATTAGAGTGTTAGATGTCAGTCTTACTCCTATTGATTTGTTAGTTTCTGGCTTTGAAGGAATAAAAGATATAATATTGGATAATATTTTATTACTTTCTTCTGAAAATCAAGAAATTTTAGTAGATAAAATTCAAAGAGTTGTTAATAAAAATATTGAAATAAGCGATCTCCCTACACTTTGTTCAGCTACTGAAAGACTAGTTTACACTCAGTACAATCCTGATTTAAAAGAAATGTTTGAAAATCTGATAGTGAACACTATAGATAAAAGTAAAAAAAGTACAACTCATCCCTCATTTGTCGAAATATTGAAACAGTTTAATTCAGATGATGCATATTATTTTAAAAATATTTTTCAAAAATATTTTTCTTTTATGGATAATATTGAAAATGATAAAGATAAAATTGAAATGTTGTTTTCTATAAGTAAATCTGAATTGTATTATCGGTATAAATGTTCTGAAAATGATATAACATCTGAAGATAAGTTAAAAGATAATACAATGTATATTGATGAAAAATTAGGGAATGAACATATTCCAGAGGAAGTATTAGACAATTGGGAACGTTTAGGATTGATTTCTGTAGAAAGAGAAATGGATAGTTTAACTGATGTAGGAGGGCAATGGATTGCGGATG
The DNA here is from genome assembly GCF_054166015.1 of Gallibacterium sp. ZY190522. Taxonomy (NCBI): domain Bacteria; kingdom Pseudomonadati; phylum Pseudomonadota; class Gammaproteobacteria; order Pasteurellales; family Pasteurellaceae; genus Gallibacterium; species Gallibacterium sp. ZY190522. Next base: position 511,445 of record NZ_CM135118.1, read on the forward strand.
TAATAAAAACATGGAGTGGCTTTAGAATAGTTAAATTGAAAAAATTTGGCTTTAATTTTGCTAAAGCTGTTAGTGTTTCTGATTATAGCTATGATAGGTATGAAAAATGAGAAAATATTTAATAAATTTATTTGATAATTATAAATTTTTATATGTTTTTAATATTATCTTTATAGATATTGATATTTTACTTAGCTTTAAAAATCTTAATGATTTGCTTGGTTTTATTGGTATTTTATTTTTTATTATTATTTTATCATTATTAGCTAATAAGAAATTTTTAGGTAAAGAAAGTTATATTCCTATTTTTGGATTTATAATCTATAGTCTTTTGTTTATGACTGTAATTTTTTCTATTAATCTGGATAACTTAATGTCGTATCTTAATAATGATTCTTTTATATTAAATTTATTAGAACGTATCCCAGATTTATATAGTTATATTTTCTTATTCTTTTATTTAAGTGTGCCTTTTTTTAGTCATATTCCTATTTTTTGTAAACTATTAAGAAAGAAAAAGATTCAAGTAAATTAGATAAAGACGGCGTGCCGTGTGAGAGTATTTGTCGTTAGTAAATAAAAATAGATAGCACTTAATGGATAGTATTTTGATTGATAACATTTTAGACAAAAATAAACAGATTATTAATGACAGTTCATTGTCTGACATTAATCAAACAATGAGTAGTATTAACAAGCAATTACATATACCGATCCTTGATGAAATAAATAGCTTAATACGTTTGTTAAATCGTATTAGTTTTCAATTATCACCATATATTTATCAATCAATAAAGTTTTTTAATGAAATAGAAAATAGACTATCCATCGCGATTAAGCGAAATAATAAAGAAATTAATCAATTCTTAAAAACAATTTCAGCCTTACAAATACAAGTAAAATTTGTAGAGGAAAAATCTGCTTTATATTTAGCAAAATTTATTTCCACATTAGCTTCTACATCCTATATATCAGACATAAATGTTAATACTGAAAAGAGCGAATATCTCACTCCAATCGAACAGGAAGCTGTCTTAGATATATTAAAAGGGAAAGAGGTTTCTTATTTATCGTGGGAGAGTTTAAAAAAAGTTTCGCAATATATATGGGCTGTTATAACGTTTCTTAGCGTAATTTGTTCTCTCACTGGCACTAATATATTACAACTGTTTGAGTCTGACTTATCAGAAGTTAGCCGTATAGAAAAATTAGAAATGTTGTGCGGTAAACTGCCAAAATTGGCAACATTACCTCAAGAAGTAAGGGAAACTCATTTATCTTCTGGAAGTTTATTAATGAGAAAATATGATAATAAAAAATCTGAAGTTTTATATCGTTTGGAAAATGGCGAGCGTTTTTGTGTTATTACTTCACCTAAAGAAAATGCACAATGGTTAAAAATAGCAGTAAAAAATGCTGATGGTGAAACCTTAACGGGCTATGTTATGCGTAAATACACAAAGAAAGTTTATGACACTTTTAATAATTGATTTCATAATAGCACTTATTTATTTTAAGTGGGATGTTATGAAAAAATTTTTGATTTCTGATTTAGTAGAAAAAATTGAATACTATCATTACTTATCATTGACTTATCAGCAATTACGTAATTTTTTATTAATTGTCATAACCATACTGAACATCTCTTATTCTTTCCCTGAACAGATATTTTCCTTATATTCTTTTGTTCTTTTTAGTTTACTAAGTATTGTTGTTTTTTTCTGTTATTTAGAAAAAAGGACTGAAAAGAAGCTAACTATATTGATGGAATTTCTTAAAAAGAATAGTAATTAATCTACTTGAGATCAAAAATCAATGATCAAAACTAGTTTTAAATATTAAAAACCAGTTTTGATCATTCAGCTTTTGGATTTAACTCAAACTCCACATTACTAGTATACCCACTATCACTAAGATTGTGTGTAACTTGAGTAACAATCCATTTACTACTATCAATTTGTCCCTTAAAGCCAGCTAAAACCGCTGGCATCTCAGGGATTAATTCAGGTCTGCCGTAAGCAAGCGTTAGCGAAAAACTGGCAACACCTCGCTTCATTTTATCAAACGCTGCCTTAGCGCTATTGATCGCACGCTTTTCTGAATCATAAGTATGGCGTAGCGTTTTCATTTGATTAGCATCGCTTTCAACTGGCTGATGCTGAACTAATACTTTTTGTTTGTTCTTACTGACTTTCCCCGTTTTAGTGATAATGTTTTTGCGTTGAATTTCGGAGTGCTTATCAATAATAACTTCGCCTTTTTCCCCTGTATTTGTATTGTAATAATAAGCACGCACTGCACTATAATTATCGCCCTCGGCAATATTAAACCGATAACTATCGCCCGATTGTTTTGTAATCAATATTGATGGCAACGGCTTACCGTTAGCGGTTTTCATTTCGCCAGCATAGAAGAACATTAGATAACCGTTTTTCACCGTGGCGATAGCGTCATATTCTTTCGCAAGTCGCGTGAGTAAATTAATCGTACTTTCGTTTTGCTGATCTAAGTGTTCGATAGTTTGCTCGCCAAGTTCTTTGTCGCAGAGTGGTTTTAATTTATTTTCTGCAGCAAGCTGTGCCACTAAATCTTTAATTTTAATCTGATGAAAAGAGCGCTCTTGCTTGGTGGTGAGTGAGCCGAATAGATCTGCCGACCTTGCTCGCAAAACAAGCGTATCAGGTGGACCACTAAACTCAATCTCGTCAACTTTATAACTACCTTTATCGACTAAGCCTGTATCTTTAAAACCAATCGCTAAATTAATGGTCGCACCACGGCTAGGCAATACCAGCTCACTATCGTGATCGCTTAATGTAATATCAAGCTGATCTGCCTCAAAGCCGCGATTGTCGGTAAGTGTGAGCGAGATTAAACGCTCGCTGACAATGTGCGTAATATCTTTCTGCGTTTTGTCGTCTTTTGACGTAACAACAACCCTAAAAATAGGTTTGCGGTGATTACTATTAAAAAGATCACTAATAATATCAATCATAAGTAATCCATTACTTTTTGCACGAGCTTAACAGACATAGGATCATCTGTACGCTTTAATGTCATACTAAAATCAATTAATCGTGGTGCGCCGTCCCCGAATAACTCTGTCCGCTCTTCGCTAATTTTTTCAATTACAAAATAACCCATTAATGCAAATGTCGCACCATCAATTAATGGGTAAGCGTCGCCCAAATCCGCCATTAATTCTAATAATTTAATACTGACCCGACCGCCAGTAACTTCGGGCGCTAACCGTCCGCTAATGGTGATGGTTTCGCTTTCTTTGCCGATAAACTGTGTTTTTGGCATTAAGCCAATAACGCTATTTGTTGGATGCCGCCAAGATGATTCACGGCTTAATGATTGAAATGGGATTGTTCGCTGCATAAAAACGAACAATCCAAGTGAGGCAAGTGCGAAATTTTGAAACATTACTATAAATCTTCCGCCATACGTTTACAAACAATATATAAATCATTAGGCGAGAATCGCCAGCTTTGATGAAAACCTAGTGCTGCCGCACAAAACTCTGAACAAAACCATTTATTATCGGATTGTCGCCATTTTAAGACAACGCCAATTGCACCAAGCCAGTCGTAGCCTTGACCTTTTATTCCGTTATAAAAATAATCTAAGTAACGTTTATCCAAATCAATCGGCACCAAATCCCATTTTTCTAAGTCAAGCGCCATACGTTTATATCTTACGCCGCCGTCACGCACCGAAGCAGAAAAACAGTGGTAATCACCTTCTTTTGTGCGATACACAATTTCACAATGCGAATACTTACCTTTCGTTGTTTTACGCGTTAACCAATCGCAAAACCTCGCCCAGATAGCGGATAAGGATTTTCCCGTTTTTTGCCCTTTGTAAAAAGCGATATAGATATTATTCTGCTGCATAAATCTCGATCCAACCTGTTGAGTAATCATAATTTTCGGGTTCATTGCTCGCTAACATTGCAAGCCTGTGCTTTTCTGCATTGTCAAAATTTGCTTGTTCCATCTGTAAAATCGTGACGGATAACGTATCTAATAACGCTTTGTCCATTTCAATAAACGTTCCGTCCATTGTTTTCCAATTTAGCGCTTCAAAAACGGGTAACGTTCGCATAAATGTGTACTGTTGCCGACTTGGCTCGTCCGTATGAAACCATTTATCAACGCTAGCAACATAAACGCCGCTATGCGTTCTTTTGTAACGTTCAGCTTTAATCCTTTCCCAAACCACTTTTTGTCGCTGTTCAATCGGAATAATGACCGGAGGCGCATCAACCACTTGCCCATCAATATATAATTTATTCTGATTAACAAGTTGCTGTTGCAATGTGCCATCATCTTCAAGATACAGATAGTTTGGGTATTGTTCCCGAGCCAGTTGTTTAGCTTTATCATAAGTTGGTACAGTGACCCCAATTACATATGATGTCTCGCGTTTTCCAGTTTCTGGATTAATAATAATTAAATAATCGTTTCTCATTCTGATTGACTACGCTCGATTGCTTTTTCACGCCATGACATTAATTCATCTAAATACATTTCATCAAATGCAGTCGGTTGCCAGTGAAAGACCGTCGCAATATCTGCAATCGCGTCATCAACGGTCTGTGGCACTAAAATCACGCCGTTTCGAGTTGATCCGGTTTGATAAAAAAAGTGATAACGCTTGTTGCTAATTCGGTAAAATCAACAATATCAAGCGATTTAATTTCCACTTCTGTTAACGCTGGCGAGGTAACGCGAGGTAATAACTTCGTAATTGCGTCAACATCAACATTCAGCACATCGACCAGTTTTAACCCTTTCAATGCAAACACATTTGGTTTATTAATCACAATGTCTGTAATTGTGTTTTCGCCACGTTTGATCCCTGTTGTTAAAGTTACTGTTTTTTGATTTTCTGATTTTACTTTTGTCATACTGTTATCCTTGAATAGTTAGAATAAAAGCCCCTTTACGGGGCATAGGGTGGTGTAAAAATTAGATTCCGATTGCCGCTCTGTGGTCGGCGAGTTTATCGTCACCATCAACAACATAGATCATGTTCAGCATATCGATTTCAACGACATCACGGCTATTTTCAACTAGCTTGTAATAAGTTAATGACGCTTTAAAGGTTTGTTCCGTATCATCGCCAACCTTGCTATTGCCTGGATCAATTTCAGTAAAACGCCCGTGCATTACAATTTCAATCGGCGTTACCTCGCCGCTATCATCCTGCTGATATGCACCAGTAAAACGTAATTGCACGTCTGAAATATTTTTGCCAAATTGGCGGAATAGTTCGGTCATATAACCGCCCATCTTGATTTCTGCTTCTAGCTTTTCTAAACCAAGATCAATGTCAACTGCACCAATCATTCCGCCAGAACGATATTCTTCAGATTTAATTGCCAGCTTAGGTTGCGTAACTTCGGTAACTTGTCCTCGATAGTTGTTTCCATCGATAAACATATTCATATATTTTAGTTTTCTTGGCATTGCCATGTGTTACGCTCCTATGAGTTTACTCGACTAACAAAATCAACAAGATAAGAATCGGTAAAGCGTTGATTGAATTGCAACTGTTCTAGTGGCGGTACAGGTGTATAGTCATAATCAATAATTAACTTACCGTCTGATAGATTTTCTTTCGAATTTAGATCTGCAGTAATCCAAGCATTACCGCCCATCAACATGCCTTTATTTGTAAGATCACGCCATTTTGCATTGATACCCTCGATAATATCTTTAACGAGTGTTACTGACATATCCTTATCCATTGCCCAGTCAAAGGATTGTGCAATTGTATCTTTCAGCACTTGTGCGGTGCGGGTGTAAACTTCAAACTTGAATTTAGGCTCATCGGAACAGGTGCGTAATCCCCAGAAGCGGAATCCGTTGTGGTTAACGCAACAGGTGATCCCTTTTTCATTCAAGAAATTCACGTCTGTTGAACTGTCGTTAATGTCGAAATAAATTTCTTTTGTAACGCCCGATACGCCGTTGATGGATTTGTTAGAAATAGAGGTATGCCAACCTTGTTCTTTATCTAACGAGGCGCGCACTGCTGCCGCGCGTACGACTGCATAATCCACTTCATTTTTTAAAGTGATTGGATTAAAAGAAATAAAATCGCCGAAAATTAACATCACTTCACGTTGTGCGAAGTTTTTGCGATAAGTGATAACGTCTTCTTTGGTGTTACAGCCGTAACAAGAGAGATAAGCAAATGCGTTCATTTTTGTCGCTAATGCTGCCAATTCAACCGCAACTTCTTTGGTGTCGTGTTTCGGCACGCACAAAATACGAGGTTTAATGCCGTATTTAACTGATGCGGTGAGCAAGGCTTTCATACCTGTATAATTGCCTGTTGCGTCAGTGGTGCCGATAATATTCGCGTTCATTTCTGACGTATATTCTTCTGATTCTGTTGATTCATCGTGTGTTGATTCTGGCACACGCACAACAATCACTTTACAGTTAACAATATCGGCAATGCCATCTAATGATCTTGCTAGCGTTCCTTTTGTGCCGGCTTTTGCAATATAGGCTTGCGGGTTGGTAAGTAATACAGCTTTATTTAGCGGAAAAGTATCATCGTCAGCATCTGATGCAGTGGCGACTAGCCCAATAATGGCAGTAGATACCATCTGAATTGAGCGAACGCCCTCGGTAATCTCGTTGACTCTGACCCCGTGTAGGTATTCTTCGGACATAGCAAATCCCTGTTTGTTGTTGATAATGAAGAGATATTGCTATTGTGATCGTCAGCTAATTTATATGCTATTTAATAAATTTGTGAAATTACTTATCACATTACAGAGCTTGTAAGTTAGCTTGTAAGTTAGACACTAAAAAAAATAGGAGAAAATGATGAGATTACCTAATGGCTACGGAAGTGTAATAAAATTAAGTGGCAACAGACGCAGACCTTATATTGCGAGAAAAACTGTTGGTTACGATGAAAATAAACGCCAGCTATACCACATAATAGGCTACTATGCTACAAAAGACGAAGCATTAACAGCATTAGCTAACTATAATCAACAAGATAAACCAGAACCCAGCATAACACTGGCGAAAGTCTATCAGCTTTGGTATCCAATCCACGCCAGACAAGTGTCAAAATCAACGGCAGAAAGCTATCTACCGATAAATTATAGGGCGTGGGGTATCGCATAGCCAAAGGCTATCCAATACCAACGCATAAATAACGCTGTAAATCACCTGAACTGCTTGACAAAAAACATACTTCAGTGGTGTTATTTGCTTTAGCCACACTCCAGCCGTAAGCCCACAAAGGTGCTTTTGTTTGACTTCCGTGTTCCGCTTGATAATTTATTGCCTCTAACATTAGTTTTACAGCAATTGGTATTTTTACGATTTTATATGTTTCGTTTAATAACAGTTCATAACGTCCCCCTTGGATAATTAGCCCTCCAAATAATTCTCCCAGACTTATCCACCAGGCGTTTGGATTTGTAAAATCATATCTAATACCAAGCGGGTTATTTCCATTTTGTCCCCATGAGTTTACTATATTTTTAAAACCAGCCACATTACCTGTGAACAACGTATTAATGACATTGATCACTTGCGATAATGACTGACTTTTATTTGATGCCATTAAAATATCGTTAACTGTTAATCGCCCACTAAGAGTTTGATCTCCTGTAGTGTTTAGTTTTGAATTGTCTTTATTACCTTTAATAGTTAATACACCTGAGGCATCACTATAAACCTCAGCCAATCCTGTCCCAGTTACACGTGTTGATGATCCTACTGCGTTTGCAGATTTTCCTCTCGTCTCGACAACATTGAGATAAGTATTGCTGTTAGATGTCGCAACGTTAGATATACCAGCTTCAGATGTACTAGTAACAAGCCCGACAGTTAAATTATCTGCAGTATTAATAGATAAATTACCAGAGCCGTCAAAAGATCCTGACCCTGACACTGCTCCCGTCAACGAAATCGTACGTGCGGTTGCCAATTTGTTAGCGGCAACCGCCGTCGCAGTAGCACCTAATTTGCTATTTGCTGTATTTAATGCTTCAACACCTTTTTCATATGCTGTTTTAACACTCAATGCTGAACCAGCAAATTTACTTGATGCAAAGTTTATACTATCAGTAAGTTGTGTAATGCCGTATTGAGATGTTGTTGCTTTATCTATTGCGTGTGTATGACCTGTCATATCAAAAGCATTTGTTGTATTTCCAGTGATCCCTTTTGGTTTCACTTCAAGTCTAGTTGCATAAACAGTTGTGCCATCAACAGTTAATTCAACGTTATCTACTGATTGCACTTTCAAGATAAGTCTAATCAACAATGATTGACCGCTTCCGCTGGCTAAGATCGGTTTATATGTTTCAGGGTAGTTTCCGACCGCAATTAATTGATCTCTATCGTTATACACACCCAGCTCCCTTATGTACCATCCCCCAACATCTGGCGGTATATTTAGTTCAACAACTACATTTTGTGGATTTTTTGTATCTGCAGCGACAGATGTTACTGTGTTACGATATACTTCATTGACTAGCTTAGTTTGAGTTCTTTTCGGTACAACAATTACACCATTCCCATCTCCAATTGCGATTTTTTTTATTTTTATAGTACCAGCGTCAGATATTGCTTGTGCAATATCTAATTCACCTTGTGCGGTTAAAATAGAGTAATATTGTTTTTCCATATTTTAGTCTCGCGGATAGATTTCTGTTATTGTTCCTGATGTGATAGTACTTGCTACGTTTGTGTCGCAGATGTTTGTTAATGTGATAATGAGTTGACGTAGCGTGCGTGATACGGGTTTTGTGTTATCAATTAAGCGTAGTAATTCTTTATTTAGCTTTTCCGTTAATCCTGATGCGGGCACTTCAATCGATAATCTAAATGTTCCCTCTTGTGCTGCGGGAGTTTCTGCAAACCATTCCGTCAAATCAGTGATATAGCCAAACGGCTCAATCGCGCGCTTGATTGCTGAAATTGTTCCTTTGTATTTATGCGTTCTGAATGCATTACGAATTACTTCACGTTTCTTTTCTTGATTCCAACTTTCTTCCCAATAATCGACAGACAATGCCCATGCCAAGAAAGGGAGTAACGGTTCTGGGCATTTGTCTGCGTTCCACAAAATCGAATAGTCCACATTCAGATGCTCAGCTAATGCACAAATTTGAGCTGCTTTTTGTTCTAGCTGACTTGAGCCAACGGGTAACAGTGATTTAGTCATCTGATTCTGCGACCTCCAAATTGATGGACTCACAGTAACCAGCTTGGTCATGTGCTAGCACAATGTTTTGCGTTGGTTGTGTTACTTCTACGCGTTGTACGCCTTCAACGTGTAGTGCTGCATGGATTGCAGAGATATTAATATCTTTACCAAGCCGCAATTGGCGACTAACAAATTCATTAATTCTTTTTAATGCTTCGGCTTTAATCGGTTCGGCTTCTGGACCCTTATATGTGTATAACGTTGCTTGGATTTGATAGGTTTTAATTTGTGCGGATTGTACTGTTACACGGTCGGCAACAGGACGCACATTTTCATCATTTAATGCAGCGCGTACTTTATTTAAGAGATCTGCTTCTGCTGTCCCGTTGCCGTTATACGACAAAACGGAAACAGTCACATAACATGGCTGTGGCGAATAAACATCAACATCCGCAACACGTCCATCACTCGATAAAGTGTGATATTCATAGCTTGACTTTGCGCCAGCGGTACTAATCGAATCAAATGCTAATTGAGTGCGATAGCGTAACGCTTCATCACTTTCTAATATTTCAGGGATCGGTGGATTTGCAGTATTGTCTGCTTGCTGAATAACTAAACGTGCTACATTGTAATTAGCGGCGATAGCATCAAGATCTGCACCAGTTGCGTGTGCCAGTGATACAGCTAATGCACCATTATTAATACGTTGTCTAAGTAATAATTCTCGATAAGCATTTTCTTGTAATAGCTTAACGATTGGCTCGCTTTCTAACTGCAATCGTTGTAGCCAAAAATCTTTGTCTTCTTGCTTGTCGTATAATGCAATAAATGCTTGTTTTCTTGCTTCAAAGATCGCTTCAAAATTTAATGCTTCGACAAAATCTGGCTGCGGTATCTTTGATAAATCAATTAATGCACTCATAACGTTAAGCCTATTTTTTGATAGTTGATGTTTTGTTGATTACGTTTAAGTACACCGCTTAGATCTGCGACAATTTTTTGATCTTGCAGATAGACCTTAAATGCTTTTATGTCGATACGCGGCTCCCATTGCTTTATTGCAATAATGCAAGCCGCAGATATTTGCAGCATTAGCGCTTGACTTAACGGACGATCGATAAGTTGATAGAGATAACTCCCGTATTCGCGTCGTTGAATTCTTGATCCGACTGCGGTAATTAAAATATCGGTAACAGACTGTTTAATATGTGCTATTTCATCGGTGATTTGTGTGCCGTTACTTTTGTTCATTACTGCGGTTTCCCTGTTTTGCCACCGCTGTCGCCCGGGTGAATGTGCTTAACTAGACTAATGCCTGACGCGATTACATCGCCATCAACCGTCACAGTTCCGCTAATATGCACATTGCCAGTACAGTTGACTTGTGGGGTATCAGCAGTAATCGATTGACTTGCTTCAATCTGTGCCGTTGCAATACCACTCGCGGTTAAAGCGTGCGTTTTTTGGTTGTATTTGATGACGGCGTTATCAGCGAATTTGATAACGTGTTCATCAGGGCTATTGCTCGGTGATTGATTTTTTAAATAGATACCAGTAATAACCACGCCTGTATTGAGTTCGCCGCTTGGTGCAAGCAATAGGCATTGTTCGCCGATAGTCGGCGGCGACCAAGTGACGGTTGATCCCGTGCGCAAAGTCAAAAATGGCAACCAGTCACTAATGATTTGTCCTGATTGCACCCTTGCTCTTGCTTGTTGATAATCCACGGCGTGGATAACGCCAATCTTGATCAAGCTTTCAAGTCGGCGAATGATGTCTGCGATATTCATACCGCTATTATTGAGAGGATAAAGAGGGTTGGCGAGCTGATAAGATTGTGAGATTAGTTATCACAAAAAAGGAAAGTTGTTCACTTTCCTTTTTGGTTTGATTTGTCAATTATTGGGTAATGTATTGCGTTTGGTGGCTTGCTTGATTAAACGGTTTAATTTCAGCAAGCGCAATAGCAATTTTTTCTTCTGTGATTTGTGCATCGTAATGTGTTTGTAAGTTTAGCCAACTTTGTGCGTCTGTGCCAAAAAATGCAGCTAAACGCAATGCAGTATCAGCAGTAATACTACGTTTACCTTGCACAATTTCATTAATTCTACGCGGCGGCACATTAATAGCTTTAGCCAACGCGTATTGACTAATGTTTAGTGGGATTAGCCAATCTTCTAATAATATTTCACCTGGATGTACTAGTGGCACTTCACGATCTTTCATATTGCCTCCTCAATGATAATCCACAATCTCAACGTTAGCAGCGTGTCCATTTTGCCAGACAAAGCAGATACGCCATTGATCGTTAATCCTGATACTATACTGACCGACTCTATCGCCTTTTAATGCCTCTAAATGATTAGCAGGTGGAATCCGTAAAAAAGCTAAGTCTGTCGCCGCATTAAGTTGTTGTAATTTTCTCATTGCAACACGTTCAAAACTGATAAATTTCTTTATCCTTTTGCCATTAAAAAATTGTTCTGTTTCTTTGCAGCGAAAACTTAATATCATTATTAACGTTCCTCGTTATTGGTTGTTATAATAATAACGTTATTCGTTATTAAATGCAATGCTTTTAATCTCTATCGGACAATAAACTACGATTTTTTACTTGTTGTTGTCGTTGTATAGACTCAATTTCTTTTCTTACCGCTGTCGCGATTGCTTCTGGATTGCCGTTTTGCACATTGATATTTATTGAGATATTCATTGGCGTAGATTGCACTTGTGTTTGTCGCTGTTGTTGCACGGCAATAGGCGGTCTATTGTCAACGCTAACAGGTTGAGCAAAGGCGACACTACTCGCTAACCCTGCTGCAAGCATTCCCGCTTTGGCAGTTTTGGCTTGGTGTAGCGTGGATAAAAAGCCCGTACCTAGGCGAGATGTTGCCTCTTTTGTAAAGACAAATTCGCCACGGTGTACAATGCCTGCTGGATCGTATTTGCCACCGCTACCAGTATAACCGCCTGTGGCGTACAAGTCAGGATCGCTCATTGCCCCGACAACTCTTCTCGCTGTTCCTGTTTTTCCGTAGGCTGCGTCTAAGACTTCCTCTTTTGTTTTTTTTGCCTCTTGAGCTTTTTCATTTATCGATGGCGTGTTATCTACAATCCACTTGATAGCATTAATTACCCATTGCAATGGTTTTGTGGCAATATCTATCCCTTTTGCGATCCATTTGCCTAGTTTTTTTCCTGCTGCCGCTGCTTTATCGAGTTCAGCTGATGTCGATTTAGTTGGCGATAATAAATTACTGATATAGTTAAATGCTTTTTGTACCCAACCGACAAGCACCCCGAAGAGATCGCTTAGCGGTCTAAACGCCTCGATCACAGGTGCTAGTCCAGTCATTAAGCCACCAATAAATCCACCAAAAAAGGCTTTTACTTTGTCCCAGTTTTTGTAAATTAGTGTAGCACCAACAATTAGAGTGGTAATAAATAATCCAATTGGCGTCATTGCCAACAAACGTATTACAAGCAACAATCCCTTCAATATATTTATTACTGACAATGTTGCAAATTTTATATATGTTAATGGGTTTAATAGTTTAAACAGTGTAACACCTAAAAATTTTGCTCCTGTTAAAGCATTACGTCCTGCTTTATTCCAATTCAACCACGCACCAGCATTAGTAATACTGGCTTTATTAACATTTCCTATCACTTTAATTAGATCTTTAAATGATTCTATTTTTAAGCGATTAAGTCTTGTTATATTTGCAATTCCAAGCCCCATTCTAGCAAGAGGATAAAGCATAAAACTGGATGCAATACTTACAGCACCGATTACTGTTGCGGCACTCGCTAAAATAGCAACCCATCTAATAATTTTCGAGGTAAGTTCTGGATTTGCTTTGATCCATTCATTCACTGTTCTTAGCCAACCTGTTGCGGTTTGTGTAAGTTCTCGCAAGGCTTTTGATTGTCCGTCAAAAATAGTAATACCTAAGGCTTCACGAGCAGAATCAAGACCTTTTAAATCGCCCATTAAGTTATCAGACATAACATCTGCAACTTTTTGACTAGTATCTTGAGCTTCTTTTAGTTTTCTAAAAAACTCTTCAATATTTCCTTCGCCTGCTTGTTTGATTAATTCTGCTGCTGCGGTTGCGGCTTCTTCGCCAAAAATGTCTTTTAAAATGGCAATTTGATCTGCACTACCCATTTTTTTTGTTTTCTTGGCAATATCAGCTAAAATATCAGGTACTGCACGTAAATTTCCTTTTGCATCTTTTGTCTTAATACCTAATTTATTGAGTTGTTTTGTCGCTTCTTTAGTTGGTCCAGATAATCGGTTGAGCATAGCCCGTAACGCCGTCCCTGCTTGTGATCCTTTAATCCCTACATTACCAAGCAACCCCACCATTGCTGCCATACTTTCAAAACTTTGTCCTGTTTTAGTAGCAATAGGACCGACATATTTCATCGATTCTCCGAGCATTTCTAAGTTTACGTTGGAGATAGTAAAGGTAAGCGTTAGCACATCTGCAACATGCCCCATATCTTCGGCTTTTTTGCCAAAACCGCTTAAAATATCTGAGCTAATATCTGATACTCGCCCCATATCCATATCAGCCGCTTTTGTCATATTGAGGATGGCTGGCATTGATTGAGTGATTTGATCAGTGTTAAATCCTGCCATTGCTAAATAATTTTGTCCATTAGCGACATCGGTTGAGGTAAACGAGGTAGTTGCTCCTAGATTGATCGCTTGATCTCGCAATGCTTTTATTTTTGCTGCGTCTTCTGAATTGTTCTTATCTAAGCGAGTCAAAGCTTGTACTTTTGCAAAGGCTTGCTCAAATTCAACCGCTGGCTTTATCATTGCTGCACCAGTCCCCAGCACAGCGCCGCCCATTACCATTGAGCGTTGTCCAAATTCTTTTGTTTTATCACTCGTATTTTTTAAAGTTTCTACTTGTTTTTGATATTTTTGTTGTTGTGCTTGTACTTTATTTAATCTTTCTAGTGATTGTTTTTGTTTATCAATAGATTTAGTAACACTATCAATTTTAGTTTTTAGTTTTGTATCTTCTGCCGATAAATTTTTACTGCTTATACCAGCTTGCTGTAACGCTGTCCGCATTTCTTTTAATTTTGCGATTTGTTCAATATGTTTTACTTTCAGCTTTTGCACTGACTCTTGTGCCTTTTTATAGCTGTTTGTGAGTTTTGTTGTTGGGTTATCGCTATTTTTTAACTCTGTTTTTAGTTGCGATGCTTTTGTTTTCGCTTGATCAAATTGATTAGCCGTTTGAGAGAGTGTTTTCTCTAACTCGCGATAAGCACCAATAAGTTTTTGCTGTTTTTCTAATGTTTTTCGCTGTTCATATTGGTCTTTTAATGCTGTTGATAATGTATTACTAGCTTTTGCTGCACTTTTAAATGGTGCAGTAATTTTATCTACTGCACTTAATAAAATATTTAAATTGAGATTACTCATATTTTGCCCTTATTTTTATTGACATTAATGATTAATGCTATTAATAATGCTCTTAATAGAGGAGATAAAGTAAATGGCATTGTTATTAATACCGTTATTTCTAATAGGCTTTTTTGTTGCTTTACCGTTTGTTTTAATGGCTTTCGCATTTGATACATTTATTCAGTTATTACCAAGTTTAATTGCTGTTTATGTTATGTTTCTTGTTATGGGCTTTTTTGTATTGCCACTAAAACCAATAATGAATAAATATGCGAAGCAGTTAGATACCATAGGGAAAATTATTGGCTTGATTTTTTTCGGTCCTCTTGTTCTATTTTTATTAGGTACAATTCTTGCGTTGCCTTTTGTGCTAATTTATTCTTTATCTGATAATCCCATTCAATCTCTCGTGATGACTTTCGCAATAATCTTTGCTGTTATTTTGATTAATGTTATTTATTACAAATTACATCGATAGTTGATGAATAATTAACTCTTCCACTAATGCCTTATCCTGTTCAGTGAACCCTAATAATTCCCGTTTGGCGTATTGAGTTGAAATATTATGTTTTTCGTTTACTACACCTCGTTGCCCAAATTGATGCACGGCAGCAATATTTGCTGCAGAACCGCTAAAGCCAACCACAACTTGATTGGCGGTACTTTTGGCTTTTAAGTGACGCGCCATTTTTAACTTTACAAACATCTTTTGCCGTTTAATTCGCCCTTTCTTTTTTCTTAAATTTTTACGCGGAATAAAACTTGTGCCATCTGGGTTTTGTTGATTAGTAATACGTTGGCGTTGGGATTGTGTGATTTTCTGCCCGATATTTTTTGCGAGATGACGTCTAGCTTGCGGTGATAAATTAGCGATTAAAGCACTTAATTTATTGGTTAATTCATCAACGTTATCCATGATGCTCACCATCAGTCGAGGTAATAAATTCGTCTTTGATATAGAGTTCTAATCGCTCAAGCGTTTCGTTGGCTGCGATTGGCTCTGGTAGGTAAGTGATTTCAGTACCTTTTTCAGTTTGTTCGACTTTTACGCGTTCGGTTAATTTGATTTTAAGTGATAAATCTTGAGTAGTCTGGTTAATTAAATCTGTTTCAAAGGCAACTGTGTCTTGTCGTTTTGCTGGATTATCAAACAGTTCATTCTGGTTTTTGCGTAAGTAGGCAAGCAGTGGCACGATAATGATCGCCATATCCTTATCAAAATCGGTAATGATAATATTTAGGGTATATTGATATTCGTAGCTTAGTGATGTGGCATTTGTTGCGATAATATGCCCGTCATCAATAAAAATTTGTAGCCTATCTGGATTATTGCGTAAATATGGATAGGCTTTTTCAATTACTTCTCTTAATTGTGCTGGCTTTTTCATTTGCGATATTGCTTCTGTTGCTGTTCGTAAATAGTTTGACAGTCAATACAACGTGTTACGCCCTGTAACTTTCTTCTATTTTCTGGGATAGGTTCGTTACAATCGATACAGTGCGTTAAACTTTGCCTTACTGTTTTTTGTTGTCGTTGTTGCAAGTTGTAGTCACGTTCTAATTGCGCCAATTCGTTAGCTCTGTCAATTTGATCCATCTTTATTCTCTATACAGTCAATTAATGCTTGTTTTTCAATTTTGCAGATTTCAATCGTATTTAATGTGTCTGTTAATGTTGTTACTAAATCGCCATTGGTTTTAATTTGTATGTTTGGCGTTTGGCATTGATTGCTTTGTGGGCAAATAATGCGGTTAGTTGTTGGTTTTGTTTGTGTTGAGCAGGCGGCTAATGTCATCAGGCACAGGCTGATCACGCCAGCTTTTATTGTTTTCATGTTGTAACACCTCGTTAATTTTTTGCTTTTGTTTCGTTGCTTGTTGCTGTTGTTGTTCCAGTAATCCCAACAGGCGCTGTTGTGATTGTTTAAATTGATCAATTTGTTGTGTTGTTTGTTGTAATTGTTGAGTAAGGTCGCTGATTGTTTGATGTTGTCGCTTTGTTTTGTCGTACAGTGTGCTGCTTAATGTTGCTAACACTACACAAGCAAACAAAACGATGACCTCGATCACGATTGTTAGTTTAAGCATAATGTACGCTCCTTGTTTCGGCGCTGGATTAAGCCGTTGGATTTCTGCCCAGCAATATAGACCCAACGGGTAAACTGATCACACATGGCAGGCGTGTAGCCTTGGCGAGCCATCTTAAATAACGTTGAATTTTGTAATTTTGTGCAGCCAACGTTAAAAGTAATAGACGTTAAAGCATCGAATGCCCCCTGTGGCATCGCTTGTCCATTAGCGTAACGATTAACGCATTGTTCAGCGATTTTTATATCATTGACCCAGCGTTCTGCGATTTCTTGCAAGCTGAATTTACGTTGTTCTATTGCTTGTCCGCTTGCTTCGGTTGAGCCTATTCCAACGGTTAGTACGTCATTTGGGCATTGGTAAGGTTGTTGCACGCAGCCTTCCGCATTGCCGATTAGTGCTAATCCTTGATGTGACGTTCTGATTTCTGTCCCAAACTGGCTTAACACAAGCGCAATCACTGCCGTTACACTGCAATATTTAATGGCTTTCTTCATCATATTGTTGTTTCTTTAGTTTGAGTTTTAATTCTTCGTTTTTGAAATACCAATTAACTAAAAATGTGGCGATACCTAGTCCAATCCCAATGAGCGATGCCCATTCATTGATTGACAATCCGCTCAAAAATGAGAGGACTGCACCCCAATATGCATAAGTTGTTGAATCTTTCATACTCAATCCCATAGATTCACAGTTTGAATTGTTTTTCCTTGTTTTATTGTTTCTTCATCGGGTAAATTGACTTCCGTTCCCATTTCAATTATTGCGTTGTTGGTTAGATGTGGATTGAGAGCTAATGTTGGCTCTAGCAAGCCGTCAACCCGACCAAAATAACGGTAAATAATCGCATCTAAGTTATCGTTTTGTATCGCAAATACTTTCATAATAAAGTCGCCGTGATTTTTGGTTTGCCGAGAATCGTCCGAATCGCAAAGCGTGCATCGCGCCGTAAATCGCCGATACTTTCTTCTAGCATTGTCATGCGTTTTTCGCCGTCGTTAGTCAAGTCATAACTAGCGTATCGCTCGTACAACGTCGCCACCGCTAAACAGTAAACCGCACGCAAGTAGTGATGTGTTTGTTGATTTTGGTTATCAATCATTACACTTTGAATGTTTGCAAGTGTGGTTACGTTAGCTTCAAGCTGTGCCGCTTTAAATGCGGTTAACTCTTCATTGACATCTAGCACGGCGTGCAATGTAGCCTCTTTTAGGCGTTCGTTTGGTACATTGCTATCAATTCGCATTGCGTTGCGTAATACTGTCAGTTCAATGTTAGGGTAAAACGGATCGTTATTGATGATGTCGTTTGCGGGTTGCGATTGCTCCACGTTTTTTTGTACCGCTGGCATAGCAAGATCATCATCTGGATACATAGTAATCGTAAGATCTGCCATTTTGTTACTCCTTAAAAAACGGGGTGAGGATTACTTAATTACCTCGAAGAGGCTTTTTCATCCGCCCCGTGCGTTGCGTGGTCGCATTCTTGCTATTCGGTTTCTTCGATTAAATTTAATTTTTTGCGCAAGGCCTTAATTTCACCTTTAACCCCGACATTTTGGTTAAGTGATAAAGCACGAGTTAAATTGATTAACGCTTGTTCTGGGTTACTTTCTTTTTGTTGTAAGCCCAATTCTTTCAGTAATCGCGCACGGCTTTCATCTGGCATATCGCTATTTTGAGTGACGTCATTTGCTTTTAGTAATAAATTCAAATCAAATTCTTGATTTAATGTTGCTGCTTTACTTGCTGCGTCGGCAAACTCTTCGGCGATTGCGGTTGCTGTGGTACGGTTAAAGCCGTCTGGTAGCGTCAGTTCGTGGAATAGGGCATATTCGCCGATCTTTAATGCTAATTCGTATTCGCCGCAGTCTGTCGCCCAAATCAGCCACATCATTAATACATCATCTTGGCGTCCTGTTCCTGCTTGCATCACGCCGTTAAGCCAGTCGAGATAGTCGGGCAAAATTTTGCGTTTATATTCAGCTTTGGCTTCCCGTGACTGAATGTTGTGTAAGTCTTTTTTGTGACGTGCTAGCAAGTACAACATCTTGTCGTATTCGCTAAGGTGTGCTAGATCTTGTTGTTCGCCTTGTAACTGTGCAGCGATATGCTGCACATGGCGTTGAGCGGGTGATAATCTTGTCATTATGCTGCGTCCTCGAAAGTAATATTTTCGATTAATGCGGCACAATCGTAGTCTTCAATTTTGAAATCAATGTTTTTCGAGATGTAATCTTCAATGCGATTGCGTTTTGGGTTGTTGATAATCGCACGGCGGAGCGATTGATTTTGATAATACACAGATAGGTTATCTAATCTGGTGATCAAGATCGCATTCGCCGGGAAATAAGGAACTCGAATTGCTTTTAGCCCGCCGATTTGTTTTTGTGACATAATGATTTGTCCTGCAAGTTCTTCGGTTGGCCCAGTAGTTTTGTTGACCATTTGGAAATATTTATCATTCAGGATTTCTCTGCCACAAATTGCAACTAATTCGGTATCATCGGCATACACTTCACTAATTAAATTGTTCGTTGCGTCTAATACGAGTGCATCAAGGTTTTCATAGCCTTTACCTGCGTTTGCGCCTGTGCCTTGTCCTTTTCCGACTTTGATTTTATTTTCAGTGGTTGCGCCATTCATTACGTGCGTTGGCATATCTTCACGGAGTTGTTGTAACCAACCTTTTTTAACATCTTGTAACAAAGTATTGCTGTTTGGGTTTGAGGTTTCCGCGCGGCTAGTACCGTTTAATGCCATCATTATAATATTAAGGGCAATAGTTCGCTGGGTTTGGTTGGCTAATTTTTGTTGGAAATCAGGGAATTTTGCCCATTGGTCTAAACGTTGGTAAGTGACGTGAGTGTCAAAATTGACTTGTTCGCAGAGATATTTGCGAGAGTCTAATTTTACAATATCTTTTGTTTCACGATCTTTAGCGTTGGTGTCAGTAGTGCTAGCGATAACATTCGCAACTGACAAGCCAATTAATTCTCCTGTCATTTCGTCAACATTAACTGAATTGACTTTTTGCAAAAATTCGGAACTTAAAAGAACCTTCTCAAATAATTTTTGTTCTGGTGTCGGCTCAACGCTGAAACCCTCTGCCACATCTTTTTCAGCAATTCCATTAAGTTGAGCAATACGAGCAACGTAAGCATTATATTGTTGTTTTGTAGTATTTTTCATTGTGCGTTCCTTATTAGCAATCTGTTTCAATCATTGATTTTTCTGCACCCGTAATTACTGGGCGATTAAATTCAACGGGTTCTTTTTCTATGGTGGTGACTTTTTGTTCTAACGCTTGTAATTGTTGCGTTAATTCGATGTTCGCAGTGCTTAATTCGTTAAGTTGTTGCGTAAGATTTTCGTTTTCTTCTTGGACTTGCTTAATTTGTTCAGTTAATAACGTGCCAACATCTTCTAGCA
The DNA here is from genome assembly GCF_054166015.1 of Gallibacterium sp. ZY190522. Lineage (NCBI taxonomy): Bacteria > Pseudomonadati > Pseudomonadota > Gammaproteobacteria > Pasteurellales > Pasteurellaceae > Gallibacterium > Gallibacterium sp. ZY190522. The sequence goes on from NZ_CM135118.1 coordinate 531,593, forward strand.
TTTTGTAGAGTTGTTGTTCTGTTTGCTGTGAGTTTGTTTTTGTTGTAAACATTGCTTTGAGTTTATCTAACAAACTTTCTTTTTCTTGCTCTTCAAGTTCTAGCGTAAATTCGATCGCTTCACTAAAGAGGTTATCTTTATCTTGTTTGCGGTGGGCTAATGGGTTTTGTTTTGCTTGTGCAGAAAAAGCGAGCATTTCTGTGCCTAAACTCGCTGGGTCGTCAGTAACAGCAAGCCCCACAAGATAAGCACTGTTTAAATCAGCAAAATTTGGGTTGACTTCAATCGAGGTATAAACTTTTTGTTTATTTTTTACCATTTCGATCAAGTCTTTTGTCGGTTCAATTTGTGCTAACAAACGGAGCTTTCCGTCGCGTTCTTCGGTTTTTAACGCTAATACATCGCCAAGACGTTTAAAGTCGCCGTCAGGAAAAATACCTTTGAAATGTTCCAAGTTGACCCTTGCTCCGTAAAGTGTTGGATCATAGTTAACCGCCATTTCTTCCAGCCATTTTCGTTCAATATTGCGTCCGTCTGCGGTTGCGCCTTCAGTCGCTACCACAAACCATTTTGATTTTGTTGACATAGTTTTTGCTCCGTTTTTGACATTGCCAACAATATTGAACGCTTAAAAATATTTTTCTATTTTTGGCTAGTGTGGTAACGAGAATCACAAATAACAAAACAAGCCAATTTCTATGCGCTATCTATGATTAACGCATGGAAAAAGAAAACATTAAAACAACACTATCCGCGGAACAAAAACGCCAAGCACAAATTATGTACTGGGCGGGTTATCGTATTGCCGAAATTGCGAAAACCTTAGCCATTCCCGCCTCGACAATCTCAAGTTGGAAAGAACGCGAGAAATGGGAAGATACGGCACCAATTGGGCGAGTAGAAGTTTCTCTAGAGGCAAGGCTTTGTTTGTTAATTAACAAAGAAGATAAGACGGGTCATGACTTCAAGGAAATTGATCTATTAAGCCGGCAAATGGAACGTATCGCACGTATTAAAAAATATAGTAACGGCGGTGGTAATGAAACTGATTTAAATCCAAATATTAAAAATCGTTATAAAGCAGAGCGCAAACCTGCAGAAAAAAATGCGATTAATGAGGAACAGGAAGAAGCATTAATTAATGGCTTTTTGTCTGAAATGTTTGCGTATCAGCGCAGGTGGTACGACGCTGGACTGCAATATCGGATTCGCAATATTTTAAAAAGTCGTCAAATTGGTGCGACTTATTATTTTGCGCACGAAGCTTTTATTGATTCGCTAAAAACAGGGCGGAATCAGATCTTTTTATCAGCCAGCAAAAAACAAGCTTTACAATTTCGTAGTTACATTTGTGATTATGCAAAAAAAACGGCAGATGTTGATTTAAAAGGTGAAACAATCAAATTACCTAATCAAGCCGAATTGATTTTTTTGGGTACAAATTCTAATACTGCGCAATCGTATCATGGTAATTTGTATTTTGATGAAATCTTTTGGGTGCCGCGTTTTGAGGAAATCCGAAAGGTGGCGTCTGGTATGGCGTCGCAAAAGCAATTTAGGCAAACCTATTTTTCTACCCCATCTGCTATTTCTCATTCTGCTTATCCTTTTTGGTCAGGTCAACGTTTTAATAAAGGACGTCCTGCAGATCAACGCAAAGAGTTTAATTTATCGCATGAATATTTAAAAGCTGGTCGATTAATGCCTGATGGGCAATGGCGTCAGATTGTGACAATTTATGATGCTGAAGAGGGCGGTTGTAATCTATTTGATATTGAAGCCTTGAAGCTAGAATATTCCGTTGAAGAATTTGAGCAGCTTTTTTTATGTCAATTCATTGATGATAACAGCAGTGTATTTAAGTTCATTGATTTGCAGAAATGTGGTATTGACTCGCTTGAAGTGTGGAAAGATTTTAACCCATTTTATCAACGCCCATTTGGTAATCGTCCTGTATGGATTGGCTATGATCCCGCTTATACAGGAGATAGGGCCGCGTTGGTAATTGTTGCTCCGCCTGCGGTTGAGGGCGGTAAGTTTAGATTGCTGCATTATCAAACTTTTCACGGCATGGATTTTGAGCAGCAAGCTGCACGGATTAAGCATTATTGTGATTGCTATAATGTGGCACGTATCACGATTGACAAGACGGGTATGGGGGAGGGCGTTTTTCAATTGGTTAGTAAGTTTTTTCCAACTGCTCAAGGTCTATCTTATAACTTAGATGTAAAAAATGAGATGGTCTTAAAAACGTTGAATATTATTCAAAAACGCCGCTTTGAGTTTGACCAGGGAGATAAAGATATTATTACTAGCTTTATGACCATCAAAAAGCAAGTAACTAAATCTGGGCGTCAGATTACTTATATATCGGATCGCTCCGAAGAAGCAAGCCATGGCGATATTGCGTGGGCAATTATGAGTTGTTTTATTAATGAGCCTTACGATGCTAAAAACAACACCTCGGCCAGAATTATTGAATTTCACTAAAGGAACTAACAATGACTACACAACCTAAACTATTTGCTTTTGATGATCCAATCCCTGTTATTGATAAAGCGGAGATTTTATCTTACTTTGAAAGTTCGATTTATCTTAATAAGTATTATACAACGCCAGTGAACTTTACTGGTTTAGCCAAAGCATTTCACTCAACTTCATATCATTCAACTGCACTTACAGTAAAGAAAAATATTTTATTAAGTACATTGCAAACATCTTATTTAATCTCACGTTTAGATTTAGAGCGATTTATCTTAGATTATTTGATTTTCGGCAATGCTTATTTTTATATTCACAAAAATAAATTCGGAATGCCGATTAGACTACAAGCTATGTTAGCAAAGTATGTCAGAAAAGGTGTTAAAGATGGAATCTATTATCAAGTCACTAATTTTGTAGAGGACTTTGAGTTTCCTAAAGATAGCATTTATCATTTTATCCAACCTGATTTTAATCAAGAAATTTACGGCTTACCAGAGTATCTATCGGCATTGCAATCATCATTTTTAAATGAAGCTGCTACTTTATTTCGCCGCAAATATTATATTAATGGTGCTCATGCAGGAAGCATTATCTATTTGACTGATCCGCTACAATCGGAAGCGAGTATTGATAATTTGGAACAACAAATCAAATCCGCAAAAGGGAAAGGTAATTTTAAAAACCTTTTTATCTATTCGCCAAATGGCAAAGAGAAAGGGTTGCAAGTAATACCGCTTTCCGACATTACCGCAAAAGATGAATTCTTGAACGTCAAGAACACTAGTCGTGATGACATCTTAGCCGCGCACCGAGTACCTCCTCAATTACTTGGCATTATCCCTAATAATACAGGTGGCTTTGGTGATGTTGAGAAAGCGGGGAAAGTCTTTTTTATTAATGAGATTGAGCCGTTACAAAGGAAGCTCAATGAAATTAATGTTTGGTTTAGAGATAACTATAATATTAATCAAAATTTGATTAAGTTTAGTAATTACAGACTGCTAGACACAGAAAATTAATTTATATTTTTATAATTAGATAAAGATAAAAAGCTATTGAGTGTTTTCTCAATAGCTTTTTTCTTTTTTTGATGTTCGTTACCAAAAAATCGCGATGCGTACCTCGCCACGCCCGCACAATAAATGTGTAGAAAATTACGCAAAAACGCAAACATCACAGATCCTTTTTATAGCTAACAGATCTTCTATTTGATACCAGATCTTTTTTAACGCATTTTTACGCAAAACAATGCAATTTTTATGATCTAAACTGATCCGTTTTTTTTGATTTAGATCACAAATATATAATATTTTTAATCTTAATATCAGATTGCTCAATATTGCACCCAACATATATTCTATTATTGATTTATAAGATTATTTTGTACAGGCCCTAGGCACCACTAAAAGATTTCAAAAAAAGACCGCCGATAAAAAGGCGGTTTTTTGTTGTCACTGTATCTTCATTGTTCTGTTTAATTAAATCTTTACGAACTATTTTATACTTTTCAAGCTTTTTGAAAGCGCTAGAAATTTTTTATTTGTCCCTTTGTCAGACCTAAGATTTTATCTATTGCATTTAATAAAAAAGTAAGGTGCGAACTGTTCATAAATTAGTTCAACAATTATTCCTCAATAGATGTGATAAATAAAAAAGAGATCTAACCATTTAGATCTCTTTATTATGCAGATATAGATGATAAATTATGCTTGGTAACGTTTGAACACTAATGTTGCGTTAGTTCCGCCGAAACCGAAGCTGTTTGACATCACAGTCTGTAAGTTGGCATTACGAATGGTTTTAGTGATGATATTACAACCTTCAGCACGTTCATCAAGTGTTTCAATATTGATGCTTGGAGCGATAAAGTCGTGTTCTAACATTAACAGACTATAGATAGCTTCGTGTACACCTGCTGCACCTAAAGAATGACCGGTCATTGATTTTGTTGAAGAGATTGCTGGTATTTTATCAGCAAAGACATTTTTGATCGCTTCAAGTTCTTTTACATCACCAACCGGAGTTGAAGTGCCGTGTACGTTAAGATAATCAATCGGAGTATCAACGGTAGCCAGCGCTTGTTTCATACAACGTTCTGCACCCTCTCCACTTGGAGCTACCATATCGTAACCATCGGATGTTGCACCATAGCCTACAATTTCAGCATAAATTTTTGCGCCGCGAGCTAAAGCGTGTTCTAATTCTTCAACCACGACAATACCGCCACCACCGGCAATGACGAAACCATCACGGTTTGCATCATAAGCACGAGAAGCTTTTTCCGGAGTATCGTTATATTTTGTTGAAACTGCACCCATCGCATCAAATTCACAGGCACATTCCCAAGACAACTCTTCAGCTCCGCCAGCGAAAACAACATCTTGTTTACCCAATTGAATTAATTCAACTGCGTGACCAATACAGTGCGCGGAAGTGGCGCAAGCTGAACTGATACTGTAATTGACACCTTTAATTTTAAATGGAGTTGCTAAACAAGCTGAAACACTTGATGCCATTGTACGGGTTACTGCATAAGGTCCGATAGCTTTAACTCCGCGAGGTGTACGCATTGCATCAGCAGCTACGATTTGATTATGTGCGGAACCTGTACCAGCACCTACCACTAAACCGGTTCTTTCGTTGGATACTATCTCTTCGCTTAATCCAGCATCTGCAATAGCTTCTTTCATAGAAAGATAGGCATAAGCAGCAGCATTTCCCATAAAACGCATTACTTTGCGATCAATGTGTTCGCTTGGTGTGATTTTCACTGTGCCGGCAATGTGAGAACGCATTCCCACTTCGATAAATTCCGGCATAGTAGTAATACCTGATTTCCCTTCTAATAATGACGCCAACACTTCGTCTTTGTTATTTCCAATGCTGGAAATAACGCCAAAACCAGTAATTACAGCTCTTTTCATTTGTTGTCCTTAATGTCGTTTTTGATGTAAAAATTAAAAAATTGTTGGTTGTTATACTAGGAATTTCAGAGATTACAAGAAATTTTTGCAAAACCACCAACAGATAAGACCATTTTAAAACTCTATTGAACAATTCAAACATAGAATAGTGAAATTATTCATATTCGACAGGGTGTTTGATTCTTCGATAAATTATCGGTGATAAAGTCGAATGTTTCAACTGATCAGGAGATTTTGGTGAAATTGAGCGCTCATTATAATATCATTAGCTACCTTGATAAAGATTGTTATGAGTTGTTATGTCTATTCAAAAAATCTCGTTTGCAAAGATTTCTTTTGAAGTGCAAACGCCGAAATCGGAACAGTTTGGAGATGTTTATTTTTCCGCTGAAGATGGATTAGAAGAGAGTCGTTATGTTTTTCAGCAGGGAAATGCGCTATGGCAGCGTTGGCAACAACATTCTGCATCACATTTTGTGATTGCAGAAACCGGATTTGGTACTGGTTTAAACTTTTTTGCGGTTTGTGAACTTTTTCATCAATTTAGAGAGAGTTTCCCGCAATCACCGTTGAAACGGTTATTTTTTATTAGCTTTGAAAAATATCCGCTTACTAAAACTGCATTGGAGCAAGCTTATCAGGATTACCCTCAATTCCAATCATTGTTACAACAACTGTTGTTTCATTGGCAACAACCGATTGCTGGTTGTTATCGTTATCATTTTTCGTCAGATATTTATTTGGATTTGTGGTTTGGTGATTTGAATGAGAATTTGCCTCAGCTTGGCGATTATTATAATGAACGTGTAAATGCTTGGTTTTTAGATGGTTTTGCGCCAAGTAAAAATCCAAGTATGTGGAGCGATTTTCTATTTCAACAAATGTTCCGTTTAACAGCGATAGGTGGCACATTTTCTACTTTCACATCGGCTTCTTTAGTGCGTAAAGGCTTACTTTCAGCAGGTTTTCAAGTGGAAAAACGGAAAGGTTTTGGGCGAAAAAGAGAGTGTCTACAAGGTGTGAAAACTACGGCGATAAGACAGGAGTTTGTGTTACCTTGGTATTTACCACAAGAGGCACAACAAAAGGATGAAGTGGCTATTATTGGGGGTGGTGTTGCCAGTATTTGTTTAGCTTATTCTTTAATTCAGAGAGGTTGCCGAGTAACGATATATTGTAAGGATAATGCTCCGGCCTTAAATGCTTCCGGCAATAAGCAGGGAGCATTTTATCCGCAATTAAGCGATGATGATGAACGTCATTGCCGATTTTATGCTTATGCTTTTGCTTATGGACAGCAGTTTTTAAAACAGTTAGCAAGCAGGGTTGATTTTGAACATCAATGGTGTGATGTGTTGTTATGTGGTTATCAAGCATCAGTGTTGAAAAAATTGCATAAAATTGCCGAACGTGGTTTTCCGGAAAATCTGTTCCAGTTACAGACGGCGGAGCAGTTAAGTAAACGAGCAGGTGTTGAGATAAATTGTGATGGTGCTGTGATTCAAGGCGCTTCTTGGCTGAATCCACGACAAATGGTGCAGAATACGGCTCAATTTTTGCAACGACAAGGGGTAAAAATTGTGACACAAACTGATATTGATTGTTTGCAGTATGAGCAAGGGAAATGGACGTTGTTCAGTGGTAAACAGCAGTTTGAACATCAAACAGTCGTGATTGCTAATGGGCATAAATTAAATTGTTTTTCACAAACAGAAGAATTGCCTACCTATTCGGTACGAGGGCAAGTTAGCCAAATTCCGACTTCACCTCATTTGCAGCAGTTAAAAGCAATATTATGTTATGACGGCTATTTAACTCCTGTGGATACAGCTAAACAATTCCATTGTTTAGGAGCAAGTCATATACGAAATTGTGAAACGAGAGATTTTAGCGAACAGGAACAACGAGAAAATCAGCAAAAAATTCAACAAAATTTAGCACCGTCACGCTGGGTGGAAGAGATTGATGTGAGTACGAATTTAGCGAGAACAGGTGTACGCTGCAATGTTCGTGATCGACTGCCGATTTTTGGTAATGTCGGTGATTTTGCTCAACAAGCTCAGGATTATCATAATATTTTTAATTTACGTCGACGCCGTCAATCAATAGTAAAAGCGGCATATTATCCGAATTTATATCTGCTGGGCGCATTAGGTTCAAGAGGTTTGACTTCCGCACCATTATTGGCAGAAACCTTAGCTTCCTTAATTTATGGTGAACCATTACCGTTGGGGCAAGATATTCTAACAGAGTTGGCTCCGAATCGTTTTTGGTTACGAAAATGGCTCAAGGGTACGCCGGTAGTGAGTAGAGCGAAAAGAAAAATAGAGGGATTTGATTTATAACTGTTTTAAGAAGGTAAGAATGAAATTATATAGTAAAAATCAAAGAGTATTAGATCTTTCTCAAACACAAGTGATGGGAATCCTTAATGTAACACCAGACTCTTTTTCTGATAGCGGTAAATTTTTTTCATTGGATAAAGCATTGTATCATACAGAAGAGATGTTAAAGCAAGGAGCGAGCATTATTGATGTTGGTGGTGAGTCAACACGTCCAATGGCGGAGGAGGTAACGTTACAGCAAGAATTGGATCGAGTGATTCCTGTGGTTGAAGCGATTAGGCAGCGTTTTGATTGTTGGATTTCAGTAGATACCTCAAAAGCAGAGGTAATGAAAGCCGCTGCGAATGTTGGAATGGATTTGATTAATGATATTCGAGCATTAACAGAAGAGAGGGCTTTACAAACGGCTGTGCAATTAGATTTACCAGTCTGTTTAATGCATATGCAGGGACAACCGAAGACAATGCAAGTTGATCCTGAATATCAGAATGTAGTAGAGGAAGTGTTGGCGTGGTTGCTACAACGAGCAGCAATTTGTGAACAGGCAGGTGTACGAAAAGAAAATATTATTTTGGATATTGGATTTGGTTTTGGTAAAACCTTACAGCACAATTATCAATTATTGAATCATTTAGAACAATTTGTTTCGACCGGTTATCCGTTGTTAATTGGTTTATCACGAAAATCAATGATCGGTAATCTATTACAGAAAGATGTCAATCATCGCTTAGTCGGTAGTGTTGCCGGTGCTTTAATTTCCGTAATGAAAGGAGCTCATATTGTAAGAGTACACGATGTTGAAGCGACAGTTGATGCTTTAAAAGTATGGCAAGCGACAAAAGCAGCAATTTGAATAAATTTTTAGGGTTTACATACAGATTAATAGTCAATTTAGAGTAGAATAGCGACATTTTACTGTTTGAACAAACTGAATAAGGAATAAAAATGGCAGAACGTAAATACTTTGGTACTGACGGCGTGCGTGGTCGTGTCGGTACTTATCCTATTACACCAGAATTTGCATTAAAATTAGGATGGGCGGCCGGAAAAGTCTTGGCAACCCAAGGTTCAAGAAAAGTGTTAATTGGTAAAGATACGCGTATTTCCGGTTATATGCTGGAATCAGCATTAGAAGCTGGTTTGGCGGCAGCGGGGTTGTCAGCGGCGTTTGTTGGTCCAATGCCAACACCTGCAATTGCCTATTTAACCAGAACTTTCCGTGCGGAAGCAGGAATAGTAATTTCTGCATCACATAATCCTTATTATGATAATGGTATCAAGTTTTTTTCAGCCCACGGTACCAAATTACCAGATGATATTGAATTAGCTATAGAAGAGTTATTAGAACAACCAATGACCTGTGTAGAATCAGCAGAATTAGGTAAAGCTAGTCGTATCAATGATGCCGCTGGTCGTTATATTGAATTTTGTAAAAGCACATTTCCAGCACATTTAAGCTTGGAAGGGTTAAAGATTGTGGTTGATTGTGCAAATGGTGCCACTTACCATATTGCACCTAATGTTATGCGTGAGCTTGGTGCAACCGTGATAGAGATCGGTACAAAACCGGATGGTATGAATATCAATGAACGTTGTGGTGCAACCGATGTGCGTGCGTTGCAGGAAGTGGTTGTACAAAGTAAAGCGGATGTTGGTTTAGCTTATGATGGAGATGGTGATCGTATTATGATGGTTGATCATCTAGGAAATAAAGTTGATGGTGACCAAATTCTTTTCATTATTGCGCGTGAGGCCTTGCGTTCCGGTAAACTTTCTGGTGGTGTTGTGGGGACTTTGATGAGTAATATGAGCTTGGAATTGGCATTAAAAATGTTGGGTATTCCATTTATTCGTGCCAAAGTGGGTGATCGTTATGTATTGGAGCAAATGCAGGCACGCAACTGGAAATTAGGTGGTGAAAATTCTGGACACATTATTATTTCTGAGAAAAACACAACCGGTGATGGTATTGTTGCTTCATTGGAAGTATTGGCAGCAATGGTTAATCACGGTTTATCATTGAATGAGTTGGCTAGTGGGGTACAGTTATTCCCACAAGTGTTAATCAATGTTCGTTTTGAAGCAGGAAGTAATCCTTTAGAAAATGAAACTGTTAAACAGGTGGCTACTGAAGTTGAACAAAAATTATACGGTAAAGGTCGAGTGTTGTTACGTAAATCTGGTACAGAACCTGTTATTCGTGTGATGGTTGAATGCGAAGATCAAGAGTTTGCTCAACAGTATGCAGAGGAAATTGCGGCAATTGTGAAGAAAAATTAATTTAAATAAATGCAAAATGTGCTTTTATTCGGTAGAATTAAAAGTGTTTTTTATTATTTTTAACATAAAGGATAAAGTTTATGAAATTGACAAAATTGCTCATTCCTACAGCATTATCTATTATATTGTCTGCTTGTGGAAATTTAAGTAAAGTTAGTGATGAGGGAACAACGGATAAACCGGTATGGCCAAAAATTGAAGAAAGCTTATTCAATAGTAATGGTTCTCAAAAAGGAACTTGGCCAAATTGGGATAATGTTCATATGATTGAAAAAGGAATGAACAAAGATCAGATTTATTACTTGATTGGTCGTCCTCATTTTGCTGAAGGGCTTTTCGGTGTACACGAATGGGATTATGTATTTAATTATCGTGAAAATGGTGTGCATAAAATTTGTCAATATAAAATCTTGTTTGATAAAAATATGGAAGCACAATCTTTCTTCTGGTTACCGGAAGGTTGTGGTGATCGTACCGAGTATCAGCTTTCAAGTGATTTCCTATTTGACTTCGATTCAGCCAACTTAAAACCGGAAAGCCAAAAAGTAATTGAAGATTTAGTCAATAAATTGTCTAAAAATAAACAGATTTGGATCACTGGTTATACGGATCGTTTAGGTTCAGAGTCTTATAATTTAGCTCTTTCTCAACGTCGTGCTGTAGCTGTGAAAAATGCGATGGTGGCGTTAGGTATTCCAGCTTCTCGTATTCAAGCAATAGGAATGGGGAAAGCAGATCAGGTTAAAGCTTGTGAAAAAGAAACAGGCTCTGCATTGCGTCAATGTTTAGCACCGAATCGTCGTGTTGTGATCTCAACTAATTAATTGCTCTTCTTATTTGATAAAAGGCTTGTTAAAAATATTAATAAGCCTTTTTCTTTTCAATTTATTTTTAGTAGTGCTAAGTGTAAAATAAGTCATTTATCTTAAGCTATAACAACCAATAATCAAATGGCTTTTATATGCGTTAATCTTTTTTATTAAGATTAAACATAAAAAAGAAAGCATAAAGGATATCTCAAGTATGACATCAGAATCTAATGTAAGATCAGACAATAATTTTAATCTTATTATTTTATTTCAATATTATTGGCGTAAAAAATGGTGGATTTTGTTATCTACTTTATTGTTTACTTTTGTTTCTTATCTTTATGTAAGTACAATTAAACCGGAGTGGAGTAGTAGTGCTGAAGCAGTGCCGGCAAGTAATGGTTCTATTGAGGCATTGTTAGATTTGCAGCAACGTTATAGCTTAATTAGTAATGAGCCTTTTTCTATGCAGGGTATTTCAAGTTCTTTGTTTAATCAGTTCGTTAATAATATTTCGATTATTGATATTCGTAAACAATATTTTTTGGAATCTCCCCTTTATCAACGACTCAGTGTAAATCAAAGCGACACGCAGAAGCAAGCTCTTTTGAATAGATTAATTAAAAGTATTTCAGTAATTACACCAGATATGACGAAAAAAGGAAATAATATTACTGTAATTACGGCAGAAAATAGGGCTTTAGCAGATATTCCATCCGTTAAAATTAGTTTTATTGATAATGATGAGCAGCTATTGCAATCAACATTGGATGGCTTTGTAAAATATGTCAATCGTATTACTTATCAACAAGAAATTGAAAATTTATTAATTCAAATTAAACAGAAAATTAAGGCTTTAAAATACCAACAACAGCAAATTACTGATCAGTTAATGTTGGAAAAACAGACTTATTTGCAATATCTACAGACTGCTTATAATGTTACTGCATTAGTAGAGAAAAATAAGGGAAATAATATTAATATCAATGTTAATATTGATTTGGCGAAAAATATAACACAATTAGATAATCCTTATCTGTATTTATTAGGACGAGAAAATTTAGCTGCACAAATTGAAGCAATACAGCAGCAAAATATTATTTATCCTATTTCTTATTATCAAGCAAAAACACAGATAGCAGAGTTGGTAAAATTGGTAGATGAAACTGATAAATTGAAAATAAATATTTTTCAATATAAAAATCCTCCAAGTTTTCCGGTTAAAATTAAACCACAAAAAAGTTTAATTTTGGCAATTGGCGTGTTGTTTGGATTTATATTATCGTGTTTAATTTTACTATTTATTAAAGTATTAAAGAAAGATTAATATGTCGAATACAATTGGTGATAAGTTGATCAAAAATACCCTGATCTATAGTATTGGTAGTTTTGGTTCAAAAATTTTATCATTTCTATTATTGCCTATTTTTTCTCTTTATTTAACGACAGTAGAAATGGGGCAATATGATTTAATTTTAATCTTTGCTTTGTTGATTACTCCATTAATAACGTTACAATTATCAGATGCAGTTTATCGATGGTTAATTGTAGATGATAAAATAAATATTGCAGGAAAAATAATTACAACAGCTTTAAGTTTATTCCTAGTTGTGACCATAGTTGTATTTATTGTGGTGGGGATTATTGTTTATTTTTATCCACAACCTTATGTCGTGGAAACAATGTTATTTCTTTTCTTTTCTGCACTCTTTTTTATTTTACAACAAGTATTACGTGGACTAGGATTAATACAAAAATTTGCATTAATCGGTATTTTATATTCGTTATTATTAGTATTATTTTCATTAGTCTTTTTATGGACTTATGATAATAAGTTACGAGCTATATTATTAGCAATGATTGTAGCAAATGTTGTCGTTAATATTATTATTTTATGGCGTTGGAAAGTTTATCATTATTTATCAGGAAAATATATTGATATAAAATTAATCATACCGATGTTAAGTTATTCATTACCATTAGTTCCTAATGCAGTGAGTTGGTGGTTAATGACTATGGCAAATAAATATATTATTTTTCAACAGCTAAATATGGAAGCAAATGGTATTTATGCAGTTTCATCACGATTACCTAGCATTTTAATGATTGTTTTTTCACTCTTTTTACTCGCGTGGCAAGATATCATTTTAAAAGAGGATAAAGCAGATTATTTTGAGGAAATAACAAATACATTTTCACAGTTATCTAGATTTATGTTCTCAGTAGGTCTAATTTTTATCAGTATTAGTGAACCATTAATTCATTATCTTTTTTCATCTCGCTTTTATGAAGCTTGGAAATATATGCCGATATTGGTATTAGCAACAATATTTACTTCATTCTGTGCATTCTTAGGGATAGCATATCAACAGAAAAAGAATACATTAAAAATATTAACGACAACAATTTTTGGTGCTGTAATTAATATTATGGTTAGTTATTTCCTAATTGAATATATTGGGTTATTTGCAGCAGCATTGGGAACGTTATTAAGTTTTATTTTGGTATTTGTTATTCGTCAGCAGGATGTAAAAAGTTTTTATCCTGTAGTTTTAACAATAAAGTCTTTCTGGATGCCGCTTATTTTAAGTTTAGGCTATTGTTATCTTGTTAGTTTAAATCAGGTTTATATTAATTGGAGTTTGTTTGTAATTGCATTAATTATTTCTCTATTTTTAAATCAGCAATTACTTAGCAAAATCGTACAGAAATTAAAAGAGAGAGTTTTATGATTAATCCAAATAGAAAGCAGTTATCTCGTTTAAGTGAAATTATTTATGATCGTCTTGATCCATTAATTGATGGAGATTATGTATTATTAGACATTCCGGATCATCAAAATATTGGTGATCAAGCAATTTGGGCAGGTGAATTGGCGTATTTATCTCGACTTCCACATAAACTCAAATATTCAGCGCCTTATTACAATGTCGATATGAAGAAAATCGATAAGAGTGATATTATTTTATTTCATGGTGGTGGTAATTTCGGTGATGTGTGGGAAGTGTGTCAAAAATTAAGAGAAAATATTACTTCTCATTGCAGAGAAAATAAAATTATTGTTTTTCCACAAACAGTTTATTTCCAATCACAACAAAATTTAGAAAAGAGTGCTGAAATTTTTAATGCACACGGTAATGTAACTATTTGTGCTAGAGATCAAATTTCTTATGGTATTTTGAATAAATATTTTACAAAGTGTCAGATCTTACTGCTGCCTGATATGGCATTTTGTTTAAATTTGGATAATTTTATTCAAGAAGAAAAAAGTGGAAAAACATTATTTGTAAAACGTACAGATAAAGAATTAAATATAGAGGTAGATTATCACGAAGTAACCGAATTAGAAAATGTTACTGTATCTGACTGGCCAAGTTTTGAAAAAGAATTTAAACAACTGATTAAATATAATCCTAATTTTTCTTCTTTTAGTTTTAGAGAGTTTTTATTTAAAGTCGCTAATCATATGCCGATATTTATGCCGTTGTATTGCCAGCCGATTGAAAAAATAGAAAATCGTCGAGAATTTTATATGGAATTAGGAATTAATTTTCTGAATTATTACGATACTATTTATACTACACGTCTTCATTGTTTTATTTTGGGTATTCTTTTAGGGAAAGCAGTTTATATTTATGATAATTCTTATGGTAAGAATGCCTCATTCTACCAAACGTGGTTACAAGATTTTGAACAATGTTATTTATTGAATGAGTCAAAATAATGAAAAATGAAGCTTTAGTTTCAGTTATTATTCCCTGTTATAATGCTGAAAAATATATTGAAGCGGCGCTAATGTCGATTTTGCAACAGAGCTACCACCATTTAGAAGTTATTGTTATAAATGACGGTTCTACTGATAAATCAGAGGAAATTCTATTGCAATTTGCTCAGCAGGATTTACGAGTTCGTTATATTGAAAATGAAAAAAATCTAGGCTTAATTGCAACCTTAAATAAAGGTATCCAGTTAGCACAAGGGAAATATATTGCACGAATGGATGCTGATGATATAGCTTTGCCGGATCGTATTGAAAAACAGGTAGATTTTTTATCAATTCACCCGAATATTGCCGTATTAGGTGGTGCAATGAAAACATTTGGTGAAAATGTTCAATCTGAAATTTTAGCATTACCAACAGAAGATAATGAAATAAAAGCTTATTTATTTTTAGCTTCGGCTTTTAATCATCCGACAGTGATGTTTAATTTATCTGTATTGGATCGTGATGATATTTTTTATCAACAGCAATATTATCGTGCAGAAGATTATGGTCTATGGATACATTTATTGGCGAAAGGATATCAATTTGCTAATTTAAAAGATGTGGTATTGAATTATCGCATATTGGAAAATAGTGAAACACGTCTATCAGCAAAAAATCTTGAGCAGCGTAATCAGATAATATCAAAGATTCACTATTATTTATTGACTCATCTTAAATTATCATTAACGGATAATGAAATATTACAATATTCTTTGTCTACGAATAGAGCTAATATTGCGCAATTAAATTTAATGATGCTATGTCATATTTATCGCAAGATCAGTAGGACAGTGAGTTATCCAGTGGGTAAATTATTATTTACCCGATGGATCAAACTTTTAGGTTTAAAATGGATGAGAAAATAGGTATAACTAAGTGAGGAAAATAATGAGAAAAGTTATATTTTATTGGTTATTTCTCACTTGGTTATTTAATATCAAATATAATTTTATTCCATTACACCCATCATTTACGATGGGTGTAATTGGTATTTATTTAGTATTCCAAAATTATATTAACCGAGAGCGTATCGCAGTGAATATACTGCCACTAGCTTTCTTATTTTTGCCTTTCGCCTTTTCATTATTGCCGGCAAAATTATTAAATCCTAGTGGGTTTGAAGTTGCTTATTTAATCCAAAATGGATTAACGCCTATTGTTTATCTGTTCGCTGCTTATTTTCTCTATTGTTTTGCTACTTGGATTTATCAACGTGTTGATTACCAGAAATTAACTTCTATCTGGATTACTGCAGTTGTAATTCAGTCAATATTGACACTTGGCGTCAATATGTTGCCTTTTATGCAACAATTATTACTGTTTCTGATTAAATATAGTGAAGGTCGGGGGTTAATCATTGCTTCATTGGAGCAAGGAAATCGATTTATTGGCTTTGGAACACAATTTTTTGGAGCGGGAATTATTTATGCCTTCACTTTAATTTTGTTGAGTTTCCGTTTATCAAGACAGAGAAATAGTATTTTATTTATTCGTGATTTGATTTTATTTGCGTTTATCAGTTTAGTCGGTTTATTGTTAGCGAGAACAGTGCTTGTTGGTATTGTTATTGGTGCAGTGATTTTCTGTTTTCAGCGTTATTTTATTAATTATTATCGATTAGCGTTACTTTGCTTCTTATTAATTCCAGGCGTGTTACTATTGTTATTACTGTTCCTTTATGCTGTATTAAATAATTTACTTGGAATTGATTTAATGCATTCTAAATTATTCTACTTTGCAGCAGAACTTTTTATTAATCTATTTTCCGGGCAAGGACTAGAAACAGAATCAACAGATATTTTATTGGAAATGTATCAAATTCTACCGACAACATTGACAACTTGGTTGGTTGGTGATGGATTTTATTTAGCACAAAA
Organism: Gallibacterium sp. ZY190522; assembly: GCF_054166015.1. NCBI lineage: Bacteria > Pseudomonadati > Pseudomonadota > Gammaproteobacteria > Pasteurellales > Pasteurellaceae > Gallibacterium > Gallibacterium sp. ZY190522. The sequence continues at coordinate 548,078 of NZ_CM135118.1, forward strand.
TAGCATTGATGGACTCTATTATATGGGAACGGATGTTGGCTATTTGAGAATTATTTTTGCTACTGGAATTATTGGAGTAGTCATTAATATTGCTGTGCATGCCTATTTATGTGCAAAAATAATGGCAATTACACCATCAAGAGCAATGCTTTATTTTGCTTTATTGAGTCTTTATTTAATTTTATTGATTAAAGGGATGGTGAGTTTTATTGCTTTATTTGGTTATTTTTATATTGCTGAATTAGCGAATGGAACAGAGAAAAATGCAGAATAATAAAATACATATCTTATATTTTTGTGGTATAGCAGTACACGGTGGAGTAGGTAGTTATTTAAAAACAGTAGCGCAAAATTTCCCACAAGGAAATTATGTCTTGCATATTAGCTATTATGCGCCACAGCGATTTGTTGAATTTGAAAATCAAATTTTAGCAGTTAATCCAAGTGTGGTTTTTCATCATCTACCAATGTTTTCAATTAAAAATTTAATTACCGGAAAATTATGGAAAGCAACCAAGCAAATTTATCAACAATATCATTTTGATTTAGTCCATGCACATAATCCTTATCTATCTTTTATGCATTTTTACTGTGCAAAAAATAAACATATAGGGCGTATTTTGCATTCACACAGCAGTCAGCCTTCGGGTAGTAAGATTAAAGCCTTAATTAATCGTTTATTTTATTCATTAACAAAACCATTAGTAACAGATCGAATTGCGTGCAGTCGGGTAGCAGGAGAATTTTTATTTAAAAATCAGTATTATAAAATTATTTATAATGCGATTGATTGTAATAAATTTGTTTTTAAAGCAGATATTAGAGCATTATTACGTAATCAATTTAATTTATCTGATAATACTATTGTTTTAGGGCATATTGGTAATTTTGAACCTGTTAAAAATCATCATTTTTTATTAAATTTAATTTCAATATTAGCGAAAAGAACGGAAAATTATAAATTGTTTTTAATTGGTGTCGGTGCTAGAGAAAATGAGTGCAAGCAATGGGTGCAAAAGCATAAATTACAAGATAAAGTTGTCTTTTTAGGTTTTTGTCAGGATGTACCGCAATTATTAAATATATTTGACCTTTTTTTATTACCCTCTTTTTTTGAAGGGTTTCCACTTTCCGTGTTGGAAGCACAATGTAACGGACTACCTAATTTGATCAGTGATCGAGTTACAAACGAAGTGGCTATTACCGATTTAGTTCAGTTTTATTCAATAGAAAATATTGATCAATGGATTGATGCAATTAGTGTGATGCAACAGAATCAGAAGCGTGAGGACTATGCTCATATTATGTCGGAAAAAGGGTTTTCTATTGAACATCATATACAACAATTAATAGATGTATATCAGCAAGTTTTACAACGTTCACACTGAGTGTGAAGGAGTTTTTAATGAAGTTTTCAGTTTTGATGTCTTTGTATTATAAAGAAAAAGCGGAATATTTGTCTCAATGTTTTGCTAGTTTAGCGGTACAAACTGTTCCGGCGAGTGAAATTGTTTTAGTGTTTGATGGGCAGATACCGCAGCAGTTGCAAGATTGTGTTGATGAATGGCAACAGAAATTACCGATTAAGATTGTGCCGCTACCAGAGAATGTAGGTTTAGGTAAAGCGCTAAATGCTGGATTGATAGAGTGCAGCAATGAATGGGTATTCCGGATGGATACTGATGATCTGTGTGTTCAAGATCGTTTTGCGAAACAGGTTGCTTATATCGAAGCCCATCCGGAGGTGTCTATGGTTGGTGGACAAATCGAGGAATTTGATGAGGCTAATCCGGGAGTTACTTCAATTCGCCGTGTGCCGGTTGAAGATGCAGATATCAAAAAAATGGCACCGGTGCGCAGCCCGTTCAACCATATGGCATTGGCATATAAAAAATCAGCAATTCAAGCAGTAGGCGGTTATCAGCATCACCTATTTTTAGAAGATTATAATTTATGGTTACGTTTTTTAAGTGCCGGTTATATTGCACATAATTTGCCTGATATTTTAATTAAAATGCGAGCAGGGCAAAATATGTATAATCGTCGTCGTGGTATGCAATATTTTAAGAGTGAATGGAAATTAGCCAAATTAAAAATGAAATTAGGTGTACAGAATCCAATCGGCGCATTAGTAGTATTTTTTGTGCGTGCATTTACCCGAATTTTACCGGGAAAACTATTAGGGAAAGTTTATAAATTATTAAGAAAAATTTAGGAATAAAAATGAAAAAAGTGGCATTAATTCCGGTATTTTCATCAGAAAAGTTAATGAATAAAAATGTGTTGATGCTGGAAGGTAAATTAGTTGCCGGTTATAGCATAGAAGCAGCACTGGCAACAAAATGTTTTGAACGAATTATTGTTATTACTGATAAACAACAATATCAAGATGCATTAAACACTTACCCTATCGATGTTTTTCAAGTAGAAAAACCGATCTGTTCAGTACAAGCATTATTGACTATTTGGCAACAATTAGATCCAAAGGCAAAACAAAATGATTATGCCGTGATTTTAATGCCTGAAACACCTCTACGCACAATCGAACAGATCGTGCAATGTTGTCAATTATTCGAACAACAGGAAACAGATTATTTATATTCTATTGATCCGAAAAAACAGGAAAATCATTCAATTTATTTGTATCGATTACCATTTAATACGTTAAATAAATTGGCGAATATTCAAACTTATATGATGGATAAAGAAGGATCATTATTTATTGAAGATAGCTTTGAATATGAATGGGTAAAAGCAATTTTGCAATTAAGAATAAAAAATCAAACTTCTTTATTAAATGTTCAACGTAGAATAAGAGAAAAATCTAAAGATTTTAATCGTATTTCCGATATTACATTGGTAGGGCATTCTCTTTGGGATTATTGGCAAATTGAACAGTTAAATAATATTGAAGTGAACAATTTAGGCATCGGCGGCATTACCACTCAACAATATGTTGAACTAATTTTACAGAAGCAATTAATAAAAGGGTTAGGAAAAGATACCTTAATATTTTTAGGTATTAATGAAATGTTTCGTGTTGGTTGGCACGCAGAAGATACGCTTTATTGGTTGGATCAAACAGTGCAATATTTGAGAAAAATTAATGCAGAAAGCCGACTCTATTTAATGGAAGTGAGTTATGTTGCTTTTAAACGAGAAGTTAACAGTAAGATGATTGATGATTTTAATCAGCAATTGAGAGATTATTTTTCTGATAAAAATATTACATTGGTTGATGTGAACAGTGTTTTGCAGGATCAATATCATCAATTAGACTTAGCATTCACTTCTGATGGATTGCATTTTAATCCTATTGGATATAAAAAATTAGCCACCTTATTGCAAACTGTATTATTTAATTAGGACTTAATAGATGCTGCAATTAAAGCTACCAGTAAAATTACTTATTTTTTCAATTTTTTTATTTTTATTTTTCCGATTATTATTTATTGGATTATATCCAGATTATTTTCTTGATCAGATTAGTATAAAAGAGCTACTACAATCTTTTTTGTATGGAATTAGGTTTGATCTTAATATTAGTGTTATTTTCTTGTCTCCTATTTTATTAATTAGTATATTACCTTTTTCTATAATTGGTTCTTTAAGATTTCAAAAGGTTTTATCTTATTTTTCACTAATTGTTTTTATTGTTTTTTCTATCATTTCTTTGATAGATTTGGCTTATTTTGGTGAAGTGTATCGTCATTTGGGTAGAGAAATTTTTTTAGTTAATAAAGATATAGGTTTTCTTTTTGATGTTGCTTTTAAATCACGTTTACTATACACCATTTCAGGATTTATTATATTAGGGATGATAATATTAAGTTATATTGCTTTTATTATTTATCCATTAAAAAATAGTGTAAATCTGAATTCGAGTTCTATATTTTATCGCAGTTTATTGGGAATTTTTTTTCTTATTTTTTGTTTTTGGCTAGCACGAGGAATGATTATTCAAGGTAGACCAATTAGTTATGCGGATGCTTTCGAGAATACAATATCAGCTTCACAAGCTAATCTAGTTTTAAATAGTCCATTTGTGGTGTGGAAGCAGTTCCGTAAGCAAGAAAAATTAGGGCCAATAAATTTATTAACGGATAAAGAAAAAGATCAAATTTCTTTTAGAGATGATGTATTTTTATTCCAATCAAATGAGAAAGAAAATTATAAAAATATAGTTTTTATTTTACTGGAAAGTTGGAGTTATAAATATATTGATGGTTTGGCACATCGTAATTATAATGTTACACCTTTTATCGATTCATTAATTAAAAAATCAATAGTTTGGGATAATTATTATGCTGCAGGGAAAAGGAGTATTATTGGTATTCAAGCAGTTCTATCGTCTGTACCAGCATTAAATAATCATCCGGTATTGGGTTTTGGATTAGAATTAAATAAGATAAGTAGGATTGGTAAAATATTAAATGATCATCAGTATCGCACTATTATGATGCAGACATCCAACCGTAGATCTTTCAATGTAAACAGTATTGCTAATGTTCTTGGATTCCAAGAATATTATGGCAAGGAAGATGTTCCTATTATAAAAAAATATCCACAGGAACCACCACATTTCGGCTGGGATTATGATAGCCTACAATTTTTATTAAATAAATTAAATGAAACACCAGAAAGTAAACCTTTTTTTGCTTTTTTATTTACTGGATCTACACACGAACCTTTTGCAGATGCTGGTAAAGAGTTTCATATTTATCCGCATGATCAATCTAATGAAAATGGTTTTTTAAATACTCTTCGTTATTCTGATTGGTCATTGGAACAATTTATGAAAGCAGCCGAAAAACAGCCTTGGTATCAAAATACTATTTTTATTTTTACTGCGGATCATACATTAAATTCATTGCCTTCAGAAAATTTAAAAGAGCAGTTTCATATTCCTTTGATTGTTTATTCACCGGATGGCAGTTTATCGGCAAAAAGAGAATCTCAATTTGCTTCACAATATGATTTATTTCCAACAATGTTGGATTTATTGGGTATTGATACGCCGATATCTACTTTCGGACAATCTTTATTACATCCAAAAACAACTGCACCGACATTATTTGTCAGTAACGGACAAATTATTGGTATGATCAGTCCTGCCGGAACAGCTACTTTTTTAGAACAGAAGCAGTTGTCTATAAGTAATGATAATGATGAATTAAGACAGCAAATATTAAAATTCAAACAAAGAGTTACTTTAGCGGATATGATGTTGGATAATAACCAATGGGCTAAGTAAAGGGAGATAAATATGCAACAGCTAAATTCGGAAAATAAAAATATAGATCAGCAAGAATTGGATAAATTTTCCAAAATGGCGGCGAGTTGGTGGGATTTAAATGGTGATTTTAAACCAATTCATCAATTAAACCCTTTGCGTTTGAATTATATTTTGCAACACAGCAATGGGTTGAATGGGAAAAAAGTGCTGGATGTTGGTTGTGGTGGCGGTATTTTATCTGAAAGTATGGCAAAATCCGGCGCAAACGTAACCGGTATTGATATGAGCCCACAGCCACTTGCCGTTGCCAAACAACACGCACAAGACAATAATTTAATAATCGATTATCAGCAATCTACAATTGAGGATTTTTTACAGCAACATCAACAACTTCAAGCAGAAAAATTTGATGTAATTACTTGTATGGAGATGTTGGAACACGTTCCTGATCCGCTCTCAATTATTCGTAGTTGTCGGGAGTTATTAAAACCTGATGGTGTATTGTTTATGTCCACCATTAATCGCACTTTGAAAGCTTGGGCATTAGTGGTAATTGGTGCAGAATACATTTTGAAAATGTTGCCAAAAGGCACGCACGATTATGAAAAATTTATTAAACCGGCGGAATTATTGGCTTATTGTGATCAAGTCGGACTAACCTGTCAGCAGTTGAAAGGTTATCACTATAATCCGCTTACCGGTAATTTTTGGCTTAATGATGATGTCAGCGCCAATTATTGGGGAGTATTTTGCCATAGTCAGAATGAGGTATAACAATGTTGTGTGCTATTTATAAAAGTCGCAGAAAAGAGGGAATGTATCTTTATATTGAAAAAAGAGATGATTTTTCATCAGTGCCTGAATCATTATTAAACGCTTTTGGGACACCTCAATTTGTGATGTTGTTTAATTTAGACGGAAAAAAGAAATTAATTCATACAGATAATCAAAATGTTAAAGAGCAGATTGAGCAAAATGGATTCTACTTACAGATGCCTCCGCCGGTAGAAAATCTCTTGAAAACACTTAAAAATTAGTTAATTCTTCCGCAACACAACCCACTCAGCACAATATTGTGCTGAATATGTCGAGGAAAGAAAATTGTTTAGATAATGCTGCTATGGAAAGTTTCTTTGGTCGGATGAAGGTGAAATGTTTTTATAACAACACCTTCGAAAGCATTGAAGAACTGGAATTTGTTATCAAAGAATATGTTCGTTATTACAATGAAAACAGAATTTAATTAACATTAAATGGACTGAGTCCTGTTCAATATAGAATTCAGTCCTTAAAACAATAGCCAAACTTTTCGGGATCAGAGCATTCAACTCTTTTGCTTTTTTCTTTATTTATATTGTTTACGCCAAAATGGAGTAGTGATATTAAATTTTCTGTTTATACAAGCTAACATATTGATTATATTGAGTTTATTTGAAAGGTGTTTTTAAATATTTCTATCCTTACGTGTAAATTTACATTTATTTAGTAAAATTTACTTGCCCCCCCCCCCTAAAAACTTATGTATACTCCTACGTAAATTAACTTAATCCTGAAGGAGTATTTGAAAAAATGAAAAAATTACTTTTAACAACTTTAATTACCGCTGGTTTAGGCTTATCGGCACAAGGTGCGTTTGCAGATACACCAGCACAAAAAGGCACTATTACTATCAACGGTAAAATTGTGGATACTACTTGTACGATTAATGGTGGCTCTGGTGCTGATATTACTTTTACCTTAGCTACAATTTCTAAATCTGCATTGCCTAACGAAGGTGATACTGCAATGGATACTCCATTTGAAATTAAACTAACAGGTTGTACTAAATCAGGAGGCGGAGCATTTACTAGTAGCGAAAAAATTTATGCTGCCTTTATTAATGATCCTCAAAAAGTGAGTACAGGAGGGCGTTTACTTAATAAAGCCACTGATACTCCAGCCACTAACGTGACTATTGAAATTGCTAATAATGCTTTGGATAACACTAGCGTAATTGATATTTCTAAATCAGATATTGCACAAGGCTCTAAAACTGTAGCAATAGAGGGCGATTCACCAAATGGTGAAGCGACTTTACGATATAAAGCACGTTATTATGCAGAAAAAACTAATGGTGTTACTGCTGGTAATGTTAGAGGTACAGTTGATTATATGATCGCATACGAATAATCTATGTTCTAGTTCTTTTTCGGGCAGATATTCTGCCCGATTTTTTATCATCTTTGTATTTGTTGGCGGATGTTTATGTTAAAAAAAAGATTTGCTACGATTTTTATATTGGCTGCTTTCTGGGCTTCTTCCTCGACAGCAAATATTGTTATTACAGGCACGCGGGTAATTTATCCGTCTGATGCCAAAAATGTGAGTGTTCAATTAACCAATGTAGGCGACTCACCTTCATTAGTGCAAGCTTGGATTGATGATGGTGATGCTAATACACCACCAGAAAAAATTCAAACGCCCTTTGTGATTACACCGCCTATTTCTCGTGTTGATGGGAATAAAGGTCAAACATTGCGTTTAATTTATACAGGGGGATCATTGCCCTCAGATCGGGAATCACTTTTTTATTTAAATGTGTTAGATATTCCACCGTCACCAAAAGATAAGAGCAAAAATTATTTACAAATTGCATTACGCAGCCGTATTAAGCTATTTTACCGCCCTGCGAATCTCTCTCTTTCACCATCAGAAGCTTATACCAAAGTAAAATGGCAATTAAAAGGTAAACAATTACAAGTGGATAATCCAACACCATATTACATTACCTATGTCGGTGCGGGTGTCGGTCAAGGGAAAAATATGGCTAAAACCTCACGAGCTAATATGATTGCACCGTTTTCTAAAGCTGTTTTTGAATTGAACAAAGTTCCTTCAGGAAAAGATACTACTGTACAATGGGATATTCTTAATGACTATGGTAGTGATTCACTTGGAAGCAGCCCATTACAACATTAATGCCTAATGATTATGCGAAATATTTTCTTACCCTTAACAAAATTTAGACGTAGCTATATATCATTGGTGCTATTTAGTAGTTGTTGCATCAATAGTTATGCTAGTGACTACGTTGAATTTGACCCTGGCTTCTTATACGGCAGTGAAGCTCAAAAAAATATTGATATTCAACGATTCAGTTATGGGAATCCCATTCCTGCTGGTGAATATCTTGCGGATGTTTATGTAAATAATGAATTACGTGGACGTATTACTTTACAATTTGTGGAGCTTCCTGATCAAAAATCTATCGGACTTTGTGCTACACCAACGTTGCTAACATTATTAGATTTAAAATCTGCTGCGTTTTCAGGTAAAACTCATCAAGTTAAGCAATGTCGCTTATTTGCACCACAAGTGCCAGAGGCAAAAGTAAATTTTGATACTGGACAATTGCGATTAGATGTAGATATTGCACAGGCTCTAGTTGTGCAACGTCCAAAAGGTTATATCTCACCTGCACAATGGCAAGATGGTATTCCTGTGGCATTTTTGCGTTATAACGCTAGCCATTATCGCTACCAATACAGTGATCAAAATTTTTATCAAAGCTATCTAGGCATTGAGTCAGGTATAAACTTGTTTGGTTGGGCATTACGTCATCGTGGGTCTATGAGTTGGAGTCCGCAACAAGATTCTCATTACCAACGGATCGCTACTTACTTACAACACGATGTTGCCGCACTTCGTGGGCAATTAACTATCGGTGATTTATATACTAATGGCGTTTTGATGGATAGTTTATCACTGCGTGGAATAAAGTTAGCATCTGATGATAGAATGTTGGCTAGTTCTGAACGCGGTTATGCTCCCGTTATTCGTGGCGTTGCGAATAGCAATGCTGTTGTTAGCATACGGCAAAATGGCAATTTATTGCGAGAAGTGTCTGTTCCTCCCGGTGCGTTTTCAATTGATGATCTCTTTCCAACAGGGTATGGTGGTGATATTCAAGTAGAAATTTTAGAAGCAAATGGAGAAAAACGCACTTTTACTGTTCCTTATACTGCGGCAGCACAATTAATTCGTCCAGGCTATAGCCGTTATCAAATTGCTGCTGGACGTTATCGTTATGGTAATGTTGTTTTTGATACAAATGTTGCACAAGCCACTTGGCAGTATGGTTTAACTAATAATTTAACATTGAATCTTGGGGCGATCCTGTCTAAAGATTACCATTCTGAGCTGTTAGGTCTTTCTTTTAATACGCCGATTGGAGCATTTGCGGCAAATGCAACGCTCTCTAATGCAACTTTTCATAATCTTGATCAAAAATTTAAGGGATACAATCTTTATTTTAGTTATAACACGCATATCGAACCAACAAATACAAACGTTACTTTAGCTGCATATCGTTATTTATCACGCGATTACTTCAGTTTACAAGATGTCATTTTAGCAAATGAACGGAAATTTGCTTACGAAAACGGACTGAATTTATCATTGAATAGCTATCGCCCAAAAAATCAATTTCAGGTATCTGTAAGTCAAACATTTAAAGATGGATGGGGTGGGGCTTATATTACTGGAAGTACGTTTACCTATTGGGGAACTAAGCAAAAACGCAATGAATACCAAATTGGCTATAGCAATAATTACAAGAAATTAAATTATAGTCTGTCATTTTCTCAATCAATTAATAATGATGGCAACAATGATAAACGAATTTATCTTTCTCTATCATTACCATTAGGTGATAACGCGAATGGCTCTTATCTTTCACAAGATATTAGCCATAGCGTTAAGGATGGCTATTCTGCCTATACGTCATTATCTGGTACATTGGGTGAACAACAGCGTTATACCTATACTCTCTCTGTCAGTAAGCAACAACAAAGTGATGTTAGTTCAATTGCTTTTAGTAACACCTATTCTAGTTCCTTTGCTCGTCTTAATGGTTCATGGAGTCGTAGTAATAAAGGTAATCAACAAATGTCTGTTGGTGCTTCTGGAGCTGTTGTAGCTCATCCAAAAGGCATTACATTATCCAATGATTTAGGTGACAACTTTGCGATTATTCACGCTAAAGGTGCAAAAGGTGCGTTGATTAATAGCGCAATAGGTAATGAAATTGATTATTTTGGTAATGGTATCGTGCCATATGTTGAACCATATACTATCAATTATATAGGATTAGATGGCAATAATTTGCCGAGTTCTGTTGAATTAGCTGCTACCGAGCAACAAGTTATTCCTCGTGCTAACCAAGCACTTTTAATTAATTTTGCAACCACAGCAGGCTCAGCCGTGTTCTTTGAAATCGAAAACAAAGAACAATTGCCACCATTAGGAACAGAAGTATTTGATCAAAATGAGAAATCTATTGGTGTTGTTGCACAAGGTGGCAAAATTTATACCAGAGGTATTGCTGAAAAAGGTGAGCTTCATCTCAGCTGGGATGAGCATCGTTGCCGAGCGAATTATCAGTTACCAGAACAAGAAGACGGTAAATTACTTATCGTGCCAATACAATGCCAGTTTTATTAAAAGGGGAAAAAATGAAAGGGAAAATAATTCATTGGTTTATATCGATGATGGCTTTGGTGATTTTGTTTAAACCATCATTTTCTTTTGCCTATACATTTGATGGGAAAGATGTTGGAGGACCAAGTGGAGTACCAACACAAGAAAAATATATTAGCGCTAATTATAATCGTGTTGGTTATAATGAGGTGGTTTATCGTTGGAATATAGGTGAAATAATGGCGGGAGGCTACTGTAAGAGACGCGCCGGTGTAACGAATCCAACGGATCAATTTTGGCTAGAAATTAAATATTTTGATACACAAGATAAAAATAGTCAGTATTTTGAAAGAAGATTACTGGAAGTAAATAATCATCTAGTAACTATTGACGGTACAGGTCCATATCAATTTGCCATTGTTGACCGAGGAGAATCACTGATTTTTGATTTAAGACTAAAGCTAAAAGATACTTTTCTCTATAATTCAACGCCAGCGGATATTTCTATTCCGGCAAACACGCCTTTGGCAATCATTACGATGTTATGTGTGGATAAAACGACATCAGGTAATACCGTAGCGGATTATCAAGCTAATGATAATAGGGCTTATAAATATAACTCATTCTCTATGATAAAAGTTACCTCCACGAATCAGGCAACTTTTAGTTTTGCCCGAACCTGCACACTGGAAAATAATAACCAAACGGTTAAACTAAAAGATGTGACTGTAAAAGAACTTAATGAGAATGACGAAGTGCTAGGTAACACTTTTGATATTGGGCTTAATTGCCCCGGAGGAAGTGTAAAAAATGCTTATATTCTTTTTACTGATGCCAATTCTTCATCAAATACAGGCACGCTACCGTTTTTGGGGGCAATTGGAGGATTGAGTTCACCTGAAACCGCTGCTACACAGACTGTATTAAGCGTAAAAGATTCAGTGACTAAACAGTATTTAACTTATAGACAACCTTTAATAGCAAACGGTGATTTTTTTAATAAGCCAACAGGAGATCAAGCGGCAGGTTTTTACTCATTTAATCAGGAGGCATTAACTATTAATCAAAAGCCTAAGCATCGTTATGAGGTTTATTATCGTAAAGTACCAAATAAAACACCAAAAGGTGGAACAATATCAGCCAAGATGACTTACAATATTTATTACGATTGATAAAAAACTATTCCCACTTTTGATCTGCACCCTAAAGTTGGACTGATTATCCAACACACAGAGGTGCAGATTTTTTATGACCAAAAACAGCCAAATATTTAAAAATCTGTTTTTTTACCATCCAGAAAATCTGACCAGAATGAGGAAAAGCAAGCGCTCAGAGTGCTTTCCCCATTCTCTTTGGGCAAACAAAGACAACCCTACGGGTTGAACGTTGCTTTAGCAACGGCACGAAGTGCAAGGCGCAGCCGCAGTAAAATGGGGTCGCTCTTTAGGGTGAAATCTAAGCCTCAATACAAAACCAAAACATTAACATCCTCACCATAATGCATTACAATAACACGCCAATTTCCTAACAATATAATTAACCAAAATGTTCAAAAAAGCAGTACTCACCGTTCTCACCTTAGCATTGGTAGGTTGTGGCAGTTCCACTAATAAAACGCCATCCGATGTTAATTATTCCCAGCCACGCTCTGTTGCTAACTTTGATCAATATGTCGATTATCTGCGCCAACAGGCGGTAAAACAGGGCGTTGATGCCAATGTGGCATATTCTCAACAAAATATCCGTTTTGTTGAACGTTCAATAGAATTGGATCAACAGCAGGCAGGGCGTAAGCGTACAGCTAAACCTAATCAACCTAATCCAAACGGTGTGACCAATTATCTTAATAAAGTGCTGACAATGAATAAAATTGCGTTGGCAGTGCGTTATTTCAGCGAACAGAATCAAGAAATAATGACTGCCAGTCACCGTTTTGGTGTGCAACCACAATATTTGGTGGCATTGTGGGGAATGGAAAGCAGCTTCGGACGTTATCAAGGTAATTTTGATGTACTGTCTGTATTGGCAACATTAGCCTTTGAAGGCAGACGAGAATCACTGTTTGCACCGGAATTTATTAAAGCGTTAGAAATTATTGATCGAGGTCATATTGAGCGTGAACAGATGAAAGGATCGTGGGCAGGCGCAATGGGACAAACGCAATTTATGCCAAGTTCATATTTAAGTTATGCCAAAGACGGTGATGGTGATGGTATCGCTGATATTTGGACAAATTATTATGATGCGTTTGCCTCTATCGCTAATTATTTAGCTACCGTTGGTTGGAATGATAAATTGCCGTGGGGCGTTGAAGTTCAGCTTTCCACTTGGATTGATCCTTCATTAAGTGGAATAGAAAAATATAAAGCAAAATCAGTCAGTGATTGGTTGAAACGAGGCGTTGTTGTGCCACAGGATCGATTTTCACAACAGGCATTGGCGAAGCTTCAATCCGATCCGGTTTGGTTAGTGTTGCCAAACGGCTTGGCAGGACGGGCATTTTTAGTATCTCAGAATTTTAAAACCATTATGGACTGGAATAAATCTTATTACTTTGCTATTAGTATCGGTAAGTTTGCCGATGCAATAGCACAACGAGTGATGTTGTGATGTTAACAACTGTTTGTATCTAAACTCCGTTTCTAGCGGAGTTTTTTATGAAATTTAGTCTTGTGTATGGTTTTATCTTGTTCAAGAAAGAAGAATAGACAACGGAAACTTTGAATAAAGTTTAATAACAAAAAGGAGAATATTAAGGATTATCTGAGATAATATGAAAAGGATGGCGGAGGAAAAGAGATTCGAACTCTTGGAGGACGTAAATCCTCGCCGGTTTTCAAGACCTTTGCTATTAAAATAAGATAATTATAAATTACACTATATAAATCAAAGACCTACGCACCTAGTCGCACCACTAACCGACGAAATTTTATTTAATTAATTGCCATTAAATACCATCAATTCACACCAAAATTGACAAACTTTTGTCAAACACTCACGCCGTTTTCCTCAATAAAATCTTTCATTTTCTCACTAGTTTCTTCATCAATTAAACCTTTCTCAACACCGTTATTTAGTCGTCTGAATAATTCCTCTTTGATATCGTCTTCTGTTATTTCATCAATTTTAATATCGTTATAACTTAAATCATCTCGTCTGTTTAATTCGTATCGTAAGGCATTTAATTGATTCGGTAATCCAATAGGTAATTCAATATTCACAATTTCAAATGCAATACCGACATCGTTGCCAAATCGCAAGTAAAGCACATCGCCTTTTTCTAAAACAAAGGCATTCTCTTCCAACGGCTCAATTAAGGCTTTTCGCCTAACAATACTATCATTCATCATTAGGCTGTCCTTAATAATATCCGATACTTCATAAGGATCGACAAACAATAGTCTTGCCATACCTATGGGGATATATTCCACGTCAGGATGATCTTCACCTTCAAGTCCTAAAACCTGAATGCCTGCTATTGTATTTTTGTCGTCCTCTTCTCGTGTGTACTCCGCACGTGAGCATACCACGTAAAAGCCATTAGGATGATTTAAAACGACCATTCTGGCCGCTTTAAATGTTTGTGAATGTGTTTGAATTTGCGCCATTTTTTAAATACCTTCGCTTTTTAATATTTCCATTGCCAATTTGATCTGTTCTTCTGAGAATTTGCCTGTCTGGCTAAATTTATTCAGTAATCCTTGATATTTAGTGATGTTGTTTTTAACTTCACTAGAAAACTTGCTGTTTGTCATTTTCTTTGATTTTTTAATGTTTCTTGTGATCACATTTTTATCATTCGTGAAAAGCGTACTTTTATTATATTCTTTCGCACGGTTGGCAGATTTACGACCTCTTGTTGTTAACACGGTTTCGCTGTTTTCTTCCATTTCTTTAATGTGTTTTCGTGCGTCTTTTTCGCTAATTCGTTCTTTATTTTTCCCTTTCCGTTCCATTTCGATCGCTTTTGCTAACTGATTATGAAAGCGGCTGTCACCAATAATTGTCTGCATTGTCCTTAATACGTGTTTACAAGCAACACCGCTTAATCGTGGGTTGCGGATTTTCGGGAAAGCGTGTTCCGCTCGGCTATCTCCACCGATATAGGCAAATTTACCTGCAGTTGCTAAATAGCGATACCAGAATGTATGACGGCCACAATCGCAATCGAACTTCACATAAGAGTTAGTTAGTCCCTTGACAATTTTATCCATTTTAAGCGGAGAAGAAACCGCCTGATAAAATGCCGGAAACTCTACAGTAACATAGTGTTTAGTAGCATCATTTTTTTGACTGGCGTCTGTCGTAAATTTAAAGACATTCCCTCGCCTATGCGACATAATCGAAAATTTAATCTCGTTATTCGAACGTTTCCTATCAATAGGCAATGAGCGATTTATAACTTGTTGCGGTGTAATGCCACCTTTGTATTTTTTCCCGATTTGAGCAGCCGTGCGTTGTATCTGTTGCAAGTCTTCCAGCGTTAACGCCTGTATAAATTGCCCTTTTGTGCTGTTTAATCGAGTTAAGAGGGTATTAAAATCAGTGTGAAAGTCATCAGGCGATAACATTTTCCCTTGTCTGTTCGCCTGTTTCCATTTAAAAAGCCCTTCTTTTGCGAGAGAACTTCTTTCTTTTAATGAACCTGTAACAAATTTTTCAACCCTTGCCATTACATAATCCTTTGACCATTTCCAGCTATTCCACCTGTCACAATATGAGCGATTTTCCGATCGGATAAATCTTGTGTGAGAAGAACACCTAAATCATTATTCGATTTTTTATTCTCTTCCTTTTCTTTCTCACGTTGTTTTTCTTTTTCCTTTTTCTCCGCTTGATAGCGGCGTTGGCTTTCTTGAACAGCTTTTTGTCCTGAACGCTCAATAGATTGCGTTGTTTCAGTCACTTGAGATTGAATAGCTAAACTAGAAGGTATAGGAATTGGCGCATTAGTAACAACATTACCAGTAACATTACCAGTAGAAAATGGCAACTGAGCCGCTTTTGATAATTTAGCATTAATAGAAACGCCTGAATTAGGCACAGCTTTATTTTTCTGATAAGTGGCAATAGCTTCACGATAATATTTACTTGCTGCTGTTCCATTACCATCTTTTTTATCAGTTCCTTTAGCAATATATTTTGCCGCATTACCTGCGCCAACTAAATGTGAAGCTGCGAGATACCCTAGTAATTCTTCGACGTTTGCCGGTTCTCTACCGATTAACTTTTTAAAAGATTTAGCATTTCTTGCGGTGTATTGTTTCATTACAACATCTTGCAACTGTTTATCAGCTAGGAATTTTTCTTTAGAAAGTCCATTGTTCCAGTTGCTAGGATCAGCTAAAAAAGCCTTATGTGCTTCTTTATTTACACCTTTTTTCACGCCACCATATTTTTTATCCCAAGCGTCAAGTTTATCTTTATTAACTAGCCCTAGATCAGCCAATGCAGCTGCACCGAATTGATATGTTCCGATATAACCAAAATCATTTTCCGCAAATTGATTATTACCACTTTCTTTATAGCCAAGATAACTCATTAAAGAGTCTGTCTGCTGGTGATCTAATCCTTCAACATTGCCTGCAGTAAAATTACCTGCATTGATATTAGGCACGGCACTACTTCCCATACCTTGTTCAGTGTATTGCGTGTAGTCAGTATTATTAATAGATATTTTTTTAACAGCAGAGATCAAGTCTGTAAAATATCTAGTAAATTCTTTTCTAGTTTGTTTAGCCTCGTCTTTCAAATCCTTAGTAGATTTATCCACAGATTCGGTAGTTTTACTAATATCATTAGTGGTTTCAGAAACAGTAGATACATCACTTTTTACTTCTTCACTGGTGTCGTTGTTCCAAATATTACTAATAACATTTTTTGCTGATTCTAAACGTTTAGAAACATAATTACTGACTGCGGTTTTCGTACTTTCATAGGCATTTTTAACAGTTTCTTTAGAACCTTGCCATTTATCAGAAACCCACGATTTAGACTTATTCCAAGCGTTGGAAATCCTATTTTTTGTTTTTTCCCACGTTTCAGAAAGACTATCTGTAACAGAGTTCCATTGTTTTTTAATAAAATCAATAGAACTATCCCAAGTGTCGCTAATAAAACTAGTGGCGGTTTTCCAATAGTTTTCAATATTTTTAGAAACATCTGACCAATTTACGGTTGAAAGCCAACCCCCGATTTTTTCACCAACAATATCACCTAGGATTGAGCCGATCGCCATTCCTAACGGGCCACCTAAAGCACCGATCGCCATACCTGTAATAGAGCCGACGCCGCTACCAATCTTTTTAGCTCCATTAGATTGACCGGTTTCATCAACAGTGTTATCTCGTAATCCATCAATAATATCAAAAGCGGATAAGCCAGCACCTAACAAAGGAATGCGTTTAAATATACCTTTACCGAATTTTCCGACTGTTCTCGCCGCTTTGCCGGCGCCTGTCGCTGCTTTACCTAATGCGCCTCCACTGGCTTTATTAAGTTTACCGGCGGTGCTTGCAACAGCTTTTGCACCTTTACTCAGTAATCCGCCACCGGCTTTTACTCCTGTAGTAATGGCATTTTTAAACAGTTTTCCTGTAGAGGTAATAACCCCAGCGATACCTTTTAAGATAGCATCAATAATTGATTTAACGCCTTTCTGAATCAGTTTAAAAGCACTGTGAATAGGCTTTGTTACGCCTGAAATTATTGATTTAACAGCCTTGCTAAAGCCACTAAAGATAAATTTAAAGCCTTTCCCAATGCCTTTTAAAATGCGATTAAAACCGGTTTTAACTCCTTTTACTGTTGAGGTCAGCATTTTCAACAGTAATGAAAAAATAAAAATGAAAGGCGAAAATATGGTTAACAGAGAACGTAAAAATAACCCTGAAAGTAGTCCAGAGAAACCATCGCTTGATGATTTTTTATTTTTAATATCCTCAAGATTTTCATTTGTTTTTTTCGCTTTCTTGTCGCTTTCTTTGACTGACTTTTTATGAAAACTGAAAAAACGATCACGCCAACGGTTAGCCTTAACTTCTTCTGGATTATCTTTCTGGTTAAATAGCTTTTTAGTGGCATCAAATGCACCGCCAACAGTAAATTTAATTACTTTCCCTATAACTTTTCCAATACCTGCACCGCTTTTAATGGTTTCGCTAACTTCATTAATCGCATCAATGGTAGGATCGACATTTTCGGGTGTGGCGGTGTCTTTGATTTCTTCTCCGACCTCCTCCACCGCCTCAAGAATTTTCCTAAAACGTGAATTTTCTTTAGTTTCTAAAGCACTGTCATCACCGTTTTTACTTATGATTGGTCTTCCTTTTTTATCAAATTTAGCAAAACGACCTTTTTCATCACGCCATTTGCCATTTTTATCTTTTGACCAGTTATTAGGTATGCCGTTAGATTTACCTTTTTTAGCTGTTTTTTTCTTATTGTTATTCTTATCTTTCGCTTGATCATTTTTAGCCGTGGATTTAGCGTCTTTTGTTCTTGGCTCAGGAAAAACGTTATTTTTTAATTCTGGTGATACGTTGTTTTCTACTTTTTCTACTTGCGAAATAGCCTGTTTTAATTTTTCCTCTTTAGGAAGGTTAATCTTGACTACCTTATCATCATCTGTTTTAGCAACGCTTTTAACATTGTTTTTAACATTATTGTTAACATCGTTTACACCATCTGCAATCTTGTTTAATGTAGATAAAATTGCTTTCTGTTCTGTTGTCAGGTTTTTATGCGGTGTTAAATCAATTGTTTTTGGCAGATCAATAGCCGTTTTAGCCTCAGGCGAAACGTTATTTTTTAATTCTGATTGAGTTTTAGACGTATTAGGAAGAGTCGTATTGGAAAGGGTAGTATTTAACTGTTTAAATCCCTCTTTCTGCGCTTTTTCAGCCGCTTTCATTCTGGCAATCGCTTGACCGCCGAATCTGTCTAAAATAGATTGAATGCTCGTTGTGTCATTCTTGATCTCTTTTAGAATCTCATTATTTTCAAGATCAATACTTTTATCGTTAGGATTATCGAAAAGACCGTCATCAGTCTGTTTAAAAATAGCCATAAATAACCTCAAGTTTAAAATTTAATAGGTCTAGTATGGCGGTTTAAAAACGTGATCTATTTCTACTTTTCCTGTGATAAATTTAAATAAAAAGCCCCTTAAATTAGGGGCTGATTTTTGCTTAAAATCCCATACGACGGCGGATTTTAAACGATTTAATACGGCGCATTTTAGCCGCACTTGAGTTAGCTTTTCGTTGTGCTTTCCGTAAAGCCTGTTTCTGTTTAGCGGTTAAGCGAACCACACCGGAAACACGTTTATTTACTCGTACTTTTCTACCATTACGAATTGCGAAACGTTTACGGTAAGCAGCATCAAGATAGAATTTTTTAACTTCATCTTCATCAGTGCTATCGAAAATCGATTCGTTTTCATCTGCGCTAAAGACAACTTTATCAAATTCATCATTTAAAGCGTCATCGCCTTCCGGTAATTTTTCAAGTAAGAAATTGCGGACGGTTTCAGCTAAGTCATTGTCAAATTCTTCTAACAATGAAACAGCGTTTTCGTTAGAAACGCCTTTAGATACCAGATAATCATAAATGGCATTTTGAGCAATGTTAGCAATATCGGCTTCATCATCATCAATTTCGCCATTTTTATTATCATCAGCCACACCGACCACCATCGCAAATAAACGGTCGCCATAACCTTCGCCTTCTTCTAAATCCTCTTCCTGTGTTTCTAACCATTCAGAAAAATATTGAAGGGCTTGACTTGCAATGGCTTGTTCTTGATAAACCGCAATATCACTAGATAACGCCGCTTCTGGATCGTCGCTGATATCATCTAAATAGTTTTTTTCAACGATTTCTTTCGCAGTTTTACGACGTCCGTCACGTTGGTGAATTTGTCCAAATTCACTGACTAAGTTTTGATAAATATTCATTTATAAAATCCCCTTTACTTCGTTACTTCTGGAGTAATTATAACTTGTCGTACACAACCTTCAGGGTGCATTCTTACTTTGATATTCATTACATCTAGAGGTCGCATTTTATTTGCCACAGCCCCAATTTCAAAGCCAGTTGGCAATGTTTCAGAAACTGTTAACCAACCTGATTTTACGCAAGATTCTAAATAAGCTGTTCCAACTTCGATTGTCGTTTTGATCGCCTCTTGCATTGGAAGGAATAGTAAATAGTGTTTAGCCATTCTTGCAATATAGCGTTCAATGGATGTAACAATTTCAACTGCAGGTAACAGATTTAAAGCACTGGTATTTTTACCTAAAAGACTAATTACATCGTTGAAGATAAATGCACCGTCTGAATAGATAACTGGAGTAATACCGGCGGCAGCTAAATCTGATAATTCCTCATCGTTCGGGTTATATAAGACCTTCATTCCTTGCCGTTGAATTGGGTAATTCGCACCAGCAATTGGATATTGTTTCGGAGCTAAACCAAAAGCATTTAATTGTGCGTTTCTTGCTGCCGCTAAAGAGCAACGCAAAGCGGAAGTAGGCATAACAATTCGACCACTTACACCTGCAGGATCACGACATTCAACCGGATGCCATAATACAGAGATTAAATGTCCTTTTAAGCCTAGCTGTTTAATCCACGCAATCGCTTGTTTAGGCTTGAATGTTCCGTTAATATCAATCGCTACTGTAATATCACGATCGAACGCCAACTGTGCTAAAGCGGCACATAATGAGGTATTTTCAGAGCCAAAAGAGGATAACTGAATAAAACGCACGCTAGCTTGGCGTAAGCGTTCCACCGCCTCATTATAGTTTTGAGTAGTGAAAGAGGTTGAACCTTCTTCAAAAGCGTTTAACACGTCAGAAACGACTTCACGTTGAATGCCGCTCGCATTTTTACCGTAAGCCATTGTGTCTTTAGCAATTACCGCATCAGCCGCAATGACCATTTCATAATCTTCTGAAGAAAAGTTTTCGACAATGCTCGCTAAATCATTAGGATAACCATCAGCGTCAACAGAGTTACTATCAATAGAACCGGTGAAAGAATCAAGTTCAGTTCCGTTTCTATCCATAATTCTTAAAGTAATATCTGTAGCATCCTTTTCTGTTTCGCCGTCGTCTTCATATACCGCTTTAGCAGATACGGCAATTTTAATACCGTCATTAAAACAACCTAAATGCTTGATAGCAAATAAAAAGTTTTCTGTTGGCTTTTCATCAGCTACTTTAATATCAAGTTTAAACCGTTCAACCTCTACAGCATCTTTCGATTCACTTTTCTTAACTACTACCCATTTCACTTTTGCGTCAGAACCAACTAAACGGCTCACTAACACACGCTTCGCTCCTTTTTGAGTAGCTTCCATAAGCAGAGATTGTGCAATGTTAAGAGGGTTTTTCTTGATTGATTCAGGCATTCCCACAACACGATAGAAGTTTGCTTTATAGACCTCGAAAGCACGATCGATCGGACCACGTGTTAAGCGCATTACACCGGCGATTGTTTGTTCTTCCACAGCGTCATAAGCTAGCCCACCTGAATTATCTACAGTAGGACCTAGCTGCACACCGGGTTCATTCCCTAACTGTCTTGTAAAATCAGCCATTTTATCCTCCGTTATCCATTATTTTTTTTAGAATTGCGTGTCTTTTTTACAGCATTAGCTTCTTCTGCTTCTTCAGCTGCCGGTTGTTCCTTTTCAGCTGTTTCAGCTGCCGGTTGTTCCTTTTCAGCTGTTTCAGCTGCCGGTTGTTCTTCTAAACCGTTGATTTCTATCACTTCTTTAAAACCGTGCGCTTTTGCAATGTATTGCATATCAGTAATGAAATTGCGCAATAAAAAGGCTTTATCAAAAATAACTTCTGATTCATCGCCGACTTTACCTTTCGGCTGTAAAAAAATGGGCGGATGACTCATTGTGGAAACGATTTGAATCGGTGATAAATTTCGTAAGCGTAAAGAAACAGGGAAGTTAAACTCCCCGTGTTTCTGTAACGCTTCGTTGATCACATCGTCTTGTGAATTGATTCCAATAATCAACATAAGCGTATCTCCTTTTAATTAACCTAAAGCGGTGTTAGTTACTGTGATTGAAGCGTATGATTTTGCATAATCGCTGTAAGGGTTTTGTGACAAGAACGCTTTTCCAAGTAACCAAGAGCCAGAGTTAGGACTATCTACGGTCGGATTAGCAGGCTGGATTTGAGGCGGTGTGGCATCACCGATAATGACTGGATTAAATGCACTGTTGGACGCATTAGCCCCGATTAACAACATATTAGTTCCAGTGCGCAATCCTTTTGGTGTGTAGTAAACTTCATATTTACCGGCTAGGCGACCTAAGCGATATGCACCGGCACGATCTTCAATGCCAGACGGCACGAAGTATTTCGGATCAAGCGCAAGTAAAATTGCACGCACTTTTTCATCAACATAAATATGACTTACGCCGTGAGAACCGTTGGTGTTCGCCATATCTTGAGAAATTTTGCCGATCATTGCTAATAATTCAGCAGTGATTTCAGCTGTGCTTTTATTTTTACCGGCTTCGCTCCAGTTGTAGTCAAAAGTCGCACTTAAACCATTATGTTTACCGATTTCACAACCGTCTGATAACGCTTTATAGAGGTTTTCTTGACTCAATAAAGAACGTGCAACCATAATCCCTTCGAATTTCGGATCAACCCCGATTTCATTTTGGAATTGACTTAAAGCCTCAGGAGTTACGACCACTTTCGCACGATACGGAGTTGCCCACAAAGAACGTGTAAATGTATCGGTTTTAATTTCCGGAGAAGAGTAATTGGCGGAATTAGCCTCAACATTCAAGTAGCCACGCACTTTTACTTCATCATTCGCTTCCAATGCAGGGTTGAAAGTTACTGTAGCTTCACCGGTTTTAATATTAATAGTTGCGCTAGTGATGTTGATTTCTTTATCGTGCAATGAGAAAGCGCCAGAAAAATTATCTTTTTCTGAAGTCGACATTTGAGATGTTGCAACAACAATACCATTAACGATCAATTCAGAACGTGCAGAATAGAGCGGATGCGGTTGAGCTGATTGATCGCAGGTATCAAGAGAAGTCATAATCGGCGTAATTTTACCGGTATAGGTCGCCTGATCTGAACTTTCCATTTTGTGAGTGCGATCTGAGCGGATGAATACATCACCACCAGCTAAACCGTCTAGTAAAGTGTCCGCCTTATACATACCGCATTTATTGCCGGAGCTGTGAGTAACAAGGATAAATTTAGCTTCGCCACGAGTATCAGCCGGTAAGTAATGAGCAAAAGGAATAGAGGACATAATCGCCGCACGAATGGAAATAATCGCATCACGAGGAACTAAAGCACGGCTATTACTTGCTTGTGAATTAGCAGAAGGCTCGCCGGAAAGAATATCATCAAGATAGAACTTACCTTGTCTGACCGCAGAAGTAACAACTTCGACCGAAGGCTCAACGCCGTGCATTCGTTTATAGTCTTCAATACCATCAAGAATAGCTTGTTTTACTGAGTAACGATCGTCTTTGTTAGTCTTATTGCTGTTATAAACAGCATCAATAGCATCTTCTGCGTCTAGATAAACCTGAGGTTTATTCTCTCCATCAATATCTTTTAAAAAAGCCTCAAGAGATTTATTGGACATAACTTTTTGTCTCCTTTTTATTTAAATAAAAACTGTTTCGACGTGTCGCAAAAGCGACCGCCTTTGCGTACGTATATATTTTTAAAGAGAAAAAAAGTTAAGAATTTCTATTTTTCCTGAAATTGTAGTTTGCGTTGAAAAAAAGATAAAAAAATTAAAAAAGTGCTTGCATTATTATAATGTGCATTATGATATAACTACATCAAGACAAGATAACCACAAAGGAGAATATTATGAACGCAACAACAGTAAAAAATTTATTTAATTTATCAAACAGTGCCGTAAAACTCTGCCCTTCAGGGCGGAGATATAAGGCACAAGCGAATCTGGCGTTTGTTGTTGTCGATGTTGGCGAAAAATCAATAACAATATAAAATAGCACCATTTTTACACTCCTATTTTTGTATGTTACTCCGCAAAGCTTTTAAGTTCGAGATAATGCCCAACGGCGAACAAAGTCGCAAAATCAAGCAATTTTGTGGCTGTTGTCGTTTTGTGTTTAATCGGGCATTGGCGTGGCAAAATGAGCAATATCAACAAGATAATAATCAAAAATTCAGCTACAGCAAAATTGCCAACTTACTTCCGCAATGGAAGAAAGAGCTAATTTGGCTCAAAGAATGTCATTCGCAAGTGCTGCAACAGTCGTTAAAAGACCTTGAAAAAGCGTTTAAAAACTTCTTTCAACAGCGAGCAGACTTCCCAAAATTTAAGAAAAAAGGTTTAAAAGAGCGCTTTCGCTTTCCGCAAGGTTGCAAACTGGAACAACAAAATAACCGTTTGTATCTGCCAAAAATTGGCTGGGTTCGTTACCGTAACAGTCGTGAGGTCGTTGGAGAAATTAAAAATGTGACGGTAAGTCAAAAGTGTGGTCGCTTTTTTGTCAGTATTCAGACTGAATTTGAATATCAAATTTCAATACACAACGGCGGTGAAATTGGTATTGATATGGGTGTGGCTCGTTTTGCTACACTTTCAAACGGTGAATTTTTTACACCGTTGAATGCGTTTAAAACCTATAAAGGCAAATTGGCAAAACTGCAAAAACGGCTTAAAAGCAAGGTCAAATTTAGCCAAAATTGGCAGAAATTAAAGGCAAAAATCGCCAATTTACATCATAAAATCGCTAATTGCCGCAAAGATTTTTTGCATAAAATCTCAACCCAAATCAGCAAAAACCACGCAATGATTTACATTGAAGATTTGCAAGTGGCAAATATGTCGAAATCCGCCAAAGGCACAGCAGAGCAACACGGCAAGAATGTAGCCGCAAAATCAGGATTAAATCGAGCCATTCTCGACCAATCGTGGTTTGAATTTCGCCGTCAGTTGGACTACAAAACCCAATGGCAAGGCGGATTTTTGGTTGCCGTTCCACCGCAAAACAGCAGCCGAACTTGCCCTTGTTGTGGTCATATCTCAAAAGAAAATCGCCAAACGCAAGCACATTTTGAATGCGTAGAGTGTGGCTACACAGAAAATGCGGACGTGGTTGGTGCGATGAATGTTTTAGCGCGTGGGCGAGCAATCGTTCAGGCATAATGAAAAGCAGGCGAGGACATCGCCGTAGCGCTTGTGAAGTGAACCTCGTTAGAGGTCAGCAGCAAGAACCCACCGAGAGTAGCCCATTGCTTGCAATGGGCACTAGTAGGAATCCCCGTCCTTTAGGGCGGGGAGGATGTCAAGCGTTTTTGCCAAAAATTGCAGCTAAATCATTAGGGGAAAACCGCCACGCCTCTTTTAATCCGAGTAATTCTGCTGCAAATTC
Organism: Gallibacterium sp. ZY190522; assembly: GCF_054166015.1. NCBI lineage: Bacteria > Pseudomonadati > Pseudomonadota > Gammaproteobacteria > Pasteurellales > Pasteurellaceae > Gallibacterium > Gallibacterium sp. ZY190522. Next base: position 573,190 of record NZ_CM135118.1, read on the forward strand.
TGAACAAAAATACCGGTCTGAACGGTCTTTTGTTTTAAAAACCACGCCTAATGCGCCTATAAAATCGTATTTTTTCCCTTTCACCTTGTCGAAGAAAATTCTTACTTCATTTTCAGTGATATTTAATGGTATCAAGTCCCATTTATCATCAAGCGCAATCATTTTACAGCGCACGCCTTTATCACGGATTGAAGAGCTATAGCAACAGTAATAGGGTGAGTCTACTTTAACTTTAACCGCAATTTCACAATGTGAATATTTTCCTCTAGTTAGCTTTCTAGTGAGATAATCTCCAATTTTAGCCTTTAAAACCTCAAAACCTTTTCCCTCTCTATTGCCTTTATATAAAGCTAAGTATATGTTATTCTTCATAAATATCACTCCAACCAGTAAAATAGTCATACTCAAGCGGTTTATCTGTGTTGTAAACCGCAAAACGGTGAATTTCAGCATTTTGAAAGTCGTGTTGTTCTTTCTTGATAATTTCATTAATGATAATTTCAATGGAATCTTTATTTAATTTCACAAAGGTATTATCCATTGTTTTCCATTCTAAATCAGTCGGTAACGTGGTTTGATTTTTTAAGGTTGAGTATTGTAATTTCGAGTTATCATCGGTATGAAACCATTTACCCAATTCCTCAACGTAAACACCACCGCTAATTCGCCTTGTGCGTTCCTGCTTAATCTGTTCCCATACCTGATCTTGTTGCCGCTTGATTAATGCTAAGCGTTTTTCTTCATCAATCACCCATTCTGTGCCGTTCCATTTGTGGATTTCACTAGGTTGTGTTTCTACTTTACCGTTGTACCAGTAAGTGTTCTGATTGGTAAAAACAGCCTGAATTTTACCGTCTGTATCGTGGATATAGATATAACTAGGGTATTCAGTGCTAGCCTTTTCCTTTAATTCTTCAATCGTTTTATACGGATAAATCAAAGGGAAAGACGTTTCACGCTTTCTAGTCTTAGGATTTACAATAATTAAATATTCAATCGGTTTTTCCATTTTTTGCCTCTTTTTTATGTGAGATGAATAAATTTTAAGGTTGCCATACGGCAATAATTTTTTATTTTTCCAATGTTAAGAAAGGAGTTTAAAATGAGATTACCTAACGGTTACGGTAGCGTTTTTAAGTTAAGCGGAAAGCGGAGAAAGCCATTTATCGCAAGAAAAACAATAGGATATAATGAAAATAAACGGCAAATTTATCAGAATATTGGCTATTTTGCGACAAAAGAAGATGCGCTAAATGCGTTGGCGGCATTTAATCAACAAGATATACCTGAGCCGTCAATCACGCTAGCTAAAGTATTTCGATTGTGGTACCCGGTACACTGTAAACAAGTCAGTAAATCAACGGCGGAAAGCTACAAGAATAGCTACAATCATTTAGAATCAGTGCTTGCTATGCCTATCACATCAATAAAATACCGCCACTTACAAGCCGTTATCGATAAGATGAAAGAAAAGGGCTTATCTTACGCTAGTATGAAAAAAGTCAGAACGCTAATCAATCAATTATTTGCCCACGCCATCATTAATGAGTGGACGGATAAATCTTACGGACAATATCTGAAAATGGGGAAAAATATACCTGTAAAACCGCATAAACCCTTTACTAGACAACAGATTAATAAAGTCTGGAACTCAACGGAAGATACTGATTTAACACTAATTTTACTCTATAGCGGAATGCGTATCGGTGAGTTACTACAGATGAAAAAAGTGAACGTTAACTTAAAACAAAAATACTTTGACATCAAAACCGCTAAAACAAAATCGGGTATCAGATTAGTACCAATACACGATAGAATTTTGCCTATCGTGCAAAAGAAAATGAAAGAAAAAGGTAAGTATCTATTTTCGGATGAAAATTTAAATCCGCTTACTTACTCAAAAGCTATCACTATCTTTGACAAAGTAATGAAGTCAATTAAAGCGAAACACTCTAGCCACGATTGCCGGCATACCGTAGCTACATTACTAGACGGCGCAGGGGCTAACAAGATAGCAAGAGATAAAATACTGGGCCACGCCTCAAACAACGTTGGTGATGCGGTTTATACACATAAGTCATTGATACAATTAAGAAAAACGATTAATTTACTGAAATAATGTAGTTATTAGTTTGTTTTTCAGCAACGCACAAACACGCATAAGTTATTGATATATATAAATTTATGCGTGTTTGTTATTTGTGTATTACAAGGCCTACTTTTAAGATTTAAATATTGTTTTTAAGGCTTATATTTATAACGGTTATTGTTGTCCAAGGGGGACAATGTAACAATGATAATATTGATTTTTTAATCTCTAAGCCTATCAGCGCCAAAACTATCTATTGTGATGTTGTAGATATAGGACCAAGCAAGCCAATCTCTTTTTCTCTAACCATTAGTCCTAGCCAATCGTCATTATATGTGTGGGTTAGATCTAGCGCCAAAATTGGTGTATGTAAGTGGATTGATTTCGGAGTATAGCCAAGGGGGATTTGTTGACATCTTCAACGCAACAAAAATTACTGTTAAATTACCCATTTATGTTAATAAAGTGCTGTTTGCGACAAATGCACAAATTGAAGGAGTAGCAAGTAAAGCTCCAGATATTTTTTATGGATGGCATCAAGGAGGGGCGGATAACAAAACTGAAATAGAGTTTTTAACAACTTTTATTACCAGAGATACTCAACAGTGGATTATTATTGCTTATTCCTAGCCAAGGGGGATACGGAACTATAGCTATGATTAGCGGATATTTTGCAAAACGGTTAATACAGCTACCTGTTGCTTATAAATCTGTGAATTTTTACAGTGGCGGTGAGATGAATCTTGGAATGTCTAACAAACATCTTTCCAAAGACACAGAAAATTTATCTACTACATCATTTGAATTAATTGTGTCGTCTGGAATAACTTATGACTATAACTTGATATTTAGGTGGATAAGTATCGGTATATAGCTCTATCCTATCGCCAAGGGGGATTTTTTTACATAGCACCTAATACATATGGGACTATTGTTAAAATTCCAATCATTGTCAAAAAAACTCTTTTTGCCATAAATGCACAAGCTGAAGGAAATACAGAGTCAGCAATCCAAACATTTTCTACTTGGCATGTAGGTGGAGCAGATAACAAAACTGCAATACACTTTTTAATTAACAGATTGCTGTCATACCAAGACTCGATGGAGTGGATAGCCATTTGTATTGCTTAAATACCAAAAGCAATCCACCTTAAGGGTCCGTAATATATTGAGGTCATATTCATCCACGGCGAGTTGATTATAAATATAGTTTTATCAGTATAACGGATAAATGCTCCGTTATCAGAGTCAGCGCTACCGCCGCTAACAACACCAGCTGTAGATGATAAGATTGGTGTTAAACTATTTTTGCTAAAGTTTATTGGGTATCTGATACTAATCTCTGCGTTATTGCTAAGTGCAAACGAGGTAACATTTCCCCCTTGGCTACACGCCAAAGGTAAAATATTTAACAGCACCAGCGTATGGTTTACCAGTATTTAAAAAGCGTATCAATGATGTCGAGTCTTTTTTCCCATAATTCCACATAAATAAAAATGAATCTACAGCTCTTGTTGATTCTTTATATAGCACATCATAAGCAAGCGCGGACAAGCATTCTGTTTTGAACTTAACCGGCAATGTAATATCCGCATAATAGGCATTACAATCAAAGTGTCCCCCTTGGATAATTAGACCACCATAAAGCGGGCCAAAATTAATCCACCACGCATTAGCATTTGAAAAATCGTAACTTACACCTAGTGGAGTAGTGCCGGATTGCCCCCAGCTATTGACTATATTTTTTAATCCGTCACGGTTGCCTGTAAATAAACAGTTAAACGCATTAATTACTTGAGATAGTGAGCGGTTGCCATTAGAGGCTAGTAAAATATCATCAACAGTTAATTTACCTGCTAGGCTTTGATTCCCTGATGTGTTTAATTTTCCGTTATCTTTGTTGCCTCTAACCGTTAAAACCCCGGAACTATCGCTGTAAACATCAACTAAGCCAGTACCGGTTACACGTGTAGAAGAGCCTACGGCATTAGCCGCACCGCCTCTTGTTTCGACAACGTTAAGGTAAGTATTACCGTTTGATGTTGTAGTATTAGATATACCAGTTGATGATGTGCTAGTAACAAGCCCGACTGTCAGATTATCTGCTGTATTAATAGATAAATTACCAGAGCCGTCAAAAGATCCTGACCCCGACACCGCTCCTGTCAACGAAATTGTACGCGCAGTTGCTAATTTGTTAGCAGCAACCGCCGTCGCAGTAGCGCCTAATTTTGTGTTGGCAACATTTAATGCATCTACCGCTTTATCATAAGCGGTTTTGACGGCTTTACTGGTCGCCACGGTATCACTGCTGGCTGAAGTGACGGAATCGGATTTTTTACTGATTGGAATAGCGGCATTGGCGGTCGTTTGTGCCTTATTCGCCGCCGTTTGTGCCGCATCGGCTTTATTCACGCCGTCTACTGCTTTGTCATAGGCAGTTTTGACGGCGTAACTAGTAGCAACAGTATCAGAACTAGTAGAGGTAACGGAATTACTTTTATCAAGATTGGTTAAAAATTTAACCCAGCCCGGTGAACCACCTGTTGCTTGATAATGGAAATAAATAAACTGCGCTTTTATTGTTCCACCGTCATTATCTACAGCAGGGAGTGTGGTAACCCTAATCATATAATTATCTACATTTTCAGAAATTACCTCTATGACGTTTCCTGCTAGCTTAATGTCCCCACAGCCGGTATCTTTAATTATTTTTGAATAATTCCATACAAAAGATTGTTTTAACACCCAGTGACCAGGACGGCTAAATGCCCCATTCGTCTTTAACCAAGCTATAAACTCCGCCGTTGTCCAATCGCCTGACGAACCTTGATTTAAATTGTATTTAAAATTAAAGTCTGAAACAGGGCTGTCGATAGAAATGACGCCATTGGAACTGGAAACGTTTGTCGCTCCAGTGCCTTGCAAGCGAACACTCGTACCATTAGAAGTTTTTTTCTTTCCAGTTGTTTCAACAACATTAATGTAAGTATTTGTATTATAAGAATTTGAATTTGACGTAAAAGAACTTAATGGAGCAGTCACCAATCCAGTTTCAACAGTTCCACCACCAGTGATAATCCCTTTATTATTAACAGTTACGCTTTGATACGTTCCGGCATCGACGCCGGTATCAGCTAAACCGATAGCAACATCGGAATTTAATGAACCTCCACCAGTAAGCCCATCACCAACGGTAATTTGTGTTGTTTTCTTAACGTATTGAGGATGTGGATCGGCTGCTTGTTCGTGTTGAGAAACAATAAGTGAAAGTAGGTCTTTTTTCTCGTCAAATACAACATTAACACTGTCTGTATCAATCGTATCAACAGTAAAAGTAAAGCTCACAGTAGTATCGATTTTGTCGGAAATATAGAAAGGCTCAATAGTGCCACTTCCAATAGCAACCAGGGTGTTATCTTCCCATAATCCAACTTCTTTAGCCCAGAACGGAGTGCCTTGATTAGCTTTAAAAGTTGTTCTGAATTGAATTGAATAAGGATTGGGATTTCCACTGTGAACGAGAGTAGTGCGATATTTTTCAGTTTTTAACTTAGTTTCCGCACCTGTTACAGTGTACGAGCTATCACCTAGAGAAATATGCGTAATATTTAGAATAACGGTTTGACCTTTTCGGTCTACCATTAATTGTCTACCCACGTTTGTGAAAATAAGATTTAATACTTGATTCGCCATAAAATAACCTTAATTACTGAATTTTTCGGTTATATTATGGCGTGATAAAAGGACTAAATTTTTATTTTTCCTGTCTGATTAAATCGAGAGTAAGTCTTCTTGAAAATTAATAACATTTTGATAAGTCAGAAGTTTTTCAGCTAAGTAACAAATTGCGATAGTACATATTTGTTCATTTGGAATATCTGGATAAAGGCTATAAGTTACGCCATTTTCTGTTATTTTATCTAATTGAATAGACGGTCTAACCCTCTCCATTCCACCGGAATAAAAAATAGCATTTTTCGCATTAAAAACATTAAATGATTTTATAGCGTCCTTAAATATTGTTTCATCAAAAAAATATTCATATTCATTCATTGGGATATTTGTAATGATCGACGCATCTTTAATTCGTTCAATAACCGCTTTATCTGCTTTTTTTAGATAAATTGCGCCATTATCCGTGTCTAACGCTCCAATTAGTGTAGACGGTCTGCCTTGAAAACCGCCGATATTAGCTTGCAACAATAAAAGCATTTTCGTCCTCAGAAATTAATAAATTTTCAATACCATTTTCGCTAATTACTGACTTATAAATATCGTGGCGTTCATTCGCCTCGTCTTTTAAAATAATTTTTGTTACAACCGGCAAATAAGGCGCAACTTGTTGATTCTTCTCATTAATTTGACCTAGAAAATACGGCGTGTGACAATTAAATGTAATATCGAATGTCAGAATGGTTAAATTATCCTGCCCATCAATCGTCTGTGTTGGTGCGAAAATATTATTATCCTCAATTGACATAGGAAAGGCGTAATTAATACCGTTATAATCGGTTACGGCATATTGATGTCGCACATCATAACGAGCGCAATATAATTTAAATTGACTAGCAAAACTAAAAGCGGTTTCTTCATCTTGAGAAAACAACGCAATCTGAACACGTTGATCGTGTTTATCCAATCTGAGATTAAAATAATTGCCTTGATTATCGCTCACGACGTAATTATGTTGAGAAATAGTCTTCCCTTTTTCTAATCCGCTAGAACTATATTCTTTACCAAAACCCATAATAAAAACAGGCAATTTGTGATGATTTTTATCTTGATCTGGATTAGTTCGCCACTTATTCAGCATAGCCTCAGCCTGATCAACCAGTCGCCCTGTAACAAGTTTAAATTTACTGCTAATAGGTCGTTCATTAAACGCTTTAATACATTGATTTGTTGGCATAACCTCATCAAGAAATTTCTTAAAAAAGATAACTGCACCTTCTTTAATTGCTGGCGTCATTTTTTACCTCCTCATTAGAAAAAACGCTTTAATAAACTGCCTACGCTTTTCGTTTTTTCAGCATCAATTTCCTTAGTGGCATTTCCGTCATTTTCAAGTACAATATCTGCGTTATCGAAAATAGCGGCTTGTTTTTTTACTTCGTCCAGCCTTTCAGTGCTAAAACGGTTATTTTTGTATTTGTTTTCCAATTCCAGCTTCAAAGAGACTGTTTCATCCAATAAAGCCTGATTTTGATTAGTAAGATTTTCAGAAGCATCCAATAAAAGTTGATATTGTTTTTTCAAATCTTCATTAATACTTTCAATATGTTGTATATGATCAAGCAAAAACAACCGCTCCTCATTCATCAATTCTTCGGTAGAAATATCATCCATCCACAAAATGGCGTTTTCATCATATTCTTGCGTTGAAATATCATCAAAAATAGGTGAATAAGGTCTGTTTTTAGCAAAATTTGGTGAACGAACATAATCAAAGCCGTAAAAGATATAATCGCCGTTATTTTTCTGTGCAATAGCGGAAGAAAAACCGCCAGTGTTCTGTTGCAATAAATAGAAAGCTTTTCGACCATATTCATTGTCGTAAAACTCTGCTTCGTGTTCGATTGTTCCATCGTCTAACGCTTTTATATAGGTCGTTTTAAAGCAAGGATCGAGCGCAATTAATTTATCTCCGTCATAGACCGCATCTTTAACGCCCAATCCGTATTTAATACGTGGTAAATGGCTGTAAAATCCTGTAACTTCGCCAAGTCTAACTTGCTCTTGAAAAGCCGGATCATTAATTGCTTTTACAATTCTGCCTACATCAAAATTGCGTGGTTTACCAGTATGTTTTCGCCCAATATCTTTAATATTAAATTTAATAATACCAGTCTTCATTTTTTCCATTATTTTGTCTCCATTACTTAATTGTGCCAGTGAAATCAACTGAATAGTAAACTGTGCCTGCAGTAGCTAGACCTAGTCCAACTGCTCCAGAAAACTCACGTAAAACCTCTAGCATTAATACAAATCTTGCGCTAATCAGTGTCTGTAAAATCGGTGCGTATCGATAAAATAAATCCCCTGTTTCTTCCCAGTCTGTAACGGAAATTTTTACCCTACTGGTAAGCCAGTGCGGTGTCCCTTTTATTTCCATTTCCTCTTTATTAGATAATGCGATAGGGTAGTTTTTAGCCGTTTCCTGATACATTTGAGCAATGCGGAATGAATTAGGGTAAAGCATCTGCAGGTAAGTGTTTAAAAAATGAAAACCACGCTTAGGATTGCGGATTGTCCAAGCCTTCATCAAATACGCTAACGGCTTTACTTCCTGTAAATTTTTAATGGTATTTAATCCACTCATTGAGAAAAAAGGGTAAAGCACATCAATATCTTGCGAAACGTAAGGCATACCGTATTGAAGTAATCCATCAACCCTACTTCCTAGCGTTTCTTTAAACACTTCAAGGAAAATGTTTTTAACTTCTTTTTCAATATCGCCAATTTCTTTCTGGTGGAATAAAGGTGACCCTGTTTTAAAAGGCTTATTATCCATTACCTAGCCCCCCCCCCATACGTCACTTGCGTACTCTGATGTTTCTACCGTTACATTAATTGAGCCGTTGTCCATAAAACAGAAAACTTCGGGCTTGTTGGCGTCAGGCAAAGTAAAAGTAACATCTAAATCTGACCGTTGATCGGCTATCGCATTAATATTTTTTAACAGTAAATCTGCTATGACTTTATTTCTTAAATGCGCACGCCCAACTTTCCCTATACTACTTTCCCCAAAAGTAGAAATTAAAACGTCATACACTTGCTGTCTGACCGTGTCTTCGTCATAAAGCCTTGAAATAGTTGCTTTTACTGTAACAGGAATTTTCTTAATAACAGGTGCAATAAACTTGATCTTGTAGCTATCATCTGCCTGTTTAATGATATGTTCGATCTCGTTTTTTATAGCTTCATCGCTACGCAAATCATTTGTTGCTTTTTTAAATGAATAAAATAACGTGTTAACATTATCAATGTTAGCACCTCTTGCGAGTTCCTCTTTTTGCTCATTCCACACATTTAAAAATGGCAAATCACCAAAATGTGCTTTTACTAAGCGGTTAAATTCGCCCAAATAAACAGCGTTATCGTCATAAACAGAAGGGAATTTACATAGTTCTTTTAATGTTGCTAAACTTACAGGATTAACGCCTGATTTAGTCAATGATTTCATCTCAAACTTTAAGTTGTTTTCATTGTCTTTTTGAATATATTCGAGCGTAAAAGGGCTTTCTGTTTCTGGTAAAACATTGCCAAACGACATATTTTTTACAATTTTAACGGTTGAGTTTAGCGGAGGTTCAACACCAATAACGCCCCTCATTCCAAATTTAATAAATAACCGTTTAAATTCATCACTTTCAACGTGGAAGACCTTTTCTCCTGCTTGTACGCCGTTATATCGATAACTAGGCAAATAAACCTCATCATCAATTGATACTGTTATTCCCGTGATATAACTACCGTCTTTAGGCTGTTCCACTTCAATCGACATAAATGGCTCTGGATTATCAATATAAACGGTCTGTGTATCTGTTGTTTCTTGTATAACCGCTAGTTCGCCTTCTTGCTTTCCTTTGATCGTCAAAGGCTTAATCACCTTGTAATAACGTCCGTTGCTATCTAATAAGACCCGACCAACACCAAGATAAATTGTATCTTCACTGTCATTAGTAACCTTTAAAACCATTTCCGCAGAAGAGGCGGTAAATAATAAGCCTTTTGCTGCGGCGTCTGCTAAGACTGTCGCTTCACGTGATTTAACAAACGGTTCTTGACTAGAAACCTCTAATTGTTGACTGAACATTGAAAGCATTTCCGCCATTGATTCTTGAATTTGAAAATAGCGAGGATCGCCGGCGTGGAAAAGTGCCGCCATAAGCGGATATTTCATTGAAGTGGCTTCAATAACTCGTAAAAAGTCTGATTTTGTCAACATTAATTAACCTCCACAGTGACATCGCCGACTTGAATAAAAATCTGTAATTTATCGGGAGGTATCGGAACGCTAAACATATTCACATTTACACCTGAGAAAAGCGGTATATCGTGTTTTAACTTTGCTATCATTTCATCTGCTTTATTCATCGATAACGGTGTAAATAGAAGTGTATTTTTATCAAAACCATAACTTGATCCAAGATAAGTGTTCACTGGTGTATTTAGCCAGTGTCTGAGCATTTTTTCTATTTCTTGTGATGTAATCGTGACTTCATCCATTTATAACCTCGCCGGTAGTCATAACGGCTATGATTATGAAGAGATAAAAAACAAGAACGTTTTTATTTTTCCTAGAAAAGAAGAGGAGAGTAGCCAAATTTAGTAACTATAATAATCTTTAAATTTTCTTGTCTGTTTTTTGCTCGATTGTTAAGCATAATCAAAAATATTTTAGTAATTAAGAGGTTAAAATGATTGAAAAAAATAGCATTGCTTGTACAAGATTAGTGCAGCTAGTAAGTGACTTTTCTACCAGCGTTAAAGCGTGGGAGTCTGCCATTCGTTATCAAACTAAGCCTGATGAGATACACGATATAACTTTAATTTCTCAGCGAGTTTACGGTCGCCGTAATGAATATTTAGTAATTATGGCAGCGGCTGGATTAAGCACATTTGATGAACCCTTGAAAGAACAAGTCTTAACACTTCCTACAGAAGCACAGTTACAGTATTTAAAACAGCGTGCAGGATTTGAAAATAATGAAAGAAAACGAGATTTTAATATTGAAGAATATCGGTAATAATGAAAGTGAAAAGCCGGTAAACTTTTTACTATTTACCGGCAAATGATAAGTTAAGCGGCTTTCAAGGCTTTAAGGTGCTGTTGTGCCTTATTAATTTCCTGATCAAGTTCAGCTTCACGCTGTGTTAAGGCTTTTTCTTTAGTCACAACGGTTGATCTCATTTTTGGAAGTTCAGCTTTCTTTCTTGCTAGTTTACGTTGGAACGCCACTCGTACACTGTCTAACTTTTTCAGAATTTCCCCAACTGCTTTTTTTATATCATCCTGATTCTTAATAGGAAGTTCGCTTTTATTCACTTTAACTTTAAAAATATCACCTGTTTGCTTAATTAATAAAGTCACAGTTTGTGAATCGTTAGCTACAAGGTTTAATTCTTTATAAGAAATGCCACTTGCGCGCTTAACAGGCGAGGCTTCTACTGAAACAATCATTGCGCCACCACGCTTTAATATTTTAGTGATTTCTTTTGTTGCTTTTTCGCTTTTTTCACCTAATTTTTGAAAATCAAAAACTAATGCCTTTTCCATATTTTATGCTCCTCCATCTCCGTCATCGTCCGTGACTGATGAACCGTGAATTGTGCCTGAGGCTTTAATATCCCCAGTTACAGTTAAAGAACCTTTAATTGTTACATCGCCGATTAATGTTTGTGTAGGCGATTTAATTGTCGTTGAGCTAGTTTTAAGATTGATCGTATTGTCAGCCTCCACTTTAAAATTCTCGTGAGTAAATGCCCGAGTCTTTTTATCTCTGCCAGTGTTTTTATCACGGAAACCTAATGCAATAGGGCTATCAAAGTCATCGCCATTAAACAATATCCAGATAGCGTCACCAGGTAAAATACGGTAGCCAGTATAATCAGGACGATCACCGAACGGATAAACAATACCTGCCGCCTTAATTGGTTTACTTCCACCATCGGTATAACCGGGAATTTTTATTTTTAAATCCTTTCCGTCCCAGCTTACCACTTCTGCCGGAATTAATTTCATACAGATAATTCTCCTAACCATAACCTACTGGATTGCCCACCTGCGCCAACGTCCGGATTAGAAAAGATATGCGTTGCGGTAATAATAACGTAATCTTTTGTTTTAATTCTAATTAAATCGCCAGCGTTAAGATCGGCGGATAATCCTAAAGTAAGCACTTTTTTTTGTAATAAATACGTTCCCAAATTATTCAACTCTTGCTTGTCAATATTCACTTCAAAAGAGGATATTCGACCGCCTTTTTTATTGTTCGCAATGGAAATAGTGCCGTCAGCAAGATTAGAGTAATGGCGAGGGGCTTGATGTCTTTCAAGAAACGAGCTTTGATAATCTTGAGTGTAATCATTTTCAAATACCTTTTTAGGCTTTTGTTTAAACAAATCACGCAATCGATAAAAATTAACGGTATCTTTGCCATCCCAAACAATAGTAGCGGCGGCTAATTGCAATGCTTTCTGAATTGAAAAAGAAGGAACTTGACCAATTAAACAAGTGAATTTATTAATTTTGATGTCTTTACCTACCTTTATTTTTGCACCACACGCACGATAGGCTGAAGCAAGTGAGGTAGATTCTTCGGTGACCGCACGCTCTTTTGTAAAAGCAATCTCATAGCAAGACTCCAGTAATCCGATAACGTGAACGAAAATAAAACTAGGATCGCCCCTTACAGATAAATTCTCATTGATTGTTTTACAGGAAATAATTTTATATTTCGCTGTTGTCTCACCAACAGAAATGATTTTCCCTTCTGTAATGTAGGGGAGAATCTGATCATCTGCTCTAAACATCACCTCTACAGTGCTAGGAATAGCGACAAGATCAGTGCGTTTAATAATGGTCGGCGTTAAATCACCTTTTAACGGTGTGCCGTTTTCTAGCGTAATAATCATATCGTTACAATATCATACTGGAACGCAAGCAATTGAATTTCTTGCTCTTTTTGTGTTATTTCACTTGAAATTTCAGAAACGGAACGACCATAGGTTTCAATCCCTAATGATCGTGTTGCCTCAAGAATCAAGGCGTTTTCTCTTTCTGTGTAAAGCTCAAATAACGGTGCGATCATCGCCCATTCACTGTTTAATAATTCAAGGTTTTCATCAATGGTAGATTCCCTTTCTGCTTTTAATTGAAACACGCCAAACCCTTCATAATATTTCGCCGCACGAATAGCCTGACTTAGTACCGTCTGAAAGTCTATTACTGTGCCGGTCGGTCTGATATTATCGAAGTAAAATTTAGCGTGTTCTTGTAAAGTCATTTATTAAAATCCACCCATTAATGTTTTAACGTTACCTTCTTCAATTTCACCGAAATAGTTACCTGTAATATCGCCTTCAAGCAATAGAATTTCAGTGTTTGACTGGAAGTCACGTTGCACCGGCGCACCCATCGCAAAAAAGCAGTTACGCAATTTTTTACGATTCACAAATTTATCCGGTGTGCCGTGATATAACCAAGCATCGAAGTAGCCACCTGTTTCGAATTTAATTTCAGTAAAAGTACGTTCGATAACTCGATCTTCTGTTTCCACAAAAGACGCACTACCACTAAACGAGGTTTTCGCCTGACCCGGTTTATTTGTTTCATTCCCTAATGGAAGAGGAATAACAATCGGTTCAGCCGGCAAACTGGTAGGATCAGGAAACGATTTAATCTTAACGTGAAGATTTTCTCGCCCGATAATTACTAGGGTAGCATCTGAGTTTGTTGCGTCAGTCCCGATAGACTGAGCAATATTATAGGTGTTATGTAAAAAAGCACCTGTATTTACAGCCATTTTTGTCTCCTTTTATTTTTGATAAAAATCATCAAAAACAATTATCAAGGTGACAAAAAACGGCGATTTTCTATTTTTCCTGTGTTGTTCCTTGTGCGTTTTTTCGCTTAATAAACTCGTTTATCAGTTCTATTTTTTTATCACATCCTATTAAGGCATTTTGTAATTTAACTGCATATTCAGCTAAATCTCGCCATTTTTGACCGCCAATAATTGGCTTTTCACAACGAGAAAGTAGTGCTGCCGGCGGTTCAATATAAACAGTCGTCTTTTCGTATTTTGTTAAATCTTCACTCTTTTTTTTCGTCTGTGTAGTGCAACTGGTTGAGCAAAGGATAAGGAAAATCACTGTCAGCACACTGATTCCCTTGTAATAACGTCTGAATTGTTGAAATTTGTGCATTTTGCTTTTCCCTTAATTCTCGTTCAAAATCAAGTTGTTTTCTTGAGATCTCGTTCTGTTCGTTAATTGTTTTTTTTAGTGAATCTATTTTTGTATCTAACTGATTAATTAAAGCAAGTCGCTTTTCAGCGATATCATTCATATGTTCATTAGTTTGCTGTAGCATTTTTATCCGTTCAGCTTGAAAGACTGATTGAAATGTCGTGATTGCAATGCCAATGATCAACATATAAAAAAGAAAATTGCTTACAGTCGTTGTTTTCGTGGCTTTCTTTAAAATCCAGAAAATAAACATTGATATTTTTTTAATCATCGTACACCTCTTCAAGAAGTAACTTAATTTCAGCCGTTCTGCGTTTAACTAAACCGGGTAATATGACTTTTCTGCCTCTAATGGTTATTTTGTTGTAAAGTGCCATTCTGGCCGCAACATCCAACATCCCTTTTCCACTATTTAAATAGCTTAATGCGCTGCTGTTTTTAAATGCTCTAACCCCAATATTAAAAGCAAAAATAAGAAGCGCATCAAATTGATGTTGTTCAAGTTTTACCTTAATCAGTGGTGATATTTTTTCCGCAAAGTGCGAACAATCCTCAGCTAAAAGCTGTTCAGCTTTTTCCTCACTAATAGAAAGATCTTTAGTGATAGGCTTACTATCAACCATTCCAATATGCCCATAGCCAATAGTTAAATTACCTGCACTATCTGCGTAAGCCTTTAAACGCTTACCTTCCAACCGTTTTAACAAGGCGAAGCCTTTATTGCTTAATTTCATAAAATTGTCTCCTTTAATTTATTTATTATTCGTATAAAACTTACTAATGGCTTTAACTGCAATTCTTAATGCCCCTACACCGCAAAAACCGGATAATCCAGAAAAACAGAAAATAACATAAATACTTAAGCCCTTTTCTATTCCGTATAACGTGGCCAACGCCCCAGTAAAACCGCCAATAATCATCTGAATCACTACACCGTCACACGTCACTTTTTCTTTCTTTTCTTGTACATCGGTTAAATGTTTTACAAGTCCGCCAAACATAGCGAATAGGGTAGAAAATGCGATCAAAAGCCAGTCAACATTGACATTTAACACTTTCTTTATCTCCTACTGTTGGCTATCGTTTTAAATAAAGCATTCCATTTTCGTTGTTCAGCTTTCCAGTGTTCTTTAAATGTTTCTGAATCAATTAAATCCACCACTTCGCTTACACAGGATTGATTTGCCTCACAAAGAGAATGATGAAAATGTACAACAAGTTGATTAGTGATCGTTTTTAAATTTTCCAACCAGTCTTTTCGTAACTTCATTGATTGCGGAAAGAGAGCAAAATCGACCTGCTGTAGTCGCCCCCTCCCGTGGGAGCGACAAGCAAATAATTCCTTCTTCATCAAAATTAATATTGAATAAGTGATTGTTTTTATTATCTATTGCTTGAGTAAATAGCGAAAATAACACTAAAAACTCACTTTCTGGATAGTTATTAAATGTGGAGTATTTATGTTCAATACGACGTTCAATTTCACTGGTATCAGATACCTCTTCTTCATTTTCCAGTAATAAACACGCCGACATTGCATAGATAAACCAGTCAAGGCGAGTAGGCTTATCCGCTTTTGAGAAAATCAACGCTTCAATAATCTCAATATCTCTGCCGGTCAGGGGCTTAATAAACCATTTATCGCCTCCAGCCTCACCAAGAAATAAACGATTAAATTCAGGTTGATACTGCTTTTCATAATTTAAATAATCAGATAATTTTAATTTTTCACCTACTAAGAAATCCGGTGTATTAGAAGATTGCCCAATATAAATACTTTCAATAAAAATACGCTCTTGAACGGTTAAATCACCTAAATCTACTTTAAGGCTATAATTTTCATTCCAATGAATCTCTTTAATTGCTCTTTTTAAAAATTCACCTCTTGTTTTTTCAAATAAGTGTGGTGGAATATTTAATAAATTGCGAGTGTCTGCTATTGTTAATTCCTGTAATGTGAAAGAAAATCTTGATGTTCTAACGTTTTGAAAATAAAGCATTTTTTCTCCTTACCCTATGATTCCTGCAATACCTAAAATTCCACTTCCGTAAATTCGATCAATATCGGTTTTATCCCAAGCAGTAAGAGAAGCAATTGATAGATTGACTTCAGCGGAAGCATAACCACCGGAAGAAGTCGTAGGAGAAGTAATCGGATCGGAAATAGACTCGATCACCATTGGTTTATAAACTCTTCCTTTATATTCCATCCCAATTACCTTAGGGGCTTTTGAAGGAAGGATTGTATCGACGGTGCCTTGCACCAGTCCTTTATCACTTGATATGTTTTTGGCCATATTTACAAGCGCACTGCTCCCTGATAATTCTTGAGGAACTGCCCAGCTTAATAATTGGTGGATAGGCTTCATCACTTCTATTTGTTCATTGCTTCTTGCTCTAAACAGCAATTTCATATTGATTTTAATTGGTGGCATCCCAGCGAAAATCTGGATTGAATTAAGTTTTGTCACTCCAGTTTTTCCTACATTGTCGGAAAAGACTTTTTGAATTTTTGCTGTAACAACGCTTTCTTGAACGGTTTCACTCAGCATACCCAAGGCTTGATTAATGGTATCGCCAAGCGCACCGGATTGAATTAAATTAGCAATTGCAGGAACTTTTTTATCTACGCCGGTTTCTTCAAAAGGGCTTTGCCAATTAAGCACATATTCAACTTCCGCACCCTCTAAAATAGGCGCACGCACAGATAATTCGAGTGGATCTTCTATCCAACCTAATTCAGTTTTTTTTACAACAAAAAAGCGTGCGATTAGATTATTGTTTAATCCTTGCCAGTCCGAACCTAGACTTAAAACAGAACCTAGCCCAAGATTAAGACTGCTGCCTAAACTGTCTATAGCCGAGCTAGCTTTATTAAATCCCTCTGAAATACTGCCTGAAATGTCGTCAAATACGCCCATAAAAAATCCCCTATCAAATAACGCTATTGTTAAATAGATAAGGGAGTTTTAAATTTTATTTTTCCTAAAGATTTTAACTTATGGCATACATTTCCATATTAATATCGTGTAAGCGATAAGGCGTGTCATCCTCAAATGGATAGAATGTATCACTGCCTTGAAACAAATTAGCGTTGTAATATTTCTTAAATTCAAACGCTGCAATAATGGTTAAAATCTCACTGGAAATATCATCTGTTTCCGGTATGGTGTAAGCATCGATCAAAATAGGCGGCTCATCATTAGTAACACTTACTGGCATAAGCCCTAGATTATCTAAGGCTTTCAATACTGCACCATAATAAACGCCGAAACGCAAATAGGCTTTAGGTTCATCTCGCAAGTAACTTAAACAGATTTTCCCGATTGTTTCAGCGTTATACTCGTTACCTGTTCTTGCTTCATAACTCAATTTAAAATCGAGGTATAAATCCGCAATGTTTTGCGGATCGAATAAATAATTAACAACTTGTTTCATTTTTTATCTCCTACAAGTTTTCGCCATAAACGTCAAATGCGTGAATGCTTGAGTTTTCTTGAAGATACTGCCAGAAATCGCCTCGCATTACCCAGCATTTACCGTATTTAGTAAACACGTCTGCTAAATTTGGAACAGTGGCAAAAAACTCACCATCCCACGGCTTCCCACCAGTGCGATCGTACAAGAAACCAATAACGCCTTCTTTAGCTCCTTCTGATTTTGCGAAAGATTTCGCCCTATCACGGAGTTTTGTTCTCGTAGAGAAGTCATAAGTGTCACGTCCAAGCATTGCCACAAAAGCCGGTCCTTCATAAGTTTCTTTCTCAATAAACTTAGTGATATTAGGGAGAATTGATAAGAAACCGTTATCATCTAACCCTCCTAGATTTAACCCAATATCAATAACAGCTTTACCATTGCTTTCTGAATCAACAACCTTTTGTTTAACCCAATATTTAACAAGTAAATCATAGATTTTTTCTTTAGCGTTCTCTTCTTTCGCAATGTCTTCCGGTAAATTATCAATAAAATCTTGATAATTAACTAGATCAATAAGCCCCCAGAATGAGCCATTTAAAATACTTCTTGCTATATTATCGTTTTTAATTGCCAGATATTTAAGATAATCCACCATATCACCATTAATAATTTTCAATGTTTTTAACAAAATTCGGCTAAAATTTGATAAAAATTGATTTGGCAAAAAAGCAGATTGTAACTGCGAGAAATTAAACGATAAAGGTGCGTCATATTCGCCTGTCTCTTGATTGCGTTTTAAATCATAATGTTCTTCGCCTTTTTTGAAATGCTCCTGCATTTTCGGCAATTGAATCAATTTATAAACTTCTTCATCTACCAATTCTTTAATATCCGGAGAAAAGAACATATAGTTATTATCATCATAACTTGCAAAGCCGCTTACCTTAATCATTTTTCTATGATCTACAAGATATGGCTTAACCTGATCGGCGAAAGTAAATCTGCCTTCATTACTATATAAAGGCTCATTGCCCTCTTGAATGCGTTCAAGCTCAACTTCAGCGATTTTCTTGAAAAGGAAAGCACATTTATCATCTGCTGCTTGTCCGAAATAATTAATTTCAATATCGCCTGAAAGATTATCAAGATTGAACTGACTTCTTAAGTAATAATTTTCAGCCTCTGGATTAATAAATACCTGCGCTATATTAATATCTTCTTGTTTTTCCAAAGAGGCAATCGTCACATTTCCACCTATAGGTTCGATTTCAATCGAACCATAATAAAGATTTCCATTAATTTTAATCTTAACAATATCTTTTCTTTTCGGTATCCATCCATTATAAACTTTATCTTTATGAGTAATATTGATTAAACGTTGTTTTAATTCCTCATCAAGACTAACGGTATTAGATAAGCCTTCAATTTTATCTGTAATGCCTTGAATATTATTATTAAGCAACGCCAAATCTTCCTCATAAAAATGTTGAATTTTTTCGTCAAATTCATCTAATTTATTTGAAAGATTTAAATCACAGAATTTTTTAACTGCGTCAAACTCATCTTCGTAACCATTAACCAGCTCTGAAATTTCACCAAATCTGAAAAGTGATTGAATTTCATTGAAATACCGACCGGCATCATTGCCTTTTAATTTATCCAATCGTTTATTAAGGGTTGTTGTTGATTTCCCCTCGATCTCATTATCCTTAATTTTATTTTCTAACTCATTAATGATATTAATGTAATTTTTATTAATAGATACTTGTAAGCTATACAAATCTCTATAAGAGCGATTCCTATAGGAAGAAACATCTTTAAATGCCTCCTCATCCTGTCTTAATGTGCGCATCACGTCTGCCATACTGCGTAATTCAGTCTGTTTTGCTTTGATAAAATTATCTTTCTGGCGTTTCTCAATACTGTCAATGGCTTGTTGCAATTCTTCTTCGTTTGAAATGGAAGCCAGAATTTCCATATCTTCATTAGATAAACCACCCTCAATATTCACCACAGAATTTTCGCCACGGACAAGCTCACTAATCCAGTCACTCTTACTGTTCACGATTTTACGTTTATATTTATCAAACGTGCCGTTTACATCGTATTGATAGATTTTAACCTCATCAACATAGTTACCTTGTCTTACGCCACGACCATTGCGTTGTTGTAAGCTGTCCGGTGTCCATCCAACAGTTAAGTGGTGGATTGCTTGAGTGCCTTTCTGAAGATTGATACCCACTTCAGCCTTTTTATTAGCAATAATGATACTATAGCGGTTATCTTCTGCTTCAGCGTTAAAACCATCCTGAATATCTTGCATTTCACCTTGATCAGGTACAACTTCCGCATTAATGATTTTAATTTTATCTGCAGGTATGCCACATTCGTCAGTCAATAAAATTTTAATCGCATTATGCGAGGCTAAAATATCGGAGAAGATAATTTGCTTACATAATCCACCATTCGCTTTAGGGTGAGCTAGCTCACTTCTGACATTATCCACAAGTGCCGCCATTTTAGCGGAAATATCCACTTTTAGCGGAATTTTTTCTAACATTTTCAATAAGATATTTTGCAATTTCTGATCGGTGCAATTTAACGTGATTTTATTCCCTTCAATATCGGCTTTAACCCGATATTTATAAATGGCTTTTTTCAAGTTACTTTCACCGCCAACATCAACAAAAGTTACATCAAGAATATCGCTTTCATCCAACCCGATCTTGTTAGTCCGTTCGCCACTTTTTTCTAATTTATTGAATGCCTCAACCGCTTTTTTAGCTGCATCTAAATCTTTATCTTCCTTAACATAATAAACGGTCTTTTGCTCTGCGATATTCGGATCAAGCAAGGATTGAGAAAGTTTATTCACAAAATTGAATGGGTGTGCTAATAACTCAATATTAACCCCTTGTGTAGCTACCGCAGCATCCAATTCTTTGACTTGTTCTTCTGTCATTAAACCTTTTGTTGATTCTTTTAATTGTAGCCTTGCTAATCGATAAATTTTCCGATATTCATCAAGCAAGTTTTGTTGTTCTTCACCGATAGCCACATTAGAAACTACCTCAATGCCTTCTGGAATATAAGTAGAACCCTCTTTAATATCTTCAGCGTTTTTCATTGTGGTTACGCTGTTAAATAGACGGCGGAGAATATCGCTGTTTTTAAAGCCGGTAAAGGTTTTAAATACATCTAAGCGATCATCGACTGTACGTTGTTGAGTGTTGTCGATATTGCAGAATGTTTCGAGGAAATTATTTACACCGCTTACCCCGACCATTTTATTGACGTAATCTTCTCCGTTCGCTAATGAAAGCATCGAATAAATTTCTTGAGGGCTATTCGTGATAGGCGTTGCGGTTAAACATAAAACACCATCATTCTTAACATTGCCTTTGCGGATATACCACGTCTTAGCCAAAGCATTAGCCGCACCTGCAGAAGGTTTACCTAGAACAGATAGGAATTTCGCACCGCCAAAGGTCGCCCCAACCGCATTTTTATAAATGTGAGCCTCATCAATCACAAGGCTATCAATACCCATTCCTTCTAGTTCCACAAATGTGGCTTTCATTTGAGAACTGATCAACTTACCTAATTCACCAAGTTTCTGTTCTTTCTTCTGTAAATCCTTGTGTCCTAAGCTTTTTCCGCTGCCATTAGCCATATCAACATAATCAAGATAATCTTCAATAGTGACTTTTTTCAACATTATTGCAATAAAGTTGGTGGAAGTCATAAAAATCTTATCGTGTTTATTTTCATAGATTGAAGCAATATCCGCTGTCACTTCTTTTGTGCCTGCAATAGAAAGACTGCCGTTTTTCTCTCTTACACCAACGAATAAACAACGATTAAACACCTCTTCGCTGTAAATGCTTTTAGCCTCTTTTCGCCAGTTGGTAAGTGTCGTATTTGGGACAACAAACAGCGTTTTTTTCTTAACATTAATTGATTGTAAATGTTGAGCCACCATTAATGCGGTGTAGGTTTTTCCAAGTCCTACATCAAATCCGCAAATACCGCCCATTTGCCGTGCTTGTTGTCGCACAAATGCCGATTGATGTGGTCGAGGAGAGAAGTTGCTATTAATGCCTTCAATATGAATATCGGTGTCATCCTCAACTTGATCGAATTGAAGCACGTCATCATTATTCAATAAATCATCAAGTTTTCCTAACAAGCGTTTATTACGTTTCACCGCACTGTCGAATTGTGCATTAATGGCATCAATCTCACGTTTTAATCCGGCTAAAATTTCCTCTTGTCGCTTAATGTCTTTTTCTTCTTTAATTTTCACGCCTGAGCTTACAGAACCATTATTATTTAAGTAAAAAGCGATTCTTCGCAAAATGGCATTACGATTAGATTTGTCCCTCGAACTTGCCTCTTTAAAGACGTATTTAAATCCGCCATCGTCTTTCTCTTCCAAAGAGAAAGTACCGCTATTCCTTGCTACATAGGTATTTAAGAAATTGATTTTATCTTGAGGATCGATAAAGCTGGTGGTTAAAGATAAATTAATTTTATTCAAATCTACCTTCGCTACACGCTCATTCATTAGCTGCATTTGATTGATCAATTTTTCTTTCAATGCGTCATCCGCTTTAGCGATTGCCTCACGATATTTATCTTTTAATTTCCCTACATTGCCGACAAAGTGATCATTGATAGAAATGATTTTTTTACCGTCTAAGCTATAAACCCAATCATCTGAATTATCTAAATCAACATCAGGGAAAAGTGCTTTAAATCGATTTAATTCAATACCTTGATCAGCTGTGTGTCCGTTTTTATAAAGCTCTTGTTCATAAATCTGTCTAGGCGTTAAGGCTTTTTCTTCCATTTCAGCGAATTCACCCCGCCAATATTCAGTAAAGGCTTTTGCTTTTTTGTCGTAGACAAGATTTAAAATAGCCTTAAATGCGTTACTTTGTTCAGCAGTACAACCGCCCGGAGCTTTTTTCGGTCCTTTAAGCACAATAGCTTTGATTGCCTCACTTAAGTTAGGGTATTTCTCAGCAAGATTTAATTTAGAATCAAGCGTTTTTTCCTCTCTGGCATCCATAAATGCGTGAATGATGGTGACTAACCGCTTATTCTTTTCTGCTTTAAAATCAAGCAGATTAATTACCCAATCTCTGAAAACGGTATTTAAGATAAGATTTCGCTGTCTAGCTTGTGCAAGCAATTCATAAAGTTCTGCCAACCCACGTTCATTGTGTTCAAATACATTTAAAGCCGTATCGTCAAAGGCTTTTGCTTTTTCATTAATATCAATAACTTCTGAATTACCCACATTTCCAGCATTTCCAGTATTTTCAACCGGAACAAATGCGCCATTTTTAAAGACTTTTTGCTCACCGCCAAAATAAATCATATCGCCTTCTTGATACTGTTCTTCTGATGGTGGAACAGCATCAAGCAAGTCCCATTTAATAGCAGAATCATCGCCAAAGCGAGTCATCATTCTAGAGATATTGGCAATACTATCATCGTTAACCACTTTTAATACTTGTTCGCCATAACGGCTTTTAACTTGAGTTGTTTTCCCTAAAATATAGCGTTTCCCTTCGGTTTCGAAATACCGACCGTTAATAAAGGTATCTCTAAACACATTGGCTTCTGTTAAAAGTGCCGGATTTTCTTTATAAACATCATCAATAATCTGTTTATTGGCTTTCGTATGTTTTCTTAACACCATTACATCGGTAACAACATCAGCACCTGCAGTAGTAAATAGCTTGTTTGGCATACGATAAGCCCCGATAAATTCCGCTTTCAAGGCAATACGTTTCCGCAAATTCTCCTTGCTTTTATTGGAAATAACCGAACTTGATGACATAAAGACGGCAACACGGCCCGGTTTTAATTTATCAAGTGAACGCAAGATAAAGTAACCGTCTAGGCTTTCATCCTGATAGCGTTCATCCAAGAATTTATACGAACCTCTATTATCGCCGAATGGAACATTAGCAATTACAGCATCAACACTTTCATCTTCTGTTGCTTTGGCATATTCTTCAAACGGTTGAATAGAAACCGTTTTATTATCACCTTCAAATAACGCTTTATTAATTGTGCCACTTACCGCATCCAGTTCTACCGATTGAATCAAAGCCTCTTTCGGTGCGACCGCACTAAACACACCTGTTCCGGCGCAAGGATCAAGCACTGTTCCGGCGGTAAAGCCGTAAGACTGCAACAAGTCCCACATTCCTTTAGCGGTTGCTTTCGGTGTGTAATATTCGTAAGCCGATCCCTTAATGCCATCAGCAGAAACCACACCGCCACCGCTACCGCTGTAAAGTGATAATGTTTTGCGTTGATCATCGGTAATATCACTATATTTCAATTCACCGCTTTGTAGTTTTTTCACGATAGCAATAGCTGCATCATTACGTTTTTGCCTTGTTCTTAACCCTACACCTTCTTCATTGTAGTTAAATAATTCTTCATTGGCGGTCTTATCCATTAAATCAGCAGTTGTTTTCACTAAATTAGGCGAGGATTGCGGATTTTCTTCTGTATTAGCAGCCTTATCAAGTTGATCTAAATCAATTAAATTACCTTCTTTATCACGAATTTCTAGAATTTCCACTAAATAATCATCTTGTTCTTGAGTATCATCTAAAATAGTGTTATTTTCTTCAGTAATGGCAACATAGCCCCCCGAAGGTCTTTCGCCGTTTGGTGATGTAAGTACTGGGGGTGCGTTGCCAGTTTCATTGATACTATCAAGCAATTTATGAGAATATCCGATTAATTTCCCTGTTACTTCTAGTTTTCCACTGTCTTTCTCTCCTGCTTTTACTTGTAAAAGTAAGTTCATTTCATTAATTTCAACTTTTTTACGATAGATATGGAAAGCGACAAAACGATCTCTTCGTTCTTTATAGAGTTCTTCTCGTTTAATGAATTCACCAGAAGTAAATACTTCAGCTATCTTACTTAATACTTTTGTTTCTAGTTTTCCAATTTGAGCATTAAAAGAGAAGTGATCAACGCTTTGATCTCGATTAAAATGAACTGTTTTACCGTCTACAGTTAGTAGCTTCTTGCCTTGTAAATTATTTTTTAAATAATCTTGAGCAATATTGTACAACTCTTCTCTGTTAGGATTTTCAGGTAAAATTAACTCAGGCAAGTTATCATCAACCGTTTCTTCTTCCTCTTTAGATTGAGAGGTTCCTGTCGAGGAAATTTTGTCTTTAGAATTAATTACTGTAATCAACCCAAGCTGTTGTCTTAACGATTGAACTTCTTTTGAAAATTTTAATTTCTCAAGTGGTTTTTTAGATTTATCACGTGCAATGATTGCCTGTTGTAATGCTTTGCTTAGTTTTAGTTTTTCTAAAGTGTTCATTTTTGTCTCCTTAAAATCATAATTATTAAGCGGAAAGCTCATCGAGTTTAGCGACAAAAACATCTACCGCTTGCATTACTAAAGCTTCCATTTCATTTTCTTGCCCATCATACCGTTCAGCAATTTCTGTGATTTGTTGCTCAAATTCCTCACTTAACGCATCAAAATCACCGGCAATCGTTTTTTCTAGAAACGCACGATCTTGCTGTTCTTGTTGGTTTGCACTGTTCACGGTTTTATCCTCTTGCTCTTGTTCAGCTTGTGTTTGTTGACTTAGCAAAAACTTAGCATAGTCATATTCATATTTATTCAGTTCAAAACCGAGTTTATCTTCTCCCTGCAAGAAATATTCCATTGCTACTTTCAGCCCTTTTTCTTTGGCTTGGTTATATTCTTTTTCAGAAACATAATCCCAGTAAAATTTTTCTTTGCCAATGATGTTGTTTTCGCTTTTTCTGACTTTATACCGAACCTGTAAATCAGTATTGCCATCTTCAATTGCTTTTTCTACCCTCTCTTTACGGTTGTTGACGACAACACGTGTGCCGTCTTTAAGCTCAAGCCGTATCGGATTGTTTTTGGTTAAATCCGCAACAGCACGTCGTGCGGCTAGGGTATTAGGGGTTAATCCCAATGCCTCTGCAAGGCGAGCTTCTTCCGCATCTTTTTCAGCTTTCATAGCTGCTTCTTGTTGAAGCTCTTCTTTTTTCTTTCTTTCTGCCTCTTCGCTTTCTTGCTGTCTGTATTTTTCTCGCTCTGCTTCGTATTGTTCTACCTCTGCTTGATTTAAATTTAAAAATTTCACAAGCCATTCATCCCAAGAACGATTTTGTGCGCTAACTTTCAAAGGTACGCCTAATGTTTCAATAGCGGCAGTACGACATATCTGTTTAACGTTTACTTCATCGTTATTGAGCCACGCTCTGGCGTAAAGGTACGTTGGGGCATCGCCCGATTCTTTGGCTTTCATTAATGTGCTAACCACTCGGATGGCGGAACTAATGTAATGATGACCATATTCTGACTGAATGAACTCTGCGTTGATTTCTCCGGTACGAACTTTTTTCAAGTCTTCATTAATTCGCTCACGGTCGCCCTCTGCACCGCCGTAAGTACTGTTCTCAATGGCTTGGCGTATTGCGCCAGCATTCAAAGAAACGCCACCTTGAAAGGTAATGCGGTAATCATTAGGTACATCTACTGTTTCTGAATTATCTTGTTCACTCTTAACAAATTTAAGCGTATTGGCTGCAAAGGCTCTTGCTACATCACCTATAGTTTTTTCATCAAACGGAAGATCTGTGCCTCTTGTTAAACCGACTCTTTCGCCATTGGCTTTATACCCATACATTTCAGTAGTAAACGTATCACCGGTTTTCTCAATGGTTAAGAATGTGCTTAGACGAGTGCTTTCTGAAGAAGCGGTAAATGTGAAAATATTTCCGGCATCAGGCAATCCTAAAGGATTAGCACCGCCACCGGATTGAAAATTAAACCCTATCTTTTCCTTCAAAAACGGTGAAACAATGTCCATCACGATATTTGGTACTGAAAGAGGTTCGGACGTTTTTTCATCAGATTTATTTTCTTCTGGTTCATCAGCCTTTTTAATCGCTTCTAGGGTTTTCGGCATCCAATAAAGATCAAGTTCGGCATTTGCACCGGTGATTTCATCGATACTGATATAACCTAATTCCGGATCGCCGTTCATCACTGTCATACCAAAGGCTTGCCGTGTGCCTGCACCGCTCATATCTTTTTCAGTGATGTAAAAATCACCGTTGCTAACGAAATAGTGAAGTTGTGCGATTGCGCCATATCCTTGTCCGTCTGTTTCATAACTCTTAGGCATTGTATCAATACGCTTAAATAACGGCTTCAGCGTGTCCACCATACCGGTAGACTCTTCGCCTTTTAACGCATCTTGAATGGTTTTATATTGGCTTTTTGAGAAAAAGGCTTTATGCGTCTCTAAGGCTTTTAACATTTCTTGTGCGTCAATCGCCTCATCCGTTTCTTTCATTGATTGTGTAGCCTCTAACAGGTCAATTTCTTTATAAAGTTTTTCTAACGTTTTTTCTTTTTCCGCTATACGTTGTTCCATTTCCTCAATGCGTTTCACTTTTTCCGCACGTTTTGCATTTTGTTTAGCAAACGCCGCCGAATTTTTTTCAGCTAATTTCATTACACGCATTGCCACTTCACGAATATTAATATCTGCTCCACGTTCAGGTGCGACTAAAATCGTTACGTCTTTTTTGTTTAATACCCATTTATAAGAGATAACATCATCCTGTGGTGCGATTTTCTTCGGTGTAGTGTCAGGATTATGGAAGAAGATAGAAATAGTCTGTCCGTCTGACAATTCAAACAGAACGGCAACGTTAGCAGTGCCAAGACGCATAAAAGGATCGGTGATTTGCATACCTGCAATTTTAATTTCGCCGCTTGCTCGATTTAACGCCATATTTAGTTGTCGCATTTTCATCTCAAGTTTGGCAAATGGTGCGACAATCGCATCAAGTAGGGTAATTTGTTCCGCCTCATCAAGAATATCTGCAATGGCGCAAGGCTCATAAAGTAAACCGGTTTGCATATCCTCATTACGGAGAGAATCGAAAATTGCCGTAAAACTGGTGTTCATCGGCTGTTGTTGTTCTGTCCAAAAAACTCTATTCATTTTTAAATACCTATATTGTTGAAGAAATAAACTAAATAATAAAACGAGAGAAAACGTCATTATTTCCATTTTTCCTATTTAAAATTAAAAACCTTATTTAAATTTATCAGATTCGTGCCGTAAAACTCTGCCCTTCAGGGCGGAGATATAAGGCATAGACCGTACAGCAGTCATATGTTAGACTGAAAAAGTGTATTAACAGGGATACGCTCAGGCTTTCTCAATGACGATACACTGTTCAGGGTAGGGCATACCCGTAGCGCTTGTGAAGTGAACCGCATTAGCGGTCAGCAGCAAGAACCCACCGAGAGTAGCCCACGCAAGGCGTGGGAGCTGGCAGGAATCCCAGTCCTTTAGGGCGGGGAGGATGTCAAAATATATTAAATGGTAATAAAGAAACTTTTGTTAACTTCGCAAAAGAGAAGATTATTTGTAATTAATTTAAAACCCACAACAAAAAAATTGTGGGTTTTTCTTATCAAATAAACGTATCTGTTTGAATAAACCGCATTGTAAATTCTTCCATTGCTTGCTCACGTCTGGATAAATCATATTCAACGCCTACCGGTCTGGCGATAATTGTTTTATCATAACCGCCAAGATTGGTGCTATCACCAACGAAAGCGTGAAGAATGCGAATCATCAATAAACGTTCCGCCATTACGCCTACTGTGCCGTCTGTACGAACGGTATTAGTTGCCCATTTCTCAAAACAACGCTTAATTGTGCCATACTCATCATCCATTGTTGTGATAGTTACATCCACCGGTTGCCCTGATTTTGGCGCATCAACCACTGAAGAACCAATATTATACTGTTCCCCCTCTAGTGTGATTAATGAATAAGTTAAATCAGTGGCTAGCATATTAATCATAGAGGTTATGCCACCACCATTTGCGCCGGATAGCTCAGAACCAATAATAGGAATAGAATTAATTGTGCTTGAAATTAATTGCGAGGTAGCTTTGCCGGCAATGTTCGCTATGCGAGAACCGCCAAGCATTCCACTAATTTTATTACCGACCACGCCTCCGATAGCACCAGATAAATTACCTAATAAGCTGTTTACGGAAACCGGATAAGGCGAAATATTAACTAAAAATAAATTCTTTCTAGCGTGTTCGATGGCAAAAGCCAATGCGGTAATACGCTCAACCTCTTTAATTGGCAATTTGGCGTGAAGTTGGCTGTTTAAATAATCGCCCATTAATTTATGATAAGGTGATGACCGTTTAACTAAATCATTGATCAACCCACTGTTTACGGCGGAATCTAGTGCGTCAGTAATATCGCCTTTTTTCATAAAGGCTTGAGCAATACTTACTCCCTTGTTTAATAGCGGTAATTTATCCGTGCTCATTTTAGTCGATAAAATGCCTGCACCAGTATTAACGGCAATTCCGGCTATTTGTTCAAATAAACCCATAATATTTAATCCTTTTTTGTTATTTATCCGATTATTGTAAAAAATAGAAGAGAAGTGTTCTGTTTGTTTTTCCAGTGGAAAAAATCAAAATACATTGGAAAAATAAAAATACATTGCCTTGTGATAATTGGATAATTTCTCTTATTTGTTATTCAAAAGAGGATTAAATTTGTGAAACTGCCATCATTTAAAAGCATTTTCTTTTCTGATGATGAAACTAACCGTTACGAGGGTGCGAAAAAGAAGAAAAGTAATCAAGAGGTTTTAGGTGTTAACTCTTCTATGTTATTGAATGACTTAGATTATTCTTCTATTTCTCTTTCGTCATCCTCATCAATTTTAGTTAATGAAATAAGAACAAGAACCAACATTTTTAAGCAGTGGCAAACAATGGAGCGTGATCCTATTATTAGTTCTGCGTTAAAAATTCATACTATTGCGGCATTGGGTGGCCACGAATCAAAAGGTGATTTAATCTTTTTAGAAGAAACTTCTTTTGCCACAGATAGCGATAAAAAATTAATTGATGAATTGCGTTCTGATTTACTGGATATATTTAATAATATTGCTTTTTCTATCACTTATAATGCGATCGCTTTCGGTGATAGCTACGTAAGAACCTATTTTGAAGAGAAGAAAGGCTTAGTTGCTTGCTACTATGATGAATTACTTCATCCTGCGCTGGTTTTACCTTATGAACAAGCTGGCATTACAAAAGGCTTTTTAATTAATAGCGATAATAAACATCCATTCAGGCTAAATGCATTACAGATAGCTAGATTAAAAATGCCAAGAGTGCAATTAATTCCTCAAGATTCCGTTTTATATAAAATGGCGCAATCAAATTTAGAAATAGACGTCGTGGAAGACTTGCCTTTTTTACCTTCGCTTGTCGGTGGATCATTCCTTTATCCTGCAGAAAAACCATTTAATGATTTATATACATCATTAGCGGCAATCGTTGGTCAGCGGTGGGTTGATTCCATTGATGAGTCTATTTTATCGGTTAATTTAAGCGGTGGAAGTCCGGAACAGCAAGGAAGATTAAAAGATTCCATTATTAAAATGCTCACGAAAAGTAAACAAATGGCGGATCAAGCAATTAATGGAACACCGATATTGAGCAGAATGCGCCACGTTTTATTTACGACCAATGAAAAGCAGATTATTACTAATAACGAGGGTATTAATTCAAAACGTGCGAACACAATAAATATTGAAGATATTATGCTACACGCAAGGTTATTAGCTGGCGCACTAGGCGTTGATCTATCAATGTTAGGTTTCGCTGATCAGCTTTCAGGTGGTTTAGGTGATGGTGGATTTTTCCGCACGTCAGCTCAAATGGCGGAAGGCTCAAGAATGATCAGGGTAGCCCTAGACCGTTTTTATCACTCTATTATTGATAATCATATGCTGTTTAAATACGGAAAGAAATTTGAACCTGGCAAACGCCCATATGACATAAACTTCTATGGCTCAATCAGTGCTTTTGAAGCGGAAAAACAACGCACAAGATTAGACGCTATCAACGCTTCAAGTCTGGTTACGCAAACGCTATCACAGATTAAAGACCTAGGACTAGGTGAGAAAGAACTCATCTTGTTTATGACTAAAGAAATGATGCTAGACAATGAAGACGCTCAGGCTTATGCGAAAGCAATGTTACAGAATAAATCAGAAGAAGAGCAAGGCGGATTTTAATTAAAAAAAATCCTACCGAGAAAACTAAAAACCGGTAGGATTTTTTTATTTAACCACAATCAACCATCATTAAGAAAGCAGCAGCTTTCGTGTTACATTTTACATATAAGTTATTATTTAGGCAATATTTTATATTAAAAAAATAACAACGTAACATAAATTTTTATTTATCAAAAAAGCCGTCAATTCCGTCAAAGGCTTTTTCAAGTTGATTTTTCATTATTCCTGTAATTTCCATTTCTTTATCTTTTCTTTCACAAACAATGTAATCAACCCCCTCCATAAATAAAAAAGCGAAACTATCCGCTATATCCGGTGAGGGTATGCCTTTCGATCTCATATCTTCTTTAGGCATAATCTGATAACGTGCTTTATTGTCATAACCGTAAGGTATGCGAGTCAATTCAGTGATGATCCTGCTACCGTATCTGTCGGCTACTTTTTTGCTAATGCCAAACCGCTTTTCCTGAATTGCTCTAGCCATTGAAACAATCGCTTGCGCACGTAAATTAAAAAACATATCTCGATATTCTTTTCTGAAACAAGGATTGCCCCATTTCACTTTAACAAGGTTAGGTGTCCCTAAGTCATTTAAATTATGAATAAATGCACCGCCCATACCGCCAAAGTCCACCGCAGTAGTGGCGTTATCATAGCTTGTAATTTTATTGTATGCCGCACGTGCAAAGCGTACAGTGTCCATCCTGTCACTTAAAATCGGTATTTCATCAATATAAACCTTCCTTGCTCCATCGCCAAACATCCCAAAGCCGGTGACTCTTGCCACTGTTAATACGCTGTCATCCCTAAAATCGCCACCGCCAACGTCGATCGCTAAAATGTAGCCCCACTCTTCATTTTCTTGTATCGGATTAAAGCCCATAACAGCATCAATTTCACTGCGGCCCAGTAAAAAACCATCACTTTTATTCGGAAATTCACCACGTACTTTTATCGCATATTGTTCCGGTGAGTATTGTTTTTTCTTCTCTAGGATAAATTCCTCTGAAACAATCGGACTTTCTTCAGAATTTAACCTAAAAGTTGTCCAGCTTCCGCCAAATTCCAATGATAAAGCGTGGTGAGTGTCATAGAAAAAGCCTACATTTCTTGTTGGCTGTGAGGCTAGCATCATTCTGTTATCTCTATGTGTTAAAGCCCCTGTTAATACGCCAAAATGCGTATCTTCCACACCCGAAGCCTCATCAACAATAATTAATAAATGGTCGGCGTGCAAACCGGCTAAGTTTTCCGGTTCTCCTTTCGGTGCGGTTTTAGCCAAAACGTGCCAGTACGCTTGTGCGCCTTTGATATAACACTCTTGCCCGAGAAGTTCCACGTTATCCGCTACCCATTTAAAATGTCCGCTTTTCATCCGCCGTAAACTGGTCGAAATCTCTTTAAAAACCTGTTTCCGCACCTGATTAATATTCGGTGCAATAATGGCGGTAACTGAGCCGTAAAAACAAACTAAATGCCATAAAGCGATCACACCAAAGCTCGCTGTTTTTCCTGTGTTATGAAGAACGCTGAAGTCTCCACCTAAAAATTTATGATTTCCATCAAGTTCAAAACCGTAGTAATTCCCGATCCCAAGAGGCTCAACGGATTTTATAGAAAAATGTAAATTGGTTCGTTGCTTTGGTAAGTTAAATGCCTGTTTTCGTTTAACTCTTGTTGGAATAAGGTCAATATTTCGCCCAATAGTTACTCTGTAATAAGTTCCAATTTTCCCATTATTATAACATTTCTTTTCAGTCTCTTTGATTGTAGCGTGGCAACCAATTGATCGAGCAAGAAATAGGACTTGTTCCGCTAATAATTTATTTTTTTGTACAAAATCAAAACTATGCTTACTTAAACTGCCATCAGTATCAATTAATCCTGCTAATATCTGTTTTCGACTTTCTAAATCAGAATAGAGATAATGTGTTGGAATATGTTTATTGTTTAGCAAATTCAACGCTCTTAGCTTTGAATTAAAGCTATCTTTACGCTTTATAAATTTACTTAGACCAATATATAAATCCTCAGCATTTCCACTTTTGCCAATATTTTTTAATGTATAATTATTTTCATTGCAAAACTTCACTAGTGACTGTTTAATTTCATTATCTTCAGTATAAATTTTTGAGCCACGAGAATTACCATCACCTAACCATACTCCTAGAATATAAGGATCAATAGTTAGTTCTTGTTCTTTATTCTTGTTATGAAATTTTTTTATTGGCGAACGATAAATACAATGGCAACGTTTTTTATCTTCACCCCAAGTTAGCCACTCACGTACAGTTACAGTAATTTTATCGCCTGTTTTTCTCTTACCTTTTGAGTTCGTAGCAACAAGGCATAAGATATGGCTTTCATTGAAAACGTGTGAGCTGCCATCTGAATAATTAAAACGATACAGTTTTTCCTTCCCTCTATAAAGCTCAAGAACATTACGGATCGTGCCATCATCACCCATTAATTTATCGCCAACAACAATATCTTCAACGTTGCGAATATTTCCATCTGATAACATAATCTTAGTTCCTGCACCAAAACAACCGTGGCCTGATGATATGGTCGTCCTACTGCCGGGAATCTGGACATTTTCGCAAACTTCGACCTGTTGCCAAGTTAAATCCAATCCGCACACTTCTTTAGCAAAACGAGGAAGATCAAAACAATAACGCTTTACAAAATCAATATAGCGGCTATCTTTCAGTAAAGCGACATCATCTTTACTCATTATTCTTCCTCATCTTCGTCTTCTTCTAATGCTTCTATTGCTGCTCGCCTTTCAAGCATTTCTTGTTTCTGTTTTCTTAACCGTTCTCCTTCGTTTTTGTAGATTTCATCCAATTTAACAATCACATCTACTTGTTTAATCGTTGTGGTGTTATTGCTTTCCACTTCCACTTTCTCCACATTTCGAATATTGAAATGCGCACCAAGCAATAAAGCGGTAATACTGGTGTTATACGTTCCGGAAACACCACCTTTCAGCAACAAGGAACATTGCACCTCTTTAAAAGTCTCGTAGGCTGCTTTTAACTGTTCGATTAAAGGATTGTCATTGTCTTTTTTATTAATTACTTCAAAGAAATAGGCTTTGCTAATCTTTCCAATCAAGACATCGCCAAGCGTAGGATATTCGCCACCTAGTACTTTAGCGGAAGTGTTTGATGTTTTGATTAAATTGAACGTTTTATACTCGCCTTTAAGGTATTTTTCGATAACCTCATTAAAAGCATCTAACACTTGCTGTAAATCAACCACTTTCCCAATGCCGTATTTATATTTTTTATAGCTTTCAGGAATATCTTCAATGGTATTAGGAACAAGCAATTTGCCGGCGTTTTTTGCTTTCTTCACACTTTCCCTAGGCTTAGCTTGCTTTGTTCTCTTGCTGGTATTTTTTTCTGGTGTTTTTTCGGTCTGTGCAGTCATAGTTAAACTCCATCTGATTAAATTCAAGTTCAGATAAGACTGCCGCTACATCATTAATGACGGTGTGATCGTATGGTGATTTATTGATGAAAAATTCTGATTTTTTAATGGTGCTACTTAATTTCTTAATAGCTTTAACCAGTGTTGCACCGCCTTTTAATTCTTCATCAAATTGTGGGTTGATTTTTCTTACTTTTTCAAACTGAGCAACCGCTTCTACTGCCTCATTTATCAATGCAGTGAGATAGGCGATAGAATTTTGTTTTGGAACGTTTTCCAAAATAGCAAGCGTAAATTTTTCAATTTCCTTTTCCATAAAGGCTTTAATCGAAGTGAAATACGCCATATGTTCCACCGTCTGAGGCTCTCGATCTGGATAATCGCTTGCACCTACAAGGTAATCAAGCGAAACCCCATAGACTGAGGCAGCTTTGATCAGAAATTCCAAGTTAATTTTAGTGGTTGATGAAATACTTTCCATTTTGGAAAGCATCGCCGTATTATGGTAACCCATAGCCCTAGACGCCGTTGATTGGTTCATCTTATTAAGTTTTCTGGCAATAAATAGTCGTTGTCTAATGACATCGGAATTCAGCTTAGCAATTTTTTGCATTAAAAAAATCCTTAATTATCAAGGCTTTTAATTCTCAAAATAGTGCGACCGTTTTTAATCACACCTTTTTCCTCTATGCTGTACTTCCTAATGATTTTTCGATTGTCGTCTTTAATTAATCCTGCACCGACAAGGCTGTCAAATATACCTTTCGGGAGGTTGTCTAAATCCCTAGGTCGGTTATCTGGGAAATAGATTTCAATTTTTATTTCTACCGGACCTTCAAAAGGATCGAACTGTTGGCAAATCTCAGTAGCGATACTTTTAAAGGCTCTACCGGCTTTTGAAATATAATGCCTACCTTGCCTTGTATGCTTCCAATAATGATTCACACTAGGCGGGTAGGGTAGGCATATTTCTAAATATTCACTAATACTAACCCCCTTATAATAATTCCTCAGGATAAACAAAAGGCAAATGATTAGCCTCTGCATAAGCCTTTAATTTCAAAACGATTTCTTTATCCGGTTTTCGCTTACTTTTTATATTGGACATTTTCATAGGCGTTAGACCAATCGCTTGCGCAATCTCTTTAATCGGAACTAATCGCCCTTGTCGTTGGTTTAACGCCTCAATCATTTTAACAAGCGTTAAATCTAATGGTCTTGATGACATACTACCTCTTAATCAACAATGTAATTCAAAACACTTAAACCGATAGCACAGAACAAGGCAATAACTTGTAACGCACCGGAAACCATAAAAATACGAAAAAATCTATCTGCAAGTTTGATGCCTTTAAAGTCAAAATAAATCGCTAGCAATACTGATAAAAACCACATTGCACCGAAAGTAATAAATGCATATAAAATAAACGCTTTCATTGGTTAATCTCTCTTTCTGCTCAATATTTTTATAATGATTTTCATAATGGCATTAATTAGCTTACCGAACCCTTTAAATAGCGGATAAAACAGGTGAAAAGCCCCACCACCAATAAGGGCAAGACTTAGAAATACAAGAAAAGATAAACTGATTAAAAAGTGATTAATCGCTCTCAATAGCGTTTTACCTTCTTTCTTCCAATCAGCATAAATTATTTTCAGAACATCCATCTAATAACCTCGCTTTTTCTCCAATCTTTTTGTTTTTTTATTAAAAATTCTGACAAGGCGTTTTAATTGCTCGTCAGTGTAGTGTCTTTCACGTTGATCAGCTTCAATAGCCTCCACTTTTTCATTACCTAACCGTTCAATTAATCCGATTCTGTATTGATCGTGATTCCCACTTTCCCATAGATTGCACCGGCGGCATTGACCGTGAATATTTAATGTGTAAAAGCGTAAATGTGGCGCAGAACCCACGCTGCGATAGTGTCCTGCGTCAAATCCGCCACCGTGTCGTTTTCCCACTAATGGCGTACCGCAAGAGATACATTCCTTGTTTTCATCACGCATACGGATATATTTATTTACCGCACTTTGCGCCTCTTTAATTAAATCGTTATGCGTTTTATTCGCCTCTTTATAAGCCTTTAAGCGTTTGCGGTTTTTTATCCGTTCTTGCCTATCTAGCTTTTCTTGTTTCTTTTTCTTTTCCGCTTCAGCAAAAGCTAAAGCGCATTGATAACTACAGACCTTTTGTAAGCTACTGATTTTCTTAACAAATTGCTTTTTACAAACTGCGCATTGATATGTTTTCATTTTATTATAAACCGCTCAAATAATAACCTAAAATAAAAATAATTGATAATACTGTTACGCCAACACTTAAAGCGAAATTAGCCACCAACAAAAAAGCAAAAAAATTAGCCGCTCTGTTGTAATGTTTTGTTTCTGAATAAACGCCGGCAAGCAAGAAAACAACATTTAAAATCATTAAGCAGAAAATCAATAATGCTGCAAATTCAATCATTCATCCCCCTTTTAAAAAAATGCGTATAGTTGATTAATTAAATTCTGATCGGTAGTGTTATTAAAAATATGTTTGATTGCTGCATTGATTAGAGCAGAGTAGCATTCCTCAAATTCAAGCTGATCCATATTGCTAAACTTTAAACTTTGCGCCTCAACCCTTATCCTGCCATCTATCGTATAACTGACTTCTTTATAGCCGGCTAATACCGTTAAATGCTTTCTAAACGTGTCAAATTGTTTCCGTTCATCAAAATACTTCCATTCTGTTTTATCTGCCGCCCAGTGGTCGAAACAGAATTTTAAAAACTTAAACACTTTCTTATGAAATTGCGGATTGCGGCTATATTTAAGTTCAACCTCATACATCTCACCGTTTTTAAATTTCTGTAACGCGGGGAGATACATTTCATCTGCGGCGGTAAATACGCCACCGGCGGATTTAATCATTTCAACAATCATTAGCCTTTTAATGCCCCTGCCATACAAAGTAAACTACCGGAAAGACCGCCATTACTGAATTTTTCTACTTCAATCATCTGACAAAGTTCATCACAAAAACCGTCAAAATCCTGTTCTGTCATCTCACCTAGTAAAACATTTAACTTGCTTAACTGTAGGCTACACTGAACATTTTGCTTTAAGGCTTCACGCGACAAACCTTCAAGATTAATAGGATCGATTTTCTCTTTTGGTGCTAAAGGTGCGCTAATCGTGCGCCATTCGCTTTCTATCTTGATTTCATCGCTTACTACGATAGTCCCCTTAGCACAATCAAAAAGTTCCCTATGAACGTCTTCCGTTGTTTTTAGCTTATCAATCACTAAAAACATTACCGGTATAGCGGTATCATCAAAACCGTTTTCAATCCGGTTTAGTTCTACTAACTGATTACCGATAATTTTTCTAAAAGTAGCTTCAGCGCTTCTTGTGCCTACGCCTACCGCAATAATGAAAAAGCCAAAGCGTTTAGCCTGTTTTAAGCCTTTTAAAATAAAAATATCATCCATCACGCCGGATTTTTTCCATTGAAACTCGGCTTGAATGCTTTCACGTTCTTCATCTGATAACTCTTTGAATTTCAGAGAAAAAGGCGGATTCATTACAGTGCAATCACATTGATTTTCTTTGCTTTCATACGTGAAAAAACTTTCATTAAAAATAACGGCTTCCGGATAATTTATTTTTAACGCTTCGCAACTTTCTTCTTGAATTTCAACGGCTACTAAATGATTTAATTTGATGAATTGCTCAAGCTGTCCGCTACCGGCAGCGCCATCAAATACAGATATATCATTACCGACATATTGATGTACTTTCCCCGCCATATAACGGCGTAACGGCTCACTAGTAATGAATTCCGCTAACGTTTTCGCTTTCTTGCGGTTATTGTGTTCTTTAAATGCCATAGCCGCCTACTTCCTTGATAAAATCTAAAGTAACTTGTCTAGTAACGATGCCTTGCATCGTTGGATCGAAAACCGCGATAAGCGATCCCTTATTATTGCCTTTTACCTCTTCACCGGTTTCAGGGTGTAAAAAATTAATTCTACCGCCTACAATATCAATCACTTCAGTAGCGTTATCTTGGATCACCTGATACCATTTTGTTGACTTATCCGCAGGTAATAACATCGCTACTAAAAAGCCTTGTTTTTTAAGCTCTGCCGCACGTTCAACAAACGGTAATGGATTGCTATAAGGCGGATTGACAAAAATCGTAAAATTACAAAATTCTAAAACCGCAATTAAATCTAACGGATCGAACGTTAAAAAATCCTCCGCAATGCCATCTTTGCCGATATAGTGATAGCTCAAGTTGTTTTCTTCAGTTGCGCATCCGTCAATATCAAACTTAAAGCGGCTATCTAGCCACCTAAACACGTATTTAGGTGTGCGGTAGGCATCTCGATTAAAACTCATTACTAGCTCTCCTTTTGTTGTTTCGTTCGTGCTTGCTTGCTCTAATTACCCCTTCTGCCTGATTACACTCACTTAATACGCCATTGATAAAATCAGCGTAAATAGTGCCTGTGCTTCCGTTGCGGCGTAAGCCTAAAATGATCTCGATTAAATCTTTATCCGCTTGTTCTGAATAAACAGACGGTCTGTGTAAGCCGATCCAAAAATCGCAATCTTGCTCAATCTGTCCGGTATCACGGCTATCAGAAGGTTTAGGACGTTTGTCCGTTCTGTTTTCTAGCCCTCTGTTTAATTGTGTGAGCAGTAAAACAACGCAATTTAATTCTTTCGCTAACTCTTTCAATCGTTTAGTGATTTCACCGTATGCCAGATCGTTTCTTTCCGCTTTTTCCGCTCTCATCAAAGTTAAGTAGTCAACCGCAATTAAACCTATCTCGCCTTTCTCTCTTGCTAGTTTTCGACATTCGCGCTGTATATGCGCCAATGAAATTCCCGGTGTATCATCGATATACAGCCTGTCATTTTCAGTAATTTCTTTAGCGGCGTTAGCAATTCTTAATTCAGCCCCTACCTCGTCAATATGATCTAGCATTAAGTGATCGGCGTTAGATTTAGTACGTTGCCAGACAATACGATCGAAAAGTTGTGAGGTGGTCATCTCTAAACTGAATACAGCGGCGATCTTTTTATCGTTTGTTACGCAATTCATCACTAAATGCGACAAGAACGTTGTTTTACCGCATTTAGGTCTAGCCCCGACAACTACTAAAGCCCCTTTGTAAAACGCTTCACGTCCTAGTAATTCATCCAATGCTGGAATACCGCTCGTTATCCCGATTACCGATTCCGGATTGTTGATTAAACGCTCTTTTTCATTAAGCCAGTTTTTCAAAATTGTTGTGCCGTCCACTAAACCGCCACGGTTACCACTTTTAGCATAATCGCCGATCTCGTTAATCATTTTTCCGATTAAATCAATACGTTCATTAGCGCTTAATTCAGATTTTCCGGTAATTAAACTTTGGCAATCTTGTAATTTGGCTAACGTAAACCGCTTGATAGCATCCTCTTTCACGATCGCTGCATACTGTAAAACGTTAGCCATATTCGGAGAACGTTGAACGATTTCAGCTAGATACGCAAAACCGCCGATTTTTTCTAAATTGCCATCGCTTTTTAATTTATTTTCTAAAGTTAATAAATCCACCGGTTTATTATTTAGCACTAAGTTTTTAATGGCTTTGAAAATGATTTGATGTGCGGCAACGTAAAAACTATTCGGGTTAAGTAGGCTTAATGCTTTATCAACGCTAGCTTGATTCGGGTTCATTACTAAGCCGCCTAAAACGCTTTGCTCAGCCGTTAAATCGTAAAGGCTTTGTGTCATAATGCCTCCTCACGGACTTTCGTTAGCGTATCTTCACGGAGTAAGTAATCAAAACTTGCTCGCCAATTCCGATTATTACCGCCAAAATAAAATTCTGTTGCTCGCTCAAAAAACGCTTCAATGTAATTTTTAAAGCCATCTAGTGTTGATGGTTTAAGTAAGTTTAAGATTTTAACAATCCCTCGCTTTCGCTTATCGTTTAAGTCAATCGCGGTAGGTAATCGCTTACCGTGTAGTTCGTTTTGCTCGTTGTAAAAATCTAATATCGCTTGATAATCGATATTATTTTTTTGTTTTGTAGGTGTACGTTTTTTAGGTTTAACGTCATCAACATTTTGCAAAACCGTATGGTCGCCGTTAGGCGATCCCCCGTAAGGGGGTGGGGGGTTATTATTTGTAATATTGTTTTTAATATTGTCTTTTGTAGAGTACCAATTTTTGGTACTGGTACTAGTACCATTTTTTGGTACCGGTTCAGGAGAAAAATTGGTACTAGTACCATTTTTTGGTACCGGTTCAGATTTAGGCGTTTCAGGATTAAAATTTAACGAAAATTCATTAATTTCTCCGCTATTTTTAAATGTTAGAATTAAGTTGATGTTTTCTAATTCTTTTAAACATTTCATTGCTGTTTTTTTGTTTTTAATGCCGCATTTTTTCATAAATTGGCTAACAGAAATTTTGTCGGATTGTTTTTGCCAACCTGTTGTTTGACGAGCTATTAACGCATAGCACTTAAATGCATTACCTGATAACTTAGCTAAAAAATTATCAATAATGGCATTAGGGATTTGAAATGAATTTGGAATAAAATTACTCATAATTTTAGAGCCTCTGCAGCAAATTTAATACGTTGTTCATACCGTGCAGGCGTTAAGCCTAAATTACTGATTTGGCGTTTATAACGCTCATAAATTGTTAAACGCTCTTGATAAGAAAGGTGTTGATTTTGCCCTTTATTTAAATTAATATTCTCCATAATTTATTGTTCCTAATTTAACTAACCACCGCTGCAACGGTGGTTTTTATTTGCCAAAAAAGTACCAAGCCAATAACATAAAAATGACAAGGTGTATCAAAACAAAATCATCACTGTGATAAACTACAATCAATTTTTTCAAAATTGCTTTTATATGTTTCATATCTACTTTTTCTTCTTACGAAGAACTGACCAATTAATATCTGGTCGCAACTCCTCACAAGTCACTTTATAATTTGTTAAAGCTTCAATATCTGGGCAACGTTCTGCCGGAACTTTTGTTTTTTCCCACTTTGAAACAGCCCAAGGCAAAATACCAAAATGTCTGGCTAAAGCAGATTTACCGCCAACAATAGAAAATACTTTTTGTAATGGTGTCATAAAAATTCCTATTTAAAACTACTTTTTGTAGATATATTACTACTTAAAATAGAATTGAGGCAACTTTTTTTTTGCTTTAATATCTACCATTAGTAGAAGATGAAAGGTAAGGGAGGGACAAAATGAGCCTAGCTACTCGTCTATCAGAACTTATGAAAGAAAAAAATGTTAGTGTTACAAAATTGAAGGAAATTGCTGGTGTTAGTTATGAAATGGCACGACGTTATACATTAGGTACAGCAGAACCAAGAACCGATAAATTAATAAAAATAGCTGAATTTTTAGGTACCACCCCTAGTTACTTGCAATTTGGGACTGATGCAGATATTGATGCTCTAA
Organism: Gallibacterium sp. ZY190522; assembly: GCF_054166015.1. Taxonomy (NCBI): domain Bacteria; kingdom Pseudomonadati; phylum Pseudomonadota; class Gammaproteobacteria; order Pasteurellales; family Pasteurellaceae; genus Gallibacterium; species Gallibacterium sp. ZY190522. The sequence goes on from NZ_CM135118.1 coordinate 614,767, forward strand.
TAAACTCAAATGATGTTGATATTATTGAAGGTAAAGACTATAGCGACACTCATGTACAAATAGAGTTATATGATGTAAAGCTATCAGCTGGAAATGGAAAAGGGTGTACTATTGAATGGATACCAAGGAAATCTGACGAACCATTGCTGTTTCGCCAAGCATGGTTTAAACATAAAAATATTACACCAGCAAGCTGTAAAGCTATGTATGTGCGTGGACAAAGTATGTACCCTGTTTTAAAAGATTGGGACACCGTAATAGTTAATATTCATGATACAGAAATTATTGATGGGGAAATATATGCTTTAATCTATAAAGGTCACTTTTATATTAAACAAGTTGTAAGAAGTGGTGATAGTATAGAATTAATAAGTTTTAATCCTGACCCTCAATATAAACCAATAATTATAGATGAATCACAATTACCTGATCTTAGAATTATTGGTCGTCAAATTTGGCGTGGCGGTTGAGTATAGGCTGGGGTTGTAACAATAGTCCTCCAAAGCCAGAAGCTGAATTTTATTGGGTAGGTAGGTGTAGCGGTTAAGCATCGGAGTTATTTGTAGTAAGCAAATAACTATTTTATTACTGAAGTTGAAGGTTCAAAAATGGGCATTATTCAAGTAAATCAAATTAAACAAAAAATCAAAAATATCTTCCAAGAAAAGATTGACATTTCAGATATTAAGCAAGAAAACAGAAAAGAAATCACATTATTAACAAGGGGGCTTGCAGCTTATGCTATCTTAATCCTAGGTCAAACATCTGAAAGTGATGCTGCAAACTCTATTGTGGATGGTTATGATGACAATGGTATTGATGCAATTTATTATTCCTCTATAACTAAAAAGCTTTTTATTGTTCAGTCAAAGTGGATCCAAAACGGAGATGGTGAGCCTGAAAGTGGAGATATTGCCAAATTTATTAACGGAATAAAAGACTTAGTAAATAGTAACTATGACCGTTTTAATAGCAAAATACGCCATAAACAGTCTCAAGTTGAGTCAGCACTCAATGAGTATGGAACAACAATTGAGATTGTTCTTATCTACACAGGGAAAGAAAGGGTTAACGAACGTAGCCAACGCCTTATTCAAGATTTGATAGATGAATTAAATGACATTGGAGAGGGTAAAAAATCTGATATTGCCCATCAACAGATATTAAATCAAAGTAAAATTTATTCTACTCTCGCTCAGCAGACAGAAGGTGAACCTATTACACTTAACTTTGCCTTATCTCAGTGGGGTAAGATTGAGGATCCTATTTTTGCTTATACAGGTATAGTATCAGGAAGAGAAATTTACGAATGGTACCAAAAATACAATCATAGACTATTTGCTAAAAACATTCGAAAAATGCTAGGAAACACCGAAATTAATAAAGAGATCGAAAACACTATTTATGAGCAACCAGATAAATTTTGGTATTTTAATAATGGACTAACTTTAACTGCTGACACTATTACCAAATCCCTTGCCGGAGGAAATTCAAGAGATATAGGATCCTTTGAAGCAAAAAATATCAGTATTGTTAATGGAGCTCAGACAGTCAGTACAATAGGTAAACTTGATAATACTTTAAACAATTTATCAAAGTTAGAACAAGTTAGAGTACCAATACGCATAATTTCTCTGAGCCAAGCTGAAGAAGACTTTGGTTCAAAGGTGACAAGAAATAATAATAGGCAAAATAGAATTGAAAATCGCGACTTTATTGCACTAAACGAATATCAGATAGCTCTAAAAACGGAGCTCGCTATTGATGGAATTGAATACAATATTACAAGATCGGAAGATTTTATACCGTCGGAAAAATCATTTGATGTTAATGAAGCGGTTATCGCTTTGGCTTGTTCATCCAATATACCTAGCTTAGCAGTCCAAGCTAAACGTGAGATTGGTAAATTCTACGAAAATCTAACTAAGCAACCTTATACATTAGTATTCAATAAAAGTGTGACTGGGGCTTATATGTTTTATACCGTACAATGTTTGCGATATATAGATAGACTAATTTCAGCAGAAACCAGTAAATTAGAAAAACATAGTGGTAAGAGATATGGGATCCTTGTTCACGGAAATAGAATGCTAGCTCTGCTTACTTTTACTACACTCAAAGTTTATGAGCAAAAAACAAATTCAATATTTACTGTAGAAGAAGACAAAATTAAATCTACCTTCTACAAAGTATTACCCTCTCTTGAAAATGAAATTAGCTCTCGTTATTCAGATAAATTACTTGGAACACTATTCAAAAATCAAAGCTTATGCAAAGAAATATTCAATACGATAACGACGCAAATAAATTAAAAATACTCCAGCTAACCGCCTTTATGGCGGTTTTCTTTTATCTAATCTTGCTTCTTTCATACCAAAACTTGCTTAACTAAAAAATTATCAATTATTTCAATATAATAGATAAATCTATGCCTCTTACTTAATCATTATTCTTCCGTGCTTAACCATTTTAGTGAAAACATCAACCGTTCATTTATACCGCTCAACAACATTAATTTAATCAAAAATTAAGCAGTTAAACATTTTTCCAAAATTTTTATTTCATTTAAATTCAATAATTTACTACTTTTAGTTGCATTTAATTCTACTTTTAATTCAAACTTTAGTTGACTTTATTTCTACTTTAAGTAGAATTATACACATCAAAACGAGATGGCGCAAAAACAACATCTCAATGTTCTTTAACAAATTGGCGTGGCAATGGCGGTAAGTGATCAACTGCGTTAAGTTGAGTAACCCCCGAGCAGAAAACTGTACTACGTGTTGAGAAATCAGAAACGAAGAGAGGCGTTTGGTAGGTCAAGGGCAGCACTGCTTACTAGCTTGAGTGGAAAACCACGACTAGAAATAGTTGCTACAACGGTTGGGGAAATAGGCGAACAAGCCCACGAACCGTTATTTAATGCCTACTTAGCTATTTTTAATAGTGATTTGAGTGTGTGTAATTTAGGCAGTTAAGTAGGCATTAAGGTATTCATTTCAGAAAGTGAATACCGAGCTAGTATGTAAATTTTAGCTAGGCACGTAAAGGGATTTTTTTAGCGGAAACGCTTGCCCTGTGTGCTTTGAAGGTCGGTATAGGGACTGGATTGTAGCCGTATCTCTGAACAATGGTTATTAGCACAAAGAAGCCTGATTACAGGTGAGCGGTCTATACACGGTAAGCAAGCACCCCACAAGCGGCAATGCTTGCTAAGACGGCTTAAACGGTATGCAGTTTAAGCGTGGAAGGAAGACGAAACGATAGCATACTATCGGGTCAGATACGCCAATGATGATGACGGAATCATTTAAGTATCGTTCAGACTAGTAGGTTGAACCGTCCTGAAGGTGCTGTTTCAGGCAACAGTGTAGCAAAAGCCTGATTAACCATTAATTTAGTCAGATTAGTGGGGATTTTCTGAGGTGATAACAGTCTGCTACAAGGCTGCACGAAACTATTTCAAGTAGTCAAATGACACGACATCGTCTTTATTCCTTAGAGTTGGAGAGACAATAAGGGGCTTGCTGACTGTGGCAAGGGTAAATAATCACAGTCAACCTCATTCAAAACTGCATTCTTAGCCATTCGTTTTTAGTTTTTTTCCTCGTGGCTTTGAATGTGGTTCTGAATGAGATAAGAAATAGGAGAAACACAGTGAAAAAATATGAATTAACCGATGAATATATCGAGATCGGACTTGTAACTAAAATTAAACTCTATCGCATAAAAGCTCTAGTTACAATCGCATCAATCGGTGTTAGTGCCGGTGATTTAGGTGGCTATGTTGAGAAGGAGTCAAACTTAGATCAGAGCGGCAATGCCTGGGTGTCCGGTAATGCCAAGGTGTCCGGTAATGCCGAGGTGTCCGGTAATGCCGAGGTGTGCGGTAATGCCAGGGTGTGCGGTAATGCCAGGGTGTGCGGTAATGCCAGGGTGTGCGGTAATGCCAGGGTGTGCGGTAATGCCGAGGTGTACGGTAATGCCAAGGTGTCCGGTAATGCCAAGGTGTACGATGATGCCTGGGTGTCCGGTAATGCCGAGGTGTCCGGTAATGCCGAGGTGTGCGGTAATGCCAGGGTGTGCGGTAATGCCAGGGTGTGCGGTAATGCCAGGGTGTGCGAGAGATCTGATATTGTATGGTTTTCGAATGTTGGTACGGAGTACGGCACATTAACCGTATTTAAAACTAAGCAAGGAGTATTGTGGGTCACTAGAGGCTGTTTTAGTGGTTCTGTTGAAGAGTTTTTGAAAAAATCCGCAGAAGTACACGATGAAAAAACCAAAAGAGAATATCAGCTTTTGATCGAAGTGGCTAAATCCAGATTGGAGGAAACACAATGAACGCTTGGAAATACGACAGTGATGAAGATTACTATGAATCGCTCTCCATTAACTACGACGATCAAGAATATGACGGCGATGATGATGATTTTGATCCACGAGAATGTGATAGAGCAGCTGAATGTGGGAAAGACAGTTTTTAGATAATTTTTATAGATAATGCTAGATTACATTATGTTATTTATGGCAAAATAAAGCTAAAGTTGTAAATTGATCTTTGACAGCCTGTGTAAATATTTCATTACATAGGCTATTTTTGTACCTTAAACTGTTTATTTAAGGAGGTGAGTATGGCTTATTCAGCAATGCAAGTTGCTAATGCTTTTATTCAGAAAGCACAAGACGGATTAATTCCAGCTTTAACACCAATGAAATTACAAAAACTGATGTTTTTTGCTCAATCTTGGTATCTAAAAAAATATAAAAGAAGATTAATTAATGATGAATTTGTCCGCTGGCAATACGGTCCTGTTGTTCAATCTGTCTATTATGAATTTTCTAAAAACAGAGGAACCGAAATAAAACATATGGCAAAAAATGCCTTAGGTATTAATTTTGATTCTAGATTAGATATAAAAGATGAGCAATTCCTTGATGATATTATAGATGCTTATGCTCATTATAATGGTTGGCAATTATCAGATATGACTCATCACAAAGACGGTGCTTGGCGCATGGGAGAATTAGGTACAGTTATCACTGATTCGGAAATGTACAATGGCAGAGTATAAACCAAAATCAAAAATTAAGCCAACAATTAGTCCATCTGCAAATATACGTCATAATAGATTTGAACAAGAAAAGCCAACTAAAAATATAACTCCTTTAGAAAAGGAAGATATTAACGATAAAATATCTTCACGTAGATTAAGATTTATATATGCAATAGTTGCTCTACTTTTTGCTATAGCGAGTGTCGTTTATTGGATGCGTTTTATTCAATTTTATTATGACCCTAATAAACACTCTGATACAGTCTTTATTGCTATTACTTCTGCTTGCACAGTAAATATTCTTGCAGCTTTTATATCAATAATAAAAGGGTTATTCCCTGTATTAAGAGAAAAATAATACTCCTATTTAGTTTGACAACCAACAGGCTTTTTTATTGTCAATTTTATAACCGTATTCTCCTAAGGTTGCCTTCAAATGAGATTTTTTCACCAAAATATGAATAGTAGTATTTTTAAAAGTAAGATTTTGTTATATCATACTCACAACTTATCAAGTTTTATTTATTAATAAAGCTTGTTTAAACAATAAAACTTATTGATAAATAAGAGTATTTTTAGAACAATATTTGGGAAACACCGTGAATAGTCATCAAAATCCAGCATATTTTGCTGAAACTGTACTTAACAGCTTTTGGAATAATATTATTCCTGTTGATCCTATTGCTATAGCAAAGTGTTTCGGAATTAACGTTGTTTACGATAATTTGCCTGGCGATGCATCAGGAGCATTGGTAAAAACTAAAGATATGGATTATCCGATAATTTTAGTAGATCAATCTGATCCTGATGTTCGTAAACGTTTTACCATCGCTCACGAAATTGGACACTATATCTATAATACATTTATTCTTGGACTAAAGAACTATGAAAAAATTGATTATAGAAATAGCAAATCAAGCGGTGGAACAGATACTGAAGAAATTTTTGCCAATAAATTCGCAGCAGCTCTATTAATGCCTGAAAGCTATTTAAAAACGTTAGACCTATCAAATCGTAGTATAGTAATTGAACAGTCGGCTGCTCTTAGAGTGTCTGCTGAAGCATTAAACTATCGCTTAGATTCCTTAAAAGGTTATTAGTTAGATGTCCCGACCTCCATTTGAAGAATTTATTCATCAAGTTTCAGAAGAAAAGAAACGAGAACAAGAAAAAGATATCATCAAAGAAAAAGCGGAAAAAAGTGCTAAAGATGAAGAAAGTTGGGCTAAAACCGACGAAGAAGAACAACGCTCAAAGAAACTCGACAACGATGATAAAGAAAATGATATTACCTTAAAATCACATTATGCTTACTTGTTAATCGGTGTAATGATTATCCAACTTTTTGTAATGAATAGGGTTTTCATAGGTGTTGGTGCCGGCGAACTAAAATATGATAACTATGTTCTTCATCTCTACATAACAGGAACCTTACTTGAGCTATTCGGCTTAGTACTTGTGATAACTAAATATCTCTTCAAAAATAAATAATTTGACAACCACCGCCCTTTATATTAGGATAGCCCCACTTTCAAACGAAAGTCGGCAAGCCACAGTTAAGTGGCTTTTTTTGTATCTGAATTAAGGAGTGGGTATGTTCAAAAAATTTTTTGCTAATCTCTTTAAAAGTAAAGATAACATAAAATCTAGCATTAACCAACGAACAGAAATTACAGATTTTAAAACTCAAATATCTATTCCTGCTGAACCTGGATATTTTATTAATTTAGATAAGCAATTAAAACAAAGAATAGAAAATGCGTTATCTAAATATGATTTTGTAAAGAAAGAAAAAGTCGCACTTCTTGCTAATGAAATAATCAATAATCATTCAAAATATAGCAAAGATATTTTATCTTTAGATGAAAAGAGAAAGTTAGGACTAAATACTAGAGCAAAGTATGCTAGGAGTTTTATTGAGTGTTTTTCTAATGTTGAGAACCTAAACTTTGATCCTAAACTCTTCTGTCAAAATCTCCTTTATACTGAACGTACCATATTATACTGCTTAGATGACATTGATAGATTAAAGAAAAATAGAGCTTCAGAACAATTTATCATTGAAGAGCAAATTATTACTGAAGAAAAAGAAGAGTTTACTAAAAAAATATATAATATTAATGAAATTCCTGTATTTGAAGAAATTGACTATACAAATAAAAGAGTGCTCTTTTTCGTTATCGCAAATATTGATCTTGACATCTAGACTGATTTTTCGGTAGGATACCCGTACTTACTTTCCAAAAGCGGTTTCCGCTCCGACAATTTGCGGTTTTTTTGTACCTAAATTTTAGGTTATATCCGATGAGATCGGGGCGAGAGAACGATATACAATACATCTGAATAAGTTCCGCCCATCTTTTGGAGGGTAAGTTGAACCCCGATCACCACTTAATGATCGGATTAATAACTTAAATCCAAAAGGTACAAAATTATGTCAAATCAAATTCAATTCAACACCTTTAATTTTCATTCAAATGACGTTCGAGTTATCACAGATCCAACAGGTGAATTTTGGTTCTGTGGTACAGATGTTTGCACGATTTTAGGCTATATCAATGCCCCTGATGCACTGAAAAAACATTGCAAACAAACTGGTATAGCGAAACGCTATATCAGCTATCCAAGCGGTAGAAAAGAAGCTATCTTCATCAACGAACCCAACTTATACCGCCTAATCATCAAATCACGCAAACCAGAGGCAGAACCATTTGAAGCGTGGGTATTTGAAGAAGTCTTACCGCAGATTAGAAAAACAGGTAAGTACAGTTTAGAACAGCAACAACTCGCCTTGCCCGAGCCAGAGAAAAAATTTACTCTAAACTGGACGGAAAACGAACTTAAACGATTAGCCTCATTTTGGTGTGCTGCGTATGAAATGCACCAAATACTTAAACACCTTGAACAAGGATTAAGTACGATTGGCTCAAGTTTTGCCTCAACCGTCCATACTCAAATTAGGGAATATCAATCTACACTTGACCTTATTCACGCACGACTTCAAGTAGATATTGATCCACTGCAATATGCAGACCCACAGAACGCACATTGGCAATATTGCTTAAATACAATCAATAGCTACAAGCCGAGAGCGAAACTAATACCAGTTCGTAAATACAACTTCTAACTTAACCAACCGCCTTACCTTACTTTTTAGTGAGGCGGTTTATTGCACCCTAAATTCTGTAAATTGTTCAAATAAGGAGCAAAAAATGAAATTCACACTAGAGCCGATTTACCTTATTACCGCGTTAATCATCGCCGTTGTCTTAGGCATTAGTTGCCAACCGCAACCCGTCAAAGCACTGGAAAAAGACACGGATTATTACGACCACACGCTCAACCTTAAAACTACCTTAAGCGAGGAACAGCAACAATGGCAACAATGGGCAAAAGAAGAATGGAAAAAGGAACACGGCAATTTACAAACACCGCTAACAGCGGAACACGAAGCGGAAATTAGAGCGCAATTAGCGGAGGGAATGAGATGATGGATATTTTTGAACAGCTTAATCAACAAGCGAAACAGCTTAACCGCCAACGGCTTGAAATGTTATTTCATCAACTCACGTTAGCGCTACACCAATACCGCACGGACGAACAATGGAACGGCTACTTTGCAACGCTTTTGGAACAACACGATTATCAGGACATTGTTAACGCTATTGAGCGCTTACCGATTGAGGCGCAGACAAGAGAAAGGTTGCGCCACTTACTGGAGGTTAATCAGTTTTATTCCGTGCAAGAAAACGAAATCGCAGACCACAGAACATTAAACCAATTCAAATAAGAGGATAATAATATGGCACTTAAAATCATTTCATCAAAACAATCTATCGAAGTAAAAAACATCACTATCTGTATCTATGCTCCCCCAGCTTATGGAAAAACATCAACCGCATTTACAGCAAAAAATCCACTGCTGCTAGACTTCGATAATGGAGCATATCGTTCTCAATTCCGTAAAGATACGGTACAGATTGAATCTTGGCAAGATATTACAGGCTTAACAGAAGAGGATTTAAAGCCTTACGATACCATTATTATTGATACCGTAGGTCGTGCGTTAGATATGATTACGGTTGATATTCTAAGAAGTAATCAAAAAGGAACAACTAGAAATGGTGGAACTGAATTAAGTCAACAAGGCTATGGCACACTTAAAAATAGGTTTATTTCGTGGTTAAAACTTCTCCGCTCTTTCGGTAAAGATGTCGTTTTACTTTCACATATGACTGAGGAAAGAAAAAATGATGAGTTTGTAGAACGTTTGGATATTCAAGGCGGAGCGAAAAACGAAGTTTATAAAGTGGCAGATTTAATGGGAAGATTAGTCTTAAATGGCAATAAAAAAGTTCTCGATTTTAACCCTAGCTCAACAGGCTTTGGTAAGAACCCAATAGGCTTACCTGTGATTGCTGTACCTAACTTTAAAGTTGAGCCTTTGTTCTTAGCGAATATTATCGAGCAAGTGAAAGCAGAATTAAATAAACAATCTGATGAAGCTATCAAGGAACAACAAGAACTTGATGAGGTGCACGCTAAATTCAGCGTTTTGTTAAATCCTGAAGAGTTTAACGAAATGATAGATCCAGATATGCCAACTTTACATAAGCAGCTATTAATGGATTATGCGAAAAAACAAGGAATTACTTTCAATAAAGAAAGCAAACAATTTGAAAAGGTCGCCGCATGATAAGAATCTCCGCAACAACATTAGAAGCCTACCGAAGATGGCTTGATAACGAAGATGCAACCATAGAAGATATGGTTGCTTATCTTGATAGAAAAATAGAACCTACTAAAGCAATGATGGCTGGCACTGCTTTTCATAAACTGCTTGAAACAAAACAGGGTAATCTCACAGTAGAAACAGTTGATGGTTTTACTTTTGATTTTAGTGAAATTGATAGTGATGTTTATATTCCCAAAATCAAAGAGTTTAAATTCACGGTTATGAGAAGAATTCTTGATGAAGATGTGACATTTGTTGGTGTTGTTGATGCGATGGATAGCAACACTGTTTTCGATCACAAGCTAACCTCATCAATAGATGTCGAAAAGAATTATGAGCCATCAATGCAATGGCGAGCGTATCTATCTTGGCTTAATTTAGATCATTTTACCTACAATCTTTTTAGACAGTATAACCCTGCTGCTACTCCTGATACCTTTCTGATTAAAGAAGCTGTTACTGTATCATTTCACAGATATGAAGATATGGATCTAGATGTTGAGAATATGGCAAAAAGTTTAATAATTTTTATTAAGGAGTACGCTCCACACCTAATTAATAGGGAGTAAATAATGGCAGGCGTAAATCGTGCAATTATATTAGGCAATTTAGGACAAGCTCCCGAAATCCGCACAATGCAAAACGGCGATCTAGTAGCTAATATCAGCGTAGCCACTAGTGAGCGTTGGCAGGATAAACAGAGTGGTGAATGGCGAGAACTCACAGAATGGCACAGAATTGTGCTTTATCGGCGGTTAGCGGAAATCGCCGAACAATACCTTAAAAAAGGCTCAAAAGTGTATGTTGAAGGGCGTATCAGAACCCGAAAATGGCAAGACAAAAATGGGCAAGAACGCTACATCACAGAAATTCAAGGCGACAGCTTGCAGATGTTAGATAGCCGTCAAGAAGGGCAAAACGCACAGGCTAACGCACCGACACAACAAGCACAAGCCAACAAGCCGAATGCTTACGCACAAGCAAAAAACGGCACTTACACCCCACCGCCACCAGCTGATTTTGATGATGAGATGCCTTTTTAATGGAGGATAAAAATGAACACATTAAAGTTTTGTGACGTGACTTTAATTGATGGACATAGAGCGTGGATTAATTTTCATGAAATTGAATGTATTGAAGATTTCTATATTCACTATGACGAAGAAACAGATAGTTTTATAGAAGGTCTTGACCGTACGTTTAAAAAAATAACTAAAGTTATAATGAAAAGTGGTCGTATCTATTATGTGGAATTTACTTTAGATAGTTTTGACGATAAGTTTTATATTTCAAAACATTACAATCATTTCAACCTAGATTTAGACAAAAGCGCCCTCGATTGAGGGCTTTTTTACGAGGCAAAAATGAAAAAATGCTATGAAGTGCAGCTGAATGATCTTTCTGACCTAGAGCTAAGCGCAAGCTGGGAAATAGATTTTGACTTCAAAGACTTTTCTGATCTTTTAAAAGAAGAAGGAATAAAAACTGTCGAGCAAGCCATTATCTATATTAATCAGTTTTGGTCAGATTCTCCCGATGAAGATGACGAATTTAACGAGCATTTAAATTACTTTTTAAAATACGCAACATTGAAAATCCATTATATCTATAACAATACCACACTATGGGAAACCGATGACTTAATACAATACCTATTCGGCAAAGAAGAAGGGTTTTGCGTCGGAGAATGTGGGATTAAATTAACTAGCTTTTATGATGGGTTTGTATTAAATGAAGATTTATTAGAGGTACACGAACAATGAACACAGACCTACTCAACGAACGGGCCAAAACGCACGGCGACTTTATCAGCGGTGCAGAAACCTTTTATCACCTGATGAAGCCAATTATTGATAGTCAGTTGTTTGAGCGAAATAAAGTGGCAGCTTACGCAATGACAATGATACAAGCTAAAGTAACAAGAATTTGCAATGGCAATGAAAATTTTCCCGACCACTGGGCCGACATTATCGGCTACGCTCAATTAGCAACCGGCAAGCAATTTGAGCCACAGCAAGCGGTAAGTGTGTCGGTTGTGGATTATATAGAAACTCAGAATATGACAGCGAACCGCTAAGGAGCAGTTAAAATGGGGAAAATAATTACTCGTACCGTCAATATTGATACCTATGTTGATGTAGATATTGACATTGACGACTTAGACCTTTCTGATTTTATGCCTGATATTCCTTTGCAAGAATTTTTCCGTTGCAACTGTGGCAATTTACATTTCGTTGCTATTGAGGCAATACGAGAACGGCAGAACTTGCAAGGTGAAAAAACAAATCTTGTGAAATTACTCGAAGAATTAACAGGTGCATATATTTAGGAGATAAAAAATGTTTTGGTTTAAAAACACAATGATTTACCGCTTAACAAAAGCGATGGATTTTTCCAACCTCTCAAGCCAACTTGAGGCGTGTGAATTTACGCCTTGCGGTAGTAGTGAGGCAAGTAAATTTGGCTGGATTGCACCACTTAGCACGAGCGAACAACTCTGCCTTGAGGCTAACGGACAAATTTTACTTGTCGCCCAGCGAGAAGTAAAAATCTTGCCGAATCAGGTTGTAACAAAAGAGCTGGAACGGAGGGTCAATGAACTTGAGAAGAAAGAAGAACGCAAACTAAGAAAATTAGAACGGTTATCTATTAAAGATGACGTTGTTGCCACCTTACTACCACAGGCTTTTACGCGTAGCACACAGACCGCACTTTGGATTGATACGCAAAACCGGTTGATTTATGTGGACGCAGGCTCAGCAAAACGGGCAGAAGATGCGTTAGCGTTATTGCGAAAATCCCTAGGCTCTTTGCCTGTTATCCCACTTGCTTTTGCCAATGACCCATCGCTCATTATGACAAGCTGGCTTAATGAAGCACCTGATTGGCTAACCGTGCTAGAAGAGGCTGAATTGATGGGGCTAACAGAAGATGGCATAGCTAAATTTAAGCGGCAAGATTTAAATAGCAATGAAGTTTACTCATTACTTGAAGCAGGAAAAGTTGTTACGAAAATAGCTTTAGACTGGGAAGAAAATTTAAGTTTTGTGCTTTGCGAAGATGGCACACTCAAACGCCTTAAATTTGCTGATGAAATCAAAGAGAAAAATGATGACATTGCCAAAGAAGATATTGCTCAACGCTTTGACGCGGATTTCTTATTGATGACGGCAACGTTAGCAGAATTAACTAAGAGATTGCTCAATGAATTTGGAGGAGAAAAGGAGAGAGTATGAAGATTATAAAACGATTAGCTGAACGGGTGCTTAGAGATGATTTTATTTACCTCGAAAGAAAAGTTGCAGAAAAAGTTAGTGAATTAAGTAAAGAATATCAGGAAATAATTGAAGAGCGCGATAAAACTATTGTTGGCTTGAAAACAGTTATCGAAAATCAAAAAGCAGATATTCTTAAATTAAGAAAACAAGCAGAAAAAAGACCGCACTTTTACCCGAAGAGAGCTTTGAGCCTGAAAAGAAAATCCTAGAACCCAGCTGTGGCACGTAAAACAGTGTGGGAATGAATTATAAAAATTGGAGTTTGTTATGTTATGCGACCATTTAACAGAAGAAAAATACGATGAACTTTATCAATTTTGTGATGAAGAGATAGAGAGTATTTTAACTAAGAAAGGGTTAAAGGATTTTTATTCTGATATTGAGGGTACTGATGCTTATGTTAATGCGGTACGCAATGAAATGAATAGAAAAATAGAAGAATTTAACTTGTGGGGATATATACGATGAGAAAAGAAGAGCGCTTGAAAGAAATTAAAAGAATTGTGAAATGGCTTACAGAACAGGAAATTGTTAAGCAGGTTATTTTATCTGGCGGTGATGCTAGTACACCGTTAATTGTATTTTTAAAAGATGAGGATGAAGAGAATGGATAATACTTATATTATTTTATATAAATACAGCTTTAATAAACAATTTATGGAATTTAAAACAAAATATTTAATCATTGCTTTATTAAAATTCATTTCTTTAAGATGTATGTCTTATAATGAAATTAAACTTAATTTTAAACAATGGTCATTATTTGATAATGAGGAGAAAGAATGAGTGTAAACAATTTAGGCTATGTAATAAGACATTGGCGGATAGTTAAAAAAGTAACATTAGGCACGATGGCAAAAGCGTTGGGAATGAAAGCATCAAGATTAAGTGGCATTGAAACCAGAGATGTCGAGCCTACAGAAGAAGAATTGCGTCATATTGCTTACTATATGGCAGGATTATCTAAACAGAAAATAATGGCAGCAGAAATGGAACACAAAAAGCTAGATGTATTTTGGAACACGATAAGAATGGATCTTGGTACAAAATTACTAGAAGAACTAAAAAAGAAGCACTAAGGAGAAAATAATGAATGGTTACGGAGTAGATGTCAATATTGAGGTAAGTCAATATTTCACCATTTATGTATGTGAAAAAGAGATTAATGTAGAAATTCTTAATGATGAAACTAATTCTAAATTAGTAGGAATTTCTATTCATAATAATGAATATGGTGAGAGCCAATTCATTAAGTTACCGCTAAAGGCGGCAGAGGATTTTATTTATTATTTCACCGGAATATTAAAAGAGATTAAGTAAAAATGAAAATGAGCAGTTAAAGCAAAAAATTATTAATCTTAAAGCTGAATTAAATGCACCAAAATGCACTTATTGCGAAGGCACAGGAATAGAAGTAATAAAAAGGAATGATGGCAGCACTTATACTACAGATTGCTATTTTTGCCACGGCAAGGGAAAAAGATAATGGAAAATAAAATAACGCTTTTAAAACCTGATTTTGAAGGGATGTTAATTTGTAGTGTTAGATACGCTTTAACCAGAAAAACCTATGTGACACTACTTAATATCGGCTATATAAAGCAATATTGGGATGAGTTAAGCGATAACGCTAAGAAAGTAATTACTGAAGATATTAAAGAGGGTGTAGAGCTTTATAATAGCGAAGAATTTAAAATTGATAATAATTCTTGGCGAGAATGTTTATCTTGGATTTTATCAAAAGGGAATGAATGAATAATAAAATAATTATGCGTTCAGGTGTTAAAATTGATTTATTAAATATTAAGCCTGAACAAATTAGGCTTTCAGATATAGTCTATAATTTGGCTAGAATCAATCGCTTTAATGGCAGAGGGAGGAGAATTTTTACGGTAGCAGAACATTTATTATTTTGTACTGAAATTGCGGAGGAATTAAATTTGTCGCCGTATTTAAAATTAAGGGTATTGGCGCACGATTTTTCAGAAGCCTACACGGGCGATATATTACCGCAATTAAAACCGTATGGATTTAAGGAAATTGAAGAGCAAATAGAAAAAGCAATTAATCTTTATTTTGGTTTCGATCGTGCTATGAAATTATCGCAACGTGATAAAGCGAAAATTAAAGAAATTGATTTGCTTGCGTTAAAATATGAAGCTAAATATTTAGATATTAAACTAAGTGAGGAATTAGATAATCTCAAAAAGATTAAATCCAGACCTCAACATAGAAGCATTGAAACGGCACAATGTGAATTATTGCTTAAATTTGCTGAACTATCTAAAGCAGCGTTTAGCGCAATTCCGCACGCACCATATTTAATTGTTAAGGAGGGCGAGAATGAAAGATATTAGCTTTGAAATAATTTTTATCGTATGGATAGCGCTTGTTGTTATACTTTATGCTTATTCATTTAAGAACTTAAATGAAAGGGTTGAATTACTTGAAGAAAAAATGTCTTTGCTTATAGAGATAGTTTGCAATGAAGTTGAAGTGATAAAAAAGTTAAATGAAAATCACCAGTATCTGGTTAATATATTTAATCAGATAGAAAGCGCAGACGTTAGGTTTAGATTTGATAAAGATAATCCAACGAAAACGGAAAAGAAAACATTAAATTAATAAAGCCTAGAAAATTCTAGGCTTTTTTATTATGAGGAGAAAGGTGTGAAACATTTTAGAAATATTATCAGTTACAAAATTATCAAAGATATTAATTTATCAGATGAAGTATTAGAGCAAGCATTAAGCGATGGTTTAGAAAAAATGCGCTTTATTGAGCCAATTAAGGGATGTGGAAAGCTATATCATAGGGTAGAAGATTATATTTATCTTGCGGCAGAAAAAGAATTTATCAAAATTCCTAGCTCGGCGGTTAATAAAGAATTTAATCAACGTGTTGAAAAATTTGAAAAAGATTTAGCAAGAAAATTAAACAAAGATGAAAGGGATAATATTAAACAAGATATTGTCGCCAGATTATCCGCTAAAGCAATTAAAGAATATCGCTACTTTAGGATGATTATTGATACAAAAAATAACCATATTTTAATTGATGAAACTTCTACTAAACAGGCAGAAGATTTACTCCACTTATTAAGAAAATGTTTAGGAAAATTACCGGTTGCGCCTTTAGCATATACTGAAGATATATCAGTTAAAGTTAAATACTCTTTATTAGGAGGTGGTTATGAGGAAAAAATAACATTTTCTAAAAATAATTTAAAAATATCAGGCGATGACGGTGAATTAATTACATTATCTAATGCTGATAATGATATTGATGTTAATGATTTATTAGTGCGGTGGCGTTATGTTCAGACAGTGAAATGTGAATATAAGGGCGAAGGTGAAGATATTTATTTTACCCTTTGCAAAAACGGTAATTTAAAAAGCCTTAAAGCATTTCAAACGCTTGATTTAGAGGGAAATAAACAAAAAGAAGATGATTTCGATGCAGATTTAATTTATATGATGGGCGAATATAGAGGTTTATTTGAGGCGTTGGCAGATATTTTCGGCGGAGAGGAAGAGGTAAATAAAGATGAAGAATAAAAATATTATTTCAGTGACAAAATCATACGCACAAGAAAAATCACTTGTTGAAAAAATGGCAGAGCAAAAAGAAGAATTAAAAAAAGAGTTATTAAATTCTTATGGGGTAAGTTCTGAAAAAGGAAATAAAGATACGGAAGTTATAACTAAAATTAAAGAATGGTTTGAGGTTGCCGTTCCGCAGCCAACAAAAGAAAATCAAGCGATTCAAATAGGTTGTCATTTAGAAGAAGTGACGGAAATGCTAAATGTATTTAATCCGAGATTGGGAAAATATATTGATGTTTATGCGCAATCTTATAAAGAGTGGAAGACTTTAGATAATATTGATTGGACAGATTATAAATTAATTGAATTACTAGATGCACTTTGCGACCAGATAGTAACCGCAATCGGAGTAGCGCATATGTTTGGGTTTGATATTAAAAAAGCCTTGGCGGAAGTGAATAAATCAAACTGGTCAAAATTTGAAAACGGTAAACCAGTTTTTGATGAGAACGGAAAGATTAAAAAAGGGAAATATTATAAAAAACCTGAATTAGAGATGTTTATCAATAAATAAGACGCTAAATGCGGCTTTTTATTTAGGAGTAAAAATAAATGTTAAGAGTTAAAAAATTAAATTGGGAACCACATAATGAAGTGATGGGCGCATTTATTGTTGAAAATAACGAAATTCTATCTATATATCCTAAAGGTACTCACAATGGATATGTTATTTTGGGTATTTTGCACCCTTGTTACGGATTAGATTATGAAGAAATTAATGAAGAATTATATGACAAAGACCTAGAGCCACCTCACGGCGGAATTACTTTCGGTAGGACTTTATTTGATTTTCATAGAGAGGATTTAAGAAATATATTAGATGAATTATATCCGGGATTAGGAATAAAAAATATTAATTATCACATACTTGGGTTTGACACTCTCCACCTTGATGATAATGAATTTAATTGGAATCAAGAAGCGGTTGAGAAAGAAACAATCCGCTTTGCTGAAACGATGGCAAAAATTAAGGAGTAAGTATGGCAGAGAAAAAACCTGAATTAATTGTATGCGCCGCAATCAAATTTATCGAACGAACGCAAAGGGAAATTAATTTAAACCGTAACGGCGTTGAATTAATTGTCCCTATGGTAAGACATTATTCACCTGATGGCAGAGAGGTTTTAGAGAGTATTAAATCAGATCGTGAATTAGAGGAATTGGAACAAGGCTTTATCACTAATAAAGGTAGATTTGTTGGCAGGGAAGAAGCCTTTAAAATTGCCAAAGAGAACAATCAAATTAAATTTGATATTGGCTATAACACAAAATTTTTATTTTCTGAAATGCTTTATTAATTTAATGGATGAATTTATGAAAAAGAAAGTATCTTTTAAAAGAAGAGAAATATTTAAACGTTTTAAATACTGGTGTAAAAAATCAAAATTGAAAACAAGCTCAGATATGTACCGCATTAATCACTTTTGTCTTAAAGGTCGTGGGCATTATTGGCGTTTTTACGAATATAAAGGCTACTTAATTATTGATATTAGTGAGTCTTATAAGGATTTTGATAGATGGTCAGTCGGCAGATTGCACCAGTGGAGAGTTCCGCTAGAGAAATTAAAAAATAAAGAATTTTGGAATGAAAAAGAATTTGTTGAATTTATTAAGTTTTATAGCAAAAAAGATGACGGAACTACTGATTGCTTAGATGTTGAAGGTCTATTTAAAGGTTTAAGTAAATATTTAATGAATAACTATAAAATTGGTGAAGATTATGATTTATATAAATGTTTATTAAGTAGAAAAAAATAAACATATCTGCTAAATATGTTTATTAAATAAGATTTTTTAAATAGGTTGGGAAATATGTTTAAAATCTTTGAAAGGTTGTGGTATAGATTATTTGGTTTTTGGTATCCATTGCGGTATGAAAATTATAAGGATGTTAGTTACAGTAAAACCGGCGCACCTAGTCATACTATAATCTATATTAATTTAATGAATGGAAAACTTAAAACTGTTCATTATTTTAATAAAGGCTATGTTGATGATGACTTGTTTATTTTAATGAGAAAAATTAAATCATTTGAAATAGATGAGTTAGGTTTGAAAATAAATTTTAAAATAGAGGAGATTTAATTATGAAACCGTTTAATTTAGCTGATGCGTTAACTAAAGAGCCAGTGCAATTACGCAACGGTCTAGTAGCAACAGTAGTGGCTGACTTACGTCAAGTAAGTAATTATAAAGGCGAGTACCCTTTAATTATTGTGTTAGAAGACGGGCATTATGCTCAAGTTATGGAAGATGGACGGGCGTGGACAGGTAATAAAAGTGGTGTGGATATTGTCGGAATGTGGGAAAAACCGAAAGCAAAACGTTTTATCAACGGTATTGAAGTATCTGAACCAGTAACAGAAGAAACGTGGGTAGATGGCGAATCTTATTGGTATGTAGCATTTGATACTTCAAATATGACTTTTGAAAGATGCCTGCGTTATCACTTTGAAATAGATAAACGTTTAATTGAACAAGGTTTAGTTTTTAAAACGAAAGAAGAAGCTGAAGCAATGGCTAAAGCATTGCTTAATTATAAAGTTGAGTATAAAGATGGTTCTTGTGAAGAAACTAATAAAAATAATTCTGGTTGGATTGATATAAATGAAAAACTTCCACCTTTCGAAACTGAAGTATTAGGTAGGTGTATTGTTGACAATGAAGAATTAATTATTATCGTATCTAGAGAATCGCAAGACGGAGAGTATTGGTTTTCTCCTGTTAATTTTTCTGGAGTTTGTGAAGATGAAACAGTTGAAGTTACCCACTGGCAACCGCTACCAGAACTACCGCAAAATCAAGCCTAACCTAGCAAGTTAGGCTTTTTATTTGGAATAAATTATGCAGAAACTTATTTTAGATGCCTGTTGTGGTAGCCGTATGTTTTGGTTCGACAAGCAAAATCCGAATGTGTTGTTTGCCGATAATAGACGGCTTGAAACCACAATGAAAGATAGGGATAAGCTCCGCAAACTTGAGATAAATCCTGACGTTATCCACGATTTCACCGATATGCCCTACCCCGATAAATCATTCAAACTTGTCATCTTTGACCCACCACATTTAAAGGAAGGTGGTGATAATAGCTGGCTCGTGAAAAAGTATGGCCGTCTAAACAAAGACTGGCAAACACAGCTCAAAAAAGGTTTTGATGAATGTATGCGTGTGCTTGATGACTACGGCACGCTCGTTTTCAAGTGGAATGAAACGCAAATCACAGTCAGTGAAATTATTAAAGCTATCGGACATCAACCGCTAATTGGGCATAAATCAGGTAAAGCCAATAACACACATTGGCTTTTGTTTTTTAAATTCCCAGTATAATCTTAGGAAAACCTCAATGCAAAAACTCACCAAATCCAAGGCGAGGGTAAGATTACTTCAAGCCTGATTTGGAGAAGTTTATTTAATTGAACGAGTATAAATGAGGAAAAATAATGAAAGCAAGATATAAAGTAAGCCTAATAGATTATAGCGATTTTTAACTTGAGGCGGTTTGGGAAATAGATTTTGAATTTAAAGATTTTTCAAAAGGAATTAAAACTGTTCAAGACGCTATTATAGAAATGAATACTTTTTGGAGAGGCTTGCCTAATGAAGAGGATAATTTTAACGAACACTTGGATTATTTTTTAAAAAATGCGACAACAGCATTAGCTAATTTTAATGATTCAGATTGGCGAAGCGAAGAATATTTGGAAAATAAACTATTTTCTGATACAGATGGTTTCGCAATCGGTGAATGTGGTATTAAATTAGTTAAATTTAAAAAAGATTTATTTGTGCGTGATGAAATGCTTGAAGTTGAGGTAATAGAATAATTGATTGAATTTAATGAGAAAAGCGAATTTTTATCAGACTCGTGCCGTAAAACTCCGTCCTTCAGGGCGGAGATATAAGGCACAAACGGCGTAAGCCGTTTCAAACCTAACTAATCAGGTGTTTGTTGTTGCTCAATGTATTGGCGAATAATGGAAATTGGATCGCCACCACAACTCCCTGCAAAATAAGACGGAGACCACAGCTGATTACCCCAAAGTTTTTTGCGGATGTTCGGGTAGTTTTTCTTCCTAATCATTTTCTTTTTGCATAGACCAAGTGTAAAATGTTGAAAACTTACATTCTAAACCTTGTCAATGCAACTACGCAAAGCCTTTAAGTTCGAGATAATGCCAAACGGCAACCAAATCCGCAGAATTAAACAGTTCTGTGGTTGCTCTCGTTTTGTGTTTAATCGGGCGTTGGCTTGGCAGAATGAGCAATACGAGCAAGATAACAGCTTCAAGTTCAGTTACACCAAAATCGCTAACTTGCTTCCGCAATGGAAAAAAGAGCTACTTTGGCTTAAAGAATGTCATTCGCAAGTGCTGCAACAGTCGTTAAAAGACCTTGAAAAAGCGTTTAAAAACTTCTTTCAACAGCGAGCAGACTTCCCAAAATTTAAGAAAAAAGGCTTGAAAGAACGCTTTCGCTTTCCACAGGGTTGCAAACTGGAACAACAAAATAACCGTTTGTATCTGCCAAAAATTGGCTGGGTTCGCTACCGCAATAGCCGTGATGTCATCGGCGAAATCAAAAATGTAACCGTTAGCCACAAGTGCGGTCGCTTTTTTGTCAGCATTCAAACCGAATTTGAATACGAAATCCCAACACACAAAGGCGGAGAAATCGGCATAGATATGGGTGTTGCACGTTTTGCTACGCTTTCAAATGGTGAATATTTTGAGCCATTAAACGCTTTTAAAATCTATAAAGGTAAACTGGCGAAACTTCAACGCCAACTTAAAAACAAAGTTAAATTTAGTCAAAACTGGCAGAAATTAAAGGCGAAAATCGCCAAATTGCACCACAAAATTGCCAATTGTCGCAAAGACTTCTTGCACCAAACTTCAAGCAAAATCAGCAAAAACCACGCTATGATTTACGTTGAAGATTTGCAGGTGTCGAATATGTCTAGATCAGCGAAAGGTACGGTAGAAGAAAACGGTAAAAACGTGAAACAGAAATCAGGTTTAAACCGTTCGATACTGGATCAATCTTGGTTCGAGTTTAGACGACAGCTAGACTATAAGACCATTTGGAATGGGGGATTTTTAGTGGCAGTTCCGCCACAAAATACCAGTCGCTGTTGCCCGAATTGCGGTCATACCGCAAAGGAAAATCGCCAAACACAGGCTGATTTTGAGTGTATAGAATGTGGCTACACAGAAAATGCGGATGTCGTTGGAGCGTTAAATGTATTGGGGCGTGGACGAGTCATCGTCCAAGCGTAAAAATATCAGGCTGGGACACAGCCGTCGAGCTTGTGAAGTGAACTTCATTGAGAGGTCAGCAACAAGAACCCACCGAGAGTAGCCTATTGTTTGAAATGGGCACTGGTAGGAATCCCCGTCCTTTAGGGCGGGGAGGATGTCAATTTAAAACCTAGATTAAAAAACTAGGCTTTTTTTATTATCAAAAGGAAATTTATTTATGTTTACTTACGGATCGGTCTGTTCAGGAATTGAAGCTGTAACTTGTGCTTGGCACGATTTCGCTAAGCCGTTATGGTTTAGTGAAATTGAACCTTTCCCTTGCGCAGTTCTTAATTACCATTTCCCAGATGTCCCTAATTTAGGGGATATGACTATGTTGCCGGAAAAAATACTCTCAGGAGAAGTTCCGGCACCTGATATATTGGTTGGTGGCACGCCTTGTCAGGCATTTTCGTTGGCGGGGAAAAGAAATTCTCTTAACGATGAAAGAGGGAGTTTAGCTTTAATTTTTATTCGTATTTTAGAGGCGATTGATTATGTCAGATTTCATAGAGGAGAACCCCCGTGCGTTATCGTGTGGGAAAACGTACCAGGTGTTTTATCCACAAAGGACAATGCTTTCGGACACTTTTTGGCTGGACTGGCTCAAGAACCAGAGCCATTACAACCTACAGGGAGAAAATGGTCAAGCGCTGGTTATGTGCATTCAAAAAGAACCATTGTCTGGAGAACGCTTGATGCTCAATATTTCGGAGTTGCCCAACGACGTAAAAGAGTGTTCGTTGTGGCAAGTGCTAGAGCCAGAAGCGTTGCCGAAATACTCATTGAGCTCAATAGCGTGCAAAGGGATATTACGCAGAGCAGAGATGAGAGGGAAGATACTACCGCCTACATTGAAAGTAGCTTTGGAACATATCGCCAGTCAAGCCTAAGCGGAACATTAAGAAGGTCTGGAGGAGCTTTAAGTGGTGGTAGTGAAACGCTTGTCATACACGGAACGCAAGATCCAATCGTTGCTAAAAATAAAGCACATTGCTTGGGACGCAACAATGGACAAGAGAACGTGTTATTTGAGATAAAAGGTACTGAAGCAGTTCGATTGTCAGATAAAACAGTATCGCCGACGCTGAAAGCTAGAATGGGAACAGGTGGAAACAATGTTCCGTGCGTAGCTATCGCCGGAAACACTATCGGAAGAAAGCCGCATAATGGCGGTAACGGAAAAGGTTTTGATGAAACAGGCGTAAGCTATACCCTAACAGCAACAGATGTCCACGGCGTATTACTAGATACGGTTGTAAGAAAACTAACCCCGAAAGAATGTGAACGATTACAAGGATTTAAAGATGATTGGACGAAAATTCCATATAGAAATAAACCTATAGAGCAATGCCCTGATTCACCTCGATATAAAGCGATAGGAAATTCTATGGCAGTTCCAGTGATGCGTTGGATAGGGAAGCGATTATCAGATTATTTATATAAAGCACCTTAAAAAAATAGGTGCTTTTTTTATGGCTAATTAAAAGGTGGTTTTATGGAACAAATTTTGACTATTGCGGAAGCCGCAAGTTACTTAAAATGCTGTGAAAATACAGTACGTAAAAATCTTTATAACTGGGGATTTTTCAAACCTGCAGGTACAAGATTTTGGCGAGTGAAGAAAAAAGATCTTGAAGAACTTGCGTGTAATTACGAAAATAAAAAACGACTAGGTAGCGTACGGTCGACAAAAACAAGGAGAATTAACTATGTCGATTAAAAAAGACGCTAAAACTGGTATCTGGTATATCAATTTTATGGTGAACGGCGAAAGAGTAAGGTTTTCTAGTCAAACCACTAACAAGGCTTTAGCGCAGCATTTGCACGATAAAGCAAAATTGGAAACGTGGGAAAGGCAGAAACTAGGTCGAAAGCCTGAATATACTGTAGATGATGCACTAGATAAACTATTAGAAATGTCCGCCAATCAAAGGGATTTTGAAACAAAAGTTAGTCACGCAGCTTACTGGCGAATAGCTTTAGGATGTAAAAAACTAAGTGATATAACGGCTGATGATATTTTAAATAAATTGCCGAAAATTAATCGTAATACTGGCAAAGCAATTTCGCCTGCAACACAAAATCGTTATAGATGTTCGATTATGAGAGCGTTGAATTTAGCGCGGCAAGCCGGTTGGATTGATGTTATTCCCTATGTTGAAAAAAACGTTGAGCCGAAAAAAAGGGTGCGTTGGATTTCACAGGAAGAAGCACGGCGATTAATTAATAATTTATCAAAAAGCCAAAAAGGCACGCAATGGATGAAAGATGTTGTGATTTTTGCTTTGATGACTGGTGCAAGAAAAAGCGAAATTCTTTCGCTTACGTGGGACAAGGTCGATCTAAGTCACAGTATTGCGATTATATCTGGTGATATTGCTAAAAATGGTATTGAGCGTTCAATTCCATTAAATAAAGAGGCAATAAACCTGTTACGCAGAAAAATGCTGACAAGAAAATCAAAATATATCTTTCATAATGGCAATGGAAAACGGTTAAACGATATTAATCGTTACTGTTTTGAAAAAGCCTTAGCCCTTTCTGGTATCAGTGATTTTCGCTTTCACGATTTACGGCACACTTGGGCAAGTTGGCACGTGCAAAGCGGAACACCGCTTTTAACATTGAAAGAGCTTGGAGGGTGGGAAACAATAGAAATTGTACAGCGTTATGCACATTTGAATGTTGAGCATTTATTGAACTATGCGAACACTGTCAAATTTTTGTCAAACACTCAAATCATTGCCGATCTTAGTGATGCTAAAAATGAGGTTTTTAATAGTGTTCAGGAAGAAAAAAGAAAGGCTGTAAGTTATTGATTTTTCTAGACTTACCATACAGCCTTAAAAGAAATCTTGATGGCGGAGGAAAAGAGATTCGAACTCTTGGAGGACGTAAATCCTCGCCGGTTTTCAAGACCGGTGCCTTCAACCACTCGACCATTCCTCCGCAGGATAGCTTGTTTTCAGCGATGTGAAATATAGTATAGTTCAGAGAGCGAGTAAATAAAAATTTGTAAAAATAGGTTTGATAGCACGCTTTTTGAGCTTTATGTGCTTTTTTTACACTTTATGCTTTTATTACACCTATTTTGATTGACTTTTAATGTTGAAATTATTACCGTTATCAGGTTATTTTTGGATAGTTAAGGAGACTGAACTTTATGCAACAAAAAATTGTTATTGATACCCGAGAAAGCGCTTCTTCAGTGTTGAGTACCAATCGTGTATTGCGTAACACATATTTTTTATTGGCGTTAACAATTGCGTTTTCCGCGTTAACCGCTTATTTATCAATGGCGTTTAATTTGCCATATCCGGGGTTAATTGTGATGTTGGTCGGATTTTATGGTTTGTTATTTTTAACTTATAAATTCGCCAACAGCGGTTTAGGTATTTTAGTTACATTCGCTTTTACCGGATTTTTAGGGTATACCTTAGGGCCGATTTTAAATATTTATGTCAGCCAAGGATTAGGTGATCTTGTTGTTACTGCATTAGGTGGTACAGCATTGGTCTTTTTTGCTTGTTCAGCATATGTTTTAACAACGAAAAAAGATATGTCGTTCCTTTCCGGTATGATGTTTTCGCTTTTTATTGTGTTAGTTGTTGGTATGATTGCTGGTTTGATTTTTAATCTTCCGGCATTGCATTTAGCGATTAGTGCCTTATTTATTGTGTTCTCAAGTGGCGCTATTTTATTGGAAACCAGTAATATTATTCACGGTGGAGAAACCAATTATATTCGCGCAACAGTCAGCATTTATGTTTCGCTTTATAACATTTTTGTCAGCTTGCTCAATATCTTATCCGCTAATCGTGATTAATATTAAGTGAGTAACAGAAACCGCATCAATCGATGCGGTTTTTTTATGGCTTGTAAATTGTAACGATAGGTAATTTAATC
Source organism: Gallibacterium sp. ZY190522 (assembly GCF_054166015.1). NCBI lineage: Bacteria > Pseudomonadati > Pseudomonadota > Gammaproteobacteria > Pasteurellales > Pasteurellaceae > Gallibacterium > Gallibacterium sp. ZY190522. Next base: position 640,649 of record NZ_CM135118.1, read on the forward strand.
CATTATTGAACATAGAATTTTGTACAATAACTAAAAAACAGAGGAATATTATGGCACAGTTAGATTTTAACGGTAAAAAAATTGAATTGGATGCACAGGGTTATTTATTAAATAGTGAGGATTGGACTCCCGCTTTGGCTGAAATATTGGCAGAGCGTGAAGCATTGACATTGACTGAAGCTCATTGGGAAGTGATCCATTTTGTGCGTGATTTTTATCAAGAATATAAAACTTCGCCAGCTATCCGGATGTTAGTTAAAGCAATGGCGCAGAAATTGGGAGAAGACAAAGGGAATAGCCGTTATTTACAGCGTTTATTTCCTGATGGGCCGGCAAAACAGGCAACAAAATTAGCAGGTTTGCCTAAGCCAGCGAAATGTTTGTAGTTGAGAATTATTCTCAAATAGAAATCGTTGTGGTAGGATAGTGAAAGTTAATCTGAAGATAAGGAGAAATGAGGTGTTAAGAAAAGCATTATTATTGATTTTTTTGTTGATTGCACCACTAGCAATGGCGAAACCGTTTAAAGTGATTACTTCATTTACTATTATTCGGGATATTGCACAAAATGTTGCCGGTGACAGTGCTATTGTGGAGTCGATTACTAAGCCGGGTGCAGATATTCATAATTATCAGCCGACACCAAAAGATATTGTTAAAGCACAGGATGCGCAGTTGATTTTATGGAACGGTTTGCATTTGGAACAGTGGTTTGAGCGTTTTTTCAATAATTTGCCTAATGTGCCTAGTGTAATTGTTAGTGAAGGGGTTGAACCTTTGTCCATTTACGAAGGGCCTTATCAAGGTTTTGCCAATCCGCACGCTTGGATGTCGCCGAAAAATGCAATGATTTATGTGGAGAATATTCGTCAAGCATTGGTGAAATATGATCCGCAACATCAAGATAATTACAACCATAATGCAGCGGTTTATCGACAAAAACTGATTGAATTAGATAAGCAATTTCAACGGCAGTTGGCTTTTATTCCTACAGAAAAACGTTGGTTAGTCACCAGTGAAGGCGCATTTAGTTATTTAGCTAAAGATTATGGCTTTTCTGAATTATATTTGTGGCCGATTAATGCTGAACAACAAGGCTCTCCGCAGCAAATTCGTCACGTTATCGAACAGATGCGTAAACATCGATTGCCGGTGATTTTTAGTGAAAGCACCATTTCCGATAAGCCAGCAAAACAGATTGCGAAAGAAACTGGTGCGAATTATGGTGGGGTACTTTATGTTGACTCACTTTCGCAGCCGGATGGTGCGGTGCCGACGTTTCTTGATTTATTGACAGTCACAGTTAACACAATAACAAAAGGATTTAAACAGAATGACTGATTTAGCTTCTTTGGTAGTTGATAATATTAGTGTACGTTATAACAACGGACATATGGCAATTCAACAAATGTCATTTCATCTTGAGGGTGGCACTATTTGTGCCTTAATTGGTGTAAATGGTAGTGGAAAATCAACACTGTTTAAAAGCATTATGGGATTAATTACACCACAACAAGGGCAGATTAGATTATGTGATAAAAGTGTTAAACAAGCACTGAAGCAACATCTTGTCGCCTATGTGCCACAAAGTGAAGAGGTAGATTGGCAATTTCCGATTTCTGTTTACGATGTGGTGATGCAAGGGCGTTATGCACATATGAATTTTTTGCGGATGGCAAAAGCAACAGATAAAGTCGCAGTTGAACAGGCGATGGCAAGAATGGATATTACTCATTTGAAAAATCGCCAAATTGGAGAGCTTTCTGGTGGTCAGAAAAAACGGGTGTTCCTAGCGAGAGCATTAGCTCAGCAAAGCCGGATTATTTTGTTGGATGAGCCTTTTACTGGTGTAGATGTGCAAACAGAAGTGGCTATTATTAATTTATTACAGCAGTTACGCGAGGAAGGGCGTTTAATTTTGGTGTCAACACATAATTTAGGTAGCGTGCCGGATTATTGTGATCAGGTGGTAATGATTAATCGAACTGTTATTGCCAGTGGTGCGACGGCAACCACTTTTACGCAGGAAAATCTGGAAAAAGTGTTCAGTGGTGTGTTGCGATATATCAAGTTGCACAGCGAACATTTACACGAAGACGGTGATGAACGAGCGGTGACTGTGTTAACAGATGATGAAAAGGCAGCGGTGTTTTATGGTAAAACAAAAAATGAGCCGCCGGCAACATTATTCAATCGTAAAAAAGGAAAATAATATGTGGGATCTGCTGATACAGCCGTTTCAATATGATTATATGTTTAAAGCGATTTGGGTTAGTGCGGCGATTGGCAGCGTATGTGCCTTTTTATCTGCTTATTTAATGTTAAAAGGTTGGTCATTGATCGGAGATGCTTTGTCGCATTCGGTAGTGCCTGGCGTGGCGATTGCTTATGCGTTGTCATTACCGTATGCGATTGGTGCGTTTTTTTCCGGTATTTTGGCAGCAGTGGCGATTTTATGGATAAAGGCGATTACCCCATTGCGTGAAGATGCCATTATCGGCTTTATTTTTACCACCTTTTTGGCTTTGGGGTTATTTGTGATTTCATTAAATCCTACTTCGGTGGATGTAGAAAGTATTATTCTTGGTAATATTTTGGGTATTGCTGACAGTGATGTATGGCAAGTTGTGATAATTCTGACGGTCAGTTTTATTTTGTTATTGCTGTTTTGGAAAGATTTATTACTTGTCTTTTTTGATGAAATTCAAGCGAAGGCGAGTGGATTAAACCCAATAGCATTAAAAGTACTGTTTTTTACTTTGTTGAGTGCTTGCATAGTTGCAGCTTTGCAAACCGTTGGTGCGATCTTAGTAATCGCAATGGTGGTGACGCCGGGAGCGACAGCTTATCTCTTAACCTATAAATTTAAAATTTTGCTGAAAATTGCGGTTGCTTTCGGCTTTTTCACTAGTGGTTTGGGGGCTTATTTAAGTTTTTATCTGAACGGAGCAACCGGTGGCATTATTGTTACTCTACAAACATTACTGTTTTTGTTGGCTTTTGCTTTTTCGCCGAAATACGGCTTTTTTACGCAACGTTATTATCACGTTAGCCGGAAACATTAGGAGATCACAATGTTGGCTTGGTTAATTGAATCAATTTCATATCCCTTTATGCAGGTTTCATTGATAACTGCTTTAATGATTGCGACAATCTGTGCAGTATTGTCTTGTTATTTGGTATTAAAAGGTTGGGCATTGATGGGAGATGCTATTTCACATGCAGTTTTGCCAGGTATTGTGTTGGCTTTTATCTTTAATTTACCATTGACGTTAGGCGCTTTTCTAGCTGGAATTGGTTGTGCTAGTAGTATCGGTTTTTTGAAAAATCACGCACGTTTGAAAGAAGACACTATTATGGGCATTGTATTTTCTGGAATGTTTGCTTTCGGCTTGGTTTTGTTCGGTCAGGTACAGACTAATCAACATCTTACTCATATTTTATTTGGTGATATTTTGGGCATTGATCGTCGACAGATGTGGCAAATGCTAGTGATTGGAGCGGTGATTTTAGTGCTGATTTATAGTAAATGGCGTGATTTGTTGCTTTATTGTTTTGATCCTGTGCAGGCAAAAGTGATGGGATTAAATACTACTTTTTTGCATTATGGTTTGTTGTCGTTATTATCTTTGTCAATCGTGCTGGCGATGCAGATTGTCGGTGTGATTTTGGTGGTTGCAATGCTGATTTCACCGGGAATTACCGCTTACTTATTGAGTAAACGTTTTTCTACAATGTTATTGATTGCGATAGGAAGCGCATTATTATCCAATATTGGCGGAATTATCATCAGTTATCATCTTGATAGTGCAACTGGCGCAACGATTGTATTGACCCAAGCTATACTTTTTATCTTTGCTGTGATAATTAATAAATGGAAAGATCGCCAATTAAGTAAAATGAGCGTTAATTAGTGCAAAATACGAAACTCTTCTAAAGCTTCTTGCTCCGTTATCGGAAAACATTCCAAATGGGAAACATTAGCGGTTTTCGGACCTTTTTGTAGCCACTGTTGAAAGGCAGCAAGTTGTTGTTCCGTGCCTTGTGCCAACACGGCAACGCTGCCGTCATTTTGATTTTTAACCCAACCGAAAATACCTAAACGTTGCGCTTCGCGGTAAGTAAAATAACGAAAACCAACACATTGAACATGACCATAAACGATAAATTGTTGTGTTTTCATACGAAACCCTCCAAATTTTTATGTTCTTTTAAAAAGAAATGGCATAAGATAATAACCTCTTAAACCGGCTTTAACTTTTACTAGGAGTGTACATGAAATTATCACGTTTTGCATTGGCCTGTGTCGCCGCAACCGTTTCAATGAGCAGTTTGGCAGCAACTGTAACCGTAACACCAAACATTTCTCTTCTTGCCATTGATGGTGAAAAAGCAAAATCCTCTCTTACAAAATCTCAAAACAGTTTTAATATTAATGATAACAACAAGCACCAAGTTGTTGTTCGTGTATCTGAAGTAGTTGATAACGGTTCAGATAAAACGCTATTTGAATCTGATCCTATTATTGTAACTTTCCAAGCAGGCAATCAGGATTTAGTGATTAGCGCACCGCGTTTAGATAATATGCGTAACGCAAATATGTTTGCTAAAGATCCAAAAATTGTAGTAAAAACCAGTGCAGATCAAACTGTGGTAAGCAAACAAGATATTCTTAAACAAACCGGTATTTTTCCTGATACTCGTATTGCGGAAGACTTAGCAGAATACAATGCCTCCCAAGGTGTGGCAGCTGTACCTAATTTAGTTTCAGTCAGTATGCCGGCAGCGATTCCGACTGCGGCAGGCGCAAAAGCAACTAAAGCGAAAATTACCGTTCAAGGTGAAAATGTTGCAGAACAAATGTTGCAATATTGGTATCAACAGGCTGACAAAGAAACTCAAGCGCGTTTCTTAAAATGGGCACAAGGAAAATAATCCTATAGGGTTAGTTATTGATTTAAGGTAAAATAAGCGGGCAGTTTGTCCGCTTTATTTTTATCAAAAGGAGTCATTTATGCAACAAACAACCAGAAAATTGGCGCAGCAGAAAACAGTAGCTTTGGTTGCACACGACCATTGTAAACAGGATTTGATTTTGTGGTGTAAAACTCATCAGCAACAATTATCACAACATCATTTAGTGGCTACTGGAACGACAGGCCATCTTATTCAAAAAGAAACGGGGCTTAATATTCATAGTCTATTGAGTGGACCGATGGGTGGCGATCAACAGATAGGTTCATTAATTGCCGAAGGGAAAATAGACGTTTTAATTTTTTTCTGGGATCCGATGAATGCCGCACCACACGATCCAGATGTGAAAGCATTGATGCGTATTGCTACTGTTTGGAATATTCCAACCGCAATTACCAAAGCTTCCGCTAATTTTTTAATTTCATCACCATTGTTCACGCAAGAAACAGAAATTCAGATTCCTGATTATCAAGGTTATTTAACGGAGCGCTTGAAATAATATATGTGGAATTTTATTTTTAATCTTTTAAATTTTGTATTGGGCGGTTTTGCCACTTCATTAGGATGGCTAATCGCCTCTTTTGTTAGTGCAATGTTAATTGTTACATTACCTTATACGCGCAGTTGTTGGGAAATTTTTAAATTATCACTAGTCCCTTTTGGTCACGATATTGTGCATATTAATCAGATTGAACCGCAACATCCGATAATGAATGGACTAGGTTCGGTATTAAATATTATTTGGTTTATTCTGTTTGGTTGGTGGTTGGCAATAATGCATATTATTGTCGGTGTAACTCAATGTTTAACTATTATCGGCATACCGACCGGCATTATGCATTTTAAATTGGTTCGTATTTCACTCTTTCCGGTTGGACAACGGGTGGTGGATAAAGAGTATGCGAATTTTTTAAAACAAAATAAATTTTTTGATTAAAAAATAGAATTATGATTTATCAAATAATAAAAAAAATAAATACAAATTGGTTAAATAGCAAGGTTATTGCCATTATTCCTATTTTTTTAGCAGTGAATATTGTTTCAATAATTGTTTGGTATTTTGATATTGCTTCAGTCAGTATGCCTTTGATATTGGGGACAATTGCCGGTGGCTTGGTTGATTTAGATAATCGTTTAAGTGGCAGATTAAAAAATCTGTTTTATACATTAATCGCCTTTGCTATTTCTTCTTTAGTTATTCAAATTACCTTTGTCGATCATTATTTATTTATTTTAATAATGGCGATTTTAACTTTTTTATTCACAATGTTAGGTGCAATTGGACAACGTTATAATACGATTGCCTTCGGTAGTTTAGTGGTCGCACTTTATACTATTCTTGCTTATGATCCGAATCAAATTTGGTTTATTAATCCACTGCTTATTTTAGTTGGTACATCTTTATACAGCTTCTTAACAATGTTGGTTTATCTGGTTTTCCCTTTGCGACCCGTGCAAGAAAATTTAGCTAAAGCCTATTTATCACTTGCAGAATATTTACAGGCGAAAGCAGAGTTATTTAATCCAGATAATCGAGAGCTGGATTTGGATCGATATCAAACTCGATTGGTGATGACAAACAGTAAAGTGGTTCAGGCTTTTAATCTTTGTCGAAGTGCATTATTTTATCGCTCCTCCGGCGGTTATGTGTCTAATACAACATTAAGATTGATTAATAGTTATTTTATTGCGCAAGATATTCACGAAAGAATTAATTCAAACTATTTTGATTATCCAAAATTATTGGAAGATATGAAATATAGTGATTTGATTTTTAGAATTCGTTATTTAATTGAGTTACAAGCTAAAATATGCAAGGCGTTTGCGAAACATCTACAGAAAAATGAAAACTTTATTTATCATAAAAAACTCAGATATGCGTTTGAACAGTTGCAACAGTCTTATGTACATTTTCAACAACAATTTCCTCATTGTGAACATTTGAGTAATCTTAATATTTTATTGGAGAGTTTCCATAAAATAGAGCAGCAATTATCTCGTTTAGATGCAAGAGCAAAAGACATTGATACAACAACAGTTAATTGGCGTATTCATCAGGATCGTATTACTGGATTGGCCAATATTTTTCGGGTAATTAAAAATCAATGTACATTTGAATCTCAACTATTCAGACACGCAGTGCGTTTAACAATTGTGGTAACGGTATGTTGCCTAATTGCTAATAATGTGCCGATTGAGCGCGGATATTGGATTTTATTAACAGCTGTTTTTGTGTGCCAGCCGAATTATACGACTACTCAAGCACGACTTAGACAGCGTATTATTGGCACGATTTTAGGTGTATTAGTCGGCTCATTATTACCTTATTTTTCCACTAGTTTGGAAAGTAAATTGGGAATTGTGGTGATTGCTAGTACTTTATTCTTCTTTTTCCGCACCAATAATTACAGTTTTTCCACTTTCTTTATTACTATTCAGGTATTAATGAGCTTTGATATTATTGGAGTTGATATTGCTTCGGCTACTTTACCGAGAGCAATTGATACTTTAATAGGTTGTTTTATTGCCGGATTAGCTGTTTCTTATTTATGGCCGGATTGGAAATATCTACGTTTAAGTTATACGTTAATTAACGCTTTGAAGAGCAATGCGAGATATTTATTAACGATTATTGTGCAGTTGCAATTTGGTAATCATAATGATCTGAAATATCGTATTATTCGCCGTCAGGCACATGATAATGCAACGGCATTAAATACTGCTGTGTCTAATCTTAATTATCAAGGTTACAAGGATAAATCACGTTTAAACAATGCTTTTGATTTACTAAAATCAAACTATGCTTTACTAAGTTATATTGCTGCATTGGGAACATTTCGTAGTCAAATGGGAGTTTCACATTTAAATACACAGATGCTAATTCATTTATATCCTATTTCTCGTCATATTGTGGAAATATTGGATAATTTTGCACAACTTAGTAAGCCGGAATTTGAGCAATCAATGCTGGATGTCACAAAATTATTATCTGATTTACAACAACAAGGTAGCGTGAACAGTGAGTTATCAGCACTTCTTCCATTAGTAAAACAGTTAGAAGCGATTGTGAAAACGTTACCTACTTTATTTACAGATTATCGGAAAGAGGTGGAATGCCAATAACTTAATAGAATAAAGGAATGTTAATATGGCCAAATTGATTGATAAAAGGTGTGCCTTAAGCACACCTGATATGTTAATTAATAGAATGCTTTTTTTGCTTTTTGTAGTTTTTCATATGCCTGCAATAATTTTTGATGTTCATTAAAATTAGATAATGTTTCATCGCTAGCTGGTAATAAAAAGAACGGATTGCCACCATTAATAGCATTCCAAGCAAAATCAACGGCTTTTTCACCATACATCCGATTAAATACTTCTCGATATTGTGCTGGATCACGATTTTCATCTAAAAATAACTCAAGACTATTAATTAAAGCACGATAATAGTTAGCCTGTTCAGCATTAAAAATAGAGCTATTCATTTGGTATGTCCAAGTTGCCCATTCCAATGCGTTTTCTAAATCACCTAAGGCAAGATAAAGCATTGATTTTAATTCGCCAATACGTAATGTTTGCCAGCTGCTATTTTTCGGAGCGATGATACCAATAAATTCTCGTACACGCACTGCATCGTCAATCGCTTGTTCATCCAATTCTGCTAATAGTTCCTGATAAGTTTCTGGATCGTGATTGAAATTAGGTAGATCCAATATAATTTCACGCCAATCCATTCCCATATTGTTGTTGGCGTAAATTAAGTCGTCAGCCGGATAAATATCAGACATTCCCGGAACGATAATACGACAAGCGTAAACACCGAGATGTTGATAATCCATAATGTAGACCTCTTTATTTTCACGGTGGAACAGAGACATCAGATTTTCATATTCTTCAGCAGTTGTGCCGGAAAAATCCCAATGAACAAATTCATAATCGCTTTGTTGTTTGAATAAATCCCACGAAATCAAACCACTGGAATCAATAAAATGGGTTTCTAAGTTAGCGTGATCGGCAACATCATCATTATTGAATGATGGTGGTGAGAAAACATCGAGATCTTTTAAACTTCTACCTTGTAATAATTCAGTAACAGTACGCTCCAATGCGACTTCAAAGTTAGGATGTGCGCCGAAAGAGGCAAAGCAAGTGCTGTTATGAGGGTTAAGCAACACCACGCAAATAACCGGATATTGTCCACCTAATGAGGCATCAAATGCGTAAATAGGAAAACCTTCTTCCTCTAATTTAGCAATCGATGCCTGCACAGATGGATATTGAGCCAATACTTGTTTTGGAATTTGTGGCAAGCTGATTGCTTCGGAAATGATTTTGTTTTTTACAAAACGTTCAAAAACTTCTGATAACCCCTGCACGCGAGCTTCATTCTGTGTGTTACCCGCAGACATTCCGTTAGACACATAGAGATTATTGATGATTGCTTGTGGAATATAGATTGTTTTTTGATCGGATTGACGCACATAAGGCAATGCAACAATACCTCGTTCATCATTACCGGATTGAATATCGACCAATAGATCCGGTGTTAGTTCCTGATTTGGATCAAAATAATCCAGCAACTGATTATCAAGAATACCATTCGGTAGTAATTCCGGATCTTCAATTGGGAACCATTTTTCGTTCGGATAATGAACAAATTCGCCATCAGCAATTTTTTTGCCTAAATAGTAATCAGAGAAAAAGTAGTTAGTAGAAAGACGTTCAAAATATTCACCAAGAGCGGAGGCAAGTGCTGCTTTCTTACTAGCTCCTTTGCCGTTGGAAAAGCATTGTGGACATTCTTTATCTCGAATGTGTACCGACCAAACATTAGGCACCGGATTAAGCCAAGAGGCTTCTTCAATATTGAAACCAAGATTTTTTAATTTTTGTTGGAAGTTGGAAATAGAATCTTCCAAAGCGGCATCTTTGCCTAAAATAAAAGTTTGTTCTGTCATACATTATCCTTATTTTGTTATTGTTAGTAATTACAGCGTTTTAATGCATTGAAAAAGATTAAAATAGATTTGTTTTCGATTTGAATAAAAGAGATGAAAACAAAAAAGATGTAGCGATAGTACGGGAGATTTGATCCTCCCGCAAGCTATTTCAGTGATTACCAATATTTAAACAATCAGTTTTTCAGAATTTTGTTTAAGGCATCTGCTAAGGTTGGCAGCGTGAATTGAAAACCGGCTTTTAGCAGTTTTTCTGGATAAACTTTCTGACTATTTAGCAATAATGAAGCTCGCTCGCCCCAAATTAAGCGTAATAACCACGCAGGAACGTGGCAGATAGCAATACGCTTCATCAGTTTTGCTAAAGTTTTATTGAATTCCTGATTGCTGACCGGATTTGGTGAAACTAAATTAAAAGCACCGCTGCACTGAGGGTTTTTTAATAGAAAAATAATCGCATTAACCATATCCGGAAGACTGATCCAAGACCAAATCTGTTGACCATTACCTAATTTACCGCCAAACCAGTGATTATATAATGGTAGAATTTTTGCTAACAGACCGCCGTAACTGCCTAATACTAAGCCGGTACGTAATAAACAGACTCGTGTATTCGCTTGTAAAGCGGCATTTTCCCATTGTTTGCAGAGTTGACCTTGAAAATCATTAGCGGCTGGCATTTTTTCAGTGAGTGTAGTTTGATTATTATGCCCATAATAACCAGTAGCAGAGCCAGAAATAAAGGTATGTGGTGGTTGATTGCTTCGGTTAATCAGTTCAACCAATTGTTGTGTAATATGTACACGGCTATTGATCAAACATTTCTTTTGTTCATTATCCCAAGGTTTATCAAAAATAGGCTCGCCGGCAAGGTTAATTACAGCGTCAAATGTATCTAAATTCTTGAAAGATGATAAAGAAGAAAGAATAGTTGTTTTGGTGGAAAATTGAGTACGATATATTTCTGGCGAACGAGAAATAAGCGTAATTTGATTCCCTTCATTTTCGAGTTGTTTCAATACTGCTCGACCAATAAAACCTGTACCGCCTGTAATTAGTATATTCATACTCTTCCCCCTTTGTGAAATTATAGAGAATCGTTGAATAATGCTTGAATATTCTCTATAAGTTGATCAATTTGAATATCTTTTGTCGGCGACACGAAAATGGTGTCATCGCCGGCAATAGTTCCTAAAATACCTTCAGCTTTACTGACGGAATCTAATAAGCGTGCAATTAATTGCGCCGCTCCTGGACTGGTTTTAATCACAATAAGGTGGTTATTGTGATCGATATCTAGTACTAAATTTTTTAATGGGCTGGAGGTTGTCGGCACGCTTAACTCATTCGGTAGACAATAAACCATTTCCATTTTTGTGTTTCTAGTCCGCACTGCACCAAATTTTGCTAACATCCTTGAAACCTTGGATTGATTAATATTTTTAAAGCCCATATCGGTTAAAGCGTTGACAATTTCACTTTGTGAACTGAATTTTTCTTCTGCTAATAAAGATTTAAATGCTGAAAATAATTTTTCTTGTTTATTTTCCATAGTAACCAAGATAAGAATTGCATAAATTTTGCATAAAAATGCAGAAATGAAGATTAAATTGGAATTATACTGCATAAAAATAGTTGAGTGGTATTTTTTCTGAAAATAAATCAAACTTTTGTTAGAAAATGTGGCATAGCTCTCAATATTGAATTTATTTGTTTGAAAATTTGTTACAGTAGGAATAGAATTTCTTCATTAATTATTTATCTAACCATTAAGGAGTATACAAATGAAAGTTGCTGTTTTAGGTGCGGCAGGCGGAATTGGTCAAGCATTATCTTTATTATTGAAACTACAATTGCCGGCAGGTTCTGATTTGGCGTTATATGATATCGCTCCGGTTACTCCGGGCGTGGCAGTTGATGTAAGCCACATTCCGACAGCGGTTACCGTTAAAGGTTTTGCCGGTGAAGATCCTACTCCTGCACTTGAAGGTGCGGATGTTGTATTAATTTCAGCAGGTGTAGCACGTAAACCTGGTATGGATCGTTCTGATTTGTTCAATATCAATGCTGGTATTGTGAAAAACTTAATTGAAAAAGTAGCTGCAACTTGTCCAAAAGCTTGTGTCGGTATTATTACTAATCCGGTAAATACTACTGTGGCAATTGCTGCAGAAGTGTTGAAAAAAGCGGGTGTTTACGACAAACGTAAACTTTTCGGTGTGACCACTTTGGATACCCTTCGTTCAGAAACTTTTGTGGCTGAATTGAAAAATGTTGATGTTAGCAAAGTACAAGTTCCGGTTATTGGAGGTCACTCAGGTGTAACTATTCTCCCATTATTATCACAAGTTCATTATGTTGAATGGAAAGAGGAAGAGATCGAACCGTTAACAAAACGTATCCAAAATGCTGGTACAGAAGTTGTTAATGCAAAAGCGGGTGGTGGTTCTGCAACCTTGTCTATGGCTCAAGCAGCAGCACGTTTCGCATTATCACTTATTCGTGCATTAAATGGTGAAAAAGTTGTTGAATGCACTTATGTTGAAGGTAATGGTGAATACGCACGCTTCTTTGCACAACCTGTTCGTTTAGGTAAAGAAGGGGTTGAGGCATTATTACCGATTGGTCCATTGAGTGAATTTGAAAAAGCAGCAGTTGAAGCAATGTTGCCGACTTTAAAAGCAGACATTGAATTAGGTGAAAATTTTGTTAAATAAAATTCTCCTTAACGCTTGATAATAAAAAGTGCGGCTGATAAAAGTCGCACTTTTTGTTTTTGCTTATAAAAAGCCCACTCTCAGTTAGAAATACTTGCAAAGCCGTTATTATGGTGTAGATTAATATCTAATTTTTAGGACACAACAAATTAAGGAAGAATTATGAAAGATATTGACTGGAAAAATTTGGGCTTTGGTTATATCAAAACCGATTATCGCTACATCGCACATTGGAAAGATGGCAAATGGTCAAAAGGCGAATTGACCAAAGATAACCAACTTGTTATGCACGAAGGTTCTCCTGCATTGCATTATGGTCAGCAATGTTTTGAAGGATTAAAAGCTTATCGTTGCAAAGACGGTTCAATTAATCTATTCCGTCCGGATGAAAATGCAAAACGTATGCAGCGCAGTTGTGATCGTCTTTTAATGCCACACGTGCCAGTAGAAATGTTTATTGATGCTTGTAAGCAGGTCGTTAAAGCTAATGAAGAATGGGTAGCACCTTATGGTACCGGAGCGACACTTTATTTGCGCCCATTATTGATTGGCGTTGGCGAAAATATCGGCGTGCATCCGGCGAAAGAGTATATTTTTACCGTATTCTGTTGTCCGGTAGGTGCTTATTTTAAAGGTGGATTAAAACCAACAAACTTTATTGTTTCTGATTATGATCGTGCAGCTCCGCAAGGTACTGGTGCTGCGAAAGTGGGAGGCAACTATGCAGCGAGTTTGCTTCCGGGAGCTGATGCACACAAACGTAATTTTAGTGATTGTATTTATCTTGATCCGGCCACACACACTAAAATTGAAGAAGTCGGCTCAGCTAATTTCTTTGGTATTACGAAAAACAACGAATTTATTACACCATATTCACCATCCATTTTGCCTAGTATTACAAAATATTCATTGCTTTATCTTGCAGAAAAACGCTTAGGCTTAAAAGCAATTGAAGGCGATGTTTATATTAATCAGTTGGATCAGTTTACTGAAGCAGGTGCGTGTGGTACTGCTGCCGTGATTAGCCCGATTGGCGGTATTCAGTATGGTGATGATTTCCACGTGTTCTATTCTGAAACTGAAGTTGGTCCGGTTACCCAAAAACTTTATAAAGAATTGACCGGCATTCAATTCGGCGATATTGAAGCACCGGAAGGTTGGATTTTCAAAGTCGAATAAATTTTATAGGGTGGGTCGTTCCGCGACCTACCCCAATTTCCCCCATTATATTTTTGAGTTAAAAAGTTTACTTTCCTATTTATCCATATGTCTAAAGATACAATTTTTTCCGCACCTATTGAAAAATTGGGTGATTTTACTTTTGATGAGCGTGTCGCTGAAGTTTTTCCTGATATGATTCAACGCTCAATTCCGGGATATTCTAATATTATTACGGCTATTGGAATGTTGGCGGCTCGTTTTGTGCAACCGCAAACACAGGTTTATGATCTGGGGTGTTCTCGTGGTGCAGCAACATTATCTGTACGCCGTAACGTTCATTGTGATGGCGTTAAAATTATTGGTATTGATAATTCTGAAGCTATGGTACAACGCTGTCGACAACATTTAGCCGCTTATCATAGCGAGGTGCCGGTTGAAATTTTTTGTGACGATATTCGTACAGTAGACATTCAGAATGCTTCAATGGTTGTGTTGAACTTCACATTGCAATTTATTCCACCGGAAGATAGAGAAGCATTACTAACTAAGATTTATCAAGGTTTAAATTCGGGGGGAATTTTAGTGTTATCGGAAAAATATCGTTTTGAAGATGATATAGTCAATGACCTTTTGATTGATTTGCACCACGAATTTAAGCGAGCTAATGGCTATAGTGAATTGGAAGTAAGTCAGAAACGTACTGCATTGGAAAATGTGATGAAGACTGATAGCATCGAACATCAAAAGAAACTTTTGCAACATATAGGTTTCAATCATATTGAAATGTGGTTTCAATGTTTTAACTTTGGTTCTATGCTTGCAATTAAAGCGTAAACAGGCTATTTTCCAATTCAAAGTAGGGTTGATTTTCGCTATAATCGCCCGAATCAAATTATTTTAGCTAAATTATATACAACAAGGATTTATTTTATGATGCGTTCACATTATTGCGGTGCATTAAATCGCAACCATATTGGTCAGGAAGTTACTCTTAGTGGTTGGGTTCATCGTCGTCGTGATTTAGGCGGTTTAATTTTTATCGATATGCGTGATCGTGAAGGAATTGTACAAGTTTTTATCGATCCAAAAAATCAACAAGCCTTTGAAAAAGCGGCAAATTTACGCAGTGAATATTGTATTCAAATTAAAGGACAAGTAATAGCCCGTCCAGAAAACCAAATTAATAGAAATATGGTGACTGGTGAAGTGGAAGTTTCTGCAACTGATGTTTTGATTTATAACGCTTCTGAGGTTTTACCTCTAGATTTCAATCAAAATAATACGGAAGAACAGCGTCTTAAATACCGTTATTTGGATTTACGTCGACCAGAAATGGCACAACGTTTAAAAACACGTGCCAAAATTACTAGTTATGTACGCCGTTTTATGGACAGCCACGGCTTCTTAGATATTGAAACGCCAATGTTGACGAAAGCAACACCAGAAGGTGCACGTGATTATCTTGTGCCAAGTCGTGTGCATAAAGGCAAATTCTATGCATTACCACAATCTCCGCAGCTGTTTAAACAGCTATTAATGATGTCCGGCTTTGATCGTTATTACCAAATTGTAAAATGTTTCCGTGACGAGGATTTGCGTGCTGATCGTCAGCCTGAATTTACACAGATTGATGTGGAAACCTCATTCCTTACTGCACCGGAAGTGCGTGCCATTATGGAAGAGATGATTCACGGTTTATGGCTGGAAATTTTAGGTGTTGATTTAGGTACATTCCCAATTATGACTTATGCGGAAGCAATGCGTCGTTTCGGCTCTGATAAACCGGATTTGCGTAATCCATTGGAAATGGTGGATGTTGCTGATTTATTAAAAGAAGTTGATTTTAAAGTATTTAGTGGACCAGCAAATGATCCTAAAGGTCGTATTGCGGCTATTCGTGTACCGAATGGTTCACATATTACTCGTAAACAAATCGATGAGTATACCCAGTTTGTCACTATTTATGGTGCGAAAGGTTTAGCGTGGATGAAAGTCAATGATGTTAATGCCGGTATTGATGGTATTCAAAGTCCGATTGCTAAATTCTTATCCGCAGAAGTTGTTACAGCGTTACTTGAACGTTTACAAGCACAAAGCGGCGATATTATTTTCTTCGGTGCTGATACTTACAAAGTAGTTACGGATGCAATGGGAGCATTACGTTTAAAATTAGGTCGTGATTGTGGCTTAACTCAATTAGATCAATGGGCTCCTTTATGGGTAATTGATTTTCCAATGTTTGAAGACGATGGTGAAGGTGGTTTGGCAGCAATGCACCATCCATTCACTTCACCAGCACACGTTACCCCTGAAGAATTGGAAAAATCACCGGTTGATGCAGTTGCCAATGCGTATGATATGGTGATTAATGGCTACGAAGTGGGCGGTGGTTCCGTTCGTATTTTTGATCCAAAAATGCAACAGACAGTTTTCCGTATTCTAGGTATTGATGAACAGGAACAATATGAAAAATTCGGCTTTTTGCTTGATGCATTGAAATATGGTACACCTCCGCACGCTGGTTTAGCATTCGGTCTTGACCGCTTGACAATGTTGTTGACAGGTACGGAAAATATTCGTGATGTTATTGCATTCCCTAAAACGACTGCAGCAGCCTGCTTGATGACCGAAGCGCCTAGTGTAGCAAATCCGGCGGCGTTGCAGGAATTATCAATCCAAGTAGTTAAGGCGAAAGACTAAACAAAGGAGATATAATGAATCTAATTAAATGGAGCTTGTTGGGAATTGCTGGCTTAGCGCTGTTTTCTTGTAAAGAAAGTAATGCTGCAGAAGCGGTAAGTTCATTGCCGGTTGATAAGGAAGTTGTTCCAGTAGTTATTGCACAGCCTGAGCCATTTTTACAGGCTGAGAAATGTATAAAGGAACGTTGTTATCAGATGGATCTTTATACATTAAAGACCAATATTGATTGGATTGATCCTTATTTTCAAAAGGCTGCACGTTCACTATTAAAATTTGATAGTTATACGCTTTCTAATAGAGAAATTGAAGAAAAACAGGCACAATGGGATAAATTGCCTATTGATAAATTGAAAAAGGAATTTATAGCCAATGTTGAACGATTGTTTGATGGTAATGAGGGAGTGCCTGTAGGTTATTCATTAGAATATAAACCACGATTTCTTGCACAAAATAACCAATTGGCAATGTTTGTGACCTATTACTATGCTTTTACCGGTGGGGCTCACGGCATTTATGGTACAAGTTTTTATAATTTTGATTTAAAAACAAAAAAATTATTAGATTTGGATGATATTTTGTTACCGGGTAAACAACGAGAATTTTCCGAATTGCTGAGAGATGCCTATCTTGAATATATTTCTGTAGCGGAATCTGAACCGGATCAGGCAAAAGCGGAGAAACGCCTTTTAGAAAGAGAAGATAGTGGGTGGATTGCAGAACCGACAAATAATTTTGCATTTGCTTATAACGGCTTATTATTGGATTATTTTCCTTATATGTTGGGCAGTTTTGCGGAAGGCGAGATCCAATTGTTAATTCCTTATTCAAGGTTAATCGATATTGTTAAGCCAGAATATTTATTTAATACCACTAAAACGACTATTTCTGAATAAATGATGAAATATAAACACCCTGAATCGGTTTTAGTTGTGGTATATTGTCGCACCACAAAACGTGTCTTGATGTTGCAACGTAAAGACGATCAGGATTTTTGGCAATCGGTATCAGGCAGTTTGGAACCGGGAGAAACTCCATTACAGGCTGCACAGCGAGAAGTATTCGAAGAGTTGCAATTGGATATTTCCAAACTTCCGTTTAAATTAAACGATTGTCATTATGAAGTTGATTTTGAAATCTTTGCCCAATTTCGGCAACGTTATGCCCCTAATGTAACGCATTGTCATGAATATTGGTTTACTTTGCCGTTGAATGAAGAGCAGAATGTTATATTAAGTGAACATCTGGCTTATCGTTGGGTTGAAGCAGACGAGGCAGTTAAGATGACGAAATCTTGGAATAACGCGCAAGCGATAGAGAAATTTGTAATATATCAACCTATTGAAAATTAAAGAGGATTTTTCATGGCTGGTCATAGTAAATGGGCTAATATTAAACACCGCAAAGCGGCACAAGATGCACAACGCGGTAAAATTTTTACTAAATTAATTCGTGAGTTGGTTACTGCAGCTAAATTAGGTGGTGCGGACGTAGGAGCAAATCCACGCTTGCGTACAGCAGTGGATAAGGCATTATCCAATAATATGACTCGTGATACTATTAATCGTGCAATTCAACGTGGTGCTGGTGGCGGCGATGATACCAATATGGAATCTATTGTTTACGAAGGTTATGGCCCAGGTGGTACAGCAATTATCGTTGAGTGCTTAACGGACAATCGTAAACGTACTGTTTCTGAGGTGCGTCACGCTTTTACTAAATCTGGCGGTAACTTGGGAACGGATGGTTCGGTAGCATATTTATTTACTCGTAAAGGGTTAATTTTAATTAATGAGGCGGATGAAGATGCGTTAATGGAAGCAGCAATTGAGGCTGGTGCGGATGATGTTCAGCCTCAAGATGACGGTAGTTTTGAAATTTATACAGCTTGGGAAGGATTGGGGGCTGTTCGTGATGCTTTGGAAAAGGCTGGTTTCAAAATTGATGAAGCTGAAGTAACAATGATCCCTTCAACTACTGCAGAATTGGATGTGGAAACTGCACCAAAATTAATGCGTTTAGTTGATATGTTAGAAGATTGTGATGATGTTCAGAACGTTTATCACAATGGTGATATGAGCGATGAAGTCGCTGCAACTTTAGAATAATTTAACTTTTAAAAATAGGGCGAGTTCGCCCTATTTTTTTATTTTTTCTGTTATGGCAATTATTCTTGGTATTGACCCCGGTTCTCGCTTAACCGGATATGGTGTGATTAAACAACAAGGTAAACAACTGACCTATTTAGGCAGCGGTGTGATTCGTACTGCTGTGGATGATCTGCCGACCCGATTGCAACGGATTTATAGTGGCGTAACGGAAATTATTACACAATTTCAACCTGATATGTTATCTATTGAACAGGTTTTTATGGCAAAGAATGCCGATTCAGCATTAAAGTTAGGGCAGGCTAGAGGTGTGGCGATTGTAGCTGCAACAAATCAAAATTTGCCTGTATTTGAATATGCTGCCAGATTAGTGAAACAAACTGTTGTTGGTATTGGTTCGGCGGATAAAAAGCAAGTGCAACATATGGTCACCAGAATTTTGCATTTGTCCGCATCTCCACAAGCAGATGCTGCTGATGCGTTAGCGATTGCAATTACGCACGCACATACTATGCAACATTCGTTGCAGGTAGCGATAACAACACAATCAACATTAAGCGCCAATACGGCGTTACTGAAGACACGTTATAGTCGAGGGCGTTTTAGATTGAAGTAGTGTTTAGTCTTTTTATTATCTTCATAATTTTTATTCAATATTTTACTTTGTGACTTGCCATAGAAAATGTTAGAAATCTACTGTATTTAAACGAAGATGCTTTATAGCATTTCATTTAGATAGTCATTGACATTGAGAACGATTAAATAAGCAGTGGCGGCAAGGTTGGCATAAAGAGTAAAAACAAAAAACCGTAAGTTATTTTTCAAACTTACGGTTTTTTAAGAAATGAGATGGCGGAGGAAAAGAGATTCGAACTCTTGGAGGACGTAAATCCTCGCCGGTTTTCAAGACCGGTGCCTTCAACCACTCGACCATTCCTCCGCAGGATAGCTTGTTTTCAGCGGTGTGAATAATACGGATTTCAAAATGGTAAGTCAAGTAATGAAAATCATATTTTGAATAGTTGCTTGATTATTAGTCATAAAATGCTAGTGATTGGTTTTTACTTATTCAAAAAAGAGAAGTTAAGTAGTAAATAACTGTATTTTTATACAGTATTGTGTAAAATGTTTTATATCTATTAACTTAATAAGAAAACATAATGACAGTGCAAAAAATTATTCATATTGATATGGATTGTTTTTATGCGGCAATAGAAATTCGAGATAATCCATCTTTAGCTAATCAACCGGTTGCTATTGGCGGTTTGCCACAACACCGTGGTGTTTTAGCAACGTGTAATTATATTGCAAGGCGTTATGGTTTGCATAGTGCTATGTCTAGTGCGCAAGCATTGAGACGTTGTCCTGATTTAGTTTTATTACCAGTTAATATGCCGTTATATAAAGAAGTATCACGACAATTACATCACATTTTTCAACGGTATACTGATATTATTGAACCACTTTCATTAGATGAAGCTTATTTGGACGTAACGGCATCTAATGCCTATTCTGGATCGGCAACTTGGATCGCACAGGCAATTAGGCACGATATTGAGAAGGAACTCCATTTAACTGCGTCAGCCGGTGTTGCACCATTAAAATTTTTAGCCAAAATAGCTTCTGAGAAAAATAAACCGAATGGAATGTTTGTTATTTCACCAAGTGAAGTGGATGAATTTGTAAAAAATTTAACGCTATCTAAAATTCCCGGTGTGGGGAAGGTGGTAACAGAAAAACTATCTGCAATGGGGCTAATAACTTGCGAGGATGTGCGGCATTTTCCAAGACATATATTGTATGATCAGTTAGGTAAAATAGGGGAACGGATTTGGCAATTTAGTCACGCTAATGATGGAAGGCGAGTACAGCCATATAGAGAGCGAAAATCAATTGGAGTTGAGGAAACATTAATAGTTGATTTGGCTGAATTATCACAAAGTTTGTCGACAGTTGAAAAATTATATCAACAGTTGATAGAACGTTTGCATCGTTACTCTGTTAATATTTCAGAACAATCTTTTAAATTAGGCGTAAAGCTAAAATTTTCTGATTTTCAAATTACAACAGTAGAAAAAAGTGGATTGATGTGTGAATTTTGGAATTTTCAGCAACTGTTAGAGATTGCCTGGCAGCGAAGTCACGGGCGAAAAGTGCGTTTAATCGGTCTTCATCTTCATTTGCCATCACCACATCAACAGCAGCAAATGAGTCTTTGGGATTAATTTTGAATAAAAAAATTTTTTAAACTCTTGAAAATTGATAAAGAAATGCTATATAAAAGCACAATTTGCACAGAAGCATTATGAAAAGGAGAAGATCGTATATGATGCGTATTGCTTTATTTTTAATCACAAATATGGCTGTTTTATTTGTGTTTAATATTATTCTAACGCTCACGGGTATTCGAGCCCAAGAAGCGACAGGGTTGTTAATTTTTGCTGCATTATTTGGTTTCAGTGGTTCATTAATTTCATTATTTTTATCAAAAACAATGGCAAAACGTGCTGTTGGCGCTGAAGTAATTGTAAATCCACAAAATGAAACAGAACGTTGGTTGGTGAATACGGTTAAGCAACAGACTGAAAAATTGGGGTTACCGATGCCGGAAGTGGCGATTTATCACTCTGCGGATGTAAATGCATTTGCTACTGGAGCAAGTAAAAATAATTCTTTGGTTGCAGTAAGTACTGGTCTATTGAACAGTATGACAAGAGATGAAGCGGAAGCTGTGTTGGCTCACGAAGTTAGCCATATCGGTAATGGTGATATGGTAACAATGACATTGTTGCAAGGTGTGTTGAATACGTTTGTCATTTTCCTTTCTCGTTTAATTGCCAGTGTGGCGGCACAAAGCCGTAGTAATGATGAAGAAAGTAGCTCAAATTCAGGTATCTACTTCCTAGTATCAATGGTATTAGAAATCGTATTTGGTTTCTTAGCCAGTATTATTGCAATGTGGTTTTCACGTTATCGTGAGTTTCACGCAGATGCCGGATCAGCTCGGCTTGTAGGGAAAGAAAAAATGATTGCAGCATTGCGTCGTTTACAATCAATTCACGAACCGGAAGAGCTTAACGGTCAGTTGGCGGCATTTGCTATCAATGGTAAAAGAAGTGGTTTAGCAAGTTTATTTATGAGCCATCCACCATTAGAAAAACGTATTGAAGCGTTACAAAATTTAAAATAATTCGTCAAGTTATTATGATTGGTTAATGCCTTAATTATTGTAATTAAGGCATTAATTATTTTTTAGGGAAGGCATAATGGAACATAAAATAGAAGATTTAATGGCAATTTTTAATCACTGTTTTTATGAAGAATATAATACAAAATTAGAAAAAGGTGGGGATGAACCTGTCTATTTGCCGGCAACGGAGGAGAGACCTTATCACGCAATCTATTTTGCACGCGGATTTTATAGCAGCGGTTTACACGAAATAGCGCATTGGTTGGTTGCAGGTAAAGCACGGAGAGAGTTGGAAGATTTTGGCTATTGGTATGAGCCTGATGGACGTAGCGAAGATCAGCAAAGAGAATTTGAAAAAGTAGAGGTAAAGCCGCAAGCTTTGGAATGGATTTTAGCTAATGCAGCTGGTTTTCGTTATTTTGCTAGTGCTGATAATTTGAATGGGAATCCAGGGGATACACGACCATTTAAGCAAGCGGTGTATAGACAAGTTTGTACTTATGTGGAGAAAGGGTTGCCAAAAAGAGCGGAAAAACTTCGCCTTGCATTAGCAGAATTTTATCAACGACCGTTAGCAATTAATCTTGCCGAATTTGATGTCGACAAGATTTAAGATTGTCTATTTGAGTTTGGAATCTGGTACTGATTGTGGTTGATCAACATATTCTAAGAGTAATTTGGCAATAGCTTGGCGGTAAGTGATCTCCAATGTTTCTCGACTAGTAGCGATTACACCTTGATCGATGAGAAAACCGTCACTAACATCGTAAACCCAACCGTGAAGTGAGAGTTTTTTGCCACGATTCCAAGCAGAGCGTACGATAGAAGACATTCCCAAGTTATAGACCTGCTCGGCAACATTAATTCTGGTTAAAACATCTGCACGTTGTTCCGGTGACAATTTTCCTAATAGATGGCTATGTTTGAACCAAATATCGCGAATATGTAGTAGCCAGTTATTAATTAAACCAAGTTCTTGATTACTGATCGCTGCGTGAATGCCACCACAATTAGTATGACCACAAATAATGATATGCTCAATATCAAGCACATCAACGGCATATTGCACCACAGATAGACAGTTTAAATCAGTATGAATAACTTGATTGCCGACATTGCGATGTACAAATAATTCTCCAGGGCCTAAGTTTGTTAATTTTTCGGCAGGAACACGACTATCGGAGCAGCCAATCCAAAGGTAAGTTGGTTTTTGATGTTCAGCAAGTTGAGCAAAATAATCTGCGTGTTGCTCTTTCATCTCTGTTGCCCACTTGAAATTATTGGCAAATAGCTGTTCTATTTTCTTCATTGTTACACCTTAATATTGAAGATATGTTATTATTGTCGAGCGTTTTGCATTATACCGATAAAATCCTACCTGCCTATGATATTTTCATCAACAATAAGAAAATAATTGAAGGATCATTAATGTTTGCATTAGAAATTAAGCAATTAACAAAATCATATCGCAATGGTTTTAAAGCCTTGCACGGTATCGATCTTACTGTAAAAGAGGGAGATTTTTATGCACTACTTGGACATAACGGTGCCGGGAAATCTACCACAATAGGAATTATTAGTTCTTTAGTGAATAAGACGAGTGGTCAAGTAAAAGTATTCGGTTATGATTTGGATACACAACAGAGTGAGTTGAAAAAACAGCTGGGAATAGTACCTCAAGAATTTAATTTCAATAATTTTGAGAAAGTGATTGATATTTTAACTAATCAGGCCGGTTATTACGGTGTGCCTCGTCAGGAAGCGTTAAAACGGGCAGAAATTTGGTTGAAAAAACTGGATTTATGGGATAAGCGTTATCAAAAATCAATGCAGTTATCCGGCGGGATGAAACGTCGTTTAATGATTGCGCGTGCATTGATGCATAAACCTCGTTTATTAATTTTGGATGAACCGACTGCTGGTGTAGATATTGAATTACGCCGTACTATGTGGCAATTTTTACAAGAATTGAATCAGCAGGGAACCACAATTATTTTAACAACGCATTATTTGGAAGAAGCGGAAATGTTGTGCCGGAATATAGGCATTATTCAGCAGGGTAGATTAGTAGTAAATACCTCTATGAAAACACTGTTATCAAAATTGGAAACGGAAACTTTTATTTTGGATCTTGCTCATAGTGTCTCCGCGGTGAATTTAAGCGATTATTCCGTTAAAATTATTGATCCTGTAACTTTAGAGGTGGAAGTGCATCGTGAACAGGGGTTAAATAGGCTCTTTTTTGAACTGGAAAAACAGGATATCACAGTGTTAAGTATGCGTAATAAGGCAAATCGATTAGAAGAGTTGTTTGTCAGTATGGCATTAAATAAATCAGATGCTGATAAAGCACAATAGGAGGAGATATAAATGTCGTTACTATCTTGGGTTGCCTATAAAACGATTTTACGCAAAGAAATTCAACGATTTATGCGTATTTGGGTGCAGACTTTGGTGCCACCAGTAATCACTATGATGCTTTATTTTGTGATTTTCGGAAAATTAATTGGTGGGCGAATCGGTGAAATGAATGGTGTAAGTTATATGCAATTTATTGTTCCGGGTTTAATTATGATGTCGGCAATCACCAATTCATTCGCTAATGTTGCTTCATCTTTTTATAGTACGAAATTTGCACGTAACGTTGAAGAATTGTTGGTGTCGCCTACCTCGCCACATATTATCATTTTAGGCTATATTTCTGGCGGAATGGCAAGAGGGATTTTTGTTGGTTTTTTAGTTACTTTAGTTTCTCTCTTTTTTGTTCGTTTTGATGTCTATTCTTGGGGTGTTGTTCTCTGTATTTTGCTGATGACAACGGCAACATTCTCTTTAGGCGGTTTGATTAATGCGGTGTTTGCACGGTCATTTGATGATACTTCTATTATTCCAACTTTCGTTTTAACGCCGTTAACTTATTTGGGAGGTGTTTTTTATTCTATTTCTTTGTTACCGGAATTTTGGCAATTGGTATCTAAATTAAATCCTATTGTTTATATGATTAACGGTTTTCGTTATGGTTTTTTAGGTATTAGTGATGTGCCGTTGCATTATACTTTCAGTGTGTTGGCATTGTTTATTGTAGTCTTATATTGTTTTGTTTATCAATTAATTAAACGTGGTGTCGGTTTAAGAACCTAAGTAATAGGTTGAAGGGGAATTCTGTATGGATTGGTTAAACTATTTTATGTTTACTCCACAACAAGTGAAGGCTTTATGGTTAAGTTTGGAAGTGGCATTGAATGCAATTCTATGGAGTTTGCCTTTCGCAATTTTTACTGCTTGGTTATTAGCTAGAAAACAATTTTGGGGTAAATCATTTATTAATAGCTTGGTCTATTTGCCGTTAGTATTACCACCAGTGGTGATTGGCTATTTATTGTTGGTTATGATGGGTAGAAAAGGCATTATTGGACAATATCTTTTTGAATGGTTCGGTTTATCGTTTGCTTTTAGTTGGCGAGGTGCAGTGCTAGCTTCTGCGGTAGTCGCATTTCCATTGGTTGTCCGTTCAATTCGGCTCTCATTAGAGAATATTGATCCGCATTTAGAATTAACGGCAAGAACATTAGGTGCTTCGCCAAAACGCGTATTTTTTACCATTACATTGCCATTGGCATTGCCGGGGGTATTGGCTGGAATGGTGTTAGGCTTTGCGCGCTCTTTGGGCGAATTTGGTGCAACGATTACCTTTGTTTCCAATATCGTTGGGCAAACGCAAACGATTCCATTAGCGATGTACGCCTTTATTCAAACACCGGGGGCAGAGGATCAAGCCTTTAAACTATGCTTACTTTCTATAATGTTATCCTTGAGTTCATTAGCATTATCAGAATGGTTGGCGCGTTATATGTACAAAAAATTAGGGCAACGTTATGCTTGAATTACGGATTAAAAAACAGTTTCCTGATATTCAGATAGAGCTTGATCTGCAGTTGCCGACACAGGGTATCACAATGTTGTTCGGGCGTTCCGGAGCCGGAAAATCTTCGGTGTTAAATATGATTGCGGGGTTGAGTCATATTGATCAGGGATATATTTGCTTGCAGAACAATAGGTTAGTTGATACTGCACAACAGATTAATTTGCCCATTGAACAACGCCATATCGGCTACGTTTTCCAGGAAGCGCGTCTATTCCCTCATTATCGCGTTAAAGGAAATTTAACCTACGGTATGAAATCTTTTTCAAAAGAAAAGTTTAATGCGATTGTAGAGTTATTAGGATTATCACAACTTTTAAATCGTTATCCGATAATCTTGTCAGGAGGTGAAAAACAGCGTGTTGCTATTGGTCGAGCCTTGCTTTCCGAACCAAAATTATTATTGATGGATGAGCCTTTATCCGCACTGGATATTCCGAGAAAACAGGAGTTAATGCGCTATTTGCAGCGATTAGTGCAAGAAATTGATATTCCAATTCTTTATGTTACGCATAGTTTGGATGAATTGAAAACATTGGCGGATCGTGTGGTGTTATTAGAAAACGGCAAAGTGGCGGCGTTTTCTGATATTGAAACTATTTGGAATAGTGGCGTATTAAGAGAGTGGCAAAGAGAACAAGCAAAACAGTGGCTATTCCCGGCAACAGTGACAGCGAATAAAGAGAACCTTGTTTGTGTAGAATTAGCTCAACAACCGTTAGCGATTCCAACCATATCGAAAATCGATGTTGGTTGCTCGGTAAAATGTTTGATTAGCCAGCGTGATCTGGTTTTAAGCTCACAGCCGATAGCAAATAGCAGCATTCCATATTGTTTGCAAGGAACGATTCAGACGATAAAAGCCAATAGTGCCGGAAGTACTGTGATTGTTTGTCTGTCTGATGATATGGTGATTGATATTCCCGTTAAGCAACAACTTTCGTCAATATTCGTTGCGCAACAAATGGTTTATATCTATTTGTTAGATATACAGATTTTACTTAAGTAGCAATAGTTAGAAAATTTATTCATCACAAGAAAAGGAGAACGGTAATGTTTAGAAAGTTATTAATTACTTCATTATTTTCCATCGTTACAATGTATGCATATGCAGAACAGGTGACGGTTTTTGCTGCGGCATCAATGACCAATGCGTTGCAGGATATTGCTCAACAGTATAAACAAAACTCGCCGAAAGATGAGATTGTCTTCTCTTTTGCATCATCGTCAACATTAGCAAAACAGATTGAAGAGGGAGCACCGGCAAATATTTTTATCTCTGCTAATACAAAATGGATGGATTATTTGAAAGAGAAAGGGTTGTTGCTAAAAGATTCAGACCGTGTATTGGTCGGTAATGATTTAGTGATGATCGCTAATCAAGAGAGCCATTTGCAGCAAATTGATATTGCAAAAGGGGATTGGATAAAAGCGTTGCAGCATAGTTTTCTTTCTGTCGGTGATCCTGATCACGTTCCGGCAGGGCAATATATGAAAGCGGCGACAACAAAACTTGGTCTGTGGGATAAGATCGAATCTAAATTGGCTCGTGGCAAGGATGTACGAGCAGCACTTGCGTTGGTGGAAAGAGATGAAGCGCCTTTAGGTGTGGTGTATGGTACCGATGCAAAACAGAGTGACAAAGTGAAAGTGGTGGCTATTTTCCCAGCGGATAGCTATCCGAAAATTGAGTATCCGGCAGCGTTAATTAGAGGTAATGACAGCGAAGCAGCTAAAGCATTTTTTAGTTATTTGCAGACAGATTATGCCTCAAAAGTGTTTGAGAAATATGGATTTAGTGTATATAACTAATTGATATTATAAATTTTTTCTTATAAAAACGCGTAATGTGGTGTGCTATAAATTAAAACAGTATAGTTTATTTTTTTGTGAAAACCCTGTTATTCCCAATGGATAACAGGGTTATTTTTTACTTGAAATTCATTTGCTATCGTGGCAATATTGCCGCTTTTTAGAAAAATAAGAATTGTTCTCATTTATAAGAGTCGATATAAAATGATGATTCAACGACGATATCTGTTGTTATTATTGGCAGTATTATCAATTACTTCTTTATTAATCGGTGTGAGTTCCGTTTCTATCAGCGGTTTACTACAATTTGATGCCGAACAGTGGCAAATTTTATTGATCAGCCGTATTCCTCGTTTAGTGAGCATTTTGATTGCCGGTGCCGGTTTAAGTATTTGTGGCTTAATTATGCAACAACTTAGTCGTAATCGCTTTGTTTCTCCAACCACCGCCGGAACGATGGATTGTGCGCGATTAGGTGTTTTATTAGCTATTCTTTGCTTTCCTGATGCTTCAATGTTATTAAAATCAGCTATTGCAATTATTGCAGCATTTGCCGGCTCATTGTTATTTATGACTTTATTGTCAAAACTAAAATTTACTGATGTTATTTTTGTACCGTTAGTTGGCATTATGTTTGGCAATATTATTAGTTCTATGACCGCTTTTATCGCTTATCAACAAGACCTATTACAAAATTTATCTGCTTGGTTACAAGGTGATTTTTCTTTGATTATGAGTGGAAGATATGAAATGCTTTATATCAGCATACCAACAATATTATTTGCTTATATTTATGCACAACGTTTTTCCATTATTGGAATGGGAGAAGAATTTGCCACTAATCTAGGATTAAATTATAAACAGGTACTTTATTTAGGGTTGGCTATTGTTTCTATTGTATCGTCAATTGTTATTGTTACCGTGGGAGTTATTCCTTTTTTAGGCTTAATTATCCCTAATATTGTTTCCTTATATTTAGGAGATAACTTACGCAATACTTTATCTCATACTGCATTATTAGGAGCTATTTTTGTATTATTTTGCGATATTCTTGGACGTATTGTGATTTATCCTTATGAAATTTCGATTAATGCAGTAGTTGGCGTTTTCGGTAGTGCTATTTTCCTCTATTTATTATTTAAAAGGTATCGTAATGCGTAATATTTTCTCTTGCCGTTTAAAGATTATATTATTGATTGTAGTTGCGATTGTTGTAACTGTTTTTTATTTGCTATACCAATTACCAAATCGTTGGGAATATGCATTAACACATCGAAGTTTATCTTTATTAGCTATTATTGTTACTGGTATAGCAATAGCATTATCAACAATGCTGTTTCAAGCATTGGTTAATAACAGAATTTTAACGCCAAGTGTGTTAGGTTTAGATTCATTATATCTGTTTATACAAACTGCAATAATATTTTTTTCAGGATCAGCAACACTATTTGCCATTGATTCTATTGGGCTCTTTTTCTTTTCAAGTGCAGTAATGTTGTTATTTGCGTTAGTTTTATATCAATTGTTATTTAGACAAGAACAGCAAAATATGTTTTTCTTATTATTAGTAGGAATAGTATTTGGTACATTATTCCAAAGTATGACGACTTTTATGGAAGTATTGATTGATCCTAATGAATTTCAAATTGCACAAGATATTGGTTTTGCTAGTTTTAACCGAATTAATAGCAATATTTTATGGATTGCGACAATAATGATTGTAGCTATTTCTCTTTTCAGTATTCGTTATTTTAGCGTTTTGGATGTGTTATCTCTTGGACGTGATCAAGCTATAAATTTAGGTATCAATTACCAACGAATAACTAAACAGCTATTAATTATCGTAACATTATTAATTTCAGTAGCAACAGCGTTGGTTGGGCCTATTACATTTTTGGGCTTATTGGTTATGAATATTACCTTTGAATTTATGCCGAAATATCAGCATAAATGGTTAATTCCTACTGCGATTTTAATAGCGATTATTACATTAGTATTAGGGCAGTTTATTGTGGCACAATTACTCACCTTTAAAACAACATTGAGTATTTTAGTCAATTTTATCGGTGGAGTTTATTTTATTTATTTATTACTTAGGACAAATAAACAATGGCAATAGAATTAAGAAATATTAGCAAACAGTTTGGGCAGCAAAAAGTAGTGGATAATGTGTCATTGGTTATTCCGGAAGGAAAAATAACGGCATTTATCGGCCCGAACGGTGCGGGGAAAAGTACGTTATTAGCGATTATTAGTCGGTTATTAATGGCGGATCAAGGAGAAGTAATTTTAAATGGAACTCCTTTGCAACAACAATCAAGTGAAAATATTGCACGTCAACTGGCTATTTTAAAACAGAGTAATCATATTCCATTGCGTTTAACCGTTGAAGAATTAGTTTCTTTTGGTCGTTTCCCATATAGTAAAGGAAGGCTAAATGAGGAAGATCATAATGCCATTGCACACGCTATTGATTATATGAATTTAAATGAATTGAAACATAAACAAATTCATTTATTAAGCGGTGGGCAACGGCAGCGTGCTTATATTGCAATGACATTGGCGCAAGATACAGATTATATTCTGTTGGATGAACCACTCAATAATTTGGATATGAAACACTCCGTACAAATTATGCAAGTATTACGCCAATTAGTAGAAAAATTAGGGAAAACAGTCGTAATTGTTATTCACGATATTAATTTTGCTTCTTGTTATGCTGATAATATTATCGCGATGCAGCAAGGAAAACTGATTGCTGAAGGTGCAGTAGATAATATTATGCAGACTGATGTTTTGGCAGATATTTATGATATGCATATTCCAATTCAACAAATTAATGGGCAGAGAATTGCAACTTATTTCCGTTAAATTTAAAACATCGATATTTAAGGAGAAAATGATGAAAAAATCATTAAAATTTGTTATTGGCTTACTAGGCTTTTTTATTGGTACTTTTGCTTATGCAGCGGATATAACAGTCGATTCGGTAATAGGTAAGCAGACTATCCCACAAGATACGAAGCGCATTGTGGTGTTAGATTTTGGTGTAGCGGATACATTACGGGAATTAAATGCCGAAGATCGTATTGTCGGTATTCCTAAATCTTCAGCGTTACCGGCTTATTTAGAGTCATTTAAATCAGATAAATTTGAGAATGTGGGGTCTTTGCCTGAACCAGCATTTGAAAAAATTAATGAATTAAATCCGGATTTAATTATTGTTTCCGGTCGTCAACAAAAAATGTTGGATCGTTTTAAAGAGATTGCTCCGGTATTTTATTATCAGAATGATTACAACAATTATTACCCATCATTAGTCAATAATTTAGAAATTCTAGGAAAAATTGTAAATAAAGAGGAAGTTGTAAAACAGAAAATTACAGAATTGAATAAAAAAGTGGATGAATTAAATAAATTCACTAAAGGAAAAAACGCTTTATTAATATTGGTTAATGAAAATCGCATTAGTGCTTATGGTGATACTTCTCGTTATAGTTTGGTATATCAAAAATTTGGTTTTACACCGGTAGATAAAAATATCAAATCATCTACCCACGGTATGAGTGTCGGTTTTGAGTATATTGTTGAAAAAAATCCAGATTATTTATTGGTAGTGGATCGTACAGCTGCAATTACTGATAAAAAGGATAATGCAAAAATTGTATTGAATAATGATTTAATTAAGAAAACAAAAGCTTATCAACAAAATCATATTATTTATTTAAATGCAGCAAATTGGTATTTGGCATTTGGCGGATTAAAAGCAACAGAAAATATGATTTCTGAATTAGAACAGGCAATACAATAATTTCTGTTATAAGTTAGAGCCACTGTGATTTGATAATGGATTACAGTGGTTTTTTTATTTGCTTTTGTGGGCTACAATAAGCGCCCTCAAGTTGTATGATTTTATAGGCAAATTATGGCGATACTTACTCTTTCAAATGCATATCTTTCATTTAGTGATCATCCTTTATTAGATTATGCTGATATGACTATTGAGGCAGGGGAACGAGTCTGTCTAGTAGGGCGTAATGGTGCAGGAAAATCGACTTTATTGAAAATTCTTGCCGGAGAAGTAGGAATGGATGATGGGCAATTGATTATTGAGAAAGATCGCATTATTGCGCGTTTGGAACAAGATCCACCACGTCATATTGAAGGCACAGTGTTCGATTATGTTGCCGAAGGCGTGCGGGAGTTGGCAGATTTATTGAAAGAATATCATCAATTATCGCTGAAAATTGCACAAGATTATCAAGAAAAAACAATGAACCGTTTGTCTGAAGTGCAAGGTCAGCTAGATCACCTTGATGGTTGGCGTTTTGAAACAAGAATTCAAGAAATTTTGGCGAAATTAGGGTTAAATCCGGATATTGAATTAGCCGAATTGTCTGGGGGATGGCAGCGAAAAGCTGCTTTAGCTAAAGCGTTGGTTTGTGAGCCAGATTTATTGTTATTGGATGAACCAACCAACCATTTAGACGTTGACACGATCAATTGGTTGGAAAATTTATTGTTAGAATTTAAAGGTAGTATTGTTTTTATTTCGCACGATAGAGCTTTTATTCGCAGAATGGCTACACGAATTATCGATTTGGATCGTGGTAAATTGGTCTCTTATCCGGGAAATTATGATCAATATTTGCAACAAAAAGAGGAAAATTTGCGGGTTGAGGCTTTGCAAAATGAGCTTTTTGATAAACGCTTGGCTCAAGAAGAAGTTTGGATTCGAAAAGGAATTGAGGCTAGAAGAACACGTAATGAAGGACGAGTTAGAGCATTGAAAGCAATGCGAGAGGAGCGCCGCCAACGTCGAGATATAATGGGGAAAGCTAATATTCAGGTTGATAATGCAATACGTTCCGGAAAAATTGTGTTTGAAATTGAAAATTTAAATTATCAGTTAGCGGATAAAATTTTAATTAAAGATTTTTCAGCGACAATTTTGCGTGGAGATAAAATTGCGCTTATCGGTCCGAATGGATGCGGTAAAACGACATTGATTAAGCTGTTATTGGGTGAATTACAACCTACATCCGGACGAATTCATACAGGAACAAAATTGGAAGTGGCCTATTTTGATCAATATCGTTCAACCCTTGATCCGGAGAAAAGCGTGATGGATAACGTGGCAGATGGTAAGCAGGATGTAGAGGTTAATGGCGCGAAACGCCACGTTCTAGGTTATTTACAAGATTTTCTCTTTCCTCCTAAACGGGCAATGATTCCGGTAAAAGCATTATCAGGTGGTGAAAAAAATCGTCTGCTATTGGCAAAATTGTTGTTAAAACCAAATAATTTATTGATTCTGGATGAGCCGACTAATGATTTGGATGTGGAAACCTTAGAGTTATTGGAAGAGTTGTTATCAGAATATCAAGGCACAGTCATTATCGTTAGCCACGATCGACAATTTATTGATAACACTGCAACTGAATGTTTTATTTTTGAGGGCGATGGTATTTTGCATAAATATGTTGGTGGTTACCACGATGCAAAACAACAACAAGCGAATGTATTGGCACAGAAGGAACAGCAACAACCCAAAATAGAAGAACCGGTAAAAGAGAATAAAAAACAGGCGTTTCGTGACAGTAAAGTGCGAAAAGTGAAGCTGTCTTACAAAGAACAACAAGAATTGGCGAAGATACCTGAATTGCTAGAACAGTTGGAGCAACAGATTCAACAGTTGCAGCAGGAAATTAATCAGCCGGATTTCTTTAGCCAGCCGAATGAAGTGACCAGCAGTAAATTACAACAATTAGCTGAACTGGAGCAAGCATTGGATGATGCATTAAATCGTTGGGCGGAATTGGAGCAAATTGCTGAGGGTGGGCAATAACAAACAAAATTTAATGGCAACGTCGTGCAAATGCTAAAAGAATGAACAGTTTAGCTGGCGATAAACTTGCATTTGGCGACAACTTATCGCATAATGCCTCCCGTCTTTTAGACGTATCAATGGAGTCCTTTTCGGTTCCTCGCAACAAACTCTAGCTCAGCGGGTCAGGTTCGGAAGAAAGCAGCCCAAGTTAGAACTTTGTGTGCCGAGATTAAGCTGGAAAGGGCTCCTCCATTTTCAGCCCTTTCCTTACAATTATTAATTTTATGGTGCGCTGCCTTGATTCCAGTTTTGGCTTTCAACCGGTTTTTTCGTTTGTAATAGAAAATGTTGATAAGCTTTGGCTACTGGCTGCACGACTTTTCCGGAAGGCGTGGAGAAGGCGATACCGCCACGAAGTAACTGCTGCGCTGTACCGGTTTGAAAATCAACACCGCTCCAACCAATATCTAAGGAATAACCTGAAGCTAACCAAAATTCACTGTTTTGACGAACCAAATGACGATATTGTTGCGCTAATTGAATATCGACAAAAACACGATCGGCAGTAGTATTCAACTTAATATTGCTGATTGCTCCCACTTCAACACCGCGGTATAACACCGGCGCACCAACCGAAAGCGAAGCGGCATTTTCAGTTTCCAACACTAACGGAAAACCGTTTTGATATTTATTATTTTCGCCAGAAGTACGGGATAGGGTGAATTGCGTTTGTGTTTTACCTTGACCAAAATTCACATTGATATATGGTTTCAATAATGCATCTAAATTTTGCACTCCTCCAGCAGAGAGTTGCGGTGTTACCAATGTGAAATGGCTGCCCTTTTTACTGAGAGCATTGAAGTAATCACGTTGAATGGATGCCAATGCAATCACTTTCTGTTTTTGTTCATCCAATGAAATTTTTTGGATAGTACCGACCTCTAAACCTAAATAACGTAATGGCATTCCGATAGTAAGATTGTCCGCATTGTCTGCAAATAGCATTATTTCGTGCCCGACTGAGAGAGCCGCTGTTTGATTTGGATATAAGATGGTTTGAGTACCATTTTGACCAATATTATCAAAGCTGATTGCTCCTTTAATAATTCTAGAAAGAGGTGCAGCTTTAATATCGACTCCTTGCAGAGAAACATCAACTTGTATCGCACTTTCTGCCCAGAATCGGCTTTGTTTGGTGAACAGATATTGATATTGCTGATTAATGAAAACAGCAATATCAAAAGATTGTTTATTAGGTCTGATTGATAAAATTTTACCGACAGGTAAGCGGCGATAAAGTACTAGTGAATTTTCACTGATATTTGGTAATTCCGTTGTTGTTAGTACGATAGTTGGCTTGATACTATCCGAAGTAATGCCTGCAAGTGCGTTACTGTTATTAGCATACAAAGGGTATTGCTGCAAAGCTTTGCCGCCTGTTTTATTAGAACGTAGTAATACGTTAATCCCACCTTGTAACCATTTTCGTGGTGATTCTACATTCATTTGCACGCCATCACTGCTTAAATCTAATGAAAAATTGCTTGCTGCCACAAATAGTGTTTCTGCATTGATTAGATGACGATAAGTAGACAAAATCACTGCTTTAAATGTAGTTTTATCAATATCAACATGACGGGATACAATTTCGCCTATTTTGATACCGTTGTAACTGATTGGTTGCCCCTCTTCTATGCCGTAAGTTTGTGGTGAAGTTAAACTAAGAATTAAAGCACCGGGCTGTTGTAACAATAATTCAGACTGTTTTATTACATCAAAATGGAGAGTCGGTGTGCCGTTGCCGTCAATAATTTCAAAATACTTACCTTGTAAAAATTGATTTAAATTAGACACTTCCGCCAATGAAGGGCGATCCATTAAGACAATTTTTGAACCGCTTTTGAGATTGGATTTGATGCTTGGGTCAACCAAGAGTTTGGCTTGAATTGTTGGGGTACTGTTGATAACCGCTTCATCTTCACCATAATTGATCTCACTTAATACACCAACTTGCAGATCGTGAAAATAGACCGGCGTGTCGTTCTCTTTTAAACCGGAAATATCATTAGGTAGCGTGATATCAACGTTCAGCCCACGTTTTGCCGCTTTGATGGAAGCGTAGAGCGGAAAGGTGGTTTCGCCTTGCACTTCATTGCTGTCATCCGGCGAATCAAAGGCTATTGCACCTTGTAAAATCGCCTGCACGCTATCCATACTAACGGAAATACCGTTCCAATTGGCATCGGCTTTAATTCCGCTGATATTCCAGAAACGGCTCTCTTTTTTCACAAATTTTGCATACTGTTTATAAATAATGATGTCGATAGCGACTTTTTTATCATCAGTAAAGCTATAGTTGTTCACTTTGCCAACCGGCACTTTACGGAAAAAAATGCTTGAACCTAATTCGATGGAGCCGAGGTCATCTGCAATTAAATGGATCAATAAATCACCTTCACTCAATTCGGCAATCGGACCGCGATCTTCAGCCACAAAAGTATCCGCTTCTTCGCCTTTACCCGGAGAAAGTGTGATGTAGTTTCCTGATACGAGCGCATCTAAACCGGAAACGCCGGCTAACGAGGCGCTGGGTTGAACAATCCAGAACTTAGTATCTTCACGTAATACCGACACGGCTTCAGGGTAGATATTGGCTTCAACTTTGACCGATTTCATATCTTGGGTGAAGTTTACTTTTTTGACTAAACCAATTTGTAAGCCTTGATAACGAATCGGTGTTTTTTCCGCAATTAAGCCTGATCCGTCAGAAAAAAAGATGGTTATCTTTTCACCTTGCTCCTGATGGAT
The DNA here is from genome assembly GCF_054166015.1 of Gallibacterium sp. ZY190522. Lineage (NCBI taxonomy): Bacteria > Pseudomonadati > Pseudomonadota > Gammaproteobacteria > Pasteurellales > Pasteurellaceae > Gallibacterium > Gallibacterium sp. ZY190522. The sequence continues at coordinate 676,829 of NZ_CM135118.1, forward strand.
TTGATAAAACAACACGATGCCGACACAAAATGCGATAAACGGCAACAACCAAAATGGTGAAATCCGTTTAATGGCGGAAATCTTGGCTGACATTGAGGTAGGAATGTTATTATTTTTTTGCTTCATAATTTTTCCAAAGTAAACGCGTATCAAAAACTTCTGCTGAAATCATTGTCAAAAAAACAGCAAGACCAAAATAAATGGCGGCAGGGCCGACCGAAAAGCTGATAATTTGTCCTCTCGTGACCAATGACATCATTAACGACAGCACAAACAGATCCAACATAGACCAACGTCCGACAAAATGAACGATTTCAAACAGTTTCATCTGAAAGTGAATATTTTTGCTATAGCCGAAATGAATGCAACATAAAAGGTACAACATAATCAACACCTTAGAAATCGGCACAAAAATACTGGCGATAAATACGATAGCGGCGATGCTGTAATTGCCCATTTCAATAAAGGTAATCACGCCGGAAATTAGCGTATCTGCACTCGGCGCACCATTCACATAAACAACGGAAATCGGTAATAAATTGGCGGGTAACAGCATTATTGCGCCGGCAATTAAGGTGCTCCAAGTACGTTGTAATACTAAATTTTTATCTAGTGCAGTGTTAGCGTGACAGCGTGGGCAAATATGATCGGGGGCAGCTTGTTCAGGAAAGCTTAAACCGCAGGTTTTACAGTAGCAAAGATGTTGATTTTGTTGGAATTGTGGCGGATAAAAGAGATCCCAAAATTGTTTCGGAGATGTTTTAGTAAACAGCAAGATGGTTAAAAATGTGACTAAAACGAAAGGAATAAGATAAAGCGTAAACGAAATATCGGCGTATTCACGCACTTTAAATGCTGCCACCGCAAGCGAAATTAAATAAACATCAAGCATTACCCAAGAACGGATATAATTTAGCGACATCAACAACATTCTTGCTCGTAAGTGAAAAATACGACAAAGTTGTAACGATAAAATCAAAATAATGTAAGAAACCGGCATTACAATTGCACAAAATAGCACTAAAAATGCAGAATAAGGGTAACCTTCAGTCGCCATTTTCCACACACCGCTCCAGATTGAGGTGTAAACTGGGACACCTAGGAGTTGGATATTTAAAAGGGGAAATGTAAAGGCGAATGGCATCAGAATTGCAATAGAAAGCGCTAAAATTGAGCAACGTTTTAAACTCCATAAGCCACCTACTCTAACAACGTGATGGCAATGGGGACAGCTTGCTTTTTGATTTGCATTCAAAGCTGGTAAAGAGATGGCGTGGTCGCAAATATCGCAACAAATTGCCTGTTCTGTTGCGGATAGCGGAGAAAAACGTCTAATTTGCATTAAATTTTTTGAATAAATGAGATGATTAGTTTAAATAAGCCAATAAAAGTTGTTGAACAAGTATATAAATAAAGGGAAAATATACAAGTAAATAATCTTATCGATTTGAATTTCCAAGGCGTTAATCTTTTATAATAAAGATTGACAGAATGAATCATAATGAACGTCTATAATAGGACAATTTAACCAAGTATCACGAGTAGGACTATGTCGTTAGAAACAGAAAATCAGCAACCGGCAGCGGATGTTGCACCTTCAAAAAATAAATTCCAAGAAAATAATCAAATTATTGCTTATTTAGCAGAGAAATTTCCGCTCTGTTTTTCAACACAGGGCGAAGCAAAACCGTTAAAAATCGGTATTTTTCAAGATATTGTTGTCAGATTAAAAGACGATGATACCATTTCCAACACACAAATTCGTCGTGCGTTACGTCAATATACTGCTGGATGGCGTTATTTATACGGTTATAAGACAGGGGTAAAACGTGTTGATCTTGACGGTAATGAATGTGGTGAAGTGGAACAACAACATATTGAACACGCAGAACAACGTTTACGTGAAAGCAAAGCAAAAAACGCAAGTCATCGTCCACAACAGAAAGAAAATAGAGCAACACGTAAACCGAATAATAAACCGCGCAGAAACGTTGTCAGACGTAAGCCAAATTTAGTTCCGGCAGATTTGTCTTCTTTGCAAGAATCACAGCAAGTAAAGATTAAAGTCGGTGAAAAAACACAAGTCGCAACTGTGCTTGCGGTAGGAAAAGATAATGTTCGTGTTGAATTAGCACAAGGATTAGTCTTAACCGTTACTGAAGATCGTGTATTCCAATTGTGATAGATGAAAGATCAAGAAATAACAAAGCAGGTGATAGCCTGCTTTATGTTTATAACGTAAGTTCAAATTGATTGATGAGTTTATAAGAATTAAGGGGATTGAACATAATGAAGTTCAAGAAATTGGCACTTAGTATCGTTATTGGTACGTTATTTCTGAATGTGCCGGCGTGGGCGGTGAAACCGGATATTAGCGCAGATAAAATTGTTGTTCCAGCGCCATCCGATACAAATTCATTAGAAGCAAAACGTGTAACATCAAGATTGATTCAGTCACATTACAAAAAGTTTTCTTTGGATGATGCATTATCGGAAAAGATTTTTAATCGTTATATCGACTTTTTGGATTACAGCCATAATACATTTTTGCAGTCTGATGTCGATGAATTACGTGCAAAATATGCAAAACATTTTGATGACGATTTGAATGCAGGTGATTTAACTGCAGCTTTTGCTATGTATGATTTGTTGCAACAGCGTCGTTATCAACGATATAGCTATGCGCTTTCGCTGTTAGATAAAGAACCTAATTTAAAAGAAAATGATCAGATTGAAATTGATCGCAGTAAAGCGCCTTTTCCTAAAACAGAAGAAGAGGCGGATAAATTATGGAAAGAGCGTGTTAAAAATGATGTGATTTCAATGCGTTTGCAGGGTAAATCTTGGACACAGATTAAGAAAAAATTGACAAAACGCTATAATCTGGCGATTAAGCGGTTAACACAAACCAAAGCAGATGATATTACACAACTATTTTTAAACTCTTTTGCTCGTGAGTTGGATCCTCACACCAGCTATCTTTCACCACGTAATGCGAAAAGTTTTCACGAAGATATGAATCTCTCTTTAGAGGGAATTGGGGCGACACTGCAATCAGAAGACGATGAAACCATTATTAAATCACTCGTACCAGGCGCACCGGCGGATAGAAGTAAAAAAATTAAAGCGGGTGACAAAATCATTGGAGTCGGTCAAGGCAAGAAAGGTGAGATCGAAGATGTGGTTGGTTGGCGTCTGGATGATGTTGTTGAGAAAATTAAAGGCAAGAAAGGGACAACCGTCCGTCTGGAATTGGAATCAGCAAAAAACGGCAAAACTCGTATTGTCACTTTAGTGAGAGATAAGGTGCGTATTGAAGATCGTGCTGCCAAATTGAAAATGGAAAAAGTGGATAATCATAATATCGCTGTGATTACTATTCCGAGTTTTTATAACGGCTTAACGGTTGATGTCACTAAATTATTGTCAGAGATGAAACAGAAAAATGCAGAAGCTTTGGTGATTGATCTTCGTAATAATGGTGGAGGTTCTTTACCGGAAGTGGTTAGCCTAAGTGGTTTGTTTATTAGTGATGGACCGGTGGTTCAAGTGCGTGATGCGTTCAACCGCATTCGTGTACACGATGATGTTGATCCGCAACAAGTTTATAACGGGCCTATGATTGTGATTGTTGATCGTTTCAGCGCATCGGCATCAGAAATTTTTTCAGCGGCAATGCAAGATTACGGACGAGCAATTATTGTAGGTCAAGGTACTTTCGGCAAAGGCACCGTGCAACAAAGTCGTCCACTGAACTTTATTTATGATACTGATCAAACACCTTTAGGCGCAATTCAATACACTATTCAGAAGTTCTATCGTATTAATGGTGGAAGCACTCAATTAAAAGGGGTTACTCCAGATATTAAGATTGCCGAGCTTATTGATGAATCTGAATATGGTGAAAGTAAAGAGGATAATGCATTGGCGTGGGATAAAATTCCTGAAGCACAATATACTCGTGTTGCAGATTTGTCTGATTTAATTAAGAAATTGTCAGAAAATCATAAAGCCAGAGTGGCAAATGATCCTGAATTTATCGTATTGAATCAGGATATTGAAACTAGAGATCGACGCAATCAACGTAAATTCCTTTCATTAAATTTGGCGGATAGAAAAGCAGAGAACGATAAAGACGATGCAAAACGTTTAAAAGATCTAAATGCAAGATTTAAACGTGAAGGTAAGAAACCATTGAAAAAATTGGATGATTTACCAAAAGATTATGCGGCACCAGATTTTGTATTGAAAGAAGTTGAACATATGGCATCGGATATGTTGCCACAAAAACAAAATTAATTTACAGCTTTTGTAATTTTTTGTTATAGAATAAAGAAGGTGGAGGGATTGTCTCTCCACCTCTTTTTTAGATTTAGATCGTTTGATAGATTTAAAATTTTATAGTTGGTTTGTACACTATTATTCAAACATTTCAATACTTAAGGATTAATCAGGAGGTTAATTATGTTGCTTAAAAAACACGTTTTAACCACAATGTTTCTCTCATCATTGATGATTACCTCGTCGTTTGCGGAAGAGAACGGGACGGAGAATAAGAATAATCAGGAAGAGAGTACGGTTGCAGTGGTAACTGAAGATCAAACACAGGCACAGCTTTTGAAGTTAAAAGAGGTGATGAAGGATGTTCAATTGGTATTTCCGGAAAAGCTAGCTGAAATTTATGCGACTAGAGATTTTTCTCCTATTTGGCAAGATGAAAATGCGAAAAATCAATTTTTGCAGGACTATGCTTTATTGGGATTGACTAATGTTTCTAATGATGTAAAAGCACAACTGGAAAGGCTTACTCACGCAGAGAAAAATAGTTTAGTCGCTGATATTTTAATTAGTGATAGTTGGTTAAATTATTTAAATTATATTTCTAATTTGCACTCAAATGCACAGAATTGGCTTTATGACAGTTATCGATATCGAACACAACTGCCAAGTGATGATATTATTAATGCGTGGTTGAATGCGGTATCACAGCAGAAATTATCTGCTTTCGTAGATAAATTTGATCGAGTGAATCATCGTTATGAGCAAACCAAAAAAACGATCCTATCCGAATTAATAAAATCGACAACGGATAATGCTACATTAGCAAAACTTGCCATTAATTTACAGCGTTTGCGTTTTATCCCAGATTTTGAAAATGGAATTTTTGTGAATATTCCGACCTTTCAATTATATTATTATCGTAATGGTGAGGAAGTTTTAAGCTCACGTGTTATCGTTGGTAAGAAGACAAGAAAAACGCCGGTAATGATGAGTAAACTTAGCAATATTGTGGTTAATCCACCATGGAATGCGCCGGTACGCTTAATTAATGAAGATTTGATTCCTAAAGTTCGGAAAGATCCGAGCTATATTTATCGTAATGGTTATACCATTATTGATAGTAAAGGTAATACTATTGATCCTTATACTATTGATTGGGAAAATATGACTGCAAAAAGTTTCCCATATCGTTTGCGTCAAGCGCCGGGCGGAGACAGTGCATTGGGTAATTTTAAATTCAATATGCCGAGTAAAGATGCTATCTATTTGCACGATACGCCTAACCATCGTCTATTTAATAATAAAAACCGAGCGATCAGTTCAGGATGTATTCGTGTCAATAAATCGGATGAATTAGCGACTTTATTGTTAACGGAAGCAGGTTGGAGTGTTGATAAAAAAGCACAAGTGCTAAAAAGCCGTAAAACGACTTCGGTGCCGATTCAGTCTACTAATCCGGTCTATCTTTACTATGTAACAGCGTGGGCAGATGCGCAGGGGGAAATCCATACCGTTGCAGATATTTATGGCTATGATCAAAAATTATCATTAAATGAAGAAAATAAATCGCTATTGCTACAATATTTGCTTTAATCACTAGCAAAAATCAGTATAATCCGAAAGGCTATTCTTTATGCAATAGCCTTTTTTAATCTCTTATTTATTGCAGGCTCGCTATTTACTATAGAAAAGTTGCTACTAAGTAGCTTATTTTGAGTCAATAATGTATAAAATAAATTTTGTGTATTGAAAATAGGAAACCAGTTTTTTAGTTAGCGATAGGAAAGGGAAATGGGAAATATTGATCAATCACGCCGTAAATGGTTATCGTTAGGCGGAATTATCTTAGGAAGCTCATTTGTAGCCAACTCCGCTTTGGCAGCATTATCCACAGCAGCACCTAAAATCCTACACTTTAAAAATATCAATACAGGTGAAAAATTAAGTTCACCTTTTTCACCGAATAAAGGATTGGCAAAATCCGAATTACAAAAATTAAATTATTTAATGCGAGATAGACGCACTAATTTGGTTCACAATATGGATCCAAAATTATTTATGAAGTTTTACCAAATTCAATCGCGTTTAGGCTTACGTTCTTGTGAAATTTCAGTGATTTGTGGTTATCGTGCGCCGGCAACTAATGCAGCAATGCATCGTCGCAGTAAAGGCGTGGCAAGCAACAGTTATCATATGCGTGGGCAGGCGATAGATTTTCGTATTGATAATGTTGCATTAAATAGAGTGCGTGAAGTGGCACAGTCGTTAAAAAACGGCGGTGTTGGTTATTATCCGCGCAGTAATTTTGTACACGTTGATACCGGTCCGGTCAGAACGTGGCGCGGTAGTTGATAATGTTTAGAAGTTAAAAAATGAGTATGAATGTTCAAATTATTCCGGTGACGGCATTTCAGCAAAACTGTTCAGTAGTTTGGGATGATGAGAAGAATGCGGCGATTATTGATCCGGGTGGAGATGCAGAAAAAATTCTTCAATTTCTAGAAGATAACAAATTAATTGCAAAGTTTATTTTATTAACGCACGGTCATTTGGATCACGTTGGTGCCGCAGCAAAATTAAAACGTGACTTAAATATTGATATTTTAGGTCCGGAGAAATCTGATGAATATTGGTTACAAGCACTTCCGGAGCAAGCTTCTCAATTCGGTTTGCCTTATTGTGCGCCACTGTTGCCGGATCGTTGGTTAAATGAGTGTGATGTTATCACGATTGGTAAATTAACATTTGACGTTCTGCATTTGCCAGGGCATACACCTGGGCATATCGGGTTCATTAATAAGGCTGAAAATATTGCTTTTACCGGTGATGTACTGTTCAGACAGAGTATTGGGCGAACTGATTTCCAAGGCGGCAGTTTCTCGGAATTAATCGATAGCATCAAAAGTAAATTGTGGCCATTAGATAATAATATGCAAGTTGTTGCCGGGCACGGACCATTAACAACGATAGGTTATGAAAAACAATATAATCCTTATCTGACAACACAAATAATAGACGAATAAATTGAACTCTTTATTTGAAATCACCTCTAATAACCGTTTGGTATTAGAGGTTTATTTTGTAATATTCCTTTAAAGAAATAATTTTAAGAAATAAAAAGAGACTTATGTCTGAGGGTGGTATGTTTAGAAAATTTTCTCTTTATCCGGTGATCTACTTTTTCTTGCTGAATTTAGTAATTTTATCCTTGAGCCGAATCGGATTAGCATTGTGGCAGCAAGAACGTGTTGATGCGGTAAATGGTTGGTTTCCATTATTAATTCAGGGCATCCGGATGGATGTGGTGTCACTGTGTTGGTTATTTGGTCTGTTTGCACTGTTCTCCACGTTATTATTGGATAACAGCTCGATCGGCAGAGTAATGCGAGTTATTTTACGCATTGGATTGACAGCCGGATCGGTATTCATTCTTTTTATGGAGTTGGCAACACCGGAATTTATCCGTACTTATGATTTTCGTCCGAACCGTCTTTTTGTTGAATACTTAGTGAATCCGAAAGAGGTGTTCACGATGTTGGCAAAAGGGCATCTGGCGACAATGATTATTTCTCTTGTGGTAACTTTATTAGCAATTTGGGCATATTGGAAATTATCTGGTTATGTGACACGTTGTGCTACAGCGGGAAAATGGAAATACCGCCCATTGGTGGCATTGTTAACCGCTGCATTTGTCTTTATCGGTGCGCGTTCTACTTTTGCGCATCGAGGTATTAATCCTTCGATGGTGGCGTTTTCATCCGATCCGTTGGTCAACTCGTTAGTACTAAATTCTGGTTATTCCGTGCTTTTTGCTATACAACAGATGGGGGATGAGGAAAATGCAGCTGCGGTTTATGGCAGTTTACCGCCGGAAGAGATGTTATCAACACTAAAAGCATTGCATCCGCGTCCAGCAAGCGACTATATTGACGGTGATATTCCGTTATTAAGCCAAAATCAAGCAACTTATCAAGGCAAGCCTAAAAATTTAGTGATTATTCTAGAGGAAAGTTTAGGAGCACAATTTGTTGGAACATTAAAAGGCAAACCGTTATCACCGAATTTGGATCAATTAAGCAAAGAAGGTTGGTGGTTTGAGAACTTATATGCAACCGGAACACGCTCGGTACGAGGTATTGAAGCGGTCATTACTGGATTTACGCCGACTCCGGCACGTTCTGTTGTTAAATTACCAAATAGCCAGACGAATTTTTTTACTATTGCTGATTTGCTGAAACGCAATGGCTATCATACTTCTTTTATTTATGGTGGTGAGAAACATTTTGATAATATGGCAAGTTTCTTCTATGGTAATGGTTTTGAGAAGATTATCGATGAAAATGATTATCCTAACCCAATGTTTAAAGGAACTTGGGGAGTTTCGGATGAAGACCTTTTTATCCGTGCCGATCAGGAGTTTGAAAAGTTATCACAACAGGGTAAGCCGTTTTTTAGTTTAGTGTTCAGTTCAAGTAATCACGACCCATTTGAATTTCCGGATAATAAAATTTCACTTTATGAACAACCAAAAGCTACACGAAATAATGCAGCAAAGTATGCTGATTTCGCATTAGGTGAGTTTTTTAAACGTGCTAAACAGTCAAAATATTGGAAAGATACGGTTTTTTTAGTAATTGCTGATCACGATTCGCGTGTTTCCGGTGCAGTGCTTGTGCCAATAGCCCATTTCCATATTCCAGCATTGATTATTGGTGATGGTATTACTGCAAAAGTAGATGATCGTTTAGTTAGCCAAATAGATATGCCTCCGACATTGTTATCATTAATTGGAATAAATGCACAATATCCAATGTTAGGCTTTGATTTAACTAAATATAGCCCAAATAGGGCATTGATGCAGTTTGATAAATCTATGGCTTTAATGAATGCTCAGCATCAGGTGGTGATTTTAGAAGAAAATAAACAACCACAAGGTTTTATCTACGATACAATACAGAAAAAGTTAACGCCGGCTGAAGTTCCGGACAAGATGAAAAAAGAGGCGCTCACTTATGCACTGTGGGGAAGTTATCTGTATAAAAATAGACTGTATCATTTGCCGAATAACTAATTGAATATAGACAGTAAGATTTATTGCATAAATTATTAAAATTTAAAAATGGTGTTTGGGTAATTGGGTAATCTATGGCCTATCCAAACACCATTAATACTACTTAATAAGAAATTGATGGCTTTTTCTTTATCTTCAATAAAAATTTATCGCTTTCATTTATATTAACCTTGAAACTTGCTATTTTGCATCCATATAGGGAAACATTGTTTTTAAATGCACTAAAAAAGGAACAAAAAATGACCACAATTGTTAGTGTTCGCCGTAATGGGCACGTGGTAGTTGGCGGAGATGGACAGGTTTCGCTAGGGAATACCGTAATGAAAGGCAATGCTCGCAAAGTGCGCCGTTTATATGGTGATAAAGTGCTTGCGGGGTTTGCAGGGGGAACAGCTGATGCATTTACATTGTTTGAATTGTTTGAACGTAAATTAGAAATGCATCAAGGGCATTTATTGAAAAGTGCTGTTGAGTTGGCAAAAGAGTGGCGTACGGATCGCGCATTGCGTAAGTTAGAGGCAATGTTGATTGTCGCTGATGCAAAAGAATCGTTGATTATTACCGGTTTAGGCGATGTGGTGCAACCTGAAGAGGATCAAATTTTGGCAATTGGTTCTGGTGGCAATTATGCAATGGCAGCAGCAAGAGCATTGGTAGCAAATACAGATTTATCAGCAAGAGAAATTGTTGAAAAATCATTAAAAATTGCAGGTGATATTTGTGTTTATACCAATAACAATTTCACTATTGAGGAATTACCGTAAACAAAGGATAAAAAAATGTCTGAGATGACTCCAAGAGAAATAGTTTCCGAATTAGATAAACACATTATTGGTCAAGCGGATGCTAAACGTGCAGTGGCAATTGCGTTGCGTAACCGTTGGCGTCGTATGCAGCTTCAAGATCCACTGCGTCACGAAGTAACTCCGAAAAATATTTTGATGATTGGTCCAACTGGAGTAGGGAAAACTGAAATTGCTCGCCGGTTGGCTAAATTAGCAAATGCACCATTTATTAAAGTTGAAGCAACAAAATTCACTGAAGTAGGATACGTAGGTAAAGAGGTAGATTCTATTATCCGTGATTTGACTGATGTAGCAATGAAATTAGTGCGACAGACAGAGATCAATAAAAATCGCTATCGTGCAGAAGAAGCAGCAGAAGAGCGTATTTTGGATGTGTTGTTGCCTCCAGCGAAAGATCAGTGGGGAAATGTTGAAAATAATGATTCCCATAGTAATACTCGTCAGATTTTCCGAAAAAAATTGCGTGAAGGTCAATTGGATGATAAGGAAATCGAAATTGATGTTGCTTCAGGTGGTACGGTTGGTGTTGAAATTATGGCTCCTCCGGGAATGGAAGAGATGACAAACCAATTACAATCAATGTTCCAAAGTTTATCAAGTAGTCAGACTCAAAAACGTAAAATGAAAATTAAAGATGCGTTAAAAGTATTGATCGAAGATGAAGCAACTAAATTGATTAATCCTGAAGAATTGAAATTGAAAGCGATTGAAGCGGTTGAACAGCACGGAATAGTCTTTATTGATGAAATTGATAAAATTTGTAAACGAGGCGAAACTAGTGGAGCGGATGTATCTCGTGAAGGGGTTCAGCGCGATTTATTGCCACTAGTAGAAGGTTCAACCATCAATACTAAACACGGTATGGTGAAAACTGATCATATTTTGTTTATTGCATCAGGAGCGTTTCAAGTTTCTCGTCCTTCAGATTTAATTCCTGAATTACAGGGGCGTTTGCCGATTCGTGTAGAGCTTGGCGCTTTAAGTGCGAAGGATTTTGAGCGTATTTTGACTGAACCGAATGCATCTTTGACTGAGCAATATAAAGCATTAATGCAGACTGAAGGTGTAACTATTGAGTTTACTGAAGATGCGATTGCTACAATTGCAGAAGCCGCATTTCGTGTAAATGAGAAGACCGAAAATATTGGAGCAAGACGTTTGCATACTGTATTAGAACGCTTGATGGATAAAATCTCTTTTGAAGCATCTGATATGAGCGGTGAAAAAGTAACTATTGATGAGGGCTATGTAAAATCAGCACTTGGCGACGTTGTTGAAAATGAAGATTTAAGCCGTTTTATTTTATAATATTATTTTATAAAAAAGAGCTAGGTAGTTGATACTTAGTTTTCTGATGGTTAACAAAGGCCTAGGCAAAAAACTAGGCCTTTGATTTAATAAGAGTATCAACATAAAAGGAAAAGATGTCCGAATATTAGATCCACAGTATTAACTCAAGATGATAGATTTTGGTTTGAAGCTGTAATCACCAGGAAGATATAAGCTTTTAGTCGTCGCCAATTCTCAAAATCTTGCCTAATCCTTGATATATAAATTAGTAATAGGATGTTTTAAATAGTCTATTTAACCTAATTCGTTCAGATAGCACCTCTTTTTTTTTTCCTCGTCACCTCTTCTTGATACTTTTCGATTAAAGCTGAAAATAAAATATCCTCTGGTATACCGTTTTTATAATTTTCTAGTTTTCGTTCTTCATCAACAACCCAAACGTTAGCTTCTGCCTTAGTTTTAAACGATTTTGACTTTCTAACGCCTAACTTAAAAATCTCGGCGCGCCACTTAACACCATTTTTTTCTAATAGAACCCATATCAACAACCTTTTTTACTAGTAATTTTATGCGTGATTAAATCACGTTATGTAACAACAGATAACGTAAAAAACTCAATATGAAGGATTTATTTAGATTTTTATATATAAGTTATTGAAACAACAATAGATAACGGCTAATAACAAATAAAAAACGGTAGGCATAAGGCCTACCGTTTTGGTGTCGTGGTGCTCTGGGCGAGACTTGAACTCGCACGTCCTACAGACACTACCCCCTCAAGATAGCGTGTCTACCAATTCCACCACCAGAGCGAAATTCTTATTTTGGAATATCCTGATTTACATCAGGTTTTGCAGGTAATTCAGTTACAGGTTTAACAGCTTCTTCTTTTTTAATCTGTTGAGCAACGCCTGAAAGATCATCAAAATTACCTTTTGGTTTGCTTGAATGTGCAGTTAAATTACCAAGTAATAAACTAATTGCAAAAAATATAATTGCTAAAATTGTTGTTGTGCGAGTTAAAAAATTACCTGCACCACTTGCACCAAATACAGTTCCAGATGCACCAGCCCCGAATGATGCTCCCATATCCGCACCTTTACCTTGTTGTACAAGGATAAAAGCTATTAATGCAATGGCGACTATAGGATAAATAATTAATAAGATTTGATACATTGTATAATCACACGCTTTAGTTAAACTTTTTTATTTGAGCATTTTGCCAAAATTAACGGGCTGCATATTATAAGATTGGCTTGGGTTGTGCAAGTCTTTTTCCATTACTAAGAGTTGATTGGCAAAAAAATGAGCGATAGAGATAAAAAATGAAAAAGTTATTGAAATAGTACTTGTTTATTATCAAAAAGAGGTGTAATTTTATCGTTACATTATTTGTAATAAAAAATTTACAGGATAATTTAAGATGAAAAAAGATAGTATTCACAATGTTCATATTGTGGATGAAAGAGTATTAATTACGCCAGATGAGTTGAAGGCGAAACTTCCTTTGGAACAACCATTACGTCAAAAAATTGAACGTTTTCGGAAAGAAATTGCTGATATTGTACATCGCCGAGATAAACGTTTATTAGTGGTTTGTGGACCTTGTTCTATTCACGATATCCCTGCTGCAATTGAATATGCAAAAAAATTGCAAATATTGTCGGAGGAATTGAAAGATCAATTATATATTGTGATGCGTGTTTATTTTGAAAAACCACGTACAACAGTGGGGTGGAAAGGGTTGATTAATGATCCGAATTTGGACGGAACGTTTGATGTCGAAAAGGGGTTGCATTTAGCCAGAAAATTATTACTGGATTTGGGGCATATGGGGTTACCTTTAGCGACAGAAGCGTTAGATCCGATAACGCCGCAATATTTAGCAGATCTTTTTAGTTGGTCAGCAATCGGAGCAAGAACTACAGAATCACAAACTCACCGTGAATTAGCATCTGGTCTTTCGATGGCTGTTGGTTTTAAAAATGGTACTGATGGTAATTTAGCAACAGCTATTAATGCGCTTAAAGCGGCTTCTCAAGAACACAGTTTTATCGGTATTAATCAGCAAGGTCAAGTAAATTTGTTACATACTAGTGGCAATCCAGATGGGCATATTATTTTACGTGGTGGCAAAAAAACGAATTATCAGGCAGAATTTGTGAAACAGAGTGAAGAAGAGTTGGAAAAATCAGGCTTGGAAGCGTCAATTATGGTGGATTGTAGCCACGGCAACTCCAATAAAGATTATCGTCGCCAGCCAATTGTTGCGGAAGATGTGTTGCAACAAATTGTAGATGGAAACCGTTCTATTACTGGAATTATGTTAGAAAGTAACTTAAATGCTGGAAATCAAAGTGCAGAACAACCAAGAGAAGAGATGAAATATGGTGTATCTATTACCGACGCTTGCATTGATTGGCAGACAACAGAAACACTATTGCGTAAAATACACGATACTTTAGCTAAATTGGATCGTTAATTTATTGTGGAGAGAGTGTGTGGAAGTATTACAAGAGTTACGTAAGCAAATTGATGAAACCGATCAGGCGTTGTTAGCATTGCTCGTCAAAAGGTTACAACTAGTAACTGAAGTAGGTAGAGTGAAACATCAGCACGGTTTGCCGATTTATGTACCCGAGCGTGAAGTTGCGATGTTATTAGAACGTCGTCAGGAAGCGGAAAAAATGGGACTCTCTCCTGATTTAATTGAAGATGTGTTAAGGCGTGTGATGAGAGAGTCTTACCATAGTGAAAACCAGTATGGTTTTAAGACAACTAACCCAAATATTAAAAAGATCGTAGTTGTTGGTGGGCGTGGTAAACTCGGTGGGTTATTTGCCCGTTATTTAATTAATTCTGGTTATAATGTAGAAATTTTAGATTGTGATGATTGGCAACAAGCAAAACAAATCATTGAGGGAGCAGATATGGTGCTGATTTCTGTGCCTATTACGGCGACAGAATCAGTGATTGAGAAATTACAACCTTATTTACATCCAGAAATGTTATTGGCGGATTTAACTTCTGTAAAAACGGCACCAGTGTCAAAAATGATGGAAATTCATCAAGGTGCAGTAGTTGGTTTACATCCTATGTTTGGTCCGGATATTGAGAGTATGGCTAAGCAAGTGATTGCTGTTTGTGAGGGGCGCTATCCTGAGCGTTATCAATGGTTATTGGATCAATTTTATATTTGGGGTGCGCACTTATATCAGGTTACGCCACAAGAACACGATCATAGTATGACTTATATTCAAGCATTACGTCATTTTTCAACTTTTGCCAATGGATTACATCTTTCGCGGCAGCCAATGCAGTTGAAAAATTTATTGGCACTTTCTTCACCTATTTATCGTTTAGAATTGGCAATGATTGGGCGATTATTTGCACAAGATCCGGAGCTTTATGCCGATATTATTATGGATAAACCAGAAAATCTTGAAGTGATTAAAACCTTGCAAAAAAGTTATCAACAAGCATTACAGTTTTTTGAAACTGGCGATAAGCAAGGTTTTATCAATGCCTTTCAACAGGTTCATCATTGGTTCGGAGATTATTCAGAACAGTTTATGCAGGAGAGCCGACAGTTGTTACAACAGGCATATGATCATCGAAAACACGATTAAATAACGTTATCGGATAACACAATGGCGGGATTTTATTTCCCGCCAAATTTTTTAGAGGTAAGACACAAAGTTTTCTTTATCTTTATTGTATTTTTTCGTTGGACGGCTATTTGGGTTTTCAGCTGTTCCCACCATCACCAACGCCACAATTTTATCTTGCGGACGACAACCGAAAGCATTTCTTAATGCAGTGCCGTCAATCCAAGGACCGGTCACCCAAACATTGGCATAACCTAAAGCGTTAGCTGCTAGTTGAAAGGCGTAGGTTGCACAACCGGCACTTAACATTTGCTCCCAAGCAGGAACTTTTTTGATTTCTTTATTAATTTCTGCGATAACAGCGACAAACATTGGAGCACGCTGAGGAAATTTCTCTGCTTTTGCTAATCTTTCTTCCCCGAGATCAAATTCAATAGCGGCCTCTTTTAAGAGATTACCCAACTTTTGTAAACCTTCATTTTCAATAATAACAAAACGATAAGGTGTTAATTTACCGTGATCGGGAACGTGGCGGGCAGCTTGCAATAACGTTTCTAATTCTTGTTTATTTGGTGCCGGTGCGACTAAATTTTTTTCGGAATGTCGATTTAATAATAAATCTAATGCTTGCATAGTTTCTTCTCCTTAAAGAATTTGAAAAGGTATTGTAGCACGCAACAAGATTGTTCTGCGAAAAAGATCGTTTATTGATGAGCATTTTATGTTATTTTAATTGCTATAAAAAATTAATAATTAAGGTATAAATGGTGTTTAAAATTCTTCGTTTTTTTTGGAATTGTTTAAATGTTTTACGTCGAGTATTAATGAACCTAGTTTTTCTTTTTGTTGCAGGAATATTGTTATTTAGTAGTACTTTATTTGTGGAAGAGCAAAGAAAACAACCAGTACCTCAGGGTGCGTTACGTTTAAATTTAGATGGTTTTTTGGCGGATAATCGCGATAAAAATAGTGGCTTAAAAGCATTACTCAATAATGTCCAGAAACAAGTAATATCAGAAAAAATATCAGTATTTGATGTGGTTTTTGCTATTACCCAAGCAGAAAAAGACGAGCGTATTAAAGGTATTGTGCTAGATCTTAATCATTTTAAAGGTGGTGATTTGCCCTCTTTAACTTTTATCGGGGAAGCATTAAATGAATTTAAACAGAGTGGTAAGCCGGTGATTGCTGTGTCGGATAACTATTCACAAAAACAATATATCTTGGCCAGTTATGCCGATAAAATTTACCTACATCGTCAAGGTCAAGTAGAGTTAACTGGCTTAGATAGTGAGCAATTCTATTATAAATCGCTGATAGATAAGATTGATGCTCAACCACATATTTTTCGAGTTGGAACTTACAAATCTGCAGTTGAGCCTTTGTTACGAGATGATATGTCGGAAGCGGCTCGTCAAAATGCAAGCCAATGGTTGAATGCAATGTGGAATAATATTAAGACAACAGTGAGTAATAACCGTCATCTTAAACAAGAGCAAATTTTCCCCTCAACAAATGACTTTTTACAACAAGTGAAAAATTTGAAAGGTGATCTGACACAATATGCATTAACTAATAAGTTAGTGACAGAAGTGGCGACACGCTATCAGATAAGTGCAGCATTAAAACAACAGTTTGGTGCAGATCGAGAAAATAATACTTATCAATATATTGATTTTTCAAATTATTTATATAGTTTACCGGATTATGAAACAGCTAATGCTACTAGTAATAATATAGCTGTTCTTCGTGTAGAAGGTACAATTATCGATGGTGAGAGTGATGATGAAAATGTTGGTGGAGACACTATTGCCCGTTTGCTTCGACAAGCAGCTGAGAATACAGCAGTAAAAGCAGTAGTGTTACGTATTAATAGTCCGGGAGGAAGTGCATTTGCATCTGAAGTTATTCGTGAAGAAGTTGAACACTTACAACAGATTGGTAAGCCTGTTGTTGTTTCAATGGGGGGAATGGCAGCATCAGGCGGTTATTGGATTGCTAGCACTGCAGATTATATTATTGCAGATAAAAATACCATCACAGGTTCAATCGGTATTTTTGCTGCATTCGTTACATTAGAGAAAAGTTTGGCTAATCTAGGTATTCATTCTGACGGAGTAAAGACTTCACCTTTAACTTCAATGTCGCCGTTTACGGCATTAAGTCAAGAATACAGTGATGTTATTCAGATGTCGATTGAGCACGGCTATGATCAATTCATCAGTTTAGTAGCTAAAGGGCGTAAATTGGATAAATCACAAGTGGATAAGATAGCTCAAGGGCGTGTTTGGCTTGGTGAAGATGCATTAAAATATAAGTTAGTAGATGAGTTGGGTGATTTTAATACGGCGATTGCAGTAGCTTCAGAAAAAATCAGAGAAAAAGAGAAAGGATTAACCGATGATCAAATTGGTTTTTTATGGCTTTCTGAAGATCAAAGTAAAGGATTGTTATCATTATTGGGACAAAAAAAGAGCAGTATGCTGCAAGATTTGTTGCGTTCAATTGGTATTGTCGATTTTACTCAAATCAAACAAATACACCAACAATTAGGATTGCTAACGCAATTCACCGATCCTAAGGGTCAATATTTATACTGTTTGAATTGTCAATCTACTTATTAATATAAAGGCATAAAATGATTAAAAAATTATTGCAGGCGATTGTTATCGGTTTAGCAGCGGCAATGTTGATAGTATTAATCTTATCTGGTACTGGTAGCAATGACTTTTTAAGCAAATTTTTCAGTCCACAAGTTGCATCTTATAATGATGCGGTTCGTATTGCAGCACCTGCAGTAGTGAATGTTTATACAAGATCATTACAAGATTCGAACCGCAATGATTTCGGTGTTAATAATTTAGGTTCCGGTGTGATTATGCGTAGTAACGGTTATATTCTAACCAATAAACATGTTATTCAAAACGCTGATCAAATTATTGTGGCACTACAATCAGGTAAGATTTATCAGGCAACTATTATTGGTAGTGATTGGTTAACGGATTTAGCAGTATTAAAGATTAATGCCAATGATTTACCGACAATTCCGCAAAACCCGGAACGAGCCGTGAAGGTCGGTGATGTTGCTTTAGCTATCGGTAATCCCTATAACTTAGGGCAGAGTGTTTCTCAAGGCATTATTAGCGCCACCGAACGCAATACTATAAGTGAGTTTAAACAACAGGACTTTATCCAGACCGATGCCTCAATCAATCAGGGAAATTCAGGAGGTGCCTTAATTAATTCGTTAGGTGAGTTAATAGGTATTAATACTTTAAGTATCGGACGTTCGGAAAATGAAGTGGTTGCAGAAGGTTTAGGATTTGCCATACCGATTAAGTTGGCGAATACTGTGATGAATAAGATTATTCAAGATGGACGAGTTATTCGTGGTTTCTTCGGTGTGGAAAGTCAAATGTTTTCCAGTGCGCCGATAGAAGACAACTCACAAAAAGGAGTGTTAGTAACCAATCTTAGTCAGAATGGACCGGCACAGCGCGCCGGTATTGAAATTGGCGATATCATTGTAAAATTTGGCAATATGGAAGTGCAATCACCTTCACAAATGGTCAATATGGTTGGAAATATGAAACCCGGCGCTGTAGTTACCGTACAAGTGTTGCGGAAAAATAAACTTTATAATATTCCGGTTGAGATAGGGGAGTATCCGATCAATTAAATAGGGGCAGGAGATGATGTTTGAAATTGCAAAATGTTGGACGGAAAGGCAACAAAATGATCCTCGCAGAGAACACGATCACCGTTCACCCTATCAACGCGATCGTGGACGAATCCTGCACTCTGCTGCATTTCGCTGTTTACAAGCGAAAAAACAGATTCATTCTATTGGTGAAAATGATTTTTATCGCACACGTTTAACGCACTCGTTAGAGGTTGCTCAAATCGGTGGCAGTTTGACTTCACAACTAAAATTGGAAGATGCTTTTATTCATTTACGTCAACAGAAAGGCAATGATTATGTTGAGCAAATCAAGCCGTCATTGATTAAAAAATTGCTGCCTGTAAATAGTTTAATTGAAACGCTTTGTTTGGCTCACGATATTGGTCATCCGCCTTTTGGTCACGGTGGTGAAGTCGCGCTGAATTATATGATGAGCGATTGCGGTGGTTTTGAAGGAAACGGGCAGTCGTTTCGGATTTTAACTAAATTGGAGCCTTATACGCCACAATGGGGAATGAATTTAACTCGCCGTACTTTACTTGGAATTTTGAAATATCCTGTCATTCTGGATCAGGTATCCCCACAATATCAACAGCTAGATTTGCCACGTAGTGAAGATCCTCGCTATGTTAAAATGGAAAATTGGCGACCGGGTAAAGGAATTTTTCGTGATGATTTAAGTGTATTTAACTGGGTATTATCGCCACTTTCTTCCGAAGATTATGAGCTGTTTACCTCACTTCCTCAACGTATTTCAGCAGAACAAACGTTAAAAAGTCTTTATAAATCATTAGATTGTAGCATTATGGAGTTGGCAGATGATATTGCCTATGCGGTACACGATTTTGAAGATGCGATTGTGGTTGGCTTGGTTCATCGAGAGCAGTGGCAGTCAACATTGCAACAGTTGCAGCAGTGTCGAGCGGATTGGATCAGAGGTAATATTGTCGACTTAACTGATGCACTATTTTCCGATCAACATTATTTGCGTAAAAATGCGATAGGTTCATTGGTCAATTATTTTATTACTCATATTCGCTGGCGTGAAAATGAACAATTTCATGAGCCTTTACTGCGTTTTAATGCAGAATTACCACTCGAAATAATTGAAGTATTGAACCTATTTAAACAGTTCGTCAGCCAATTTGTGATTCACGAGGTGAAAACACAACGAATAGAGTATCGAGGACAACGTATATTGACAGAGATGTTCCAAATTTTTATTACCGATCCAGTGAGATTATTGCCGCCAAACACGGTAAAGCGCTGGCAACAAGCGGAAGAAACACATCGTAAACGAATTATTTGTGATTATATTGCTGGAATGTCGGATGCTTATGCTTTGCGCCTATATCAGCAACTATAAATAAATTTCGCCTGTCTGAATTTAAATAAACAGGCGAAATTGTTTTGATGCTATTTAAAATTAAGCAATAGAATAATAGAAATAATGCCTAACCCAATACCAATAAAATTGACTTTATTCAGTTTTTCTTTAAATACAAATAGCCCGATTAGTGCGCCTAAAATGATTACTCCAATATTCATTCCGGCAAAAACCAACGAAGGATTTTGGCTAAGTTGTTGATGTGCTTTGATATAAAAGAGAATGTTTAGAAAATTCAGTACGCCAAGCAGTAAACCGGCAAGCATACTTTTCGCTTGCCAACGTATTTTGGCGAAAATTAAATAAGCAAAAATAAAGCAACCAGCAACGATAAATGAGGTGAAAAGCGCAAATGGAAAAGCGACACCGAATTTAGCAATCTGTTTAAATAAAATATCAATCACGCCGTAACCAAACCATACTAACAGCAATAGCGCAAAACCCACTATTCCGCCAGAAGAGCCATCCGCTTTATGTTTGAAAATCAAAGCAAATAAGGCTAAGAATGCTAATAGAATAGCGATGGCTTTCTGTGAAGTAAGTGGCTCGCCAAAAAGTAAAAACGCGGCGAGGATCGGTAAAAAGAGCGATAAACGTTGCGCTGCATCAGCGCGAGCGATGCCGTTACGTTCTATCGCTTTCGCCATCACCAAGAAAATAGAGAGCAATAACAAACCAAGTAAGAGAAAGATCCAGCTGTGTTCATTTTGCCGCAAAGCATCACTGAATGATAACCCTTGAAAATCCGGCTTTAAAATAAAATAAGTTAAGAGGCTTGCCATAATATAATTGCACGCAATGGCTTGTGAAATAACGATCTGTTGTGAACGTGCTATTTTGAGAAAAACACTCACAGCAACGCTACAGAAAATAGCGATAAATAGTGATAACATAATTATTCCTTGCAAAAAAAGTAAGATTGCTGGCGATTTTAGGCAATATTCACTATGATACGCAAGCACAAACTAAGGATGACATAATGATACAGCAAAAATTAGATCAGAATTCATCACTTGATGAATGGTTGACGTATTTGGAACATTTGCATAGTAAAAATATTGATATGGGGTTGGAGCGAGTTAAATCTGTTGCGCAACAATTGAACTTATTAAATCCGTCAGCATTTGTGATTACAGTTGCTGGCACAAATGGTAAAGGTACAACTTGTCGATTGCTGGAATCACTTTTACTCAATGCTGGTTATCGTGTCGGCGTTTATTCTTCACCACATATTTTGCGCTATAACGAACGAGTTCGTATTCAAGGGGCGGAGTTGTCGGATCAGATGCACAGTTGGGCTTTTTCAATTATTGAACAGCAAAGAAATCAATCTTTGACCTATTTTGAGTTCAGTACCTTAGCTGCTCTATTATTGTTTCAACAATCAGATTTGGACGTGATAATTCTTGAGGTTGGCTTAGGTGGGCGTTTGGATGCGACCAATATTATCGACACTGATTTAGCAATTATTACCTCTATTGATATTGATCATATTGCATTTCTCGGCGATAACCGTGAGCAAATTGGTTTTGAAAAAGCGGGAATTTGTCGTGAAAATACGCCATTAGTTGTTGGAGAACCGGATTGTCCAATGTCAATTAAACAGGTGGCAGAAAAATTGCACTGTCCAACATTGTATCGTGAAAAGGATTTTTCGTTGCAACAAACTGAGCAGAATTGGACTTTTCAAATAGGAACGGAGCAGTGGCAACATTTACCGCTTTGCCATATTCCGTTGCAAAATGCAGCAACTGCTTTGGCAGCATTAAAGTTCCTGCCATTCAAGATTACCTTGTCACAAATTAAACAGAGTTTGCAAAATGTTGAATTGGCAGGACGTTTCCAATTTTTAAGTCAAGAACAGTACCAAGACTTAGCTCAACGATTTAATGTAGAACGAAAAAATATACCTCAAATTGTTCTGGATGTTGGACATAATCCACACGCAGCACGTTATTTAGCGATACAATTAGCACAGAAGAAAGCAAATTACCGTCATATTTATGCTATTTGTGGTATTTTGCAGGATAAAGATGCCGCAGGTGTATTAGCACCATTGTTATCTTTTATTACCGCGTGGATTTGCGTTCCTTTGACTGGCGAAAGAGGACAAAGTGCGACAGAATTACAACACAAATTACAGTTAGTGGCAGAAAAAAATAATGATTTATTAGAAAGTCAGGCGGTTAATTCAATGTTACAGGGTGTAGATATTGCTTTAAATAAGGCACAAAAAGAGGATCTGTTGTTGATTTTTGGTTCATTTCACACAGTAGCGGATTTTTTGAATGTGTTAGGTAATTATTAATGAAGACATTTTTAGTGGATCTTAATTGTTTAAAAGAGATGTATGCCAAATAAGATGACTTAGTATTGGCTTAAATCAAAAATGGTTAGCCTATGAGCAGATGTTTCAATTCACGGTCGCGCATAAGGCGACCGACCATATGATAAAAAATCAGCAAAAATAAAGACTTATGTTATCTATTTCGCCAATCTTTTTATTTATATGCGGCGAATGCGTATATCATAAAATAAAAATGGGATATTTTAAGTTATTAACTTATTGATTTTTAAAGAATAATAATGAATCGCTAATCTTACACTATTTTAGTGGGAACTATAGGTTGGCGATCATAAAATAATCGTATCTTGGAAAATATCAAATGCTGGTTTAGTGCTATGATGTTCAACTTTTTTCGCCATTTACTACCAAGATGGTAAAAGCGTAAACTGTCACATTCCGGTTGATAAATATCTAATAATTTTGTTTTTAGTTTAACCCATTGATCTGGAATAATTACCAAGAATCAATGGAATCAATATACAAAATACCCTTTATAAATTAATGATAACTTTGATCAAAAACAGAAAAGATATTCAAAATAGCAGTAATTTTTTGTGATAGATTAATTACTTCAAATTTAAGTTATTTAGTTTTTTTGCAGTGATTATCAAAGTAAGTGTTTTTTAAACGGTTTTAGTGTAAAGAATAAGCATAAATCATTGAAAAAATCGACAAAATGACATAGGATAGCCGCCGCAAAAATTTGCGTATCGGAGATAAAAAATGTCATCAAACACAATAAAATTTTCTTATCATGCACCAGCAAGAGATGTTGAATCTCTTAAAGCAACTATCGTTTCAAAATTAATTTATAACCTCTGCTGTGAGCCTTCTGAAGCAAAATTGACAAACTGGTTGAATGCTGCACTTTATACTGTTCGAGACTTAAGCGCACAATCTCGTTTACATACTCGTCGTGCTATTAAACACGAGAAATCACGCCGTGTTTACTATCTTTCAATGGAATTTCTAATGGGGCGTGCATTTAGCAATGCAATGATTGCAGAAGATGTGTACGAAGCGATGAAACAAGCCTTTAAAGAATTAGGTTTGGATTTAGAAGATATCTTGAATCAGGAAGAAGATCCTGGTTTAGGTAATGGTGGTTTAGGACGTTTAGCCGCTTGTTTCTTGGATAGTTTGGCGACATTGCGTATTCCTGCTACCGGCTATGGTATTCGGTATGATTATGGAATGTTTAAACAGGAAATTGAAAATGGTCGTCAAGTGGAAAAGCCGGATGGTTGGTTGGCACAGAATATTGCTTGGGAATTTAATCGTCCAAGTAAAAAAATTCCTATCCGTTTTGGTGGGCAAATTTATTACGAAAACAATAAATGTATTTGGAAACCTTCCGATGAAGTGGTGGCCCTTGGTTATGATCAATTAGTTCCGGGGTATGACAACGATGTTGCCAACACATTGCGTTTGTGGTCGGCACAATCCAGTGATGCGTTTAGCCTAAATGATTTTAATCGTGGTGATTATTTCGCAGCAATGGAAAAACAGAACTTTTCTGAAAATGTATCACGTGTACTATATCCTGATGACTCCACTACAGCGGGTCGTGAATTACGTTTAAGACAAGAACATTTCTTAACGTCTGCTTCTGTACAAGATATTTTACGTCGTCATTTAGATATTTTTGATAGTTTGGATAATTTGGCAGAAAAAGTAGCAATTCACCTAAATGATACCCATCCAGTATTGGCAATTCCTGAATTAATGCGTCTGTTAATTGATGAGCACAGTTATGAGTGGAAAAAAGCGTGGGAAATGTGCTGTAAGATTTTTTCTTATACTAATCATACATTGATGAGTGAGGCTTTGGAAACTTGGCCAATTGAAATGTTAAGCTCAATTTTACCTCGTCATTTACAACTTATCCTTGAAATTAATGAAAATTTCTTGAATGATTTGCGAGCTCAAGGTTACGGTGAAGACTTCATTCGTCGTGTTTCTATTATTGACGAAGATAACGGACGTCGTGTGAGAATGGCGTGGTTGGCAGTGATTGGTTCCTATAAGATTAATGGCGTTGCCAAAATCCACTCCGATTTAATGGTGAAATCTATTTTTGCTGATTTTGCGAAAATTTATCCTGAACGTTTTACCAATGTAACAAACGGCGTAACGCCTCGTCGTTGGATCGCGATTGCTAACCCTGAGTTGGCGAAATTGATTGATAGTAAGATTGGTAAAAATTGGCGTAAAGAGTTGGATGAATTGAGTCAATTAAACCAATTTATTGATGATGAAACATTTTTATCTGATTTTCAACGCGTTAAATTCAGCAATAAACAGCGTTTAGCGGAGTACATCAAATATCATCTTGGTATTGAAGTGAATCCGAACGCATTATTTGATGTGCAGGTAAAACGTATTCACGAATATAAACGTCAATTATTGAATGTACTTCACATTATCTATCGCTATAACCAGATTTTGAAAAATCCGGATGCAGACTGGACACCACGTGTTTTTATCTTTGCCGGTAAAGCTGCAAGTGCTTATCACACAGCGAAGAAAATTATTAACTTGATTAATGATGTAGCAGAAGTGATTAATAATGATGGCCGTATTAAAGATTTAATTAAAGTAATCTTTATTCCGAATTACGGTGTTAGCCTTGCACAAATCATTATTCCGGCTGCGGATGTTTCTGAACAAATTTCTTTGGCGGGAACCGAGGCTTCTGGCACAAGTAATATGAAATTTGCATTGAATGGCGCATTAACTGTGGGAACATTAGACGGCGCTAATGTTGAAATTCTCAATATGGTGGGTCAAGAAAATATCTTTATTTTTGGTAATACGGTTGAGCAGGTTGAAGCATTACGGGCGAAAGGCTATTCTCCTTTTGAATTTTTTGAACGTGAACCAGAATTAAATACGGTTATTCAGCAAATTACTTCTGGACACTTCTCACCGCAAGATCCGATGCGTTATCAAAACGAATTGAATCTGTTCAGTGATTATTACCAAGTAATGGCTGATTTCCGTGCTTATGTTGATATTCAAAAACAGGTTGATCAACATTACAAACAACCGCAAGCGTGGGCAAAATCTGCATTGATTAATACTGCTAATATGGGGTATTTTTCCTCTGATCGTTCGATCATTGATTATGCTGAGAATATTTGGAAAGTTGAACCGTTATTAAGCTATGATAAAGAGCTTTATGAAGCGGAAAACTGTATCATTGAGGATGAACTTCCTGAACAGTTATAACCGTTAACGGATTAATGCTATTGAAACGTGCATAAAGCGATTTATGCACGTTTTTTTATTTTTAAGGATTGAATCGGATTAACCTTTCTTTTCCAAGTTTAAGCAATTCAACGAGTTGATTTAAAACAGTAGACATTGGATTTCCTTTGATTAAATAGAAAAGTCGAAAAATTTTGCTATTCCAATGCATTTTAAGGAATAGCAAAATTATGAGAAGTTATTTAAATTCCGCCCAAATCGGTGCGTGATCGGATGGCTTTTCCATTGCACGAATATCTTTAGCGATGCCGGCAGAAATACAGCGCTGTGCCAAAGTTTGATTAGCTAAAATTAAATCAATACGCAAGCCTCGATTATCATCAAAGCCTTTAGAGCGATAATCAAACCAAGAGAATTGGTCATTTACTTGTGGATGTAAAGCTCGGAAAGTATCAACCAAACCATATTGATATAAGTTTTGCAACCATTCTCGCTCTTCAGGCAAAAAAGAACATTTCCCTGTGCGTAACCAACGTTTTCGATTTTCTTCACCGATTCCGATATCCAAATCGGTTGGACTGATATTCATATCACCCATCACTAAAACAGGATTTTCAGCATTATGCTCATTGATTAAATAGTGTTGCAAATCACGATAGAATTTTTCTTTTGCTGGAAATTTGGTTTCGTGGCTGCGATTTTCTCCTTGTGGAAAATAGCCGTTAATTACTGTTAGTTGACCAAAAGGTGTTGCCAAATCTGCCATAATAATACGGCGTTGTGCATCTTCTGCATCAGTAGAGAAGCCTTTTCGTACCGCTAACGGTTGTTGCTTTGTTAATAGTGCGACACCATAATGGCTTTTTTGTCCGTAATAAAAAACGTGGTATCCAAAATCGGCAACAATTTCGTGTGGAAAGGCTTCATCAGCAACTTTAATCTCTTGTAGTCCTAAAACATCCGGTTGATATTGCTCAATTAGCTGATGTAATTGATGGGGTCTGGCGCGTAATCCATTAATATTAAAAGAGATAAATTTCATAACTTCGTATAATCCTTATTTAAGCGACTGAATTTTTTTAATCATATTGCTGGTTGAGTAACCATTTTCAAAGTTAAGTACTTTGACATCCCCACCGTTTGCCCAAACCTCTTTACTACCAGCGATCTCTTCCGGTTTGTAATCACCACCTTTAACTAATAAATCAGGTAAAATTTCGCCGATTAAGCGTTGTGGGGTTTCTTCTTCAAACGCTACTAACCAATCAACTGATGCTAAACCAGCGAGTACCGCCATTCTAGTTTCAAGATTATTAATTGGGCGTTGTTCGCCTTTTAAGCGTTTTACTGATGCATCTGAATTGACTGCAACGATCAAACGATCGCCCAATTTACGCGCATTGGCTAAATAGGAAACGTGTCCCGGATGTAAAATATCGAAACAACCGTTGGTCATCACAATTTTTTCACCACGTGCTTTGGCTTTTGCTACTACTTGTTTCAACTCCTGTTCGCTCATAATACCGAAGCCGTTTTCGCTACGGCGATGAATTGCATTTTCCAATTCTACGGTAGAAACAGTGGAAGTACCCAATTTACCAACCACAATACCGGCGGCAACATTGGCTAAATAACAAGCCTCTTCCAAGCTGCGACCATCAGCAATTGCTGTACCAAGAATACTGATCACAGTATCTCCGGCACCGGTTACATCAAATACTTCCTGTGCTTGCGTTGGTAGATGAAATGCCTCTTGCTCTGGACGAATTAAGGTCATTCCTTTTTCAGAGCGAGTAACTAACAATGCTGTCAAATCCAATTGTTTGATCAATGCTAATCCTTTATCAACAATTTCCTGTTCACTGTGACAAGCGCCGACTACCGCTTCAAATTCTGACATATTAGGCGTTAATAAAGTTGCACCACGATAACGCTCAAAATCTGTACCTTTTGGATCAATTAACACAGGCACATTAGCTTGGCGTGCAATTTGAATCATCTGTTGTACTTGTGATAAGGTACCTTTACCGTAATCAGATAGAATTAATGCACCATATTCTGCAATATAATGTTGCAAACGAGAAAGTAACTCATTGGATTGAATATCGTGAAAGTTCTCTTCAAAATCAAGGCGCAACAACTGTTGATGGCGAGAAAGGATTCGTAATTTGGTAATGGTCGGATGAGAATTTAAACGCACAAAATCACAATCAATTTCCTGATCTGTCAACAGTTTCACTAATGCCTCTGCTGCTTCGTCCTGACCAGTCATTCCCAACAATTTAATCGGCACATTTAAACTGGCGATATTCATCGCAACATTAGCTGCACCGCCAGCACGTTCCTCGTTTTGTTGTACTTTTACCACAGGAACAGGCGCTTCAGGGGAAATACGATTAGTTGCACCAAACCAATAACGGTCTAACATCACATCGCCAAGGACTAAGACTTTAGCGTGATTAAATTGAGTGGAATATTGAACCATAGTTTTCTCCATAAACAAATTTTGCTGGCGATTTTACCACAGCTCCGTCTTGAATAATGCTATTTCCAGCACTTTCCGCTAAAATAGTTAATATTTGAATTATTTAGTTTGCAGTAATCAATGAAAAATCAACAGTTACCACAATTTCAATTTTCTTTTTTCCTACCTAAATATTGGATTCTTTGGCTTGGAATTATCTTGTTTCGTCTGATTTTATTCTTGCCGTACCCTTGTTTAGTGAAAATAGGACACGGTTTGGGTAAATTATTCAGCAAATTTAAATTCGGTAAACGTCGTTTAGCGATAGCTCGTCGTAATCTAGAACTTTGTTTTCCTGAAATGAGTGAATTACAACGACAAGAACTGTTAAAACAGAATATCCAAGCCGTTGGAATGGCTATTATTGAAACTGGAATGGCGTGGTTTTGGTCAGATAACAGGATTAAAAAATGGTCTAAAATTGAAGGGCTGGATTACTTGACTAAAGCAGATAGCGGTATTATTTTGGTTGGTATTCATTTTCTGACGCTAGAATTAGGCGCAAGAATACTCGGGCTTTATCATCAAGGTATCGGTGTTTATCGTCCGAACGACAATCCGTTGTTTGATTGGCTACAAACAAAAGGGCGTATACGCTCCAATAAATCGATGCTCGATCGCCATAATTTACGTGGGATGATTAGAGCATTGCGTCAAGGGGAAACTATTTGGTATGCACCGGATCACGATTATGGACGAAAAAGTGCAGTATTCGTGCCGTTTTTTGCAGTAAAAAATGCTGCGACTACCACTGGAACTGCATTTTTAAAACGCAGTGTTCCGCAAAGTTTAGTTATCCCTTTTACACCATTACGCAATAAAGATGGCTCTGGTTACACTATTTCTATTTCTGCTCCGATTGATCTTAGTGATTGCGAAGATGATGTTGCTATTGTTACTCGAGTGAATCAAGCAATTGAGCGAGAAATAAAAAAA
The DNA here is from genome assembly GCF_054166015.1 of Gallibacterium sp. ZY190522. Lineage (NCBI taxonomy): Bacteria > Pseudomonadati > Pseudomonadota > Gammaproteobacteria > Pasteurellales > Pasteurellaceae > Gallibacterium > Gallibacterium sp. ZY190522. The sequence goes on from NZ_CM135118.1 coordinate 705,971, forward strand.
GATCCGTCGCTTTATATGTGGCTTCACCGCCGATTTAAAACTCGTCCGGAAGGAGAAGAAGTGTTTTATTAGTTTTGTGTGTGATTTATGTGTGATTGAATCACATTATTTTACAGAGGATAACAAGAAAAATAGAACAAGTAGAATTTTATTATTTAGTTTTAATAGTTAATTCATTGGAAACAATGGAAAGCATAGCGCTAAATTGGTGCCCCAACAGGCAATTAATTTATTTAAATATCAATAACATATTTAAAATTAGGCGTATTTTTGGCGTGTATCATTAAATTCAAACGCTTATCAGGACATTTCTTTATATATCACTTTTCATCAGGTTGAGAAAGACGGCTTAAAAGACCTATCCACTATAAATAGATTTTATATATAAATCAAAGACCTATATACATAGACATTATATAAATCCTACCTTAAATTATCAATATTCCCCACCTTTTTAAACCTATTTCGTCAAATTTACGTCAAACTAAAATCCTATCTTCATACAATATTCCTTTCTCGTTAAATTCAATCTTGCAGGGACAAAACGAGAGCTATCACCCTCGTTTTATACGTTTTTGCCAAAGATTGCCGCTAAATCATTAGGCGAAAAACGCCACGCCTCTTTTAATCCTAGTAATTCCGCTGCAAATTCTGAACAGAAGTATCGATCTGATCGGTCTTTTGTTTTGAATACTACGCCTAATGCGCCTATAAAATCATATTTTTTCCCTTTCACCTTCTCGAAGAAGGTTCTTACTTCATTTTCAGTGATATTTAATGGTATCAAATCCCATTTATCATCAAGCGCAATCATTTTACAGCGCACGCCTTTATCACGTATTGAGGAGCTATAACAACAGTAATAGGGTGAGTCTACTTTAACTTTAACCGCAATTTCACAATGTGAATATTTCCCTCTAGTGAGTTTTCTGGTGAGATAATCTCCAATTCTAGCCTTTAAAACGGCTAGACCTTTACCTTCACGATTGCCTTTGTACAAGGCTAAATAAACCTTATTCGCCATCTTTCGCCTCCGTATAAATCTCACTCCAACCTGTTGAATAGTCATAATTTAACGGCTCTTCTGATTTTTCTAAGGCAAAGCGGTGTATTTCGGCATTTTGAAAGTCGTGTTGTTCTTTTTCGATTATTCTATAAATAATCAAATCAATTAATTCTTTTGTTACTGTAACAAATGAGTTATCCATTGTTTTCCACCGCATATTATGCGGCAGGGTTTTCTGATTTTGCAAAGTTGAATATTGCTGTTTAGAGTTAGCATCCGTATGAAACCACTTATTTATGTCTCCAACATAAACCCCTCCAGCAATTCGCCTTGTGCGTTCCTTTTTAATTTGTTCCCATACTTGCTCTTGTTGCCGCTTAATTTGCGCTAACCTTTTTTCTTCATCAACTACCCATTCAGTACCATTCCATTTGTAGATTTCGCTAGGTTGTGTTTCTACTTTCTCGTTGTACCAAAATGTATTTTGATTAGTAAAAGCTGCTTGAATTTTGCCGTCTATATCGTGGATATAGATATAATTCGGGTATTCAATGCTTGCCTTTTCTTTTAATTCATCAATCGTTTTGTATGGATAAATTAAGGGAAAAGATGTTTCACGCTTACGCGTTTTAGGGTTAACTATAATTAAATATTCAATCGGTTTTTCCATTTTTTTAACCTCTTTTTATGTGAGATGAGAAAATTCTATTGTTGCCAAATGGCAATAAATTTTTATTTTTCCAAAAAAAATAAACTAGGAGTAGAAAATGAGATTACCTAACGGTTATGGCAGTGTATTTAAATTAAGCGGCAAGCGGAGAAAGCCATTTATTGCAAGAAAAACAATAGGATATGACGATAATAAACGGCAAATGTATCAAAATATCGGCTACTTTGCGACAAAAGAAGATGCACTAAATGCGTTGGCTGCATTTAATCAACAAGATATACCTGAGCCGTCAATCACGCTAGCTAAAGTGTTTCGTTCGTGGTATCCAATACACTGTAAACAAGTCAGTAAATCAACGGCGGAAAGCTACAAGAATAGCTACAATCATTTAGAATCAGTGCTTGCTATGCCTATCACATCAATAAAATACCGCCACTTACAAGCCGTTATCGATAAGATGAAAGAAAAGGGCTTATCTTACGCTAGTATGAAAAAAGTCAGAACGCTAATCAATCAATTATTTGCCCACGCCATCATTAATGAGTGGACGGATAAATCTTACGGACAATATCTGAAAATGGGGAAAAATATACCTGTAAAACCGCATAAACCCTTTACTAGACAACAGATTAATAAAGTCTGGAACTCAACGGAAGATACTGATTTAACACTAATTTTACTCTATAGCGGAATGCGTATCGGTGAGTTACTACAGATGAAAAAAGCGAACGTTAACTTAAAACAAAAATACTTTGACATTAAAACCGCTAAAACAAAATCGGGTATCAGATTAGTACCAATACACGATAGAATTTTGCCTATCGTGCAAAAGAAAATGAAAGAAAAAGGTAAGTATCTATTTTCGGATGAAAATTTAAATCCGCTTACTTACTCAAAAGCTATCACTATCTTTGACAAAGTAATGAAGTCAATTAAAGCGAAACACTCTAGCCACGATTGCCGGCATACGGTAGCTACATTACTAGACGGCGCAGGGGCGAACAAGATAGCAAGAGATAAAATACTTGGCCACGCCTCAAATAACGTTGGTGATGCGGTTTATACACATAAGTCATTGATAAAATTAAGAAAAACGATTAATTTATTGAAATAATGTAGTTATTAGTTTGTTTTTCAGCAACGCACAAACACGCATAAGTTATTGATATATATAAATTTATGTGTGTTTGTTATTTGTGTATTACAAGGCCTACTTTTAAGGTTTAGATATTGTTTTTAAGGCTTAAATTTATAACAGTTATTGTTGTCCAAGGGGGAAATGTTACCTCATTTTCACTTAGCAATAACGCAGAGATTAGTATTAAGTACCCAATAAACTTTAGCAAAAATAGTTTAACATCAATCTTATCATCTACAGCTGGTGTTGTTAGCGGCGGTAGTGCTGACTCTGATAACGGAGCATTTATCCGTTATACTGATAAAACTATATTTATAATCAACTCGCCGTGGATGAATATGACCTCAATATATTACGGACCGTTAAGGTGGATTGCTTTTGGTATTTAAGCAATACAAATGGCTATCCACTCCATCATGTCTTGGTATGGCAGCAATCTGTTAATTAAAAAGTGTATTGCAGTTTTGTTATCTGCTCCACCTATATGCCAAGTAGAAAATGTTTGGATTGCTGACTCTGTATTTCCTTCAGCTTGTGCATTTATGGCAAAAAGAGTTTTTTTGACAATGATTGGAATTTTAACAATAGTCCCATATGTATTAGGTGCTATGCCAAATAATCCCCCTTGGATAATTAGACCGCCATAAAGAGGACCAAAATTAATCCACCACGCATTAGCATTTGAAAAATCGTAACTTACACCTAGCGGAGTAGTGCCGGATTGCCCCCAGCTATTGACTATATTTTTTAATCCGTCACGGTTGCCTGTAAATAAACAGTTAAACGCATTAATTACTTGAGATAGTGAGCGGTTGCCATTAGAGGCTAGTAAAATATCATTAACAGTTAATTTACCTGCTAGGCTTTGATTTCCTGATGTGTTTAATTTTCCGCTATCTCTATTGCCTCTAACCGTTAAAACACCGGAACTATCGCTGTAAACATCAACTAAGCCAGTACCGGTTACACGTGTAGAAGAGCCTATGGCATTAGCCGCACCGCCTCTTGTTTCAACAACGTTAAGGTAAGTATTACCGTTTGATGTTGTAGTATTAGATATACCAGTTGATGATGTGCTAGTGACTAGACCAATAGTTAAATTATCATTAGTAGTGATTGATAAATTACCGCTACCGTCAAAATTACCTGAACCGCTAACAGCACCGGTTAAAGAAATTTGTCTTGCCGTCTGTAATTTACTTGCGCTTACCGCATTAGCTGTTTTGTCTAGTTTAGTGTTTGCCGCATTAAGCGCTGCAACGCCTTTGTCATAAGCAGTTTTAGCAGCATAACTAGTAGCAACAGTATCAGAACTAGTAGAGGTAACAGAGTTTGATTTTTTGCTATTGGGAATATAATTTTGGAGATTACTTGTTAATGCGTTGATTAATGTTTTTAACGCTTTACCAGCTTTGGCGGTTAATCCTAATGTTTCACTATCGCTGTCTAGCGAATTAGTAAGCTGTACAATGCCTAGCTGAGTTAAACTGGCTTTTGAAATTGAGTGGGTATGCCCTGTTTCATCCACAAAATCCACGGTTTCAGCGTTGATCGCTTTTGGGGTGCTGTGTCCTTTGGCGATCTTTAAAATGGCATTAAGTAACGCATTGATATTGTCTTCTGTGGGTTCGATGCCCGCATTTTCCATCACGGCTTTGAGCTGTTTAAAAAGCCACTGATCTTTTTTATCGTTCATCTGCTGAACGTAGTTAAAATCTTGTACTGTTGGCGTATCATCGCCTAAATGCGCCCAACCTGCTTCATAGTTGGTTTGTGAAAAATCGGTGGTATCGCCATTTTTCGCCCAAATAATTGTTTTAAATAAATCCAGTAATTTCATTGCTTGTCCTTATTCGTCAATCAATTCAACAGACACTTTTACCCCTGCCGCTGCGGGTATCCACGGCTTGGGATCTTGCTCTATTGCATCTATTTTATTTTTGCGATTACGTGTAATTTTGATATGAATTTCTGCATCCATCTTTTCTTGCACTAATACTTTGCTAGCCAGAAATAAGGCTTGGCACGCCTTAATCACATCTTCCACTGTGCCGTGTGAATGGTTGGCGACGATTTTCCATTTGATCAGTCGCCGATAGGCTTCATCAGGCATATAGCTCACGGCTTTGGTATGCGTTTGTAGGGCGAGATCACGAATTGGAGCTTGGCTAAAGGCTTTGGCTTTGCTTTGCCCTGTAAAGCCAAAATACCAATCACCATTCATCTTAGTAAAAGGTCTCGGCATTCCTACAATATCGCCTACCCCGTCTAATTGCCGCCCGATTGCGGTATCAATATGCCGTTCAAGGAGCATTTGTTTTAAACTGTGTTGTAAATCGGTGTAAGGGGAAAGTAACAGTGAGATGAGGGCGTTTAAATTAGGCGAATAGCGAAATTGAGAAAGCTGTCGTTCTAAGCCTAATTGCACAAAATCCGCCTCAAGTGCGGTCAAAATTTTTGGCATTTTTCCTCCTAGCTGATAACGATGATAGCAGGATCGAACACTGCTTCTTCATCAGGTGCAATGACAATATTTTGTTCTTGGTAACGGGGTTCGGGATCGGTGATTTGATTGGTTTTCCCCATTTGCACGGTAACTTTTCCAACCCCTGACACAGCAATGCAGGCTGCGATGAGGCGTTGATGGATCACATCAGAGCCTACCCCTAACTGTTTGCCATAATCTAAAATATTGTTCATTACATTTACGATATAGCCCGCTTTTGCCATTTCTCCTTCATCAACAAAGGTTTCAATGATAATTTTCAACCAAATATAGCGTTTGATCGGGCGACTAAATTTGATTAAGTGCAGTTGGTTTTGGCTGTCTTTTACGCTAATCGAGGTTCGCCCGTGTGTGCTGATGCCGATGGGTTTATATTTCAACAAGGCTTTTGCAATGTCTTGATCTAACCCGCCTTTTATCACAACGTAAATACTGCGTTTCGGTATGCCATTCACTGTTTGATCCGTATCATTTTCATAAACGCGTAAGGCGTTCACCCCCACAACATTCCGCAAGTTAGCATACAGTGCGTCCACTGTTGCCGCACCATTTTGCCATACGCCCATATGATAACGTTGGTAGAGTTCTGTATCTGTTTCTTCAAAGCGGCCTGCTGCCCCCTCAACTAAATTATTTACTTCAACCACGCCATCTAGCATTGTGATAAGCTCACGCATTTGCCCGATCTCTGCTTTATCCTCGCTAGGTTCTTCGGTACTCAGTTCAAGACGTAATCCAAGGCGTGATAGGGTTAAATTCGGGCTGACAGAAATCGAAAAGTGCGGGGTAGATTGTGCGGTGATTTCAATAATCACATTATCATTTTGCACGCTGACATAATCGATTCCTTTGAGGTGAGAACTCAACCCCTGAATGACACTTGCAACAGAAGAGCGAGTGGCACGAAAGCGATAGGCTACACCATTAATTACCGCCGAAAATTCATCGTTAGGATTAATGGTTTTGGTGTTTAACTCAATGCGTGCATAAGCGGCTTGATTAGCATTAATTCTCGCCTCGCTATCCGTATAATAAAGGGTTTGGCTTGCCACATTGCGAACGGCACTATACGCAGGAATGAGAACGTCGGCTTGCCCGAAGAAAATCACGGGAACGGTGGAACGTTCAGCCTGCAGGCGTTTAACCCCAGTAAATGACACCGCCCGATCTAAATTCGCCCCTGTGGCACTCATTGGATACATCGCCCCATAAACACCCTCAACTAATTCCCAAAGGCTTGCAAAACGTTCTGCTTCGATGCTAAGCATTGTGCCTAATACGGTTTCAGGGGTAATTTCAACCTCCGCTCCAAACGCCTGTTTGGCTTTTTCAAATAATTCTTGTAATTGCTCAGGCATACGCTTACGCACAAAGCCGCTGCGTGTTAATCCATAATTATCCATTTCGTTTTACCTCTATGCGATCTTGAATGCTCCCCTCATTTGTCAGAACGGAAAAGCTCACCACAAGCGTCCGCTCTTTACGATGAAATTCTAAAGAAAGACGTTCCACTGCCTTTACGCCCACAACGCCCATTATCTTTTTTCTGAAAATGGCTTGAATGCGAGTGCTATCGGGATTTTTCGTTAAAATCTCGTCAAAATAAGGCAACCCTATGGTGGTGTCTAAAAACCATTCCCCTAAAAACGTTAAAAGCACAACTTTGATTTGTTGTGCTTTTTGGTTAATGCCTTCGACAATCACCAGCTTGTTGTCTTTAAACAGCAAATCGTGCTGTGCATTTAATTTTAAATCAATCATTGTGCTGTTCCTGTGTTGCCTCCACTGTCGCCTGGGTGGGTGTGTCCTTGTAAGGAAATTCCTCCTGCTTGCACATCGCCCGTTGCTTTGATAGATCCGCTCACTGAAACACCGCCGTCATCGCCTGCCGTTGATATGCCGCCATTAACCAGCACATTACCGTTAAAGGTGCTGATTGGGGCGTTTACGGTAAAGTTATCTGTGGTTACGGCAACATCTGGCGATTGGATCACAATATTGCCGCTAGGCTCAATTTTGATCGAACCCTCGCCATATTTGATACATAAATTGACGGGATCGGCTACGGGCGAGCAGCTGTTTCCACCCAGCACACAAAAGGCATCGGAAAGATCGAACATTCGTGGATCATCAGGTGCGTCTTGGCTTCCGCTTAGCCAGTTTTCCAGTGAACGTTGTGAGAAAATCAGCACGCAACCATCTCCCGCCTTGATCGGTAAGGTAATCTGAGCCAATGATCCGTTAATATCTGCCATTGGAAACAAAACGGGAATATTGACAATTTGTGGGGCTTTCAGCACCTCCCCGTTAGCAAGGCGTTTCGGGATAGTAGGCTGTGCCGTTACCCGTACCGTATTGGCATCATAAGCTAAAATTTTAGCGGGCAATGCCACATTAATTTCAGAAAGTGCGGTCAAAATTTCACGCATTTTGTTCCTCCGCTTTTTTGCGTTTTTTACGGTGTTTACGCTGTGCTTTTTGTTCCGCTTTGGTTGGGGCATTGAGATCGATTAAATGTAATTCCGATTGCCAATCCCCTGAATGGCTATCGCCCGAATGCTTGATTTTTTCTACCCGAAACCAGTTGGTGATGGTTTGGCTTTCCAGTTTGATTTTGTCGCAAGGATTAACCATTGGCAGTAGCAAACTTTTTACATTCCAGCCATCACGAGCCTGTCTATCAAAAGCAAATTTTTCATTCTGTTTTTTATTTGGTGTGTCTTGCTTCTTGCTTTTTGCGGCCTCTCTTGTTCGCTCCGGAAAGCCGATTAATCCGCTATCTTTGGCAAGCACATAGCCTGCCCGTTTAGTGACACCATTACGATTCACAATTTGCAACTCACCATTTTGGATAGACCATTCAAGCCCTGTGCCTGCAACCACTTTATCTAAGGCTGTACGAGCTGCCCCATAAAAACTAAACCCATTTACCCAAGTGCGAGATTTCAAACTATCTGCGCCAACAAGGGTAACACCCATTTTATGCGCAATATCATTAACAATCTGCGTTGAGCTTACCCCGCCTTGATAACCCACTGAAATTGCGGTATCACGGATTTCAATTAAGCCGTCTAAGACATAAAGTTCTGTGACCCAATCAGCGTTATCGTGATAAGAATAGGCAGTTGCAATATCTCCCGAACATAACAGCATATTGGCATCTTGTTCATAGCCAGCGTATAGGACACATCGCATATCAGGTTGCTCAATGGTTTGCCGAGTTATTGGCGAAAGATTGTAGATTTTAATGATGTTTTCGTTTGGCTTGCTTTCGCTATCTTTCTCAATGTCAAATTCAATGCGCATTGGTGGCTCTATTACGATGCCCTCTTTTTGCCCTTTCTTCCCGATAACGAGCTTATAACTACGTAGAAACCGATAACTCATCATCCACCTCAATATAAATCAGCGTTGCTTGCCCAGAAACAAAATCTTCACGCCCGATAATCTGTTGATTATCCTCACGCACAACAATTAGCTCCCCCAGTGGCAATGCCTCACGGCGAATAGGCTCAATCAATGGTCGGTTAGGTAACAGCACAATGTTTGAAGCTAGCTCATCGTTATAAGCGTTTTCAATGGCTAGCGTCCAAAAGCTAAGCGTATCATTCCAAGAAAAATGTAAGAAAAAGACCTCATCATCGAAATTCACTTCGGTGATAAAGTCGTTTTTATTAGCGAGTTGAATGGTAAACATTACACCCCCTTACCAGTTTCTTGAGAAAGTATTGTTTTTCTCGCCTGTCCATCCGTTGGTTTGCCCGTTGCCGCTTTACCCGCATTTGCTTTTGTTTGTCCTGCTTTACCTTTCGTGGAGGCATCAACCTTTTCGGGAGGCATTTCTTCGGTTCGAAGAGTAACTTTATTGATTTTGCGAAACTCAGCCTTAACATTTAACCGTTCGCCATCATCGCTATTGCGTTCAATCTCAAGGCTCTCAATGGCAAAATCTTGATAAACATCAAGCCCTGTAACAATGGTAATCAGCTCACGATTAGCGTGTAATTCTCGTAGTGTTTCTTTTGCACTAATGAGCTTATATTTACCCAAGCCAACATTAAATAATGTTCCCGCCCCAGTGATTACACCACTTAGGCTAAGCCGCTCACTTTCTTGGGTAATGTGATCGGAAATTACCGTGCCATCTTCAACGGGATATTCCGTGATTTGACTACTTAATGAAGTCGTTTCCGTTAAAAGGGCATCAAGCTCTAACACGCCAATCGTTGTACGTTTGCCTACAAGGGCGGAAAATAAAAGGTTTACTATGCTCATAATAATTGACAACTCAAGATAATAAGTTATAATTTATACATAAGCTATAACTTATGGTGTGAATAATGGCTGTAAATCATCAGTGGAATATTCTTTTTACAGATTGTTTTTCAAAGTGGCTTGATCAACAGGATATTCCAACAAAGAAAAGTGTTGCTGCTGCACTCAATCTATTAAAAATAACTGGTCCTGAACTATCTCGTCCCTATGCGGACACGATTAAAGGATCACAATATCCCAATATGAAAGAGTTACGCATACAACATCAAGGCAAACCTTTAAGGGCGTTTTTTGCATTTGATCCATTACGTCAAGCCATCGTGCTATGTGCCGGTGATAAAAGTAACGATAAACAGTTTTACAAACGAATGATTGCATTGGCAGATACTGAATTCGCTGCTTATTTAGCAAACTTGGAGAAATAATATGAAAACATTTGATCAATTCTTGGATGAATTTTCCCCCGAAGATCGCAAAGACATAGAAAGAATGACTGATGAACTGCTATTGGAATCAGGTCTTTCACTTATTCGCCAAGAAATGGAAATTTCACAAAAACAACTTGCAGACGCACTAGGTATTTCACAACCTGCTGTCGCTCAAATTGAGCAACGAGGAAATGACTTACGCCTTTCTACACTCAAGCGTTATGTTGAAACAATGGGCGGAAAGCTCAGCCTTGCGATTGATATGCCAATGGGAGAAACTCGAATCTTCAAAATTTGATTTCTCACTAAAACTGCGGTCAGTTTTGACCGCACTTTTATCCTGCATATTCAATTGACCCCACACCAAAAGGGGCAGGGCGGTTCTGTTTGAGTTTGCCTGATACCGCATTGGCGACCCCTGCCGGATTGGTTGTGCCTTGAATATTGAAGTTATTCGTTTGCGTAACGGTAGATTGCATATTTCCACCATATTTTGTATAGCTTGGTAATGTGCTAGTTGGCTGTACATATTGGCTTGTTGGCGTAACCATCGCCGCCCCTGTTACATTCACCTCAGCTTTAGCCCCGCTTGAAAACAAATCTTTGATCCAACTTGGTATCAGGCTTTCAAACCAGCCCACCACCGTATCAATGGATTGTTGCCACGCATTTTTAAAGCTGTTCATTACCTCATTCCATTTATTGGTTGCGGTGGTTTTCACCCCCTCCCAAATCTCACTGGCTTTGTTTTTAATACCTTCCCACATTTCATCGGCAGAAGTGGTAATCGCCGCCCAAATCTCGCTGGCCTTGGTTGAAATCGCGTCCCAAACTGCAAGTGCGATCCGTTTGACATCGTCCCAATAGATAATAAGTAACGCGATTAAACCAATAATCACGGTGATCGCTAGTAAAATCGGGTTACTCGCAACCGCCATTAGCATTGCTCTGGCAAAAGTAAAAATCCCTTTCACCATTGTGGCAATCAACCCGCCAAAAATACGCCCAAATTTGACCGCACTTTTGCCCATTAATAGAAACGCTTGTCCTATTTTTAAAGCAATGAGGCTACTAAATTTAACCGCAATATTGACTATCGCTGAAAGGATTTTCCCTACTTTTGCTATTCCAACGCAAACCTTACCAAGCCCCGTTAATAAGGCAAAAAAGCCATTCGTCATTACCCATTGAAATGCCTTAAACATCATAATCCCAGAGCGAGAAAAGAGCTTAAAGCGTTTTTGTAGCCAAATAAACGGTGTTGCAATGCCTTTTATCGTTTTAAGAAACGGGTTGGCGACAAACATCACGCCTTTAAATCCGCCTTTGATCAGCTTAAATAGCCAAGTAACAGGCGTGAAAAGCGACCAGATTATAGAGGCAACACCACCAAACACCATTAAGGCAATTGAATAAAGCGGTAAAAATTTCAGACTTAGCCCATCAATGAGTTTTCCTGCATTGCTGAAAGCTCCCGAAAAATCACCATTCACTAACGCCCGAATAATCCGCACTACTGATCCTACGGTTTTGATAAGATTTTTCAGCCCGTCAATCACATAGTTCATTACACTAGTAGCGAAGCCTTGCCAGTTTGACAGATCAAGATCAATATTCGCCAGTTTTGCGATGTCGCGAAGCAAGCCTTTAATATTTAACCATACGCCATTGGCGAGTTTTCCTACTGCTTGGAATTTATCCGCCCATTGGTCGAACCTACCAATCAATGCCCCTGTAAGAGAAATATCTCCTTGCGTCCAGCCGTAAATATCTTCTAACACCAAACCTACCGCAGTTAATGCGGCTGCCATTGCTAAAAAGGGAGCAGCGGCACGGGTTGCGTTAATGATAATCTGCTTTAAGCTGAGCTTGGTCGCATTCAGCATCGGTAGCAGTTTTGCCCCAATTGCGGAGGTGGCTAAAATCCCAACTAAGCGAATATTTTTCGTGACCCATTCCGCCGCATTATAAAAGGTTTCCCCTAACTTTGAGGCTTTGTTTACAACACGATCAATGAGCTGTCCCGCTTTATTCCTGAGTAGCGTCATTCCTCGCCCAAAGGTTTTTGGCATTTGATCAAATTCTTTTTGAATTTTCTCCGCTTGCCGCAATAACCCTTGAGCCAGTTCTTTTGAGGTGAGTTTACCTTCTTTGCCTAAGTCTTTCAGTTGCCCAATTGGCACGCCAAAACTGTCTGCAATAGCATTAGCTAAACGGGGAGCTTGCTCAATAATGGAATTAAGTTCATCACCTCGCAACGCCCCTGAGCCTAACGCTTGCCCTAACTGCATTAATGCCGCTTGCTGGGCCGCAGGATCGCCGCCGCCAATCGTCATTGTTTGCCCGATGATTTCCGTTAAATTTAACGTATCATCAAGGCTTAAGCCTAAATCGCTCGCATTGCGATTAACTTTAGAAAACAGATCCGCACTCGCTAAATAATCCTGCCCTGAGCGTTGCGAAATGGCAAAAATCTCATCAAGAGCGTGTTTATGCTCCTCAGCGGATTTGGTTGCGAGTTTAACCCGACTATCTACCGCCGCCCAATCATCGGCAATTTTAATTACATTACCGCCTGCCACCATTGCAAAATAGCCGCCGATCATATTCCGCAAGGAAAGCATATGGTTTTTGGCTTGATTGATCCCCTCCCCAATAGCTTGACTTTCTTGGGCTGCCCCTCGCAATGCATTGCGTAACTTGCCGCGAATTTGCCCCGCAGCGGTCTGGGTTTGGGTGATATAGCCTTTGAGCTTGGAATTATCTACCTTGTACTTTAAGACGGTTACCAGCTCACGAATAACATTCATCGGTGTTTCTCCATTTGTTTTGCTTCCATTGCCTCAACCGCATCAAGTAATCGGTTAATTTTCAACAGCTCGCCCATATCCGTCAGCCCTGCAGTATTTAACTCCGTGAGGGTTACTTTGCCCGCTAAAAAAGGACGCCAAGCGAGCATTTCACTTAACGCCTTCTCGCTATATTTGCCAACGGTTGGGCTTTCTTCGATCCCTCTTGCTCCGATCCAAGACGGGCAAGAAATTTCATAAAAAAAGACTCAAAATTCAGCCTTAAAATAAATATTACTAACTCAATAATTTCGGACATATCGTCAAACACGAGATCGAAATCGGTTTTCTGCAATTTTTTATCTGTGCCGTTGTTGAAATCATCACGTTGTACCGTAACCAGTTCAGGCTTCACCAACATATCGACGAGTTTAACCAGTTCCGCCCCGCTGAGTTGTTGGCTTAGTTGCTGTAAACCCTCGGCAAATTCCGCCGCACTTTTTTTCGCAAGCTCTGCGAGCTGACTGGCATTCGCTTTTTCGGGAGTATCTACACCAAATATTCCGAACATTTTTGCGAGCGAGGGAGCAAGGGTTTTCTGTAAATCGCCAAAAATGCGTAGCTGATCCATTGCGGAAAACTTTTGTACGAAAAACGTGCTTTCGCCGATTTGAATTTCTTGTCGTGCCATTAATCATTTCCTCCAACAAATAAAATGCCGTCTGAGGTTTCAATCACCCATTCACGGCTGCCAATTTCTTTACCAAATTCAAGTTTGGCTGATTTCGTTACCCACGCCGTACTTGCGGCGAATAAGGAACGTCCACGCAAATCTTTCACCGCAATGGGGAAAGTGGCATTTTTACTCACCTTATCCGCCGCATATAACGCACTTAACACGTCATTAGTGCTACTGGTTTGAAGTAACGTTAATGTAATTTTTTTACGCGGATCAGCACTGGTTGAGCGAGCAACTTCGCCATCCGCTCCTGCCACAGAGGTAACGCCCTCTGAGATTTCTTCAATATCAATAAATGTGCCATCGGCAAAGCCTGTAGCGATAGCCGCCCCAATAACAACACTCACTTCATCAGGGGCATAGGTTGCTAGTGCCATAAAATTCTCCTATAAAAAAGACCGCACTTTTGCGGTCTAGGGTTAATCAATTAAAGGCTGTATGCCAAGTTACCTTTCAATTCGGCAATATGAATTGCTCCCGCAAGGCGTGCGGAAAATTTCACATCTTGCAAAATACGGCTTGCCTTGTTGTTATCGGAAATGTTCGCCGATCTTGGTAGGCTGATGATATAACTCGGAATTTCCTTGTTATCGTCATCTAATTCAACGGGGGCAATCCCGCCACGACTGACACCTAAATCTAACGCTTTGCGAATGGCCGCACCGATTAGCTCAATCCCTTTATCGGTATAAGGCACTTTGCCGTAAGCGTTAATCAGTACGGAGGTAACGTTAATCTGCACCTCTTGCACTAGCCAATCACGGAAGCGAATCACATCAATCCATTCTCCCGCTGCCACTTTTCCGCCTTGGGTTACAGCAAAACTGCCGTTAAATTTTTCAAAGGTTGTGGCGTTTTTCTTCGCACAGGCGAGATATTCGCCCTCACTTAATGGCGAGAAAGACACCCCAGCGAGCTTTTTCAAATTCCACGTTTCCGCACCAGGGTAAAAGGTGAAGGCATAGCTCATCAAGCCAATTTCAGGGTATTCTTCTGCCGCTTTGTGCGAGTACATCACTGCACTACGGTAATATTGTTTGGCGTTTAATTTGCTCGCAATATCCGTTTTATCGGAAGCCTGAAGCATTTTCTCATTGGCACTTGCGGTAACAAATAATTTGCCGTTAGCTTCCGCAAAAGCGGCGGCTAATAAAACATCGGCTTCTTCGCGTGAAACTAACGCTAGCCCGTACCAATCATTATTTTCTTTGGCGACCGCACTTAATGCGTCTGTAATGGTTTCACTACTGAGCTTATTGCCGATAAAAACTTGGGCAACGTGAGAAGATTGGGAAAACGCCGTTGCTACCGCAATATAGAGCGGATCGGTGGATCGCAATCCCATATCTAATAATTCATTGGGATCGGTTACCACTAAAAGCCGTGCGGAGCTTTTCAGGGTATGCTCACCTAAAATAAGCAAATCACTAAACGATTTGCCCGCAATCGCGGTAGTGTTTAAATCAATGGTAACATTTACCAAACGATCAATTTTTGCCATTATTCACTCCTATAAAGGTCGTTTGTGTTTGTTGAGCAAGATTGTGAGTAGCTTCAACCTGCTCAATAAAGGAAAGAATATCGGTGGTTTCAGCGACATAGCGGATTTCAATTTCCACCATTGCCCGATCTTGATATTCTTGCTGTTCGTCTAAATAAGCGAGGTGAGTAATGCGACCAATCCGCACCAGAGCCACGCCTTGATTAGCCCATTTCTCCCGAAAATGCACTGTGCTTAATTTCATACAAATTGCACGCAAGGCATTGAGGCTGTTTTCACCGAAATAATTCAGCGCTAACACCGCGTCAATATGGGTTTTAATGGGTTGCTCGCCCGCCTCATTTACCTTGCCATAATGAAAATGGTTGGGCGTTTGTTCAAATTTAAGCTCATAGGTAAAAAAGGGCTTTTCAGGCTCACACCCATTTTCATAAGCACGAATAAATGGTCGAGAGGAAAGCCCACAAAGTAAATCATAGAGTTTGTCTAACATTTATTTCACCCGTTGTGCTAAATAGCGATAATGTTCAATCACACCGTTATGATAGGAAGAGCGGGCCACCACTTCATAACGCCCGCCCTCAAACATCACCACCGTGCCATTCGCCTGATTTTCGCCCGCAACCTGCAAGGGAAAATCCGTGTAAATTTTCACCGCACTTGCAATATGCCGTCCCTGCATCATCGCCGATAAGCGATCCATTTCACGGTTATTTAACGGCTGAATTGAGGCGGTAAATTCTTGCTCCACCTCTTCACCGTTTACCCATTTACCTTTAATGTATTGTCCCTCTGTCCGCACCAATAGCTTGTAAGGCTTGCGAAAAGATGATTGAAAAGGAAAAGATGACATTACACCTCCACTTGATAGCGAATAGCTTTGGATAGCAACCTATAATGAATTAGTGGCTTTGAACTTTTCTTACGTTTTACCGTAGCTTTTGCATTGGGTTGCCAAGGATAATCTCGCAGCGTCTCTCTTTGTTTATCTTCATACAATTGCCCAAGGTTTGCTAGTTCTAACCGAAGATCGCTTCCCTTTGTAACGCTGAGTACAATGCGTTGTAAATGTTGCTCAACTAAACCTTGATGATCAGCAAAGCATTGACGGATAAACGGGCGTGAAGGGATTTTCTCCGTGCCAAATTCATTCCAAATCGCAATATCCACAAGGTTTGAGCCACTTTCACTATGCACGCCTGCATCAGATTGCACGCCAATTTTTACACTGGCATTGGCAAACTTTTGCATTAAGGTAAGCTCTTGTTCTAAGCCTTTGTTATTAATTTTGACTTCAATATCATCCATTATTGCCCACCGTGATTGCCCCTAAGCGTAAACAAAGATCGTTAAGTGCGTTGAAATTGGCTAAAAAGCGTTGAGCATTGCTGCCGCTCTCGCCATTGGCAAAATATTCACGCTCTAAATCCCCCTCTCGCTCACGCTTTAATCCTAAAGGGTTCGCTCTCGCCTCGACAGATTGAGCCAGCAAATAGGCGGCGTACCACGCTACCGCCTCATTTTGCTTTTCTTCCGTCAAGCATTGTGGGCGATAATTTTCTGCAATCTCAAGTGCGGTGTTAATTTCTTCCGTTTCCATTTTTTGAGATACGGGATAGAAAAAATGCAGTAATGCGGTAACGCCCATTGCCGACTCCTATTTTTTGCCTTTGTTTGATTTCTCGGACTTAGTCTCTGGCACTTCTGGGTTGCCTTCAGGTGCTTCTGAGTTGCCTTCAGGAACATCTAGGTTGGCATCAGTGTTGATTTGTATCAACGTCCCACGTTCAAGCAAAGAGGCTAACCCTACCGCATTCTCAGCCACTTCAATTTCCTGATTTGGGGCGATAAACACCCCATCAAGGCGGATTAAACGAGGTTCAATATTACGCACTAACATTAGGCAGTTACCTCCGCTTTAGTGGCTGAAAGTGGATAACGCAAGAACACACCGCCAATACGGGCAATACAGTTCACCACAAGCTCAAGATTGCGTTCTTGGGCAGGCAACTGCGTGAAATCCTGAGGCGTTTCAAGACTCAAGTTATCCGCATTTTTCTCATAACAGATGGCAAGGTTTTTATTGCCTGAGCCTGCTTTTTCTAACTCCCATAAGCCCTGAATCACAAGATTTGGGTGTTTACGTTTGAAGAAGGTTAAAACATCAACCTTGTCAGCAGTGTCCATATATTTGCTGGATAAGGTTTGGTAATCGCTCAATGCCAACAATAAATGGGTGGGCTGATGCACGCCTTTCGATTGTAAAATCACGGTATCGTGCAAATTATCTAAATCTGCTAAAACTGCGTCCGCTTTCGCCGCTTTCCAACCGCCCGTGATTGTGGTTTCGCCCAAATTCGGGTGATTAATAAAGCCGTTTAAGCTAAATTCTTTATCGCCTAACAAGGCAATTTCATTCATTTTGATTTCAACCGCACGGCGTGCCGCTCGGGCTTTTGAGGCGGGTAAATCGGTTTGATTTGCCGCCGCCGCTTTAAGCTCTTGAAGATTGTAACCATAAGATGCACCGATATTTTTTACCTTAATGGCACGTTCCTTCATTGCGACATCTGCACGTGGTAAGTCATCAGCATAGTTGGCAATCACTTTCGCCATTCCCACCGTATCAAAGGTGCGTTCAACAATGGTTTCTGCCCATTCAGGGGCTTCTGAGGACATCGGCACAAGGCTAAGCCCGTTCATCGCTGGGAGTTTTTCTTCATAAGTGCGGTTGCGAACCACTTCCAATTGACGGGCAGTAAATAACCCCGCATCTTGGTTAAAAACGCCCGCGGCATTTAAGCATTTATTGATTTCATTGAGTTCAAAGGCATCTTGATGAAAATCTGACATAATTTTTCCTTATAAAAAAGCCCCCTCAATATTGAGGAGGCGGATTGAACAGTGAAAAGGGAACTGGCTTGAGATTAAGCTAATTCCACTAAGGCGAGCTTGCCGTATTGACCGCAATCGACGACATCGGTTTTAAAGACAGCATTTGGCAATGCAGTCGTGCTATCTACGCCCACTTCGCCCGTTGCAGGGTTAAATTTCACTGGCTGACCTGCGGTTACCGTTTTGCCATTTTCAACCACACACCAAGCCACGCCTTTTCGTAGCACGGAAACCGCATCAAATTGAGCATAGCCACCCACTACGGCGTGAGAATGTAATGCGATGCCCACGGGCGTTGTGCCACCTAATTTCACCTGTGTGGTTTTTGTCCCTTGGGTTAAAACAGTGCCAAAATTGACCGCACTTTCTGCGGCGAAAGTTTCCACTAAATCATAGCGGCTATCGCCTTTCATTCCTGCGAACGCAGGGCGTTGAAATGATTCGTACATTGCTGTTCTCCTTATTGATTGCGACTGGCAAGCATTGCCGCACGTCCTGTTAATTTTTCACCTTTCTGCCCATCTTGGGTAAAGGTGTGTGTTACTTGGCTACGTTGCGAACCTAACGCGTCTTGGCGAGATTTTGCTTCAGCCATTGCCATATCAAAAGCCGCTTCAATATAAGCATCAGATTTTTGCGATAAATCCGCTCCATCTTGGCGAATAGCCCCAATCACCGCTTCGCG
This sequence comes from Gallibacterium sp. ZY190522, assembly GCF_054166015.1. Lineage (NCBI taxonomy): Bacteria > Pseudomonadati > Pseudomonadota > Gammaproteobacteria > Pasteurellales > Pasteurellaceae > Gallibacterium > Gallibacterium sp. ZY190522. The sequence continues at coordinate 724,603 of NZ_CM135118.1, forward strand.
TAAAGCACGATCTGAACTATCCGCTTTCACTTCAACCTTATGAGCTTTTGCAATGTTCTCTAACTCAACACGAGCTTTGGCAACATTCACCGCATCTTGTTTGGTCTTTTCCATCTCCATTTCAAGGCTTTTTACTTTCGCCTCTAACGCATCGGCACGTGCGCTCTCTTTATCTTTTTCCGCAACCGCATTAGCGGCATCTTGTTTCAATTTATTAAATTCAACAATCACCTCAGGGGCGGCTTGATAAGTAATGCCGCTATCTAGGCGAATATCTGAAAGTTTTGTTTCACTCATTTGAGGTTCTCCATCTTCACGAAATTCTACGGCATCCGCCGCGTCCATATTGAGCTTTGCATCACCTGCACGCCCACGTTTTACGATAGCTAAATGATTCGGCTTAATATTGCGTTGAATCGCATCATAAGGCTCACCGTCCTCTGTAATGCCACTTTTATGCTCAAGCTCTACCGCATAGCCTACCGATAACTCTTTTTTGCCAAAATCCACGGCTTGGGTGTTGTGGATCACCACCTCCGCAGTTAAATGTTTGCCATCTTGTTTGCCCTCAGATAACACAGACCCCACCACCAAATGGGCGTTATCTTTTGTAATCACCCCGTGATGATCATCGGTGATCGGAATGCCTTTATATAGCCTTAAACTATCGGCATTAAAGACTTCCTCAGGCGGGCGATATTCCCGCCGTACCGTGCCATCAGGCAACTGATAAAGAAAAACCCCAGTCCTTGTTAGAACTGGGGTATCAAAAATAAACCCGTTATCATCTCGCCTTGCTTGTATTGCACGGCGATCGTATCGCATTACCACGGTTAGTCCTCCGCTAATAAAAAATCCATTGCCATTAAATATTTATTTCGCCTCGCTATATCTTTTTCCGTAATTTGCACTAATCTCGTTAAATCAGCATTATGTGTTAAGTCAGCAATCTTAACCCATCTTGCAATCGGACTTTGTTTAACACGGCATAAATAATCCTGATAATTTTCACCAGATCGTTTAGAAATAGCCTCCACAGCATCGGAAATAACTTGTCCAAATTCAGAAGCAATATGATTAAGTGTTATAGACGTATCTTCTACGCTATCGTGCAGCCAAGCTACTGCTATCATTTCATCAGTTGGATTATATAGATTATTTACAACAGCTTGCAAATGCTCTACATAAGGCTTTCCCGCTTTATCTACCTGATCACGGTGCAAAGCCCTTGCTAACTGTTCTGCTTTTTGGGCTAGCATTTAATGCTCCTTATAAATTGAATAGCTTCTTTTTCACTAACTTCTCGATAATCATCAAAATCGCTAACAAAAATTTTATCCGCCCAAAATGTGCCAAATTTCTGATCCCAATCTTCTTTATCAGGTTCATAGGTTGAAAAAGATAACCAATTATCTGGCATTCCTCGAATAAGTTTCTGCTTATTATCGCCTAATTGAGCAATATAATATTGATACATCACTTTTCTATAATTTTTTTTACTTTTAAAAGAATATTATTCTGTTCTGTTTCGGCAATATCATCATCAATTTCTTCAAAAAGTGCTTGCAATTCATCTAATAGGTTCATTTCATCACTATCAAGCTCACTTTCTTCTAACTCATTTATCCAATAAATGAATAACGAAGTCAAAATATAAAATGTGTGCTGATCGGCATCGGCAAACATTTCTTTTTCAAAAAAAGCCTTATGTTTCAGAATATGTTTAGGGAGTAACGCAAATAATGCCTTGCGATCATCATCGGTTTTGGTGTGAACAAACTGCACTAATACTTTAAGAAAGTGTTTCATAATGATTTCCAATTAGGGCTTGGCGTGGCTTTTTTCTCAAACGTGATAATTTTACCATCTGCCTTAGATTGAATAACAGCGATTTTACGCTTAGCATCGAAAATAACTAATCTATCTTTACGCTCATCAATATAATTAGGCTTAGTCGAAAGAATAAAAGCAATGGCTTCGTCAATACTTAGTCCTAATTGATTTAACCTTTCTCCCAATCTAGCGATAGCGTGAATATCAAGAATAATTCCATTATCAGCAAACCTATTATATAGTTTTTTTGCTTTTTCTTTAAACTCAAAAGACCAGCTTTTTTGATTAATTTCTCTAATCTCTTTGGGTTCATTAATCTGTTTTTGCCACATCATATATGATAATGGTAGCTCAGCCCCAACTACACCTTGCAACTCCCCAAACTCAGGCAATACCGCCTCCGCACTACAACGACATAAAATTGGTTGACCTGGGTGTCCGTCATCAGGGGGATTGTCCCAGCGAAATTCCTTTCCCTCTCGTTCAATGTGTGATAAACGTTCCCGTTCATCTAAACTGCCACGCCAGATATAGGATTTTACGCCGATATTTTCTTGACGTAATTGGGTGAGTCGTCCGTTGAGTTTGCCGATTTGATCCCGTGCAATGATAGTTGCTCGTCGCTTAGGAATATCAAGGAGTTTTTCTAAATCCGCCGCAAGGCTTTTATAGCTTTCCCCGCCTAGCACCGCTTCCGCCATTCGATAGCGGAGTTTTTCTTGCAGTTGAATTGGAATGCTTTTAATCAGGTTGATATTTTGCCACTCAGCTTGTAATAACGGTTCATCAAGCCAAGGCTCAGAAACAAAAATATCCACTTTGTAAGCAGATTTTAGCACTTTGTGAAATTGTTTCTTGTTAAACTCTGCCGTTTGCGACAGTAATTGTCGCACAGCAGGGCGAATGTCATTATCACGGGTGTAAAAGGTGGTTGCCTGTAACAATTCGGTTAGCCATTGCTCTAAAATGTCAATGCTGTCATCTTGGCGTAGCATTCTCTTTAAGTGCGGTGCAATTTCAGGCAGTTTTTTTCTTGCCGTATCACTAATTTGCTTGGCGATAGCTTGCAGATACTTCACATATTCCCGTTCAATCGCCTCAGGAAACAGCCACCGTTTTTGCTTTTTGGGCTTTTTGATAGTCGTTAATGTCATCTTCGCTTACCTCTGGCAAAGCCGCCGCTGCAATCCCCAATTCTTCTGCAATTTGTTGTCGCAATTCTTGCGTAGATAATGCCCCGCTATCTACCAAATCAATAAGTCGCCCTATTTCCGCTTTAGCGGCTTCGGCGTTGAGTTTTCGGGCTTCCGCTTGCTCTTTATCCGTTGGCGTATTGAGAGAAGGGAAGTGAATTTGCCAATTTTCAAAGGGTGTGATGTGTTTTTGTCGCATTATCAGCTCAATCAACTGCTCTAACACAGGCTTGATTTTATGCTGTTGAATTCCCTCAATTAAATCATAATAGCTTTCAAAATCGCTTTTCCCTGTGGCGTTCATTCCTTTTGCTGATTGCCCGAATAAAATTGCCACGGGAATATTCACATCTGCCGAGATGGCGATTTTGAACTCATCAAGCACATCAACGATGCCATTTAAATCAGCGTTTAAAATGGTGTAATCATCTTCAAAATCCACCGCCACCCCGTTTAGTAGATTGCGACCTCGCTCAACAAGGTTAATCCGCTCTCTAATCTGATCTTCTAAACCGTTACTAATGGCAATGGCAAGCCCTTTCATTTTATGTACGGCTTGCTGTTTGCGTTCTAAAATTAATGATGACCAAGTGAGCGATGTTTGATAATCACGGATTTTTTGATACGCTGTCTTCACGACACTACGCCCAACCCAATACAACCCTTTTTTTAATCGCTCAGGCATTGGATCGCCGCCCATAAATAACAAGCGGCTTTCGTGAATTTCCACCTGGTTTTCAAGAGAGCCATTCACCGCCCCAATATTGAGTCGGTAGGTTTCAAACCGCCCATAATTGGTTTGGCGTGGATCTAAATAGCGTCTTGTTGTCGGTGAAATTTGACTTAAATCAAACACCCTCACCTCATCAATGCGAGTAAGTTTATTGATGTTCAACGGCTCGCTAAGCTTCGCCCCGTCATCAGTTAAAAGCAACATCACCGAGCCACCGAATAGCCGCGACCAACGCACCATATCCGCCAAGGCAGGCAAAATTTTCAGGCGATCAAGTTCATTGAAAATCGCCTTATCCTCATCACCTTCAATCTCAACAGAACGAGAAATCGCCGCATCGGCTGGCATATCTACCACCCGAGCCGCCAACCCACCTAGTTCATACAGGGTTAAATCCAAAAGTGCGGTGCTTTTTTGTGATGTTTTTTGAAAGTGGTTTAGCCCTAAGGCATCGGCATAGCCGTCTTGGTTAAATGGCATAATTAACTACCTAATCCAATAAATCGTGATAACACATCGTCTTTCGGGGCAAAGCACATCACCAAGGCATCCGCTTTATTTGGTGAGGGAATGCCCCGTTTTTTCATTTCTTTTTTGCTTTCGACTTTCACGCGCCCGTTATTGTCATAATCCACATAAGGGCGAGATAACTCCGCTTTTAAATAATCCAGATCGTGAATTTGCGATGAAAGGCTGATTAGCTCATCAACGGGATAGCTTTCCTGATACTTGATGGCTCGATAGGTTTTGTAAAAGCGATCTCGCAGCCGCCACCACGCTTGAGCCTTGATATTGGAGAACATATCTCGATTGGTTTTACCGAAAACATATTCTTCATCAGGTTCAAACACCGCCCCGCCTGCATTAAACCCATTAATCGCGAGCCTTTTATCTTTAATGCGGTTGTAATGGGCTTTCACTCCTGCCCCAACGCCAATGCTATCAAATACAATTTCATCAGCGTTAAACTCAATGGCATTTAGCCTTGTGCGATCCGCACTGGCAATCACATCATCACCTTTCCATTCATCAACCCGTAGCACCACTGAGCCGTGCGAAAACGCATTGGCATTTGCATCAGCCCCTTCATCAGCCACATCAAAGCCGACAATTTTTCTGCCTTCAGGTTTAAACCCGAGTTGAATATGTGCATCAACGGCGGCATCAATCCATACGGGCTTAATGATCACTTTATCGCTATCTGCAACGGGTTCCCCCTCCCAAATATGCCGATAAAGCTCATAATCTTTCGCCTTGCAATCTTCCATTTCTAATCGCAAGGTTTCGGGGAAAAATGGATTGTCTGTAAAATTAACTTTAATCAGCACAATGTCGCTTGGCGGCGAAACAATAAAGCGTTGATAAGTATCATCAAGAATATTTTTCGGGTTAAAGGAAACCCAAATTTCAGAATATTCTTTCCGAATAGTTGGGATTAAAATTTCCCAACTTTCCTTTGACACATTTTCGGCTTCTTCCACCCAGCAAATATCAATTCCTTCAAGGGATTTAATTTTAGTTGGGTTATTTTTGATGCCGTAAAACAGAAAAATCGCCCCCGTTTTAAGGTTGTAGATTTTGTTTTTCTGTACATCAAATTCATATTGATAGCCACAGCGTTCAATCGTATCGACAAGTAACTGAATGACCGAATCACTAATCGAGTTCTGCAATTCCCTCGCACAAAGAAAGCGACTTGGCGAACGGCGGGCAATTTCAATTAAAAGCCTTGCTATCGTCCAAGATTTACCACTACCACGCCCACCATAAGCCACTTTGTAGCGATGAGGCTCAATAAAAGGTAAAAATTTACTGATCAGCTTCTGCGTCATCTGAAAATAAATCCCTTAATGAGCCTAATGCCATAGAGCCATCGCTTGAGGTGTGATCGACAACCTGCTTTTCTTTCCAACCCGCTTGAGTTTTTAGGTAAAAGATCATTGCTGCCACATTTCCATTTTTGATTTTATTCATCAATGCGTTAGTAACAAACGCAACGCCTTTATTCCGCCCCCTTTTTATGGCTTCGGCAAAATCGGCATTATCTTTTTTTCTATTTCTAAGTGTTCTCTCACTAATACCTAAACTATCTGCGATCTGCTGTTGCGTTAATCCATTAGCGGCTAACGCCTCAACTTTTGCTAAATCTATTTTTAATTTAGGTTTCGTTACCGTTTTTTCACTTTTCATCTCGCCACCTAAATTTATTTCGGTTAGATTATCTATATATTTAATTTAACAGGAATTTTTATGAAAACTAAACTATCAATATTAAAAGAATATGCGGCTAAAAATGATTGGGATAAAGTAATTAAAATGGCTGCCAGATTCCAAAGGTTAGGAAACGATAAAAACGCTATTCTGTCCGCAGATATGGCGTTAAAACATCCTAATTTTTGCATATCATTAAAAAAGAGCCCTGATGAACTTATTAAAATAGGTATTGAAACGCTAAAGAGAAAATACAACCTATGAATCGTCTTCATTTTGTTCTTCTTCGGGGAAGTAAACATCTATTTCCCCTAAATTTTCTGTAGCTTTCTTAGCATCTCCCTTAACAAAAACGAGGACATTTTGGTGTGTTTTACCTAATTTCCTTGATGATGTAAAACCTCTAGCACATCTCATAGATAAAGAGCCTACAATAGTAACTAAAATAGCTTCATTATAATACGCTAAACCCGCTTGCTTAAATGCGTCTATCGTATCGCTTACAAAGTTATAGTAATTTCCCTTTTTATCCCTAACTTCACCTACGACAATGCAGGCAAAGCGATTGTCTTTTAATAGAGAACAGCTTTTATTGATGATTTCAAAATAAGCCTCTCTAAATTGCTCATAGGGTAACGTTGATATATCTTTAGGATCATCGCTATACACTTCTAAATCAGCATAAGGCGGACAGGTGAAAATAAAATCCGCTTCAACGCCCTTACATACCTTATCTATTAAACGGCTATCAGTAGCGTGCCAAATAGGTTGATATTCATCATCAAAGCAAATTTGATCGGCTTGAATTCTATTTTCATCTACCTGCTCCTGCCTTAAATCACAACCAATATATTGCCTACCTAGCTTTGACGCGACTACCCCTCTAACACTACCACCGGCAAACGGATCTATGATTACACCATCTTTAGGCGAAAACCATTTATAAGCCAATTCACAAAGCACTGGATCAAATACGCTAGTTGATCCAAGAGAACTATATTTTTTATATTTTGACGGATCTGATAAGTTTTTAGAATAAGTCAATTCATCATCACGCCCGTTTTCTGATTTAATGCCTAAAGCCAACCAAGCACGTTTTCTATCTTGCCACCACCCATCACGAGCGCTTAAAACACTAAATGGAGGAATTAAAAATCGATCGGATAATGATCCTTTAGACGCTACAGTATTATCGGTTGGATCATCTGTTTTAAGTAAATCATTTAAAAAACTATCATCAAAACCTAATAGATCGATATTAAAATCAAGTTCTTCAAGCCGTTCAATTTCAATCTTTAATAATTCTTCGTTCCAACCTGCATTTAATGCTAATTGGTTATCAGCTATAACATACGCTTTCTTTTGTGCTTCAGTAAGCCCTGAAAGCGTGATCGTAGGCACGTTATCAAGCCCTAATTTTTGTGCGGCTAACAACCTACCGTGTCCCGCTATAATCCCACCGTCATCATCAATTAACAGTGGATTGGTAAAGCCAAATTCTTTAATGCTCGAACAAATCTGTTTAACTTGCTCATCTGTATGTGTACGGCTGTTATTTACGTAAGGAATTAAGCTATCAACGTTAAGATATTCAATTACAAGGTTATTTCTTTTCACTTAATCCCACCTTTAATTCTAATCTTAAAACAAGGCTCATAATAAGGATCGTCACGATAAACAATGGTTTCCATAAAGAAAACAATACTATCCGCAACGGTCAATACCCAATCAGGTATCCAGTATGCCGCCGTAATAGTAGGCGCTTCACTTTCTAGATCTTTGATATAACAAGGTATTCCCCATAAACTGCCATAATGCGTGAAGCCTTCCTCAATCAATTTCTTTTTCGACTTATAAAGCATTCCCATTTGATTTACTCCACTCAATCACCCCAGCTAACCGACTAGCACAAATCTCACGTTCTTTTTGCACTACTCGCAAATAAATAATCGCCTCCCCGTAGGTTGAACCACTGAATGCGGTTTGTTGGCAAGGGATTAAATAAATGCTCGGTGGCAGGCGATATTCCGTTTCAGTTTTTGTGCTGCAACCGCTTAATAACATCATCAGGCAAAGGCTCGCGACTACAATCTTGCCCTTTAATCCTTTTATAAATAACGCGAATATCTTCATCGGCTTTTTCTCGCTGTGCTTGTTCAAGTGCGGTCTGTTTTTGTGTCGTTTTTCGTTCATCTTCAAGCTGTTTTGTTCTTTCTGCGAGATTATGGTTCAGTTGCTGTATGGTTTGGGCTTGCATTTGATTTTTGGCTCTCAAGCTACTTATCCTCTGCGACTGATACCAAACCCAACAACACAAGCCTAAAATCACGCATAACCACAACAGCGAGGAATATTTACGGATAAACGGCACGATGTAATTCAAAATGCGGGCCATCATAAAAACGTTCATCTTCACTTTTCCCATTACCGTTCCAATCTCCACCCCAGCGAATAGTGACATTTAATTCTTTGGCCGCTCGAAACATTGCCTTCGCAATTTCCTTAAATTTATCCCGTTCTGACCAAGGGATTTTTCCTTCAACCAGCGGGGCTAAATCCACCGCGTGACCGGTTAAATGACGGCTATTCATTGTTTTAGTCGCCCCTTGCTTAAAGAGTTGGGCTTGGCGTGCTTTTGTTCTCACCCCTTCAATCACCGCAAAATCTACCGTGCTATATTCAAGGGCTTTTCGCACGACCTTAACCAAATCACAGTGAACACCTTGTAAATGCTTTTCACTACGTTGGCTAAATTTAAACATCTTTATTCACCCGCTTTTTTAACGCCTGCATCAAATATTCACGGATTTTCTCCGCACCAATAAACCCGAGCATTCCCCCAATAAACGAGGCAAGGCTATCAGGGAAACCAAGATGATTTAATAGCGACATACTTGATAAGGTTAAAGCACCACAAATTGCCCCATCCAATATCCGCTGGCGAAAACTCGTTTTCTGACGCAAAAAGGCAGCACGTAGCAAAGACATAAAAAACGCCATCGTGAAACCAACAATGGCGTTGTAATTTTGATGAATATATGCTCCTAAAATAAGCCATATATTCGGATCGTTGTTTGGCATTTTCATCACTCCGCCTCCTTTTTGAGGCAATAAAAAGCCCCGACCGTTTCCGATCAGGGCTGACAAAAACATTTTAACTTACGACTTTTTAAAAACAAAAAAAGCCCGATATTTCTATCGAGCTTTATTTAAGATGTAAAAATCTTAATTTAATATGAATTATACCTATTTTAGTCGACCAAATCAACATTTTTCAAACTATTGCATAATTAAATGGTTGTATATGATTTATTCTTTTTGTTTTGATGTTGATTTTTTATACAACAACTTGGAGTAATTATAATTCTGTTATTTGCATCTTAAAGCAGCGGATAAATTTACCCACGATCATAATATTTTTGTAAACCGTTTTTGTTAGTGTTTCGGTTTTGTAAATCGAATTGTCTGATATGACTAAATAATCACCTGATAACATTCTTTGGAAACGCTTAATAAATAACTCACCATCAAGCGAAAAAGCATATATACCATCGCCATTGTAATAATTTATATTTGTGTCAATAAAAACAATATCTCCTTTTTTGATCGTTGGTTCCATCGAATCAGTAGGAACATTAATCAAAAAAATTCCATTTGTGTGTTTTTTGCCAACAATTTCGATGACTCCTCCATCCGTCAGCCACAATGAAGATATAATTTCAGGATAGTCCTCATTATTAAATTTTGCCGCTCCTGCAGCTGCACGTACGTTTAAATAATCTATTTTATGACAATGCTCTTTGTCAGGTTTATCCTGTATTACTTCTAAATTTGAATCAAGACAAACATCTGTCAAATTAACGTTATCATTTGATGGCTGCCCATCTCCTGTTCTAAGCCAGTTAGGATCAACATTAAGTGCATTAGCTATTTCTAAGAGATTCCTTGGTTTTTGAGTCTCTCCTTTTATAATATTACTTATTGCTCCTTGGGTAGTACCCACCATCTCAGCTAAATCATATTGAGTTAAATCTTTTTCGATCAATAATTGTTTTAATCTTTCCGCTAAAGTTGCCATAGAAACCTCTTTTTTATTAGAAATCTTATCAATATACATTCAAATAGTAAAAATAGTTTACTAATCAATAAAAACACCTTAATATAACAAAACTATTTTAAATAATTAGAAAACAACTTATGTCTAATAAAATTATTAAGAAAGTAATTAAAGAATGTGGTACACAAAAAAATCTGGCTGCAATCTGTGGAGTAACCCAAGGTGCGGTCTCCTTTTGGCTTGCTGGAGGAGGAATAAAGGGTAAATACATCTCTCTTATTGCTAAAGCCTCTAACGGTAAAGTTACCGAATCAGAAATCTTACGATCACTTTCTAAGTAAACGATACAACGAGAGTGAAACAATGGCACGCAATGAATTAAGCAAATCTGCAATGAGAATTGCGGATTTAATCAGAAGAAAATCTGTTGAGAGAACAGATAAAGAAATCGCAGAAAGTATTGGGGTAGATCCAAGCACACTTTGTCGATTCAAAGCCGATCATCTCGATAAGTTTTGTGCTTTTTTAGATGAACTAGGTTTAGTCGTCAGAGAAAAGCATAGCGATGATGAAGAGAGGAAAGCATTAATCACTTTAGCTAAAAAAGCGATTGATGAGATGGAGTAATAAAAAACCACCGCGGCAACGGTGGTTTAGGAGGTTAAATGAATCAATTAATTAAAATTGATAATACAGAAATTAGACAAGACGGTCAAGGACGATATTGTCTAAATGATTTACATCGTGCGAGTGGTGGAAATCCTATTCACGCACCTGCCCAATTTTTTAGAACGAAATCTGCTCTTGATTTTGTACAAGCTTTGACCGATATGCAAATTTGCACATCGCCTATCAAAACAATAAAAGGTGGTATTGAACAAGGTACTTATGCTTGTAGAGAGTTAGTTTTTAAATATGCTGCTTGGATCAATGCTGAGTTTGAAGTAAAGGTTTACCAAGTATTTAATGCTTATACTAAAGGTGAATTACAGCCAACTCGCCAAATCCCCCAAACATTACCCGAAGCCTTGCGTTTAGCCGCAGATTTAGCGGAGCAAAATCAAACATTAGCTTTAGAAAATAAGGAACTAAAACCAAAAGCCGCATTTGTCGATCATTATGTAGATGTAGGTACAAGTAAATCACTGCGAGAAGTCGCAAAGATTTTGAAAATGCCAGAAAAAGCAATGATCGATCGTCTTATTAGTGATCGTTTGTTATATCGCCAATCAGGAAAATTATTGCCATTCGCTACTGAGAAAGTTAAGCCACTTTTTACGGTGAAAACGGGAACGGCTGAACACGGACATAACTATACGCAAACTCGAGTTACCGCTGAGGGTATGCGTTTTATTGCTGAACAATATGCAACGGAGTTAATGCTATGAGTATGTTATTAATGGTTAAAGCAATGCAGTGTAAAGTTGGGAATGCTACTCGTAAGTTGGTATTACTGAAATTAGCGGATAATGCCAATGATAATGGCGTTTGTTTCCCCTCTTATCAACATATTGCAGATCAGTGCGAGATTACTCGCCGCAGTGCGATCTCGCATATTGAGGCATTGATAGAAACGGGCTTTGTTGAGAAAAAAACACGCAAAACGCCAGAGGGTAACACCTCAAATTTATATATTTTACATCTAGATCAAGGTGGTGAAAATTCTGCACCACCTAGTGAAAATGATTCACTAGGGGTAGTGAAAAATTTACACCACCCTAGTGAAAATATTTCACCAACCCCTAGTGAAAATATTTCACCCAGAACCAGTCACTCTATTAACCAGTCAATTAACCATAAAAAAACTACGCAAAAAAAGCCGACCGAACTTGAGCTTTTGGCAGAGTTTGGTATCACGGAACAGCTGGCTGAAGATTTTATTACGCATCGCGAAGCGAAAAAAGCACCGATTACAAAAACTGCACTGGAGCGCCTACAAAAACAAGCCGATTTAGCCGGTTTACCGCTTGCGGAGGTGGCGGAAATTATGATTGAGCGTGGCTGGCGAGGCTTTAAAGCCGATTGGGATTGGCAAGAAATGCCGCAACGTCAGCCTAAAAAATCAAAATTTGATGACAACGACGACAGCTGGTGGCGTGGCAAAACGATTGAGATTAGGGGGTATTGATGACGCGGAATTTTGCAAATACAGAATTGGCAGCGTTGGTTGGCAGTGAACCAGCCTATCAAGCCCCGGCAGGCAAGCAAGAAATCCCTCCGCACGTTGCTAAATTTGTCGATCGCTTATTTGTGCGATTAAAAGCGGTATTCCCAGCGTGGCAAGCGGCATTTGATGGCGAAGAGGGCTATCAGGAAGCAAAACGACTTTGGCTTGAAGCGTTGGTGAATAACGGTATTACCACCGCTGCTCAATTCAAGCGAGGCATTGCACAAGCGGAACGAGAGAGTAACCCATTCTTTCCTAGCGTTGGGCAATTTATTGCTTGGTGTAAGGCTGAAAATTACGCTGAATTAGGTTTGCCTGATGAAGCGGAATTAAAGCACCGCTTAAATAAATTCCGTGCATTTGGCGGCTTTTACAACATTGAAAATTTTGAGTTTGCATCAACCGCTGAATATTGGCTAATCACGGAAATCGCCAACGACTCACGACAAAAAGAGTACACCGAAGCGGAAGAGAACGCGGCGATTAAAGAAGCGTTAGAGAAAATGGCAAATCGTTTAAAAAGCGGTTTTAAGTTGCCAGATCCAGTGAGAACAATCGCTAAAGAAAGCACTGTTAGGCCTTACACTCCGCAAGAAATAGCACTTTTTTTTAACCGTCCGGAATTAAGGTTTTAGGAGAAATGATAATGGAATTTGATAAAGATACCTACCGCACCCCGAAATATATCATCAATTATATCCGCATACGTTATGGATATTGGAATGCGTGGGTTGATGGCTGTGCTTCTCCGCACAATGCTGTGTTTGATAGCTATATTGGAAAATCAGGACTTACAGAAGATTTTTTAGACTTTGATCCGTTAGCGATTGTGGGTGATTTTGCCGATCACTCAGTTTGTTTTTTTGTCAATCCGCCTTACTCTAATCCGTTGCCTTACGTTAAACGTGCAGCGGAATTAAAAGAACTAGGTTTTTTAGTAGTAATGTTGTTGCCTTGCGATAAAAGCGTTGAATGGTTCAAAGTGATTGAAGAAAAGGCGACAGAGGTCATTGATATAACCGGTTATTATGACGAAAAAGGCAGATGGAAAAACGGACGGATTAGCTTTTTACACCCAACAGAAAATGTTGAAGTGAAAGGCAACAACAAAGGCTCAATGATGGCAGTGTTCGACCCGACAATGCAAGGCTTTGTTACCCGTCAAGTCAGTTTGGATTTTGTGATGAAGTGTGGTGGGTATGGAAAATAAGAATATTGAATTAATTAAAAAACTATTAATCCAGAATGGATGTAACATTCATCCAATGACTGCAGGAGTGATGGTTTATGCTTATCGTGATAATAGAGGGAAGAGAGATTCATCTGTCTGTAGTTTGCTTGCTGAAGATTTAGTTGTTTCAATTTCTATAAATGGAAAAGCTAACCTAAATAAAAGCACTAATTTAGTTAGATGTCTCTTTGGTAAACATTTTGCTATAGAGCATTTAAAAAGTTGTCCAGTTGATGGGAAGCAAGCAAATTATTTCGGTCTTCGCCTTTTACATTAATTTGGTGATGCTAAATGGCTAAATTCCAAATGATTAAATTACCGGGAGGGGTTTTCTCCCCTGCCGATGAAATGGAAGAAGATCGCTTAAAACAGCTTAAAAATAATGAAATGTATGAAATTGAGATTAATACAAAAATCAATCCTGTGCTACATAGAAAAATGTTCCAATTCTTTAAGTTCTGTTTTGATTATTGGTGTTCAGATAACAGCTTACAGAAATTTGCGAATGAAAAGGCGCAATTTGATGCCTTTCGGCAAGATTTATTAATACAAGCTGGACATTGTGAAATGGTGTTCGATTTGAAAAATCCAGCTGAATTTAGGCTGGTGCCTAAAAGCGTTTCTTACAAGGAGTTGAATGATGATATTAAACGCCGTGAGCTTTATGTTGCAATTACTCAAGCAGCAATATCAACAGTGTTTAAAGACTGTAATGATGAAAAAATCATTAACCAACTATATGCGTTTTTTTAGGTGAGGAAATAATGGCAAAAGCATCAAAACAGTATAAATGCAAAGTGTGTGGTACTTACTACACAAAGACAGTGAGTAGCTTACAGAAAGTGTGTAGTGTTGAATGTGCGATCAAACTTAGCAAGGAACAAGCACGCAAGAAACGTGAAAAGCTAGATAAGCAAGCAAGATTAGAAAGTAAAAAGCGATTATCTGCATTAAAAGAGGAAAATAAAACTAAAGGGCAATTAATTAAAGAAGCTCAAGAAGCAGTTAATAGATATATTCGTGTTCGTGATGAGAATAAAGAATGTATCTCGTGCGGTAAGCCGTTGGTCAGTGAGCGGCTAGGCGGTGGATTTGATGCCGGTCATTATCGTAGCCGTGGCTCATCTCCGCACTTGCGATTTTATACGTTAAATATTCACGGGCAGTGCAAGCGCTGTAACCGCCATTTAGGCGGTAATTATCACGAATATCGTGTTGGACTGATTGAACGATTGGGTATTAAGAAAGTAGAGGAAATAGAAGCAGACAATCGAGAAAGAAAATATACAGAAGAAGATTTAAGGCGGATTAAGCGGATTTTTAATAAGAAAACTAGGTTAATTCAAAGAAAGCGAGGTTATTAGATGGATGTTTTAAAAATAATTTATGCTGATTGGAAGAATGAAAGTAAAACGCTATTACGAGCAATGAATCACTTTTTGATTAGTTTATCATTTCTCATTTTTCTAAGTCTTGCCCTTATTGGCGGTGGGGTGTTTAACCTGTTTTATCTGCCATTTAAGGGATTTAGCGAGCTAATTAACGTCGTTATAAAAACACTGAATAGAAATAGAGATTAACCTGAAGAATTATATCTAATTAAAAACGGAATGATTGAATTAACGAACAATGAGGTACTTTAATGCATATTACCGATAATATTAAATTAATTGCCAAACGCTACGGGAAATGGGCGAATGAGGGAAATGGGTTAGGGTACCCTTCTATTGAACCATTTTTGCGTGAAGCTAAGAGAAAACAATATGGCATACCGATGCTAGATGATGAAACCGCTATGCAGATCAATCATTACAGTTTAATAATGCGTTCTGTTACGCCTGAGTTATACCAAGTATTTATGTTGAGGTTTGTTTCTATGAGAAGTATTAATCAGATTTGTAAGGAGATGAGCGTTAGCCCCACAACTTGTAAATCTTATCTTTATGCCGCTTTACAATCACTAAAACTATTATTAACTAGCAATTGCTGTATCTTTATACCGTGAAAATTATCTCAATAGGCTTTTTATTTAAAATGTGATCTGTATTATAAATTAACTAATGATTAAAATATCTTTCTCCAGTATGATTAAAATTATTTTGACCACTGGAGAAAAATATGAGTAATAATATCTTTAAAGACAAAATAATTTCACACGCTCAACACGTTTTAAATGTTGGGAAACATTGTTCAACCGAAGAAACTACGAAACAAGCTCTTATCTTACCTCTTTTAGACGCTTTAGGTTTTACCTCTTATGATCCAACAAAAGTTAAAGCAGAATATGCTGCGGATTTTGTTGGTGCAAAGAGCGGTGAGCGTGTTGATTACGCCTTGTTCTGCCATAACGTTCCCGTTATGTTTATTGAAGCAAAATCTTATAACGAAGATTTATCTAACCACGCTCCCCAATTAGCAAGATATTTTAACGCAACCCCAGAAGTTACCGTTGCAGCAATTACAAATGGCAAAGAATGGCGATTTTTTACCGATTTAAAAGAAAAAAATATTATGGATAGCACTCCATTTTTACGCCTTAATTTTGAAATGCTTGATGAGTCAAAAATCCCACAACTCGCTCAGTTTTGCCACGATAAATTTCAGCCAGAAGCCTTGCGAACCCTCGCAGAAGAAAGTATTTATTTATCGTCATTTACTAAAGTTATCTCCTCATCATTAAAAGAGGTTGATGGCGATTTCGTACGTTATGTTGCAGGACGTTCTAATATTGGCAGGCAGCTAAATCAGCGATTTATAGAGTCAATCACGCCGATCGTTAAACAAGCTGTTGAGCGTGCTGTAAGTGATATGGTTGTGTCTGGACTATCAAAACCAGAAAACAATAATGAAATTGATACTGTAGAACATGTAGAAAAAGTATCAGAAACAGCAGCGATTGTTGATCCTAATAATGAAAAAATTGTAACTACCTATACAGAAAGGCAAGTTTTTGAATATGTTACCTTAATTTTAGGACAAGATACTCATTTAGTTGCTAAAGATACTGAAAGCTATTACAGTATACTTTATCAAGGAAAAACAAATCGATGGATACTGCGTTACTATGATAATAAACAACGCCCCTCAATTGTAATCCCGATTGAATTAACGCCTGATAATCAAAAAGAGATCAGTAGAGCGGGGCTAGAAATATCAGGTAACCAGATCATCATTGATTACCCTGAAAACATTTTAAGATTAAGTGGATTAATCAAAGACTGCCTAGAATATTGTCAAAATGATGAAAACTTTAGAATGAAGAAAAAATAATCCCCTCTTTTCTTTCATAAGCCCACAGCCCCTATTTAGGGGCTTTTTTATTCCTCTCTTATTTTGTTTTATTTTTAAGCGAATAGCATAAAAATTATTTTCCTATTTAAAAAATAGTTTACTAATAAATAGAAAACTATTATTATGTATTCATCAAAACAAGATACCAACCAAAAAGAGGAAAACAAAATGGCTTATATCAATCAAGAAATGAAAAAAGAAATTATGGAAAACGTGAAAAAAGTGTTACCGCAAGGCTGGAAAGCAAGCGGCAAAGTATGCGACAGCGTGGCTCTTTCTCTTACTGTAAAAATTGCTGGTGAAGATGCGAATGTCTGGAATGAATGGAAAGCCAAAATCGCCAACGCAAAATCAAGCAACGCCCTTTTTGAAGCTCGCCAAGCTAAACCTTTTGCCGAAGTGATTGAAGCCTTACGCAACGCAATGGAAAGCCTCAATGCTGGCGTAAATGATGGTTCTCGTGATTTATGTACAAAACGCTATTTTACTGAAATGAACATTATCACCGCCTAGGCTCGAAAGAGCCTTTATTCAAGCCCGAGTGGGTTTTAATAAAGGTTTTTTTAACCAAATTTGCTCTTTAACAGATTATTTGAGTGGAAGCCCGGTTTAACGATCAGCCGCCACGTGTTACCGCATAAATCGTTCTCCTTAGGGAGGTAGGTTAAAAGGCTTTTATAACAAAGCTCATTCTTTTTTAGAGTGAGCTTGATTATAAAAGACAAGGAGAAACACCATGTTTGACAAAGTAAAACAAAAAAACCGCAGACGCTTTTTACGTCAGCGAAATAAAGCGAAAAAATTAATGATGAACGGCACATCAAAACTCCAAGCCGCATTAATTGATTTACCGTTACGCACGAAGCCTAAAGTTGATATTGCCAACCATCATTGCAACAAAGGCAGCGTAACAGTCAACACCGTACGAGCAAAAGAAAAAATTCTCCGAGGTTGTCAGGAGTTGATAAGAATTTAACAAATATCAGTAGGTTGAACCGACCGTAAGGTGCTGTTTCAGGTAACAGCGTAGCAAAAGCCTGATTAACCATTAATTTAGTCAGATTAGTGGGGATTTTCTGAGGTGATAACAGTCTGCTACAAGGCTGCACGAAACTATTTCAAGTAGTCAAATGACACGACATCGTCTTTATTCCTTAGAGTTGGAGAGACAATAAGGGGCTTGCTGACTGTGGCAAGGGTAAATAATCACAGTCAACCTCATTCAAAACTGCATTCTTAGCCATTCGTTTTTAGTTTTTTTCCTCGTGGCTTTGAATGTGGTTCTGAATGAGATAAGAAATAGGAGAAACACAGTGAAAAAATATGAATTAACCGATGAATATATCGAGATCGGACTTGTAACTAAAATTAAACTCTATCGCATAAAAGCTCTAGTTACAATCGCATCAATCGGTGTTAGTGCCGGTGATTTAGGTGGCTATGTTGAGAAGGAGTCAAACTTAGATCAGAGCGGCAATGCCTGGGTGTCCGGTAATGCCAAGGTGTCCGGTAATGCCGAGGTGTCCGGTAATGCCGAGGTGTGCGGTAATGCCAGGGTGTGCGGTAATGCCAGGGTGTGCGGTAATGCCAGGGTGTGCGGTAATGCCGAGGTGTACGGTAATGCCAAGGTGTCCGGTAATGCCAAGGTGTACGATGATGCCTGGGTGTCCGGTAATGCCGAGGTGTCCGGTAATGCCGAGGTGTGCGGTAATGCCAGGGTGTGCGGTAATGCCAGGGTGTGCGGTAATGCCAGGGTGTGCGAGAGATCTGATATTGTATGGTTTTCGAATGTTGGTACGGAGTACGGCACATTAACCGTATTTAAAACTAAGCAAGGAGTATTGTGGGTCACTAGAGGCTGTTTTAGTGGTTCTGTTGAAGAGTTTTTGAAAAAATCCGCAGAAGTACACGATGAAAAAACCAAAAGAGAATATCAGCTTTTGATCGAAGTGGCTAAATCCAGATTGGAGGAAACACAATGAACGCTTGGAAATACGACAGTGATGAAGATTACTATGAATCGCTCTCCATTAACTACGACGATCAAGAATATGACGGCGATGATGATGATTTTGATCCACGAGAATGTGATAGAGCAGCTGAATGTGGGAAAGACAGTTTTTAGATAATTTTTATAGATAATGCTAGATTACATTATGTTATTTATGGCAAAATAAAGCTAAAGTTGTAAATTGATCTTTGACAGCCTGTGTAAATATTTCATTACATAGGCTATTTTTGTACCTTAAACTGTTTATTTAAGGAGGTGAGTATGGCTTATTCAGCAATGCAAGTTGCTAATGCTTTTATTCAGAAAGCACAAGACGGATTAATTCCAGCTTTAACACCAATGAAATTACAAAAACTGATGTTTTTTGCTCAATCTTGGTATCTAAAAAAATATAAAAGAAGATTAATTAATGATGAATTTGTCCGCTGGCAATACGGTCCTGTTGTTCAATCTGTCTATTATGAATTTTCTAAAAACAGAGGAACCGAAATAAAACATATGGCAAAAAATGCCTTAGGTATTAATTTTGATTCTAGATTAGATATAAAAGATGAGCAATTCCTTGATGATATTATAGATGCTTATGCTCATTATAATGGTTGGCAATTATCAGATATGACTCATCACAAAGACGGTGCTTGGCGCATGGGAGAATTAGGTACAGTTATCACTGATTCGGAAATGTACAATGGCAGAGTATAAACCAAAATCAAAAATTAAGCCAACAATTAGTCCATCTGCAAATATACGTCATAATAGATTTGAACAAGAAAAGCCAACTAAAAATATAACTCCTTTAGAAAAGGAAGATATTAACGATAAAATATCTTCACGTAGATTAAGATTTATATATGCAATAGTTGCTCTACTTTTTGCTATAGCGAGTGTCGTTTATTGGATGCGTTTTATTCAATTTTATTATGACCCTAATAAACACTCTGATACAGTCTTTATTGCTATTACTTCTGCTTGCACAGTAAATATTCTTGCAGCTTTTATATCAATAATAAAAGGGTTATTCCCTGTATTAAGAGAAAAATAATACTCCTATTTAGTTTGACAACCAACAGGCTTTTTTATTGTCAATTTTATAACCGTATTCTCCTAAGGTTGCCTTCAAATGAGATTTTTTCACCAAAATATGAATAGTAGTATTTTTAAAAGTAAGATTTTGTTATATCATACTCACAACTTATCAAGTTTTATTTATTAATAAAGCTTGTTTAAACAATAAAACTTATTGATAAATAAGAGTATTTTTAGAACAATATTTGGGAAACACCGTGAATAGTCATCAAAATCCAGCATATTTTGCTGAAACTGTACTTAACAGCTTTTGGAATAATATTATTCCTGTTGATCCTATTGCTATAGCAAAGTGTTTCGGAATTAACGTTGTTTACGATAATTTGCCTGGCGATGCATCAGGAGCATTGGTAAAAACTAAAGATATGGATTATCCGATAATTTTAGTAGATCAATCTGATCCTGATGTTCGTAAACGTTTTACCATCGCTCACGAAATTGGACACTATATCTATAATACATTTATTCTTGGACTAAAGAACTATGAAAAAATTGATTATAGAAATAGCAAATCAAGCGGTGGAACAGATACTGAAGAAATTTTTGCCAATAAATTCGCAGCAGCTCTATTAATGCCTGAAAGCTATTTAAAAACGTTAGACCTATCAAATCGTAGTATAGTAATTGAACAGTCGGCTGCTCTTAGAGTGTCTGCTGAAGCATTAAACTATCGCTTAGATTCCTTAAAAGGTTATTAGTTAGATGTCCCGACCTCCATTTGAAGAATTTATTCATCAAGTTTCAGAAGAAAAGAAACGAGAACAAGAAAAAGATATCATCAAAGAAAAAGCGGAAAAAAGTGCTAAAGATGAAGAAAGTTGGGCTAAAACCGACGAAGAAGAACAACGCTCAAAGAAACTCGACAACGATGATAAAGAAAATGATATTACCTTAAAATCACATTATGCTTACTTGTTAATCGGTGTAATGATTATCCAACTTTTTGTAATGAATAGGGTTTTCATAGGTGTTGGTGCCGGCGAACTAAAATATGATAACTATGTTCTTCATCTCTACATAACAGGAACCTTACTTGAGCTATTCGGCTTAGTACTTGTGATAACTAAATATCTCTTCAAAAATAAATAATTTGACAACCACCGCCCTTTATATTAGGATAGCCCCACTTTCAAACGAAAGTCGGCAAGCCACAGTTAAGTGGCTTTTTTTGTATCTGAATTAAGGAGTGGGTATGTTCAAAAAATTTTTTGCTAATCTCTTTAAAAGTAAAGATAACATAAAATCTAGCATTAACCAACGAACAGAAATTACAGATTTTAAAACTCAAATATCTATTCCTGCTGAACCTGGATATTTTATTAATTTAGATAAGCAATTAAAACAAAGAATAGAAAATGCGTTATCTAAATATGATTTTGTAAAGAAAGAAAAAGTCGCACTTCTTGCTAATGAAATAATCAATAATCATTCAAAATATAGCAAAGATATTTTATCTTTAGATGAAAAGAGAAAGTTAGGACTAAATACTAGAGCAAAGTATGCTAGGAGTTTTATTGAGTGTTTTTCTAATGTTGAGAACCTAAACTTTGATCCTAAACTCTTCTGTCAAAATCTCCTTTATACTGAACGTACCATATTATACTGCTTAGATGACATTGATAGATTAAAGAAAAATAGAGCTTCAGAACAATTTATCATTGAAGAGCAAATTATTACTGAAGAAAAAGAAGAGTTTACTAAAAAAATATATAATATTAATGAAATTCCTGTATTTGAAGAAATTGACTATACAAATAAAAGAGTGCTCTTTTTCGTTATCGCAAATATTGATCTTGACATCTAGACTGATTTTTCGGTAGGATACCCGTACTTACTTTCCAAAAGCGGTTTCCGCTCCGACAATTTGCGGTTTTTTTGTACCTAAATTTTAGGTTATATCCGATGAGATCGGGGCGAGAGAACGATATACAATACATCTGAATAAGTTCCGCCCATCTTTTGGAGGGTAAGTTGAACCCCGATCACCACTTAATGATCGGATTAATAACTTAAATCCAAAAGGTACAAAATTATGTCAAATCAAATTCAATTCAACACCTTTAATTTTCATTCAAATGACGTTCGAGTTATCACAGATCCAACAGGTGAATTTTGGTTCTGTGGTACAGATGTTTGCACGATTTTAGGCTATATCAATGCCCCTGATGCACTGAAAAAACATTGCAAACAAACTGGTATAGCGAAACGCTATATCAGCTATCCAAGCGGTAGAAAAGAAGCTATCTTCATCAACGAACCCAACTTATACCGCCTAATCATCAAATCACGCAAACCAGAGGCAGAACCATTTGAAGCGTGGGTATTTGAAGAAGTCTTACCGCAGATTAGAAAAACAGGTAAGTACAGTTTAGAACAGCAACAACTCGCCTTGCCCGAGCCAGAGAAAAAATTTACTCTAAACTGGACGGAAAACGAACTTAAACGATTAGCCTCATTTTGGTGTGCTGCGTATGAAATGCACCAAATACTTAAACACCTTGAACAAGGATTAAGTACGATTGGCTCAAGTTTTGCCTCAACCGTCCATACTCAAATTAGGGAATATCAATCTACACTTGACCTTATTCACGCACGACTTCAAGTAGATATTGATCCACTGCAATATGCAGACCCACAGAACGCACATTGGCAATATTGCTTAAATACAATCAATAGCTACAAGCCGAGAGCGAAACTAATACCAGTTCGTAAATACAACTTCTAACTTAACCAACCGCCTTACCTTACTTTTTAGTGAGGCGGTTTATTGCACCCTAAATTCTGTAAATTGTTCAAATAAGGAGCAAAAAATGAAATTCACACTAGAGCCGATTTACCTTATTACCGCGTTAATCATCGCCGTTGTCTTAGGCATTAGTTGCCAACCGCAACCCGTCAAAGCACTGGAAAAAGACACGGATTATTACGACCACACGCTCAACCTTAAAACTACCTTAAGCGAGGAACAGCAACAATGGCAACAATGGGCAAAAGAAGAATGGAAAAAGGAACACGGCAATTTACAAACACCGCTAACAGCGGAACACGAAGCGGAAATTAGAGCGCAATTAGCGGAGGGAATGAGATGATGGATATTTTTGAACAGCTTAATCAACAAGCGAAACAGCTTAACCGCCAACGGCTTGAAATGTTATTTCATCAACTCACGTTAGCGCTACACCAATACCGCACGGACGAACAATGGAACGGCTACTTTGCAACGCTTTTGGAACAACACGATTATCAGGACATTGTTAACGCTATTGAGCGCTTACCGATTGAGGCGCAGACAAGAGAAAGGTTGCGCCACTTACTGGAGGTTAATCAGTTTTATTCCGTGCAAGAAAACGAAATCGCAGACCACAGAACATTAAACCAATTCAAATAAGAGGATAATAATATGGCACTTAAAATCATTTCATCAAAACAATCTATCGAAGTAAAAAACATCACTATCTGTATCTATGCTCCCCCAGCTTATGGAAAAACATCAACCGCATTTACAGCAAAAAATCCACTGCTGCTAGACTTCGATAATGGAGCATATCGTTCTCAATTCCGTAAAGATACGGTACAGATTGAATCTTGGCAAGATATTACAGGCTTAACAGAAG
This sequence comes from Gallibacterium sp. ZY190522, assembly GCF_054166015.1. Lineage (NCBI taxonomy): Bacteria > Pseudomonadati > Pseudomonadota > Gammaproteobacteria > Pasteurellales > Pasteurellaceae > Gallibacterium > Gallibacterium sp. ZY190522. The sequence goes on from NZ_CM135118.1 coordinate 748,030, forward strand.
AGGATTTAAAGCCTTACGATACCATTATTATTGATACCGTAGGTCGTGCGTTAGATATGATTACGGTTGATATTCTAAGAAGTAATCAAAAAGGAACAACTAGAAATGGTGGAACTGAATTAAGTCAACAAGGCTATGGCACACTTAAAAATAGGTTTATTTCGTGGTTAAAACTTCTCCGCTCTTTCGGTAAAGATGTCGTTTTACTTTCACATATGACTGAGGAAAGAAAAAATGATGAGTTTGTAGAACGTTTGGATATTCAAGGCGGAGCGAAAAACGAAGTTTATAAAGTGGCAGATTTAATGGGAAGATTAGTCTTAAATGGCAATAAAAAAGTTCTCGATTTTAACCCTAGCTCAACAGGCTTTGGTAAGAACCCAATAGGCTTACCTGTGATTGCTGTACCTAACTTTAAAGTTGAGCCTTTGTTCTTAGCGAATATTATCGAGCAAGTGAAAGCAGAATTAAATAAACAATCTGATGAAGCTATCAAGGAACAACAAGAACTTGATGAGGTGCACGCTAAATTCAGCGTTTTGTTAAATCCTGAAGAGTTTAACGAAATGATAGATCCAGATATGCCAACTTTACATAAGCAGCTATTAATGGATTATGCGAAAAAACAAGGAATTACTTTCAATAAAGAAAGCAAACAATTTGAAAAGGTCGCCGCATGATAAGAATCTCCGCAACAACATTAGAAGCCTACCGAAGATGGCTTGATAACGAAGATGCAACCATAGAAGATATGGTTGCTTATCTTGATAGAAAAATAGAACCTACTAAAGCAATGATGGCTGGCACTGCTTTTCATAAACTGCTTGAAACAAAACAGGGTAATCTCACAGTAGAAACAGTTGATGGTTTTACTTTTGATTTTAGTGAAATTGATAGTGATGTTTATATTCCCAAAATCAAAGAGTTTAAATTCACGGTTATGAGAAGAATTCTTGATGAAGATGTGACATTTGTTGGTGTTGTTGATGCGATGGATAGCAACACTGTTTTCGATCACAAGCTAACCTCATCAATAGATGTCGAAAAGAATTATGAGCCATCAATGCAATGGCGAGCGTATCTATCTTGGCTTAATTTAGATCATTTTACCTACAATCTTTTTAGACAGTATAACCCTGCTGCTACTCCTGATACCTTTCTGATTAAAGAAGCTGTTACTGTATCATTTCACAGATATGAAGATATGGATCTAGATGTTGAGAATATGGCAAAAAGTTTAATAATTTTTATTAAGGAGTACGCTCCACACCTAATTAATAGGGAGTAAATAATGGCAGGCGTAAATCGTGCAATTATATTAGGCAATTTAGGACAAGCTCCCGAAATCCGCACAATGCAAAACGGCGATCTAGTAGCTAATATCAGCGTAGCCACTAGTGAGCGTTGGCAGGATAAACAGAGTGGTGAATGGCGAGAACTCACAGAATGGCACAGAATTGTGCTTTATCGGCGGTTAGCGGAAATCGCCGAACAATACCTTAAAAAAGGCTCAAAAGTGTATGTTGAAGGGCGTATCAGAACCCGAAAATGGCAAGACAAAAATGGGCAAGAACGCTACATCACAGAAATTCAAGGCGACAGCTTGCAGATGTTAGATAGCCGTCAAGAAGGGCAAAACGCACAGGCTAACGCACCGACACAACAAGCACAAGCCAACAAGCCGAATGCTTACGCACAAGCAAAAAACGGCACTTACACCCCACCGCCACCAGCTGATTTTGATGATGAGATGCCTTTTTAATGGAGGATAAAAATGAACACATTAAAGTTTTGTGACGTGACTTTAATTGATGGACATAGAGCGTGGATTAATTTTCATGAAATTGAATGTATTGAAGATTTCTATATTCACTATGACGAAGAAACAGATAGTTTTATAGAAGGTCTTGACCGTACGTTTAAAAAAATAACTAAAGTTATAATGAAAAGTGGTCGTATCTATTATGTGGAATTTACTTTAGATAGTTTTGACGATAAGTTTTATATTTCAAAACATTACAATCATTTCAACCTAGATTTAGACAAAAGCGCCCTCGATTGAGGGCTTTTTTACGAGGCAAAAATGAAAAAATGCTATGAAGTGCAGCTGAATGATCTTTCTGACCTAGAGCTAAGCGCAAGCTGGGAAATAGATTTTGACTTCAAAGACTTTTCTGATCTTTTAAAAGAAGAAGGAATAAAAACTGTCGAGCAAGCCATTATCTATATTAATCAGTTTTGGTCAGATTCTCCCGATGAAGATGACGAATTTAACGAGCATTTAAATTACTTTTTAAAATACGCAACATTGAAAATCCATTATATCTATAACAATACCACACTATGGGAAACCGATGACTTAATACAATACCTATTCGGCAAAGAAGAAGGGTTTTGCGTCGGAGAATGTGGGATTAAATTAACTAGCTTTTATGATGGGTTTGTATTAAATGAAGATTTATTAGAGGTACACGAACAATGAACACAGACCTACTCAACGAACGGGCCAAAACGCACGGCGACTTTATCAGCGGTGCAGAAACCTTTTATCACCTGATGAAGCCAATTATTGATAGTCAGTTGTTTGAGCGAAATAAAGTGGCAGCTTACGCAATGACAATGATACAAGCTAAAGTAACAAGAATTTGCAATGGCAATGAAAATTTTCCCGACCACTGGGCCGACATTATCGGCTACGCTCAATTAGCAACCGGCAAGCAATTTGAGCCACAGCAAGCGGTAAGTGTGTCGGTTGTGGATTATATAGAAACTCAGAATATGACAGCGAACCGCTAAGGAGCAGTTAAAATGGGGAAAATAATTACTCGTACCGTCAATATTGATACCTATGTTGATGTAGATATTGACATTGACGACTTAGACCTTTCTGATTTTATGCCTGATATTCCTTTGCAAGAATTTTTCCGTTGCAACTGTGGCAATTTACATTTCGTTGCTATTGAGGCAATACGAGAACGGCAGAACTTGCAAGGTGAAAAAACAAATCTTGTGAAATTACTCGAAGAATTAACAGGTGCATATATTTAGGAGATAAAAAATGTTTTGGTTTAAAAACACAATGATTTACCGCTTAACAAAAGCGATGGATTTTTCCAACCTCTCAAGCCAACTTGAGGCGTGTGAATTTACGCCTTGCGGTAGTAGTGAGGCAAGTAAATTTGGCTGGATTGCACCACTTAGCACGAGCGAACAACTCTGCCTTGAGGCTAACGGACAAATTTTACTTGTCGCCCAGCGAGAAGTAAAAATCTTGCCGAATCAGGTTGTAACAAAAGAGCTGGAACGGAGGGTCAATGAACTTGAGAAGAAAGAAGAACGCAAACTAAGAAAATTAGAACGGTTATCTATTAAAGATGACGTTGTTGCCACCTTACTACCACAGGCTTTTACGCGTAGCACACAGACCTCACTTTGGATTGATACGCAAAACCGGTTGATTTATGTGGACGCAGGCTCAGCAAAACGGGCAGAAGATGCGTTAGCGTTATTGCGAAAATCCCTAGGCTCTTTGCCTGTTATCCCACTTGCTTTTGCCAATGACCCATCGCTCATTATGACAAGCTGGCTTAATGAAGCACCTGATTGGCTAACCGTGCTAGAAGAAGCAGAGTTGACAGGAATAAAAGAAGATGGCGTAGCGAAATTTAAGCGGCAAGATTTAAATAGCAATGAAGTTTACTCATTACTTGAAGCAGGAAAAGTTGTTACGAAAATAGCTTTAGACTGGGAAGAAAATTTAAGTTTTGTGCTTTGTGATGACGGTACACTTAAACGCCTAAAATTTGCTGATGAAGTGCGAGAAAAAAATGACGATATATTGAAAGAAGATATTGCTCAACGCTTTGACGCGGATTTTTTATTAATGACGGCAACCCTTTCGGAATTAACTAAGAGATTGCTCAATGAATTTGGCGGAGAAAAGGAAAGCGTATGAAACTATCAATATTTAAGCCACAAGAACCTGACTTAATTATGGGAGATGGTAAAAAATATATTATTTTAGAAAAATCACGCTCATTTGGTTGGGATATAGTCCGAGAAACAAGATATGGTTTGCCACTTGATGAAATAAAACAAGTACACGCATATCAAATTAAATATCGTGATATTAGCCCTAAAAATTTATTGATTGTGCCAGTGGAGGATTGATTATGGAAATTAAAGAAACCTTACACGTACAAGACTTTATTTATCACGGCTTACAATTTATTAAAAAAAAGATTGTCCCCTACTAAAAGAGCCGGGAGATACTAATTATGCACGTTGGGTTATGTTAATGCACGATGTTCCCGCCACCTTAAGTTTTGATATTGAAGAATATGTTAAACAATTCCCTTTGTATTGTATGTATGAGGGGATTAAACACAAGTTTATTAATGTTTCACGATTAGGTGATGTATTTATTACTGATAATCTAGAAAGTACATCTTATAACAAACGAGTGTTAATTACCGATTTATATCAATTTTCAAAGGAGAAGTAATTATGTATTTAGACAGTTTTGGTGGGGCAATAATGGCAGTATGTATTTTCATTGCAGTTGTTGCTTTTGGTCTAGGTGTGTTAGTAGGTTGGTTATTTTTGTAAGGGAGTTAAAATGAGAAAAATCATCCAAATTTGTAGCAATTATAATAGTGAATTTACTAACGGTGAATCACTATTCGCTTTGTGTAATGACGGAAGTGTGTGGTGGTCTGATGGTACATTAGATTTTGGTTGGAAGCGACTTCTTGATATTCCACAAGATGAACCAAAACGAACAGATCATTTAACAGGAAAACAGATGGAGAAATGAAATGCATTCAGAAATTCACGAAGAAATGACTAAAGTTGCTAAACAATTAGGAGATAATCCATTTATCGCGAAACAACTTATTTCATATGAAAATAATACCATAATTGTATTCTTTGAAGATGAGGACAATGAAGATGAAATCATTTGATTTAGAAAAAGCATTAGCAGGTGAACCAGTTAAACTTAAAAACGGTTTAAAAGCCTATGTTATTAAAAAATTAGATAGCCCAGAGATAGGTATGCACGAATTAATTGGGTTTTATGAAACTGAACGTAAAAGACAACAGTCTGTTAGCTGGTTTTATGATGGAACTAGATGTGATGACTTTGCTATTACTGGTATGTGGGAAGAACCTAAGCGCTATATTAACGGTATTGAAGTACCTAAGTCTTTAACAATGAAAACTTGCGTCAATGGAGAAAAATATTGGTTCGTTGATTTGCAAAGTTCTGAACTTGTAACTGAAATGCCACTTTATTATTTCAACACTGAGAGCCTTAACTTAGTAAATCGTGGACTAGCGTTTAGGAGGAAACAGGACGCAAAAGCAATGGCTAAAGCGTTGCTAAATTATAAAGTGGAGGTAAAAAATGAGTGAGTGGATTAGTGCGAATGAAAAACAGCCCGATATTGGTTCGGAAGTTTTATATTATTCAATAGAGAATGGGGTGGGATTGGGTTTAGTTAAAGCAATTGATTATGACTTTGTAAATGACGATGGCAACTCGTACAAATTACTTCTCATCTATGATGTAAACGATGAGACAGAATTTATTACTTCTGCTGAATATTGGATACCAGTACCCCAGCCACCACAAGCCTAACCTAACCAGTTAGGCTTTTTTATTGGAATAAATTATGCAAAAACTCACCAAATCCAAAGCGAGGGTAAGAGAGTTTGGCGAGGTGTACACACCTCAAAAACTGGTGCAAAAAATGACCGCGCTTTTACCCGAAGAGAGCTTTGAGCCTGAAAAGAAAATCCTCGAACTCAGCTGTGGCACGGGGAATTTTTTATGTGACATACTCAACCGCAAGCTATGCAAAATCCTCGTAGGTCCAAAGCGTCCTTATTACAAGGCGCTAAATATGTATCAAGCACTAGCGAGCGTTTACGGCGTAGATATTCAACTCGACAACGTGATCGAATGCCAACAACGTTTAAAAAGCCTATTTTACGAACGCCTCGCAATGCTACACGTTAAGCCTTTTGACTATTTTGTCGATCACGTCTTAATTAACAACATCAGACGAGGAAACGCCCTTGAAGATGCGTTTAGTTTCATCGACGTGGAAATCATCTTCAAATTTCATCAAATTGGCATTGATGTCAAAAAAGACAGCTTTTGTTTAACCTCGTACAAATGCCATTTGCAACAGAACACCTTTCAACTTCAAGCCGTGCGATTGCTAGCGTTTGAAGATGAGATAGGGATTAGTCGCAATACTCAATAATTTTCTACAGGAAATCAATAGGAGAATATTATGAAAAAAGCATATTTAATTTTAGCACTTACTTCAGCATTAAGCCTTTCCGCTTGCTCACCGTTTTCAGTGGACGAGGGAGAAATTGGTTTAGTCACTAAATATGGTGAGATTGTAGAGCAAAAGTCAGCAGGCTTGCACTGGCGGTCGTGGTTGGAAGATGACATTAAGTTTTCCACCCGTGAGCAAAAAATCACGTTAGGTTCATTCGATGAGTCAGGAGATTTGACAGGTGGTATCTCTGCCTATACTCGTGATACACAGACCGTTATTACCGCTTTAGTGATTACTTATAAGCTCACCGATCCAATTTTAGTTTATAAGAATTACCGCACAACGGAAAATATGATTAACCAGTTGATCGAGCCACGCAGTCGACAAGCACTTGAAATTGTGTTCAGTAGCTACACGGCGCAACGAGCTTTGGAAAATCGAGCTAAACTTACCACTGATATTACTGCACAAATTAGAGAAGCGGTAAAGGGTTACCCACTGGAAATCACTGCAGTTCAAACGGTAATTCAATTTAATAAAGAATATGAAAAACGGGTAGAGGAAAGCGTTCAAAAGAATGTGGCAATTCAGACCGCAGAGCGTGAACTCATTATTCAGCAAAAACAAGCGGAGATCGTTAAGGTCAATGCACAAGCTAAGGCAGACGCTGAAGTGATTCAAGCAAAAGCCGAAGCGGAGAAAGTACGCCTTGCAGGTGAAGCGGAAGCTGCGGCTATTCGTGCGAAAGGTGAAGCCTTGAAAGAAAACCGCCAGCTCGTAGAGCTTACGGCAGCAGAAAAATGGAACGGTGTATTACCAACCACAATGACCCCGAATGGTTCTGTGCCATTCATTAAAGTTGGGCAGTAATGTTTAAAGCAGACAATAAGGAGTAACTATGTTTATATTAGGTATTATCGTTGGTATCGCTGTAAGTTTTGCAGCACAAGCATTCTTTAGACAATATAAATTAGTTGATAGAAATAAAGACAAATAATGATAACGCCCACTAGTGGGGCTTTTATTGGAGGAAATAATGGAAAATAAAGATATTGGCGTTTATTTCAATCAATCGCAATATGATGAAATATTGCGTACATTTAAACTAAAGGCTCTATTGGATTTAAAAGAGAATAGCCCTTATCTTTTAACGGTTGAAGATATTTCTATTTTGCTGAATAGGTCTTATGATTATACAAACAGAGAAATAGTAAGCTCCCCTGACTTCCCTCAACCTGTTAAAGTTGAAAAAGGTAAGGGGAGAGTTAGAAAATTCTTTTTGCCTAGCGATTTTATTAAATGGCAGCGAGCGAATATTAGAAGAATTAATTAATCTAATAGCGAAGCCACATCAGTCATATTAGGTGCATAATAGGTGTTTAATAAAATTTTAATATCTCTATGTCCTGATATTTTCGCCAAAGTCATCACATCCACTTTTTTAGCAAGCCTTGATAACGCCTCTCGGCGTGTATCGTGAAAATGTAAATAAGATAAACCCGCTCTATTTTTTAATCTTCTGAATAGCGTGCTTAACGTTTCAGGGGTAATTAAAAAAACGAGATCGCTTTTATCTGATTTTACTTTTTCTAGTTGATTAATTAGTTTTAATGCTTTACTGGATAAAGGCACATCACGAGAATGTCCGTTTTTAGTCATAGGTAAATGTGCTATCCGCTTATCTAGATTAATGTTAGACCATTTAAGGCTTGCTATCTCTCCGGCACGCATAGCGGTTTCTATTGCAAAAAGCATAGCGATAGCTACTCTTTTATATTGAGTATCAGGTACAATATTTTCATCATATCCGGCAACCTCTAAAATTTTATTAATATCACTTTCGCTATATCTTTGTGTTCTTTCTTTTGAGTCTTTAGGTTTTTCCATTCCTGTAGCGGGATTTTTAGCTATTAAATTATGGTTAACAGCATATTTTAAAATTGCGTGTATTGTATTTAACTCCCGTAAAACGCTAGGAGGCGAAACCTCTGTTAATCGTTGATCTCGCCAATTCTCAAAATCTCGTCTTGTCAAATCCTTGATATACAAATCAGTAATGGGATGCTTTAAAAATCTATTTAATCTTAATAGCTCCGATCTAGCCCCTCTTTTCTTTATAGTTACCTCTTCTTGATACTTTTCGATTAAAGCTGAAAATAAAATATCCTCTGGTATGCCATTTTTATAATTTTCTAGTTTCCGTTCTTCATCAACGATCCAAGCATTAGCCTCCGCCTTAGTTTTAAATGTAGCGGATTTTCTTTTTCCTAGTTTATGAATTTCAGCACGATATTTTGCTCCACGTTTGTATATTGTTCCCATTTTCTACCTTTATCTGTTGGCGTAAATTTGGCGTAACTCAATACCGTTATTTAACAACAGATAACGTAAAAAACGCAATACAGGATATTTATTTATTTGGATTTTTATAGATAAGTTATTGAAGTAACAACAGATAACGGCTAATAACGGATAAATTACATAAGATTAATAAATGTGCATTTTAGTGACGTGGTGCCCCCAACAGGACTTGAACCTGTGACCAATCGATTATGAGTCGACTGCTCTGACCGACTGAGCTATGGGGGCAGTGGGTAAGACGGCAAAGATTATAGTCAAAGACAGAAATGAAGTCCAGCATTGTATCCAAGCTTATGTTTTTTTTGCGTAATTTTCACGCATTGAAGGGGGCGGATGGCTATGCGTGTTGCTTTTTTAGTCAAAATGCCTAAGTAATTAGAATCTTGCCTAATTCTGAATGCAAGCTGCTCTTTTGGAACAAGTTGCTCAAGGCTTACCATCTTAAGCCCATACTGGGGAAAAGGATTTTAACATTCAGGTATCTTCTTTTATATTGATACGGTTGTTAGATCAAAGATCTAGCTTTTTGTCTAGATCATTGTTAAAAGCCTTACCAACTTGGAAATTTGTATCTTTTCTTCTTACTTTTCACACCACGGTTGTTGCGGCAAATATTCACTTAAAAAATCGATCAATAGAGCGATTCGAGCGGTAAGTTGGTGATGACGATAATAAACGGCATAAATTGGTTGTAAGATTTTTTGTCGCAGATCTGGCAAAATTTCTACTAGTTCGCCATTTTTTCGTGCTTGTTCAGTCATCATATCGGATAAACAGACCACGCCGACGTGATTAAGCGCCAGTGCCAATAAACTTTCTCCACTGGAAGCGATCACGCTAGGCGTAATCGTGAGTAAATGACCAGAATTGTCTAACAATGGCCATTGGTTAAGGTGCGCCGGTTGGCTGAACCCCAACAGGCGATGTTGCAATAACTGATGTACGCTATCAATTTTCCCTTGTTTTGCCAAATATTGCGGTGTCGCCAAAATACGAATGGCGGTTTTACCGAGCAAACGAGCGTGCATAGAGGAATCTTGCAATTCTCCGATCCGAATCGCCACATTAGTGCGCTCTTCCAATAAATCGATCAGGCTATCATTGCTGTTCAGTTCTATTTGAATTCGGGAATAGCGTTGTAAAAATTCTGCCATAGCCGGAATCAAAACGTGCCGCATCACTGGTGCTGATGTGTTGATACGTAATAATCCGCCAGCATCCGTATGGCGAGCAAGCAATTTTTCTTCAGCAATTTGGACACTATCTAAAATTTGTCGCGCTTGTTGTAATAACAGTTCACCTTCGGCAGTGAGATACATTCGTCTTGTGCTGCGTTGCAACAACGTAGTTTCTAAATCGTTTTCCAGCTTTGATAGACTGCGACTTACGGCAGAAATTGGCAGATTTAAGCTTTGTGCAGCAGCACTAATTGATTTTTTTCGACAATTTGTACAAAAATATTAAGTGCTTCAAGATTGAGTTTCACATTTATTCCTTCCGATTAAAGGCGTTGATGGGGTGGAGATTATCTTAATAGCTAACCGAATACAAGATTATTTTTGCAAAATTTGCAAATATTATTTGTAAATTACACTGTTTTTTTGAAGTAATCCTTTTTCTATAATGCACGCCATCAATGAAATAGAAGTTAAACAATTAAGATGAAGGAGAAAAAAATGACAATTCCAAATTTTGGTGTAGGAACTTTCCGTTTACAAGGTCAGGTTGTGATTGATTCTGTGAAAAATGCGTTGGATGTTGGTTATCGTGCAATTGATACTGCACAAATTTATGGTAATGAGGCGGAAATCGGGCAGGTAATTGCTGAGAGTGGTGTAAATCGTGATCAACTCTTTTTAACTACAAAAATCTGGGTGGATAATTACAGTGCCAATAAATTGGAAGATAGCCTAAAAGAGAGTTTGCGAAAATTGCGTACTGATGTAGTAGATTTAACGTTGATTCACTGGCCTGCTCCAAATAACGGAGTGGCGTTGCCAGAATATATGAATGCATTGTTTGAGGCGAAAAAAGCAGGATTAACACGTCAAATCGGGATTTCCAATTTTAATATTGAATTGACTAAACAGGCGATAGCGGTCGTTGGCAAAGAAAATATTGCCACCAATCAAATTGAGTTAAGTCCTTATCTACAAAATCCGAAATTGGTTCACTTTTTGCAAGAGCAAGGTATAAAAATCACCTCTTATATGACGTTAGCTTATGGAAAGGTATTGAACGATCCGATTTTAGTACAAATTGCACAAGTGCATAATGCAACTACCGCACAAGTGGCGTTAGCTTGGGCATTAGCTCGCGGTTTTGCTGTTATTCCGTCTTCAACTAAACGAGAAAATTTAATTTCCAATTTAAAAGCATTGGAATTGAAGTTGAGCGAACAGGAAATTGCAATGATCAATGCGTTAGATCGTAATAGCCGAGAAGTCAGTCCAGATGGATTGGTAGCGGAATGGGATGATTAATATTTTCTTTTGCCTGTGAAAGAGCGGAATTTCTGCTCTTTCATTCAATACATAACACAATCGTTTTTAAATTAAGAGAGGAATTTAATGCCAGTTGCTTTATTGGCCCTAATGATTGGGGCTTTTGCTATCGGAACAACCGAATTTGTGATTGTTGGATTAGTGCCGACCATTGCACAAAGTTTAGCTATCAGCGTACCGTCTGCCGGCTTATTAGTTAGTTTGTATGCGTTGTCCGTTGCCATTAGTGCGCCTTTGCTCACCGCAATGACAGCACGTTGGCAACGTCGTAATGTACTTCTGTTTTTAATGGCCATTTTTGTGGTGGGAAATCTATTAGCATGGCAGGCAACCAATTTTTCTACACTGATCTGTGCAAGAATTGTGACGGGGTTGGCACACGGTGTATTTTTCTCAATTGGCTCAACCATTGCGACACAATTAGTGACAAAAGAGAAAGCTGTTGCTGCAATTGCAATGATGTTTACTGGACTTACTGTGGCGTTGGTAACCGGCGTGCCATTGGGTGCCTATATCGGGCAACATTTCGGTTGGCAAACTACCTTTTTAACGGTGATGTCTTTGGGGGTGATCGCCTTTATCGGTGCATTATTATTTGTGCCGAAAAATTTACAGCAACCTAAACCAGTGAAATTGATCCAACAATTGGATGTGATTCGTTCACCTCGGTTACTGCTGGTTTATGCGATGACCGCATTAGGTTACGGTGGAACTTTCGTGCTATTCACTTTTTTATCGCCGATGTTACAACAATTAGCTGGTTTTAACGGCAATGATGTCAGTTTGATTTTGGTTGGTTACGGTATTGCAGTTGCACTGGGCAATACATTGGGTGGTAAATTGGCAGATAAGCTGGGTACGGTTCGTTCGCTAAAATATATTTTTAGTGTACAAATGTTGGTGTTGTTCTCTTTTTATTTCACCGCACAAAGTGCGTGGGTGGTGTTAATTAGTACAATATTATTGGGTTTAACCAGTTTTGCTAATGTTCCACCACTGCAATTATTAGTGGTCGAACAGGCAAAAATTGATGCTCCACAGTCAGTGGATGTAGCTTCTGGTTTGAACATTGCCGCCTTTAATTTGGGTATTACTATTGGTTCAGGTATTGGTGGTCAAGTAGTGGCGAAGCTCGGATTATTGGATACTGCGTGGGTCGGTGCTATTATTCTGGCGATTACACTACTGCTGGTTTCTTTATTCAACAGAATGCAACAAGTGAAATGTTCAGAGCAAGTTTTTGCCTAATTGAAGTCAATAACAGAAACCTGTGAGCGATCACAGGTTTTTTCTTATAGAAATTTTTCCAGTAAAAAGTTAATCACCGCCGCCACACGCTTTATTTTTTGGCTGGCTTGTGGGTAATACAGATACACAGGCGGATAATTGCGCCAATACTGTTGCAAAACGGGGATAAAGTTAGCTTTGTCGGGGAGTTGTTGATAAATCGGGGTGAATAAACGCCCAATGCCTAAGCTCGCACGCACGCCGTCTGCGATGGTGTCGATGTCGTTACAAATCATCGGCGTGGGCATTTCCACACTCACGCTTTCGCCATCGTGTTCCAAAATCAGCGGCAAAATCTGCCCAGTGGTGATAAAACGATAGCCAATTAAGCAGTGTTGGTGCAGATTTTCACGGCTCGGCATACCGTATTGTTTCAGATAGCTGTCTGAAACATATAGCCCCTCTTGAAAGGCTGGCAGAAGCTGGTGTGCCACCATATTTTCATCGATTTTATCGCCAAAACGAATGCCTAAATCGAAGCCTTGTGCCACCAAATCCACCGTGCCGTCATACACAGAAATATCCAAGCAAATATGCGGATAACGGCGGTGAAATTCCGCCAAATGATCTTGCAAAATCAAACGGTAAGCAAAGCGAGAAAGGGTAATCTGCACCAAACCCGATGGCGCGTGTTCCTCGCCAAGAAACTGTTCCAAACGGCTGTCCAACTCCCGCATTAACGGCTCGGTTTGTGTGAGCAACCTCGCTCCAGCCTCCGTGAGCTGAATCCGCCTTGTGCTACGCCAAAACAACGGCATATCCATGGTTTGCTCCAACAGCTTCAAGGCTTGGCTTACGGAAGGGCTGGTAATCCCCAGTTTCCTCGCCGCCGCATTAATACTCCCCTCTTGGGCAATGGCGTGGAAAATTTGTAGTTGGTGATAGGTGGTGCTGTTCATTCTTCGGCTTTCCCTAATTCTGTTTTAGTTATTATTAGTCTAGTAAAGACAATTCACCTTGTCTATACTGTGCAACCTATTCATTTATTGTCGTTTCAGTTCAAAATAAGACAAGGCAATGAGCCGAAGACAGTACAGATAGTACGGCAAGGCGAAATAACGCCGTATTATTTTGAAATCAAACGACAACACATAAGGAAAAAACAATGTCTATCCTCATCATCTCCAGCCACCCCAATTTAACCCAATCGGTGGCGAATCAAACCATTTTGAACCAGTTAAAAAAACTTTTACCAACGGCAGAATTTGTGCATTTGGATACGCAATATCCTGATTTCCGCATTGACGTGGCAGCGGAGCAAAATCGCCTAGTTCAAGCAGATACCATTGTGTTGCAATTCCCGTTTTATTGGTATAGCTATCCTGCTTTGTTGAAAAAATGGGTGGACGAAGTGTTTGTGTATGGTTTCGTACACGGCTCAACGGGCGATAAGCTCAAGGACAAAAAGCTGGTGATGTCGTTCACCACCGGTGCGGCGGCGGAGCTTTACCAGCCAGAGGGCGCGATGCACCACACCGTTGAGCAATTTCTGCCCGCGTTTCAACAGCTTGCCTTTTTGTGCCAAATGCAATGGCAACCGCCTGTGTATTCCAACGGTATGACGACCATTCCTAACGTCAGCACGCCTGAGCAAATCGCTGAAGTGCAAGCCAAAGCCGTGGCACACGCCGAGCGTTTAGCGGCACAGTTGCAAAAATAAGGAAGTGCGGTATGTTTTTAGTACTAATTTCATTAGCTCCCAGCGACGGGGGTGAGCGCTTTATTAGACGGACACCGTGCGTGGCTGAAACAATACGCCGAGGAGGGCAATTTCTTGCTGTTTGGTCCATATGACAACCACCAAGGCGGCTTAATCCTCTCCCAAGCCGACAGCGAAGAGACCTTGCAAGCGATCTTGTCAGAAGATGTGTTTTACCATAACGGTTTAGCGGATTATCAAGTTGCCGCCTTTAGCCCAAGATGGATCAACGCCGAAGGCTTACAGGCACAAATTATTTAGTCACTCTGGCAAGTAAGCTAAAGCGTTGCTATTGTTGAGAGCTTGAAAAGCACATTTACCTATTTAATCGGTGATGCTTTGGTGGAATTGGGCTTAGTTATGATCGCTGACGGCAAGTTAAGCTTCGGCTTAACAAACGGATAGCATATTGGTCGTTTATATAGCATTAGTCGTTTTATCGATTTTACGAAGAGAAAACGCTATATGCAAAAAGCGAAATTAGGCATTAAGATTTCTTCAACTTTATTTATCAATAAGAACAAGCTTAGACTTGTCCTTATTTTTCTATTCAATATTTCTTCTGTATAAAGAAAAGGCATAGTAGACAAAATTGTTGCTGATCTATCAAAAACTATGCCATGTGGACAATTTTGTTGCTAATATTTATTTTTCAAAATATTAGCAACTCTTTTTATTTAAAAAATCCTTTATAAACATAATCTTATGCTGTTTTGTTAAGCCATTATGATTATTTAATTGACGTTTTAGATGTTTAAATAATCCTTCAATCCTATTTGTCGTCTTTTCAATATTTATTTCAGTATACTTTTCAAAAGAGAATAAATAATTCATATACCATTTTAAACTGTCATAAGCGCCTCTTATGTTTCGATGCTTATATGGGAAATAGCCTTTTTCATTCGCTTTTTCACTTCGTTCTTTTAAAAAAATCTCGTGCTTTAAATACCATGTATGTAAGCGAAGATAAAATTCATTTTTTGTGCTTTCTGTTATTGTTTTAGTGATAATTTTTAATTCCTTACCTGCTGATGATTGATGTTTTTTTCTTAATTTTCTCATTACAATAGCTATCATATGAAATTGACACATCTGTACCGGAGTATTAAAAAGATCTTTCATTAATCCTCTTCTCCCATCACAAGTAATAGCTTGAATTATATAGCCTTTTTCTCTTAGTCGATTTAATGCTAATTTGTAATAAATATCCTTTTCTGTTCGTATAAAGTGATAACAAACTACCTTATTTGTTTTTGAATCCATCAGCACTAAAACACCAAAATAGCGACCAAAAAAGGAGGTATCCATAATAATGTTCAGGTATCGATTTTGAGGTAATTTTAAGGGTGTTTTGGGGGATTTATCTATATATCTTTGAATGGTTCTAACGGAACAATGATATTTAATTGCAAGTTGTTGATAAGTTTGTTTTCCACAAGTGTAATCAGACCAAATTTTTATTGGATCTAATTTCTTTTTGAACGTAAATATTTTATGGCATTGGTGACAAAAATAACGTTGAAAATTATTTAATTTGCCATGTTTCTTTATTTCTGCACTTTGGCAAAATGGGCAGTTTTTTATTCATATTTCAAAAAGAGGGCTTAAAGCCTTGTACTATAAGGCTTTAAGCCACTTTTTAGCAACAATTTTGTCTACTATGCCTAAAAATATTTGAATGATGATAATATCCTTGATATTGCTTGTTACCTTTATCCAAAATATTAAACTCCCATAAGTTGTAGCTCAATTTATGGGAGTTTATTTTGAAGATAAGTAATTAATCAGTAATAAATTATGTCTTACTTTTTCTTGAAATAATTTGACTTAGTACTACTAAGGTCAAAGATACGATAATCATAATGGTGGCCAACGCATTAACTTCTGGAGTGACACCGGTTTTCACCAATGAGAAAATGCGTAACGGCAACACTTCATAGCTAACGCCTGTAACGAAAGATGAAACTACAACATCGTCAAGTGAAATGGTAAAACTGAGCAACCAACTTGAAACGATCGCAGGCAACGCTAAAGGCACAATAATTTTACGTAAAATGGTCATTTCACTTGCGCCTAAATCACGTGCCGCTTCCAGCATTTTTATATCAAACCCTTTTAAACGGGAGAAAACGGCAACCACTACGTAAGGCAGGCAGAAAGTGATATGGGCAAATAATAATGACCAAAATCCTAACGAAATACCGACCAGCATAAAGAGGGCTAAAAGTGACACTGCCATAACAATATCCGGTGACATCATAACAATGAATAACATCCCACCGACAAATTTTTTACCTTTGAATTGGTAACGATAAAGTGCAATCGCCGTTAATAAACCTACCAATGTTGCGCCGGTTGCGGCGAAAAAGGCGATGGTGACTGAATGGAATGCCGCATCCAATAGGGTATTATTATTGGCTAAACGTTCATACCAATTTAAGCTGAAACCTTTCCAAGTGAGACCGTAACGATCTAAATTGAAGGAATTGACCACTAAAATAATGATTGGAATATACAAATAAGCATAAACCAAAAATAAGAAAATATTCCGCAATGAACGTTTCATTATTCCAACTCCGATTTCTTGTTAAATAATTTACCTGCACGGTAATAGACGAACAATAACAATGCCATAAGAATGGTTAATGCAATACTGATTGATGAACCGAACGGCCAGTTACGTGAGATTAAGAATTCGCTCTTAATGACGTTACCGACAAGCAACACTTTCGCACCACCGAGAAGGTCGGCAACATAGAACATTCCCATCGCCGGTAACAGCACTAACAGACAACCGGCAATAATGCCCGGCATTGTTAACGGTAGGATGATTTTAATAAAACGTTGGAATGCGTTGGCACCTAAATCTTTTGCCGCTTCCAGTAAATGATAATCCAACTTCTCAATAGAGGAGTACAAAGGCAGAATCATAAACGGCAATAAAATATAGACCAAACCGATAATAACGGCGACTTCCGTATTTAAAATACGGATTGGGGTATCAATAATACCGAGCCAAAGCAGTGTATTATTTAAAACCCCTTTAACGCCAAGGAAAATTTTCATCCCATAAATACGGATGAGTGAGTTTGTCCAGAAGGGCAAAATCACTAAAAACAGCATAATCGGACGAAACACCGGTTTCATTTTGGCGATTATAAAGGCAAAAGGATAGCCGATCACTAAACAGATGATAGTGGCAACACCGGACATATAGAGTGAGTTCCACAATACCTGTGCATAGAGTGGCTCAATTAAACGTTTATAACTGTCCAGAGAAAAGGTGAATTCAACCAAATTACTGCTGTCACGCGTTAAAAAACTTGTGATTAGCACCAATAGGTTAGGTATTAATACAAAAAAGATTAGCCACGCAAAGATAATAGTGACCGTAAAAGTTTGAAATTTACGCGTTGTCATCTTCATCATCAAGTACCACTTCCCAGCTTTCAACCCAAGTTATAGCGACTTTCTGATCGAGAGAATGATCGACATCCGGATCATCTTCATTGAAAAATTCGCTGACCAATACACGATTACCGCCTTCAAGCTCAACAGTTGACTCTAACGTCATCCCTTTATAGTTACGCTCACGTACATAACCGATTAATCCTTCGTGTGATTGTTTATCGTGTACTTCTTCAATGCGAATATCTTCCGGACGAAGCAATACTTTTAATTTTTGTCCGACTGAAACAGGACGAGTAACATAAATTTCACAGATACGACCTTCAACGTTGGCTTGTACTCGTTTTTCATCAATGCGTTGCAGTACGGTGGCATCAAAAATATTGATTTCACCAATAAATTTTGCCACAAATAAATTTTTCGGCTCTTCGTAAATTTCTCGTGGTGTGCCGTCTTGCTCGATATTACCTTGGCGTAACACGATGATACGATCCGACATTGTTAATGCTTCTTCCTGATCGTGTGTAACGAAAATAAAGGTAATGCCAAGTTTACGTTGTAGCGCTTTTAATTCATTCTGCATTTGTTGACGCAGTTTGTAATCCAAAGCAGAAAGTGACTCATCCAACAATAATACTTTCGGTTTATTTACTACCGCACGTGCGATCGCAACACGTTGTTGTTGACCGCCGGAGAGTTGAGCCGGCTTACGATCGGCAAAATCAGCCAATTGCACCATTTTTAATGCTTCAAGAACACGTGGTTTAATTTCTTCATTCGGCACTTTTTGCATACGTAAACCAAACGCCACATTTTCAAAAATGGTCATATGTGGAAATAGTGCATAGCTTTGGAATACGGTATTGATGTTGCGCTGCTCCGCAGGAATATCGGTAATGTCTTTACCATCAAGGATTATGCGACCGCTATTTGCTTCTTCGAAACCGGCAATTAAACGCAAAATTGTGGTTTTACCACAACCGGAAGGACCTAAAATTGTTAGGAATTCGCCATTATTGATGGTGAGGTTAATATCTTTAATGATCGTTTTACCATCATAGGATTTAGTGAGTGATTGAAGCTCAATAATCGGCTTTTGTTGTTGAACTGAATTTTCCACTATCTTTGTTTTTCCTCCTAAGTCAAAAAACTATTCAATACCCACGAGAATTACATCTATAAGAAATTGGCAATGATATAGTGATCAACTCATAATTGAAAGCCTATAAGCTAAAAATTTTTAAAAAATTAAAAGTTTTCCTGTAAATAGATTGATTAATTCGTAAATGTTGTTGATTTACATCATATGGCGAAGCTACGGATGTGATAGCATTTTACGCCTGAAAATTCGATGATTTTTTATAAATACGGGAGCTAGGATGTACTCAGAAGAAAAATTACGTCAAGGATTGTTGGAGCGCTTTTTGCATTATGTTAGTTTTGATACACAATCCAAAGAAGGAGCCAAACATTCACCAAGCAGTCGAGGACAGTGGTTGTTGGCTCAATATTTAATGGAAGAGTTGAAGGGGTTGGGCTTAGCTCAAGTGGAAATGTCACCAGCTGGAATCGTTACCGCACTATTACCTTCCAATATACCGAATAATCGTACTACTATTGGATTTATTTCCCATTTGGATACTTATCCCGGCACTAAAGGCAAAGATATTAAACCGGAAGTGATTAATGAATATCGAGGCGGTGACATTGCTTTAGGTTTGGGTGAAGAATTTATCAGCCCGGTACATTTTCCTTTTTTGCAAAAATTAGTAGGGCATACTTTAATTGTTACTGATGGTACAACTTTATTGGGTGCGGATAATAAAGCCGGAATTGCGGAAATTATGACGGCGTTATCGATGATTATCAGCTATCGTTTGCCTAGAGTTAATATTCGGGTTGCTTTCACACCCGATGAAGAAATTGGTGTTGGGATGCAGCACTTTCCTATTTCACGTTTTGACTGTGATTGGGCTTATACGGTTGATGGTGGCCGAATAGGTGAGTTGGAATATGAGAATTTTAATGCAGCAACAGCAATCATCAGCATAAAAGGTGAGTCAATGCATTTAGGTTCTGCCAAAGATAAATTAATTAATGCGCTATCATTGGCGTGTCGTTTTCACCAACAGTTACCTGAGAACGAAGTGCCGGAAAAAACGGATGGACGACAAGGTTTTTTCCATTTGGATGCGATTAATGGTGATATTGAATATTGTGAGATGAAATATTTAATTCGTGATTTTAGTACACAAGGCTTTGCAGAACGTAAACAATTATTGCAAAAACAGATTCAATATTTTATTGAACAGTATCAATTGTTTGATCGAGTTCGTATTGAGATTACCGATAGTTATCATAATATGCATAGTATGGTAGCTAAAGTTCCACAAAGTGTAGAGGTAGCAGATTCGGCGATGAGAAATTGTGGCATTGTGCCGAAACATAAAGTGATTCGAGGCGGTACAGATGGTGCTTGGTTGTCTGAAAATGGTATTGCTTGTCCGAATTTGTTTACTGGAGGGTATAATTTTCATAGTAAACACGAGTTAGCAAGTTTAGATGAAATGCAGCAAGCGACTAAAGTGATTATGGAAATTGCCAAATTAGCGAAAAAATAATAGTAAATAAAATAGTGTTTACAATCTGTACCTTAAAAGTTAAAGCAACAGCCAACTGATTAAGGTGCAGATTTTTTTATATTGATCTGAAGCTTTTTGAGAATTAATCCGATAGTTTTAGGCTATATTCATATAAATTTTGCAATAACAGCAATTTGTTTTCATCATTGGAATATTGTGCAGAAAGCATTTCAAATTCAGCAATAAATTCGGCACTGCTTGCATCCAACTTAGCGTGACAATATTTTTGCCATTTGATCTGTTCAGCACGAGATAAGGTTTTGTAAAAATGTCTGGCACGATAACGGAATAATAATTCAGGAATACGTTTATCTTGAAACGTTAAACCGTGATTTGCCAGCTGTTCTGGCGATAATGTGCGTAAAATAGCTAAATTATTTTTATCTGAATATGAGAAAAAACCTTTATAAAGCGCAGTTTCCACATCATCATAATCATTGTCATACTCTTCTAAAAAGATCTGATGAACTTTTTCGCGGATTTCCGGCATTGCTTGCAGTTTAGCCAGATTATTTAAACATTGTTGACGATCAATACCTACTCGTTCGGCATCTTGCGGACGTAATGTTTTTGCCGGTGCTAAGATTGGACATTTATTGCTGTGAACCAATTTTAATGGTACCGATTTTTTTCCTTGTAACTCCAGCTCTGCTTTCTTGGTATAAAGATTTTGCTTTAACTCTTCAACGCTTAAGGTAAGAAGATCTTCAATGTCTGCCGCTAAATCACAAAAAATAACTGCATTTTTATTGGTTGGATGTGGAGCTAACGGCACCATCCAACTGATATTACTGCGATAATTACCTAGCATTCCGGAAACGTGAACTAAAGGCGTCATATTGATGTAATCAATGAGTTCGTTGATTTTATCTTTTGACCTATGGGTAAAGAAATAATCGAATAGTTTTGGTTGTCTTTGTTTAATTAGTTTTGCCATTTCAATGGTGGCATAAACATCGGACATAGCATCGTGAGCGTGACTGTGTTCTATATCGTTGGCTTTCGTTAATAATTCCAAGCGGAAACTCGGCATCCCCTCATCGTCATAGACCCAATTAATGCCTTCAGGGCGAAGCGCATAGGTGGCACGAATAACGTCCAGTAAATCCCAACGAGAATTGCCTTGACTATAACTATATGCATAAGGATCAATGAAATTACGGTAAAAAGTGTAACGCGTCATTTCATCATCGAAACGAATATTGTTGTACCCCATAATGCAAGTATTCGGCTGGCTAAACTCTTCTAAAATTTTAGCGGCGAATTCAGGTTCACTAATGCCTTGTTGATTACAGAGCTGCGGTGTAATTCCAGTGAGTGTTACTGCTGCAGGATGTGGGAGATAATCATTGGTTTGTTTGCAATATAAAACAATCGGTTCGCTAATAATATTGAAATCTTTATCGGTGCGAATGCCGGCAAATTGTGCAGGTCGATCTCTAGCTGGATCAATGCCGAAGCTTTCATAGTCATAAATAAAAAAGGAAAAATTGCTCATATTATGATCGATTACTAAAATAGATTTAATTTTTGATGATTATAGTGAATCATTTCCTTTCAGAAAACCCGAAATTAAGAGACTAATTAATAGTGATTAGTCTCTTTTTGAACAAATTTGCTAAATTTATGTGATCTTCCGCTAATTTTGAAGATTATGTATTTGATTTATGAATAAAGTTGGATAAATATGTAATTAGTACAGGGCGATCCTGCCGTTGTATATTTTAATTAAGTCAAAATCCATTATTCGAGGTTATTATGGAAATCGGTGTAGTTAAGTGGTTTAACAATGCAAAGGGGTTCGGTTTTATTTCTGTTGAAGGTCACGAGGGTGATATTTTTGCTCACTATTCTGTGATAGAAATGGACGGATATCGTTCGTTAAAAGCTGGGCAAAAAGTACAGTTTGAAGCGGTTCACGGTGATAAAGGCTCACACGCAACAAAAATTGTACCAATTGTTGAATAAACATATTTATCTAGTCGTACAATAAAAAAGATACACTGATAAATTCACAGTGTATCTTTTTGTTTATTTGCTTTTAATGTACACCAACTATTTTTTCATATAGTAACCTGCCATTGCTTGATAAACCGCAGTTTCATTTTGAATTAATTGATATTTCTGATTCAAAATAGAAATTTGTGAGGATTTTTCTGTATTAGCAGCAGTTAGCCAATCTTTCAACTCGGAAACTCCAGCATTATAACGGTCGCGATAATATTGGCTAATACGTTTGTCGTAGTTATATTTATCCTGTAAATTGTTATAACTACGTTGGGATTGTTGATATGTAAAATACAGTGCATCAATCTCATTCAGTGCGTTGGTGATACTTTGTTCAAAGCCTAAACGTGCTACTTCATAATTTGCTTCTGAAATTTTGACGTTCCATTTTACGGTTTGCCAAGAGAGGAACGGCAGTGTGATGCCTAATGTACCGACACCATATTGAGTATCAGTAGCATTGCTGACTTTATTGCCTTGCACTTGTAATGAACCAGCAAGTGAAATTTGTGGGAACCAGCTCTTTTGCATTGCTTTAGCATCTTTAAATGCACTTTGTAAACGATATTCTGCTGCACGTACATCCGGACGGTTAGCAATGACAGAAACAGGCACATTTAGATTTACGCCCGGCAATTTCACTGAAAGCAGATCTGGCAACTGAATATGTAATGGATCGGTTGGTTTTAAGTTGAGCAGATTATGCATTGTTTGCTGTGCAGTTTTTTGTTGAGCTTGTAACTCTAATAAAGTATTGCGAGCTATCAACACTGCTTGTTTGGCTTGTGCACTGCTTAAGCCGTCAATGACACCATAACGCTGTTTATTCTGTACTACATTATCAATTTCGTTGTAATAACGTACAGAATCTTCTGTTGCTTTAATTGCATCATTTAAATACGCCAAACTGTAATAGGTGTTAATCACACTATTAATTAAAGCAAGACGAGCGGCAGTAAGATCTTCAACAGTCGCTTTATGTTCCCATTCTGCAGCATCAGCAGAGTCGGCTAATTTACGCCATAAATCAAGTGTATAGCTAATATTTAAATTGCCAGTATGAGTAATAACGGAATTTCCTCCGCTTTTAATATCTTTTCTTGCTTGAGATTCACTACCGCCACTGAATGTTGGCACTAGATCAGCGCCAAGTAAATTGGCTTTATAAAGCGCAATATTCACTGCAACCGCACTTTTCGCTAAATCAAGGTTATTTTTCAGTGCAAGATCAACTAATTGATTAAGTTGCGGATCGTTATAAAGTTTCCACCACTCTTCATTCACATTAAATTGTGAGGTGGCATCAATATATTGTTGGAAATTTTGCTCACTGGCTTTCAAAGAATCATCTAAATTAGCACAGCCGACCAACGCAGTTGAAAGTAGGAGTGCAACAGTGATTTTATTAAATGTTTTCATAGTTATCCTTATGTCTAAAATGTTGTAAAAAATTATAGCAATTCATCGTATTTTCGACCAGTAATCACCTCTGAAATTATCTCGACCGACAAGCGTCTATTCTTGAGATAATGCGGTGATCGGGTTTAATTTTGCGGCATTTTTTGCCGGCACATAACCGAATATAATACCGATTAATGTTGAACAAAGTACTGCCACGACAATCGAAAAAGTGGAAAAAAGCATCGTAAACTCGCTCATAAAACGATTAAATAAAAAGCCGATTAAACCGGATAAAATAATCCCGATAATCCCACCGACCAAACAGACTAAAACGGCTTCGATTAAAAATTGTTGCAGGATATTCTGTTGTTTGGCACCGATTGCCATTCTGACGCCAATTTCTTTCGTGCGTTCCGTAACAGAAACTAGCATAATATTCATCACACCGATGCCGCCGACAATTAATGAAATCAACGCAATCGAGGAGATTAATAATTTCATTGTATTGGTGGTGCTTTCAATGGTCTGTTTGATGGAGTCGGTATTTAAAATAAAAAAGTCCTTTTTACCGTGACGGCTTAACAACAGTGCCGTGACATTTTTTTCTGCTGCGGCAGTGCTGATGCCTTGATTGACTTTGACCGTAATGGAGCTGATTTTTTTCTCTCCTGAAATTTTATTCATTGCCGTTGTGTAAGGAATCCAAATATTTAGACTTTCTCGATTAACGCCCATCACATTTTGAATATCGACAATGCCAATCACTTTTAACGGTTTTTTATTGATCATAATAATTTGCCCGAGCGGATTGCGATCCTGAAAAATGCGTTTTTGCGTATTTTGATCAATCACTGCTACGGATTGATTCTGTTTAACTTGCTCACCACTAAAAAGTTGCCCGGCAACGGTTTGTATTCCTTTAACATTAAAATATTGTTCGCTGACACCACGCACTTGAGCGGTAAAAGCATTGTTTCGATAAGTGAGTGTACCACTAACAGAACTGTTTGGCGTAACGCTTTCAATATAAGGTTGACGCATCAGAGCTTCACTGTCATTGACGGTAAGATTCTGCATACTTTCCGCTCTCCGATCACCAAAACCGGTGCCGTTATAAATATCCATTGTATTGGTACCGAGCGAGTTGATATTTTGCAATACTTTTTGTTGTGAGCCGTTACCAAGTGCAACTACACAGACAACAGAAGTAATACCGATGATAATGCCCAACATAGTGAGCAGTGAACGTAGTTTATGTGCAACAATCGCATTGATTGACATATTTAATGCTTCAAAAAATTGATCGCGATAAAATTGCCAACCTCGATTTGTGGTAGTTTGCGTAATTTCACGCACAGTGATTTGCAACGATTGGCGATGATCCTGAATAATTTCGCCATCCTTAATTTCAATAATACGATTAGCAAATTGTGCAATATGTTTATCGTGCGTAACCAAAATAATGGTGTGTCCTTCTTGATGCAGTTGTTGCAAAATCTTCATCACTGTTTCGCCACTTTTTGAATCCAATGCACCTGTGGGTTCGTCTGCCAAGATGATATCGCCGCCGTTCATTAATGCTCTAGCAATGCTGACACGTTGTTGCTGTCCGCCAGAAAGCTGGTTTGGTTTATTGTCAATTTTATGACTTAATCCTAATTTTTCTAATAGCTGTGAGGCACGTTGTAGTCGTTGTTCTTTTGCCATACCTGTATATACCGCAGGCAGTGCAACATTTTCCTGAGCAGTTAACGTGGAAAGCAAATTGTAACGTTGAAAAATGAAACCGAAACGTTGCTGACGTAATTCAGAGAGTTGGTCTGTTGACAGTTTTGCTGTTTCTTTTCCGGTAATTTGATAAGAACCGCTGGTGGCAGTATCTAAACAGCCGATAATGTTCATTAAGGTTGATTTACCTGAACCGGAAGCACCGATAATTGCAATAAAATCACCTTGTTCAATCTCAAGATGAATATTCTTTAAAATATGAACTCGGTTTTCACCTTCGCCGAAGAATTTATTGAGGTTTTTAATTTCAATAATGTGTTGCATAAAAACCTCTACATCATTCGTGGTGTTCTTACTTTGACGCTAGCTGCTTCATTAGCAGAGGACTGTGAAATAATAACCTTGTCGCCCTCATTCAATCCGGAGAGAATTTCTGTATTAATTTCATCGTGCAGACCAATTTGGACAATTTTTTCTATGACATTATCGCCATCTAAAATTCGCACACTGCTTTGACCATTTTTTCTTTGAATAGCCAAGGTTGGCACGACTAAAACGTGCTGTTTTTGTGCAGTGATAATAGTATTTTGTGTAGTCATTCCAATTTGTAGTTTATGTTCAGGATTAGGCACTAACATATTGGCATAGTAATAGATAGCGTTAGTATCGCTGACAGATTCGCTATATTCATTATCAGTTAGCGTAGTCATCGCCGGATCAACGGAATCTATTTTTGCCTGATAAATTTCATCAGGCTCAGCGAGAGTGGTAAATTGCACCTTCATACCGGGTTTAATTTTAGTAATGTCGCCCTCTGAAATTTCCGGTTTAATCAGCATTGTATCCAGATCCGCCACCTGAATAATGGTCGGCGTGGTTTGATTGGCATTAACGGTTTGCCCGACAGAAACCGGAATAGAGATCACAGTGCCATCAATCGGTGAAGTGATTTTGGTGTAATTCAGATTAGTCGCAGCGGTGTTAACTTCAATTTCTGACTGTTTAATTTGTGCCTGAATCTGTTCAACATTCGCTTTCGCACTATCTAAATTATTTTGTGCGTTTTCATAATCATCAAGGGAGCTGGCTTTGCGTTTATAAAGCTTGGCAATGCGTTGAAAATTGGAATTGGCGATCCGATAAGCTGTCTGTGCCGCCACTAATTGTGCCTTATAAGCCGCTAATTGGGCTTGCGCACTGTTTAGTGTGTTTTCCTGTGTAATTGAATCCAGTTCGGCGATTAATTCACCTTTTTTCACTTTTTGCCCAAGTTTAACTAAAATCTTTTCCACTTTGCCGGACACGCGCGCACCCACTTCCACCCGATTGGAACTGCGAACCGTGCCTGTTGCTACAACGGTTTGTTGGATGTCGCTGTATTTAACTGTTTCTGTCAGATAGGTTGTCTTTGGTTGAGATTGCAGATTGAAATAATAGATCGCTGCTAAAATAATCAGTGCAACGGTAATGCCTAAAATCCGCTTTTTCGTAAACGTCATATATTTGATCCTTTAAACAAACAAGGATTTTCTACTACTAAATGAACATTCATTCATTTTATAGAAAGATAATCCGCTAAACAAATATTATTTTTACTCGTTGTAATGTCTTTTTCGCTAAAAAAGAGAGTGGATAAGAAATGAATCGAGCGTAAATATAGAGATGAAAAGTTAGCTTAAAATTAGTGTATTCACCGCTTCAATTTGGTGTTATGCGTTAAAGCGTGTAAAATGCAAAGATTATTTAGCAGAACATTTAACCTGAGGAAATTATGAGTCATTCAGAAACGACAGAGATAAAACCAACCAATTTTATTCGTCATATTATTGATGAAGATTTAGCACAAGGGAAACATAAATCTGTTCATACCCGTTTTCCACCAGAACCAAATGGTTATTTGCATATTGGACACGCAAAATCGATCTGCCTTAATTTTGGCATTGCAGAAGATTATCACGGTCTTTGTAACTTACGTTTCGATGATACCAATCCAGTGAAAGAAGACGTGAGCTATGTTGATTCAATTAAACGTGATGTTGAATGGCTTGGTTTTAAATGGGAGGGTAAACCACGCTATGCGTCCGATTATTTTGATCAGCTTTATGGTTATGCGATTGAGTTGATTAAAAAAGGCTTGGCATATGTGGATGAGCTTACACCGGAACAAATGCGTGAATATCGCGGCACTCTGACCGAGCCGGGTAAAAACAGCCCTTATCGCGATCGTTCCGTAGAAGAAAATTTAGCATTATTTGAAAAGATGAAAAATGGTGAATTTGCGGAAGGAACGGCTTCTTTACGGGCGAAAATTGATATGGCTTCGCCATTTATGGTAATGCGTGATCCGGTTTTATATCGTATTAAATTTGCACATCATCATCAAACCGGTGACAAATGGTGCATTTATCCGATGTATGATTTTACCCATTGCATTTCCGATGCGATTGAACGTATCACTCATTCACTTTGTACCTTGGAATTCCAAGATAATCGCCGTTTATATGATTGGGTGTTGGAAAATATTTCGATTGAGCGTCCATTGCCGCATCAGTATGAATTTTCTCGTTTAAATTTAGAAGGCACATTGACCTCAAAACGTAAACTGTTGCAGTTGGTTAATGAAGAGATTGTTGACGGCTGGAATGATCCGCGTATGCCAACAATTTCCGGTTTACGTCGTCGTGGCTATACCCCAGAGTCTATTCGTGAATTTTGTCGCCGTATTGGTGTGACTAAACAAGATAACGTAGTCGAATACAGTGCACTAGAGGCTTGTATTCGTGAAGATCTTAATGTGAATGCGCCTCGTGCGATGGCGGTGATTAATCCGTTACGCGTGGTGATTGAAAATTTTGAGGGCGAAGAGTTATTAACTGTGCCGAATCATCCGAATCGTGAGGAGTTAGGCACAAGAACGATTGCGCTGACTAAAGAAATTTATATCGATCAGGCGGATTTCAGAGAAGAAGCCAATAAGCATTATAAACGTTTAGTGCTGGGCAAAGAGGTGCGTTTGCGTAATGCTTACGTGATTAAAGCAGAACGGGTGGAAAAAGATGAGGAAGGTAATATCGTTACTGTTTATTGTAGTTATGATCCTGAAACATTGGGTAAAAATCCGGAAGGGCGTAAAGTTAAGGGCGTGATCCATTGGGTTTCCGCTACAAAAAATCATCCGGCGGAATTTCGCTTGTATGATCGTTTGTTTACTGTTTCTAATCCGAGTGCAGCAGAGGATATTTATCAAGTCCTTAACCCTCATTCATTAGTTGTAAAACACGGTTTTGTAGAGCAGAATTTAATAGCTGCTGAACCAGAAAAAGCCTATCAATTTGAGCGGGAAGGCTATTTTTGTGCGGACAGCAAAGATAGCCATAAAGAACATTTAGTCTTCAATTTGACTGTGTCTTTAAAAGAGAGTGTGATTATTTAAAACTCATTCTGTCATAACTAATAAGAAAAGGAAGGGGTAACATTGTTACCCCTTCTTAATTATGCTACTAAACTGGGTCTAATGCCCAATGTGTGGCAAATAGCGTAAGTTAATTCCGAACGATTTAATGTATAAAAATGGAAATCTTTCACGCCTTCTTTAGACAGAATTTTCACCATATCAATAGCAATGCTGGCACCAATTAAATTGCGTGTGGTTTGGTCTTTTTCTAAACCGTCATAAAGTTTGAACATCCAGCTTGGAATTTTTACATTGGTAACTTTCGCCATTTTTTGTAACTGCACGAAATTGGACACCGGTAAAATACCCGGCACAATCTCCACATCTATGCCGACAGTGACACAGCGATCACGAAAACGGAGATAACTGTCAATATCAAAAAAGAATTGTGTAATCGCACGACTGGCACCGGCTTCCACTTTCTGTTTCAAAAAAATCAGATCCGCTTGCGCCGATTTAGCTTCCGGATGCACTTCCGGATAGGCAGCGACTGAAATATCAAAATCAGCCACTTCTTTGAGTAGTTTAACTAAATCTTTGGCATAAAATGGTTTTTTATCGTATCCGGGTGGCTCGTCACCACGTAATGCCACAATATTGCGAATACCGCTATCCCAATAATCTTTGGCTATCGCTTTTAGCTGCTCCGGAGAGGCATCAATACCGGTTAGGTGTGGGGCAGCTTCAATGCCTGTTTGTTGTTTAATGGCTTTAACTACGCTATGTGTGCGTTCCCGTTCTCCGGAATTTGCACCATAAGTGACAGAAACGAATTTAGGTTTTAAGGATTTTAAGCGTTGGATTGAATCCCATAATAAGGTTTCCATTTTTTCATTTTTGGGCGGGAAAAACTCAAAAGAAACATTAATATCACCATTTAAATCTGCAATACTTCTATTTAAAACATCAATCTCTTTGGCATAACTCATAATTTGTACTCCTTTTCTTGTTTAGCCGTCTAGATGTTAAAATAGAAAGATTTTATTTTTGAGTCAATCTCATAATTTTCAGAATAAATATGAATTAAATTCATATTAAAAAGAAAAATATAAGAAAGGGGGAGCATAGAAAACAGAGATATTGATGAATAAATAGAGAAAATCAAGTATGATAAACCGCTTTTAACAGCGTCCGAAAATGAAAAAAGGAGCAAATATGTGGACGGATATTTTAACGAATTACAGTGTGTTTATTTTAGAGCTGATCACTTTAGTGGCAGTGATTGCCGTTGTTTTCGGCATTATTGTGACAATGAAACAGAAAAATCTTAGCAAAGGTGAATTGCAGATTACGCACTTAAATGAACAGTATCAACAGCAACAACAGTTACTAAAAGAGTGTCGATTGCAAGAACAGCAGATAAAACAGCTGGCAAAAAACCGTAAAAAACAGGACAAGGTAAAAGCGAAACAGGCGAAAAAAATAGCAAAAGAAGCTGAGAAAAATAGTAGTGAACAGGATGAACAACAATGGTTGCAACAGCAGAAATCTTGTATTTATGTTATTGATTTTAAAGGAGATATTCAGGCTAATGCTGCTAATTCATTGAGAGAGGAGATTAATGCAGTGTTAGCTGTTGCTAGACCTGAAAAAGATGAAGTGTTATTACGTTTGGAAAGCCCCGGTGGAGTTGTTCACGGTTACGGCTTTGCGGCTTCACAATTACAGCGATTACGTAATAAAAATATCCCTTTAACTATTGCTGTGGATAAAGTTGCTGCGAGTGGCGGTTATATGATGGCGTGTGTGGCGGATAAAATTGTAGCGGCACCTTTTGCAATTATTGGTTCTATTGGGGTTGTTGCTCAAGTACCAAATATTCATCGTTTATTGAAAAAACACGATGTTGATGTTGATGTGATGACAGCGGGAGAATATAAACGAACTGTTACGATATTGGGTGAGAATACTGAAAAAGGAAAGCAGAAATTCCAGCAAGAGTTACAGGAAACTCACGATTTATTTAAACAATTTGTTGTGCAACATCGCCCTCAAGTGGAAATTGATAAGGTGGCGACCGGTGAGCATTGGTTCGGGCAACAAGCATTGGATTTGGCATTAATTGATGAAGTAAAAACTAGTGATGATCTCATTTTGGCAGCAATCGAAGAAAAAGATGTGTTAGCAATTAAATATAGTACAAAAAAATCGCTAGTACAAAAATTAGGTAAGCAAGCAGAAGAAAGTATTGCCCATATTGTGGCGAAACTGTTACATCAAGGAAAAAATCTCTTTTTTTAAAGCAGGAAAAATGATGTTGGATATGCTTAATTTAACACACGAACAACAGCAACAGGCAGTTGAAAAAATTCAACAATTAATGCAGCAAGGCGTCAATAGCGGTGAAGCTATCCGTTTGGTCGCGGAACAGTTGCGCCAACAGGCAAAGCGACAGGAACAGCAAGATGTTTGAGGTCATTTTAAAAAAGGTGGTGGAAGCGGCAATTTTGCCACCTTTTAATTTGATTTTATTAGTCTTAGTTGCGTTGATTCTTCTTTTTACCCGTTTTCAACGTACTGCAAAATCATTGCTGGCAGTGGCATTATTATTTGCCTATTTCATTAGTACGCCTTTCTTTTCCAATTTTTTGATCAAAACGATTGCGTTGGATAAACCGAAAATTGAACTTTATCATCAAGGACAGGCGATAGTAGTGCTTGGTGGCGGATTGCGCTATAGTGACTATCCAGAGTCTTATTCGACTACGGCGGCCTTACCATTGGAAAGAATGCGTTTTGCGGTTTATTTGCATCAAATGACAGGTTTACCGATAGCGATTAGTGGTGGGGTTGATAATGAAGCAAAAGTGATGGGTAGTGAATTACAACGGTTCTTCCAAATAGAGCCGACTTGGTTAGATAATAAATCTAATACTACGGAACAAAATGCGATTTATCTGCGTAAATTGTTTGCTCAAACCGAGCAAGGTAAGCAAATTCATCGTGTGATTCTGGTCACGAATGAATGGCATATGCGCCGTGCTGTTGCTGCATTCCAACGTCAAGGGTTTGAAGTACTTCCAGCACCGACCTTGAGTCAGCGAGCTTCTGGTAGTGGATTATTAAAATTTATCCCACAACCAGTTAGTTTTTATCAATCTGGTTTAGTTTTAAGAGAGTGGTTGGGCATTTTGCGTGATAAATTAATTGGCTTGGATTAGTGTTTATTCAGTAGTAAAAGTAAATAAAAAATCCTATAATTTGACAGTTACCTTGTCACCAATTAAACAGTGATTTAATTTTAAATTATTGTTTTATAATAAAAATGTGAGGTTTTATGCGCTACCAGAAATTGGAAAATCAAGAAACGCATTGGAAATGGCTTTATTTAATGCGTAAGGCTCGTGAAGGTGTCAATATTACACGTTATCTTGAGAAAAGCTTGGCTGAAGATAAAATTCAGCAGTTAGTGCGGTTACAGCATCAAACCGAAGAGGTTCAACAGTGGATTAGTGAACATATGTCACCTGATTTAGTCGTGAAACTGGATCAGGCGATTCGTGCTAAACGGAAACGTTTCTTTAATGCAGAAAAACAGAGTACTAAAAAGAAATCAATTGATCTGGATTATGCAGTTTGGTTACGTCTTTCTCGTTATTCCCGTAAAATGAAGATGACTCTGTCACAAACTATTATGTATATGATAGATGAGCAGGAGAGTAAAGCTCTTTATGAGTCACAAATCCACGCAATGAAGAAAAATTTGCAGGAATTATTGAAATAAATAACCTATGCCGGCGTAAGTGAGATAAAGTCCAAAAGCGATAAAAACTACACCGGCACCATTATCCAACCAACGACTATATTTGCTATAGAAACGTTTTGCAGTTGGTCTTGAAAATAACAAAGCAATAATAGAAAAATAGAGAAATGTTTCTATTAAGATAGCGGTTAATACTAGAATGATATGCTCAATGCCATTGACATTAGCAAGGTAAATCGATAATACGCTACTAAAATAGATCACTACTTTTGCGTTGGAGAGATTGACTAATAATCCTTTCAGAATTTCCTGTTTTATTGAGGTCGTTTGCGGTTGTATCTTTTGATCATTTTCAAATACCACATTGTTACGAACATTCAGCATCTTATAACCAATATAAGCAAGATAACTTCCACCCAACAAGACCACAACACCGTGCCATAATGGACTGGTAGCAAACAGAATAGCTAATCCGAGCAAAGCAGAAGTTGCCCAAAATGCTACACCCATAGTGATGCCGATGACAGCGCAAAATGCATTACGGTTCGAATTACTGGCAGCAGTTTTGCTGACATAAAAGAAATCCGGACCGGGACTCATTAAGCCTAATAAATGTACAATCATAATATTCCATAACATAGTGCAGTCCTTTAGATAATTGATCTGATTAAGAAAATAACAATAATTGAATACAATGCAGCTAGTAGATCATCAAACATAATACCAAAGCCAGTTTGCAGTTTGCGGTCAAAATAGCGAATAGGGTAAGGTTTGATAATATCAAAGAAACGGAATAGCACAAAAGCAGTTAAGCACCACTGCCAAGTGTGATTTGGCAAAGTGGTAAGAACCAACCAAATAGCAACAATTTCATCCCATACGATAGAACTATGATCGTGTACTTTCATATCGTGAGCTGTTTTTTCACATAAATAACATCCGATAAAAAAAGCACTCAAGGTAAAAATAACAAAGAAAGGAATAGCTATCCATTGTAGAAGTAGCCATCCTATTAATAGCCCAACCAATGAACCCCAAGTGCCAGGAGCTGGAAAGATTAGCCCAGAACCAAAACCAAGCGCCAATAGGTGAATCGGATTTGTTAATTTGATTCTTTGGAGTGCATCGTGATTAGTTTTATTTGAAGTGATCAAAGCCATGAGTCACTGTAACCTCTACTGGTTGAGAATGTTGGGTAAATTGTAACTGTTGATTGGCACGAATTTGACCAATGCAGTGATATTCTACATCGAGATAACGTAAAATGTGTTCCATTTTTGCTCGCATTGCTTCTGTAACTGTGAAACAAAGCTCATAATCTTCACCACCGGCAAGTGCAAATTTTTGTGCCTGTTCTAATGAAAATTGATTTAATAAAGGATTGGAAAGGGGAAGTTTATCTAATTCAATAACAGCTCCACATTTGCTTCGTTCTAGAATATGTTGTAGATCGGAAATTAATCCATCAGAGAGATCAATCGCAGCATTTGCGATACCAGCCAATTCCATTCCCATCAGAACACGAGGAGTTGGGCGTAGATGGCGTTGTAATAAGTAGCGTTGATCATCATTTTCAATTTTTGACTGTTGTAATAACAGCTGCAAACCGGCGGCACTATCGCCGAGTGTACCCGAAACGTAAATCCAATCACCGGGTTTAGCAGTGTGTCGACATAAGATTTTATCTTTCGCCACTAAACCGTGTGCAGTGATAGTTAAAGAGAGTGTTCCTTTAGTGGTATCGCCACCAATTAAATCAACATTATAGTGATCAAGAATTTGAAACAAGCTTTGACTGAACTCACCTAGCCACTGCTCATCAATTTTGGGTAGAGTCAATGCCAAACTAATCCACGCAGGTTCTGCACCCATTGCCGCTAAATCACTTAAATTGACAGCTACTGCTTTATAAGCGAGATCGGCTGCTGAGATAGATGGTAGAAAATGGGTTCCTTCAACCAGAGTATCGGTAGTCAGTGCTAAACGGCGATTAGGTTTAATTTCAGTGATTGCACAATCATCACCAACGGATAACAGTACATCGCGCCGAGGCTGACGAGTAGAAGCAGAAAAATAACGTCGAATAATATCAAATTCGCCATTGTGAGGCATAAAGAAATCCTTTCAGAAAAAAATCCCTTGTGGAGAACACAAGGGAAAATTGACATTGATTATTTTATTCCAAACTTTGGTGCTAATTTATCCAAAATACTATTAACATATTTATGGCTATCTGCCGCACCGAATGTTTTTGTAACTTCAATAGCTTCATTGATGACCACTTTGTAAGGAATATCATCAATATATTTAAGTTCAAATGTCGCACAGTCTAAAATAGCGCGTTCGATTGTCCCTAATTCCTCAATTTTACGATCTAAAAAAGGCTCATATTCTTGTTCTAGATTATCGAGATTGTTGACAGTACCATTAAAAAGTTTGCGAAAATAAGTGAGATCCGCACCTTTGGTTTCATCATTGGTAATTAAATCCAACTCAATGCTTTCCGGGCTGTTTTTCGATATAAACCAGGAATAAAGTGCTTGAACAGTACATTCACGAGCACGACGACGTTTACTTGGTTTTTTTTCAGTTTTCATTATTCGGAAATCTGTGCTAATAAATTAACCATTTCCAAAGCTACCAAAGCAGCTTCAGCCCCTTTGTTTCCTGCTTTCGTACCGGCACGTTCAATTGCTTGCTCGATATTTTCAGTGGTCAAAACACCGAAAGCAACAGGGATTTCAGCTTGCATAGCAACTTGTCCTAAACCGCTACTTGCTTCCCCAGCAACGTATTCAAAGTGTGCAGTGCCGCCACGAATAACTGTACCTAAAGCAACAATCGCATCAAATTTTTTGCTTGCGGCCAAACGACGAGCAACTAACGGCAATTCATAAGCACCGGGTGCTTTTACTACAGTGATATTGTCATCTTTTACTTGACCAACGCGAGTTAACGCATCTAATGCACCTTCCAATAAGCTATCATTAATAAAACTATTAAAACGGGCGATAACTACTGCGATTTTCGCATTTGGTGAGGCTATTTGACCTTCTAAAACTTTCATATTCTCTCCAATTCATTGAATAAAAACGGTTGAAGATTCTAGCATAAAAAAACGTTTTCGGGTATGTTGAATAGAATACGTTAAGTCATAACGAAATCAGAAAAAGTAAGCCGGTTTATTTTGCCGGCTTACTTTTCAAAATATTTTAAAAGAGAAGATTGAATTACTCTTTAACAGTTACAAAAATTTGTGAATTATCATTTTTTTCTAACAGTTTTCCAACAGGAATCAAAGAGATATTTTCTTGTATAGCAATATCAAATAATGCTGATTTTGCTTCAGGAGTCACTGCGACCAGTAATCCACCTGAAGTTTGTGGATCACATAGCACAGCCTTCTGAGTTTCATTGATCGGGCTAACTTTATGACCGTAACTATCAAAGTTTCGTTCTGTTCCACCCGGAATGCAACCTTTCTCAATATAATCATAAACACCGTCCAGAGTTTTGAGTTGTGATACATTCACCTCGGCAGCAACACCGGAACCTTCACAGATTTCGATTAAATGTCCGAGCAGTCCGAAACCGGTTACATCTGTCATTGCGGTTACACCTTCCAGCTCTGAGAATTTTGCTCCGATTTTATTCATTCTACACATTACTTCTGCGGCTAAACCGCGATGTTCTGCTTTTAATTTTCCTTTTTTCTCTGCAGTAGTAAGTACGCCGATGCCTAATGGTTTGGTCAAAAAAAGCTCACATCCGGCTTTAGCGGAATTGTTTTTCTTCACTTTATCGATTGGAATAATACCGGTTACCGCTAAACCGAAAATTGGTTCAGGCGAGTCAATAGAATGTCCACCGGCAAGTGCAATGCCGGCTTCTTTACAGGCTTGGCGCCCCCCTTCAACAATGCGTCTGGCAATTTCTGGCGGTAATAGCTTAATTGGAAAGCCTAAAATAGCGATTGCCATAATCGGTTTGCCTCCCATTGCGAAAATATCGCTGATGGCATTAGTGGCAGCAATACGACCAAAAGTGAAAGGATCATCAACAATTGGCATAAAAAAGTCGGTGGTGCTGATAATTCCCATTCCATTGCCAATATCATAAACTGCGGCATCATCTTTGCTTTCATTTCCTACCAAAAGATGTGGATCGATAAATTTTTCTGCTTCGGTATGAAGGATTGTCTCTAAAACTTTAGGTGAAATTTTGCAGCCACAACCAGCACCGTGACTGTATTGAGTTAAACGGATCACATCCGCTACAGTATTTTCAAAATCAATATGGCTATTTGCGTGATTTGTCATAGGTTTCACTCCGTTTCTATAAAGAACAACTATTGTGTTATAGCTTAGCACTTTCTATCTGACAAAAGCCAATATGGATCACATTTTTAAAAAAAAGAGAGAATTTATGATTTATTAAGTGAATATATTGTTTTAATGGTGTTTGATTTATGTTAACAATGGCGTAGTTCTACATTCGGTAGAAGGCTATTATGGACTGAAGGAGATTATATTATGCATAAAATTTCTTAATTTAAATCAACGCTAAGAAAGGTGTATATTTTAAGATTTTGTACAAAAAATATGTTGAGGTTAGCGTTAAAATCAAAAAAATGCTGAATAATCAAGTAAAATATAAGCGTGTTATTTACAAATGATGGTAATTAATTTATTAATGACAGTAATTCTATAAAAAATAGAAGAATGATTAATAAGTAAGGAGTATTAAGATGCAGAATTCATTTAAAAAATCATTACTGATGGTAGCACTTGGATTTGGTGTAACAACAAGTGTAATAGCGGCAAATGTGCCAGCAGGTACTCAACTGGCAGATAAACAAGAATTGGTTTGGAATATCAGTGCTAATCCGGCAACGTTAGATCCACAAAAAATGGAAGGCGATGTTGAAGGGAATTATTCACGGCAACTTTATGAAACATTGGTTACTTCTGATGCAAAAGGTCATATTATTCCTGGAGTAGCTACTTCTTGGGAACATAGTGAAGATTTTAAAACGTGGACATTTCATCTTCGTCCGGAAGCAAAATGGTCTAATGGTGATCCGGTCGTAGCCGGTGATTTTGTTTATGCGTGGCAACGTTTAGCTGATCCTAAAACTGCATCACCATACTCCAGTTATTTGGATTTCTTAAAATTGGCAAATGCGGAAAAAGTGATTGCAGGCAAGGCTCCGTTAACTGATCTAGGAGTAGAAGCGAAAGATGATCATACGTTAGTGTTGCATTTAACAGAATCCGTTCCTTATGTAGATAAATTGGTTGAACATTATGTATTGTCACCTGTGAATCCGAAAGTAGTGGAAAAATTTGGAGAAAAATGGACAGCGCCAGAAAATTTAGTAGGCAACGGTGCTTTTGTTTTGAAATCACAAGTGGTTAATGAAAAAGCAGTGCTAGAGCGTAATCCACATTATTGGGATAATGCAAATACTGTTTTGACAAAAATAACGTTATTACCAATTGAATCATCTGCAACAGATATTTCTCGTTATCGTGCAGGTGATGAAGATATGACCGGTAAAGAAATTCCAATTGAATTATTTGCTAAATTAAAGAAAGAGTTGCCGGATGAATTACATATTTCACCATTACTTTGTACTTATCTTTATGAAGTCAATACTGCAAAAGCACCGTTTGATAATGATAAAGTTCGTAGAGCATTATCGTTGGCGTTAGATAGAAATATTATTACTGATAAAATTTTACAGCAGGGGCAAACTCCAGCATATATTTTTACGCCGCCATTTATTAATGGGGCAGAAAAAATGAAAAATCCAGAATGGGCGAGCTGGGATCAAAACAAACGTAATCAAGAGGCAATCAAATTACTTAAAGAAGCAGGTTACGACAAATCTCATCCATTGACTTTCAATTTGCTTTACAACACTTCTGATAATCACAAAAAATTAGCCATTGCGGCACAATCTATCTGGAAGAAGAATTTGCAAGGTATCGTAAATATCAATTTAGAAAATCAGGAATGGAAAACATATCTTGATTCACGTCATCAGGGTAATTACCAAATGGCAAGAGCAGGTTGGTGTGCGGATTATAATGAAGCAAGTACATTCTTGAATTATTATCTTTCAAACAGTGCAAATAATACAGCTTTCTATAAAAGCAAGGCGTATGATGATTTGATCGCTTCTGCTTTTAAAACACAAACTGATGAAGAACGAGCAGATGTATATGCCAAAGCAGAAGCGCAATTAGATGCAGATACTGCAATGGTGCCAGTTTATCATTACGTCCAACCACGCTTAATCAAACCTTGGGTGAAAGGCTTTGCTGATGCACATCCAGGGCAAAATTACTATTTGAAAGACGTTTATATTATTAAACATTAATTTTTATATTGCCCGTTCCATTTACCGATGGAACGGGATTTTGTAGTTGGCTTTTCGCCATTTTATTGTGGGATTTGTGTATGCTTAAATTAATTTTTCGCCGAATTTTAGAGGCGATTCCTACGCTGTTTGTCCTTATTACTGTTTCTTTCTTTATGATGCGTCTTGCCCCTGGCAGCCCTTTTTCCAGTGAAAAAAATTATCCGCCGGAAGTTATCGCAAATATTGAAGCAAAATATCATCTCAATGAACCGTTAATGGTGCAATATGGTCTTTATTTAAAAAATTTGGCTCACGGTGATTTTGGGCCGTCATTTAAATATAAAGATTATACTGTGAATCAATTAGTAGCGCAGGCGTTTCCTGTTTCACTCAAATTAGGTTTTTCTGCTTTTATTTTAGCTTTAGTATTTGGTATTTCTGCTGGAGTGATCGCAGCATTGAAGCAGAATAAGTGGCTGGATTATTTGATAATGACATTTGCGATGACAGGGGTAGTTGTGCCGAGTTTTGTTGTCGCACCGTTATTAGTGCTAATTTTCTCAATTACCTTGAAACTGCTTCCATCCGGTGGTTGGAATAATGGGCAATTTATTTATATGTTGATGCCGATGGTAGCGTTATCTTTGTCTTATATTGCCAGTATTGCACGTATTATGCGTAGTTCAATGATTGAAGTATTGCATTCAAATTTTATTCGTACTGCAAAAGCAAAAGGTTTGCCAATGAGTCGTATTGTATTGAAACACGCATTGCGTCCGGCGTTATTACCGGTGATTTCTTATATGGGGCCAGCATTTGTCGGTATTATTACTGGTTCTATGGTGATTGAAAGTATTTTTGTATTGCCGGGAATCGGGCAGCTTTTTGTAAATGGCGCATTAAATCGTGATTATTCGTTGGTATTAAGTTTAACGATTTTAGTTGGTACATTGACTATTGTTTTTAATGCGATTGTGGATATTTTATATGCTGTGATTGATCCGAAAATTCGCTATTAATGGAGTTGTAAAAATGTTAAAAACAAAAGAAAACCAAGCGTTAATGGAAAAATTAGGCGAACAGTTGGAAACAGTCGATGGTCGTAGTTTGTGGCAAGACGCACGTCGCCGCTTTTTTCGTAATAAAGCCGCAGTAGCGAGTCTAATCATTCTATTCTTCATTATGCTATTTGTGATTTTTGCTCCAATGTTGATGCCGTTCAGTTATGAGGATACGGATTGGGCAATGATGACAAATCCGCCGGATTTTGAATCTATGCACTATTTTGGTACAGACTCTTCTGGTCGTGATCTATTGGTACGTTTGGCTATTGGTGGACGTATTTCTTTATTGGTCGGGATCGCCGGTGCGTTTATTGCTGTGTTAGTTGGCACGCTTTACGGCGCAACTGCCGGTTATATTGGTGGTAAAACCGATGCGGTGTTGATGCGTATTTTGGAGATTCTTTATTCATTTCCGTTTATGTTCTTTGTGATTTTGTTAGTCACCTTCTTTGGTCAGAATATTTTGTTGATCTTCGTGGCCATTGGGATGGTATCTTGGCTTGATATGGCTCGTATTGTGCGCGGTCAGACGCTTAGTTTGAAACGTAAAGAATTTATTGAAGCAGCTATTGTTTGCGGTGTGTCTTCTCGGCAGATTGTGTGGCGACATATTGTGCCAAATGTTTTGGGCGTTGTTGTAGTTTATGCTTCTTTATTGGTGCCGGGAATGATTTTATTCGAATCGTTCTTAAGTTTCTTAGGATTGGGAACACAAGAGCCGTTGAGTAGTTGGGGGGCATTGTTAAATGATGGTTCTAAATCAATGGAGGCAGCGCCTTGGTTATTAATTTTCCCAGCCATTTTTTTAGTAATTACGCTGTTTTGTTTTAATTTTATTGGTGATGGCTTGCGTGATGCGCTTGATCCTAAAGATCGATAAGGCGAGAAAAATATGACAATTGAAAAACAACCTCTCCTTGATGTTCAAGATTTGCGTGTAACATTTAAAACGCCGGATGGCGATGTTACCGCAGTGAATAATTTAACTTTTACTTTAAATGCCGGTGAAACCTTAGGCATTGTCGGTGAATCCGGTTCAGGCAAATCGCAAACCGCCTTTGCGTTAATGGGGTTATTGGCGGATAACGGACGTACCGCCGGTTCCGCACGTTTTAATGGTGAAGAAATTTTGGGGTTACCCGAAGCGCAATTAAACCGACTCCGTGCAGAGCAGATTGCTATGATATTCCAAGATCCGATGACTTCATTAAATCCTTATATGAAAATTGGTGAACAGTTAATGGAAGTGCTGATTTTACATAAAGGATATGATCGGAAACAGGCTTTTGATGAGTCAGTGAAAATGCTTGATGCGGTGAAAATGCCGGAAGCGAGAAAACGGATGAATATGTATCCGCACGAATTTTCTGGTGGGATGCGTCAACGTGTAATGATTGCAATGGCATTGTTATGTCGCCCGAAATTATTGATCGCAGATGAGCCGACAACCGCATTGGATGTGACCGTTCAAGCACAGATTATG
This sequence comes from Gallibacterium sp. ZY190522, assembly GCF_054166015.1. Classification (NCBI taxonomy): domain Bacteria; kingdom Pseudomonadati; phylum Pseudomonadota; class Gammaproteobacteria; order Pasteurellales; family Pasteurellaceae; genus Gallibacterium; species Gallibacterium sp. ZY190522. The sequence goes on from NZ_CM135118.1 coordinate 789,434, forward strand.
ACTTTATTGAATGATTTAAAACGAGAGTTTAATACCGCAATTATTATGATTACTCACGATTTAGGAGTAGTAGCAGGGAGTTGCGATCAAGTATTAGTAATGTATGCTGGTAGAACAATGGAGTATGGTACAGCAAAAGAGATTTTTTATCAGCCGACACATCCTTATTCTATCGGTTTAATCAATGCCGTACCGCGTTTGGATACGGAAGAAGAGCAGTTGACCACCATTCCGGGAAATCCGCCAAACCTATTACATCTGCCAACCGGCTGCCCGTTCCGACCACGTTGCCAGTTTGTCAGTGAACAGTGTAGCAATACACCGCAATTAACGGCATTCGGCAATAATCGCTTGCGTGCCTGCTTTGTTGATGTACAGGAAATGATATTAAGAGGAAAAGCATAATGAGTAATTTATTGTTGGAAGTTAGAGATCTGAGTGTGCATTTCCAAGTACAGAGCAGTGAAGGTTTCTTTTTTAAGAAAAAACAGACATTACATGCAGTTAATCATGTTTCATTTAAATTGTATGAAGGTGAAACATTAGGTGTAGTAGGGGAATCAGGCTGTGGAAAATCGACATTAGCAAGAGCAATTATCGGTTTGGTAAAATCCGCTGGCGGTAATATCTTATGGCTAGGAACAGATCTGAGTAGTCAATCTGAAAAAGAATGGCACGCCACTCGCAAAGATATTCAGATGATTTTCCAAGATCCATTAGCATCATTGAATCCTCGAATGACTATTGGCAATATTATTGCAGAGCCGTTAAAAATTTATTTTCCTGAATTATCAGCAGAAGAAGTGAAATCCCGTGTACAAGCAATGATGCTTAAGGTGGGATTATTACCAAATTTAATTAATCGCTATCCACACGAATTCTCTGGTGGGCAATGTCAACGTATTGGTATTGCAAGAGCATTAATTATTGAGCCAAAATTGATCATCTGTGATGAGCCGGTATCGGCACTTGATGTATCCATTCAGGCACAAGTAGTGAATTTGTTGAAGTCACTACAAAAAGAGATGGGGTTATCACTTATTTTTATTGCTCACGATTTGGCGGTGGTAAAGCATATCTCAGATCGTGTGTTAGTAATGTATTTAGGCAATGCGGTGGAGTTGGGAACCTATGATCGTGTTTATCATCAAACCAAACATCCATACACTAAAGCATTAATGTCAGCGGTGCCAATTCCTGATCCAGATTTGGAAAAAGATAAGCAAATTCAGTTGTTGGAAGGTGATTTGCCTTCACCTATTAATCCACCTTCAGGTTGTGTTTTCCGTACTCGTTGCCCGATAGCAGATACGGAATGTACCTTAACTAAACCAAGATTGTTAGGAGACAAACAGCATTTAGTCGCTTGTTTTAAGGTATAGGTGTGAGCTAGATCACAAAAAATATCGCCCACTGCTAAAAACAGTGGGCGATTGTATTTATAGAGATAAAATCACTGGATTTTTTTTAATAGAATGAGTATATTTGCGAACAGTTGTTAGCTGAAATAAAGAAGGTTATTTTTATAATGCAAAATTATACTCAAACGCTTTCCCATTTTGTCGATGTAATTCGTCAACAAAGTGAAAAACTTTCTCAACGTACAGCATTACGCTATTTCGATCATCAACATAAATTACAAGATATTTCGTGGCAAAGTTTTCACCAGCAAAGTGAACAGCTCTCCCGAGCATTATTGACATTAGGTATAGGTGTTCAGGATAAAATCGGTATTTTTGCTCAAAATATGCCACAATGGACAATCGCAGATATTGCAATTTTGCAGATTAGAGCAGTAACTGTGCCGATTTTTGCAACCAATAATGAAATTCAAACGAAATTCATCATTAATCATTCCGAAATGAAAGTGCTGTTTGTTGGGAATCAAAAAGAGTATGATGTAGCACTTTCTATTGCACCGTATTGCCCAAAATTAGAAAAAATTATTGCCATGCAACCACTTGATTTACGTGATGTGGAAATGGGGATTAGCTGGCAAGATTTTATTGCAACTGCTAGCGATGAATCACGTGAGCTATTAGTGCAAAGATTGACACAGAAATCAATGAAAGATCTTTTTACCTTGATTTATACTTCAGGTACAACTGGTGAACCGAAAGGTGTAATGTTAGATTACAATAATTTGGCACATCAATTGACCACCCATCAACAAACGTTAATGAAAATTGATGGTAGTGATGTTTCTTTATCTTTTTTACCGTTATCTCATATTTTTGAACGTGCTTGGGTTGCCTATGTGTTATCACAAGGTGCAGTGAATGTTTATCTGGATGATCCACATAAAGTAAGAGAAGCACTGTCCATAGTGAAACCGACGCTAATGTGTGCGGTGCCACGTTTTTATGAAAAAATTTATGCAACGGTCTTTGATAAAGTGAAACAGGCACCGTGGCTACGCCAACAGATTTTTTATAATGCGTTGCGAATTGGTAAATTCGCATTACGCTATCAGCAGAAACAACAACCTTTGCCGTTTTGGTTAAAGCCATTATATCAGCTTGCAGATCGCTTAGTATTCAGTAAGTTGCAACGAGTGCTTGGTGGACATATCCGAATGATGCCTTGTGGTGGAGCGAAATTAGAACCTGAAATTGGTCTATTTTTTCACTGTATTGGCGTTAATATTAAATTGGGTTACGGAATGACAGAAACTACAGCAACGGTTTCTTGTTGGTCTGATTTTGGTTTTGAATCAAATTCAATTGGGCAAATTATGCCAGGCACAACAGTAAAAATTGGTGATGAAAATGAAATTTTGGTGAAAGGCGGGGGTGTAATGAAAGGGTATTTTAAAAATCCGGAAGAAACCGCAAAATGTTTTACCGAAGATGGCTTCTTAAAAACAGGTGATGCCGGTTATGTTGATGCTGAAGGTAATTTGTTTATGACCGATCGCATAAAAGATTTAATGAAAACTTCAACTGGAAAATATATTGCTCCCCAAGCAGTGGAGGGCAAATTATTGCAAGATAAATTAATTGAGCAGATTGCTGTGATTGCTGATGCCAGAAAATATGTGTCAGCTTTGGTGGTTCCTTGTTTTGACACGTTGGAAGAGTATGCAAAAAAACTCAATATTCAGTATCAAAATCGGTTAGATTTGATTAAAAATACAGCGATTGTTGAAATGTTTGAAAAACGAATTAATGAATTACAAAAAGAGCTACAAGGGTTTGAGAAAATTAAAAAATTTACTTTGTTACCAAAAGCATTCTCAATTGAACTTGGTGAGATTACACCGACCTTAAAACTACGACGTAAGGTAATTTTACAACGTTATCACGCTCTGATTGAAAAAATGTATCAATAAACGTCCAATAAATGCGGTATTGCTTTAGGGTAATACCGTATTTTCTTTTAAAAAATCCAGTAGAATTTGCTAAAAATATTATATTCCATCTAATTTATCAGCATAAAAATCCATAAAATTATATTTTTTACTTCAATTTGCCATCCAATCCGTATAAACTTCCTGCTTTAAAATTAATACCTAAGGGAAAGTATATGTTATCTAAAAAAGATATTTTAATTCTGGGTATGATGATTTTTTCGCTGTTTTTGGGTGCAGGGAATATTATCTTTCCACCGATGGAGGGTTATCATGCCGGTTCAAGTTGGTTGTGGGCTGCGTTAGGTTTTATTTTAACCGGCGTTTTTATGCCGTTTATTACCTTGATTGTGGTAACGGTGCGTGGGCGCGGTGAAGCGTTATCTACCGATCTTCCGCCGTGGGTTGGTGTTGTATTTTGGTCAATTCTCTATTTAATCATTGGTTCAACATTTGCAATGCCTCGTGTTACTAACGTTGCTTATGAAATGGCGTGGCAGCCTTTAAATATTTATAACGGTGAGCATTCTCATATTTTATTCGCATTAGTGTTTAATATTATCGGAATGAGTTTTATGCTTGGTCGTAGCACAATGATTTCAACGATTGGTAAATTTATGGCTCCGATTTTATTGGTGTTATTGATTGTTGTCGGTATTGGTGTTGTGTCTGATCCATTGTCCGAAATTATTGCACCATCCAGTAATTATGCTGAAGGCTCTGCTTTAGTCACTGGTATGATTGGTGGTTATCAGACAATGGATGTGCTTTCAGCAATGGCATTCGGTGGAATTGTAGCACGAGCTTTCGCAGTAAATAATGTTACCAATAGCAAAACAATAGTTCGTTATACATTAGCTGCTGGAGTAACTTCAGTAGTTTTACTAAGTGGTTTATATCTTTGTTTATTTTATCTGGGTGCAACTGGAGATATGGTGGCATCAACTTCTACCAATGGCGGACAAATTTTCTCACGTTATATTAATGAGTTATTTGGTTCAACTGGTTTGTGGATTATGAGTGGCATTGTGATGTTAGCGAATTTAACAACGTTAGTTGGTGTAACCAGTGCTTGTGCAGATTATTTTTCTCGCTTTCATCCTCGTTTAAATTATCCATTTTTTGTAGTGCTGTTTACAATTGCGACAATTATTATTTCTGAAACCGGTCTGGATACACTTTTGCGAGTAACGATTCCTGCATTGTTGTTGATTTATCCGGTAGCAATTATGCTAGTGGTATTACAGATTGTGCGGAAAAAACTGCCGGTAGTGAGCTGGAGTTATAATGCCACTATCGCACTAACAACACTGTTCAGTTTGTGTGATAGCTTGAAAAATATGGGCTTGTTGCCACAAGGCGTAGAAAAATTGTTAAGCTATTTACCGTTTTATCAAGAAGGTTTGACTTGGTTAATCCCGGTATTGTTAATGTTGTTATTGACAATTATTGTTGGTAAATTTTCTGTGAAAAAACAGCATTAATTTCAAGTAGATATGAAAAACAGTGTGCGAAATAATTCGTACACTGTTTTTTAGATTATTGTTCCTCTTCTTCAATCTCATCTGCCATAGCTGCCAATAAATCGCGGCATAATTGTGCCAGACTGCGATAAAATGCGGTTTGTGCGTGAGCTTCAATCTGTCCAAGAAAACGCCCGATAGTTGGCAATAAAAAAGTTTGGAACAGTTGTCGCTGTGCCTCAAGCGAACCAATTTGATCTTCAATCCAAGCAGCCGTCAATAAGGGCAATGCAATATGATCACTGTCAGCGACTTCAGGCATTGCACGTTCTTGCCGAAATGCTTTAAATTGTTCAACATCAACACCGTAAGCAGAGAGTTTAAAATCGACAGATTGTTGCAAATGTTGATAATCTTGGCTTAATTGTTCTAGTGTCCAACCTGATGTTAATTGCGTCAGCGCAGTGTCGGTTTGTGGATCAGTAGCTAAATCCCAAATGGTTTTAACGCCTGCTTGTTGTAACCATTGCAATGCCGGCGCAAGAATTGGATCTTGCGGTTGACGTTGAAAAAAATTACCGAATAAACGGCATAAAATAGAAAAATGATTAATTTCGACCTGTTCGTCCATATTTGTCCTAACTATTAGAGAAATTATGAATTAAAACTGTATAAAGGGCGTAAGTTTACTATAATTCCTGCGGAAAGATAATGAATTTAGGAGTTTAAATGAAATATATCGGAGCGCACGTCAGTGCATCGGGAGGCGTTGAAAATGCGGTATTACGCGCAGTTGAAATCGGTGCAAATGCTTTTGCGTTATTTACAAAAAATCAGCGTCAATGGAAAGTTGCGCCATTAAAACAAGAAAATATCAATAAATTTAAGCAATGGTGCGAAAAATATCACTTTTCTGCGGCACAAATTTTACCGCACGATAGTTATTTGATTAATTTAGGCCATCCGACAGCAGAAGGATTAGAGAAATCAAGAACCGCCTTTATTGATGAAATGCAACGATGCCATCAGCTCGGCTTGCAATTATTAAATTTTCATCCGGGTAGCCATTTACAACAAATTGATGAACTGGATTGTCTAAAACGGATTGCGGAATCCATTAATATTGCGGTTGATACTGTGCCGAATGTGGTTGCCGTAATTGAAAATACTGCCGGTCAAGGTTCAAATTTAGGCTGGCGTTTTGAACATTTGGCGACCATTATTGAAAATGTGGAAGATAAAAATCGGGTTGGTGTTTGTTTGGATACTTGTCACACTTTTTCTGCCGGTTATGATTTGTCGACTTTAGCGGCGTGTGAAAAGACATTTCAACAATTTTCGGAGATTGTCGGTTTTCAATATTTGCGAGGAATGCATTTAAATGGTTCAAAAACGCCTTTAGGAAGCCGAGTGGATCGTCACGACAGTTTGCAGTCAGGCACAATTGGCACTGCTGTTTTTGAATATATTATGCCTGATCAGCGCTTTGATAATATTCCGCTTATCTTGGAAACCATTCATCCGGAAATCTGGAAAGATGAAATTTCTTGGCTGCGTTCGTTAGAAAAACGTTAAAAAATAGCCAGAAAATTTGAAGCTTTTCACAAAAACAGCCTTTTCTATTAAAAATAACTGGTCATACGTGTTGTTTTTCGGTAGGATTGATGCCAATTTTTGAGTTTTGATTATTTTCACTTATTTTTGAGTTATGTTTTATCGAATTCTGGTATCAGTCTGTTTTTTACTGTTAGCTGCGTGTAGTAGTCATCCCGGCACGCAGTCAGCTTCTACATTATTTTCCGAAGACGATGATCCTATCCAAGCTTTAATCCTCAAAACCAACGCGAAAGAACGCGTTATCATCAATAAAAAATTAAATAATTTCTATCAGGAATGGATTGGTGTTCGTTATAAACTTGGCGGAACCGGGAAGGATGGCATTGATTGTTCCGCATTTGTACAAACTGCATTTGCAGAAAAATTTCATATTAGCCTGCCAAGAAGCACTTCAGAACAAAAATCTTTAGGTTATAAAATTCAAAAAGGTCAATTAAAACAAGGTGATTTGGTTTTCTTTAGAAAAAATCGTCACGTTGGAATTTATTTAGGCGATGATCTTTTTATCCATTCCAGTACAAGTCAGGGCGTTACTATTAGTTCTTTGAATGAAGATTATTGGTTAAGAACCTATACACAATCCAGAAGAGTATTAAATTAAGTATTTACTAGATAGCTAAACGTTAAAGCCACTCTTTTGAGTGGCTTTTCGCTATAAATGGATTTTCAGTTTATTCAGCAACGGTGAAATGTTGATGTAAATGAGCTTTTTGTTCTGCATCATCTGCAAGCGCTGCTGCTAAATCAGGCAGACTAATATCAGCAGGTTGCCCATTTTTATCCAACAGAACGTGATTTCCACCAATACGATAATGCCTTGTTGCCTCAAATTTGACTGGATTGACGGCAAACATTGCCGCTGGCGATACAAATGCCCAGTTTAATTGTCTATTTTGTTTTAATTGAACCAATAATTGACCAATAGCATTGGCAATAGGATAGATAGCTTTAGGAAACTCTTTAGTATCAATAAGTTGCAACTCAGATGACACATAAAGACAGCCAGCACCGCCAACAATTAATAAATAAGGCACAGCTGCTTGTTGTGCTGCTTGCAAAATAGATTGCATTCCTTTGTTATAATCAGCGACTAAATTTGGATTTTCCCAACCGCCGTTGAAAGCACTGATCACCGCATCAACATTAATAAGTTGCTCAGCTAATTGTGTGGAATTGACATCTAATTGTATAGCGGTAAAGTTATCCGCTTTTCGGTAGTGAATCGGCGTGACGAGAAATTCCTATTACTTGATGACCACGAGCAACTAATTCAGCAGTTACCGCTTTACCAATTAATCCAGTTGCTCCAATTACAGCAATTTTCATATTAACTCCTTACTCTGTCTGTTATTTAAAAAACAACTTTATTATAGACAGCTATTTTATTAAAGAGTAGTCTAGTATTCTTTAAAATACTTTTAACTATTAGTTTAGAATATGCAGAAAAATTATTATCAACAACTTCTGTTTTTACACACTATTGTGCAAAGTGGCAGTATTTCAGCTGCTGCTAAAAAGTTAGAAATTAGTGCAGCGGCAGTGAGTAAATCATTGCAATCCTTAGAGCAAGAAATGGGATTTCCGCTTATTTTACGTACTACAAGAAAATTGGTATTAACAGAAGCCGGAGAAAAACTGATTCAGCAAACGAAAGAAGCCGTTTATGCAATTGAAGATGCTTTCGAAAGTTTGAGTAGTGCCGCTAATCCACCATCAGGAACGGTAAAAATTACATTACCGCAAGTTGCTTTTTATATTGCTATTCAGCCGATTTATGCCCAATTTTGTCAGCAATATCCCAATATTCAACTTGAATTGTCTATTAATAATGCGATAGTTGATATTGTGGATCACCATTTTGATTTAGGAATACGATTCGGGCATAGTATTGAGGAGGGAATGATTGCTCATCAACTTACGGCACCAATGCGAGAAGGATTATTTGTCAGCAAAGAATATGCGCAAAAATATGGTGTTCCACAATCCATAGCAGATCTCAAAAACCACCGATTTATCGGACATCGGTTTATGACGCATAATCGTTTAAACCCATTAACACTAAGTATAGATGGTGAAGAACGGCAAATTTCCCTTGAAACACAATTAATTTTTAATGACACTGAAATAATGATGGATGCAATTATTCAAGGAATGGGAATTGGTCGAATCTTTGATTTGCGTTATCAACAGTTAAGATTACAACAAGAATTAATACCAGTGTTAGAACCTTATTGGCGATCATTTCCTGCTTTTTATCTCTATTATTTCCCTAGGCATCAACAATTGAAGAGAGTAAAGGTTGTTATTGAATTTTTGTTAGAAGAGAGGAATAAATTAGCAAAATGACAAGTACAGTAGGTCTTTTCCTACTGTACTTCTTATTAGCAGAATTTTTCACCATTAAAGGAGGCTTGATATATTTTTTCAATATCTGCTTTTTGTAGAGCTAGAGGACTACGACTTAACAAACGCTTTTGTAAAATAGCAGCATCTGTGAGAGTAGGTATTGCAGATGATGGAATGTTAAACTCTTTTTCAAATAAGGCAATATATGAAATTAGTACGATCGAAATAGATGAAATGTAGTCTCAAAAAAGAGAAATTTATACATATCTCTACAAGAAAGATTAAAAAATTACTATAAAATTTTTGAGGAAAAATTGGGATTGGTTGCGGGGGCTGGATTTGAACCAACGACCTTCGGGTTATGAGCCCGACGAGCTACCAAGCTGCTCCACCCCGCGTCAGATGTGCGTTATTATACACTCTTTTGAATTTTTTACAAGATTTTTTTAAAAATTAAAGTTTTTTTGATAAAAAATAGTCAAAATGGTGTCTTTATTTTCGATATCGATATTTAATACTTTCGTTATAGAAAAAGCTATTGATCAAATACGGCTAAAAAAATATTGATTTCAGATAGGCAGAACCAAGCATCAATTTACATAATGGCGTTCTTTAGCGTTATAAAAAGTTCAATAAAAATTGATAGAGTCAAACAAGCTCAATTTAGTTATTTTTCATGTTAAATTCGTTAAATCTTGTAACATTTAAAGAAATTTTTTGGTGCAATTCATTTCTTTAGTGATCATTTTGGATCATTAAACAGACAATATTATAGTATTCAATACTGTATAACCATACAGTAATTATGCTGTAAAAAATGGCATTGCTTTTCTATATCTATATGATTTAAAAATAGAAATACTACAAATAAAAAAATCCCCTTTATTCGGGAAAAATAAAGGGGCAAACATTTGGAGTCATATTTTAGGGTACGGACAAGATTATATAGCGTTACATTTTATATTGCAATAACATTTTTAATATTTTTTTAACTTTTTTAACTTTTTTTCTCGCCGTGTGGATCTCTTGTATTTGTATTAGTTAAATTTCGCATCAATAACGCATAATCTAAACAAATATCTTTCGGTATGGGAATAAATACATAATGTCCGTCTCCTAAAGCCGCTTCAACCGATTCACCTTTGCGGTTAAACATCTGATTAATAGTGAAAACAATGTTCCCTTTCGGTGTCATCATTTCAACTTCATCTCCGAGTAGGAATTTATTTTTCACAGCAATTTCTGCCATTCCATTTTTATGAACACCGGTAAATTCACCAACGAACTGTTGTTGATAGGAAACAGAGTAGCCATAGTCATAATTTTGATATTCATCGTGAGTATGACGACGTAAGAAACCTTCGGTGTAACCACGGTGAGCTAATGATTCTAGGGTTGTTATTAGGCTTTCGTCAAAAGGCTTTCCGGCAGCTGCATCGTCAATTGCTTTACGATAAACCTGAGCGGTTCTAGCGCAATAATAGAAAGATTTTGTTCTTCCTTCAATTTTTAAAGAATGTACGCCCATCTGCGTTAATGTTTCAACGTGTTGCACAGCACGTAAATCTTTAGAATTCATAATATAAGTGCCGTGTTCGTCTTCAAATGCTTGCATCTGTTCGTCTGGGCGTTTGCTTTCAGTCAATAGAAAAACTTTATTGGTTGTTGCGCCTTCACCTAATGTTGGCGCAACATTTTTCACCGGAATCACATTATTCGGATCGACAATATTACCGATTTCATCTTCTTGCCCCTCTTTTACTTGGTATTCCCAACGGCAAGCATTGGTGCAAGTGCCTTGGTTCGGATCTCTTTTATTGATATATCCGGAAAGCAAGCAGCGACCGGAATAAGCCATACAAAGTGCACCGTGTACAAAAACTTCTATTTCAATGTCCGGCACTTGTTTGCGAATTTCAGCAATTTCATCAAGAGAAAGTTCGCGCGAAAGGATAACGCGCGTTAACCCCATTTGATGCCAAAATTTTACACTTGCCCAGTTGACGGCATTAGCTTGAACCGAAAGATGGATCGGCATCTGCGGGAAATGCTCACGAACCATCATAATCAAACCGGGATCGGACATAATTAATGCATCCGGTTGCATTTCAATCACTGGAGTTAAATCTTTAATAAATGTTTTTAATTTTGAGTTATGCGGTGCGATATTGACAACAACATAGAATTTTTTGCCTAAGGCGTGAGCTTCATCAATACCGATTTTTAGATTAGCGTGGTTAAATTCGTTGTTGCGAACACGTAAACTGTAACGAGGTTGTCCTGCATAAACTGCATCAGCACCATAAGCAAAGGCGTAACGCATATTTTTTAATGAGCCGGCAGGAGAGAGCAGCTCAGGTTTTGCATAAGTTTTTGTCATTTTTTAATTCTCTTTCTGATCTCAGGTCAGGTTATACCGCAACGGGTATAAATATAAAGGCGTGAATTGTAATCAGCGCCTGCACAGAATGCAAGCGCGAAATAAGTGTTGAGGTTAATTCAGTTTAGGTGGCTGCTGTTCCAGTTTTTGTTGCCAAAGACATTGATCACCACTTTTTTTATTAATTAATGAGAGATACTCTTGATGTGCTTGAATTTCTTCCGCAGAAGGCTTTAACACAAATAATTTTCGTGGTGTGTCGCTATGTTGAATTTGTTGTTGCACTTCCTGTTGTTGAACAGCCACAGCCGGTTCAGTATCTAACTGCAAACTGCCTTGTCCGCCGGTCATTGCCAGATAGACATCTGCCAGAATCTCCGCATCCAGTAAAGCGCCGTGCAGTGTACGTTTACTGTTATCAATCCCTAAACGGCTACATAATGCATCTAAAGAGTTTTTCTTTCCGGGATAGAGTTGACGTGCGACTTTTAGTGAGTCGGTTACCTTACATAACTGATTGGTAGTCAAAGCTTGCCCTTGTAAGGCGAATTCTTGGTTCATAAACGCCACATCGAAGGGCGCATTATGAATAACCAGTTCAGCACCTTTAATAAAATCAATAAATTCTTGTGCGACTTCTTTAAAACGAGGCTTATCCGCCAAAAATTCATCAGTAATGCCGTGAACTGCAACTGCTTCCGGATCAACCTGTTGATCCGGTTGCAAGTAAACGTGGAAATTACGTCCGGTGTAACGTCTATTGACTAACTCCACCGCACCGATTTCAATAATGCGATGACCGATTTGCGGTTCGCTGGTTCCGCTCATTCCAGTAGTTTCGGTATCGAGTACTACAATTCTGTTTTCATCCATTTGCATAGTGATTTTTCTTTTTCAGATTAACGCTCTATAATTGGGCTTCATTTTAACAACACTTGTTTTAATATGCTAAAAAAAATCGACATTTTTACAGACGGTTCTTGTCTAGGAAATCCCGGAGCTGGGGGAATTGGGATTGTGTTACGCTATAAACGACACCAGAAAGAAGTTTCGCAAGGGTATAAACTGACAACGAATAATAGAATGGAGCTGCTGGCTGCGATTACCGCCTTGAATTTATTGAAAGAACCCTGTGCGGTAACACTTTATAGCGATAGTCAATATTTGCGTAAAGGAATTACGGAATGGATCCAGAAATGGAAAAAAAATCAGTGGAAAACAGCACAAAAACAGCCGGTTAAAAATCAAGATTTATGGATTGCGTTAGATCAAGCAATCGCTCCACATCAAATCGAATGGCAATGGGTAAAAGGACATGCCGGTCATCCGGAAAATGAGCGTTGCGATGTGTTAGCTAGAGAAGCAGCATCAAATCCATCTCAAGAAGACATAGGTTATAAACCATAATATAGGTTAGTTTTTAATGCTATTTTTATTTTTTAAATAGCATTAAAAACCATAAATTTGATTTTTTTAGCATAATAAGTTAGTATTTTTGAGCTTTAAGCATATTTTATTGGGAATTTTGATATTTCTATCTAATAAAAGTAGTTGAATTTTCTACTATTTTCTATCTTTTTAGAATTTCAAATTGTTTATTGGAATTCGCTCATCAAATGTTAGCAATATTGCTGATCATACAATCAATGAGGAGAATTTATTTTGCGTTTACTGCATTATTTAAAGTCGACGAGTACATTTAAAGCACCAATTTTTTTACCTAGTCTATTATTTATTTTGTTAGTGACTGGATTAGGAATTATTGTGCCAGAAACGACACAAAAGTTGCTGAATGATATAAAAAATAATATTTTTGATAACTTTAGCTGGTTTTATGTCGTTGCTGTTTCAATATTTATTCTGTTTTTATTATTGCTTTGTGCCAGTAGTTTAGGAGATATAAAATTAGGCACTGAAAATGAAGAACCTGAATATCCCTTTATATCTTGGATGGCAATGTTATTTGCTGCCGGAATGGGGATCGGTTTGATGTATTTTGGTGTAGCTGAACCGATTTCGCACTATGTTGCGCCATTAACTGAAAATGCCTCACATACGGAAAAAGTGGAAAATGCACTGTTACTGTCCTTTTTCCACTGGGGAATTCATGCTTGGGCAATTTATGCAGTAATTGGCTTAACGTTGGCTTATTTTAGTTTTCGTTATAAATTGCCATTAACAATCCGCTCCGGATTTTATCCTATACTGAAACATCGAGTGTCCGGTTTTTGGGGGCATTTGATTGATATTATTGCACTATGTAGTACAGTTTTCGGGGTGACAACAACATTGGGATATGGAGCAATGCAGCTTGATGCTGGATTGCACGCAGTTGGATGGATGGATGATCGCAGCTTAACGACACTGTCTGTGATTATTGTAGTGGTGATGACATTGGCAGCAATTTCAGCTATCACCGGCGTAGCAAAAGGCGTGCGACGTTTAAGTGAAATTAATTTAGGAATGGCAATTTTATTAATGATTTTCGTCTTAATTGCCGGCCCAACGATTTATCTGTTCAGCAATTTTTCAGAAAATGTTGGAAATTATCTTAGTAATTTCATTGAGTTAAGTTTTAAAACTTTTGCTAATGAGCCAGAGAAAAAATCGTGGTTTAATGGTTGGACAGTGTTGTATTGGGCGTGGTGGGTTTCTTGGGCGCCTTTTGTGGGACTATTTATTGCCAAAATTTCTAAAGGTCGTTCAATTCGTGAGTTTATTTTAGGCGTATTATTTGTTCCATCTTTGTTTAATGCTTTATGGATGACTATTTTTGGTGATACTGCAATTTGGGCAGATCAGCAGTCGCAAGGTGCACTTTCTGCATTGAGTGATAATACCGAAGCGCTTTTGTTTGCTTTTTTTGAACAGCTACCTGGTTCGATAATTGCTTCATTAATTGCAATGCTGATTATTGCATTGTTCTTTATCACTTCGGCAGATTCAGGTATTTATGTGATTAATAATATTGCTTCACAAGGGAAAGATAAAGCACCAGCATGGCAAAGCGTGTTCTGGGCAGTGTTGTTGGCGTCGTTAGCTATTGCATTACTTCGTTCAGGTGGTTTGGCAGCATTACAGACAATGACATTAATTATTGCATTGCCATTTACTTTAATTATGCTATTCCTTTGCTTAGGATTATGGCGAGGATTGATGGTGGACAGCCAGTATTTCTCGAAAAAATTTGCACACGGCAGTTCAGTTTGGAGTGGTAAAAACTGGCGAGACCGCTTAAATAAAATAATGAGTCAACCACAACGTGCTGATATTAAAGCCTTTTTTGATAAAATTGTTATTCCGGCATTTACCGAAGTGGAGTCTGAATTAAAAAATTATGGTTTAAATGTGAAAATCAAGTCATATTCACAATTACGTATTGCATTAGTGATTAAAAATGACAACATTCATAACTTTTTATATGGTGTTGCCAGCGAAAAGCGTTCATTATCCAATCTATTGATTGAGGATGACAGTTTACCGCATATTGAACAGCATAATATTTATGAACCGATCACTTTTTTTAATGATGGTAGAGAGGGCTATGATGTGCAATATATGAGTAAAGATGAGTTAATCGTTGATATTCTGAAACAGTATGAACGTTATATGAATCTGGCTTTAGATGATACGCACAGTTTGTTGTTGAATGATCTTTCTTAATTGAGATAAAGTGGTGTGGATCAATTCACACCACTTTTTTCGTATTTTTAACAAAAATTCGGTGATGATTAGTGAAAACAGTAGAAAAATATCCTACTGTTTTTCGATATTATTGTGCCATTTTCTTTGCGGAATGGAGAAAGCCTTGCGCTGTAGTGTAGATAGCTTCTTTTCCTTGTGCGGCGAGTAGCATATCAACAATCTCACGGAATGCACCTTTGCCACCACTTGCTTTAGTAACAATGTCTACTTGGGATTTAATATAATCCGCAGCATCGGCTACGGTTGCAGTAACACCACATACATTAAATGCTGGTAAATCAACACTGTCATCACCAATATAAAGTACTTCAGAAGCTTGAACGCCAGCTTGTTGCATTAGTGCGAAACAGGCACTCTCTTTTTCCAGTTTTCCTAAAGCAAACAGAGGAAT
This sequence comes from Gallibacterium sp. ZY190522, assembly GCF_054166015.1. Classification (NCBI taxonomy): domain Bacteria; kingdom Pseudomonadati; phylum Pseudomonadota; class Gammaproteobacteria; order Pasteurellales; family Pasteurellaceae; genus Gallibacterium; species Gallibacterium sp. ZY190522. Next base: position 804,685 of record NZ_CM135118.1, read on the forward strand.
TTTTAAATCAGCAATCCGCCTTCTTAACACCTTAGAATCGCGACCGGATAAAACGGCGACTTGAATGCCACTTTCTAATAACATTCTGGTTCCTAAGCCATCACGGGCATTAAAGATTTTAAATGCTTCAACACCTTCGCTACTTTCGCCATAATAAAGTGAACCATCGGTTAAAACGCCATCAACATCGGTGATCACTAGTTTGATGTTGGCGAGTTTTTGTTGGATTGTTGACATAGATCCTCCTTAGCTTGAAAATTCATATAAGCCGACAACCTGCTGTTGATCATCGACTACCACAAGTGAATGGATTTTATTTTGACGCATAAAATCTTCTGCTTGACCTAAATAACTGTTTTGATTGATAGTTTTTGGGGTTGCAGTCATAAAATCTTGAGCCTGTTTTTGTAATACAGCCTCTCCATAGCGGCTCATTGCTCGGCGGATGTCGCCATCAGTAATAATACCCTGTAACTTTTTATCTTGCATAATTAACGCAACTCCCATTCGTCCTTCATTCATTACAGTTAAACAGTCAAGGAAGATAGTATCGGCACGAACAATAGGAAGAGTAGTTTGCATTTTATCACGAACCTTGCAGAGTAAACGACGACCTAAACTACCTCCAGGATGAAATTTGGCAAAATCTTTCGCTTGGAAATTACGAGCTTTGATTAATGAAACTGCTAAAGCGTCACCTAATGCCATTGTCACCAACACAGAAGTGGTTGGTGCTAAATTATTAGGACAAGCTTCACGTTCAACACTGATATCTAATACATAATCAGCATGTTTTGCTAAAGTGGATTGTAAATTACCGGTCATCGCTATGATTTTATTGCCAAAGTTTTTCAAACTCGGAATTAATTTATTTACATCATCGGTTTCACCGCTATAGGAGATTAGTAACACTACATCAATCGGTTTTAGCATACCTAAATCGCCATGGAATGCTTCTGTTGGATGTAGAAAGAAACTTGGGGTACCGGTTGAAGCAAAGGTAGCGACCATTTTTTTGCCGACAAGCCCGGATTTTCCAATGCCACCAATCACAAGACGCCCTTGGCAGTACAAAATCAATTCGACAATTTGTTGAAAATTTTCAGGAAGTTGTTGTTGTAATCGAATAAGAGCCTGATGTTCGATTGCTAACGTATCTTTAGCAATTTGCAAATAATCCATAATTTCTCCAATTACGCAATAAAAATTGCCAAATATTTTAATCGGTTAGGGAGAAAAAAGCGAATAAAAACACAAATTTAAACTTTTACTATATTCCAAAGCAAAAATCCGCTATACTTCGCGTCCGAGTTAGCCAGACAATCGCTGGTTTATTGAAGCCCTCAACCGTGAAAACGACCTAGGGGACAAGTAGACGAGAGGAAAGTCCGAGCTACATAGGGCAGAGTGCCGGATAACGTCCGGGAGGCGCGAGCCTACGACCAGTGCAGCAGAGAGCAGACCGCCGATGGCTCGTTAGAGATCAGGTAAGGGTGAAAGGGTGTGGTAAGAGCGCACCGCGTGAGTGGTAACAGTTCACGGCATGGTAAACTCCACTCGTAGCAAGACCAAATAGGAACTCAATGGGTGGCCCGCTCAGAGTTCGGGTAGGTTGCTTGAGCGGCTATGCAAATAGTCGTCTAGATGAATGATTGTCCACGACAGAACTCGGCTTACCGGCTAACTCATTTTTCATTTTTTCTCTTCTTGTGATAAATACAATTGCCTTTTTACTGTTAAATTTTAGATAAGCCAAAACAGTATTAATCTAAATTAAAAAGGCTTCCTTGAGAGAAGCCTTGATCTACTATCGTTTTGATTTCTTAATAAATTTCATTAAACGTCTGCGCTTGCGTAATTGGTTCGGTGTTAATGTGTTACGTTTACCAGCATATGGGTTATCTCCATCTTGGAATAACATTCTGATCGGAGAGCCGATAATTTGCAAACTACGGCGGTAATAATTGGATAAATAACGTTTATAGGAATCCGGTAATTTATCAATTTGGTTACCGTGTACTACAATAATTGGAGGATTATGTCCACCTGGGTGTGCATATTTCAATTTAATTCTGCGTCCAGCAATCATTGGCGGTTGGTGTTCTGTGGTTGCCATTTGCAAAATCCGTGTCAATAGCGATGTTGAATAACGTTTAGTTGCGGATTGATAAGCTTCGTTGATAGATTCAAAAAGATTACCAACACCACTGCCGTGTAGTGCAGAAATAAAATGAACACGAGCGAAATCAATAAAATCTAAACGGCGATCTAATTCGGATTTAATGTTATCTTTGATTTCTTGACTTAATCCGTCCCATTTATTAACAACAATGACTAAAGCTCGACCAGCATTTAGAATAAAGCCTAATAGTGATAAATCTTGATCGGAAATACCTTCACGCGCATCAATGGTAAGTAATACCACATTAGCATCCTGAATTGCCTGCAACGTTTTAATGACCGAAAATTTTTCTACGGTGAGGGTGACTTTACCACGTTTACGCACACCTGCGGTGTCAATAATGGTATATTGCTGACCGTCCCGCTCCATTGGAATATATATGCTGTCGCGTGTTGTTCCTGGCATATCGTAAACTACGACACGATCCTCTCCTAATATACGGTTAGTTAAAGTGGATTTACCAACATTCGGGCGACCGACAATTGCAATTTTAATCGATTTTTGTTCTGTTTCAGCATTATCTTCTAAATCTTCGTCTTCTTCTCTGTCATCTATAATTTCATCATTGATTGAAGTAGCTTTAAAATCAGAAAAATCAGTATCGGAAAAAGCAAAATCAAAATCTTCCTCGTTCTCTGTTTTGGCTTCATTATTATCTTCTTGATAAGGGGTAAGAACATCTTGGATTAATTGTGTTACCCCTCTACCTTGTGATGCAGCGATAGGAACAATTTCTCCTAGACCTAATTGATAAAATTCACCAATATGTGAATCGGCATCAATACCGTCAATTTTATTTGCTACTACTACTGTGGTTTTTTCACGACGGCGAAGATATTGTGCGATACCAATATCTGCAGCAGTTAAGCCGGCACGAGCATCGACCAAAAAAAGAACAATATCGGCTTCATCAATTGCCAATAATGATTGTTCCGCCATTTTTTCTTCAATGCCTTGCTCCGAACCGTCAATACCTCCAGTGTCAATAACAATAAATTCTGTTCCATTTAATTGACCTTGACCATATTTTCGGTCACGAGTTAATCCCGGGAAATTAGCGACAAGTGCATCACGACTACGAGTTAATCGGTTGAATAATGTGGATTTTCCCACATTTGGACGCCCAACCAGGGCAATGACAGGAGTCATAATCACCTCAATTTTTAATATTTATATTTAAATTATATAGTTAAAAAATGGCGCACATTATATCGGATTTATCGTGTGATCCTAACGATTTATTGCAAACTAAATGAGCAAATTGAAAAAAATGCTATTCCAGTAGTGAAAAGTGTAAGAATTCTGCAAAATGATTTGCCCAATAATATTCGTGATGAATTTCATTTGCCATAATGCGAAGTCGAATTTGATCAATTGGATGTCCCGTGCGCAATAGTGCTTGATAATAACGTAGTGTACAATCAATATAGGCTTGATTCATATTGGAAATATATTCAGCATCGGCGTCGTCGCCTTCGTTAGTACCGACCTGAATAAACACTTTGCCGTTGCGATTGAACGGATGGTAATGCAGAAAATCCAAAAAATCGGATTCACTGAACCAAGACGCAAGAGAAAAGACACCAAGATGCCCAAAAACATCCGGATAAGCTGCCCCCATATAAGCAGTAATAATGCCGCCCATTGAGCTGCCTGCCAACAAGGTATATTGTGCTTCCGGTTTAGTGCGATAACTTTGGTCAATAAACGGCTTAACAGTTTCCACCACCCATTTACCATATTCCATTCCCATTCCGCCGGCATTTCTGGCTTCTTCGCTATTGCCGACATCAGTACGCCAAGGCCCATATTCGTCCAAACGCCGTTCGCCGGCATTATCAATGCCAACGACGATCAGCTGAGGAAATTCGCGATGTTTTTTCAAAGTAGGAATCACTTTCCAAGAGTAACCGGAATAGGACTCTTTGCTGTAAAACACGTTTTGCCCATCGTGCATATAGAGAACAGGGTAGTGTTGCCATTGATTTTTATAGTAGTTTTTCGGCAATAAAACGCGCACGCGACGCATATGGTCATAATAGGGAACGTATAAAAAATGTTCTTGCATTTCAAGATAATAGTGATGCATAGTCATTCCTTTGTTATAGTTTTAATTTTGCTGCATAAAATGTTGCAAGCCATATTGATAAAGTGCATTCTTCTTGTAGCCATAAACTTCAGCAACAATCGCTGCCGCCTTTTTTAAAGGTAATTGTTGATTGATTAATTTCAGGCTTAATAATGCTTGAGGGTTAAATTGTTCTTCATTATTTTCAACTGCGCCTTCAACCACCAATACAATTTCACCTTTACAACGATTAGCATCCTCTTTTAACCACGCGATCATTTCTGCAAGTTGATTGCCGTAAACCGTTTCCCACGTTTTGGTTAATTCTCTGGCAATCACTAAATAGCGATCTGCGCCGAAAACGGTTTGCATATCTTGCAAACTTTCTAAAATACGGTGCGTTGATTCATAAAAAATCAGTGTACGCGTTTCCGTTTTTAATTCGGCAAGGCGATCAAGGCGTGCTTTGCTTTTTGCAGGCAAAAAGCCTTCAAAACAGAAGCGGTTGGAGGCAATGCCGGCAATGGAAAGTGCAGTAATTGCAGCGCAACAACCCGGGATAGGTACAACACGAATGTTTGCCTGATGACAGGCTCTGACTAAATGAAAACCAGGATCGCTAATAAGCGGTGTGCCGGCATCGGAAACTAAGGCAATATTAGAACCTTGTTGTAATTTATCAATTAAGATTTCCAATTTTTGTTGTTCGTTATGATCGTGTAAAGCAAAAAGTGGTTTTTTAATGCCGTAATGATTTAATAATAAACCACTATGGCGAGTATCTTCTGCCGCAATAAGATCAACTTGGTTGAAAGTGTCCAACGCACGTTGGCTAATATCGCTTAAATTGCCGATTGGCGTAGCGACAATATATAAAGTTCCGTATAAATTGCTCATAAATTAAGTCTTTTATTGCTTTTAAACTAAGAGATAAGTAAGATTTATTTGTACTCGACAAAAGGTCGAGTGGTCTTGTTTTTATAATGATAGTTTAAATTATCATAGGTATATATATGTTGAACATTCTATTACAACGAATGAATTTTAAAAATCTTTTACTGAGTTTTTTCGTAATGATCAGTGTAGCAGGATGTAGCAGTCTTATTGGTTCAAATAATACGATGTTACAAAATGAAGCCTATGCCAGCTCCGATTTTTACTTGGATAAAGCAAATAGTAGTCAGGATCAGGATGAAAAAGTAAATTATCAATTGTTAGCGATTCGTGCATTACTAAATGAAAATAAAGTGGCGCAAGCCTCTAGTTTGTTATCATCTTTGACTGATTTAGACGATGCACAACAGTTGGACGCTTCGCTTTTGAAAGCAACTTTATTGGCAATGCAGCGTGATAACAGTGCGGCAACAACCTTGTTGAATACTATTAAGTTAGATAGCCTCAGCAATTCACAAAAAGTGCGTTATTATGCGGTGTTAGCACAAACTGCTGAAAATAGTCACGATGCGGTTGGGGCAATTAATGCACACGTACAAATGGATCGTTTTATTACCGATATGCAACGTAAACAACAAAATAATGATGTGATCTGGGGGTTATTGCGTAATTTGGATAAAAATACGTTAAACAGTTTAATTGTGGATGATAATGATGTGGCGTTAAAAGGGTGGATTGATTTGGCAAAAGTATATAACGATCACATTGCACAGCCCGATCAAATGCGTTTTGCGATTCAGAATTGGAAAACCACTTATGCCAACCATTCAGCAGCTTATTTATTACCGACTGATTTACGTGGTGTGGTCAATTTTGAGAATTTAAATATTCAACAAATCGCCGTGTTATTACCGTTAAGCGGTAACGGTGAATTAATTGGTAAAACAATTTTACAGGGATTTAACGATGCTCGCGGTAACTCACAGATTATCGTGAAAACCTATGACACAATGGCAGGAACTAATGTTACAGACTTGGTTAATCAGGCAAAACAGGAAGGTGCGCAAGCGGTTGTCGGCCCGTTATTAAAAGATAATGTGGATGCATTATTAAATGGAAATGCGATACAAGGGTTGAGTGTATTAACATTGAATACTGCACCAAGTATGCGTCCGATACAAGGTGTTTGTTATTATGGACTATCGCCAGAAGATGAAGCACAAGCTGCTGCTGTTAAAATGTGGAATGATGGCGAAGTCAATCCTTTGGTGTTTGCACCACAGAACGATTTAGGACAACGTAGTGCTTCTGCTTTTAATGCTAAATGGCAAAGCTTTGCAGGTACGGACGTGAATACTTATTACTATACTTTAGTTGATGATATTTTAGCGAATCTAAAAAATGCAACAATGAATGGCAAAGTAAATGCAATTTATGTGGTGGCAGATAATCAACAATTGCAGGAGATTAAAACCGCATTGGATAATTCTGATGCACACGGTATTGCAATTTATGCCACTTCACGTAGCAATTCCGCTAACAATGGACCGGATTATCGTTTAACAATGAATGGCGTGAAATTTAGTGATATTCCGTTATTAAGTGATTTAAATTCTGCCAGCTATCAACAGGCACTTAAAATTGCGAATGGCGATTATTCATTACTTCGTTTATATGCGATGGGAGCAGATGCGTGGATGTTAATCAATAAATTTGCTGAACTTCGTCAGATTCCGGGTTATAGCATTAATGGTCTAACTGGCGTATTAAGTGCCGGTGAAGGTTGTAATATTGAGAGAACAATGACCTGGATGCAATATGATAACGGCAATATAAAAACCATTCATTAATTGAAAATGTCATTATTCAAACCAAGACAGCAAGGCGGCGAGTTTGAGCAACAAGCTCGCCGTTTTTTAGAACAAAAAGGCTTAAAATTTATTGCTGCTAATCAGACTTTTAAATGTGGAGAAATTGATCTGATTATGCAAGACGGAAAAACACTGGTTTTTGTTGAGGTCAGACAACGGAAAAGAGCAAAATTCGGTTCTGCGGTAGAAAGTGTTTCCTGGTCAAAGCAACAAAAATTATTGAAAGCTGCAAATTTATGGTTAGGATTACGACAACAAAGTTTGGAAACGGTAAGTTGTCGATTTGATTTAATCGCTTTTGATGGGGTTGCTTATCAAATTACGTGGTTACAAAATTTTATAGAAATAAATGGCTGATATTATGTTGGATCGAATAAAAGCGCTATATGAAGAGAGCATTAAAGGACATATCGCCACCGCCGCTGTGATTCCGGAGATATTGGCGAAGACGACTAACGAATTAACACAATGTTTATTACGTGGTAATAAAATTGTGGTGTTTGGATATGGTCGTTCTACTTCTAATGCACAATTATTAGTAGCGAATCTGATTAATCGATATCTATTGGCTCGCCCTAGTTTCCCCGCAATACTGCTTGGATTGGATGGTGCTGTCGGAGCTGCTTTAATCAGTGATAACAGTGTGTCTGAAGCTTATCAAAAGCAGTTTAGTGCTGTAGTAAGCAGTGGCGATGTCTTTGTAATTTTAACGCCGGATACTGAGGAAGTTTCTCTCTCATTAATCCGTTGTGCCAAAGATAAAGATATTTTAGTGGTTGCGTTAACCGGGGATAAAAACGATCATCTCAATGGTTTGCTGGATGAAAATGATATTAATATCGCTGTTCCGGTACAAAAAGAGGTGCGAATTCTTGAGCAACATCTGTTTATTATTAATACGTTATGTGAATTAATTGATTTTTCACTCTTTTCTCATTAATGCAAAAAGGAGGCAATAATGCGTAATCTTCAATGGAAACATTTGGTTAAAGTAACAGCAATGGTCAGTGTAGTGACTTTGTTACAAGGTTGTGTAACTGCTGCTGTTGTTGGTGGTGGAGCATTGGCAACCAAAGTGGCGATGGATCCTCGCACCACCGGTACGCAAATTGATGACCAAACACTAGAACTGCGAGTTGCGGATGCATTGCGTAAAGATAAACAATTAAATGAACAGGCACATATTAGTGTGATTGTTTATAATGGTCGTGCGTTATTGGTCGGCGAAGCGCCGGGTGCCGATCTTAAAGAGGTCGCCGTTAATCTTGCGCGTGGCGTTAAAGATATTGCTGATGTTTATGATGAAATCCAGATCGGTGAAAAGGTTAGCTTTATGCAGGCAAGCAAGGATACGTGGATAACTACAGAAGTAAAATCAAAATTATTCGTAAACGGCAATGTAAAAGCAACGGATGTAAAAGTAGTAACTGAAAATGGTGTCGTCTATTTAATTGGTAAAGTGACTCAGTCTCAAGCTGCCGCTGCGGTTGATGTCGCTCGTCAAGTGAATGGAGTCAGAAAAGTGGTAAAAGTATTTACTTATTTAAATTAACACATAGTATAAAAACATAAACAAAAGGGCATTTTATAAGATGCCCTTTTCGTATTAGAAAAATTATTTACCATCCCACGCTTTTAATGCTGCATCACGAATTTTGAGCTTTTCAGAAGCAGATTTTTTGAAATAGTCAGGGGCTAAACCGCTCTCCCAGTCACCGTAATTCGGGTTCGGTAATACAATATACTGTTTACCGAATTTGCTTTCATTTTCGGCAACAAATTGACGGCGTTCCGCATTCGGTTTGTGATAAGTTGCATCACCGTAGTCATTAAGGTTGTCACCGACATACATAACGATTTCATAGCCCATTTTTTCGATTTCGGCAAAACGTGCTGATTTAGCTGATTTATCTTTTTTCAATAATAGGGTTTTATCATTGACACCAGTGAAACCGAGGCGTTTCATATCATCAATGGTAGCTACTTTTTCATTACTGTCTTTACGGTTTGATACATAGAACATTGTACCGCCGTGACTGTTCACATAATTAGCGAATTCCACTGCACCAGGAACGGCAGCACTTTGGCGAGCATTTACCCATTTTGTCCACACTTTACTGCTGTAAGGCTGTAAATTTTTTGCCTGCCAAGCGGCGTGAGCACTGTTATCGATTAAGGTTTCATCCAAATCGGAAACTACCGCTTTTTTCTTACCTTTATGAACTTTGGCTTTATCAAAGCTGATTTTTGCAATATTAAAGGCTTGGTATGCTAATGCTTGATATTCTCCGGATTGTTGTACCCAGTTGACTGCAAAAGTGGTTTGATCAACTAAACGTTGAGCTGCTTGTTGTTCCGTATTTTGTTGGGTGCTACAAGCAGATAATGCCAATGTTGTAGCAATAGCCAAAATACCCAATTTTAATGTTCTCATTGCTCTCTCCTTGACGTTTTTTACGATAATGAGGTTTAGTATTTTACTCTAATCTTGTTTTATAATTAGCAAGAAATTTGTGATATGGCTCACAAAATCTATGATTAGTTGCTGTTGTTGTGACTTATTTGGTTATGATGAGTCGAATTATTTATCCATTTAATGAGGAAATTATGAAAAAAAGTACCTTAATTGTTATTTTAGTTGCGATTGTGCTTGGCTTTACCGTAATGGGAAGTTACAACGGATTGGTACAAGCGGAAGAGGATATTGATTCTGTATGGGCGAATGTAGAATCACAATATCAACGTCGTGCCGATTTAATCCCGAATTTAGTGAATACGGTAAAAGGTCAGGCAAATTTTGAGAAAGAAACGTTGACAGGTGTGGTAGAAGCGCGCGCTAAAGCAACACAGATAAAAATTGATCCTGCCAATATGACAGAAGAACAGTTAGCGCAATTCCAAGCGCAACAAAATCAAGTCGGTTCAGCGTTATCACGTTTATTGGCAACAGTTGAAAATTATCCGCAATTAAAAGCTAATGAAGGCTTTTTAACATTGCAAACCCAATTGGAAGGCACTGAGAATCGGATTAATGTTGCGCGTAATAACTTCAATGAAGCGGCAAAAACTTACAATAAAAAAATTCGTACATTCCCAACAAAATTGGTGGCAATGTTATTCGGTTTTAATGAAAAACCTTATTTCAAAGCAGATGTCGGTGCAGAAAAAGCACCTGTAGTCAATTTTAATTAATTAGGAACAGTGATGTCATTATTTAGCCAACCTATTCAAAAATCGGTGATCGAACAGGCGATTGCCGATTTGGAAAAGAAAACATCGGCAGAATTACGCGTTTATGTTGAACGAAAAAAATCGGATGCAGGTCGGAGTGCATTGCAGCAGGCAACATTTCTATTTCAGCAGTTGGAAATGGAAAAAACAGCATTACGTAATGGGGTGTTGATTTATCTTGCGTTGCAATCGAAGCAGTGTGCGATTGTGGGAGATCAGGGAATAGATCAATATGTTGAGGCGGATTTCTGGCAGCGCGCTTGTGATCTGATTGTCGAGCAGGCAAAACAGAAACAATATACCCAAGGCATTGTTAATGCGATAGCAATGATTGGTCAGCGCTTGGCGCAACATTTCCCTTATCAAGAAGATGATAAAAATGAATTACCGAATGAAGTGGTGATGAAATGAAAAAATATGCTTTTTGTCTGTTCTGTTGTCTATTTTTCATTAAATTTGCCTTTGCTGCGAGTTATCCGCCACCGCCGCAACCATTTCGGTATTTGAATGATTACACCCATACTTTGACAGAAAAACAGCAGCAAACAATAGAACAGCAGTTGATTAGTTATAGTCAGAAAACCAGTTCGCAAATTGCGGTGGTGATGATTCCGTCAACCGGTGGTGTTGAGATTGCTGATTATGCGTTTACGCTTGGTGATCGTTGGGGAATCGGGAGAAAACAGCTTAATAATGGCGTATTGATGCTGATTGCTAAAAATGACCGCAAAATTTTTATTGCGACTGGACAAGGTTTGGAAGGTGCGCTGCCGGATGCTTTCTTAGGCAAAGTGATCAGACAGGTGATCACACCGGCTTTCCGCGAAAATTGCTATGCTACCGGTATTACACAAGGGTTAAATTATATTATGGCGGCAAGTCAGGGCGAGTTTAAACCTGAACAGCTGCAAGAGCCGGAACGCCACGATTATATTCCTTTGTTGATGGTGGCATTTTTCTTTTTAGTGGTCTTTTTAAGTGAACGTCATAAACGTAAAACTTATGTCAGCCCTCGTTCCCGTCATTATCGACCGGGGAATATTTATATCGGCGGCGATCCGTTTGATCATCATAATGGCGGTGGTTTCGGCGGCGGAAGCAGCGGGGGCGGTTTCGGTGGCGGTAGCTTTGGTGGCGGTGGTGCCGGCGGCAGTTGGTAACCAATATGGGTGAGATTGGTTTATAGTGATGCTTATGTTACAATCCCGTCACTTTTTATCCCATTTTAATTGAGGTCAAATAATGGAAACTATTGAAAGAATTAAACAACAAATTAGTGAAAATCCTATTCTTATCTATATGAAAGGTTCACCAAAATTCCCATCTTGCGGATTTTCTGCGAGAGCGGTGGAGGTGTTGATGAATTGCCAAGTGCCTTTCGGCTATGTTGATATTTTGCAACATCCTGATATTCGTGCTGAGCTACCAAAATATGCAAATTGGCCAACTTTCCCACAACTTTGGGTAGAAGGTGAATTAATCGGCGGTTGCGATATTATGTTGGAAATGTTCCAAAAAGGCGAATTACAATCGCTATTAAAGGAAACAGCGGCTAAACACGCTGAAAGTGAACAAGCTTAATTTTATTTTGCCCTCTAAATGATGAGGGCAATTTTTTATCTGCAAGGCATAAAAAATGGTTATGCTTGCTATTTTAAATTTAAATAGGGAAAACAATGCAAAAAAATCTGACTTTCTACTTTTTACGTCACGGACGTACAGAATGGAATGAAGAGGGGTTACTTCAAGGGCAGGGCAATTCGGCATTAACGGAAGCAGGTGTTGCTGGGGCATTGGCTGCTGGCAAGGCATTAGAACAGGTACCTTTTGTGGCGGCTTATTCTAGTTGTTTACAACGAACCATTGACACCGCGCGTTACGTGATAGGAACGCGACCAATTCCATTGTTTCAACATCAAGGATTAAATGAACAGTTTTTTGGAAAATGGGAAGGTATTCAAATTGATGAAATTCGTGCTTCGCAAGCATTCCAAAATTTAGTCAAATATCCGAAAGCGTATGATCAAAATATTGAGCAGTATAATCAAGGTGAGCCGTTTGCAAAATTGGCTGAACGATCATATAAAGCGATTCAGGATATTATTCAAGTGCATCAACAAGGTAATATTTTGATTGTTTCTCACGGACATACATTACGATTATTGTTGGCGTTATTGGCTGGGCATCGTTGGCAGGATCACCGCAAAGAAGGCGTGAGTGTGAGTTTGGCAAATTGCAGTATCAGTATTTTTAATTATCAACAATTAGCAGAGCAACAATCGTTTCAATTAGTGCAAATGAACGGCACCGATCACTTACCGCAAGTGTAAACAGCAAAAATTGATCGCTGATTCTAAGTGTAAAATTTCATCTGCCGGCTATTTTTAATGCGGTAAAAATGATAAAAGCGATCAATTTGGAGAAAGTTGAGGAATTCCCATAATTAGCACTACGCAAACGTGTTCTTTTTTTGTAGAATATACGCCGTTTTGCGCCACAGAGAGTTTACAATGATCGATTATATTATTATTGGTATTATTTCTTTTTCGATAATTATTAGCTTATTTCGTGGATTTGTTCGAGAAGTTTTATCTTTAGCCAGTTGGTTGATAGCCTTTTTTATCTCCAGTCATTTTTATCCTTATTTAGCCGCGTTTTTCCAGCAAATAGAATCAGAATATCTACGCAATGGTACGGCAATTGTTATTCTTTTTATTGTTACCTTAATTGTTTGTAGTTTAATCAATTACATTATTTCAAAACTGGTTGAAAAGACAGGATTAAGTGGCACGGATCGCGTTCTGGGTGCGTGTTTCGGCTTATTACGAGGGGTATTGATTATTGCAGCAATGCTGTTCTTTTTGGATACCTTTACGAATTTCAGTCAGAGTGAATGGTGGAAAGCCTCAAAATTAATTCCACATTTCGGATTTGTGGTTGATTGGTTTTTCCACCAGTTACAGCTTCACTCAAGTTTCATTAAAATTTCGTTCGTGACTGAAAGCCTACCGTTCACGGCGGTATAACGGTTTTACTTGGGAGAGGCTTTGCTTTTCCAAGTCAGAGCAGTTCATAGCACAATGTTTATCGTTGTTCTGTGGATTGAAAATAACTAACTTACTTCATCATAGAATAGAGGAAAAAATAATGTGCGGCATCGTGGGAATTCTTGGGCATTCAACCGTTAATCAATCAATTTATGATGCGTTAATCGTATTACAACATCGTGGTCAGGATGCAGCGGGAATTGTAACCGTAGATGAGGAAAATCGTTTTCGCTTGCGTAAAGCAAACGGCTTGGTCAGTGATGTAATTCAACAAAAACATATGTTGCGTTTGCAAGGCTGTGCCGGTTTGGGGCACGTTCGTTATCCGACCGCCGGCAGCTCCAGTGTTTCAGAAGCGCAGCCTTTTTATGTTAATTCACCTTATGGATTGACCTTGGTGCATAACGGTAATTTAACCAATTCTGATGAATTGAAAGAAAAATTATTCCGTCTTGCTCGCCGACACGTTAATACCAATTCCGATTCAGAATTATTACTCAATATTTTGGCTTATCATCTTGAACAAATTAATAAACACGATTTAGATGAAGATGATATTTTCTATGCCATTCAACGTACACACAAAGATATTCGTGGCGGTTATGCTTGCGTCGCGATGGTGATTGGTCACGGAATGATCGCTTTCCGAGATCCATTCGGTATTCGACCTTTGGTTTTAGGTAAGCGTGAAGATCAGGGAAAAACAGAATATATGTTTGCATCCGAAACGGTGGCTCTGGATGCGGTAGGGTTTGAATTTGTGCGTGATGTTAATCCGGGTGAAGCGATTTATGTAACATTTGATGGCAAACTTTATTCAAAACAGTGTGCAGACAATGCAAAATTATCACCTTGTATTTTTGAGTTCGTCTATTTTGCTCGTCCTGATTCTTATATTGATGGCGTTTCTGTTTATGCAGCTCGAGTGCATATGGGGGAATATCTCGGACGTAAAATTGCTACCGAATGGAGTGATATTTTGGCGGATATTGATGTGATTATTCCTGTACCAGAAACCTCTAATGATATTGCGTTGCGAATTGCTAATGTGTTGAATAAACCGTATCGTCAAGGCTTTGTGAAAAACCGTTATGTTGGTCGTACTTTTATTATGCCGGGACAAACACAGCGCCGTAATTCGGTAAAACGTAAATTGAATACTATTTCTTCTGAATTTAAAGGAAAAAATGTGTTATTGGTGGATGACTCTATCGTGCGCGGTACGACTTCTGAACAAATTGTGGAAATGGCAAGAGCAGCAGGAGCGAATAAAGTTTATTTTGCTTCGGCAGCGCCGGAAATTCGTTATCCAAATGTTTACGGTATTGATATGCCGACTTCACACGAATTGATTGCTTACGGACGTACTGTTGATGAAATTGCAAAATTGATCGGTGTTGATAAATTGATTTATCAGGATCTCTCAGCATTAGAAGAGTCTGTTCGTCAAGAAAATCCGGCGATTGAAAGTTTTGATGCTTCAGTGTTTACCGGTGAATATATCACTGGCGATATTACACAGGAATATTTAGATAAAATTGCACAAATGCGTAGTGATAGCAGCAAAAAACGTCAGGAAAGTGAAGCAAGTAATTTAGAAATTTATAATGAATAGGATTGTGGATTAAGTTTCTGCGTTCCCATTTTGTCAAACTCCTCAGTGGTTTAGCTACTAAGGAGTTTTTCTATCTATATAGTTGATCTATTTTTGAGAAAGGTTATAACAAAAATGATAAAAAATATAAAGAAATTGACTGTAACTGCTATGGTATCTTTAATTTTGGTTGGTTGTTCATCTTCACAACAACATAGCGCTTCTGGAAGTAATAATAGAACATCTTATGAGCAGTTAGGTGCAGTTTATAAAGGGCGGACCTTTATGCGAATGCCATTAACTCCAGTTGGGATAGTGGAAAATCAAAGTGCAGTAGTTAATCAAGGCGATTTCCTAACGCAATTAAGCATTATCTCCAGTACATCGCCTCGATTGAGTGCAAAATATCAATCTACTTATGAGAAGGTAACAAATTGGGTGTTAGCCGGTGCGGATGTGTCGCAACTTAATCAGTTTGGTATTGGCATTCAAAAAATGGCAGGGCAGGACGGTTATCAAAACGTGTTGATGACAGGGTATTATTCACCAGTTATTCACGCTCGTCGTTCACCACAAGGTAAATATCAGCACCCAATTTATGCAATGCCAAAATATAAACGTTTTTCTCGGTCGCAAATTTATGCTGGTGCGTTAAAAGGGAAAGGCTTGGAGCTGGCTTATAGCGATTCTATGCTAGATAACTTTTTGTTAGGTGTTCAAGGCAGTGGTTATATTGATTTCGGTGAAAATAACCTTAACTATTTTGCTTATGCCGGGCAAAATGGTTTCCCTTATACCAGTGTCGGTCGTCTGTTAGTTGAAGATGGCGAAATCCCGAAAGAAAAAATGTCGGTACAGGCAATTAAAGATTGGGCAGCACGCAATCCAAATCGTTTGCAAGGATTGTTAGAGCGAAATCTCTCTTATGTTTTTTTCAAGAATGTGCCGAATGGCAAAGTTAAAGGTTCTGCCGGTATTCCACTAGTGCCGTTAGCTTCTGTTGCTTCAGATCGTAGCTTAATTCCTTCAGGCAGCGTATTATTAGTGGAAATGCCAGAAATTGATAACGATGGAAATTGGATTGGAAAACATCAATTGCGATTAATGGTGGCATTGGATGTCGGTGGAGCGGTGAAAGGACAACATTTTGACCTTTATCAAGGTATAGGTGATAGAGCAGGACATATTGCCGGATTATTAAAACATTATGGACGAGTTTGGGTATTGAATTAATGGCAAGAGTAGATAATTTTGAACAGCGATTCGGCGGCATTGGCAGATTATATGGTGAGCAGGCGTTACAGCGATTACGTCAGGCACATATTTGTGTAGTCGGGATTGGTGGTGTTGGTTCTTGGGCTGTGGAAGCATTAGTTCGTTCTGGAATCGGTAAATTGACGTTGATAGATATGGATGATATTTGCGTGACTAACATTAATCGTCAAATTCACGCTTTGACTGAAACGGTTGGTCAGCTAAAAACGGAAGTGATGAAATTACGTGCATTATTGATTAATCCGCAAATTGAGGTAGAAATTATTGATGATTTTTTAACGGAAGAGAATATCGACCGATATTTAAATCATAATTATGATTATGTGATTGATGCAATTGACAGTGTTAAAGTTAAAGCGGCGTTGTTAGCTTATTGTAAACGCCAGAAAATTAAAGTGATAACTACTGGCGGTGCAGGTGGTCAGACTGATCCGAGTCAAATTCAAATTAAGGATTTAAGCCGCACTATTCAAGATCCGCTAGCCGCAAAAGTGCGTTATTTATTGCGTAAACAGTATGGATTTACGGACAATCCTCAGCGAAAATTCGGTATTGATTGTGTTTTTTCTACTCAACCACTTATTTTCCCACAAGTCGGTACGGAATGTAGTGCGTCAGCTACGATGAATTGTAGTAACGGCTTTGGAGCGGCAACAATGATTACCGCCACATTCGGTTTTTTTGCCGTTTCAAGAGTGATTGAAAAATTGCTACAAAAGAAAATTGATTAGTTTGTTATAATCTCAACTAAAGATCTCCCCCATTAAATAGAAATTA
This sequence comes from Gallibacterium sp. ZY190522, assembly GCF_054166015.1. Lineage (NCBI taxonomy): Bacteria > Pseudomonadati > Pseudomonadota > Gammaproteobacteria > Pasteurellales > Pasteurellaceae > Gallibacterium > Gallibacterium sp. ZY190522. The sequence continues at coordinate 821,624 of NZ_CM135118.1, forward strand.
AATATAGAAATAAAAATAATGAATCAGCTATTTGCTACCACAGCTCGTGGTTTTGAAGAATTATTAAAAAATGAGTTGGAACAACTTGGTGCAGCGCAGTGTAAAATTGCACAAGGTGGCGTACATTATCAGGCGGATGATGAAACGCTTTATCGCACATTGTTGTGGAGTCGATTAAGTTCTCGAATTTTATATCCATTATTTACCGCAAAAATTTATGATGATGCCGATTTATATGCGGCTACCGTTAGTTTTGCGTGGCAACAACATTTTTCGGCACAAGACAGTTTTGTCGTCGATTTTAATGGCACTAATCAGGCGATTCGACATACACAATATGGGGCAATGCGTATCAAAGATGGCATTGTCGATTACTTTACCCGTCAAGGTGAACCGCGACCACAAGTGGATAAAGATTATCCGGATATTCGTATTCACGCTTATTTAAATCGTGAACAGTTGACGGTTTCTCTTGCTTTAAGCGGTGAGGCGTTACATTTGCGAGGTTATCGTAGTGATAGCGGTGCTGCGCCGTTAAGAGAAACATTGGCGGCAGCCATTGTTATTCGTTCCGGTTGGCAGATCGGTACGCCGCTACTTGATCCAATGTGCGGTTCAGGCACATTGTTAATTGAAGCCGCGCAGATGGCAGCTCAAATTGCACCACAGCTCAATCGTTTACATTGGGGCTTTAATCATTGGAAAAAACATCAGATACACGTATGGCAACGAGTAAAAGAGCAGGCGTTAGCACAAGCGGAGCAAGGGCGTTCGCAATCTAAATTGAGCTTTTTCGGGCGTGATTGTGATCAAAAAGTATTGCTGAAAGCAAAACAGAATGCTGAAAATGCCGGTGTTGCGGAATTTATTGATTTTCAAGTAGCGGATGTTGCGGATTTAGTGGCACCGACCACAGAAGTCGGTACGGTTATTTGTAATCCTCCGTATGGTGAGCGTTTGGGGACAACGCCGACCCTAATTGCGCTCTATTCTCTGTTCGGACAGCGTTTAAAACAGCATTTTTCCGGTTGGAAAGCGTCTATTTTTAGTGGTGAAGTCAGTTTATTAGACTGTTTACGTTTGCGCTCATCGCGTCAGTTCAAAGCGAAAAACGGTCCATTGGATTGTGTGCAAAAAAATTATCTGATTTCTCATCTTGATCGTGATCACGAACAGCGTTCTACACTGGAAGTGAATCAAGCTGCAAATGTTGCGCCGGATTTCAGCAATCGTTTAAGCAAAAATATCAAGAAAATCGAAAAGTGGGCGCAGCAACAGGGTTTGGATGCTTATCGTTTATATGATGCGGATTTACCGGAATACAATTTAGCGGTAGATCGTTATGCGGATTATATTGTAATTCAAGAGTATGCAGCGCCGAAGAATATTGATCCGCAAAAAGCTCGCCAGCGATTGTTGGATGCGGTAACGGCAACTTTGACTGTAACCGGCGTGGCAACCGACCATTTGGTGTTGAAAGTGCGTCAAAAGCAAAAAGGCAGCAATCAATATGAAAAATTAGCCAATAAAGGCGATTATTTCTTTGTGCAGGAATATGGTGCTAAATTGTGGGTGAATTTAACTGATTATCTGGATACAGGGCTGTTTTTAGATCATCGTTTAACACGCAAGATGGTTGGCGAAATGGCAAAAGGAAAAGATTTCTTGAATTTATTTGCTTATACTGGTTCTTGTTCAGTACACGCTATTTTAGGTGGAGCTAAATCTAGTACAACTGTTGATATGTCAAATACTTATCTGAATTGGGCAGAACAAAATTTTATTTTGAATGAGATCAAAGGCCGACAGCACAAATTGATTCAGGCGGATTGTTTGCAATGGCTAGAAAAAGCGACAGGGCAGTATGATTTAATTTTTGTCGACCCGCCAACATTTTCCAATTCAAAACGAATGGAAAACAGTTGGGATGTGCAACGGGATCACTTAATGTTGTTGGCGAAATTGAGTAAATTATTGCGCAAACAGGGCACAATTATTTTTTCCAATAATAAACGTGGCTTTAAGATGGATTTTGACGGCTTGGTCGCTCTGGGGCTAAAGGCAGAAAATATTTCAGAAAAAACGTTGCCGTTGGATTTCCAGCGTAATCCGCAAATTCATAATTGTTGGCGTATCACTTTTAATCAAGAGTAATTATGCAGATTTTTGATATCAATATTCCGAAAAAAGCAAAAGATCACAAGATTTTAGGTAATATGATTGCCGATAGTCGGGTATTGGCAATTACAGAGGTCGCCGCGCAGTATCAAGGTTTGGTGGTAGTGGTTACGGCGGATATGCGACAAGCTAATCATTTGGCACAAGCGTTGCAACAGTTTTCACTGACAGCACAGATTTTCTCGGATTGGGAAACCTTGCCGTATGATAATTTTTCGCCACATCAAGAGATTATCTCAACCAGATTAAGCACATTGTTTCAGTTGCAACAACAGCAACAAGGCGTGGTCATTTTGCCGATCAGCACCTTAATGCAACGTGTTTGTCCGCCGAGTTATTTGGCACAAAATGTATTTTTAATCAAAAAAGGGCAAACTTGCCGGCTGGAACAACTTAAATTGCAATTAATTAAAGCCGGTTATCGTGCTGTTGATCAGGTGTTTGAACACGGTGAATTTGCCTTGCGTGGTGCACTGCTTGATCTTTATCCGATGGGAAGTGCTTTACCTTATCGCTTGGATTTTTTTGATGACGAAATTGATAGTATTCGCACCTTTGATGTTGATACACAACGTACAATAGCTGAAATTCCACAGATTGATCTGTTACCGGCACACGAATTTCCTATTGATGAAAAAGGAATTGAGTTTTTCCGTACTAATTTTCGTGAAAAATTCGGTGAAATTCGTCGCGATCCGGAACATATTTATCAACAAATCAGTAAAGGAACGTTATTTGCTGGAATTGAATATTGGCAGCCGCTCTTTTTTGAGCAGATGGCAACTTTCTTTGATTATATTCCAATCAATACACTGTTTATTACCGATGAAAAAATTCAACATAGCGGAGAAGTGTTCTTCAGTGATGCGCAATTACGCTATGAAAGCCAAAAAGTTGATCCGATGCGTCCGTTATTAGCGCCGAATGAATTGTGGCTAAAAATGGAATATGTCAATCAATATTTAAAAGATTATCCACGTTTAACCTTGTCAGAGCAGTGTTTAGCAGAAAAAGCGAGCAATCAAAATTTGGCAATTAAAGCATTGCCGGAATTAACAGTCCATTCCCAGCAAAAAGAACCGCTAAAACAGCTAAGACATTTCATTGAGCAATTTGAGCAACCGATCATCTTTTCGGTAGAGAGTGAAGGACGGCGAGAAACGTTACTCTCTTTGTTAAAACCATTGAAGATCAAGCCGACTTCAATCACATCATTGGAACAACTGCCGCAGCAGCGTTTTAATTTAATGATTGGGGCAATGGATCGTGGTTTTATAGCAGAGCAGAAATTTGCTTTTATTTGTGAAACGGATCTTTTAGGAGAGAAAGTTCAGACTCGTCATCGTCAGCAACAAAAAAATGTTAATCCCGATGCATTGATTCGTAATTTGGCAGAGTTAAAAATAGGACAACCTGTAGTGCATTTGGAGCATGGCGTTGGTCGTTATGATGGTTTGACTACATTAGATGCCGGTGGAATGGTAGCGGAATATTTAGTTTTGCGTTATGCCGATGAAGCAAAATTATATGTGCCGGTTTCTTCGTTGCATTTAATCAGCCGTTATGTTGGTGGTGGGGAAGAAAATGCGCCTTTGCATAAATTGGGTAGTGATGCGTGGGCAAGATCTCGTCAAAAAGCAGCAGAAAAAGTGCGTGATGTGGCAGCGGAGCTGTTAGATGTGTATGCGAAACGTGAATCTCAACCGGGATTTGCTTTTAAATATGATCGTGAAGAGTTTCGGCAATTTGCTGATACGTTTCCTTTTGAGGAAACATATGATCAGCAGATGGCAATTAATGCCGTGATTAGTGATATGTGCCAAGCAAAACCGATGGATCGTCTGGTTTGTGGGGATGTTGGCTTCGGAAAAACGGAAGTGGCGATGCGAGCTGCTTTTTTAGCAGTAATGAATCATAAACAGGTAGCAGTGTTGGTACCAACCACTTTATTGGCGCAACAACATTATGATAATTTTCGTGATCGTTTTGCTAATTTACCGGTAAATGTGGAAGTTTTATCACGTTTTAAGACATCAAAAGAGCAAAAAAATGTATTAACTCTTGTTAAAGAAGGAAAAATTGATATTTTAATTGGCACGCATAAATTGTTACAGGGTGATGTTAATTTCCACGATTTAGGATTGCTGATTATTGATGAGGAGCATAGATTCGGTGTCAGACAAAAAGAAAAAATTAAACAGCTCCGCAGTAATATTGATATTTTGACGCTGACGGCAACACCGATTCCACGTACTTTAAATATGGCGATGAACGGTATTCGCGATTTATCGATTATTTCAACACCACCGGCACGCCGTTTGGTAATTAAAACCTTTGTCAGAGAACAAGATAATCGCGTTGTGCGTGAAGCCATTTTGCGTGAAATTTTACGCGGTGGACAGGTCTATTATCTGCATAATGATGTTGCTACTATTCAAAATTGTGCGGAAAAACTGGCAGAATTGGTTCCTGAAGCGAGAATAGGTATTGGACACGGGCAAATGAGAGAGCGTGAACTAGAACGAGTAATGACAGATTTTTATCATCAACGCTTTAATGTTTTAGTTTGTACTACCATTATTGAAACGGGTATCGATATTCCAAGTGCCAATACCATTATCATTGAACGTGCCGATCATTTCGGATTGGCGCAACTACATCAGTTACGTGGACGTGTTGGGCGTTCGCATCATCAAGCGTATGCTTATTTATTGGCTCCGCCGGCAAAATTGATGACGAAAGATGCACAAAAACGGTTGGAAGCTTTGAGTAGTTTAGATAATTTAGGTGCTGGTTTTGTTCTGGCAACTCACGATCTGGAGATTCGGGGAGCTGGAGAATTATTGGGAGATGAACAGAGTGGACAGATTGAAACTATCGGTTTTTCACTGTATATGGAGATGCTGGAAAATGCGATGCAAGCTCTAAAACAGGGTAAAGAGCCGTCATTAGATGAATTAACACAGTCTCAGGTTGAGATTGATCTACGCATTCCGGCATTATTACCCGAAGATTATCTCGGTGATGTGAATTTGCGTTTATCCTTCTACAAAAGAATTGCCGGTGCGAAAACAGAAGAAGAACTTTCCGAGCTTAAAGTGGAATTGATAGACCGTTTTGGCTTATTACCGAATGCGACTAAAAATTTATTTGAAATTGCATCATTGCGCTTACAGGCAAAACCGTTGGGTATTCAAAAAATAGAAACGATGGCAACAGGCGGTTTTATTGAGTTCAGTGCTAATACTCAGCTTGACCCAATGGTTTTCTTAAAACTAATTCAACAAGCACCGAAAGTTTATCGTTTTGATGGTCCTCACAAATTTAAATTTGTGAAAAATTTTGATGACAGTCAACAACGTTTGGATTTTGTAGCGGAACTCATTGCAAAAATTGCAGCACAAAATTAGGAAAATTATTTAAAAATTTCAAACGGGAACAGTGAGTTTCCGTGTTAAAATAAGCATATTCTTAGTCATTAGATTTAAAAGCAAAAAGGAAAAGAGAATGATTGATCCGAATTTATTGCGTAATGATTTGGCAGCAACTGCTGAAAAATTATTAACAAAACGAAATTTTGTTTTAGATGTTCAAAAAATTGAGCAGTTAGAAGAACAGCGCAAACAATTACAAGTGAAAACTGAAACTTTACAAGCTGAACGTAACTCTCGCTCTAAAGCAGTCGGTGCGGCTAAAGCTAGAGGTGAAGATATTCAACCGCTATTAGCCGAAATGGATAATATGGGAACTGAATTAGATCAGGCTAAAATCGCATTGGATCACGTGTTGGAAGAGTTGCGCCAAATTGCATTGTCGATTCCGAATATTCCGGCAGAGGAAGTGCCGTTAGGCAAAGATGATAGTGAAAATCTAGAGGTTTCTCGTTGGGGAGAGCCTAAGCAGTATGATTTCCCAATTCGTGATCACGTAGATTTAGGTGAATTAAGTGGCGGTATCGATTTTCCGACAGCTGTAAAATTGACAGGTGCAAGATTTGTTGTGTTAAAAGGTAAAATAGCACGTTTGCATCGTGCATTGACACAATTTATGTTGGATTTGCATACTGAACAGCACGGTTATTTGGAAATGTATGTGCCTTATTTAGTTAATCACGAAACACTTTACGGTACAGGTCAATTGCCTAAATTCGGTGAAGACCTATTCCATACCAAACCATTGGAAGGCGAACAGCCTTATGCATTAATTCCGACAGCAGAAGTGCCGGTTACCAATACTGTTCGTGGAGAAATTATTGATGTGGAAGATTTACCACTTAAAATGACAGCCCATACACCTTGTTTCCGTTCCGAAGCTGGTTCTTATGGACGTGATACTCGTGGTTTAATTCGTATGCATCAATTTGATAAAGTAGAATTAGTTCAGATTGTAGAGCCTGAAAAATCAATGGATGCATTGGAAGAATTGACCGGACACGCTGAAAAAGTGTTGCAGTTACTAGGATTACCTTATCGTAAAGTATTGCTTTGTACTGGTGATATGGGCTTCGGTTCTTGCAAAACTTATGATTTGGAAGTATGGGTGCCAGCACAAAATACTTATCGTGAAATTTCATCTTGTTCAAATATGTGGGATTTCCAAGCTCGTCGTATGTCAGCACGTTATCGTGTTAAGGGTGAGAAGAAACCTCGTTTAGTTCATACATTGAATGGTTCAGGTTTGGCTGTTGGACGTACATTAGTTGCTGTTTTGGAAAATTATCAACAAGCTGACGGCTCTATTATAGTGCCGGAAGTGCTACGCCCTTATATGAATGGCTTAGAAGTGATTCGTTAAGGAATATTTTATCTGTTTATGATTGATTTCCGTCCTTTTTACCGGCAGATAGCGACAAGTGAGTTGTCTGCTTGGTTGGAGACCTTGCCGGCACAATTAAAACAATGGCAATCAAATGCTCACGGCGAGTATGAGAAGTGGGTCAAAGTAATTGAATTTTTGCCGGAACGACAATCTGCTCGGATTGAGTTGCAACATAGTGTGTCTGCGGAATTGGACATACCATTATCCGAAGGTGAACGGCAACGAATGATTTATCATTTAAAACAGTTAATGCCGTGGCGCAAAGGTCCTTTTCATCTCTATGGAGTATATATTGATTGTGAATGGCGTTCCGATTTTAAATGGAATCGTCTTTTACCGCATATTTCACCATTAAAAGATCGTTTGGTTTTGGATGTAGGGTGTGGTAGTGGTTATCATATGTGGAGAATGGTGGGTGAAGGTGCTAATCTTGTTGTTGGTATAGATCCAACGGAGCTATTTCTGTGCCAGTTTGAAGCAGTAAGAAAGTTGCTGAATAATGATCGCCGCGCACATTTGATTCCGTTAGGAATCGAGCAGATGCAACCGTTAAATGTATTTGATACCGTATTTTCAATGGGGGTACTTTATCACCGTAAATCACCATTGGATCATCTTTCTCAATTGAAAGCACAATTGCGGAAAGGAGGTGAGTTAGTGCTGGAAACGCTAGTTGTTGATGGTGATAAGAATAGTGTGCTTGTTCCGGGGGATCGTTATGCAAAAATGAAAAATGTCTATTTTATTCCATCGGTGGAGGCACTGTTAAATTGGTTGAATAAAACTGGTTTTAAAAATGCACGCTGCGTTGATGTGGCGGTCACCTCATTACAGGAGCAGCGCAAGACGGAATGGTTAGAAAATGAAAGTTTGATTGATTTTCTCGATGCGTCTGATCATAGCAAAACAATTGAAGGTTATCCGGCACCGAAACGTGCGGTGATTATTGCCGAAAAATAATACAACATATTGAAAAAGATGGAATTTTCCCATCTTTTTTAGTCATTCAAAGAAGTTTTCTGTTTTCCATTATCATCAAAATTTTCTTTGGCTAGCCAACGCTCAAATTTCGGCTTCATCTGTAACCACTCCTGTGGCAGCATTGAAAACCAAGCCGTATTGCGATTTCTTCCTTTATCAATGATTGCTAAATAATAGAGATCGTCAGATTGCTGATTTTTCTGTAAAAATTATCGAACACTCTTTATCTGGCAAGGCATTCATTGGCAAGTAGATCCATTGTAATGCTAAACTTTCATGATCATAAAAAGAGTAAATATCATATCCAAATGATGCTCAGTGCAAAGACGCTCTAAGCGGCAATAACGGAATTCTAAGCTATTAATATTCGTTTTTCTCCGGCGGTAAAATTTTCAATAACTTAGCCAATAGCTTGATTAAAAATGTTGATAGGTATGTTGCTTATTATCATCAAAAAAACGGTGTGGCGGAATTAGGTGACACACCGTTTATTATGGTTAATGTTTTGTACCGAAAGGTGGTTTTGCTAACCAAATAATGACAAAAAGCAACATAAATGCAATAGCTGAAACATAGAATATTTCGTTTGCACCAATAATTAGCCCCTGTTGTGTGATTTGATTAGCAAGAGAAGCGGCAGTTTGCGTTTCATTCAGCCCTTTTTCTGCCATTGCTTGGAAATATTGCTGTGATGCCGGATTATAGGGGGTAATATTTTCTACCATTTCACCGTGATGTAGGGCTTCACGGTTATACCACATAAATGTGGTTAAGGATGTGCCGACAGAACCGGCTAAGGTTCGCAAAAAGTTGAATAAACTTGAAGCAGAAGCCGTTTCTTCCGGTTTTAATCCTGAAAGGGTAATAGTGGTTAAAGGCATAAAGAAACAGGCTACAGCAATCCCTTGGATAAATTGCGGCAGTGCTACGGCAGCAAAATCCATTTCCGGCTCAAAAGTGACTGCGCGCCAGTGGAATGTCAATGCATACACGAAGAAACTGACAGTCACTAATAAACGCATATCTACTTTATGTCCGAAACGTCCGATAATGGGGGAGAGTAACAGCGGAAATAAGCCAATTGGTGCAGTCGCAAGACCTGCCCACGTTGCTGTATAACCATATACCTGCTGTAATAACAGCGGAATTAAAACAACAGAACCTAAATAAATTAGGAATGCTAGAGAGGTACAAAGGCAACCGACAGTGAAATTGCGTTTCTGAAACAGCGCAATATCAACAATAGGATGTTTTTCACCCAATTCCCAAATGATTAAGGTGATTAAACCAATGGCAGCAATAATTGCTAATACAACAATTTCAGTTGAATTGAACCAATCTTCTTCACGTCCACGATCCAACATTAATTGTAAGGCTCCTACACCGAAAATAAGCAGAATTAAACCGATACTGTCAATCGGTTGCTTGTAGGTTTTAGTTTCACGATCTCTTAATGTAATTTGTGTGAATAAAATAACTAAAATTCCAACTGGAATATTGATAAAAAAGATCCAACCCCAATGGAAATCATCACTTAACCAACCGCCAAGAATCGGTCCGCAAATTGGCGCAACGACCACCGTCATCGACCAGAAAGCCAATGCCATAGCACGACGTTGCGGCGGATAATTATTCAGCAATAAACTTTGTGAGAGCGGTACAATCGGACCGGCAGCCAATCCTTGAATGATACGGCAAGCAATCAACATATTCAGTGAATGTGAAATACCGCATAACCAAGAGGCAATAACAAAGATCAGCACTGAAACCAAAAATAGTTTTACTTCACCGAAACGCCGAGCTAGCCAACCGGTAATAGGAATTGCAATTGCATTTGCAACACCAAAAGAGGTGATTACCCAAGTTCCCTGTGTACTTGAAGCTCCCAGATCGCCAGCGATAGTAGGAATAGCAACATTAGCGATAGTTGAATCAAGGACTTGCATAAAAGTGGCTAATGCAAGTCCTAAGGTCATCATAACTAATGCACCGCCTTTAATTGGTGTTTGATTCATTCTGACACTCCCAATTAATGACTATTCTGTTGGATAATTTCCATAATTTCTTGATCAATCGGCGCTAAATCATAATGTACAGTATCAGTTTGATAAAGAGGTTGATTACGAACCTTATTCGGTAGCACCTCTCCATCTTGATTTGAAGTATTGACTTCTGCTGTTGCTGAGAGTCCTATGCGTAATGGATATTTCTGGATCTGTTCCGGATTAAGGGTGATTCTGACTGGCAGACGTTGAACTACTTTAATCCAGTTTCCGGTTGCATTTTGTGCCGGCAAAAGTGAAAAAGCACTACCTGTTCCAGCATCAATACCAGTTACTGTACCGTCAAATTCAATGTCATCACCATATAAATCAAAAACGATATTAACCGGCTGACCTATTCGGATATTTTTTAATTGGGTTTCTTTAAAGTTGGCATCTAACCAGATCTGATTAAGTGGCACTACGGCAAGCAATGGCGAACCTGCTTTAATACTTTCACCCACCTGTACACTGCGTTTAGCAATATAACCAGTAGCCGGACTGATTACTTTAGTGCGCTGTAAATTTAACCACGCTTGACGAACATTGTCAGCTGCTTGAATCACGGCAGGTTGTTCGGCAATAGGTGTATTTAGCAATAAGGCTTTAGTGGCATTTAACTGTTCATATGTCGCATTCAAATCGCTTTTCGCTATTGTTACCGCATCAACTGCGTGTTGATAATCTTCTTTGGATACTGCACCGGTTTTATTCAAACCTTGACGGCGAGAAAGATCCTGTTCGGCTTGTTTTAATGCAATTTGTTTCGCGTCAAGCAGAGAAGTTAATTGTTTTTCCGTAAAAGTGAGTTGCGTGGTTTTACGAATAGTATCAGCCAAAGTATGTTTAGCTTGAGAAAGTGCTAATTTAGCATCACTATTATCAAGCTCAACTAAAACATCACCTTTATTGACTAAATCAGTGCTTTCAAAATTTACTTTGGCAACACTGCCGGAAACTTGAGATGAAACTTGAATGATATTGCCCGCCACATAGGCATCATCGGTTTCAGTAAAATCTTTAACAAAAAATAACCAGTAGAGAAAACAGGCTACGGAAATTATAAGTAATAAAATAAAGAAGGAAACTAGACGTTTCCTTCTAATGTTATTACGAACAGTATTCTTTTTTTCTTGTTCGGACATCTCTGACATATAAAAACCTTAAAGTAAAAACTACGTTCTATGAGGATGATACTCATCTAAACGTTTTGATAGTTTAAGCAATAATTTACGCAGAGTTTGATTCTCTTTGTCAGTGAGTACACTGAAGATAGAACCCATTAATTCCCATTGATGAGGTAAAATATCTTGCAAGAATTTCAAGCCTTTCTCATTAATACGTAAACTGAAACAACGTCTATCTTCCGGCACGCTAATACGATCAATTAACCCTTTATCGACAAGCTCATCGGAAATGCGAGTTGCATTAGTGCGTGATGAACCTAAGATTTCACTAAGATGTGAAGGTTGAATTTCGTGGTTAGGTTGCAAATAAGTTACGATCAACGCTTCAAAAAGCGTATGATTTAGTCCCACCTCTTTAAGGAAATGGTTGCGATGTTCAAGATAATTACTATTCACATTGAATAATAAACGTACAAGAACGACTTGATCTAATGGCATATTAGGGAAATCTTCTGCATAAATTTTTAATACGCTATCAGTATCAGATAACAATTTATTCATCATAAGTTACCTCGGGCAATAATATAGAGTAAAACAATAAACCTTGCAATAATAACTTGTCAAATTATATTTTGATCAAGTTTACTTAAAATTGCCAAATAATTTACAATTAATGATAATAAATTATGTAAAGCAATATAAATACCTAGCAATAAGTATTTGTAACAAAAGTTATAAAGATGTTGTATTAAAATATATGTCTATTTTTGTTTGCGCAACACTTTTTTTACATTTTCTAAAATTTGTTTGCGTAATTTATCATCAATAATATGAATGTCGCCGAAAAAATGAGAATGAATATCCGTAATACCACAATAATTGAAAAGACCGTTCACCAGTGTGTGATCAAATGCCTGCATAAATCCCTTTTGCTGATATTCGTATATGTTATTCCCAAATGTTACAAATTGTAACATTTTTTTATCATTTAATAACCCTCTACTGCCGTTATCATCTGTTTGATATGCAAATCCGTGACTGAGAACACGATCAAGATACCCTTTTAACATAGCCGGGAAGCCCATCCACCAAAGTGGATAAATGAGGGTAATAAGATCCGCTTCATCAATAAATTGTTGTTCCAATTTTATATCAACAGGAATATTACCTTTATTAATCTGTTCAAACTCATTCCATGTTAGAATAGGATTAAATTTAAGTTGATAAAGATCTCGGATGACTACATCCATTCCCATTTCTTTAGAAGTTTGAACCACTTCTTCTAGAATGGCGTGATTGAAGCTGTTTTCGTTAGGATGTGTATAGATGATTAAGTGTTTCATCACTTTTATTTCAATAGAGTAAGGTTATCAATAAGCGCAAGTAATATTATTGTAATAATTGTATTTATGCAATATGTATGCTACATAAATTGAAAGATTTTTTTGGAATATTTTTTAATTTTTGTAAATTGAGTGTATTATCACCAAAAAGGTATCTACTAGGGAGTTATAGTCGAATGAAAAAACACCACTTGGAAACATTAATCACCAAACAAAATGTGACATCAAGAATTGAAGAGTTAGGTAAAGAAATAAGCCGTTACTACCAGCATAATAGAAGTGAAGGTATTTATGTGGTGGGGTTGTTACGGGGGTCATTTATGTTTATGGCGGATCTCGTTCGTACAATTGATATACCGTTAGAAGTAGACTTTATGGTAGCGTCTAGTTATGGAAGCGGTATGATCACTAATCACGATGTCAAAATCGTAAAAGATTTGGAAGGCGAAATCAGAGGCAAAGACGTTTTGATTGTGGAAGATATTATTGATACCGGTTATACCTTGGATAAAGTAAGACAAATTTTATCTTTGAGAGAACCAAAATCACTACATATTTGCACATTGCTAGATAAACCGTCACGCCGTGAAGTGGAAGTTCCTGTTGATTGGATTGGCTTTAGTATTCCCGATGAATTTGTTGTCGGTTATGGTATTGATTATGCTCAACAATATCGTCAGTTAGGATACATTGCTAAAGTTATATTGGAAGAGTAATGAACAGGTAGTTTTAGCTAAAGGTAGGGGAGATCTCACTACTCTACGATTTCCCCTAATCCATAACGAATTCTTGGTGCAAAAAATTCATAGTCCACCAAAAAAGCATCGTGTCCAAAATCAGACCCAATTTCATCATAATGCAGATTAACGCCGGCGTTTTGTAATAATTGCCGACTTTTCTGTAAATCAAACAGCTTGAAGAGTTGGTCGGTCGTTACGGCGATCAGTGTATATTGCGCTTTAATCCGCGATAATGCGGCGGAGATATTCTCATAACCGATAGAGGGATCATAGAGATCCAAAGCACGTGTTAATTGGATATAACTATTAGCATCGAAACGTCCGAGAAATTTTTTCCCCTGATAACTTAGATAGGATTCCACTTGGAAATAATCGCCGAGCAGATCATTTTTCTGTTTTATGGCTCTGCCGAACGCTTTCGTCAATTGTGTATGGGTGCGATAGGTGAGCATTCCCAACATTCTTGCGGTGGATAAACCTTGATCAGGGTGTTTACCCTGATAATAGTGACCTTGATTGTAATTTGGATCTTGAATAATTGCTTGGCGCATTACGTGATTAAAACCGATTGCTTCGGCACTCATATAAAGGGAAGAACAAAGATTAATCACATAATCCATAAAGTCGGGATAATTGATTGCCCATTGTGTGGCTTGCATACCACCGAATGACCCACCAATGACAGCGTGCAGATGAGAAATCTCTAGTTGATCGAGCAATGCTTTTTGTAGTTGAACAATATCTTGTACCGTAATTTGCGGGAAATCACCACCGTAGGGCAAATTAGTCGCCGGATTGATGCTCATTGGGCCGGTAGTTCCTTTGCAACCACCTAGAACATTAGAACAGATAAGGAAATATTTATCAATATCCAAAGCACGATTGGGGCCAATAAATTCTTGCCACCAGCCTTTCTGTTTTTCATCTTCAAAATAGGGTTCTGCATCACCTGTTAATGCGTGGCAGATCAAAACCGCATTATTTTTTTGTGCGTTTAACTTACCGTAAGTTTGATAACAAACTGTAATATTCTGTAGTGATCCGCCTAAAGTAAGCGCAAGGGGAGCATCAGTGAATAAAGTAAGTTGTTGTGCTGACATATCAATACCTAAAACAGCTAATTATTATTATGAGAGGGTTAATAAATTAGCGGTCGATAGAATGATTGTCAAGAAATTTTAGCCATCTATACATCTAGAAAGTAAAAAGTCTAAACGTCTATTGTTGATATTGTTTTAGCATACATAACAAATGTAGAAAAAACATTCATTTGCAGTAGAAGACATTTTAAATTTTATGATCTGTGTCATAAAACGAAAAATTTGATTAATAGATAAATTCAATTTATACCTCTTGGGTGTTAAAATTAGACCAATTTTTTAACATTTAATTATTTATCTAGAGGTAAACATTATGGAATTTAGAATTGAACACGATACGATGGGCGAAGTGAAAGTGCCGGCAGATAAATATTGGGCAGCACAAACTGAACGTTCACGCAATAACTTTAAAATCGGGCCGGCTGCTTCAATGCCTCACGAAATTATAGAAGCTTTTGGTTATTTGAAAAAAGCAGCAGCATATGCCAACTATGATTTAGGGGTATTACCGGTAGAAAAAAGAGATTTAATTGCTCAGGCGTGCGATGAGATTCTTGCTAATAAATTAGATGATCAATTCCCACTTGTAATTTGGCAAACCGGTTCTGGTACGCAATCTAATATGAATGTGAATGAAGTGGTTGCAAATCGTGCACACGTTTTAAACGGCGGTAAATTAGGTGAAAAGAGTATTATTCACCCGAACGATGATGTTAATAAATCACAATCTTCTAATGATACTTATCCAACAGCAATGCACATTGCTGCTTACAAGAAAGTTGTTGAAACGACTATTCCGGCAGTTGAACGCTTACAAAAAACTTTTGCTGAAAAATCAGCTAAATTTGCAAATGTTGTTAAAATTGGTCGTACTCACTTGATGGATGCTACTCCATTAACATTAGGTCAAGAGTTCTCTGCTTATGCTGCTCAACTTAGTTTCGGCTTAAAAGCATTAAAAAACACTTTACCTCACCTTAGCCAATTAGCGTTAGGCGGTACTGCTGTAGGTACGGGTTTAAATACACCGAAAGGTTATGATGTTAAGGTAGCAGAATATATTGCGAAATTTACTGGCTTACCATTTGTGACCGCAGAAAATAAATTTGAAGCATTGGCAACTCACGATGCGATTGTTGAAACTCACGGTGCGTTGAAACAGTTAGCAATGTCACTTTTCAAAATTGCTAATGATATTCGTCTATTAGCTTCTGGCCCACGCTCAGGCATTGGAGAAATTTTGATTCCGGAAAATGAGCCTGGTTCTTCTATTATGCCGGGTAAAGTTAATCCAACACAATGTGAAGCAATGACAATGGTCTGTGCTCAAGTATTGGGTAATGACACGACTATTTCATTTGCAGGTTCTCAAGGGCATTTCCAATTAAACGTATTTAAACCGGTAATGGCATACAATTTCTTACAATCTGCGCAATTATTGGCAGACGCTTGTATTTCATTTGATGAACATTGTGCAGTGGGTATTGAACCTAACTATCCACGTATTAAGATGCAGTTAGAAAATTCATTAATGCTGGTGACTGCACTAAATACACATATCGGTTATGAAAAAGCAGCGAAAATTGCTAAAACTGCTCACAAAAATGGCACAACTCTGCGTGAAGAAGCAATTAATCTTGGCTTTGTAACTCCTGAACAATTTGATGAGTGGGTACGTCCAGAAGATATGGTTGGCAGTTTAAAATAATTGTCTAAATTAAATAAAAGATAAAAAGAGTTGGTTTTCTGCCAACTCTTTTTTATTGAGATAGTTTCAAGATACTACCGCAATTTTTCTTTAATTAATTGATAAAGCAACTCAATGTGTTGTTCACTATCATTTAATGCTGGGATATATTGGTATTGCTTACCACCAGCAGCTAGAAAAATATCACGATTTTCCACCGCAATTTCTTCTAATGTTTCCAAGCAATCGACAGCAAAACCGGGACAAATAACCACAATTTCTTCAACACCTTGCTGAGCCAATTTAGTCAGTGTTTCATCGGTATAAGGTTGTAACCAAGGTTCTTTACCGAAACGTGATTGGTAACTCATTGTCCACTGATTTGAGTTTAAATCTAAATTGGTTACTACTTTATTGACGGTTTGTCTGCAGTGTTCGTCATAATAATCACCTAACTGCTGATAACGCTGCGGAATGCCGTGAAATGAGAACAATAAGTGAACATCATTCTGCAAATAAGGTTGAATCGATTGACTTAGGGCAGTAATGTAATTCGGATGATTGTGATAAGAAAAAATTATCTCAAATGGAAGAATATGCCGTTGTTTTCGCAATGCTTGATGAAACGTATCTAAAACCGAAGCCGTTGTAGTGCTGCTGTATTGCGGATATAGCGGTAATAAAATAATATCATTTACCTGTTTTTGGTAAAGCCGTTGTAATGCATCTTCCATTGATGGATTACCATAGGTCATTGCCAATTCCACTACAACATTTTCATTTTCGTTCTGAAAGCGCTGTTGCAATGCTGACTGTTGGCGGCGGCTGATTGCCAACAGCGGTGAGCCTTCTGTTTGCCAAATTTGTTGATAAAGTTTGGCGACTCGAGGTGCACGTTTTGGCAAAATAATTAAATTTAATAGTGGTAACCACTGCCAACGAGGCAGATCAATAATACGAGGATCAGTTAAAAACTGGCGTAAATAGCGTTTTACTGCCGGTATAGTCGGTGCATCAGGCGTACCTAAATTGACCAACAGTACACCTGTTTTTCTCTTATCTGCTTGCATATTACCTCTTGTCACGATTTATCACAGAAAGAGTTAAACGACTTTGACAACAAAGAGTTTTCTGTGAATTGGTAATATCAATTTGCCAAACTTGTAATGTTCGTCCAATGCGTAATGGTACAGCTCGCGCAGTGATACGCTCGCCCATCCGCATTGCTTTTAAATGGCTGGCATTAATTTCAACGCCAACCACGGCTTTATCTTCATCACAAGCACAAAATCCGGCTAAAGAACCGACAGTTTCTGCTAACACGGCAGAAATACCGCCGTGCAGTAAACCCATAGGTTGACAATGGCGTTGATCCACTGTTAATGAGGCTTCCAACCAATTATTGCCTTGAGCGGTAAATTCAATGCCAAGCTGGCTGACAGCGGTATTCTGATTAATACGATTTAAATCGTGCAATGAAAAGAACTTCTTCCAAATAGCCATTAATTTAAAATCTCCAATAATCCTTGTAATGGGTGTTTTGTTATTTGATGTTCAATACGTTTCACTTGACTACGGCAAGAATAGCCTGAAACCAAACAATATTGCCACGCTTTATCCTGAATCTTTTTTGCCCACGATAGTTGATAAATTTCTTTGGAAGTCTGTTCGTGGACGGTTTCGTGTCCATAAGTTCCTGCCATACCACAACAACCCACTTGTACAATTTCTAACTTTTCGCCGAATTTGGCAAAAATTGCCTGCCACTGCTTGCTACTGTTTGGCGATAAGCTACTCTCAGTACAGTGCGGGAACAGATACCAAGTTGGTTTTTCTGTGTGATCATCAGAATGGATTTCTAATTGTTCAATAACTTGTGAAAGCCATTCTTGAGAAGTTAGCACCTTAAAATCACCTCGTTTTTCACCTAAGATTTGTTTATATTCATCACGATAGGAAAGCACGACAGCGGCATCAACCCCGACCAACGGCACGCCTAATTTCGCCACTCGATTGAGCATTTCTGACTGTTTATGTGCAGTTTTACTGAATCGTGTTAAAAAGCCTTTAATGTGCTGTGCTTTTCCATTAGGACGGAACGGCAATACTATCGCTTCAAACCCTAATTTTTTTGTTAAACGTACAAAATCAGCAACTACTTTGGCATCATAAAAAGAGGTAAACGGGTCTTGAACAATAAACACCATTTTTTCACGTTGTTTTTGTGATAGCTGTTCTAATTGCTCCAATGAGCGATCGGTATAATGAATTTCGACTAACTGTTGTTGCAATGATGGCACGGAAAGTTGCGGTAAATCGACCATTCCAATCAGTTTTCGAGTTATATGCTGACTGAATGGATGCGCTGTAACAGCATTAAAAAAGATTGGTGCTTTCGCCATTAGCGGAGCGATAGTTTCAACATTTGCCACCACATAATCTTTAAGCGGACGCATATAACGTTGATGATAGAGATGTAGAAATTTCGCTTTAAATTCTAGCACATCAATTTTAATCGGGCATTGGCTGGCACAAGCTTTGCAAGATAAGCAGGTATCCATCGCTGCTTTTACTTCGTGAGAAAAATCATCCTGATGATCTTTACTGAAACGATGACGAATTTTCGCAATAAAATCAGTTAATTTAATTTCACTCTTCTCAAAATTGAGTTGATCGGCGGAAACCCCGGCTTGAGCCAACAATCGCAACCATTCACGCACTAATGCGGCACGCCCTTTCGGTGAGAATACTCGGTTGCGGCTAATCTTCATTGAAGGGCACATTACGCTGTCAACATCAAAATTAAAACAAAGTCCGTTACCGTTACAATTCACTGCACCTCGGAATTGATCTTTAACTTTAACCGGAATTTGGCGATCATAGTCGGCACGCATTGGGGAGAGAACCTCAAACATTTTAGTGTCTGAATTTAACGGTTTACAAATTTTGCCCGGATTCAAGCGGTTGTCCGGATCAAATAGCGTTTTTATCTGCTGTAAAACTTGCCAAAGCTGTTCACCGAAGAATTTACGGCTATATTCTCCACGCACGCCTTTGCCGTGTTCCCCCCAAATTAAACCACCATATTTTTGAGTAAGATCGGCAACTTGGTCAGAAATGGATTTAAATAATTTGACCTGTTCGCTGTCACAGAGATCGAGCGCAGGGCGAACGTGTAAAACGCCGGCATCGACGTGACCGAACATACCGTATTCAAGATGATGTTTATCTAAAAGGGCTCTGAATTCAGTGATGTAATCGGCAAGATTTTCCGGTGGCACGCAAGTATCTTCAACAAATGGGATTGGTTTGGCACGCCCTTTAGCATTGCCTAATAATCCAACTGCTTTTTTACGCATCGCATAAATTTTTTCAATCGAGGCTAAATCACTGCAAACTTGATAGCCGATAACATCATTTTGTTGCGTAGCGATAGCCTGATCCAAGCGTTGACATAATTGTTGTACTTGTTGTTGCTGGTAATGCTCATTGTTGCCGGCATATTCAACAATATTTAAGCCTAGGATCGGCGCATTGTCTTCTTCTTTTAATAATTCAGAAACGGAATGCCAAATAATATCCTGTTTTGCTAAGTTCAAGACTTTTGAGTCAACTGTTTCCACCGAAAGCGCTTTTGCCGCAACCATTGCCGGAGCGTGCCTTAATGCTGCATCAAAGGAGCGATATTTAATATTGATCAAAGTGCGATATTGAGGAATCGGCAGTAAATTGAGTTTGGCTTCACAAACAAAAGCGAGTGAGCCCTCTGAGCCGGTCAGAATTCGGCTTAAATTAAATTTAGATAGGTCATCATTAAAGACGTGTTTTAAATCATAACCGGTAATAAAACGGTTAAGCTGCGGCAAATCAGCAAGAATTTGTGGACGATATTGGCGACACAGTTGTGCTACCTGTTGGTGAATTTGCTTGCCGGTAGAAGAAAAATTTGCGGCAGCAATGTTATCTTCAAACTGATCGCAATCAATGCTTTCCGTATCTAAAATATCCCCATTAATCAGCACTGAACGCAAACTTAGCACGTGATCTGACGTTTTGCCGTATTGCAATGAACCCTGCCCTGAAGCATCGGTATTAATCATTCCACCAAGAGTGGCTCGATTACTAGTTGAAAGTTCTGGTGAAAAGAAAAGTCCGTGTGGTTTTAAAAAACGATTCAGTTGATCCTTAACTACGCCTGCTTGTACACGCACCCAACGTTCTTTCACATTGAGTTCCAAAATTTGATTCATATGACGAGAGAGATCAACGATGATAGTGCTGTTTAATGATTGTCCGTTAGTGCCGGTGCCACCGCCGCGCGGTGTGAATTTTAAGGTTTTAAATTGATCGCGTTGTGCAAGTTTGGCCAGGCGGACAATGTCTGCAATCTCTTTCGGAAAGAGCAGTGCTTGAGGGAGTTGTTGATAAACGCTATTATCTGTCGCCAGAGAGAGCCGATCAGCATAGTGATAAGCGATATCGCCGCTAAAGCCTTGATATTGGAGTTGTTCTAAGTATTGCTTTACTAAAGGATCAATTTGCTGATGACTTGCTAAATAAGGGATAACCATAATTAAAACCTTGTACTATAATTGTTGTGAGTGCATTTGAAAGACAACTATACTAGCACAAAATCTTATAAAGAAGAGGTTTATCCGCAATTAGACATCGGATCGTCTCAAAAATTTTTAAAAAATCAAAAAACAATGTTTAATTGTCGATTAATTAGTCTTAATTTGTTTATTTTTTATGCAAAAATTAAAGAAAAGTTTGCTTTTATGTTTTGCAATAGCGATAATAAACAGCACCAAATAAATGAGAAAATTTCATTTATTTAGGGGCTGGATTGAATTTACTGTTATTGGAAGTAAATGACGATCCAAATAATCCAAATATAGATGATAAATTCAAGAGGATTTTATAATGAAAAAGACTGCAATCGCATTAGCAATTTCAGGATTAGCATTCGTATCAGTAGCACAAGCAGCTCCTCAAGCAAACACTTTCTACGCTGGTGCGAAAGCTGGTTGGGCATCATTCCACAATGATGTTAAACAATTTGATAATATCTATGGTCAAGATGCTTATAGTACTTTTGACCAAGATGATAAATTTGGCGTTCATCGTAACTCTGTAACTTACGGTGTATTCGGTGGTTACCAAATCACTGATAACTTCGCTGTTGAAGCAGGTTATGACTTCTATGGTCAATTAAAAGGTCACCAAGGTGACAGTGTTCGTGCACGTCACACTGCCCACGGTTTAAATCTTAGCTTAAAAGCAAGCTATCCGGTAGCTTATGTTGACGGTTTAGACGTTTACGGTCGTTTAGGTGCAGCATTAATCCGTTCTGATTACACTGCTCACGAAGACGGTGAAAAAGTATTGTCTGAACACAAATTAAAAGTATCTCCTGTATTCGCAGCCGGTGTTGAATATGCAATTCTTCCTGAATTGGCAGCACGTTTAGAATACCAATGGGTTGCTAAAGTAGGTAAAATTGATCAGTTCGATGATATATCTTACAGCCCAAGCATTGGTTCTGTATCTTTAGGTCTTTCTTACCGTTTCGGTCAGTCAGCAGCTCCTGCGCCAGTTGTTGAAGTAATCAACAAAAAATTCGCATTAAGCTCTGATGTATTGTTCGCATTCGGTAAAGCAAACTTAAAACCTGAAGCAGCGCAATCATTAGATAATTTACAACAAGAAATCTCTAAAGTTGGTACTTTATCTTCTGTTGAAGTTGCAGGTTACACAGACCGTATCGGTTCTGACAAATATAACCAAAAACTTTCACAAGAACGTGCTAACACAGTTGCTAACTACTTAGTTTCTAAATCAATCTCTCCAGATGTAATCAAAGCAGTTGGTTACGGTGAAGCTAACCCTGTAACTGGCAACACTTGTGACGCAGTTAAAGGTCGTAAAGCGTTAATCGCTTGCTTAGCCCCAGACCGTCGTGTTGAAGTTTCTGTAAGTGGTCAGCAGCAACAAACTATTGAACAATAATTTATTTATTGTTTATTAACTTAGCTGAAAATCCCGGATTACCGGGATTTTCTTTTTTATCTCTTTGTCAGAGAATTACTCTCTCATTTTTCTACTCCATTTGATAGTAAGAGTTAAAAAATTTTTTAGCTCTTAAAATAAATCTACAAAATATTGTGTTAGCTCAATTTTTCGAAAAAATAACTTTATTATAATTTTCTGCGGTTTTTTGATAAAAGGAATAAATAATGAGTTGTTTTTTTGTAACGGGTACGGATACGAATGTTGGTAAAACGGTAGTGAGTCGCGCTATTATTCAAGCGTTGCAATCACAGGGAATTCATATTGTCGGTTTTAAGCCTAT
This sequence comes from Gallibacterium sp. ZY190522, assembly GCF_054166015.1. Classification (NCBI taxonomy): domain Bacteria; kingdom Pseudomonadati; phylum Pseudomonadota; class Gammaproteobacteria; order Pasteurellales; family Pasteurellaceae; genus Gallibacterium; species Gallibacterium sp. ZY190522. The sequence goes on from NZ_CM135118.1 coordinate 843,992, forward strand.
TGCCTGTGGGGAAGAAGATAGCATTTATACTGAAAATCGTATTGATGATCTTAAACAACAAACAGAAGATAATAAAGATGTTAAGACATTATTGGATAGTACAAATGAAGCGGTAACATATAAAGATATAAATAGCTATACTTTTACAGAAAGTAGTTTACCGGTATTAGCTGCACTGAATGAAATTGATAACATCGACGTGAAAAAAATAGATCAGGATCTTGCCAAGTTAACTTCACGTTATCAATCAGTATTGGTTGAAGGGACTTATGGATGGCTTACTCCGATTAATAAAGAGATGACCTTTGATCGTTGGGTTAAAGAGCATAAAATGCCGGTGGTATTAGTTGTTGGTATTAAAGAGGGCTGCGTCAATCACGCATTATTAACAGCACAATCTATAATTACTTCTGGTGTGCCGCTATTAGGTTGGGTGGCAAATCGTATTAACCCTTGTTTGCGTCATTATGCTGAAATCATCAAATTATTACACGAAGTGATTGATGCACCGTTGTTGGGCGAAATTCCCTATATTCATCGCCCAGAACAGCAGCAATTAGGGCATTTTATTACTAATCTTGATCGCCTAACTTGTTTACAAACTGAACTCTGCAAATAAAAAAACGGCTAGATTATGATCTGCACCCCAAAAGTTGGACTTATTATCCAACACACAGAGGTGCAGATTTTTTATCCTATTTTACAATTTCATAGCAAGGTACATAGGCTTCCGTACTTGGCAATTTCATTCTATGTTGCGCAATAAAATCTTTTAATAGATTTTCCATATTTTCCAATACCATCGCATCACCGTGTAGCTTAAAAGCACCATATTTTGCAATTGCGTCTTTAGTATTAGGTTTAATATTGCCGGCAACAATCCCTGAGAATGCGCGTCTTAAATTAGAAACCAAATCCATTAATGGTTGATCTAAATGGAGATTTAATGCTGCCATTGATTGATGATTTGGTTCAAATGATGCTTGTAGTATCGGATCAATTTTTAGCATCCAATTAAAACTGTAAGCATCGCCTTTTTCAAAACGTTGTTGTTTAATGTTATCCATTGCCTGTTTTGCATAACGTGCGACTGCAACTGGATCATCAATGATAATTTCATACTGTTTACGTGCTTCTTCACCTAATACTTTGCTGACAAAACGGTCGATAGTTGCAAAATAATCTGCACAGGAAGATGGGCCAGTTAAAATCAACGGGATTGTTTGATTGCGATTGTCAGGATGTAATTTAATACCGAGCAAGAATAAAAATTCTTCAAATGTTCCTGGGCCACCAGGGAAAATAAGGAAAGTATGTCCCAATCGAGTAAATGCTTCCAAACGTTTTTCAATATCCGGCATAATGATTAACTCATTTACAATTGGATTTGGTGGCTCAGAGGCAATAATTGAAGGTTCGGTAATACCAATAAAACGACTGTCTTTAAAACGTTGATTTGCGTGTCCGATAGCGGCACCTTTCATCGGCGCTTCCATTACGCCCGGACCGCAACCGGTCACAATATTTAATTCCCGATAACCTAATTCCAAGCCAACGGCACGGCAATATTGGTATTCGCTTTCATTAATGGAGTGTCCGCCCCAGCACACAACCAGATTCGGATCTTCACCGATACGCAGCGCTTTGGCATTGCGTAGGATAGAAAACACTTGATTGGTAATACGTGCACTAATATCGGCTTGGGTTAAATGATTGCCGAGAAAGCGATCTTGATTGATTTGTGCAAAGATAATATCGCGTAACACCGCAAACAGATGATATTGGATATTACGAATAATTTTATCATCGACAAATGCACTTTCTGGTGGATTGAGTAATTCTAAAGCGATTCCTCGTTCACGCGTCAATAGGTTGATCGCAAAATCGGGATATTTACCAAGTAAAGCTCGGCTGTCGTCTGTTATTGCACCGGAATTCAATACTGCCAAAGAACAGTTTCGATAAAGCGGATAAAGATCTCCTTCAGCACCTTGTTTTAACCGAGCAACTTCCAAATGAGAGAGTTGATCCATACTGCCACGCGGATTAATGTAATAAATACTCATATTTCTCCTTATTGTTGTTATTGGCGAGCCAAACGAAGATTGGCAGGAATTTGTTCAAAATTAGAACGAAATGGATTGATATCCAAACCGCCACGGCGGGTATAACGAGCGTATACCGTTAATTTTTCTGGTTTTGCATAATACATTAAATCGCAAAAAATACGCTCCACACACTGTTCGTGAAACTCGTTATGTTGGCGGAAAGAGATCAAATAGCGTAAAAGTTTTTCTTGATTAATCTCACGCCCGACATAGTGAATTTGAATGCTACCCCAATCGGGCTGTTGTGTGATTAAACAGTTGGATTTCAGTAAATGGCTGACTAAAGTTTGTTCTACTTTTTCACTGTTATCATCAACGCAGTTTTGCAATAAATCGGCATTAAATTGGTAATTATCGATCACAATATCCAGCTGATCGATGCAAATTCCTTCAAGATATGCAATCTTTTGTTGTTGGTAATATTGCAAATCGTGCAGTGTAACTTTAACTTTGCCATTGGCACATTGTTGTAAATCCTGTTGAATTGTGGTTTCGACCTGTTGTTTGTTGTCAAAATGTGTTTGATTGAAACTATTGAGATAAAGTTTAAAACTTTTTGATTCAATCAAATTTTCACTGTTGCAATCCAACACCACATCAGCAATCGCTACTTGTGGCACGCCATTTTTATTAAGCCACGAAATTTCATAAAGTGTCCAAATATCAGCACCTTGTGTAAAAGGTTGTTGTGATAAGATACCGAGCTGTTCACGGTTGAGTTTGCGAGGCACAGCTTGCAGTAATGAGGGGCGGTAATCTGTAGCGTATGTTGTTTTTTTTCCTAAAGTGAGTTTTATAAGGCTTTCGTCCTGATAATCTATCATATGTAATCCTTTGATTTTGTTATTATTGTATGTCCCAAGATAAATTAGAGACTAAGCGGCAATGATCGCATTTGAATTGGAAAAGGTTTATTGCCTCAGTTAACAACCATTCTCTGCCACAACAAGGGCAACGCCTAGCTAATTCTCGTTGCTTATCCTTTTCACCTACACGATAAAGATAGTAATAAACCGGGCGTTGTAAGTGGCTCTCCAACTGCTGCCGTAAAGCATAGCCTTGGCGTGAGAGCAGACTGGTAAAATCACTGATTTGATAAGTTGCCTCATTGACCAGAACATTGCCATTCATTTGCAATTGGTCGCAAGCCTGCCAATCTTCTTCCCAACGAATACAATTCATACCGAGTTGAGCGTTATTGTAACAAAAATGATAGAGTGGAACAGGTAATAATTGATCAAGTGTGCAAATTGGTGAGCTGCTTTTCAGATAATTGGTGTAAAGCACCAGATCGGCATCTTTTGTTAAGTGAGTACAGGTTTCATCAGAATTGAAATCTATTACTTGAATCTCTTTGTTTGTTAAAAAAAGACCGTATTTTGCTAATTTATCTAAAGCAGCTATGACAAAAGCACTATTATGGCGAGAATCTAGAGAATCCTGTTCTGGACAGTTCACGTTAATTTCGAATGTGAGCAGATTTTCATTAGAAAAGTAATAAGTAATCGGGATTTCACGACCAATAATTTGTCCATTATAACGCCAAGCATCAATTAATTGATTGCAGAGCATTACGCTTTCATTGATGTGGTAAGCAGAATGATTTTTAGCGACAAGGTTAATTTGGGTTAAAAACATAAATTCACTCTTATACAAAATAACAAAATGGATATACTATGGTGTTTTAAAAAAATGCTATTGTAATCAAAAAAAGAGAGTAGTGATGAAAAAAGAAAATTTATTAGCGGAATACTTATCTGAATTACAACAAATTATGCAACAGCATCAATTATGGCAACGACAACCGCCACCGGCTTCAGCATTTGAAAGTCAGCAGCCGTTTGCACTTGATACTATGGAGGCGACGGAATGGCTACAATGGATTTTTATTCCGCGTATATTGGCATTAATTGAAGAGCAGGCATCATTGCCAACAGTAATTGCCATTTCCCCTTATTTGGAAGAAGCATTAAAAGAGCATCCACATTTACCGCAATTATTAGAACCGATTCAAAAAATTGAGGTGTTGTTGACTAATGTCTGATCAGCAAATGTTGGAAATTTTATATCGAGATCAATCATTAATCGCGGTTAATAAACCTGCAGGAATGCTGGTGCATCGCAGCTGGTTAGATAAACACGAAACGGAGTTTGTGATGCAGAAGTTGCGTGATCAAATTGGGCAATATGTATTCCCGATTCATCGTTTAGATCGCCCGACTTCCGGGGTGCTGCTGTTTGCGTTAAACAGTGAAATCGCCAATGCGGTTTGTCGCCAGTTTGAACAAAAACAGGTGAAAAAACAGTATCTTGCAGTTGTACGAGGCTATCTTACAGGACAGGAAAGAATAGATTACCCATTAAAGTTGAAATGGGACAAAATTGCTGATAAATTTTCGCAGAAAGATAAAACGCCACAAGAAGCAGTTACTGATTATCAAGGTTTGGCAACGCTTGAAATTCCTGTTGCGGTTGGACGTTATGCCACATCACGTTATAGTTTGGTACGTTTAACACCACAAACTGGACGCAAACACCAGTTGCGTCGACATTTAAAGCATATTTTTCATCCAATTATCGGCGATACACAATATGGTGATTTGCATCAAAATCGGGCATTTAGCGGCTATTTTTCAGTAAATCGACTAATGCTGCACGCAGAAAACTTGGAGTTATTACATCCTAAAACACAGCAGCTGTTACGGATTTCTGCACCACTAGATGAATCTTTTTCAAAAATTAGAAAACTTTTTGATACGTAATAACACTTTTTGAGCAAATAAATCGTGAAAAATTTGTGATATTTCTTCAATTTTTCACAAAAAATTAATATTGATTATTGCAAATCTTTGAGATGTCTTGTATATCTTATGGGTCTTCAGTTAAGACCTGAATGAGCAAACATAATATCTCGCCTTTTTACTAAAGAGGAACAACAATGAAAAAATTATTTAAATTAGGGATGGTTGCCGGTTTAATGATGACTTCCGCATCCGTAATAGCGGAAGATAAGTTCGTTACTATCGGTACTGGTGGGCAAACCGGTGTTTATTACGTCGTCGGTCAATCTATTTGTCAATTAGTGAACCGTGATACTGCAAAAACCGGTTTAAAATGTAATGCACCATCAACCGGTGCTTCTGTTGCAAACCTCAATGGTATTGCCAATAAACAATTGGATATGGGAATTGCGCAGTCTGACTGGCAATATCACGCTTATAACGGCACAAGTTCATTTGAAGGCAAGAAGAATGAAAAACTAAGAGCCGTATTCTCAATTCATCCAGAACCGTTTACTGTAATGGCTCGTGATGATTCAGGTATCAAAAGTTTTGATGATTTGAAAGGTAAACGTGTAAATGTTGGTGATCCAGGATCAGGTACTCGTGCTACAATGAATGTTATTCTTAAAGCAAAAGGTTGGGATGATTCTGTATTTAAAGTTGCATCTGAGTTAAAACCGGCAGAAATGGCTTCTGTAATGTGTGACAATAATTTAGATGCTATCACTTATAACGTCGGTCATCCGAACGGTGCATTAAAAGAAGCTGCTGCGTCTTGTAATGCACATTTAGTGCCGGTAACAGGTCCTGCGATTGATAAATTAGTTGCTGATAATCCATATTATGCGAAAGCGGTTATTCCGGGTGGGCTTTATAAAGGTTCTGATCAGCCGGTAGATACTTTCGGGGTTTATGCAACTTTGGTTTCATCAACCGATGTTTCACCTGAAGTGGTTTATGATGTCGTGAAAGCGGTGTTTGATAATTTTGATCGTTTCAAACGTTTACATCCTGCATTTGCTAACTTGAAAGAACAGGATATGATCAAAAATGCATTATCAGCACCGTTGCACGAAGGTGCAGTGAAATATTATAAAGAGCGTGGCTGGATGTAAGCGCCTCTCATCATTTATTGGATTATTGAAGGCAGGAAGTTTTCCTGCCTTTTTTCGGTTTTGAGTTTTGATTTTAGGAGAGCTTGAATGACCTCAACAATAAAAAAACAAGCTGTAGATATTGAAGATCTACAGGATATGGTCGCCTCAAATGATAGCGGTGGTCGCAATCCATATGGTATCTCTAAATATGTGATTATTTGGACGGCAATTGCTTGGTCATTATTTCAAATTTATTATGCTTCGCCGTTGCCGTTTTTGTTACAAGAGGGAATTAAAAGTTTAGGTTGGAATTTGAATGTAGTGGTAGATGACACCAAAGCACGTTCAATCCATTTGGCATTTGCTATTTTCTTGGCTTATTTATCTTATCCGGCATTTAAACGCTCTCCAAAGCAGCATATTCCCGTGATTGACTGGATCTTTGCTGTTGTAGGAGCTGTTTTATGCCTTTACCCGATAATTTTTTACAATGAATTGGTTACTCGTTTTGGTGCGCCTAACCTACAAGATATTGTTGTAGGTATTGTCGGTATTTTGTTATTGCTGGAAGGCACACGGCGTAGTTTAGGATTACCACTAGTGGTGATTGCTGTAGTATTTCTGCTTTATAACTATTTCGGTCAATTCTTTCCGAGCAGTTGGCTAATAAGCCATAGAACTGGAACGCTATCTCACATTATTAATCAACAATGGGTAACTACTGAGGGTGTGTTTGGGGTGGCACTTGGCGTATCAACTAAATATGTGTTCCTATTTGTTCTGTTCGGCGCATTATTAGATAAAGCCGGAGCAGGTAACTATTTTATTAAAACTGCCTTTGCTTATTTAGGGCATTTACGTGGTGGCCCGGCTAAAGCAGCGGTTGTGGCTTCCGGTTTAACTGGGTTGATTTCTGGTTCATCAATTGCCAATGTGGTTACGACCGGCACTTTTACAATTCCGATGATGAAACGTGTTGGGTTTTCAGCAGAGAAAGCTGGTGCGGTTGAAGTGGCTTCTTCAGTAAATGGACAGATTATGCCGCCGGTAATGGGTGCAGCAGCATTTTTGATGATCGAATATATCAATATGCCATATAACGAGTTAATTACCCACGCTTTCTTGCCGGCTGTAATCTCTTACATTGCATTAGTTTATATCGTACATTTGGAAGCGTGTAAATTGAATTTGCAGGGTTTACCACGTCAAGATGTAGCAAAACCGTGGGTAGTTACCGTTTTAAGAGCATTATCTACTTTCATTATTATCTGCCTGCTCTATTTTGCTGTAGATTTCGGTTTGGGTTGGTTAAAAGTGGTAACGCCTGATTTTGCTTTTGTCATTGTTTGCTTATTGTTGGCAATTATCTATATGTTATTGCTATACCGTGTTTCTACTTTTCCAGATCTAGAAATTGATGAGCCGAATCAGGAAGTTGTGGTGTTACCAAGAGTTAAACCTACCGTTAATTCTGGGCTGCATTTCTTACTACCTGTAGTCATTTTAATTTGGTGTTTGATGGTGGAACGTTTGTCACCGGGCTTATCCGCTTTCTGGGGTACAATGGCATTAACAGTGATTTTATTAACACAGCGTCCATTATTGGCTTATTTCCGTAAACAAGGCGATTTAGTAAAAAGTTTCAAACAGGGCTGGCAAGAATTAATTAACGGTTTGGAAACCGGCGCAAGAAATATGATCGGTATCGGTATTGCCACCGCAACTGCCGGTATTATCGTGGGCGTAGTGGCATTAACCGGTTTCGGTGTGCAGTTATCCGGCATTATTGAGGTGTTATCAATGGGGAATATCCTATTGATGTTGATTTTGGTTGCCGGTTTCAGCCTGATTCTTGGTATGGGATTGCCAACTACGGCAAACTATATTGTAGTTTCTTCATTAATGGCAGGCGTTATTTTGGAAGTAGGTCGCCAAAATGGATTAATTGTGCCATTGATCGCTATCCATTTATTTGTATTTTACTTCGGGATTATGGCGGATGTCACTCCGCCGGTCGGGTTGGCGTCGTTTGCTGCTGCTGCAGTTTCCGGTGGTAATCCGATTAAAACCGGTATGGTGGCGTTCTTCTATAGTATGCGTACTGCGTTATTGCCGTTTCTATTCATTTTCAATACTGATTTGTTATTATTGAATGTCGACCTTTTCCACGGTGTGCTGATTTTCTTTGTGGCAACGATTGCAATGATGGTGTTTACTGCGGCAACAATGGGCTGGTTTATGACCAAAAATAAATGGTGGGAAACCATTGCACTGCTGTTGATTGCCTTTATGTTGTTCAGACCGGGCTTCTTTATGGAATATGTATCGCCAAGCCAGCGTCATATTCAACCGGAACATTTAATTGAAGAAGTGGCACACGCACCGGTTGGTGAGCCATTGACACTGAAAGTTTCTGGCGTGAATCCTTATGGAAAACCGATAGAATTCTTTGCTGAATTAAAAGTACCGGCAGGGGATAGCGGTGAAGAACGTATACAAAATATGGGCTTGACTTTATTGTCAACAGATGAACAGGTTGAAGTGAATGGTGAGCAGATTAAGAAAATCTTAATTGATAACGTTGAAATTGACTCGCCGGCAGCAAAAGCTAACCTTAATTGGGATCAGGTGATTTTAGATGTATCTTTGCCGTTGAAAGGTGCGTTTAATAAGGAATGGATGTTTATTCCGGCATTGTTGATTTTAGCTGTTTTAGCGTGGAATCAACGTCGTCATAAATTTACAGAGGGGAAATAGATGCAATTATTTAATAAAATTTTAATCGCTGTGGATTTGGAGCATTTAGAGGGAGCAAAAAAGGCGGTGAGAACCGCCTTAGCAATGACGGAAGGCAATCCTGATGCCGTGTTGCGGATTGTCAGCATTGTGCCACCGTTGGGAAACAGCTTTGTTTCTTCATTGTTACCTCGAAACTTTGATAAGGATGTGTTGGCGGAAGCCAATAAACGTTTGCACGACTTTACTCAGGAAAACTTTCCGGCAGATCGTAAAGTGCAACATATCGTGGCACACGGTACGGTTTATGAAGAAATAAATACTATTGCACAAGAAAAGGATGTTGATTTAATCATTATGATGGCAACAAAACCGGGAAAGCCGGGATTAAGTTCCAATACCGTGAAAGTCGCACGTTTCAGTGAAAAACCAATTTTAATTTTGCGGTAGTTGTGATGAGAAGTCCTCCAATCTGCAATATTGGAGGATTTTTATCTGTGTTAATGATTAATTTCGTTCATAACGTAAACGTAATGACACTGAATCGGCATAGCGTAATGCAAACGGTTTGGCAATTTCTACTTCCGCCCATTCTACCGCTTCTGGTTCAGCAATAATTTCTAACACTTCTCTCACCATTCGTTCTAACAATGCGAATTTATGTGTTTCAACATAATGAATCACTTTTTTGGTGATAGTTCGATAATTCAATGCATCTTCTACATTGTCACTTAAACTGGCTTTTTCGCAGTTATAACCGAGTTGAATTTGCAGAACAACATCCTGTTTATTGTTAATTTCTTCCTCTTTAATTCCAATAAAAGTGCGTAAACGTAGATCGCTGATTGTAATCACGGCTGAATTAATAATTGGCATTATACCTCCTTATAGCATCGCTTTTTTGCTATTATAGCCTAGTTTAAAATTAAGATTGAACAGGAAATCCTATGGAAACAAATGTTGCTAAGAGCAATATTAAAAATGTCATTATTATATTGGCTTGTCTTGTGATTATTTTAGCGGGAATTAAATCTGCTGTTGAAATTATTGTACCGTTTTTGCTAGCACTTTTCTTGGCCATTGTTTGTACGCCACTTATTAATTTCTTAGTTAAATTAAAAGTGCCGTTATGGTTGGCGGTTATCGCATTATTGGGCTTAATTGTGATTGCATTGACTTTTTTCGCCGGCTTGGTTGGTACTGCTGTGAATGAGTTTTCCGCATCCATTCCAACTTACAAACAGTTATTAGCACAACGTATTTCCGGTTTGGCAGCAATTATGGATCGTTTTGATTTATATCGTTTTTTACCAAAAACTATTGTTGAAGAACATCTTGATCCGAATATTATTATGGGACTGATCCGCCGTCTTTTGACTGGAATATCTGGTGTGATTACCAATGGTTTTGTGTTGTTGTTAATTGTGGTGTTTATGCTGTTTGAAGCACCGAGTATGAAACAAAAATTGGCAATTTTTTTCCAAAATAAACAGGAGAAAAAAGAGCTGGAGAATATTCAACGAGTGTTAAATAGTGTCATTAGTTATTTGGCAATTAAAACTTTTGTGAGTTTGTTAACCGGTGTGTTGGTGTGGGCAGCGTTGGCAATATTAGGGATACAGTATGCGGTGCTTTGGGGAACGGTTGCTTTTTTGCTTAACTATATTCCTAATATCGGTTCAGTTTTAGCTGCTATTCCGGTTGTTGTACAAGCATTAATTCTAAATGGTTATAGTGACAGTTTGCTAGTGGCGATAGCTTTTTTGGTTATTAATATGATTATAGGTAATATTATTGAACCACGTTTGATGGGAAGAACATTAGGCTTGTCCACTTTGGTGGTTTTTATCTCATTGATTTTTTGGGGTTGGCTTCTCGGTTCAGTGGGAATGTTGCTCTCGGTGCCACTGACAATGGCAGTGAAAATTGCGTTGGAATCGAGCGAAAATACTAAAAAATATGCTTATTTATTAGGTGATGGACGAGAGTAAACTCGCTTTAAATTTAGAAAAAATCTGCCGTTAGTGGCAGATTTTTTGTTGGTGTAAAAAGTATGATGAACAGCATTAAAGCGGAATACTAATAAAAAAGACCAATAGCACCGGAACGACAAGATTAATAATAAAGCCGAAACTGATTGCCAATGGTACGGCTTCAATACCACCACTGCGTTGAATAATCGGCAGCGTGCAGTCCAGTGCGGTTGCGCCTGCAATTCCGATAGCGGTCGCTCTAAAATGATGCATAAACAACGGGATTAGAAAGAGGCTTGCGATTTCTCGTGATAAATCATTGAAGAAAGCGATGCTTCCCCAAATAGGTCCCCAAGCATCATTTAATAAAACGCTTGATAAGGAATACCAGCCCATTCCGGAAGAGACTGCCAAGCCTTGTGACATAGGCAGTTGTAACAATAATGCCGATAAGATACCGCCGCATAAAGAACTCAGTGTCAGTAAAATGGAAATCGCAATACCGTGTTTATTAAAGAACACTTGTCGCAAATTAATACCGCTGTTGCGCAGTTGAATGCCGACCAAGAAAATCAAAACGATGAGAACATAGGTGCTGGAGCCGTGCGGCACAGTGAAATAGGCTTTGCCGAAAAAACCGACCACAAAACCGAAAACGACCATACTGCACATTTTTGCTGAATCTAAAATCATCTTCAGACGGGACGGCATCTCCTTTTGTGAGTTTAAAGTCGGTGCCGGATAGCGTTTATCGTACAGCATTAAACAGAGAATATTTAAACCGTGGATAACAAGGCTGAATACGGCGGCTTTGAACGCAATATTAGGCAAGGTTTTCGCTAAATCATCTAATTGCCCTAACGAGCACCCCATCACAAACAGAATTAAAAACAGCAGCCACATAATGGCTTTATTCACCCAATGAACAAATGTGACGTTGTGACTTTTAATTAAATAGCCTAAGAACAGAGGCACTAATACAATGGATAAACTTTCTAACATAAAAATGATAATTCAGTCTTGATATTAAGTAAAAGTCGATAATTATCAAGGATTAATGGGGAATGTCAAATAAAAGGCGATGGAATGTGCTAAGATACATTGCATATTTATCAGGATGTAGGATCAGTTATGTATCTTAAACAGATTGAAATTGTCGGCTTTCGCGGTATTCATCGGCTCTCTTTTCAGCTGCGTTCCAATATGGTGTTGATTGGCGAGAATGCGTGGGGGAAATCAAGTCTGTTGGATTTATTGAGTCTGGTTTTTAATAAAGAGGCTCAACCCTATCAATTTCAAGCAGAAGATTTTTTTCGATCAAGTCAGACTGAAATGAAATCCGCCACTTCCATCAATTTGCTCTTTACTTTCAGTGAATCACAGCCGCAAGAGTTAAAACAACAAATGCACCATTTTTTGCATCCGGTGGCGATATCGAACGATGACGGTTATTACCGAATTTATTTGCGCGTTTTTGCCGAAGCACAAGAAAATGGCGAAATTAACACGAGCTACACCTTTATTGATGGGCAGGGCAATATTTTGCCGCTGGAAGCGGCGCAACAACAAAAATTGGTCTGTCGTTTAATTCAACGACATACGATTTACCGTTTCCGCGATGCGCGTTTGCAACAACATCCATTGCAATTACAGGCGGTAAAAGTAAGCAAAAAATTAGCGCCGGAAATTTTGGATCAATTTGCGGCAGTGATGTCTTTGTTGCGTTATTACTTTATTCCCGAAAATGAACGGCTGGCAGTGGTCGGAGATACCAGCATTTTATGGCAAAAGGCAAAAAAATTGGCGGAACAGTTGCGAGTCGGCGATGAGAACTTAAAACGTTATTTTTTTGTCTATCTGGTGAAACATTTTTTGCCGGATGACAAAAGTTTGTTTTCGCAAATGAGCAATCCGATCATTCTGTTTGAAGATCCGGAATCACGCTTGCATCCGCGCTTAATGTCAATTATGTGGGAGTTAGTCAACTATATTCCATTGCAACGTTTAATGACGACCAATTCAGTGGAATTATTGGCACACGTTCCTTTGCACTCTATTTGTCGATTAGAGAGAGGTGTTGAGCGTATTCAGGCGTATCAACTGGATCGGCACGATCTCGGTAAAGTGGATATCCGCCGTTTGACTTTTCATATTCACTATAATCGCTGTTTGGCGTTGTTTTCGCGGGTTTGGATTTTTGTTGAAGGCGAAACCGAAGTGTGGATCTTAAATGAATTGGCACGAATTTTGGATCTTAATCTTGAAAATGAGGGTGTACGGATTGTTGAATTTGCTCAATGCGGCATTCGTCCGTTGATAAAATATGCCAATTTAATGGGGATTGAGTGGCATATGCTGACAGACGGTGATGATGCCGGGCATAAATATGCGGCGATTGCGACCGAGTTATTGCGCGAAAATGAGCATTATTTGGACAAAATAACGCTGTTGCCACGAAAAGATATTGAGCATTATTTTTTTGATAATGGCTTTGATAATGTTTTTAAGCGTTTGGCTCGGCTGCCGCAACATCATAAATTTAATAAATCACAGATTATTCAGCGTGCGATCCAAAATACTTCCAAACCGGATCTGGCACTGGCGATTGTAAGAGAGGTTAAAAAACACGGAACACAATTTATCCCGTTGTTATTCCGCCGTTTATTTTCAAAGGTGTTATTGATTGCAAAAGAGCAGGGCGTGTAAAAAATTTCAATTTTTCTCAAAAACTGTCAGTCATTTTTTGCTAGAATTAAAAGGAAAAGCCTGTTACTCGCTTTTCCTTTCTTTTTTTGTTTATCATACAGGTATTTTTTTATGCAAAATCAATGCTTTTTAGCGAAGTTTTTCCATTTGGAACAGCATAATACAGATGTTAAAACTGAAATTATCGCTGGGATTACCACCTTTCTGACAATGGTCTATATTGTGTTCGTTAATCCGTCTATTCTCGGTGTGGCTGGGATGGATACGCAAGTCGTGTTTGTTACGACCTGTCTGATTGCGGCGTTCGGTAGTATTTTTATGGGATTATTTGCCAATTTACCGGTTGCTTTAGCACCGGCAATGGGGTTAAACGCCTTTTTTGCTTATGTTGTCGTGAGCAAAATCGGTTTATCTTGGCAGGTCGGAATGGGAACGATCTTTTGGGGTGCAGTTGGGTTATTGACTTTAACCTTGTTTCAAATCCGTTATTGGCTCATCGCTTCAATTCCACTCAGCTTGCGTGTCGGAATTACTGCCGGAATCGGCTTATTCATTGCTTTAATGGGCTTTCATAACGCCGGCATTATCGTGCCGAATGAAGCGACGTTAATGTCTTTGGGTGATCTTCATTCATCGACTGTTTTACTTGGCATTTTAGGCTTTTTCATTATTGTCATTCTCTCATCTAAGAATATTCACGCCTCGGTGTTGGTTTCAATTATTGTTACTACCGTGCTTTCATTGCTTTTGGGTAAAACTGAATTTAACGGTATTTTCTCTATGCCACCAAGCATTACTTCCGTTGTCGGTCAGGTAGATATCGGCGGTGCATTACAAGGTGATTTATTAGGTATTATTTTCTCTTTTATGTTAGTGAATTTGTTTGACTCTTCAGGCACCTTGTTGGGGGTAACCGATAAAGCCGGCATCAGCAATGCTCAAGGCACTTTCCCGAAAATGAAACAGGCACTTTATGTCGATAGTATCAGTTCTGTAACAGGCGCTTATCTGGGGACTTCTTCTGTTACCGCTTATATTGAAAGCAGTGCCGGCGTGTCGGTCGGAGGACGTACCGGTTTAACTGCAGTAGTTGTCGGTATTTTGTTCTTAATAGTGATGTTTATTTCGCCATTGGCGTCTATTGTGCCGCCATATGCAACTGCTGGAGCATTGATCTATGTTGGTATTTTGATGTCTTCCAGTTTAATCAAAGTGCGTTGGGATGATTTAACCGAGGCAACACCAGCGTTTATTACTGCGGCGATGATGCCATTTACCTACTCAATTACCGAAGGGATTGCACTTGGTTTTATCAGTTACTGTGTGATGAAATTCTTTACCGGAAAAGCCAAAGAGGTTTCTATTCCGGTCTGGTTAATTGCCGTATTATTTTTACTTAAAATTATTTTTGTAAATTAAGGGATTACTATGCAAAAGCTACTTTATATTTTAAATGAGTCACCTTATGGTGGTGAAAAAACTTTCAATGCGTTGCGTTTTGCATTGGCATTAAAAGAAGAACACAACCAAGATGTAGAAATGAAAATTTTCTGTTTTTCTGATGCCGTATTGTCCGGTTTAAAAGGACAAAATCCGAAAGAGGGTGCAAATGTTCAGGAAGTATTAGCCATTTTGACCGGTTTAGGGGTAGAGGTAAAATTATGTACCACTTGCACAAATGCACGAGCGATCTCTAAACAGCCGCTGATTGAAGGGGTGTCATTAGGCACATTAGCTGATGTTGCCGAATGGACTTTATGGGCGGATAAAGTATTAACTTTCTAATATTATTAAGGTTGTCGTAGCAGTTGCTCGGCAACCTTCTCATTTAAACAAGCCAATCTTTTAATTTCTATTAAAGTAAATTTGAACAGAATGAATACGCCACTAAATGTGATTACATTACCTTTAGCACAGAATAATATTATTGAAGCTTCTGCCGGCACAGGTAAAACTTATACGATGGTTACGCTCTATTTGCGTTTATTGTTACAGGCGGGCGAGAATAATTTTCCTACGCCGTTGGATATTGAGCAGATTTTAGTGGTAACGTTCACTCGGGATGCGACACGGGAATTGCGTCAACGCATTCGTGAAAGAACCCAATCGTGGTTAAAATTATTGGAGAGTTATCAGCAAAATCGTGATAAAAGTGAAATTAAGGATAATGAGCTGCTGGCATTATTGCCTTATCTGGAAGATCACTTAGCGCTTGCGATTCAACGTTTATCTTTTGCTTGTGAATATATTGATAAAGCAGCAATTTTTACTATTCACGGCTTTTGCCAGCGTATTTTGCGCCAATATGCTTTTGATTCAGGTTTAGGTTTTAAATTTGAGTTGTTAGAACAGAATCGAGAGCAATTACGGCAAGTTAATTATCAGCTATGGCGAGACAAATTTTATTCCATTTCGGCAGAACAGGCTCAAATTGTGCGTCAGGTTTTTGTTACTCCGGATAAATTGTTTCAACAGAATGAACGTCTGTTAACGGGGGAACTGCCTAAAATCAATCAAACGTTGCCGTTTACCGATATCAGTGCCGGATTGGATTATTATCAGCACCAACTACAACAGTTTCAACGGCTTGAACAACAATATTTAGCAGAGTTTATCGATTGGTTCAAACAGTATGAAGAAAACTTGAATCAGCAACGTTCAAAATCCAAAAAATTTACTGATTATTTCGATGCGGTGATCTCGGCAACGACAACGATTGAACAGAGAATTGCCCTAGCGGAAAAATTGTTGCCGATCTATTTTAAGAAAAATAAAGAAGTTGAACTGCCAGCTTTTGTGATTGAGTTTAAAAATTTTTTGCAGCAGTTTTCGCAAAATGATTTTTGTCAAAAAATGCACTACCTTTATGTGGCGGAATTACGACAACGCATTTTTGAATATCAAGATAACCATAATGAAAAGCAATTTGATGATCTGTTGCGGATGTTGCGTGATGTCCTTCAAAAACCGTCAGCCCACAAATTAATCGCTTTGATTCGCCAACAATATCCGTTTGCTATGATTGATGAGTTTCAGGATACTGATCCTGTACAGTTAGCCATTTTTTCAAAAATTTATCTACAAGCTGTAACAAATGAAACCACCACCGGATTTACCGTAATCGGCGATCCTAAACAGGCGATTTATCGCTTTCGAGGTGCGGATATTTTCACCTATTTATCGATAAAAGATAGCAATGATCAACACCAAGCTATTGAGAATATTTATACGTTACAACGTAATTATCGCTCAAGTGCTAAATTGATTGAAAGCATTAACAATTTGTTTTTAAACGCAAAAAATCCGTTTTATTTGGATGAAATTGAATTTATTCCTGTTGAAGCGGCACAACAAACGAGTGCTTTTTATGTTCAGGGGCAGGTGCAAAAAGCGTGGCAACTATTGCAATTAACACAGGATGAAAACAACGGTCTCACAATGGAGATAATGGCACAGGCGTTTGCTTCCCATTTGCAACAGTTATTGACGATTTCACAACAAGGAAACGCCTATTTTGGTGCTGATGGACAAGAGAAACAGGCAATTACTGCAAAGGATATTGCGATTTTGGTGCGTAATGGTAAAGAGAGCGACATTATCAGACGTGCTTTGACACAAAAAGGTATTGCTTCGGTTTATTTATCGGAGCGTTCCAATGTGTTTACCAGTGTGGCGGCAAAAGATCTTTATCGTATTTTACGTGCTTGTTTAACGCCGTTTAACGAAAGGGCGGTGTTGGCAGCTGTAGGCTGTACCTTATGGGGACTGACAGCGGATCAAATTTATCAGTTGAAACAGAATGAAACAGAGTGGGCAGCGTTGATTGAACGTTTACTGCATTATCAAACGGTGTGGCAGACACAAGGTGTGTTACCAATGCTGTATCAACTTTTCCAAGCGGAACAGATTCCGTTACGGTTGCAACAATTTGATTTCAGCGAGCGTTATTTGGTTGATTTATTGCATTTAAGTGAATTATTGCAACAAGCGATGAATCAACAACAGAATGAAGAGGCATTGCTTAATTGGTTTGAATTACAATTGAGCGGAAATAGTGATAGCGAAGAAAATCGCTTGCGTTTGGAACGGGAGCAAAATGTTGTTAGCATCATTACTATTCATAAATCGAAAGGCTTGGAATATCCACTCGTTTGTTTACCATTTATTTTAAATCCGGCTTCAAACCGCAAAGAGGCGTTTGGTTTTTATCACGATGAGCAGAAACAATTAATTTGGGATCTACACAATCAGCAACCGGAAAAAGCGGAAAGAGAAGTTAAAGCGGAAGAGATGCGTTTGCTTTATGTGGCGTTGACACGGGCGAAATATCAATTAATTGTGGGCGTACCAGCAACCTTTAATGCAATCAATAATAAATTTAGCAAATGGGATAGCAAAAAGTTAACTGCGTTGGATTATCTGTTGTTGGGCGGACAACAGAACGTTGAACAAAAAGAGGTGAGTTATGCCACATTATTGACACAAGCATTGGCAGATAATTATGAAATACAAAAGGTGACTGAAGCAGATGATATGAGATTTCAAATGAAGGCGGCAACACCAAGTCACTTATCAGCACGGCAATTTCATCAAAACATTGAAAAAAATTGGCGAGTAACCAGTTTTTCCGCTTTACAGGCGAAATTGCAAGCATTGTATGGTGAACATTTAAGCGATAATGCGCAGGATTATAGCGATAATGCGATTGAAATAGATGATGAAGAAACAGCGCCTCCGGTAATGCCGCTTTCTATTTATCCGCCACATTTTACTCCGTTTGATCTGCCGAAAGGAGCAGGAGTAGGTTCAGTACTGCACGGATTTTTAGAAAAATTGGATTTTACCCAACCGCTTAGAACTCAATCATTGCAAACTTTATGTCAGTATCTTGGTTTGGATGAACAGTGGCTTGAGCCATTACATGTTTGGTTTAGCAATATTTTGCAACAGCCATTGCCGGAAATGGGCTGTTTGGCAAATGTTGCTTCGACAGATAAATTAACGGAAATGCAGTTCTATCTCAAATTGGGTAATTTATTTAATCAACAACAGTTAAACCAAATATTAAGACAATACCATCCTTTGTATGATCAACAACATCCGGTGCAGATTGAAGAGATTCAAGGTGTTATTCGAGGGTTTGTTGATCTGGTTGTTAGACAGAATGGAAAATATTATCTAATTGATTATAAAAGTAATTTTTTAGGAGATGGTATCGAATATTATCAGCCGGATAAATTGGCAAAAGCGATCTCATCGCAACGTTACGATTTGCAATATTTGATTTACAGTTTGGCATTACATCGTTATCTGAAATGGCGTGATCCGAATTATCGCTATGAAACACATTTCGGTGGCGTGTTTTATCTGTTTTTACGTGGAATGGCGGTGCAGAATAATGCGCAAACAGGGGTTTATTTTACGAAGCCGTCTGTTGAATTGATTGAAAAATTGGATCAATTGTGGGGTGAATGATGTTGGCATTATTACAACAATTACGTGATCAAAAATTGATTGAAAATATTGATTACTATTTTGCCGATTACATCGCACGGCAAGGGCGGTTGCAAACAAAAGAGATTAATGATTTGGCTACATTATTTGCTGCATTATTAAGTTTTGCTAATCAACAAGGGCATAGTTGTCTGTTTTTGACAAAAAGTGTATTAGAAAATCCGTTCGAGTTGAAATATCAGCCGGAACAGCAGGCATTGTTGCAACAAATTGAGAATGTGCTTGTGCCTTATGATGTGAAAGCATTGTTAGCAAATTTAGTACAACATCCGGCTTTTTCGGTGAATGATCAGCAAAATACACCGATTGTATGCAAAAAAATTGGTGAAATTGATGCACTCTATTTTCATCGAATTTGGCAAGATGAACACTATGTCGCAGCACGTTTAAGCGATAGTCGATTAATTCACTATCAACAAAATGAATTGATGGATTTGAAACGAATTTTGAAAATATTATTTCCACATTCTCAGCAATCGCCAGACTGGCAGAAAATTGCGGTAGCGACGGCATTTTCATCAACAATCAGTTTTATTTCTGGTGGCCCAGGTACAGGAAAAACGACAACGGTTGCCAAATTGTTGCTTGGTTTGCAATGGTTGCAGAAAATACGCAACCAGTCTTGGCTCAATATTCGATTAGCCGCACCGACCGGAAAAGCAGCAACACGATTAACGGAATCATTACATCAGGCGATTCAAAACATTCATTTACCGCTTGATTTATCACAAACGTTGCCACAGGAAGCAGCCACCATTCACCGTTTATTGGGGATGCGTCCCAACAGCCAACCACGTTATCATCAGCAACAGCCGCTCAATATTGATGTGTTAGTGATTGATGAAGCCTCAATGATTAATTTAGCATTGATGGCAACACTGTTGCGTGGCATAAAACCGAGTACGAAATTGATCTTTTTAGGTGATAAAGATCAATTGGCTTCGGTGGAAAGCGGTGCAATTATGGCGGAATTGGGGCAATTTTTATCATTTGATTACAGCCAGCGACAAGCGACTTTTTTAGCAACAGTTTGTGAACAGCAGCTTGCATTTAGTAATGAACTGAACTTTATTCGTGACACGCTTTGTCATTTGCAACATAGCTATCGTTTTAATCAAAATACCGGAATTGGGCAGTTGGCAAAGGCGGTTAATCAACGTCAAGCTGAAGAAAGCTGGCAACTTTTTGCTGAATATAACGATATTCGTGTGCTGCCGTTATTTCGACAAGGTGAAGCAAGCAATCAACAGGTGGTGGATTTTGCGGTTCAACTTTATTCCGATTATTTTCAATTTGTACAAAGTGAAAATAATTGGCAGACGGCAGAGATTGCAAAGGCGTTTATGTTATTTAAACAAGCACGTTTGTTAAGTGCATTGCGTAACGGGCAATTCGGTGTGGAGCAGTTAAATCAACGTATTGCAGAACAGTTACGGCGTAAGAAATATATCCGTTTTCAACACGCACACGAATGGTATCTCGGTAAGCCGGTGATTGTTTTGCAAAATGATAACAACAGTCGCTTGTTTAATGGCGATATAGGTCTGGTATTACCTGATAAAAATGGTGCTCTAAAAGTTTGGTTTGAAGCAGAGCAAGGATTCCGTGAAGTGTTATCAAGCCGAGTGCCTAGTGTTGAGCCGGCTTATGTGATGACCGTACATAAATCGCAGGGTTCTGAATTTACGCGTACCGTGCTGGTATTGCCGACAGAATATAATCCGCTGTTGAGTAAAGAACTTATCTATACCGCAATTACCCGAGCGAAACAGGAGTTTACGGTATTTAGTCGGGAAACGATTTGGAAAACGGCAGTGCGAACACAAACCCAGCGTTACAGCGGTTTGGCACAGCAAATTAAACAGATTTTTAAGGAAAAGGAGTAAGAGGATGCTATTAAAGGCAATTCCGGCATTGAGTGATAACTATATTTGGTGTTACAGCAGAGATAATCAGCACGCATTAATTGTTGATCCATCAGAAGCTGAGATGGTTGAAGATTTTTTACAGCAACACCAACTTAAAATTGAAGCAATTTTAATTACTCATAATCATAGTGATCATACTGGTGGTGTAGCTGAATTGCGTAAATATTATCCGTTTGCACCGATTTATGCTCCAGCAGAAGTGGGAAATTTAGCCACACATATTGTCAGTGCCGGTATGCAACATACGCCTTATTATTCCATTCGTATTTTGGAAACCGGAGGACATACAGCAGGTCATTTAAGTTATCTGGTGGATAATTATCTCTTTTGTGGTGATACCTTATTTTCTTTGGGTTGTGGCAGGGTTTTTACAGAGGATTATCAGCAAATGTTTGCTTCCTTACAGAAAATTAAACAGCTGCCGGATGATACGATAATTTGTACCGCTCACGAATACACGTTGAGTAATTTACGCTTCGCGCAAACGGTAGAAAATAGCGATGTTCTTCAAGATTATGCGCAACAGATAGAGAAATTACGCAGAGAGCAAAAACCGACACTACCGACAACATTAGCTTTAGAAAAAGCATTAAATCCTTTTTTACGTTGTAAGAGTGTCGAAGAATTTATTGCATTACGTAAAGCAAAAGATAAGTTTTAGAGGAATGGCGGTATTAACATTCCGCCATTATTTTTGAATTAATCGTGAAGTACGCCGCTATTAAACATTGGTAATCCCAAAATGATTAAACTATCGCGATAAATACCTAAAAGTTCCTTGTCTGAAACTTTTTGTAAATCAGCAATAGGCTTATCCAGTGCTGCAACAGTTTCAATAGTTATACCTTGCGGGCCCGATTCTTTAACAGCGAGTTCAAGCAAGGTTTGACCTCGTCTGACGTGGCTACCTGAACTAATTAAAACGGTATGTTTAATATTATGGTGAGCTAAAGCATAACGGGAGAATAAGGTATTTTCGACTGTAGAACGAGCATAATTTTCTGCAAAAATTCTTTTACCTTCAATACCTTGCTTAATTAACCAATCTTTCATTAAGTTACCTTCAGTTTGATTATTTTTTGGAACGCCACCGGTCACGATAATGAGAGATTCAGGGTTTTGTTTAGCAAGTTCTAATGTTTTTTGTAATCGCTGAATGAGAACATCATTCATACTTCCATCAGGATCTAGCGCATAACCTAAAGTTATAATGGCATCATTTTGCGTTAATTTTCGATCTAATTTATCTGTAATCGGTAATTTAGTTACTTTATCAATAGTTGCAAACATTTGTTTCAATAAAGAGGCTTTTTCTGGTGCAATTTGTTCTAAATGTTTTAAATATTTTTCACTATTTTGAGGATCATTTTGATAACGATACCAACTGGATAAATACATATTTGTTTTGACATCATCCGGCGCAATATTTAATGTTTCTTTATATAATTCAATAGCTTTATCTACATTCCCGTTATAGATATTCGCATTTGCAGCACCAAGAACAAAGTCTATTCTATATGGTTCTAATTTATGGGCTGTTAATAAAATATTGGAAATTTGTTCCATATTACTTGGTAGCTTAGCGGTAAAGCCTGAGTTTGAAACTCTTGCAGGAGATTTTTGTATTTCAAGTGCTTGTTCCAATAAATTATCAACTGTTTGGCGTTGTGAGATAAGGTTTTGGTATTGTATTTGTGGCTGTAAAACTTCAACTGTTGGTGCTGATGAATAAACATTACAGGCTATAAATACAGAAAGAGTAGTTACAGTGAGTTTAAATACTTTCTTCATATTCAAGTTCCTTCTAAATATTAGTTTGATAAAGTTTTTATTATAATAAAATCATAAAGAAAAGATGTGATGATAGTCACGAAATGTAAAGCTAAAAGTAAAAAGAGAATTATATTCAGATTGATATAATGAATACTGCAACTAGCATCAGATAGGTGATTCATTGCGTTATTTGAATCGGTATAAGTTAACTATTTCTCTTGAATTATTTAACCAAAAAAGTGGGGCAAATGCCCCACTGAAATTGAAGGAATTAAAGATACTGTTTGAATTGATCTTGAATGCTGAGTAACTGTTGTTTAGTTAACATAAATACGCCGTCACCACCGTGTTTGAATTTAATCCACTCAAACGGTACGGTTGGAAATTGTTCAATTAAATGCACCATACTATTGCCTACTTCGCAAACTAATACACCGTTATCATTTAAATATTCCGGCGCGGCAGCAATAATTCTTTTCGCTAAAATTAAACCATCATTGCCAGCTTCAAGTGCTAATACCGGTTCGTGTGAAAATTCTTCGGGCATATTTGCAAGGTCTTCAGCATCAACATAAGGCGGATTGCTGACAATCAGATCATACCCCTCTTTTGGCAAATTATTGAATAAATCAGATTGCAATGGGAACACTTGATGTTCAAGGTGATGGTTGGCGATGTTGATTTCGGCAACATTCAATGCATCTAATGAAATATCGACAGCGTCAATTTCAGCATTTGGAAATTTGTTTGCACAGGCAATAGCAATACAACCACTACCAGTACACATATCTAAAATGCGTTTAGGTTCGCTACGCAATACACCAGTGAAACCGTCTTGAATTAATTCGCCTATTGGCGAACGTGGAATAATTACCCGTTCATCAACGTAAAACTGCAAACCGCAGAACCAAGCGCTACGTGTAAGATAAGCTACCGGTTTTCTCGTTTCAATTCTATCCGTGATAAGCGATAGTAATTTCTGTTTTTCTATATCGGTCAAACGTGATTGATATAGTTCAGTGGGTATATCTAATGGTAGATGAAGGGTAGAAAGTACGAGTTGTACAGCTTCATCCCACGCATTATCAAAACCGTGACCGTAAAAAATATCGGAAGCATTAAAATAGCTATACGTCCAACGCAAAAAGTCTTGAATAGTATGCAAGCTGGATAAAGGCGAATGAAGTTGAATTTCTTCAATAATATCTTGATTAAAAAGAGGTTGTTCAGTCATAAAAATCATTGTATTGCTTGAAAAAAGATATTGCAGTTATACCACATTTTCGCATTAAAGTGTATGTGTTAGAATAACTGACAACTATCAAGGAGACAGTTAATGGATAATGAAGATAAAGCTTTGTTTCGTGAGTTTGTCAAAGGAATAAAGCCCTTTAAACAGGATAAAATAACCTTTACCGCTAAACGTAAGCAAGTTATAAAACAAAAACAACAGATTAAAGAAATCCGTGAAAAAGAAGATGCGCTATTTTATTTTTCTGATGAATATGAGCCATTGCTTGATACGCAAACAATGCGCTATTTACGAGAAGGTGAAGATAGTTATGTTTTAAAACGCTTACGTCGAGGTGATTTTATTCCGGATCTTTTTTTAGATTTACACGGATTAACCAAAGAACAAGCGAAACAAGAACTGGCTTCATTAATATTAGCTTGTGAAAGAGAACATTTACCCTGCGCTTGTATTATGACAGGGTATGGCAATCATACTTTAAAAAATCAAATACCTCGCTGGTTGGTACAGCATCCAAAAGTCATCGCATTGCATTATGCTACTAAAGAATGGGGCGGAGATGCTGCTATTTTTGTACTGATTGATGTGGGTGTAGATCTAATAATGTAAATAGCCAATTTTCATTGGCTATTTATTACAAAGGGTGACACCTACTTTTTCAGTATCAATCATATTTAATGAACAAAGTCGGTTAGGGCTTAGTTGGCAAGGAAAGACAAAAAATTGCTTATTATCTCTTTCAAGAGATTTTGATAATATTAAAATATTATTATTGGTAGATAGAACATAATAAGGTTGTCCTTCAAATAAAATAGTTGCATATTCTGAAATTAAAATTGGGCTAACATATCCAACCAAAAAGGCAGAAAGAATAAAATAAATATAGACAGCTGACATTACAAGCATAGCATTTATTTTTTGCCTATTGATTATCTGTATAAGATCTTGCAGTCGAAAAGTAGAAACAGTTTTATTAAAAACGATAGAAGTTGGGATAGACAATAATAGATAAATAATAATTGGGGTGTAGTCTATCTCTTTCATAAAGAGAAACAACACAACTGCAATTGGAGATAATACGGT
Source organism: Gallibacterium sp. ZY190522 (assembly GCF_054166015.1). Classification (NCBI taxonomy): domain Bacteria; kingdom Pseudomonadati; phylum Pseudomonadota; class Gammaproteobacteria; order Pasteurellales; family Pasteurellaceae; genus Gallibacterium; species Gallibacterium sp. ZY190522. Next base: position 868,945 of record NZ_CM135118.1, read on the forward strand.
TGTTAGAACAATAAATAACCTTATTGATCGTACAATATCCTGTGGACAATATTTTTTAACTAAATGCAAAACATACATACCACAAGAGTAGAAAATAGTGATAATAATTGAAAAAAAGACAACATAGCCCAAACTTCGAGCAATATTTGAAGTGCCAACTTCTACCAACTCCCAAGAATAACCGTAATAATATGCTCTAGCCCAACCACAGACATAAGCAATAGACCAACCTAAACAAATTAAATATGCCATTAAAATGGAAGAATTAATAAGATGATTTAAACTTTTCAAGAATAATCCTTTTTTCTCAAATAGTAAAAGACAGTTATTTTAACTAAAAAGAGGTATCAATCTGGTCAGACTTGTTGGAAGAAATAGTTTAAAAAGATGATTAAATACGGTGACGATACTCGGATAATATGTGTAATAACATAATAACTGATTCAAGCATTTTACAATTTGTATGTTTTTGGCTACAGTTCTCTTCAATTGATGAAGCTTATCAGTTTTACAATAATACATAATTTGAGAGAAATGATGGGGTGATGTTTCCATATCATTTTCATTTTTTAGTGACTTTTTTCAATCCCTTTCATAAAAAATAAGCAAAAAATCAAAAATATTGTGGGCGAGATCATAACTTTGACATATTACAGTAGGTTTTATACTAAAAAGAGAGTATAAAATACTTATTCGTTTTATCATATTTACTACAGAGCAAACGATTGCTTGTGCTTGATAGGAACGATGCTTGTAGCAGTATGATGAAGTATGTCGTGGAGATACTGTTGTATTTTGTGGAGAATCTCGTGGAATTATCGACTTCTGGTTCCTCTAATGGACTCATTTCAAGAAGATCTCAACTGGAACAGCAAGCTCGTGCTGTTGGTGTTTCGCCTTTCTATTATACGTTGGAAGGACAGAAAATTGATGTTGATGATACTGTCTTATCTCAATTAATTTCGTGGTTGAAACCTGAGCAAAATAGTGTAGGACAGTTTAAAAATGTCTTTGTGTTAAATGCAGAAACAGTAGAATATTTGGACTGGCAAAAGCTTAATTTTGCAGATGATGAAATACCATACCAGCTTTTAAATGAAAATAATGAAAAAATTGAAAATAGCTGGGACTTTCAGAGCAGAGAATATATTAAGTTTATGCCGTTATCGATGGGTTATTACTATTTGATAACAAATTATGCTCGCTACTGTTTATTGGTTGCACCAGCGAAAATTTATCAGCCAACCTTATTAAGTAATGGTAATAAAGTCAGTGGCTTAAATGTTCAGCTTTATAGTTTACGTTCACCGCGAAATTGGGGAATTGGTGATTTAGCCGATTTAGAGGCAATTGCGGTAGAGTATGCAAAGGATGGTATTGATTTTATTGGGATTAACCCGTTGCATGCACTGTTTCCGGCACATCCTGAATGGGCGAGTCCTTATAGCCCGTCATCTCGCCGATGGTTAAATCCGATTTATTTAGCAGTAGATCTTTTGCCTGAAGCAACTTCAAGCGCGTTTATTACGTGGTTTAATGATGATTCTGTTCAACAACAATTGATCCAGCTGCAAGAGAGTGCTTGGGTAGATTATTCTGGTATTTGGCAGATAAAATTGGAAGCATTGCGTATTGCTTATCGAGCATTTAAACGTGAAAAGCAGTTTGATGCTCGCCGTCAAGAATTTGCTCAATTTGTTGCCCAACAAGGTGAATCTCTTTATTTGCACGGTCTTTTTGAAGCTTTGGATCATACTTTTTCTCAACAGCAAAAAGAAGAAATAGATGACCAGCTTTTAGGCTGGTTTGCTTGGGAAAGCGCTTATCAAACACCTTATAGTAAAGAGGTAAAGCAATTCGCTGCAAAAAATAAGATACAAATCGAATTTTATATGTGGTTGCAGTGGTTGATGCACGATCAACTTGCATCAGTACGAAAATCCTTAACACGGTCTGGTGTAGAATTAGGACTTTACGGTGATTTAGCAGTTGGTGTGGCGCGTGGTGGTTCAGATACTTGGTGTGATCGTCAGCTATTTTGTTTACAGGCCTCTGTTGGTGCACCACCGGATGAACTTGGCCCGGCAGGACAGAACTGGCAATTGCCTCCGTTACAACCGCAACAATTACGTGCGTTGGGCTATCAACCGTTGATTAAATTATGGCGAGCCAATATGTTAAATTATGGTATTTTGCGTATTGATCATGTAATGGCGCTGTATCGTTTATGGTGGATTACTTCGGGCAATAATGCAGCAAATGGTGCTTATGTTCATTATCCAATTGATGAAATGATGGCAGTGTTGGCAATTGAAAGCCATCGTTGTCATTGTTTGATTGTTGGCGAGGATTTGGGAATTGTGCCACCAGAAGTGCGTCAATGGTTGGATCGTTATGGTGTTTATTCTTATGCAGTGATGTATTTCAATCGTAGTTACGATGGTTATTTATTGCCGGAACAATATAAAAGAAATGCATTAGCGGTAGTCAGTACTCACGATTTAGCACCAGTGAGCGGTTTTTGGCAGGCAACCGACATTGAAACAATGTATCAGCTCGGAGTGTTACAACAGGATAAATATGAAAAAGCACTGCAACAACGATCTGATGATAAATTACGCTTTATCCAAACATTAAAACAGGCAAAATTATTGCCAACATTCCCACGGGACTTTTCTTTGACGAATGAACTGAACTTGGCGATACATCAGTTAGGTGCAGTAAGTAAAAGTCAATTATTTGCCTTGCAGCCAGAAAATTTATTAGGAGTTACTTCATCATTCAATATTCCGGGAGTAGCAAAAGCGTATCCGAATTGGCGGTATCGTTTGCCGAATTCATTACTTGATCCGAAAATTATTCAAGAATTGCATCGTGATTTACGTCAAATTATTGCTACAAGACAAACCTTGCCGACAGAGGTGGCGGCGGAATGTTATCAAGATAGTCTCAAATTTATTTTATTAGGAAAAAATAGTATGGTTACCCTTGATTATAACCAAATCGAACAGTTATTTAATGCGGTACACGCTGATCCGTTCTCTTTCTTAGGCCCACATATGACAGAGCAGGGGCTAATGATTCGAGCCTTATTGCCGAATGCAAAACAGGTAGAAATTTATAATCGTGATAGAAATCATTGTTTAGCTACAATGAAAGCTGTCGATGAACGTGGATTTTTTGTTGCATTATCGCCACATTCTGAGGTCAATCTGCATTATGTATTTAAAATTCAATATGAAAACAGTGCAGAAGCGATCTATCAGGAAGATCCTTATCGATTTCCATCCTGTTTGTTTGAGTTGGATAACTGGCTATTAAGAGAAGGGACACATCATCGTCCGTATGAAGCGATGGGGGCGCATTTAACTGAAAATAGTTATGTCTCTGGGGTCAACTTTAGTGTTTGGGCGCCAAATGCTCGTCGTGTTTCTGTGGTCGGTGATTTTAACCAATGGGATGGTCGTCGTCACGTTATGCGCTTTCATCAGGAAAGTGGCATCTGGGAAATCTTTATTCCTAATATTAATGAAGGCAGTCTATATAAATTTGAAATTTTGGATGCAAATGGTAATTTGCGTTTGAAATCGGATCCTTATGCCTTTGCTGCACAATTGCGTCCGGAGACAGCTTCGGTTGTTACAAAATTGCCACCAAAACAACCGTATAATGCAGAACGAGCGAAAGCGAATGCGATTGATGCACCGATCAGTATTTATGAAGTGCATTTGGGATCTTGGCGACGCAATTTAGAAAATAATTACTGGCTAAGCTATGAGCAAATCGCAGATGAATTGATTCCTTATGTAAAAGAAATGGGTTTCACTCATATTGAATTATTGCCATTATCAGAATTTCCATTTGATGGTTCGTGGGGTTACCAACCGTTAGGATTATATGCTCCAACCAGTCGTTTTGGTGATGCAACAGGATTATGCCATTTCCTTGAAAAAGCACACGAAGCAGGAATTTATGTGTTGTTAGATTGGGTTGTTGGTCATTTCCCAACAGATGATTACGGTTTGCGTAAATTTGATGGCACAGCATTATATGAACACGCTGATCCACGAGAAGGTTATCACCAAGATTGGAATACATTGATTTACAACTTTGGACGTAATGAAGTGCGTAACTATCTAAGTGGTAATGCATTGTATTGGATAGAACGTTACGGTTTTGACGGTTTGCGGGTTGATGCGGTTGCCTCAATGATTTATCGAGATTACAGCCGTGCAAATGGCGAGTGGATCCCGAATCAATATGGTGGGCGTGAAAATTTGGAAGCGATCAATTTTTTACAGCGTACCAATGCGTTATTACAGGATGAACAGCGTGGGGTATTGGCGATTGCGGAAGAGAGTACCGCATTTCCAGGCGTTAGCCACGATACAAAAAGCGGCGGTTTAGGTTTCCAATTTAAGTGGAATATGGGCTGGATGAATGATACGTTGCGTTATATGAAATTAGATCCGATTTATCGTAAGTATCACCATAATTTATTAACATTCGGGATGATGTATCAATATAGCGAACATTTTGTGTTGCCATTATCGCATGATGAGGTGGTCCACGGCAAAGGCTCTTTGTTAAGCAAAATGCCGGGTGATTGCTGGAAACAATTCGCTAATTTACGTGTTTATTACGGTTATATGTGGGGCTTTCCGGGTAAAAAACTGCTCTTTATGGGGAATGAGTTTGCTCAAGGCAGAGAATGGAATTATCAAGAAAGTTTGGATTGGTTCTTGCTCAATGACGAATACGATGGTTGGCATAATGGTGTTCAAAAATGGGTGCGAGATTTAAATCATCTTTATCAACGTTATCCAGCATTGTGGCAGCAGGATCAGCATCCTAATGGTTTTGAATGGTTAGTTGTGGATGATGCGGAACAATCGGTTTTAGTATTTGCTCGTTATGCGAAAAACGGTGATACCGTAGTTGTCGTGTGTAATTTTACTCCTGAAGTTCGTCATAATTACCGTTTTGGTGTGCGTAAAGCAGGATTTTATCGTGAGGTGCTGAATTCCGATGATGCGTCCTATAAAGGTAGCGGTGTGAATAACGGTGAAGGCGTTTGGAGTGAAAAAATCGAAAGCCACGGTAAAGCTAACTCAATCAGCATTGATGTGCCGCCACTAGGTGCAAGTTATTTTGTATTGGAAAATGCAGAGGATGATGAAAATGATGATGCGAAACTGGCAGAAGCTACAACAGCACAGCAAGCGGTTACTGTAGCAACCAAGGGAAAAGAAATCCTTTCAGATACTAATAATAGTAAAGTAAGTAAAACGGCTTCCAAAAGAAAACCGGCTAAAAAAGCGAAATCAGTGAAACGAAAAACTAATAAATAATGATTATGTAGCATAGGGATTAAGTAGTTATGGTTCATCATCTTAAACGGCTGAAATCAGGTTCAATTAGAGAATTTGAGATAGAGAAAAAGCAGGTCTTTATTGGTTATGATTATCCGATTGGTTGTCATCGTGCCGAATTTGCTGGCAAAAAAGGCTTTAATTTTGTTTTAGTTGCACCCCACGCTACCAAAGCTTGGCTTTGCCTGTTTGATGAGCATAGCCACGAAACTCGTTATTCAATGTTCAGACAGCAAGATTGCTTTACTCTTTTTGTAGTTGATGTTGATGTAGGGCAGAAATATGGTTTTCGTTTAGAGGGCGATACGGGGCTTCCTTATTGTTACAATGTCACTAAATTGTTGATTGATCCCTATAGTCGAGCAGTAGAGGATTTGCCTTCATTGTTCACTTTTGATCAATTAAAGCTATTCCACTGGAATAATCAAGAAAACAATGCTTGGCTTGCACCGAAAAGTGTTATTACTGAAGATGATTTTGATTGGCAAGATGATCAAGCTCCACGAACACCTTGGTCTCAAACTATTATTTATGAATTACACGTTAAAGGATTTTCTAAATTAAATAATGCTATATCTGTAGCATCAAGAGGAACATTTTCGGGGTTAGCTGATGAATCTAGTTTAGCATATTTGCGAAACTTAGGGGTAACTGCAGTAGAATTATTGCCAATAATGTTGCATTTAGATGAACCTCATCTACAGCAAAAACATAAAAGAAACTATTGGGGCTACAATGTGTTAGCACATTTTGCCCCAGATCAAAGGTTATCATCAATAAAAGCTGTATCATTAGAATTGAAATCTGTAGTAAGAGCCTTGCACCGAATGGGGATTGAAGTGATTTTGGATGTAGTTTTTAACCATACGGCGGAAAATGATATTTCCGGACCAACGCTTTGTCAGCGAGGCATTGATAATTACCTTTATTATTGGCATCACCAACAGCAATATGAAAATTGGACTGGTTGTGGAAATAGTTTAAATCTATCAGAACCTCGTGTATTACAGTGGGTAATGGATTGTCTGCGTTATTGGGTCAAAGAATTTCATATTGATGGTTTTCGCTTTGATTTGGCAGCCGTATTGGGTAGAACGCCACAATTCAATGCAAAAGCTGCTTTTTTTACTGCACTACAACAAGATCCTGTTTTAGCAAATTGTAAGCTGATCGCTGAACCTTGGGATATTGGTTCAGGTGGTTATCAATTAGGATCTTTCCCTGATTTTTTTGCTGAATGGAATGATCGTTTCCGTGGTGATATTCGCCGTTTCTGGTTAAGAGATAGTCAACAGCTTGGTGTATTAGCACAACGCTTTGCCGGTAGTGCGGACACTTTTCAACATCAATATCGTTCTCCTCATTGTTCAATAAATTTTGTTACCGCACATGATGGCTTTAATTTACAGGATTTGGTCAGTTATAACGAAAAGCATAATTGGGATAACGGCGAAGATAATCGTGATGGAGATAATCATAATTTTTCTTTTAATCACGGTGTAGAGGGAGAAACTGACGATATTGATATTAAACAACAACGTATATTCAGTAAAAAAGCATTGTTGGCAACAGAGTTATTGGCATTAGGAACGCCTATGTTATTGGCAGGAGATGAAATTGGTCATAGCCAGCAGGGCAATAATAATTGTTATTGTCAAGATAATGAATTGACGTGGTTAAATTGGCAAGAAACAGATACAGAATTGCAACAATATGTGGTAGATCTCATCGCTTTACGTAAAGAAATGGCGATAACCGGTATTTATGATGATTGGTGGAATACCGAAAATGCACAATGGTTTACCCCTCAGGGCGAACCGATGCAAACACAAGATTGGCAACAGGGACGAGCCTTAGCGTTGTTATTACAAGGAAAGTATCTATTACTTTTTAATGCTAATCGTGGTGAGCAAATTTTTCAGCTTCCAGCCGGAATTTGGCAGAAACGGTTTGGCGAGGGTCTCAGGATCGAACAATCTCAAGCGATTGTGGCACATCTGGGAGTTGTTATTTTAATGCAATCACTTATTGAAAAACGATAACCACAGGAGAATATTATGAGCGCAGCAACAGCCACTACAACGAAAAACGCTATCCCAACGCGTGAAAGCATTGCCAATGATACGTTAGTTCTTATTTTAGCTGGGGGACGAGGTTCTCGTTTGCACGAAATGACCGATCGTCGAGCGAAACCTGCTGTTTACTTTGGAGGGGCACATCGTATTATTGACTTTGCCTTATCTAATTGTCTTAATTCAGGTTTATTAAAAATTGGGGTAATTACGCAATACGAAGCACATTCGTTATTACGTCATTTACAACACGGTTGGTCATTTTTACCGCGAGAACGAGGACATTTCGTGGATATGTTGCCGGCTCGTCAGCAATTAAATGATTCTACTTGGTATCGAGGTACGGCGGATGCGGTATGGCAAAATGTTCCAATTATGAAAGATCATTATCGTCCTAAATATGTGCTTATTCTTGCCGGCGACCATATTTATAAGATGGATTATATGCGTATGATTGAAGATCATATTGAATTCGGTGGTAAGGCAACTGTAGGTTGTATTGAAGTGCCGAAAGAGGATGCAAAGGCATTTGGTGTGATGGCGGTAAATGAAAAATTAAAAGTGGAACAGTTTGTAGAAAAACCGTCAAATCCACCAACATTACCACATAAACCTGATTCATCTTTGGCATCAATGGGAATTTATGTTTTTGATGCTGATTATCTGTATGATATTTTGGCACGTGAAGCTAGTTACGAAAATACCTCTCACGATTTCGGTAAAGATATTATTCCGGCGATGGTGAAAGAAGGATTGCTTTATGCCCATCCGTTTGAACGTTCAAGCAAAGGTAGAAATACACAAGGTTTGATCTATTGGCGTGATGTAGGTACTTTGGAAAGTTACTGGTCGGCAAATATTGATTTAGTCAGTGAAAAACCTCAACTGGATATGTTTGACAGTAGCTGGCCGATTCGTACTGTACCTAAACAAACGCTACCAACAAAGTTCTTCTATAAACATCCACATAAACAAACTATTGATAATTCACTTATCGGGGGGAGTAGTGTAATTACTGATGCGGAAATCAGTAATTCGGTGCTGTTTGACCACGTTAGGGTAGACGAGGGATCAAAAATTGAATATGCAGTTATTTTGCCTCAAGTAAAAATTGGCAAAAACTGCGTATTACGTCGTTGTATTATTGATCGTAATTGCCACATTCCGGATGGTATGAAAATTGGTGTAGATCTTGAATTGGATCGTCAACGTTTTAGGATAAGTAGTAAAGGGGATATTGTATTGGTAACAGAGCCAATGCTGGAAAAACTTTTTGATCAAGAAGAATCAGCGATTGATGCAACAAAAACAGATAAAGAAGAGTAATCTGTTATTCCTGTCTTAATAAATATCCGCTTTTTATTGATAAAGCGGATATTTTACTTAAAAAAATTAAGGTTAAATCAATGAAAGTACTTCATATTTGTTCTGAATTATACCCATTAATTAAAACTGGCGGTTTAGCTGATGTAATGGGTGCATTACCATTTGCACAACAAGCGGAAGGTATGAATGTTAGGGTCGTTTTACCAATGTATCCGGCGGTAGCAGAAAAACTTCCGCAACATCAACATTCATTACATTTATTCAGTTTTGCCGGACATATTGAAATTCGTTTTGCAGAATATAAAGGCATTGGCATTTATTTAATTAATGCACCACATCTATTTGATCGCGGTGGTAATCCATATCATAACGAATATTATCAGGATTATTCCGATAACTATTTACGCTTTGCAACGCTTGGTTGGGTAGGAGCTTCCTTAGCCGCTGGAGCAGATCAGTGGTGGGGCGAGGCGGATGTTATGCATATGCACGATTGGCAAGCTGGTTTGGCAGCAGCTTATGCTACTGCTTGGCAATTACCATTGAAGAAAATTTTTACCATCCATAATTTAGCTTATGCAGGTATGTTTAATGCCCGTCATATGGCGGAATTACAGCTGCCATATCACTTTTTCCACGTTGATGGTTTGGAGTTTTACGGACAAATTTCTTATCTTAAATCTGGTTTGTATTATGCCGATGAAATTACAGCAGTAAGTCCAACTTATGCTAAAGAGATTACCGATCCTAGTATGGCATACGGTTTTGATGGTTTATTGCAAACTCGAGCAGCCCAAAATCGCTTACACGGTATCTTAAATGGTGTTGACGATCAAGTTTGGAATCCTGCAACAGATAACTACATTGCTAAAACCTATAAACACGGCAAAATGCAAGGTAAGAAAAAAGACAAACAGGTATTGCAGGCAGAATTCGGTTTAACAGAAACAGAAACTGTACCCTTGTTAGTAATGGTTACTCGTTTAGTGGAACAAAAAGGTGCAGATTTGGTGATTAATGCTGCAGAAGCATTAATAAATCGTGGTGTGCAATTGGCTGTGTTAGGAACAGGTGCACCACATTTTGAAGAAGCTTTACGTCAATTAGCAGCGAAATACCCACAACAAATTGGTGTAAAGATTGCGTATAACGAAGCTCTTTCTCACCAAATGGTGGCTGGTGGTGATGTTATTTTAGTACCGAGCCGTTTTGAACCTTGCGGGTTAACACAATTATACGGCTTAAAATATGGTACTTTGCCACTAGTGCGTGCGACCGGTGGATTAGCTGATACGGTAGTAGACACCACACCGGAAACACAAAAACAAAAAATCGCAACTGGTTTTGTGTTCCAATTTGCAGATGTGGAGGGTTTTCTTTATGCTATTGATCAAATGTTGTCTATTTGGCAAAAACCACGACAATGGAGTTTAATACGTTCTACTGCGATGAGCCAAGATTTCAGTTGGCAAAAAGCAGCAAAAAGTTATTTTGAATTGTATAATAAATAATTGATCGAAACTAAAAAAGCATTTCCAATGAGTGATCTGCACCCTAAAGTTAGTCTTATTATCCAACACATAGGGTGCAGATTTTTATGGCTGAATATAGCCGAATTTGTAAGTAGCAAGTCGTTGATTGCTATTTTCAATACTACGAAAGCCTTTTTATTCACCTATCTTACGTTTGCCGTTTCTAGACTAACATTGATTGCTCAATTCAACATTCCAAAACAGAGAAGTAACATCTGACTAAATCTGTTTATATTTCGATATTGAAGGATTACAACTACAACCTAAAAGACGGACTGCAATGAAAAAATACAGATTCAGTCCTTAAAATTGTAGTTTAACTTTTCGGAATAAATCAGTAGAATGCTTTTTATATCGAAAAATTAACAACTCTAAATTCAATAATAAAGAGCAAACCTGATTATCAAAAAGTGTATTTTGGGAAGGAATTATTCATTTTTGGATATACTGTAAATTAATGTAGCATTAACTTTTATATTAAAAGTGACAGGGTAGAAGAGCTTATTACGATAGATAATTTTGAATAATCTACATATTTCAACCCAAAAAGAAAAAAGAAAGGTCTATTATTCAAAAAATAGACCTTAAAAATGGATAATAAATATTACTTAATTTCAAAGCTTTCTAAAGTTGCACCTTTGTCAATCTGAATTTGCATTGCTTTTGGAGTTCTACCTTGACCAGTCCAAGTTTTTCTAGAACCATCCAAATCTGTATATTGATATTTTGCAGGACGAGGAGCCCGTTTTTTATGTTGAGATGGATTGAATTTTTGTAAGCTCATCACTTCTAACAATTCTTCCGGAGAAATACCTTCTGATTTTAATAATTCTTTATATTTTTCAATTTTTTCTTGATGAGCAGCAATACTCTGTTTTTTAGATTCTTCTTCTGCTTTTCTTTCTTCAACAACTTGTTCAAATTTACTGAAAATTGTCATTAATTGTTCAAAAGATAATTCACGAGCTACAAGGCGCAATGAGCGAATATTATTTAATGTTTTTAATAACTCTTCCATTAATAATTCTCCTATGGATATGTTAATAGTATTGGAATAAAAAAGAACAAAGTGATTTTATAGAAAATAATAGAAAAGGTAAATATAAAAATTAATAAAAGAATAATTAAATAATAAATATAATTTAAAAGAACTTGCTTTTTTTGTCACTTGTTGTATCTTTTAGCCACCTGAAGTAGAGGTGCGATTATTATAAGTAGCTTCTTTGAGCTGACAGCTTTGAGAAGAAGGGAAAGGAATAACCGCCGAAATCAATTAAGCGTCATCTTAATTGGTTGGGATCGTTGCCGAAAGGGACGATACTGTCATAGTATTATTTTTGTTTAACTATGGAGCGCTACGAGTTAAGGTGGTTAATCTTTTTTATCCTTCCTTATTTGTGAATCCTTTTGAACACTCGCTAGACGCTTTTGCTTTTTATTAGGTTAGCGTTATGGAACTTACTGATTTTTCTTCTTCTGTGTGGTCGATTGTACCGCCATTATTAGCTTTAACATTAGCCATGCTAACAAGGCGTGTGCTTTTATCATTAACAACAGGGATTGTTGTTGGTGCATTAATGTTGACGAATGCCAATCCGCTTGATGCGGCAATTTATATTAAAAATAGTGTTTTATCATTAGTCTATGGTGAAGACGGTATTAATCATAATAATGTGAATATTATTATTTTTTTATTAGTGTTGGGTGCATTGACTTCATTACTAACTGTATCTGGAAGCAATCAGGCATTTGCTGCTTGGGCTCAAAGACATATTAAAAATAGACGTGGTGCAAAATTATTAACTGCGTGCTTGGTATTTTTTACTTTTATTGATGATTATTTCCATAGTTTAGCTGTGGGAGCAATTGCTCGTCCGGTAACTGATAAATTTAAAGTTTCTCGTGCAAAATTGGCCTATATTTTGGATTCAACCGCCGCACCAATGTGTGTATTGATGCCTATTTCAAGTTGGGGTGCTTATATTATGACGCTTGTTGCTGGATTATTAGCAACACATTCAATTACAGAGTATTCGCCGATGGGGGCATTTGTGGCAATGAGTGCGATGAACTATTATGCAATATTTGCCATTATCACTGTCTTTTTCGTTGCTTATTTCTCTTTTGATATCGGCTCAATGGCTCGCCACGAAAATCAAGCATTACAGGCAGAGCATAACAGTGAACAACAAGATGAAGAAGTTGTTAAAGGGCGAGTTAGTGCTTTAATCGTACCAATTTTAGTTTTAATTGCCGGTACAGTGTCAATGATGATGTATACTGGATATCAAGCATTAACGGAAAATGGGCAGTCTTTTTCAGTTTTAGGGGCATTTGAAAACACGACTGTTGGTATTTCGCTGGTTGTTGGTAGTTTAATTTCTTTTGTCGTTGCTTCGTTATTTGTATTCAATACCATCAGTTTTACTGACTATATTAAAGCTATTCTTCTTGGTTTTAAATCAATGTCCGGTGCAATTACTATTCTCTTTTTTGCTTGGACAATTAATACTATCGTTGGTGATGTTAATACTGGAAAATATTTGGCTAGCCTTGTCAGTGGCAATATGATGACACAATTATTGCCTGCATTATTATTCCTTCTTGCCATTATTATGGCTTTCTCTACTGGGACAAGTTGGGGGACATTCGGAATTATGCTACCAATTGCAGCAGCAATGGCAGCAAATGCCGATCCTGCATTAATGTTGCCTTGTTTATCAGCTGTAATGGCGGGCGCTGTGTGTGGTGACCACTGCTCACCAGTATCCGACACTACAATCTTGTCTTCTACTGGCGCAGCTTGTAACCATATTGACCATGTTACAACACAATTGCCTTACGCAGCAGTAGTTGCAGTTGCTTCATTTGCTGGTTATATCGGGGTAGGTTTTACAGATTCAGCCATTTTAGGTTTTGTAATAACTGCCGTTGCGTTGACGATTTTACTTTTCATTTTTAGATCTCAACGGAAAATTTCAAAATAAATTAAATAAAAATTATATTTTATAAAATACGGCTTTATGCCGTATTTTTTTTGATTTTTTCTAAAATCATTTTATTTTTTTCTTTAAAACGCTGCTTGTTTAGCATTAACTTCTAAAGTTATTCTCATTTGTCGATATGTGTTGCTATAGACAAAGTTAAAAATATGCAGTAAAACTAAATCACAACATCAATAAAACAAGAAAATGGAGAAGGATATGAAAAAATTATCTGGTGCGGAAATGGTCGTTCAATCATTACGAGATCAGGGTGTGGAATATTTATTTGGTTATCCCGGTGGTTCGGTGCTAGATATTTATGATGCTATTCATCAACTTGGCGGTATTGAACATATTTTAGTACGTCACGAGCAGGGGGCAGTCCATATGGCAGACGGTTATGCACGTTCAACAGGCAAAGTTGGTTGTGTTTTAATCACTTCTGGTCCTGGAGCAACGAATACTATTACAGGAATTGCCACAGCCTATATGGATTCTGTTCCATTGGTGGTGCTATCCGGTCAGGTAATGGGGAATTTAATCGGTAGCGATGCATTCCAAGAGTGTGATATGGTCGGTATTTCTAGACCAGTCGTGAAACATAGCTTTTTAGTGAAGAAAGCAGAAGATATTCCTTATATTATGAAAAAAGCATTTTATATTGCTTCAACTGGTAGACCTGGCCCAGTTGTTATTGATTTACCGAAAGATGTACTTAATCCGGCAGTCAAATATAATTACAGTTATCCGGAAGAGGTACACTTGCGTTCCTATAATCCGACTTTACAAGGACATAAAGGACAAATTAAGAAAGCACTTAAAGCTATTCAAATTGCCAAGCGTCCTGTTTTGTTTATTGGTGGTGGGGTGATCACTTCAAATTGTACTGAAGAAGTAACTCAATTTGCACATAATTTAAACCTTCCTGTGACTGCATCTTTAATGGGATTAGGTGGTTTCCCAGGTGATGATAAACAATTCCTTGGAATGCTTGGTATGCACGGCACCTATGAAGCCAATAACGCCATGCATCAGAGTGATCTAATTATTGGTATCGGAGTACGTTTTGATGACCGAACTACCAATAATTTGGCAAAATATTGTCCTTATGCTCAAGTGATTCATATTGATATTGATCCAACTTCAATTTCAAAAAATGTTATTGCTAATATTCCAATTGTAGGTGATGCGAAAACGGTATTAGATGAATTTTTAACTTTGTTAACAGAAGAGGATATTGCGAAAGCACAACAATGGTTATCTGATTGGTGGCAACAAATTGAACAATGGCGAGAAAAACATTGCTTAAATTATGAAAAAAATAGTGAAGTAATTAAACCGCAGCAGGTTATTGAAACACTTTATAAATTAACTAAAGGAGAAGCTTATATTGCTTCAGATGTAGGGCAACATCAAATGTTTGCAGCATTGCATTATCCTTTTGCTAAACCGCGTCGTTGGATCAATTCAGGAGGATTGGGAACAATGGGTTTTGGTTTGCCGGCAGCATTAGGGGTGAAATTGGCACATCCTGAAGCAAGCGTTGTCTGTGTAACCGGTGATGGCAGTATTCAAATGAATATTCAAGAACTTTCAACGGCAAAACAGTACGGAATACCAATAGTGATTGTTAGTTTAAATAACCGTTTCTTGGGAATGGTAAAACAATGGCAGGATATTATTTATGCTGGACGTCATTCACAATCTTATATGGATTCATTACCTGATTTTGTAAAATTGGCTGAGGCTTATGGACATATCGGAATGCGAATTGAACATCCTGACGAATTGGAAACTAAATTAGCGGAAGCATTGGCAATTAAGGATAAAGTGGTATTTGTCGATATTCGTGTTGACGAAACTGAACACGTTTATCCAATGCAAATGCGTGGTGGTGCAATGAATGAAATGTATTTAAGCAAAACGGAGAGATCATAATGCGTAGAATTTTATCAGTATTATTAGAAAATGAGTCAGGTGCGTTATCTCGTGTCGTTGGATTGTTCTCACAACGTGCTTTTAATATCGAAAGTTTAACCGTTGCGCCGACAGATGATCCGACACTTTCCCGTATGACAATTGAAGCTTATGGTGATGAACAGGTATTGGAACAGATTGAAAAGCAATTACATAAATTAATCGATGTCTATCGCGTAATTAATCTAAGTGATGTCGAGCACGTGGAGAGAGAAGTATTGCTGATTAAAGTTAAAGCTCAAGGACAGGTGAGAGAAGAGGTAAAACGGATGGCAGATATTTATCGTGGACAGATTGTCGACGTTACGCCAAAAACTTATACCGTTCAGTTAAATGGTGATAGTGAAAAATTGAACGCTTTTATTAAAGCCTTAAAAGAGGAAACTTCCGTCATTGAAATTGTACGTTCCGGTTTAATTACGCTTTCGCGTGGCGAGAAAAATTGTCTACTATTGTAAAATACCTCAAGAAGAAAAATGTCGAGTATAATTAAAACTCGACATTTTTTATTTCTCTTTTTCTTCCTTCGCCGATAGAATTTGCTGTTGCAGTTGTGCCAACACTTCAGTTGGTTCTAATTCCAGAGCAATACAATATTGAATAAATTCAACAATATCCAAACATCTGTCGCCGGTTTCAATCTTTCCTATCAGCGAATAAATAACACCGAGCCTGTCGGATAAAACCCGTTGCGATAAACCTAATGTTTTACGTTTTTTAATAAAAAGTTCACGTAAAAACACCTGTTCCTGAGAATAAATAGATGATCTTAATTTTTTCATTGCACCTATTTTAGGTTCGCTAATGAACCTGTTTTAGGTGCAAAATCAAAAATTAGGAGGAAATATGACTGATGCACTATCGCAAAAAACAAAGACTGGGTAACTGCGGCAATTATTGTCTGTATTTTTGCCGTTTTAGGCATTCTCTTTTTGGGAATGGTGTTTGTTCCTTTAGCTGCCATTATTGCGATAATCGGCACTATTTTTGCGATAAAAAGTAGAAATACGAAAGGGATATGTCTAAATATCCTAGCGTGGGTTTTAGTTTTCATTGGCTTAATCACTTCGCCGATGTTATTGGCATTGATCGGATTAGGCGGCGCAGGATTGCAATAGTAAGGAGGAAGAATAATGCGCAAATGTTATTCTTTTTTTTCTATTTTAGTATTAAGTGGCTGTGGTATGGTCGGCAATACAGTGATTTCTGATGCTTCACTACAAAGCAAAGCGGCTTTTGCACTCAATACAACGGCAGATAAGGTAACAATCAGTCATCGTCAAGCGAGTTTAGATGATATTCGCTTTACTGCCAATATCGGGAAAAAACAGTATCAATGTTATATTACAACGGTTGCCGGAGTAATTTCTTCTGATGCTGTTTGTTCCGGAACAACAGGAAATAAAAAACGCTCTTGTAATGCGTTAGAAAAAGCGGCAAATCGCTGCTGATACGGCATAAAGGATTGAATAAATAAATTCGATCCTTTCAATAAATGTCTAATTCTATTATTGCTATTATCGTCAATCAGTTTCGTTATCCGAACTTCTCAATTTTTTCTCATAATTTAATTAATCACCTTATCTGCTGTTTTTTATTGATAAATCAGCTGATAAAAAAAGGGAAACGGTGATGTTTCCCTTTTTTCAATTTTAGCAATTAATCACAAATTACCTTAACAGCTAAACCACCCTGAGAAGTTTCTCGATATTTGGCATTCATATCTTTGCCGGTTTCATACATTGTTTCTATTACTTTATCTAATGTTACTCGTGGCTGTGTGTTACGACGTAACGCCATTCTGCTGGCATTTATTGCTTTTACGGAAGCAATTGCATTACGCTCAATACAAGGTACTTGTACCTGACCACCGACCGGATCACAAGTTAATCCAAGATTATGTTCCATTGCAATTTCCGCCGCCATACAGACCTGTTCCGGTGTGCCGCCCAAAATTTCTGTTAAACCGGCTGCCGCCATTGAACAGGCAACACCAACCTCACCTTGGCATCCTACTTCAGCACCGGAAATCGAGGCATTCATTTTATAAAGCGAACCGATAGCACTGGTCGTTAATAAATAACAATCACGCACTTCATCGCTAATTGGTGCAATAAATTTTTGATAATAGGCAAGTACTGCAGGTACAATACCGCAAGCACCATTCGTTGGTGCTGTAACAACACGACCGCCAGCAGCATTTTCCTCATTTACCGCTAAAGCATACATATTAATCCAGTCAATCACTTTCATTGGGTCATTTGATAATGAATTATTAGCTTCCAATAAGCGACGTAATCCAGCAGCACGGCGTGGTACTTTTAATGGGCCTGGCAATAAACCATCTGTATGTAATCCGTGTTGGATACATTCCTGCATTGTTTGCCAAACTTTGGCAAGATGTGCCTCCAATTCCGTTTTTCTATGTAACGCTAATTCATTACGCAACATAATGCCAGAAATAGCTAGTCCGTTTTCTTGGCAGTGATGAATTAAATCGGCAGCACTTTGATAAGGGAAGGGGACTTGTTGCTCAGAAGATTGTTCTTGGTGAAAATGTGCTTCATCAACAATGAAGCCACCGCCAATAGAGTAATATGTATTGCTGTAAAGGCATTCATCTTGATGATAGGCACTGATTGTCATACCATTTTCATGCAATGGCAAAAAAGTAGAATGAAATTGCATATCTTGATAAAAATCAAAAGCAATTTCGTGCTGAGCTAATGCCAGTGGAAACCGTTTCTGTTTTTTAATCTGATCAATAAAGAGAGGAATGTGATCAATATCCACATTATCAGGCAAGTATCCTGCTAAGCCGAGAATAATGGCTATGTCGGTATTATGTCCGCGACCGGTCATAGAAAGCGAACCATAGACATCAATATGCAACCGGGTAACTTGCTCTAATTGCTGTTGTTTTACTAAATGATCAATAAATTCTTTACCGGCTTTCATTGGGCCAACAGTATGAGAACTTGAAGGTCCTATGCCGATTTTATACATATCAAACACACTAATCATAATACGCTCTAATTTTTTATTATTCTGATAAATATAGCCTTAGGTCATTAACCTAAGGCAAAGGATGTAAATTTTAATGAAAAAGCGAGAACTATGCCACGAGATTATAGACAATATTTGAAATAGCGATTAACCCCATCACCACCACAAAAACATTGCTTAACTTACCGCTGTAACGTTTCATTGCCGGAATACGTTTAATCGCATACATCGGCATAATGAACAAGATCATTGCGATAATAGGGCCGCCTAGAGATTCGATTAAACCTAAAATGCTTGGGTTGATAATCGCTACACCCCAAAGTGATAATAAGAAAAAGAGTGCTGAAACAAGGTTTAAACGGCGATGATTAATATTCGCGGAATGTTGGTTTTCGCCTTTTAATTTGAGATATAACCCCTGTAAACCCTCTCTTGCGCCCATATAATGACCAAAAAATGAACTGGTAATCGCTAAAAAGGCAACCAAAGGACCAAGATAGGAGATATAAGGATTATCAAATTTATTGGCAAGGAAAGAGAGAATAGCAATATTTTGTTCTTTGGCTAATAACAAATCTTCCGGTGTTAAGGTTAAAACGCAACTAAAAACAAAGAACATCACAAACACTAATAAAATGGTCGCTGTGCCTTTTAATGTTTTGCTGGCGTGTTGTTCAGTAGTTGTGAAAGATTTATATTGACGTTGCTGTGAAAGCACAAAGGAAGAAATAGCAGGTGAGTGATTAAATGAAAAAACCAACACCGGAATGGTAATCCATAATGTTAATAAAAATTGCTCACCGCTCGGCATTTCTTGCAACATACTGGTGTTCCATTCAGGAATAAGATAAATCGACAACGCAAAAAGAATAAATACCAGCGGATAAACCAACCATTCCGTTACTTTTAACACCACTTTTTCACCCAATAGGAAAATACCGATTAGGCTACCGATTAAAATCAATGACAGTAAAACCCTTGATGGTGAAGCCATTCCTAATTGGTTTACCATAAATGAATCAACAGTATTGGTAATGCCGTTACCATAAATAAGAAGAATAGGGAAAATAGCAAAGAAATAGAGTAGCGTAATTAATTTACCGGCGGTCTTACCAAAATGTTCCTCCACCACTTCGGTTATATCGCTGCCCGGTTTGCTGGAAGAGAGCACAAAGCGTGCCAATCCGCGATGGGCAAAATAGGTCATAGGTCCAACTATTATGGTCATAATGACTAATGGCCAAAAACCACCTTTGCCGGCATTAATTGGTAAAAATAAAACACCTGCGCCTACGGCGGTGCCGAATAAATTCAGCACCCACGCCAGATCAAATTTATTCCAAATATGC
This sequence comes from Gallibacterium sp. ZY190522, assembly GCF_054166015.1. Taxonomy (NCBI): domain Bacteria; kingdom Pseudomonadati; phylum Pseudomonadota; class Gammaproteobacteria; order Pasteurellales; family Pasteurellaceae; genus Gallibacterium; species Gallibacterium sp. ZY190522. The sequence goes on from NZ_CM135118.1 coordinate 888,563, forward strand.
GTTTTTGGACAAGATTGTTCCATTGCAGAACTTAGAGTTTGCTCATTTAACATACACACACCTTAGTTTATGAATTGATTAATAATAATTTTTTCAGCGTTATGATAGATAAGGTGTTTTTTGAATTCAAAACTTAATAAAAAGAAATGTTCAAGAATGTGATCCGCTTCGAAAAAAACGTTTCGATGAATTACATTTTTGAAACATTGTGTTGATAAATCAAACAGATAATGCTTAAAAATTACTCTTTGATAAACTGCTGATATTCAGCTAAAAAGTGTTCAAAATCTTCCAATCCACAAATTGCCATATTTTCTTCATCATAAAATTGAAGATCATCTTCTAAAATTTCATCAGAATTTTTTTCTGAAAAGAGAATATTGGCTTTAACCATCACTTCATCGTGATTAATATGGACGGAAAATTCCTTGCCCGGAATAATTTTGTCGATGCCATAAGGGGCGGAATGACACGCTTTTATTACTGCCATTAATTCAGCAATTTTGTTCAAATCACCACGAATTTCACTGTTTGCCCAACGTGCAACTGCTTCGTGTTCCATTGAACAACTGACATTAATTGTATTGCGATCAATGCGATAGAATTGAAATTCCATTTTATGCCCCCTTAAGATAAGAAAAGAAGGCTATGCTCGGATAGCCTTTTTAAATTAGATGCTGAAAGATGAACCGCAACCGCAGGTTGTTGTCGCATTTGGATTATCAACAACAAAACGTGAACCTTCCAATCCTTCAGTATAATCTACTGTTCCCCCAATTAAGTATTGTAAGCTCATTGGGTCAACCACCAAAGTCACGCCTGAATTTTCAATAGTAAGATCGCCTTCATTCACATTTTCATCAAAAGTAAATCCATATTGGAAACCGCTGCAACCGCCACCGGTAATATAAACACGTAATTTGAGATTTGGATTATCTTCGCCTTCAATTAAAAATTTTACTTTACGTGCTGCCGCATCGGTAAAAGTTAGCGGAATGGAAACATCATCACTCATTCTTGAACTCCTCATTGTTTTTTCATCATATAGTTACAAACTAAATAGTTATGATGAAGTGTAAATTATCTTAATAGTATGGCTATTATCTAATAACCTAGTAAATCGTTCAACAATTTCATTGAAAGGTTATTGATAACGTTGAAATAATGGTATGATAGCCATCGAAAAATTAAGAGTTTCAAATTGGAGAAAAAAATGACAATTCCATTAAGGACAGCAGAAGAAATCGAAAAATTGCGTATAGCCTGTAAGCTCGCTTCAGACGTATTAGTAATGATCGAACCCTATGTTAAAGCAGGTGTTACTACTGGCGAATTGGATCGTATTTGTCACGATTATATGATAAATGAGCAAAAAGTGATTCCAGCCTGTTTAAATTATCACGGTTTTCCAAAATCAGTATGTATTTCAATTAATGAGGTAGTATGTCACGGTATTCCGAATGATGAAAAGAAATTAAAAGATGGTGATATTCTCAATATTGATGTAACTGTGATTAAAGATGGTTATTTCGGTGATAATTCTAAAATGTATATGGTTGGCGAACCACCGATTCGTAGTAAAAAGTTATGCGAAGTTACTCAACAATCACTCTATTTAGCATTGCGTACTGTTAAACCGGGTATTCGTTTAAATGAAATCGGGCGCGTTATTCAACAGTATGTGGAAAAACAAGGCTTTTCTGTAGTGCGTGAATATTGTGGTCACGGTATCGGCACCGAGTTTCACAGTGATCCACAAGTTTTACACTATTATGCAGATGATGGTGGCGTGATCTTACAACCGGGAATGGTGTTTACGATTGAACCAATGGTCAACGCCGGCAAAAAAGAAATTCGCTTAATGGGCGATGGCTGGACAGTTAAGACTAAAGACCGTAGCCATTCCGCACAGTATGAACATCAAATCGTTGTTACCGAAAATGGTTGTGAAGTGATGACAATTCGTGATGAAGAACTGAATGATATCCAACGAATAATGGTAAATAATTAAAAAATTCTAAAAAAAGCGACCTTTTTTAAAAGAAATGGTCGCTTTTTTATTGAAAAAATAATATTGTTATCAACATAACAACCAAATTTATACAGGAATTCTATGCAAACACCACTATTCACCCAAGATTTAAGCCAAATTCCGTTTACCCCTGCCAATGTGCGTCAATTTTTTGCCGATTTAAAAGCAACTGAAACGGAAAATTTTAGTCAGAATATTGATATTTACTGTCTGATTAAACAGCGTAGTGATCTTTGTGATCAACTGTTATTGATGCTATGGCACCATTTCCGATTGGACAGTTATCCGCATTTAGCATTAATCGCAGTAGGTGGTTATGGGCGTGGCGAAATTTTTCCGCTGTCGGATTTAGATTTCTTGATTTTATCCTCCCAAAACTTAGATGAAGAGCAAGAACAGCAGATCGCCAATTTCGTGCAATTTTTATGGGATTGTCATTTTGAAGTCGGGCATAGTATTCGCACCTTGCCGCAATGTCTGGAAGAGGGGCGGAATGATATTAGTATCGCAACCAATTTACTGGAATCTCGTTTTCTAACCGGAAATAAACCGTTATTTGAAAAGTTGACACAACATATTTATCAAGATGATTTTTGGTCAATGCGTGACTTCTTTACGGCAAAAGTGGCAGAAAAAAATGAACGTTATCAACGTTATCACAATACAGCCTATAATTTAGAACCCGATCTTAAATATAGCCCCGGCGGATTGCGTGATTTGCACTTACTTTATTGGATTGCGTGGCGCCATTTCAAAGCGAAAAATCTAGATGATTTGCTTCATTTCGGCTTTATTTATCCGGAAGAGTATCAAGCATTATTTGAGTGCCAAACATTCCTGTTTAAACTTCGTTATGCCTTACATCTTGTGATTAAACGTTATGACAACCGTCTGTTATTTGAGCGTCAGTTAAAAATTAGTGGGATGCTAGGTTATCAGGGCGTTGGTAATCAAGCAGTGGAAACAATGATGAAAGCCTATTTTCGCAATTCACAACAGATTATGCAGTTAAGTGAAGTGTTAATGCAGGATTATCAAGAACAGTTTTTGTGTCCGAGTTGTGCAAAATCTGCTGAAAGAGTGGCTATCAGTCCGGCATTTTGCTTGGTGAATAACAGTATTCAGTTACAATGTCACGATATTTTCCAAACCAAGCCGGAAACGATGATTGAGCTGTTTTTACAACTCTGTCATTATCCGCAAAGTTATATCCATTCCAGCACATTGCGACAATTACGCCTTGCATTACTGAATCAACAAGGTTATTTAAGTGAATTGCCACAGGCGAGAAGTTATTTTATTCAGATTCTGCAACAACCGCATTGTATTACCAGAGCATTCGCGCCAATGCATCGTTATGGTGTGCTGAAAGCCTATTTACGGGAATGGAAGCATATTGTCGGCTTAATGCAATTTGATCTGTTTCACGCCTATACGGTTGATGAGCATACCATCCGTTTACTGCTTAAATTGGAGAATTTTGCTAATGAAACCAGTGCTGAAGCCTATCCTTTATGTCATAAAATTTTCTTAACATTGACTAAGCGCCCTCAACTTTATCTTGCCGCTTTATTTCACGATATAGCTAAAGGTCGCTCCGGTGATCACGCTGAATTGGGGGCGATTGATATGTATGATTTTGCAATCAAACATCACTTCAGTGAACAGGATGCGGAATTTATGGCTTGGTTGGTGTTATCGCACCTACAAATGTCAATTGTTGCACAAAGGCGAGATATTCACGATCCAGCGGAAATCAGCCATTTTGCCAAGATTGTGAATAATAAAACGCGGTTGGATTATTTGCTTTGTTTAACGGTGGCGGATATTTGCGCAACCAATGAAACCTTATGGAATAGCTGGAAAAAAACATTATTAACCACGCTTTATCGCTATACGAAACAGCAGCTGGATCAAGGCATTTCAGTACCGCTTGATTACAGCATTCAGATTTTACAGAACCGAATCAAAGCACTCGATATGATGCAACCAATGTTGGAAAAATATCAAATCAAAGTGAATGATGTAAATCAGTTATGGCAACGCTGTCCGCAAGAATATTTCTTACGCAATACCTCAAAACAGCTGGCGTGGCACGCTGAATATCTGTGCCAAATTGACGATTTAAGTAATGAAATTGTGGTTTTGGTGAGTAGCCGATTTTCACGTGGCGCAACAGAAATTTTCATTTATTGTGCTGATCAACCGCAACTGTTTAATAAAGTAGTGAGAACATTGGATGCAAAAAATTTGAGCATTCACGATGCCCAGATTATCACCGCCGAGAGTGGAGAAGTGTTCGACAGTTTTATTGTGACTGAAAATGACGGCAGTGCATTACGTAAACCGAGAAGAGATGAAATTGCTCAAGTTTTGAAAGCAGTGTTAAAAGGAGAAAAACGTGTGCCGACCGCTACCGCTCGCCGAAGCAGCAAACTGCAACATTTTAATGTGCCGCTTGAAGTCCGTTTCTTAAATATTGAGAAAACAGAACAGACAGAATTAGAATTAATTACTAAAGACAGAGCAGGATTATTGGCGATAATCAGTGATATTTTTACGCAGCAGCGATTAACATTGTCTAATGCGAAAATCACAACCAACGGTGAGAAAGCGGAGGACTTCTTTATCCTTACCAATGAAAAAGGCACCGCTTTGTCTGTGGAAGAGCGACGCTTGTTACAACTAAAACTGGAAGCAGGGCTTAACTAATAGAAATGATGGGTGATCAGCCCATCATTTTTGCTTAAATATCTGGTTGTTTAATTTGTAATAGCGTTCCTTTCCCGTTAGTGTAGTTGATCTCAACTAAGGTGGCGGTATGAAAAGCAATTGCTTGGGTCACCCCTAAAGCCTGTACAATGTCATCGACTAACGGCAAATGCGAAATAAGCAACACATTTTTTATGCCGTCTTTAGTTAACGTATCCAAATAATCTGCAACTAGATAAGCATTACCGTAAGGAGTTAAGTTATCCCAGTTTTCCCCATTTTCTGCAATGTTTAATGCTTTACAAACCTGTTGGTATGTTTGCTGTGCACGGAGATAGGGACTGACCAACATAAAATCCGGCTGCCACCCTTGTTGTTGTAACCATTCGCCTTGTTGTTGCGCCTGTTCTTGGCCGCGAGCGGTTAAAGGGCGCTCTCGATCGCTCGCCGCATAAAAAGCAGCTTCGCCGTGACGCATAATAAAGATATGCATAAATTCTCTACCTATATCAAGTGATTAAGAAAAATTTACTTAGCTCGATCTCGCATTACACAAAAAATCAGCGTATAATGCACGACCGTTTTATTATAGGTGTTTGACAAAAAAAGCACCATTCCTCAATAAATTAGTTTTTTATATTTTTAAGTAATGTTGTTATCTTATGGAGCAATTCATGTCTAGAAGACTAAGAAGAACGAAAATTGTTACAACCTTAGGTCCGGCGACTGATAAAGGCAATAATTTAGAAAAAGTTATTGCTGCCGGAGCAAATGTGGTGCGAATGAACTTTTCTCATGGTACTGCAGAAGATCATATTAACCGTGCCGCAAAAGTACGTGAAGTTGCGAAAAAATTGGGAAAACAGGTTGCCATTCTTGGTGATTTACAAGGACCAAAAATTCGAGTTTCTACTTTTAAAGATGGTAAAATCTTTCTAAATGTTGGTGATAAATTTGTACTGGATGCTGAATTACCGAAAGGTGAGGGTACTCAGGAATCTGTTGGCTTAGATTATAAAAATTTACCGAAAGATGTTGTCCCAGGCGATATTTTATTATTGGATGATGGGCGAGTTCAGTTGAAGGTTTTATCAACTGAAGGCGAAAAAGTGTATACTGAAGTAACTGTAGGTGGGCCTCTTTCTAATAATAAAGGCATCAATAAATTAGGTGGTGGATTATCTGCAGATGCACTAACCGAAAAAGATAAAGCGGATATTTTAACTGCTGCAAAAATTGGTGTGGACTATCTAGCAGTTTCATTCCCTCGCTCTGGAGAAGATATTGAATATGCACGTAAATTAGCAATTGAAGCGGGATTAAATGCAAAAATTGTGGCAAAGGTAGAGCGTGCAGAAACAGTTGCAACAGCAGAATCAATTGATGATATTATCAAAGCTTCAGATGTTATTATGGTTGCTCGTGGTGATTTAGGGGTTGAAATAGGTGATCCTGAATTGGTTGGCGTACAGAAAAAATTGATTCGTCGTTCTCGTCAATTAAATAAAGTAGTTATTACTGCGACTCAAATGATGGAATCAATGATCAGTAATCCTATGCCGACTCGTGCAGAAGTAATGGACGTTGCTAATGCAGTATTGGATGGAACCGATGCAGTAATGCTATCTGCAGAAACAGCAGCTGGGCAATACCCATCAGAAACCGTTGCAGCAATGGCTAAGGTATGCCTAGGCGCAGAAAAAATGCCAAGTATTAATGTTTCTCGTCATCGTATGGATGTTGAATTTGGTTCAATTGAAGAAGCAGTTGCTATGTCTGCAATGTACGCAGCAAACCATATGAAAGGAACCGCTGCCATTATTGCAATGACTAGTACAGGACGTACTGCACGCTTAATGTCACGTATCAGTTCCGGTTTGCCTATTTTTGCACTTTCTCGTAACCAAAGTGCATTAAATCTTTGTGCATTATATCGTGGTGTAGTCCCAGTTTATTTTGAAGAGATGAGCCGCACTGTTGAAGGTGCTCAGACTGCGATTAAATTATTGAAAGAGAAAGGATATTTAGTAGCCGGAGATTTAGTATTATTAACGCAAGGCGATGAATTCGTTTCCGGCGGCACCAACACTTGCCGTACTTTGGTTGTTGAGTAATAAGTTCATTAATGAATTAATCCAGTCAAAAACGAAACTTAGTTAATTAAAAGCCGAGTTCTGTATTACACAGAATTCGGCTTTTTGCGTTAATGGTCGGTATTTAATAATTTTTTAACTGTTAGTTTGAGATAGTTGCTCTCTTAACCATTTTAAAAACAACATCTTGCGTTCATCGTTTTCAATAAGATTTTCTGAAAGTAAATAATATGCTGAACCATCCTTTCTGAAACCATATGGTGCGGTGAGAATACCTTGTTCGATTTCATCTTGCACCATCCATTTTGAAGCAATAGCCACACCTAAACCAGCAATAGCTGCTTGAATTGAAAGATAAAAATGCTCAAAAAATTGATGATGTGTACAAGGAAATGATTTTGAACTTATTCGTTGCCAATCTTGCCACGCCTGTGGACGAGTATGCGTATGAATCTGTACTGGTGGGATATTTTTGTTAGTGCAATAGACCATTCCTATTTTTTCATCACAAAGCCATTCTGCTTGTATCTGTTTCCTCCAAGTAAAATCATTGCGTCGAATAGCTACATCTATATTTTGTTTTGAGAAATCAACAGCACCTCCAGCTGCCAAAATAATAATGTTGAAATTTAAATGTCGTGGGAAATGTGTAATACGCGGAATAAGCCATTTCATAGCTAAAGTAGGCTCGCAAGAAACAATTAAATCAGACTTGGAATGTGATTTCAGTTTTATCGTAGTTTGTTGTAATTCATTAAAAATAGAATGGCAAGTTTCGTAAAGAATAACGCCCTCTGATGTGAGTTTTAAATGCCTACCCTCTTTTAAAAAAAGTGGTTTTCCAAAATATTCTTCTAATAATTTAAGCTGTTTGCTTACTGCGCTATGTGTAACGTAGAGTTGTTGTGCAGCCATAGTTAAACTGCCATATTTCCCTACAAGATAGAAAAATTTTAAAGCATTTAAAGGCAATCGTTTTATTTGTTCCATTTTTTTACAAAATATCCAAAAAAGTTTCACTTGTTGCGTCACTTCATATAATGCCAGAATATGACTAAAAATCTAGTAGCCAAAATGACATTAATGGGAGGAAATATATGTATTATCAACTAATTAGCGCGACTAATCCTAGTATTGGAAAATGGCAAAACCAATTAAAAGAACAATCATATCTTTATATTTCTTCTAATGAAGTTCAAAAGGTTATGAGAGATATTTTCCCAGATTATCAACAAGGATTAAGTGATTTTTTACAAAGCTGGTCTAATTTAGCTATAGATAAATTTATGGCAGATGGTGGCACATATAGAGAACGGACTCATGCTGTTTTTTCCTCCTCAGTTAAGAAGAAATTAATAAACAAACTTCCCTATCAGCCTCATTTTCAAACAAAATATTACAACAGTTTAAACGGAGATGTTCCTCGTTATTTTGAAGAAATCCCAGAAAATGTTTTGAACAATAAAGTGTTTTCTGCTCTATTAAAAATGGCACACCTATTATTCTCAGGAATAGATTATAAGAACTATTATATTGAAGCACATCAATTTCGTATTAATGCTAAGGTAGGTATTGAAGGGTTACCGACACCAGAGGGGGTACATCGTGATGGAGTAAGATTCGTAATGATGGTTATGGTTAGTAGAGAAAATATTCAAGGTGGGATTACAACAATTTATGATTTAAACAAAAAAGAACTGTCTCAATTTACATTGAAGAATATTTTAGATATAGCAATAGTGGATGATCAGAAAGTATTTCATGGTGTATCACCTATTTATAAAGAAAACTTAGAAAAAAATTATGCTTATCGCGATGTATTAGTTATCACCTTTAAATAAGGAGCTGGTTAAATTATGCAAGAAATTATTGCTGTTTCTATTATTACTATTCTGGCAGTGATTAGTCCGGGTGGCGATTTTGCAATGGTAACAAGAAACAGTTATCTATATGGCTTGTGGGCAGGGATTTTTACTGCAATAGGTATTGCATCAGCGGTGTGGGTTCACGTTGCTTACACCTTATTGGGTGTGAGTGTTTTATTGCTACAATTTCCTTCACTATTTTATTTGATTAAAGCTTTGGGAGCATGCTATCTCATTGTTATTGGCTATCAAACTTTTCGTCATCAAGCTATAAGTGTTGATGAAGGAAATAAACAACTTACCTTGATGTCAGGTGTAGCGTTTCGCAATGGTTTTGTCAGTAATGCATTAAATCCGAAAACCACGCTGTTTATACTGAGTACCTTCACGCAAATAGTGCAGGCAAATACACCGATAATAGTACAAATAGGATATGGCGCATTTATTTCTTTGTCGCATTTGATTTGGTTTATTTTTGTGGCAAAAGTGCTTTCCAATCCAATGATTCGTGATCGCCTTTTGCGGCGGCAAATCACTGTGAATCGTATTATTGGCACAATTTTGATTTTTCTTGGGATGGTTTTGTTGTTCTCAGTATTAAATCCTTAATACGAAACATTTTTTTAAAACGATTTAATTCGGAAGAGGTGTATCTCTTCCGAATTAAACTGATGATATATCGTAGTAACTAATAGCAACAAGAAAGCGTTTTTATAACTTTGCTAGTTGAGCGTTAATTTTTTGCTCAATGCCATTCGCATCTAATTGTAATAATTCACGAATTTCTTGTTGAGTGCCTTGCGGAATAAAAATATCTGGTAATCCTAATTGCAACACAGGCGGAATATTACCACCAAATTCGGCTAGTACCTCTAAAACCGCAGAACCGGCGCCACCTTGTATCGCATTTTCTTCCAAAGTCACGATTAATGTATATTGATCTTTGATTTTAGCTAAACATTCTTTATCGATAGGCTTAACAAAACGCATATCAATCACGGCATAATCATATTTTTCAGCAACTTGTAATGCCTCCGGCAATAATGTACCGAAATTCAAAATAGCTACTTTTTCACCATTTCTGACTTGATTTGCTTTACCTATTTCTAAAGCGTGTAGCGGTTGTAATTCTGCACCAGTTCCATTGCCACGCGGATAGCGCACAGCGGCAGGTTGTCCACAATGGTATCCGGTGTAGAGCATTTGGCGACATTCATTTTCATCGCTTGGCGTCATTACAATTAAATTTGGAATGCAACGTAAATAGCTTAAATCAAATGCACCTTGATGGGTTTGCCCATCTGCACCGACAATTCCGGCACGGTCGATAGTAAATAAAACAGGTAAATTTTGAATAGCTACATCGTGGATGACTTGGTCATAAGCTCGTTGCAAGAAAGTGGAATAAATTGCTACTACTGGTTTATATCCACCGATAGCTAAACCGGCGGCAAAGGTAACAGCGTGTTGTTCGGCAATAGCCACGTCAAAATATTGATCCGGAAAACGTTGCGAAAATTGCACCATACCTGATCCTTCACGCATTGCCGGTGTAATGCCAATTAATTTCGGATCATTCTCTGCCATTTCACATAACCACTGACCAAAAATGGAAGAGTAGGTTGGATGAGTAGCCTTATTTTTAGGTAGTTCACCGCTAAGTGGATCAAATTTAGGGACGCCGTGAAAACCAATAGGATCTTTTTCTGCCGGAGCATATCCTTTTCCTTTTTTGGTAATAACGTGTAAAAATTGTGGCCCTTTTAAGGTTCTCATATTTTTCAACGTTGAAATCAATTCATCAACATTATGCCCATCAATTGGGCCAATATAATTAAAACCAAGTTCTTCAAATAATGTACCCCCCGGGGAAACAAATCCTTTTACGTGTTCTTCTGTTTTTTTCACAAATTCTTTAATTGGCGGTAAGCTAGAAAGGATTTTTTTGCCACCTTCGCGTAATGAAGAATAAAAAGAGCCAGAGAGTAGGCGAGCAAGATGGTTATTTAATGCGCCAACATTTTCAGAAATAGACATATCGTTATCATTTAAAATCACCAACATATCGGTATGCAAAGCTCCGGCGTGATTCATCGCTTCAAAGGCCATTCCAGCAGTAATTGCTCCATCACCAATCACACAAATCGTTTTTCTTCCTGCATTTTCTCGTTGTGCGGAAATGGCAATCCCTAAACCGGCACTGATTGAAGTGGAAGAATGACCAACACTTAATACATCAAAAGGGCTTTCACTACGCCAAGGAAAAGGGTGCAACCCATCTTTTTGGCGGATAGTTTTCATTTGGTCTCTGCGTCCAGTCAAGATTTTATGTGGGTATGCTTGATGACCAACATCCCAAATTAATTGATCAAATGGTGTATTGAAAACATAATGTAATGCCACTGTAAGTTCTACAGTGCCTAAACCAGATGCGAGATGCCCACTACTTTGGCTGACACTGTCTAAAAGATAAAGGCGAAGTTGCTCACAGAGTTCAGGCAACCGCTCTTTGGGTAATAGTCGTAAATCATCTGGGGAGTTGATTTGTGATAAAAGTGGATAACTTGACATATTATATTAATCCATAAAAATTAGTTTCGCCGTTTTACAATGAACTCTGCCAATGCCATTAGTGCTGAGGTATCAAACTCTAATTCAGATAAAATTGATTTCGCAGAGTCATAAAGTGAATAGGCTTTTTCTTTCGCTTGATCTAAACCAAGCAATAGGGGATAAGTGCTTTTATGTGCCTTCAAATCTGAACCAGCATTTTTTCCAATCTCTTCATTACTGGAAGTAATATCTAAGATATCATCCTGTACTTGGAATGCTAAACCAATCGCAGTAGAAAATGAAATAAGTTTTTGTTTAATTTGTTCATTTTGATAATAGGGAGAGGCATAAAATCCTAGTAAAACGGCAGCAGTAATTAATGCACCCGTTTTATTTTTATGAATTCGCTCTAACTCTATTAGATCAATCTGTTTATTTTCTGAGATTAAATCTAAACTTTGTCCTAAACACATCCCCTCTGCTCCTGATGCATTGGCTAATAACCGAAATTGTAAAATTTTTTGTCGGTCTGGTATAGGAGATTCTGCTAACAGTTCAAAAGCATAACTTTGTAATGCATCACCTGAAAGAATTGCTGTTGCCTCATCAAATGCAATATGACAAGTTGGTTTGTTACGACGTAACGAGTCATTATCCATTGCGGGTAGGTCATCGTGAATAAGAGAGTAGCAGTGAATACATTCGATTGCACCAGCAATATGATCTAACTTTGTTAAATCAACACCTAGCATTCTTCCGGTGGCGTAAACAAGAAAAGGACGGATTCGTTTGCCACCTAGCAATAAACTATAACGCATTGCATCTGCTAAAGGTGCTGGGGAACTTTCCAGTCGTGCTAAATGTTCTTGTAGGAATTGATTATTGCGTTGTTGTAAGGCAATTAAATCCTCAGAAAATTGATACATAAAAGATCCATCCTAATAAGATTTTTTTCAAAAGTTTTCCTCATCATCATCTTTTTTAATCTCTTCAGAAGATAATGATGCTGAGAAATTGGTTAATGGAGCAGAGCTATTTTTTTCCAATAAAATTTGTATTCGTTGTTCAGCATTCGACAACTTTTCTTGAGCCTGTTTTGCTAACTTAATACCTTGTTCAAATTGGGATAGAGCTTCTTCTAAGGGTAAATCACCCTGTTCCAAACAATGGACAACATTTTCCAACTCTATCATAGTATTTTCAAAATTTAATGATTGTGCTTTTTTTGCCATAACGATGATAGTACCTAATCTATTCAAACGGTTGTTATTGTACCTAATTTCCTTATAAATGAGGTGTATTTTTTACGCTTATTCGATTTTTCGTGTAGAATATGCGCTTATTTTTATAATCCAATGAAACAATATGAAATTTATTATTAAACTTTTTCCGGAAATCATGATTAAAAGTGATTCCGTACGTAAGCGCTTTATAAAAATTTTAACAGGAAATATCCGTAATGTTCTGAATAAATATGATGATCAGGTTGCTGTAATTAAGCATTGGGATTATATAGAAGTTAGAACAAAGGATAATTCTAAATATCCTCTATTGGCAGAGTTGCTACAACGAATTCCGGGAATTCATCATTTTTTACAAGTTGAAGAGAAGCCATTCTCTACATTGCAAGATATTTTTCAGATTGTGTATGAAGATATCGGGAATAAATTGGAAAACAAAACTTTTTGCGTTCGTGTAAAACGTAAAGGGAAGCACGAATTCACCTCTTTAGATGCAGAGCGTTATATCGGGGGAGGTCTGAATCAACATATTGCATCTGCAAAAGTACAGCTTATACATCCGGACGTAACGGTGAGAATTGAAATTGATAATGATCACGTTATGTTGATCAAAGGGCGTATAGAAGGAATTGGAGGTTATCCGATAGGAACACAAGAAGATGTCTTATCATTGATTTCAGGCGGTTTTGATTCCGGTGTTTCTAGTTATATGTTATTACGACGTGGTTGTCGTGTACATTACTGTTTTTTTAATTTAGGTGGTGCGGCTCACGAAATCGGTGTAAAACAGATGGCATATCATATTTGGAATCGTTACGGTAGTTCGCATAAAGTCCGTTTTGTTGCGATTAATTTTGAAAAAGTTGTGGCTGAAATCTTAGAAAAAATTGATAACGGTCAGATGGGCGTAGTACTGAAAAGGATGATGGTTAGAGCTGCAAGTAAAGTTGCAAACCGTTTTCAAATTCAGGCAATTGTGACCGGAGAAGCATTAGGTCAGGTTTCTAGTCAGACTTTGACTAATTTGCGATTAATTGATGAAGCGGCAGATTGTTTGGTGCTGCGTCCTTTAATTTCTAGCGATAAAGAACAAATCATTGAAATGGCAAAACAAATCGGTACGGATGATATTGCAAAATCTATGCCGGAATTTTGTGGTGTAATTTCTAAGAATCCTACCGTAAAAGCAATTAAAGAAAAAATTGAACTCGAAGAAGCTAATTTTGACTTCTCTTTGTTGGAAGATGCTGTGTGGAACGCACAATATTTGGATATTAGACAGATCGCCGAACAAACAGAAAGGGAAGTTCCTGAGGTTGAAATGGTATCTGTGTTACAGGGTAATGACGTCATTATTGATATTAGAAGTCCGGAAGAACACGAGGAGTATCCATTACAGCTGAATAACCAAACCATTCTTCATATTCCATTTTATAAATTGTCAACTCAATTTCCATCATTAGATCAAAATAAGCAATATTTTCTATATTGTGAACGAGGTGTAATGAGTCGTCTTCAAGCGTTATATTTAAAAGAGCAGGGATTTAAAAATATTAGCGTATTTAGAAAAGCTAAAAGCTAGCCACAATAAAAAATGATTTTTTGTCAGAAATAAAAAAATGATTTGCACCCTAAGTCGGACTTATCATCTAACTTAGGGTGCAAATTTTTTACGGTCAAATATAGCCAAATCTTCAAACAACGAGCCGTTGTTTTCTATTTTTACAAAATATTGAGATATAAAATTATGGTAATTATACTTATTAAATTAAAGAAATTTCAATAATTTAACATAAAATACGTATTTTTAAACCTTGTTTCTTTATAAATATAATGATTTTTCGGATTATGTTACAATTCGCAGCGCGGTATAATGGCGCAGCACCGCGCAAGAATTTACACATAATCCGCTATTATGCGAAATTAACCAATTGATTTTATGGCAGATATTACATTAAAAGACATAACGCCGATACATTTTCTGAATGCGATTAGATTGTTAAAAACGGATGATTACCGGGTTTATTGTACGATTGATACTATTGAGATTAGGTTTGAGTCTAAGCGATTTTACACAAGATAAGAAAGCGATCTTCGCTTCGATTTATGTGAACATTTGGCTGTATTTTTGACTGAACTTAAAAATTCAAGTGTGCCAATAGATAAGGATGATTTCATTAAGGCGTTTAGTCCTATTTCTTCAAAAAGGGCATTTTTCAGAAGAAAATAGCCGGTAATTTTCCGGCTATTTGTTAAAATTCAGGTAAATTTTCTAAATTATCAGATCTTCTACCATTTCCTGCGGTTGTGATGAATTCATCATCATAGAGAACTACGTCATCTCCAGTAACCCATTTATCATTTTTTTGAATACGTGTTTTTATGGATAGCTTTTCTGTCTTTAGTAACGCCACTATCAGTTTTCTAGATACATTTAATTTTTGAGATAAATCTGTAGTAAATGCAATTTTAACTTGGCTGATAGCATTGCCATCTTCATCATATTTAACTTTATAAATATAGATATCTGCTTTATTCATTTCTTTCTCCTTTGGTTGTTTTTCACTCAAAAAAGTTCGGGAGTTCTGTTACACCCGAACTTTGGTGCAATATTCTGCACTTTTATTATTTTGAATGGTAGCCATTTTGTAAATTTAACCACTCTTTTAAAAGTTGATTGCTATCTAGAATAGCGTTGATATAGTCTTCATCTTCATAATCTGCTGTCGCTAATAAATAGTTATCAATAATCAATTTTACCTGTTTTTGGTAGATCTCTTTATCTGTATAGATGTCATAAGTCCCCATTCTAGATATACCAACATTTAGGCTAATGAGTTCGAAGTATTCTCTAGCCATTTTTCTAAATAGCGTGATCTTTTCTTCATCACATTGATTTTCAGGTATTTCAAAAAAAATATGTTGCTCGAATGCTAGCGTATGTGGAATAGGAAAATCTAATGTAATATGTGTTTGTTCAGGTATAGAAAATCCTGCATTTCCTAATTCAGTAATAATTGTTTTGTTGATGAGCTCAATATTCTTTTTACTGAGTTGTCTTGTGTCATAAGACAGTCTGAAATACTTCATTTATTTTCCTTTTTGTTTGCAAAATTTATGTAGTCGTCTTCTGTGATATTTTCTAGACCTTTTTTAATCAGAATTTTGAGGATTTCTGTATCTTTGATACTCATTTTTGTTAAAACAACAGCTTTGACATGTTCTTCTTGTACTTTTTTCCAAGTCAAATCGTCGATATGTTTAGTTGGCATTACTTTATCCTTTACATTCAATCTTGAAAAAATCATATCATTTCTTAGAAAAAAAGAAATTATTTTATTGACATCTAAGAAATGAGATTATTATAATTGATTAAATTCTAATTTCTTAGAAAAAAAGTTTTTCTTTGTTTGTGGGTCTTTTATGGATTTCTTTATTGACTGGTTAGAGATAGAGCAGGATTTCGGAATTGATATTCCGAATGCAGTCCTTTGTTCTATTTTTGATTTTGGGATGATTGGAATTCATTTGGACACTGGGGAAATGCAAACTGGCGTGAGAACTGGTACATATCATCATAAAGGCAGTTATTGCGACCAAGTTAGCATAAAAATATCAGGCTCTGTTATTCGTATGTCAGGTAATCCAAGTCGTTGGAATAGACTTGAAAATCTTTTTGGTTTTGACAGCATAGACAGTTGTGTCGCTTGCTTTAATTCAATTTTATATTCTCTTCGCTTACCTCAATTTACTCGTTGTACTGAAGTTTTTTATCGACAAGGAGAGGATGGTTCAAAAGTCTCAAAATTTTCTAATGGTGCGATTATTAAACGGCTTGATATTACAACAAATAAGGCCGTAGGCCAGGGAAACGAACGTATATTTTTAAAAGCACTTTCTCAAATGCGTTATCGTAACTCTATTGGTCGTTTGCATACTAACGGTTGCACTGTAGATTGGTTGAGTGCAAAAGGTTCAGCAAATCTTATTTATCCAAGTTGTTATATCAAACACGAAGAGTTACGGCTTCATTCTTACGACAAAATAAAAAATAAATTTGGTGAAAACTCTTGTGAATTCAAGTACTACAAGGGTGTTTATGAGTATTGTGAAAAAAATGGTGTAGTACGTTTTGAGCAAAAACTGAAATCAAGGTATTTACAGCGTGAAAATTTATGTTATTGGGGTTTGAGTGATTTTACGTTTTTAGAAAACTTACAGGCGGATTTTGTGAATATGTATAAAAAGTTAAGTGTAAGCAAATATGATTTAGAAACCATAGCTGAACAATTAGTTTCTCAAGGTGTTGTTGATACTTTAAGAAAAGCGACAACATCAGCTTACTATGCGATGTTATGGGCAAGTGGAAAAGAGTTAGGCTTAAGAAATCGCCAATATAAAACCCATAGAGCAAGACTTAGAAAAATCGGGATTGATATTGCAAATCCTTGTGATGTTGAAAAATTTCAGGCGGTTCGGGTTGTATCTTGCGATCATATTTTTGTACTTCCATTTAAAGCACCTGATTTTTATCAATTCCCGAGCAATGCTCCAGCAAATTTACGTTTAGTTGCTTAATCAATATTTATCAATCTACTAACCAGGAGAACAATTATGAGAACAGGCTTTTATATCGTTGGCATTTTAAAAGGCTATAAATCTTCATCATTCACTAATCGTGAAACAGGCGAGGTTAAAGAACGCCATAATATGGGTATTCAATTGCAAGAACCAGATGGTTATGGTGGTTATAACACATCAATTCAAGAAATAAAAATTGATGATCGTTCAATAAATACTGCTTTAAAAAGCACTATTGAGCGGTTAAAGGACAAAATGGTTATGGTGCTTGTTTATCCAAGAGAGTGGGCTATGGAAAACGGTCGCAAAGGCATTACTTATAACTTTGATGAAAATTCAATCATTGAAGAGTTGAAGTAATGCGTGAATTTATTCAAATGACTGGAGCGAGTTTTATAGGCTGTAGCTTTGCTCTTACTCTATTTTATTTACTGGTATTTCATTTATGAATAATGAAATAGAGATTACAACCAAATTCTGTCATCCCTATATGAATTTCGGGGGAGAAGATGGCTGTAGTGATGTAGTTTTGAAAGTTCCACAATCAGAGGCGGTCAAACTTCAAATTGTGGAGCATTCAAAGGGCGAAACAGCAGGGATTGAGTATTATCCTGAATTCTTTGCTGTTTCATTTTCAATCACTTTGCTTTTTTGGCTTGTTGCTAAATTCGGTTGGATGATTATAGAAACAATCAAAAGAGCATAGTTAAAGAAGGAAAACATTATGTTGAAATTTTTGAAAAAGACAAGTGGAAAAGTTGCTGTTGCAACAGCCGGTTTATTAGCCTCTACAATGGCATTGGCTGAAACACAAGCAGTTGATTACACGGCTTTAACCTCCAAAATTGACTTCAGCGGAGCAATTACGGCGGTATTAGGTGTAATTGCCTTAGTTGTTGGAGCATTAGTCGCTTGGAAAGGTGGGCAATGGATTGTAAAAGCGGTGCGTTCTGCTTAATCAATAGAGGGGGACATGAGTCCCCTTTTTCTTAGGAGGAATTATGACGTGGCAAATTGTCTTTTTTGTATGGGGGTTATTATGCGCTTGGGCGGTCATTCGTGGTATAGACGGTTAATAATTTGTTTCATTATTTCGCAATTTTTACATGTACAAGTTGCACACTCATTTGCACCTATTCTAGGAAGAGCGGTTTTAACAAGGGTTTTAGGGAATGTTGTTGCTCGGAGAGCTGCTGTTAGTGTTGCAGCTAATGATGCTTCAATCGTTGCATTACGCACAATGCAAACATATAGAGTATTAGGTACGGTAGCCGCAAATGATGCCCGATTCGCTTTAACTGCTAAGTCAACCTTACGGCATGTGAAAGATATTTCGTGGGTTTCACTCGCATTGAATAGTGGGGTAATTACTTTATCCGATTTAAATGTTGAGGGAAATGATAAAGTGTCTGTTACTTTTGAACCTAGTGCAGTTAAGTTAGCTGATGGGCGTTATGCAATTCAAGTTAATGGGGAAACAAAAATTGTTAATGCTAACCCAAGTAAAAATGATCCTGTGATTTATCAATATTCTAAAGAGAAAAAACAAATTCCAGATGAATTAAGTGAAGTTTATAAATCAGATACATTAGATAATCGCTATAAATATTTTGATGAGTTAAGAACAGGGGAGTATGCCCAATCAAATTCACTTGAAAAATTAGCTGAATATATATCTCAAGAAGA
This sequence comes from Gallibacterium sp. ZY190522, assembly GCF_054166015.1. Lineage (NCBI taxonomy): Bacteria > Pseudomonadati > Pseudomonadota > Gammaproteobacteria > Pasteurellales > Pasteurellaceae > Gallibacterium > Gallibacterium sp. ZY190522. The sequence continues at coordinate 907,326 of NZ_CM135118.1, forward strand.
ATGGGGAGGAAAAGGGGAAGAAAGTTATCTTAGCGTTAATATTGATGGAAAAGAACACCAATATTTGTATTCTAAAACAACTGTAGAAAATCGTTATTTAAGACATCAACAGATCGGCGATAGAATTTATCCCACAGTGCGGCAAACTTTTACCGAGAAGCAATTAAGATATGATTTTAATCCCATGCTTTCCGGATATACCGGAGAGAATACGGTTTATTCTTTTAACCCACCTAAAGAAAGTGATTATCAGATTTCTACACGCACAACAACCGTGAGCTATATCAATTTTGAAATCAATCCAAATTGGGTTGTGGATAATATTCAAACAACATCACAAGAACAACAATTAGGCTCAATCGCTGATTTGGATTTGGGATTATATACTCAGCCATTGACAGCGACGCAACTCGCTCAATTATTTAATGCTTTAATGATGTCAGCTGCTTCTCAAGCTGATTATGAAGGCATCCCATTTACTTCAACAAATCCGATTACAGCAAGCGAGGTAAATGCAGTTTTAACAGAGTTAGGCATTAGCCCAACTTATGCTGATTTATTTACTAAGGCTGGAACAGGCGATAAATTAGAATTTGATTACAATGTATCACCATCACCTAATCCAACTCCAAATCCTCGCCCTAATGACGGCAAATTTGATGAAGATATTGATATGTCAGAATTAGAGTATCCAGAATTAGAATCACCGACAGCACGACAAATTCTAGAACCATTAAAACAATTTTTCCCTGAATTCCAAAAATTACATATTCAAGAAAAAGGGGCTAGTTGTCCGACATGGTCATTTGATGCATTAAATACAACCTATACTATAGATGGGCATTGTACCTTACTGGAGAAAAATCGTAATTTGTTTTCATCAGTATTTGTATTGATTTGGTCAATTATTGCAGTGAGACGGTTATTAAGTGCATAGGAGAAGAATATGGGAAGTCTTATTTTACGTTTGTTAAGTGGGTTATTAGGCTTTGTATTTAAAGGTGTTGTTGCTAAGTTCTTTGTATTTTTTGCTTTATTTTATGTAACGACAGAATTTGTACCGGAAATTATTAACTTATTTGTTCCGCAGGAATTAAACGTTAATTTTCAAACACTATTTAATTATTTACCTAATGATGTTTGGTATTTTTTAGAATTATTTAAAGTGCCTTTTGGTATATCTTTATATCTATCCGCTATGGTTGCTCGTTTCATTATTAGACGTATTCCAATAATAGGTTAGGGGAGATTATGGCAATTTTAGCATATGTCGGTATTCCTGGAAGCGGTAAGTCTTATGAAGTGGTCAGTTCAGTTATTCTTGAGCATTTTAGAAAAGGTCGCCGTATTGTCAGCAATATTGAAGGGGTAACACAGGAAAAACTGACCCATTACTGTATTAAAAAAGGTGATAAAGAGAGTAATTTAGGTGAATTTATCAGTGTCACGGATGAAATTTGCCAACAACCTGATTTTTTTCCTTATAAAGGTGCAAGTGAAACGGTTTGTTGTGCAGGAGATTTAATTTGTCTTGATGAAGTCTGGCGTATTTTCCCAAGCGATAAAATTCACGAAAATCACCGCTCTTTTTTAGCTGAACATCGCCATTTTACGCATGAAATAACAGGTGAATGCTGTGATTTGGTTGTTATCAATCAATCTATTTCTCAATTACCCCGATTTATTAAAGATCGAATTGAAATGACCTACCAAATGTCAAAATTGACTGCATTAGGTATGTCAAATCGCTATCGGGTTGATATTTTTACAGGGGCAAAAACCACAAAGACGAATAAAACACTTCAACTACAACGTAAATATGATAAAGAAATTTTTCAGTTGTACAAAAGCTATGACGGTGAAAATGGAAAAGAGAATGTAGTTGATGGTCGGGGCAATATTTTAAAATCCTTTCAGTTCAAAGCAATGATTGCTCTTGTTCTCATATTATGTATTGTTGGTATTTATGCATTTAAATCTTTTTTCCCAAGTGAACAAGAAATTTCATCGCCACCGATACAGGAAGGGAAATCGGTAACCTCATCACAAGATAAAGTGCTAATCCCGTCCTTTTCTCCACCTATTCAGCTCAAATTATCTGATAAATGGCGAATAACAGGAGAGTTAACCAAGAATGGCAATGCTTTTGTTATTCTTGCCGATAATCAAGGAAATCTACGGTTAGAGCCTCGAAGTCAATTTCAGTTTAGCGGTCGAATGTTGCAAGGAGAAATTGATAACCAAACAGTTAATTATTATTCGGGAGTAGAAAAATGAAAAAATATTTATGGGCAATGTTGCTATTACCCTTTGGTGTTTGTGCAAAACATGTAGATTTTAAACTGGAAGCCGTCCCATTACCTAAAGCAATATCAATGATTTATGATGAGGTTTTGGAAAAGCCTTATATGCTTGATCCTAAATTGGCTGGAGATACAAGATTAATTAGCTTTCATACGACTGAAAAACAAGACTTTAACCAGTTCATTGAACGCTATTTTGATAATATGAATATCAAAGTTTATGAGAAAAAAGGCGTGGTTTATATTGCCCATGTTGAGCCAAAACCTGCAAAAATAGTTAAGAAGAGTTTTGTTTATAATCCTATTCATCGTGATACTGAATATTTAGCTCAATTTGTTCAAGGAGAGGGGGTAGTTTCAGCCAGTGGCGATAAACTCGTTTTTTACGGCACAAATGAAGAGATAGCAAGAGCAAAAAGTGTATTAAAATCTGTTGATACAAAGTCTAAAGAGGTTGTTGTAACAGGTTATGTTTTTGAAGTACAAGATATTGAAAAAGAGGGAAGCGGCATTAATTTATTGGCGAAATTGTTATCGGGTAAACTTGGTATTAACATTGGCTATAAACAAAACTATGAAAATTTTATCACTGTCAATGCCGGTAATTTAGATGCAATGATAGAATTATTTCGCACAGATAGCCGTTTTCAAGTAGTGAGTAGCCCGACCTTAAGGGTTAAATCAGGCTCAAAAGGGAATTTCTCTGCGGGGTCTGATGTACCCGTTTTATCTAATCTCACTTATCAAGATGGAAGACCTATTCAAGCCATAGAATACCGTTCTTCTGGTGTTATCTTTGATATTCAACCAACCATCAAGAATCAAGCCATTGATTTGAAAATTCAGCAACAACTATCAAATTTTGTTAAAACTGATACAGGCGTCAATCAATCTCCAACCTTGATAAAACGAGATATTATTACCGATGTTACAGTAAAAAATGGTGATGTGATTGTTCTCGGCGGACTTGCTGAAAATAAACTAACAGAGGGGGAGACAGGATTTTCATTTCTGCCAAAAGGTTGGCTAACAGGGAAGTCGAAATCAAATACAAAGACAGATATTATTGTTCTTTTGCAGATAAAAGAAATTTAAACGAAAATAAATAGCCATCCCCGCAAGAATGAGGAGATGGCTATTTATTTGAGTATAAGAATTAAACGTGCTAAAAAATGATTTTTTTGTTTTTTGAAAAAATCGTTTTTTAGTACGCGACAAACGAACGCCAGTGAGTGCGTCAGTGAAAACAGAACTTGATTATCTCTTTACATTCATGAAATCCCGAGAATAACGCAATCTACACATTTCTATCAACCCAATAACCAACCTTAGCCAAAACCATTTTAAGCTGTGCATAAGCCTGTTAATGGCATCATTTGTTTAGCTATTTTACCCGATAACTAATTTCGTATAATGATTTTTCGGATTATGTTACAATTCGCAGCGCGGTATAATGGCGCAGCACCGCGCAAGAATTTACACATAATCCGCTATTATGCGAAATTAACCAATTGATTTTATGGCAGATATTACATTAAAAGACATAACGCCGATACATTTTCTGAATGCGATTAGATTGTTAAAAACGGATGATTACCGGGTTTATTGTACGATTGATACTATTGAGATTAGGTTTGAGTCTAAGCGATTTTACACAAGATAAGAAAGCGATCTTCGCTTCGATTTATGTGAACATTTGGCTGTATTTTTGACTGAACTTAAAAATTCAAGTGTGCCAATAGATAAGGATGATTTCATTAAGGCGTTTAGTCCTATTTCTTCAAAAAGGGCATTTTTCAGAAGAAAATAGCCGGTAATTTTCCGGCTATTTGTTAAAATTCAGGTAAATTTTCTAAATTATCAGATCTTCTACCATTTCCTGCGGTTGTGATGAATTCATCATCATAGAGAACTACGTCATCTCCAGTAACCCATTTATCATTTTTTTGAATACGTGTTTTTATGGATAGCTTTTCTGTCTTTAGTAACGCCACTATCAGTTTTCTAGATACATTTAATTTTTGAGATAAATCTGTAGTAAATGCAATTTTAACTTGGCTGATAGCATTGCCATCTTCATCATATTTAACTTTATAAATATAGATATCTGCTTTATTCATTTCTTTCTCCTTTGGTTGTTTTTCACTCAAAAAAGTTCGGGAGTTCTGTTACACCCGAACTTTGGTGCAATATTCTGCACTTTTATTATTTTGAATGGTAGCCATTTTGTAAATTTAACCACTCTTTTAAAAGTTGATTGCTATCTAGAATAGCGTTGATATAGTCTTCATCTTCATAATCTGCTGTCGCTAATAAATAGTTATCAATAATCAATTTTACCTGTTTTTGGTAGATCTCTTTATCTGTATAGATGTCATAAGTCCCCATTCTAGATATACCAACATTTAGGCTAATGAGTTCGAAGTATTCTCTAGCCATTTTTCTAAATAGCGTGATCTTTTCTTCATCACATTGATTTTCAGGTATTTCAAAAAAAATATGTTGCTCGAATGCTAGCGTATGTGGAATAGGAAAATCTAATGTAATATGTGTTTGTTCAGGTATAGAAAATCCTGCATTTCCTAATTCAGTAATAATTGTTTTGTTGATGAGCTCAATATTCTTTTTACTGAGTTGTCTTGTGTCATAAGACAGTCTGAAATACTTCATTTATTTTCCTTTTTGTTTGCAAAATTTATGTAGTCGTCTTCTGTGATATTTTCTAGACCTTTTTTAATCAGAATTTTGAGGATTTCTGTATCTTTGATACTCATTTTTGTTAAAACAACAGCTTTGACATGTTCTTCTTGTACTTTTTTCCAAGTCAAATCGTCGATATGTTTAGTTGGCATTACTTTATCCTTTACATTCAATCTTGAAAAAATCATATCATTTCTTAGAAAAAAAGAAATTATTTTATTGACATCTAAGAAATGAGATTATTATAATTGATTAAATTCTAATTTCTTAGAAAAAAAGTTTTTCTTTGTTTGTGGGTCTTTTATGGATTTCTTTATTGACTGGTTAGAGATAGAGCAGGATTTCGGAATTGATATTCCGAATGCAGTCCTTTGTTCTATTTTTGATTTTGGGATGATTGGAATTCATTTGGACACTGGGGAAATGCAAACTGGCGTGAGAACTGGTACATATCATCATAAAGGCAGTTATTGCGACCAAGTTAGCATAAAAATATCAGGCTCTGTTATTCGTATGTCAGGTAATCCAAGTCGTTGGAATAGACTTGAAAATCTTTTTGGTTTTGACAGCATAGACAGTTGTGTCGCTTGCTTTAATTCAATTTTATATTCTCTTCGCTTACCTCAATTTACTCGTTGTACTGAAGTTTTTTATCGACAAGGAGAGGATGGTTCAAAAGTCTCAAAATTTTCTAATGGTGCGATTATTAAACGGCTTGATATTACAACAAATAAGGCCGTAGGCCAGGGAAACGAACGTATATTTTTAAAAGCACTTTCTCAAATGCGTTATCGTAACTCTATTGGTCGTTTGCATACTAACGGTTGCACTGTAGATTGGTTGAGTGCAAAAGGTTCAGCAAATCTTATTTATCCAAGTTGTTATATCAAACACGAAGAGTTACGGCTTCATTCTTACGACAAAATAAAAAATAAATTTGGTGAAAACTCTTGTGAATTCAAGTACTACAAGGGTGTTTATGAGTATTGTGAAAAAAATGGTGTAGTACGTTTTGAGCAAAAACTGAAATCAAGGTATTTACAGCGTGAAAATTTATGTTATTGGGGTTTGAGTGATTTTACGTTTTTAGAAAACTTACAGGCGGATTTTGTGAATATGTATAAAAAGTTAAGTGTAAGCAAATATGATTTAGAAACCATAGCTGAACAATTAGTTTCTCAAGGTGTTGTTGATACTTTAAGAAAAGCGACAACATCAGCTTACTATGCGATGTTATGGGCAAGTGGAAAAGAGTTAGGCTTAAGAAATCGCCAATATAAAACCCATAGAGCAAGACTTAGAAAAATCGGGATTGATATTGCAAATCCTTGTGATGTTGAAAAATTTCAGGCGGTTCGGGTTGTATCTTGCGATCATATTTTTGTACTTCCATTTAAAGCACCTGATTTTTATCAATTCCCGAGCAATGCTCCAGCAAATTTACGTTTAGTTGCTTAATCAATATTTATCAATCTACTAACCAGGAGAACAATTATGAGAACAGGCTTTTATATCGTTGGCATTTTAAAAGGCTATAAATCTTCATCATTCACTAATCGTGAAACAGGCGAGGTTAAAGAACGCCATAATATGGGTATTCAATTGCAAGAACCAGATGGTTATGGTGGTTATAACACATCAATTCAAGAAATAAAAATTGATGATCGTTCAATAAATACTGCTTTAAAAAGCACTATTGAGCGGTTAAAGGACAAAATGGTTATGGTGCTTGTTTATCCAAGAGAGTGGGCTATGGAAAACGGTCGCAAAGGCATTACTTATAACTTTGATGAAAATTCAATCATTGAAGAGTTGAAGTAATGCGTGAATTTATTCAAATGACTGGAGCGAGTTTTATAGGCTGTAGCTTTGCTCTTACTCTATTTTATTTACTGGTATTTCATTTATGAATAATGAAATAGAGATTACAACCAAATTCTGTCATCCCTATATGAATTTCGGGGGAGAAGATGGCTGTAGTGATGTAGTTTTGAAAGTTCCACAATCAGAGGCGGTCAAACTTCAAATTGTGGAGCATTCAAAGGGCGAAACAGCAGGGATTGAGTATTATCCTGAATTCTTTGCTGTTTCATTTTCAATCACTTTGCTTTTTTGGCTTGTTGCTAAATTCGGTTGGATGATTATAGAAACAATCAAAAGAGCATAGTTAAAGAAGGAAAACATTATGTTGAAATTTTTGAAAAAGACAAGTGGAAAAGTTGCTGTTGCAACAGCCGGTTTATTAGCCTCTACAATGGCATTGGCTGAAACACAAGCAGTTGATTACACGGCTTTAACCTCCAAAATTGACTTCAGCGGAGCAATTACGGCGGTATTAGGTGTAATTGCCTTAGTTGTTGGAGCATTAGTCGCTTGGAAAGGTGGGCAATGGATTGTAAAAGCGGTGCGTTCTGCTTAATCAATAGAGGGGGACATGAGTCCCCTTTTTCTTAGGAGGAATTATGACGTGGCAAATTGTCTTTTTTGTATGGGGGTTATTATGCGCTTGGGCGGTCATTCGTGGTATAGACGGTTAATAATTTGTTTCATTATTTCGCAATTTTTACATGTACAAGTTGCACACTCATTTGCACCTATTCTAGGAAGAGCGGTTTTAACAAGGGTTTTAGGGAATGTTGTTGCTCGGAGAGCTGCTGTTAGTGTTGCAGCTAATGATGCTTCAATCGTTGCATTACGCACAATGCAAACATATAGAGTATTAGGTACGGTAGCCGCAAATGATGCCCGATTCGCTTTAACTGCTAAGTCAACCTTACGGCATGTGAAAGATATTTCGTGGGTTTCACTCGCATTGAATAGTGGGGTAATTACTTTATCCGATTTAAATGTTGAGGGAAATGATAAAGTGTCTGTTACTTTTGAACCTAGTGCAGTTAAGTTAGCTGATGGGCGTTATGCAATTCAAGTTAATGGGGAAACAAAAATTGTTAATGCTAACCCAAGTAAAAATGATCCTGTGATTTATCAATATTCTAAAGAGAAAAAACAAATTCCAGATGAATTAAGTGAAGTTTATAAATCAGATACATTAGATAATCGCTATAAATATTTTGATGAGTTAAGAACAGGGGAGTATGCCCAATCAAATTCACTTGAAAAATTAGCTGAATATATATCTCAAGAAGAATGGGGAGGAAAAGGGGAAGAAAGTTATCTTAGCGTTAATATTGATGGAAAAGAACACCAATATTTGTATTCTAAAACAACTGTAGAAAATCGTTATTTAAGACATCAACAGATCGGCGATAGAATTTATCCCACAGTGCGGCAAACTTTTACCGAGAAGCAATTAAGATATGATTTTAATCCCATGCTTTCCGGATATACCGGAGAGAATACGGTTTATTCTTTTAACCCACCTAAAGAAAGTGATTATCAGATTTCTACACGCACAACAACCGTGAGCTATATCAATTTTGAAATCAATCCAAATTGGGTTGTGGATAATATTCAAACAACATCACAAGAACAACAATTAGGCTCAATCGCTGATTTGGATTTGGGATTATATACTCAGCCATTGACAGCGACGCAACTCGCTCAATTATTTAATGCTTTAATGATGTCAGCTGCTTCTCAAGCTGATTATGAAGGCATCCCATTTACTTCAACAAATCCGATTACAGCAAGCGAGGTAAATGCAGTTTTAACAGAGTTAGGCATTAGCCCAACTTATGCTGATTTATTTACTAAGGCTGGAACAGGCGATAAATTAGAATTTGATTACAATGTATCACCATCACCTAATCCAACTCCAAATCCTCGCCCTAATGACGGCAAATTTGATGAAGATATTGATATGTCAGAATTAGAGTATCCAGAATTAGAATCACCGACAGCACGACAAATTCTAGAACCATTAAAACAATTTTTCCCTGAATTCCAAAAATTACATATTCAAGAAAAAGGGGCTAGTTGTCCGACATGGTCATTTGATGCATTAAATACAACCTATACTATAGATGGGCATTGTACCTTACTGGAGAAAAATCGTAATTTGTTTTCATCAGTATTTGTATTGATTTGGTCAATTATTGCAGTGAGACGGTTATTAAGTGCATAGGAGAAGAATATGGGAAGTCTTATTTTACGTTTGTTAAGTGGGTTATTAGGCTTTGTATTTAAAGGTGTTGTTGCTAAGTTCTTTGTATTTTTTGCTTTATTTTATGTAACGACAGAATTTGTACCGGAAATTATTAACTTATTTGTTCCGCAGGAATTAAACGTTAATTTTCAAACACTATTTAATTATTTACCTAATGATGTTTGGTATTTTTTAGAATTATTTAAAGTGCCTTTTGGTATATCTTTATATCTATCCGCTATGGTTGCTCGTTTCATTATTAGACGTATTCCAATAATAGGTTAGGGGAGATTATGGCAATTTTAGCATATGTCGGTATTCCTGGAAGCGGTAAGTCTTATGAAGTGGTCAGTTCAGTTATTCTTGAGCATTTTAGAAAAGGTCGCCGTATTGTCAGCAATATTGAAGGGGTAACACAGGAAAAACTGACCCATTACTGTATTAAAAAAGGTGATAAAGAGAGTAATTTAGGTGAATTTATCAGTGTCACGGATGAAATTTGCCAACAACCTGATTTTTTTCCTTATAAAGGTGCAAGTGAAACGGTTTGTTGTGCAGGAGATTTAATTTGTCTTGATGAAGTCTGGCGTATTTTCCCAAGCGATAAAATTCACGAAAATCACCGCTCTTTTTTAGCTGAACATCGCCATTTTACGCATGAAATAACAGGTGAATGCTGTGATTTGGTTGTTATCAATCAATCTATTTCTCAATTACCCCGATTTATTAAAGATCGAATTGAAATGACCTACCAAATGTCAAAATTGACTGCATTAGGTATGTCAAATCGCTATCGGGTTGATATTTTTACAGGGGCAAAAACCACAAAGACGAATAAAACACTTCAACTACAACGTAAATATGATAAAGAAATTTTTCAGTTGTACAAAAGCTATGACGGTGAAAATGGAAAAGAGAATGTAGTTGATGGTCGGGGCAATATTTTAAAATCCTTTCAGTTCAAAGCAATGATTGCTCTTGTTCTCATATTATGTATTGTTGGTATTTATGCATTTAAATCTTTTTTCCCAAGTGAACAAGAAATTTCATCGCCACCGATACAGGAAGGGAAATCGGTAACCTCATCACAAGATAAAGTGCTAATCCCGTCCTTTTCTCCACCTATTCAGCTCAAATTATCTGATAAATGGCGAATAACAGGAGAGTTAACCAAGAATGGCAATGCTTTTGTTATTCTTGCCGATAATCAAGGAAATCTACGGTTAGAGCCTCGAAGTCAATTTCAGTTTAGCGGTCGAATGTTGCAAGGAGAAATTGATAACCAAACAGTTAATTATTATTCGGGAGTAGAAAAATGAAAAAATATTTATGGGCAATGTTGCTATTACCCTTTGGTGTTTGTGCAAAACATGTAGATTTTAAACTGGAAGCCGTCCCATTACCTAAAGCAATATCAATGATTTATGATGAGGTTTTGGAAAAGCCTTATATGCTTGATCCTAAATTGGCTGGAGATACAAGATTAATTAGCTTTCATACGACTGAAAAACAAGACTTTAACCAGTTCATTGAACGCTATTTTGATAATATGAATATCAAAGTTTATGAGAAAAAAGGCGTGGTTTATATTGCCCATGTTGAGCCAAAACCTGCAAAAATAGTTAAGAAGAGTTTTGTTTATAATCCTATTCATCGTGATACTGAATATTTAGCTCAATTTGTTCAAGGAGAGGGGGTAGTTTCAGCCAGTGGCGATAAACTCGTTTTTTACGGCACAAATGAAGAGATAGCAAGAGCAAAAAGTGTATTAAAATCTGTTGATACAAAGTCTAAAGAGGTTGTTGTAACAGGTTATGTTTTTGAAGTACAAGATATTGAAAAAGAGGGAAGCGGCATTAATTTATTGGCGAAATTGTTATCGGGTAAACTTGGTATTAACATTGGCTATAAACAAAACTATGAAAATTTTATCACTGTCAATGCCGGTAATTTAGATGCAATGATAGAATTATTTCGCACAGATAGCCGTTTTCAAGTAGTGAGTAGCCCGACCTTAAGGGTTAAATCAGGCTCAAAAGGGAATTTCTCTGCGGGGTCTGATGTACCCGTTTTATCTAATCTCACTTATCAAGATGGAAGACCTATTCAAGCCATAGAATACCGTTCTTCTGGTGTTATCTTTGATATTCAACCAACCATCAAGAATCAAGCCATTGATTTGAAAATTCAGCAACAACTATCAAATTTTGTTAAAACTGATACAGGCGTCAATCAATCTCCAACCTTGATAAAACGAGATATTATTACCGATGTTACAGTAAAAAATGGTGATGTGATTGTTCTCGGCGGACTTGCTGAAAATAAACTAACAGAGGGGGAGACAGGATTTTCATTTCTGCCAAAAGGTTGGCTAACAGGGAAGTCGAAATCAAATACAAAGACAGATATTATTGTTCTTTTGCAGATAAAAGAAATTTAAACGAAAATAAATAGCCATCCCCGCAAGAATGAGGAGATGGCTATTTATTTGAGTATAAGAATTAAACGTGCTAAAAAATGATTTTTTTGTTTTTTGAAAAAATCGTTTTTTAGTACGCGACAAACGAACGCCAGTGAGTGCGTCAGTGAAAACAGAACTTGATTATCTCTTTACATTCATGAAATCCCGAGAATAACGCAATCTACACATTTCTATCAACCCAATAACCAACCTTAGCCAAAACCATTTTAAGCTGTGCATAAGCCTGTTAATGGCATCATTTGTTTAGCTATTTTACCCGATAACTAATTTCGTATAATGTATATTATGTTAAATAATAAATATTGTTTGTCACAGTCTATTTTGTTACAGCATTTCTGATTTCCTCTCTTATTTTCTATTTATAGTGATGACATTTCTCAAAAATTTAAAACATACAATCGTTATCACGCTCTATCAATTTTTTAATTTTCTTAAAAGGCGCTTGCAAATCAAATTTTGTAGTTGTACTATTTTGCTAGTACAAAATAATATCAGAGAGGATGCTATCGTGGCTTTTTTAGACGTTATCCAACAAACTATTCCCTATCAAGCGGACACAACTTCTCTTTTTGCCCGTCTTTGTGAGAACAAACCAAACACCCTTTTATTAGACTCCGCTGAAATTGGTAGTAAAAACAGCCTAAAAAGCTTGTTAATCACTCAAACTGCGGTAAAAGTGGTATGCAGAAAACAAACTGTCGAATTTATTGCTTTAACTGAGAACGGAACGGCTGTTTTAACCCAACTTCAACAACATTTTTCTATTAATACAGCATTACAAATCCAACGCTCAACACATCAATTAAGTGTTATTTTTCCTTTATTAAATAATGAGTTGGATGAAGACAGTAAATTAAAAACCATTACCATATTTGATGGATTGCGAACTTTATTACAGCAATATCAACCCTACTCTCAACCAATTTTACTAGGGGGTCTTTTTGCTTATGATTTAGTGGCTAATTTCATTCCAATGCAAGACATTTATTTAGAAGATGATGGTTTGACTTCTCCGGATTATAGCTTTTACTTAGCTGAACAATTAATTGTGATCGATCATCAAAGTGAACAGGCAACACTTTATACTTACGCTTTTTCTGAACAACATAGAACAAAATTACAGCAACAAGCAGAACAGATAGTTTCGACTTTATCTAATAATAATATTGTATTATCGCGTCGAAACGCTTCTACTGAAGTCAAAGTCAATCTCGAAGATGAGGCTTTTAAAACTATTATTGAACGCCTAAAACATCACATTAATATCGGTGATGTTTTCCAAATTGTACCTTCTCGTCGCTTTTCGCTTGACTGCCCTAGCCCATTAGCAGCCTATCATCAATTAAAGCATAATAATCCAAGCCCTTATATGTTTTTTATGCAAGATGAAGAATTTACCCTGTTCGGTGCTTCACCTGAAAGCGCATTAAAATATACTGAAGCTACCCGTCAATTGGAGATTTATCCGATTGCAGGTTCTCGTCCAAGAGGCTTTGATGCGCAAGGTAATATCGATCCTGAATTGGATGCTCGTTTGGAACTGGAAATGCGCTTGGATCATAAAGAACAATCTGAACATCTTATGTTAGTTGATTTGGCTAGAAATGATATTGCTCGCGTATGTGAAAGCGGAACACGCCGCGTTGCAGAACTTATGCAAGTTGATCGTTATTCTCACATTATGCATTTAGTATCGAGAGTTGTCGGTAAACTTAAACCTGAATTGGATGCGCTACACGCTTATCAAGCCTGTATGAATATGGGAACATTAACCGGTGCGCCTAAAATCAAAGCAATGCAATTGATTTATCAAGTGGAAAAACAACGCCGCCATAGTTATGGTGGTGCGGTTGGTTACCTCTCCTCGGAAGGTGATCTAGATACCTGCATTGTGATTCGCTCTGCTTTTGTGCAAAACGGAACAGCTTATATTCAAGCTGGTTGCGGCGAAGTATTGGATTCCGACCCACAAATGGAAGCCGATGAAACCAGACATAAAGCGGCTGCCGTGATTAAGGCAATTAAACAGACAAATTGCCAATAGTAAGGATTTTGTTATGGCTAATATTCTTTTTTTAGATAATTTTGACTCTTTTACCTACAATCTTGTTGATCAATTTCGTGTGCTTGGGCATAACGTGACAGTGTATCGTAACGATTGTGAATTGGATACGTTAATTAAAGCAGCAACAGCGCAATCTGATACTATTTTGGCACTTTCTCCCGGTCCCGGAAATCCTCAGCAGGCGGGTAATATGTTGCCGTTAATCAATGCATTGAAACATCAGTGCCCAATTATTGGCATTTGTTTAGGGCATCAAGCCATTATTGAAGCATTCGGTGGGGAAATTGTCCACGCCGGTGAAGTAATGCACGGAAAAGTATCGAAAATTACGCACGACAATCAAGCAATGTTTGCCGGATTGCCTAATCCACTCTCTGTTGCTCGTTACCACTCTTTAATGGGGAGCAACTTGCCATCCGAATTGATTGTAAACGCAGAATATAATCATATTGTGATGGCGGTTCGTCATCAATCCTTGCCGATTTGCGGCTTCCAATTTCACCCAGAATCTATTTTAACCGTACAAGGTGGACAACTTTTAAAACAGACCATTGATTGGTTATTAGCTCATTAAGCCAACTATAGAAACAACAAAAATTAAATAAACTTGAGGACAAGAATAATGGAAACACAACAAATATTAGAACAATTATTTAGTGGCACTTCCCTTTCTCGTGAACAAAGCAAACAGCTTTTTACTGCTGTCGTACAAGGTGAATTATCTAATGAACAATTAGCCGGTGCATTGATAGCTCTGAAATTCAAGGGAGAAACAGTAGATGAAATCAGTGGCGCGGTAACCGCATTACAAACAGCTGCTGAACCTTTCCCTACACCAAATTATGTCTTTGCCGATATTGTCGGTACCGGCGGTGATGGTGCAAATACCATCAACCTCTCTACTGCCAGCGCCATTATTGCCGCCAGTATGGGGGCAAAAGTCGCCAAACACGGCAATAGAAGCGTTTCCAGTAAAACCGGATCAAGCGATGTATTGGCAGCATTAGGTGTTCGTTTAGATTTAGATGCGACCACCGCGCGTAAAGCACTGGATGAAATCGGTATCTGTTTTTTATTTGCCCCACAATACCATCGTGGTTTTAAACACGCAGTGCCGGTACGTCAGGCGTTAAAAACCAGAACCATTTTCAACATTCTTGGACCATTGATTAACCCGGCAAAACCAAAACATCAATTATTAGGCGTTTATGATGAAAAATTACTACAACCTTATGCTGAAACCGCATTAACGTTGGGGCATCAACATAGTATTGTCGTTCACGGCGCCGGTTTGGATGAAGTAGCATTACACGCAGAAACACAAGTAGCTGAAATTTATCAAGGCAAAATTGAACGCTATACTTTAACAGCAGAAGATTTTGGATTAAAACCGCAACCGCTTGATGCAATTCGTGGTGGCGAACCGGAACAAAATGCACAATATATTCGTGCATTATTACAAGGAAAAGGCGAACCGTCTCACGTTAATGCAGTAGCTGCCAATACTGCTCTGCTATTACGGCTTTTCGGTTATCAAGATCTAAAACAAACTACACAGCAAGTATTGGAACAGATTGCCAGTGGCAACGCCTATAAAACATTAGAAAAACTTTCACAATATTAATGAGATAACAATGATTACACAAAATTTTTCACAAACATTGCAACATAAAGCGACAGTATTGCAAAAAATTGTGGCAGATAAATTAATTTGGGTACAACAGAAGCAACAAAAATTTCCTTTGGCAGAGTTTCAGGCAAAAGTGACAAAAAGTGATCGTGATTTTTATCAAGCATTAGCCAAAGGGACTCAGCAACAACCGGCATTTATTTTAGAATGTAAAAAAGCTTCTCCTTCAAAAGGATTAATTAGAAAAGAGTTTGATTTAGAAGGTATTGCTGATGTTTATCGTCATTATGCTACAGCGGTTTCAGTTCTAACCGATGAGAAATACTTCCAAGGAGATTTTGCCTATTTACCACGTGTTCGCCAGCGTATTTCACAACCTGTTCTTTGCAAAGATTTTATGATAAGTGAATATCAAGTTTATTTAGCACGTTATCATCAAGCGGATGCCATTTTATTGATGTTGTCTGTAGTAAATGATGATACTTATCGTATATTGTCGGATCTTGCTCACTCTTTGGGAATGGGAGTGCTGACAGAAACCTCTAATCAGGAAGAGTTGGAACGTGCAATCAAACTAGGCGCAAAAGTCATTGGCATTAATAACCGTAATCTGCACGATCTCTCCGTTGATTTGCAACGTACGTTAGATCTTGCTTCACAAATTCCGCAAGACCGTATTGTTATCAGCGAATCGGGTATCTATACTCATCAACAAGTGCAACAATTAAAGCCAGTCGCTAATGCCTTTTTAATCGGCAGCAGTTTAATGGGCAGTGATGATCTTAACGCTGCCGTTAGAGCCATTATTTATGGCGAAAATAAGGTTTGTGGTTTAACTCGCCCGCAAGATGCTAAACAGGCATATCAAGAAGGGGCATTATATGGCGGCTTAATTTTTGCCGAACACTCTCCTCGCTGTGTCAGTTTAAGACAAGCCCAAGAGATTAGTACCGCTGCACCGCTGCACTATGTCGGCGTTTTTCAGAATCAAGAGATTGATCTGATTGTGAAATTGAGTCAGCAATTATCTTTATTTGCTGTTCAGTTACACGGTCACGAAGATAGCAACTTTATTCAGCGATTACGTCAACAATTACCGCCGAAATGTCAAATTTGGAAGGCAATCAGCGTTGACGTAGAAAATTCGTATTTTCAATTTAATCCTGATGAAAATATCGACCGTTATGTCTTTGATGCACAATTAAAATTACAAAAAGGTGGCACCGGAAAAATTTTTGATTGGACTCTTTTACCTTCGCAATGGAAGCAGAAAATTATGCTTGCTGGTGGTCTAAACAGTGATAATGTGGATGCTGCGATGTCTCAATCTTGTTTAGGTTTAGATATTAATTCCGGTGTGGAAAGTAAACCGGGCATAAAAGATGCGAATAAATTACATACCATTTTCCAACAAATTATCAATTATTAGGATGAAGTTATGAGTGATACATTATTAAACCCTTATTTTGGCGAATTCGGTGGAATGTATGTGCCAGAAATTCTTGTTCCAGTGTTACAACAACTAGAAAAAGCGTTTGTTGAGGCGCGTCAGGATCCGGAATTTCAAAAACAATTTAACGATTTGCTACAAAATTATGCCGGTCGCCCGACCGCATTAACTTTGTGCCGTAACTTAACTAAAGATACAAAAACCAAACTCTATTTAAAACGAGAAGATCTTTTACACGGGGGCGCACACAAAACCAATCAGGTATTAGGTCAAGCATTATTGGCAATGCGAATGGGTAAAACTGAGATTATTGCTGAAACCGGTGCCGGCCAACACGGAGTTGCTACTGCTCTGGCCTGTGCAATGCTTGGATTAAAATGTCGTATTTATATGGGAGCAAAAGATGTTGAGCGTCAATCGCCAAATGTTTTCAGAATGCGCCTTATGGGGGCAGAGGTCATTTCCGTTAATAAAGGTTCCTGCTCGTTAAAAGATGCTTGCTGCGAAGCAATGCGCGATTGGTCAGCCAATTACGATAAAGCCCATTATTTATTAGGTACTGCTGCCGGTCCGCATCCGTTTCCAACTATTGTGCGTGAATTTCAAAAAATGATTGGTGAAGAAACCAAACGTCAAGTTTTTGAACGTGAAGGACGCTTACCGGATGCTGTGATTGCGTGTGTTGGTGGAGGATCAAATTCAATTGGAATGTTTGCTGATTTTATTAAAGAAGAGTCAGTAAAACTCATCGGTGTTGAGCCGGCAGGTAAAGGAATTGAAACTGGAGAACACGGCGCACCGCTTGGACACGGTTCTATTGGTATTTATTTCGGAATGAAATCACCATTAATGCAAACAAAAGATGGTCAGATCGAAGAATCCTACTCTATTTCTGCTGGGTTGGACTTCCCGTCCGTTGGACCACAGCATGCTTATTTGAACAGTATAGGACGTGCGCAATATGTTTCTATTACTGATGATGAAGCCCTTGATGCATTCCAGCAATTGGCACAATATGAAGGCATTATTCCAGCATTGGAATCCTCGCACGCCTTAGCTTATGCTTTAAAATTGATAAAACAGAACCCAGAAAAAGAGCAACTTTTGGTAGTTAATCTTTCTGGACGTGGAGATAAAGATATTTTCACTGTAGATAAAATCCTAAATGCACAAGGAGTGAACTAATGAGCCGTTTTGATCAACTTTTTAAAAAACTAAATCAACAAAAACAGGGAGCATTTGTTCCTTTTGTGACATTATGCGATCCAACATTAGACCGCTCTTTTGAAATTATTTGTACTTTAGTCGATAACGGTGCCGATGCGTTAGAATTAGGTTTTCCTTTTTCAGATCCTTTATTAGACGGGCCGGTAATCCAAGCTGCGAATAACAGAGCATTATCTGCCGGATTCAGTACTGATGCCTGTTTTCAATTATTAGAAAAAGTACGCCAAAAATATCCACAAATTCCAATCAGTCTATTACTTTGTGCCAATTTAATCTATGCCAAAACATTAGATGGTTTTTATCAACGTTGCCAACAAGTTGGCGTTGATGCGGTACTGGTTGCCGATGTGCCTCTACTTGCTGCGGAACCTTATGTTACCACAGCGAAAAAATATGGTATTCAGCCGGTATTTATTTGCCCACCGAATGCTAGCGAAAAAACGATTGATGGTGTAGCGAAAAATAGTGAAGGATATACTTATCTTGTGTCACGTGCAGGCGTTACCAGTGCTGAAAATCAAGCACACGCAAGTAATTTAGAAGATCTTATTTCTCGCCTAAAATTACATAATGCGCCACCTATTTTACAAGGTTTTGGCATTGCTAAACCGGAACAAGTTCAGGAAGCAATTACTTCTGGTACGGACGGAGCAATTTCAGGGTCTGCAGTGGTTAGAATTATCGAACGGAACCTTAATAACCATCCTCAATGCCTTGTCGAATTAGCTGAATTTGTGCGAAATATGAAAGCTGCAACTGAATTGGTATAAAATCAAATCTAAGGGGCGTTTTCACATTATTCGCCCCGTTTTTCATAAAATCACTTTTTATTTTCTTAACCTACAATAATGATCCTGCTTTTATCTACAAAAACACAATAATTTCTGTGATCTGATGCACAAAATGGATAAAAAAGTCACAAATCGTGATTTTATCTTTATAATAGCGCAAATTTTTTGGAGGTAAGAATGGCT
This sequence comes from Gallibacterium sp. ZY190522, assembly GCF_054166015.1. Classification (NCBI taxonomy): domain Bacteria; kingdom Pseudomonadati; phylum Pseudomonadota; class Gammaproteobacteria; order Pasteurellales; family Pasteurellaceae; genus Gallibacterium; species Gallibacterium sp. ZY190522. The sequence continues at coordinate 926,262 of NZ_CM135118.1, forward strand.
ACAATTAAAGATGTCGCTAAATTAGCAGGCGTATCAACAACAACGGTTTCTCATGTGATTAACAAAACCAGATTTGTGTCTGAAGATACGTCAAAGTTGGTTCAAGATGCGATTCAGCAGCTAAATTACTCGCCAAGTGCAGTAGCACGCAGTTTAAAGGTGAATACAACTAAATCAATTGGTATGATTATTACCACCAGTGAAACCCCTTATTTTGCAGAAATTGTACATGCTGTGGAAGAATATTGTTATCAACGGGGATATTCTCTGTTTTTATGTAATACACAGAATAATTTCCAAAAAATCAGTAATCATTTAGATATGTTGGTTAAAAAACGGGTTGATGGGATTTTAGTTATGTGTTCTGAGTATACTCAAGATTCAGTGAACTTGTTTGAGAGCTTTTCTACCCTACCATTAGTAGTAATGGATTGGGGACCAAACAATTCAAAAATGGATGTAATTCAAGATAATAGCTTTGAAGGTGGTTATTTAGCAACTAAATATTTAATTGACTGTGGACATAAAAAAATCGGAATTATTGCCGGTGATCTCAATAAAACAACAGCAAAAACACGTTATGATGGCTATGTAAAAGCAATGAATGAAAAGGGATTAAGTATTAATCCGGACTGGGTGCTAGAGGGACATTTTGAACCAGAAGATGGATTTGAGTGTATGAATAAAATTTTAGCTCAAAATAACCTGCCGACTGCTGTTTTTTGTTGCAATGATGTTATGGCTTTAGGTGCAATTTCCGCCATTGGTGAAAAAGGGCTGTCTGTGCCACAAGATATCTCCATTATTGGTTATGATGATATTCACGCTTCTCGCTTTTATGCCCCACCATTGACAACAATTCATCAATCCAAAATGCGTTTGGGCATTATGGCAATGGATCTGTTAATTGCTCGAATGACTGATAAAAATAAAGAGCCGGCAAAAATTGAAATGCATCCTGAATTGGTCATTCGTAAATCGGTGAAAAAACTAAATTAATCATAGAAAGTGCAGAATCTTCTGCACTTTTTTCGTTATTTTTGTTGGCTTAAATAACGTTCAACCGTATCAACCACTGCTTGTGTTTGAGAATCCAGCTCAATATTAACTAAATCTCCGACCTGTTTTTGCGAGATAATGGTACGTTGTAACGTTTCTGGAATTAAATTAACACAAAATGATTGCTCTTTTACCTCACCAATGGTCAAACTAATGCCATCAATAGCAATATAACCTTTTGTCAGAATATATTTCATTACATCCTGATTCGGTAAAGTAAACCATATTTGGCAGTTGTTCGGTGATTGAATAATTTCTGCGACCGAAGCAGTGCAATAAACGTGCCCTGACAATAGATGTCCGCCTACTTCATCACCGATTTTCATCGCTCGTTCAACATTAATTTCATCCCCTACTCTAAGTTGACCAAGATTGGTAACTCGTAACGTTTCTTGCATTAAGTCGAAACTAATCAAATCATTTTGAATGTCCGTTACTGTTAAACAAACGCCATTATGTGCAACAGATGCTCCTAATGCTAATCCGGCAAGTAAATCCTGTGGCATTTTTATAACGTGTGTTCTAAAATTGTCGCCTTTACTTTTAATTTCTTGGATTTTTGCTTTTCCTTGAATTATTCCAGTAAACATATTTCCCTCTTATAAAAATGATATTGTTATTCCTATAACGATAGCAACTAAATATCGGGCATTTTATGACAAATTGGCAAAGATATAAAACACAAATTATTGAATTAATTAAATTAGCTACGCCTATTTTGCTTGCACAAATTGCACAAAACTCTATGGGATTGATCGATACTATAATGGCAGGGCGTGTTAGTGCAAAAGATATGGCAGCGATTTCTGTCGGTGCTTCTATTTGGTTTCCTTTGTTATTATTCGGTCAAGGTTTATTATTAGCCTTACCACCAACCATTTCTTATTTAAATGGTTCCGGCAAACGCAATTTGATTGCACATCAGGTTCGGCAGGGCTTTTGGATAGCATTTACTATCAGCATTCCTATTTTTCTGATTGTTTATAATGCTCACTTCATCATTGACTATATGCAAATGGATGAAGAACTGGCACATATCACGACTGGTTATTTAAAAGTAATGGCCTTTGGCGCATTACCCTATTTATTAATGATTACTTTCCGCTGTTTAAATGATGGTATTGCTAAAACAAAACCGGCGATGGTGATTGCCTTTACCTGTTTGGTACTCAATGTACCTCTCAATTATATCTTTATTTACGGGGCATTCGGGATACCGGCATTCGGCGCAATTGGCTGTGGAATTGCGACAATGATTTTGAATTGGATCAGCTTTATTTTAATCACAATTTATTGTTACAAAGTGCCGAGTCAGCGTGATCTAAAAATTTTTGCACATATTATTGAAAAACCGAATTGGAAAACTTTGAGTAAATTGATTCGATTAGGATTTCCTATTGCGGTAGCAATTTGTTGTGAGGTGTTGCTTTTTTGTATCATTTCATTATTAATTTCGCCATTTGGTGCAGAAATTATAGCTAGCCATCAAATTGCGTTGAATACCAGTTCATTCATTTATATGTTGCCAATGTCTATATCAATGGCAACTACAATCCTCGTTGGGCAAAATTTAGGTAAAGGCAAGCCGGCAGTAGCAAAACAGTTTACTTATTGTGCTCTCTTTTTCGGTTTAACTGTTACTTGTTTTACCGCTTCTCTAACTCTATTATTCAGAGAGTGGGTTGCTTCTATTTTCGTCAATGATATTGAAGTGATTATGATGGCATCTTCACTTTTAATTTTCGCCGCACTATATCAATTTTCTGATACGGTGCAATCCATCATTGGCGGAGCATTGCGTGGCTATAAAGATACTAAATCAGTATTATGGATTTCACTTTTCGGTTATTGGGTAATTGGAATGCCGGTCGGCTATATTTTAGGAATGACTGATTGGATTGTGCTACATATGACAGCGAAAGGTTTCTGGATTGGCTTTGTTTTTTGTTTAACCACCACAGCAATTTTGCTGTTTTTACGTTTACGTCATATCCAAAATTTACCCGATGAAGTGCTATTGGCTCATTTGGATAAGATTAAATAAAAAAGGAGTATTTTTATGCAATCAGAACAAGTTATTCGTGTCGGTATTGCCGGTTTTGGTATGTCCGCCAACGTCTTTCATTTGCCATTTTTAATGCGTGATCCACGTTTTAAAGTTGTTAAAATTTTTGAGCGTAGAGGCAACAAAGTGGCGGAAAAATTTCCACAAATTGCCACCGTGCGTACTTTTGCAGATTTACTGGCAGATGATGTTGATTTAGTCATTATCACTACACCAAATCTGACACACTACTCTTTCGCCAAACAGGCAATTATGGCAGGGAAACACGTCATTGTTGAAAAACCGCTAAGTACAACTTCAGCGGAAGCAAAAGAGTTAGTGAAATTAGCTCAACAAAAACAAGTAAAATTATCGGTCTATCAGAATCGCCGTTGGGATAATGGCGTGTTAACGGTCAAACAAGTTCTCGAAAATCATCTCATAGGAGATGTTGTCGATTATGAAATTCATTTTGATCGTTATACACAAGCTAAAAACAGTAAACAATGGAAAGAAACCGGTGAGCGTGGAGTTGGTTTAGTTTACGACTTAGGTGTGCATTTAATTGACGGTGTGGTGCATTTATTCGGTTTGCCGAAAGCGCTTTATGCTGATTTACGCCACCAACATCCAGGTTCTCTTGGCGAAGATAATTTTCAGATCTATTTTTATTATGATGATAAAAAAGTGGTGATGTCTTCGAGTAAGTATGTACGTGAAAAAGGACCGACTATTGCTCTGCACGGCACTTTAGGCTCTTATGTCAAATATGAATTGGATAATCAGGAGCCGCTTCTTATTGCCGGCATTGAACCGAAAGGCAACTGGAATAAAGAAGATAAAATATATTGGGGATTTTTGAACACTGAAATTAACGGTGTCCATATTCGCACTCAGTTAGAAACTGTCAATGGTAATTATCAAGCCTACTATGACAATATTTATGAGGCATTAACTTCTAATGAACCGCTTGCCGTCACTGCTGATCAGGCTGTCATTGTTTTAGAATTGATTGAAAAAGTATACCAAAGTGCAGAAACTGGAGTAAAAATCAATATAAAACAATAAGATAAATAAATTTCAAATATTTTTAAAATTTTTGGAACTTTTTATTTTTATAGCGGTCTTAGTAATCGCTAGTGACTGCAAATGCGTAAGCAGATGTTTTTTATTTTATTCATTGAAACCTCCCCCCGTTCTCTCTTGGAACGGGGGTTTTTTCTTTCTGGGTTTAGCTTAAATACTAGCTTAATGAATCTATCAATTCACCACTATAAAGATATTTTTTTACCATTGCATTAGCAACAACTGCATCATTTTGTGAATAGTGACCTGTAATGACATCAACTTGATGCTGATCCAACAGCAAATTATCATTTAACTTCTGTTTTAATCTTTCGACGAACAAAATATGTGAACCGATAATACTCGAATTGACCATTATTTTATCTGATGAAAATATGTTTACTAAATTCATTAATACATAAGAAATATTGTCAGCAACATAGTGGATAATTTCTATTGCTTTTTCATTTTTTTGCTCTGCCTGTTCACATAAATATCGAATTTTTTGCTCATTATCTTCAAGTTGATTCGGTAATAAATTATCAATCAGCTGATAAATTGCAGAGTAAGTGACGTGATGCTTCAATTGTTGACGAGCTTCAGCCGGTAAACGTTCACCAATGATATTCGCTAGTGGACTTAATATTGGAAGACAAACACGATCAATATTCATCCTCTGTTGTTTATCTCCTTGCAACATTTTGCCTTTAATCAAAACACTTATATTAATACTGTCATCAATTTGTAAGAAAATTACATTATCACTACTGATCGCTCCCCCTAACGAAGATTCGGCAAAAACCCAAGAGGAAAAATATTCAGACAAAATAATCGGCAAATGGAAAGTTTGGTGTAAAACAGATTGCAATTCAATATCTATTACGCTACGACCTAAGCGAACAATACCGCTCTGCCAACGGTTAAGCTGTCCGATAATAGTCACTGATATAGCAAAAATCTGTACAATATATCTCTGAAATGTCGTTTGAAAATCGGTCAAATTTCTTATCAACAACTGAGCCAAATCAGAATGTTGACCTACCAAAATTGGATAATGCTTCTCCTGCACTACTTTCCCATTCAGTTCACAGAGAAAGATTTTCATCTCATACTCGCTTAATACAACACAAATAGATTGCCAATGAAAAGGAGATATTGCTAACCCGACTGCAGGACGCCCCCTAACAATAGGCGTTTGTGTAGTACGCTCTATTACCAACTTAAGATCAATCAATTCACGAGTAAAATTGGTAATACTTGCAGGTGCCAAACCGGAAATTTTTGATAAATCAATCCGAGAAATAAGATCGAACTGTTCTATCAAACGATAGATCATACCCAAATGTTGTAATTTTTGCGGTGAATTCAATAACTGCTTTGCCATAATCCTTTAAACAAACAACCAAAACTAAAGGCGTTTGACTCCATAAGATAATAAATTTAGCTTTATACGAATTTTTTTCTCTTATCTCAAGTGGGTTGGATCAAATTTGCGTTAAATATCACATTTTATTTCTCAAATCTTTTTTAATTTTTAAATTTTGTTGATAATTTGTTCCGCTTTGTCGCTTTGTGCATTTATCAGGTGGGGAAAGTATTGTAGAATGACCAACCTAATGAAAAACAAGAAATTGATTAATTCACTGAGGTAACTATGACACAAGCTAAATCTGTTGCTCAAATTTTAAAAGGTGAGGTTGCGATTGGTGAGAGCGCAACTGTACAAGGTTGGGTACGTACCCGTCGTGATTCAAAAGCCGGTGTTTCTTTCCTTGCCGTGTATGATGGTTCCTGCTTTGCGCCAATCCAAGTAGTAATTGAACAAACAATCGAAAATTATCAGTCTGAAATTCTTCGATTAACTGCCGGTTGTTCCGTAATTGTCACCGGTAAAGTAGTAGCCTCTCCTGCACAAGGACAGGCGGTTGAAATGCAGGCACAAAAAGTAGAGGTTTGTGGTTGGGTTGAAGATCCTGATACTTATCCAATGGCAGCAAAACGCCATTCCGTTGAATATTTACGTGAAGTGGCGCACTTACGTCCACGGACTAATTTAATAGGTGCCGTTGCACGTGTACGTCACTGTTTAGCACAAGCTATTCATCGTTTCTTCAATGAACAAGGCTTTTATTGGGTCGCGACTCCATTAATTACCGCTTCCGATACTGAAGGGGCTGGTGAAATGTTTCGTGTTTCAACTTTAGATTTAACCAATTTGCCAAAAACGGAACAAGGTGAAATTGATTTTAGCCAAGATTTCTTTGGTAAAGAATCTTTCCTTACTGTATCAGGGCAGCTTAACGGTGAAACTTATGCTTGTGCTTTAAGTAAAATTTATACTTTTGGGCCAACATTCCGTGCAGAAAACTCCAACACCACTCGTCATTTAGCTGAATTCTGGATGGTTGAACCTGAAATGGCATTTGCCACTTTAGCCGATAATGCCAAACTGGCAGAAGAGATGTTGAAATATGTTTTCAAAGCAGTTTTAGATGAACGTATGGATGATATGGAATTCTTTGCAAAACATATCGACAATACTGTAATTACCCGTCTACAAGATTTTATTTCATCTGATTTTGCACAAGTTGATTATACCGACGCTATTGAGATCCTAAAAAAATCTGGTAAGAAATTTGAATTTCCTGTTGAATGGGGAATTGATCTCTCTTCTGAACACGAGCGTTATCTTGCAGAAGAATATTTTAAATCACCGGTTGTTGTGAAAAATTATCCTAAAGATATAAAGGCATTTTATATGCGTTTAAATGATGATGGTAAAACCGTTGCTGCAATGGATGTTCTTGCACCAGGAATCGGTGAAATTATTGGTGGCTCACAACGTGAAGAACGCTTGGATATTCTTGACCAACGTATGGATGAAATGGGTCTAAAAAAAGAAGACTACTGGTGGTATCGTGATTTACGCCGTTACGGTACGGTGCCACATTCAGGTTTTGGATTAGGATTTGAACGCTTAATTGTTTATGTTACCGGCGTACAAAATATTCGTGATGTCATTCCGTTCCCTCGCGCCCCAAGAAATGCAAATTTCTAATAACGAAAATATGATCTAACACCGAAAAGTTAGACTGCTATTTTAAGGACTGAATCCTGTATTGATCGGGATTCAGTCCATTAATTTAACTACCTTTATTTCTAACATTAAGCATTTTACTAAAATTGCTTCTCTATCGTAAAAAAGAGTTCCTGATTTTTTCGGCTATAAAGTGCAGGAATATTGCTGTTTATCCGTTGATAGCGGATATGTAATTTAGGCAAGAAGCCTCTCCAAGATAATTTTTGATACCAAATCGCACCGTTTAGTTGATATTCTCTATCGTGCCGTTTTAAATGCATTAAATAGTGATGATCAGCAAAATGACGATCTATATAACGAACATTGATTTGTGTACCCCATTGTTTTTGATAATAAGCAATGCCAAAACCACTTGCCCATTTCAACGATGATGAAGACTTCTCTTTTAAACGATCGGACACCAATTCTAAATTAAGCCAAGATTGCCAATGTGTATTATCTTGCCAAATTATAGTGGTCAAAATAGTGTTTTCATTACCATTATAACGATCTGCCAAACTAGTATCAGCATAATGTTTTCTCATATTTGCCAAATGATTCTGCCAAAGCCAGTGTTCAGAAAGTTGAATTTGGCTAAACAACTTTACGCCAAATTGATGATTGTAACGATGAACGCCAAACCAATTCTGTTCAACAAAAGGAATAATTTTTCCAATAAACTGAGCATCTCTCCACATATAGCCTAATGAAAAATGTAAAGTTTGTTCGTTATAATATTGATTATCCCAATAGTAAACCCCGTTATATCCTAATGTCGTTTGCCAAAAATGATTGCCTGTTATATTTTTTATTCGTTCAAGTTCAAACGCATACCGAAAACCTTGTGCTGATTGAGGAAGTGATTCTTCGTCTTTTACAAGCGGTTTACCATTAATAGTTATCTCTCGTTCAGAAGAAGCATTATTCACATTATCTGTTTTCACATATTGAAAATTCACATAGGGCTGCCATTGCTGACGATGTTCAATTTCTTGCAAATAGGCTTCAATCAATGTTTTTAATTTGCCATCTGCTTTAAGCATTAAACGTTCAAATTGTTGTTTGGCTTGTAAATATTGATAATTTTCAAAAAAAATCATTGCCATATCAAAGCGAGGGTAAATGACTTCAGGGTGTAAATCTAATAATGTTTGATAATGCAGAATAGCTTTATCATACTGTAACGTATTGAAATAATAGGCAGCTAACGCATAATGATACAACGCAGGATCATAATGTCCCTGTTGTTGATATTGCCTTAATAATCTAGGTAATAATGCCCATTGTTGCTGTAAAATCGCAGATTGAATTTGTGAATCAATTGGCAATGCCATAGGAATCATTGGCATTTTTTGATAATTAGCATTGGGTTTTAGCAGTGTAGGTAATGAAATATCACCTTCTTGCGAAAAATCAATTGGATCTTGCCGTAATAAAGATTCAGCATTTAATGAATGTGCAAAAATGACAAAACTGGTGATCAATAATTTTTTCATTGCTTTAATACTTAAAAATGCCGTTTAAAATGTATTTAAACGGCATTGCATTTCTACTGTTGTGATTCTTTTTGAGCTGCTAAACCAAATGCTACGCCTCTATTTTTTGCCTCATATTTTTTTCGTGTGCCTCCGTTAGCAGGAATACTATTGTCTAACGAGCTATCAATATAAAGATCACCAGCAATTTCTTCCCCATTTGGCCCAAAGAAACCTAGCGTATATTTTCCTGTAATTCCGCCTGCCATTGATGCATCAGCTTTAATTTCCTGATCATTAATTGAGCCTTGATGTAAGGTAATATGACCTATATTATTTGAAAAATTAGTGATTTCCCCTTGACCCGTTCGCTGTTCAAAATCAACACGATAAGTTAAATCTCCCATATTGTTCGCATTAAATGCTTTTCCTCGATACGTTGCTGAACCTTCACTTGGGAGAATTGTCGGTTCATCTTCAAATAAGTTACCAATGCCATTAACAGAGAAACGCCCTCCTTTTGATAAAACGCCATCAGGCAAAGAAGCTAACCAATTTCTAGCATAAACGACAGAATATTGTTGTTTATAAAGATATCTATCACCAACCAACATCCCTTCACTATCCTCGCCTAAAGGATAAAGAGCCATTACAGGCTGTGTATACAATTGATTTTGAGGTAATTGATCGTGGTTAATAGTTTTTTCCATCAGCCATGGGTTATTCAAAGTTGCCCCCATTGACTCTACGGTATCACTCATTTTTTGCTTAATAATTTCAATAAGTTGCTCACGTTCGGTTAATTTTTGATGAGTTTCAGATAGCTCTTGTAATTTAAGTTGATTTTGTCTTTGTAATTCTTCAAAAACCCTTTCCTTTTCCTTTAAATCAGATTGGATTTGTTTCAAGCTATTAGACGCATCTGTTAATTGTTTTTCCGTTGTTGCTTGTGCGTCTTTTAGGGCTTTAAATTCAGCTGTTTTTCTCTTCAATTCCTCTTGTGCTTTTTTCAAGCTGCTAGAAGTTTCCGTTAATCTATCTTGAGTTTTCTTAAGTTCGTCTTTTTGAGTGGTATCAGTAGAGGTTGAAAGGTTATTTGCTTGATCTTGAGGATGATTAGGAATAATTGGTTCAACATTAGATCTGTCTATATTGTTACTACCCCCCCCCACAGGCGGTTAAAGCTAAAACAATCGCATTGGTAATAATTAATTTTTTGAAGGTCATTTTTTTCTCCCATTGATTAAAACAATGAGTATTATCCATAAAAAAATATACATATCAACTAATACATACTAAGAATTTTATTTTTTCCTAAACATAAATAAAAATGTGCCTTTTCTTTTGCAAGATAGGCACATATTATTGTTATTTATTAGAATAAATAGGACAGTTTAATTTCTGCATTTTTTGCTTTTCGTGAATTATTTCCTTTCCCTACACCTAAACGAGAAGAAATCTGCCACTTTTGGTAAAAATTAATATCGATTCCGGTCTCATAATATACACTTTCGCCAAAATCTTGTTTCAAACTGATATTATCAATATTCATTTTATCGTTAAGCTCTCTTTGCGCAAAATTATCATAATGAAGTGATATTAATGGTTTAAACTCTATATCCTCAGTTCTCCACATTTTTGCTATTGTTAATTCAGAATAATAATTTAATAAATTCAAATCCTTAGTATTTATATTAATACCATTAAACTGATAACTTACATTATTATAATGATAATTCCTCATTCCTAATAATGTTTGTAATTCAATGCCGAATAATGAAAAAGATTGACCAAAGCCTAAACCAATACTATACATTTGACGATGAAAATGTTCATTCTGTTTTTTTAATTTCAGTTCATTATGAGAACGCCCATAACTAATATCCATAGTAACAAAACTCTTAGGTGTCAATTGTTGCTTTAAATATAAGGTCACTTGGTTTACTTTTGTCGTACTTGTCGCATTATCAGATAAATAGTTAGTCGCATAAGCATTCGAGAAAATCGCACCAACACTCTGCCCTTTATCATTAATTAAACTTTGGATACCGATTTCATTAATATTTAAATTTTGTTGATAAGCTCGGTAATTATCTGAAAAATGCCTGGTTTTTTGTTGGGCAAAATTAGTCCATATTGTTGTTTTATCATTTTTTGTTGCAAGTTGTTGATTCAATAATCTTGCAAACTGCAAATTAATATTAACTTCTGCTGCAAATTCAGAAAGCATCATATTCGCAGTAGAACTAATGTTTGCTGCTTGCTTTTTCGCTAAACGTTCTTGTTCTGCTCGTTCTTTCGCTAAACGCTCTTGTTCAGCTTGTTCTTTCGCTAAACGTTCTTGTTCAGCTTGTTCTTTCGCTAAACGTTCTTGTTCAGCTCGTTCTTTTGCTAAACGTTCTTGTTCAGCCCGTTCTTTCGCTAAACGTTCTTGTTCAGCTTGCTCTTTCGCTAAACGTTCTTGCTCTGCTTGTTCTTTCGCTAAACGCTCTTGTTCAGCTCGTTCTTTCGCTAAACGTTCTTGTTCTGCTTGCTCTTTCGCTAAACGTTCTTGCTCTGCTTGTTCTTTCGCTAAACGTTCTTGTTCAGCTCGTTCTTTTGCTAAACGTTCTTGTTCAGCTCGTTCTTTCGCTAAGCGCTCTTGTTCAGCTCGTTCTTTCGCTAAACGTTCTTGTTCTGCTTGCTCTTTCGCTAAACGTTCTTGTTCAGCTTGCTCTTTCGCTAAGCGCTCTTGTTCAGCTTGCTCTTTTGCTAAACGTTCTTGTTCTGCTCGCTCTTTTGCTAAACGTTCTTGTTCTGCTCGCTCTTTTGCTAAACGTTCTTGTTCTGCTCGCTCTTGCGCTAAACGTTCTTGTTCAGCTCGTTCTTTCGCTAAACGTTCTTGTTCAGCTCGTTCTTTCGCTAAACGTTCTTGTTCAGCTCGTTCTTTCGCTAAACGTTCTTGTTCAGCTTGCTCTTTCGCTAAACGTTCTTGTTCAGCTCGTTCTTTCGCTAAACGTTCTTGTTCTGCTTGCTCTTTCGCTAAGCGCTCTTGTTCAGCTTGTTTTGCTTGTAATTCTGCTGCTTTTTCTTTTATTCTCTCTTTTATATTTTCCGGAGCATCCGGATTAACATAAGGATTTGTTAAAACAATGGCATCTAAATTCTTTTTAGCTTTATAACGCCAAGCTCCAGCATCAACATAAGGTTCACCATTTTCACTATTTTGCAAAATAAATGTGAAATTATTTTCTTCATTTGGATTAAACTGAATTAGTGTAAGTGAGTCTGTTGTAGATAATGTTTCTGCTTGATCTTTAACTAATAAAGTTAAAGATCCTCGCAGTGCTCCGTTAACTATTAATTTATTTCCTAATGAGGAACCTATGTTTGTATTAAAATCTAAGACACCTTGCCCATTGAGATCATTTTGAACAATTAAATTAGTATAACCATTACGACGGCTTTTTAGTACAATATGAGCATTATCCTCTAAAGTTAAATAACCTACTTGACTGTTTTGTGTTAATTCCCACAGACTATTGGAAAAAAGATTTATATGTGTTCCTGCTTTAGCAATAGCCCTTCCTTGAAATATTACATTACTTAAATTAGCTGTACTTTCATTGTCTAGAATAATATGTCCTTTCACTAATGTTTGAGGAATAGTATTTAGAACCTCTTGAGAATAATTTGGTTTATCGCATTGTGTATTACCGCTATAGTTTGAACGATAACAAACATCCTGCCCTGTCCGATATCCTAAATTTAAAACAGCTTTGTCAGTTACTGAAAAGATCGTATTTACCTCACTAACATTACGACCAATCGTTAAAGTAGCACTGTTTTTAACTATCATTGCAGACGCAGTATGAGATGTATTTATCCACTCATTATCCAATATCACTTCTTTATTATTAATGTCTCTTGCGTGTGGAACTGGACGCCCAGAAATAATAACATTGCCCTCTTCAACCTCTAAATTACCATTCAAATTTATTGTTCCATTAAGTAAAAGTGTTGAATTAGCTATTTTGGGGCGATAAATAACATCTAATGCTCCATTACTACCTTTGTTAAAATCAGTTTCTCCTAAAGTTCCTTCAAAAGTTTTATAACGAAATTCTGTTGATGTATTTTTACTATCAACAATAAATTGCATAGCTGTTGCTTTATCACTGCTGATAAACTTCCAATTTTTTGAACTATCTTGATTGGTTGGATAGTATCTCCAAGGTTCATCACCAACTAACACAAAATAATCTGTTCTGCCAGCAGCCCATTGATTTTTATATTCATACAGATCTTTACCTTTTTCTCCGTGTTGTCCCCATTGTATCTGATCAGCAGTGAAAGGTTCTGTTCCTGTAAGTGTTAATGTTGCACCTATGTTAGTATTATGGTTAACAATCTGTGCCCCAGAATCACTATGGCGAATATATTGCATAGTTAAGCTATTTCCATTTAAATCTAGACGCCCACCACGAAAACCAAAATAAAGATTATCAGGATTAATTTGATCCTCACTATTTAAAGTTAAAATTGGTCGCCCACTAGTGATGCCTACTTTATTGAATGCCTGTTTTAGCCCATTCTCATCTTCACGCTGATTAAAAATAACAGTGCCATCACCGATACTGATATCCCCTAAATTCTTGCCTTTACCATTTACATAAAGCATTCCAGCACCAATTTTTGATAAACGGTCATTTTCTGGATTTTTCACTTTCCATACAACATACTTCCCTTCGGCTATGGAAATACCACCACCAAGCCAAGTTTGATCTTCTTTTGGTGCAACTGTAAAATTGGTATTAAAATAAAGTGCTCCCGCTCCTTGATTAATATCTTGGTTTAGGATTAATTTTCCATCAGTATCACCATTAAAAATTACATCTTGTCCATAATCAATTGATGGACGAGATTGGTGACTATCATTGGCGGATAAAGATTCATTATATAAATTCACTTTTAATGATGCCTGCTCAGAATGAATATGGCTTGTTGATTTGTCATTATCATCTACCTCCCACTCCCATTCTGTATTTGTATTATTTTGAACAATGCCAGCAGTAAACTTATCCTTAACCAATTTAATATAACTTGGGTAATGTATGTTAAAAACAGTGATATATGGTGCATTAGGCGGTTGTGTTCCACCAATTAATACACCAATAGCCACCCATTTCTTTAACTTAGAATCATAACCCAGTAATGGTGAACCGCTATCTCCAGCATCTCCCCACGTTGGCATTACTCCATAATCAGTTCCAAATAAGCTTCTTGAATCCTGTACCCAAGTGTTATCCGGTAATTTGTTTCCTTTTGACCATAATGTATGCCCTTGTACTGAATGAACACCTAGTATTCCACCACCTGTTAGAAAATTATAAGCATCAGTTATGTTTGTAATCTTATTTTCTACTAGATCATAAACAGATTGATCTCCACTTCCTACACGGACATAACTTAAAAAACGTCCGCTACCATTAATGCCATAAGTGTTATAATTTTCTTTATCATTATTTTCAATAAAAGCATCTGTTACCGATATAGGCGCAACTTCTGTTACTAACTTATGCAAGCGCGGAACGTGATAATCTGTTTCGTATGCTCTAGGTTTTTTTAAGTATCCATTTTCTCCTGATGTCATTTCATTCCTGCTAGTCAGTAAATAATCAAAAGTATGAGAATCAGGTTTATTATCCTGATCACCAAATTGGACACTGCCATATCCTCTATTATGTTGAACACTACTTACAAAAGCATTATCAATTAATGAGGCAAATCCACCATTTTTGTTAGCGATGTTTAAGTCAGGCATAGGTATTCCTTGCATCATTATCCCAATTTTTTCATTATTTTTATTAAAAATAGGAATATTACTTGCACCAACTGTAAATTGCCCTTTATTTTCTGCAAAATCACGGAAATATTGATAATCAATATCCGCACGAACTCGAGAAGCGTTTGCCACCGCACTTGCCAAAATAGATGAAACAAAAAATGCAACTTTAGTATATTTAAATCGAAGAATAGAGTGTAATAGCATAAATTTTATTAGATATTAAAAAAAGTGGTGAAGTATATAGAATCTCAAATAAAGAATTGAATAGATAAGATATTTTTCATTAAGATTTTTATATAGTTTTTCATAAAAATGAAAACTTGATTATAAATATATAATTTCTTTTTCCAATACATATAAATATTAAATAAATGAAAGTTTTCATTAAAAAGATCAAAATTGATGGATTTTTGACTACTTACTATTTCTTCTAAAGAAGACAAATTTAAAAAATATGATTTATAACAATTCAAATCTAAACTTTTTGATAAAAATGCTATCTTTTTAAGCGATTGATTTCTTTCCATTAAAAAATCTTTTGCAATTCTCTTTTTACCCTCTATAATAGCCCTCGTTTTCATATGCGACCGTAGCTCAGTTGGTTAGAGCATCACCTTGACATGGTGGGGGTCAGTGGTTCGAGTCCACCCGGTCGCACCATCTTACCTTTCACAACCGTTCATATCTCATCAAAAAACCTTTATAAATCCAGTAATAACAGGGCTTTTCGGTTGTTTTACCCCTCGCAACCTTTCGTATTAAATCGGTTCTGACCAAAGATTTTAGTAACTATCATAGTAACTATGTAAAAGCCAAATTTAATGATTTATCCATTAAATCAGCGGTAGTTTCCGGCGTATCAGGTGCGTGCAGTGTATTTTCTTCTGATATGTTTTCTTTGGTTTTAGTCGGTTTATCAAATCGATTTAAAGCAATAGGATTATTGTTAAAAGCAGCAATATCTCATTGATTTTAATAGGAATTAAATAGATTATTGTACTTATTTTGTGCAATGTTTTCTTTTTGTGCGAATGGATTCAAAAGCAAATTGAGAAATTCTTTATTTTTAAATAAGTTAGTTTTTGTCAATTGCAGATCTCTCATTTCCACAAATTTTTCTGCTTGAGTTTTTCTCGAAACACATTATATTGACGAAAAATTTTTTTAAAATACAACATATTGTGTTAGGGATCTTTATTAATGAATAAATCACTTCGAGTAACTAAACGTGATGGGCGTTTAGAGCCTATCAATTTGGATAAAATCCATCGTGTAATTACTTGGGCAGCAGAAGGTTTAAATAATGTTTCTGTTTCGCAAGTAGAATTGCGTTCACATATTCAGTTTTATGAAGGCATTAAAACTTCCGATATTCACGAAACAATCATTAAATCTGCTGCAGATTTAATTAGTAAAGATACTCCAGACTATCAGTACCTTGCTGCTCGTTTAGCTATTTTCCATTTACGTAAAAAAGCTTTCGGTCATTTTGAGCCACCTCGCCTTTATGAACAGGTAAAACGTTTAGTGCGTATGGGAAAATACGATGCGTCACTTTTGGTTGATTATTCTCGCGAAGAGTGGGATGAAATGGACACTTATCTCGACCATTGGCGCGATATGACTTTCTCTTATGCGGCAGTCAAACAGTTGGAAGGGAAATATCTCGTCCAAAATCGTGTAACCGGTGAAATCTATGAATCTGCACAATTTTTATATATTTTGGTTGCAGCTTCCTTATTTGCACAATATCCAAAAGAAACTCGTTTAAATTATATTCGCCGTTTTTACGATGCGACTTCCACTTTTAAAATTTCATTACCAACACCAATTATGGCGGGTGTTCGTACCCCAACTCGTCAATTCAGCTCCTGTGTATTAATTGAATGTGATGATAGTCTAGATTCAATTAATGCAACTTCTGCCGCTATTGTGAAATATGTTTCACAACGTGCCGGAATTGGCGTAAATGCCGGAGCTATTCGAGCATTAGGTAGCCCAATCCGTAATGGAGAAGCGTTCCACACTGGTTGTATTCCATTTTATAAACACTTCCAAACAGCGGTGAAATCTTGCTCTCAAGGTGGTGTTCGCGGTGGTGCTGCAACGGTTTATTACCCAATTTGGCACTTAGAAGTTGAAAGTTTATTAGTATTAAAGAATAACCGTGGCGTTGAGGACAATCGCGTTCGTCATATGGATTACGGTGTGCAGTTAAATAAACTGATGTATCAACGTTTAATTAAAGGCGCAGATATTACACTCTTCAGCCCATCTGATGTGCCGGGGCTTTATGCAGCTTTCTTCGCCGATCAGGAAAAATTTGAACAGCTTTATGTAAAATATGAACAGGATCCGAATATTCGTAAACGTTCGGTTAAAGCTATCGAACTGTTCTCGTTATTAATGCAGGAACGTGCATCAACTGGTCGTATTTACATCCAAAATGTAGATCATTGTAATACTCACTCCCCATTCGATCCGTCAGTTGCACCAGTACGTCAATCTAACCTTTGCTTAGAAATTGCATTACCGACAAAACCGTTACAACATATTCACGATGAAAACGGTGAAATTGCGCTTTGTACCCTTTCTGCATTCAATCTTGGTGCATTAAACAATTTGGATGAATTGGAAGATTTAGCTGATTTGGCAGTGCGTGCATTGGATGCTTTATTGGATTATCAAAACTATCCAGTGAAAGCAGCTGAAATTGGGGCAATGGGTCGTCGTGCGTTAGGTATCGGCGTAATAAATTATGCCTATTATTTAGCCAAAAACGGTGTGCGTTATTCAGATGGTTCTGCCAATGATTTAACTCACCGCACCTTTGAAGCTATTCAATACTATTTATTGAAAGCATCAAATCAACTAGCAAAAGAGTTCGGACCTTGTAAATTCTTTGATGAAACAACTTATGCCAAAGGTATTTTGCCGATCGATACCTACAAAAAAGATGTCGATAGTTTAACCAAAGAACCACTGCATTATGACTGGGAAAGTTTACGCAAAGAGATTCAGGAATTTAGCTTGCGTAACTCAACCTTAACCGCATTAATGCCGTCAGAAACCTCTTCACAAATCTCTAATGCAACCAATGGTATTGAACCGCCACGTGGCTTTGTCAGCATTAAAGCATCGAAAGACGGTATTTTGCGTCAAGTCGTGCCGGATTATGAAAATTTAAGTGAAAATTATGAATTGCTTTGGGATATTCCGAATAACGATGGTTACTTGCATTTAGTTGCGATTATGCAAAAATTTATCGACCAATCCATTTCGGCTAATACCAATTATGATCCGCAACGCTTTGAAGACGGCAAAGTGCCTATGAAAGTGTTGTTAAAAGATTTGTTGACAGCGTATAAATATGGTGTAAAAACGCTTTATTATCAAAATACACGTGACGGTGCCGAAGACAGTCAAGAAGATCTTGATGATGGCTGTGCCGGCGGTGCTTGTAAGATTTAATTCTAATAAAAAGGTCAGTCGCTCTGACCTTTTTCTTACTAATATCTAGTCGAGGAAAATAAAATGGCTTATACCACCTTCTCACAACATAAAAACGATCAACTTAAAGAGCCGATGTTTTTCGGACAAAACGTAAATGTGGCACGTTACGATCAACAAAAATATGAAACTTTTGAAAAACTTATTGAGAAACAACTCTCTTTTTTCTGGCGTCCGGAAGAGGTGGATGTTTCTCAAGATCGTATTGACTATCAGTCTTTACCGGAACACGAAAAACATATTTTTATCAGTAATTTAAAATATCAAACACTGCTCGACTCAATTCAAGGTCGAAGTCCAAATGTAGCTTTGTTGCCGTTGGTATCTATTCCCGAATTAGAAACTTGGATAGAAACTTGGACGTTCTCAGAAACCATTCATTCTCGTTCCTATACACATATTATCCGCAATATTGTGAATGATCCTTCGATTGTATTTGATGATATTGTTACGAATCAGGAAATCATTAAACGAGCAAGAGATATTTCAGCTTATTATGATGATCTAATTCGTGATTCACAGCTCTATTCCCTTTATGGTGAAGGGAGTTATACAGTTGACGGTAAAGAATATCAAGTGACATTACGAAATTTAAAACGTCAGCTCTACCTTTGTTTAATGAGTGTCAATGCATTGGAAGCTATTCGTTTTTATGTTTCTTTTGCCTGTTCTTTTGCCTTTGCAGAACGTAAACTGATGGAAGGCAATGCAAAAATTATCAAATTTATAGCACGTGATGAAGCTCTTCATCTCACTGGAACACAACATATTCTAAATATTATGGCTGCAGGTCAAGATGATCCAGAAATGGCAGAAATTGCAGAAGAATGTCAACAAGAAGCCTATGATCTTTTCGTTGCCGCTGCTGAACAAGAAAAAGATTGGGCAAATTATCTCTTTAAAGATGGTTCAATGATCGGATTAAATAAAGATATTTTGTGCCAATATGTAGAATATATTACTAATATTCGTATGCAGGCGGTTGGTTTGCCATTACCATTTACTACTCGTTCCAATCCAATTCCATGGATTAATGCGTGGTTGGTATCCGATAATGTACAAGTTGCTCCACAAGAAGTGGAAGTTAGCTCCTATCTTGTTGGTCAGATTGACTCTAAAGTTGATGTTGATGACTTTGAGGATTTTAAACTTTAATCCTATCTTCTGATAAAGGCGTAGTATTACGCCTTTATTTTTCATCTATCTATAAATCTATTTTACCTCTACCCTAACTAAATTCAGCAGATAAAAAAATCAGCCAACGATTTACGTCAGCTGATATTTTGAAGAAAAAATAAAACCTATTTAATTTCGTATAAGTAAAGCAATACAATGACGATTAGAATGTTTTCTCAAAATTTAAAAAAACTCTATTTTTATCATAACTATACAGTGCTGGAATATTACTATCTACTCTCATCCAACTCAAATTAAGTTTTGGAGTAATTCCCCATAAATGCCATTCACGATTCCATATAGTAAAGACACTATTATATTCTTTATCTTTACGAACTTTATTAAAAAATAGGTTCTTTTCTTTAAAGTTACGATGTTCTATGCCAAATTGTAAACGGGTAGAAAGTCCCCATTTCCATTCTTGTCCCCACCCCAAACGAAATCCCATTCGATCGGAAGAAAACATTCGATTTTGAGCTTTTTCACGTTGATAATCTACTCCCCCATAAAAATAGGTTTTCGCATTAAATAAGTGAAGTAAGGTTGTAGAATAAAGTTGGCTATTACTATCCGCATCACTATTTTCTTTATATTTCGTTTTACTTAATTCAATGGCTGAACTGGTTTGCCATTTTGGTGATAACCAACGTTCATACTCAAAACGAGTACCATAATTACGGCTATATTTCTCACCACCGAACCAGCGATAAGCATAGAAAGGAAGAATAGCAAAACGATTCTTTATATCCTGATATTGATAACCCACTGTAGTACGGTTCAGAATATCGTCATATTCGTGGTTATCCCAAAAACTTTTTCCATACAAATTATTTTCTAAATAAAGAGAATGACGACCAATTAAATTAAATTTTTTGCTCAAATTGATACTATATTGCAAACCATGGGCTGATTGTGGCAAAGATTCTTCACTTTTTTGGAAAGGTACATTACCAATATAAACCACTTTATCTTTTGCTGCATTATTCACATTATCATCTTGTAAATAAGATAAAGAGCCACTAAACGACCACGCTGACTGTTGCTTAATTGCCATTAAATATTGCTCAGAAACAGCCATAATCTCTGGCGGAAGGTTTGAGCTTGCTCGTAATTTATTAAATTGATCTTCTGCTGCTTCTGTTTGATAATCCTCGAATAAGGCTTGTGCTAATGCGAAACGAACAGGTCCAAAGTTTGGATTGTCTGCCAAAATATGGCGATATAAGCTAATGGCTCCTGTTAAATTACCTTGTACACGATAAAGTGTCGCTTGAGCATAATCAATGAGAATAGGATCAGGATCACGAGTTTTCTTATAAATCTCTAAAAGATCAGGCAATAAATGCCAACGTTGTGTATCAATAACATAATTTAATAACCTACGTGCAAGTTCAGGGCGTTGTTGCAACTCTTCATCTGTAATTTCACGGCTGTCATCTTGTTTCGTAGCTGTCTCTTTTGGTTGCACTTTTGGCGTAGAACGTAAATCCGGTTGTGCCACATTAATATATTCTTTTGGCTCAGTCTTAACATCAATAACGGTTGTCGGGGAAGTAACAGGAGCAGCTAAACTATTTGTTATAAAAATAAACGGAAATAACCCTACTACCATAGGAGAAAAGGCAAACTTTGCTGTTTTTTTTACTAAATTAGGCATAATAAATCGTTCTCAATCTAAACAATAAAAAGCCCTGCTAAGCATAAGCCTAGCAGGGAATACAAAAGGATTATTTGGACGAAGCACCAAAAACTTGCGTCTCATCGCCCGGTCTGATGTCATCGCTAATAAACCCGACTACTTCTTCAGCTTTCGGGCCAACAAAAACACCCTTATATTCACCATCTGTGCCCCTATTAGCATCATATGGACCATACTGTATTCTACCTGAAAAACCTATCTTATTAGTTGGTTGTTCTGATATTGGCGTTTGTAGTAAGACTATATCCTGATTATTCTTATAACCACTACGATTAGTTACTGTGCCAGACACCGTATTGTCTGCAAAATTAGCCTTTAACGTTATATCACCTTGCGCTGGAGTGTATTTTCGAGATTCATTGAAATAACCAAGCACTTTACCTCGGTAAGTAACAATCTCTTGGCCAGATGGTCTAGCCCATACATTATTATCCTGCGGTAATTCTTTAAATATATACCCCCTTTTTGGAGACGTAGGATAATATTTATCATCACTAGAATTATATTTCATAGCAGTATGCATAAAATAAGTAGAGTAGGTTTGGTTAACAAAACGTGCTTCCACAATTTTACGCTTAACCGTTGAGTTACAAGCGACTTTAGAAGCACATGCTTGTGCAAACTGCTCATCACTTTGAATTTGTTGCGGATTTACTGGATATTTAGAAAAGTCAATATCTTCAGAAGGAATCTCTCGGATTACTGTATCCTCACCACCTACTGAATTACGTGCAGGTAAAAGGATATCAACTGTATTAGTGATCCCAAAACCTGTCATATTATCTAATGGTATTAATTGTTCTATACCACCATATTCGTTAAATTTAATACTACGCCATTTATATTTATCTCCCATATAATTCTCTTCAGTGTGTGCCTCAACAATAGGATTATCTGGGGTCAGTTGTTTAAGTTGAGATTTTTCTTTATCTAATGCTTGTTCTGCCGCTTTTACTTGTGCGGTTAATTGGCTTAACTGTGTCTGTTTTTGGGTAATTTGCGTAGATAACGATTTCTTTTTACTCTCTAACTCAGCAACAGTTTGCTTCAGGGAAGCAGACTGCTTTTCGGCATTAGTTAATTGGTTTTGGGCTTCAGACAAAGAACTGTTCGCTTTCACCAATGCTTGTTGGGTTTGCGAAAGTTTTTGCTGAATATCATTGCTGTTTCCTAATTTTTGTACCTCTACCAATTCTGCCATTTCTTGAGTTAAACGGCTCACTTCTGCCTTTTTAGCGCTCACTGTATTCGCAAGCTGTTTAACATCACTTTGCGCTTTAGTTAATTGCTGTTTAGTTTCGGTTAATTGTTGCGAGGTTTGAGTTAATGATTGTTGATGTTGATTAACATCTGCTTGAGCTACGGATAATTGCTGTTTTACTTTGGCTAATTTTGTTTTAGCATTATCTAACTGTTGCTGTAATTGTGCTTCTGAACTTGGTTTAGCCGGAGAATCACTGGAAGATGAACTACACGCCATTAATGCTGCACATGCTAAAGTAATTGTACTTAATTGGAAAAATGTTTTCTGTTTCATAATTTATTCCTTATCTATTTTGTTACCTGTGTACCACCAAATACTGAATTTGCTTCATTTGGCAAACCAGATATTGTACCTACGACTTCTTCCATATTTTTACCTGCAAAAGTACCGCTAAAATTAGCATCTCTAAATGGCAAATTATCTGGATTATTCCCTACAGGAATGATAGCTTTCCCAGTGGTGCTTCCAAAATGAATCCCGCTTCCAAAAGCATCTATACTGA
This sequence comes from Gallibacterium sp. ZY190522, assembly GCF_054166015.1. Taxonomy (NCBI): domain Bacteria; kingdom Pseudomonadati; phylum Pseudomonadota; class Gammaproteobacteria; order Pasteurellales; family Pasteurellaceae; genus Gallibacterium; species Gallibacterium sp. ZY190522. The sequence continues at coordinate 948,962 of NZ_CM135118.1, forward strand.
TTCGACCATGTTTTAATAATAAATCTCGACCATCCTGTGCTGGATTTACAGTTCTGTTTGTAATTCTGCCTTCTACTAGATTTTTATCTAAATCGGCAGTTAATGTAATATCGCCAGATTTACCACCAACATTCAGCATATATCCACGATAAGTAATCTGCGGTGTTTTAGTTTTCACTGCTTCATAACGCTGTTGTGCTCTGATGAATCCCCTAATGATTTTTATCAAAATCATTAAGTTAAGGTAGATACACATCTTGTCATATGATCAAATGGTTTCGCCAAAAATCAATAATCAGACAACAAAATGTGCGAACTCGATATTTTACACGACTCTCTTTACCAATTCTGCCCCGAATTACACTTAAAACGACTCAACAGCTTAACGTTGGCTTGCCACGCCTTACTTGACTGTAAAACTCTCACTCTTACCGAACTTGGCCGTAACCTGCCAACCAAAGCGAGAACAAAACATAACATCAAACGAATCGACCGATTGTTAGGTAATCGTCACCTCCACAAAGAGCGACTCGCTGTATACCGTTGGCATGCTAGCTTTATCTGTTCGGGCAATACGATGCCCATTGTACTTGTTGACTGGTCTGATATCCGTGAGCAAAAACGGCTTATGGTATTGCGAGCTTCAGTCGCACTACACGGTCGTTCTGTTACTCTTTATGAGAAAGCGTTCCCGCTTTCAGAGCAATGTTCAAAGAAAGCTCATGACCAATTTCTAGCCGACCTTGCGAGCATTCTACCGAGTAACACCACACCGCTCATTGTCAGTGATGCTGGCTTTAAAGTGCCATGGTATAAATCCGTTGAGAAGCTGGGTTGGTACTGGTTAAGTCGAGTAAGAGGAAAAGTACAATATGCAGACCTAGGAGCGGAAAACTGGAAACCTATCAGCAACTTACATGATATGTCATCTAGTCACTCAAAGACTTTAGGCTATAAGAGGCTGACTAAAAGCAATCCAATCTCATGCCAAATTCTATTGTATAAATCTCGCTCTAAAGGCCGAAAAAATCAGCGCTCGACACGGACTCATTGTCACCACCCGTCACCTAAAATCTACTCAGCGTCGGCAAAGGAGCCATGGATTCTAGCAACTAACTTACCTGTTGAAATTCGAACACCCAAACAACTTGTTAATATCTATTCGAAGCGAATGCAGATTGAAGAAACCTTCCGAGACTTGAAAAGTCCTGCCTACGGACTAGGCCTACGCCATAGCCGAACGAGCAGCTCAGAGCGTTTTGATATCATGCTGCTAATCGCCCTGATGCTTCAACTAACATGTTGGCTTGCGGGCGTTCATGCTCAGAAACAAGGTTGGGACAAGCACTTCCAGGCTAACACAGTCAGAAATCGAAACGTACTCTCAACAGTTCGCTTAGGCATGGAAGTTTTGCGGCATTCTGGCTACACAATAACAAGGGAAGACTCACTCGTGGCTGCAACCCTGCTTACTCAAAATCTATTCACACATGGTTACGCTTTGGGGAAATTATGAGGGGATCTCTCAGTGCTCAGCATGTTTGAGTGCTTTACTCGCCGCGGGTTGAGAAATATGTAAAACTTCAGCCGCACGCGTTAAGGAACCACAAGTCATTACAGCATAAAAGATATCGAGATGTCTTAATTTCATTCCATGTAGCCTACTGATTATTTATTTCTACGGACTATTCTAACGAATAAAGTATAAATAATCAGATATACTCGTCATAATTCAAATTTTGGTTTAGTTGTCACGAGAATTAATTCGTAAACGTGCAAGCTAAATAGATTGACTAGGGGAATATACGGGGTAAGAAAGCGGCTCGGCATACTGCCCTATAATAAATTGTTAGGAGAAGTACGCCGAGTAGTGTGTAGCTATTAGGTAAAGTATGTACCAATTTCAATAAATATTTTAATTAAGATACTGTTTGAAATATCAACAATAAAGGCACCGACCATAGGAACGACAAGGAAAGCTTTATGTGATGGTCCAAATGCTTTTGTGACTGTTTGCATATTCGCAATTGCTGTTGGTGTTGCTCCCATACCAAAGCCACAGTGACCCGCGCTGATCACGACAGCATCATAATCTTTGCCCATCATTTTGAAGGTGACAAAGCAGGCAAATAGCACCATGACAACAGTTTGTACAGCAATGATAATTAATACTGGCCCTGCCATGCTTGCCAATTGACCAAATTTTAATGACATTAACGCCATTGCCAAGAAAAGCGATAAAGCAACGCTACCTAATACATCGACGGTCGGCTCAAACACTTCGTGTTTAAATACATGAGTCAGTGTATTACGGATAATAATACCGACAAATAAACACCAGACAAAAGTAGGCAGTTGCAGAAAAGTATCTTTAAACAATGCACTGATATAGCCACCAACAACAATACAGATAATCAGCATTGAAATGGTTTCAATAACGTTATTTGCATTGATTTTTCTTTTGACGCTTGGTTGCTCAAAAGCTTCAACGATAGTGTCGCGCTCTTGCTCGGTTGTTTTAGGAATAGAGACCTTTTTCAAAAGATGACGGGCAACAGGGCCGCCAACTAAACCACCCAACACTAATCCAAGTGTTGCACAAGCCATCGCTAATTCAACGGCGCCTGTTACACCATATTTATCAGCGAGAATAGGGCCCCATGCTCCGGCATTACCATGACCACCTGTTAGAGTAATTGAACCTGCAATTAAGCCAATAAATGGACTTTCATTCATCATGACAGCCATACTCATGCCGACAGTATTTTGAATGGCGATTAGGATCGTTACTGCAATAGTTAATAGAACTAACGGCTTTCCTCCTTTAATCAGTCGAGAAAAGTCAGAACTTAGCCCGATAGAGGAAAAGAATGTGAGCATTAATAAACTTTGCAATGAAGCATCAAAAGTAAACGAATAACCTGATGTTTTATCAATAATTAACAGAACAATTGCAACAATAAAGCCACCAACGACGGCTTCTGATCTGACCCCGAAAAGTTAGACTGTTATTTTAAGGACTGAATTCTGTATTGAACAGGGCTCAGTCCATTTAATTTTAATTGTATTCTTTCCTCATTGTAATAACGAACATATTCTTTGATAACAGATTCAAGTTCTTCAATGCTTTCGAAAGTTTTGCCATAAAAACATTCTACTTTCATCCGACCAAAGAAACTCTCCATCGCGGCATTATCTAAACAATTGCCTTTCCTCGACATACTCTGCACAATATGATGCTCAGCTAATAACTGTTGATAACTTGCCATTTGATACTGAATACCTTGGTCTGAATGTAATATCGGGGAGTCACCCTCAGCCAACCGAGCAATCGCTTGTAACACCATCTGTTTTACTAATCTACCATCTGGATGACGACTACATTGAATAGCGTAACTTTGCCAAACGGAATATACGGATACCACAGCCACTTTACTTCTTTCGGCTCGATTTCACTTGCCTTGATGATTTCAAGAGGTACGCTGAAATTCATTTCGTTTTCATTTAGTTTCATTTTTTCTTGTTCTCCTTTTCTCTGAAAATATAAAAACCACAGATTGATACTAAAACCTTGGTTGTGTTTCTTTTTGAAAGGCTTAAATCAAGGAAAAATCCTTGTTTTAAGCCTTTCAAAAAGAAACACAAGGTCTTTGTACTAACCTGTGGTTATGTATAAAATTGTAGATTTTAGGGTAACAAAAAACACCGTATTTCTACGATGTTTTTGCTTAAATACTTGTTTTTAGTTACAGACAAACCTGAAGTTAACTATTTATCAATTCCTGCAATTCGTTTACAAAACGGCAAATGTGAAATCCGTCACATACTGCGTGATGAACTTGAATTGCCAAAGGAAGTATAATTTTGTTATCTTCTTTATAATATTTCCCCATAGTAAAAATAGGAATCAAATAATCATATCCTTTCTGCAAATTCAGATTAAAGCCATCGAAGGTTGACCACGGTATCATAGATACATTAAAAATGTTTTCCGGAGCATTTGGCTTTCCTTCCATTCTATGATTGTTTCCATACCGTTGCGTATCACTTTCATAATCTGCTAAAAATGATTTAAAGTCAGACTTACACTCAGTCCAAAGGCTGGAAAATGTTTCAGTATCATTGTGAAATATTGTATAGCTTGGTATCATCTCATCATATATCCCCAATTCACCATCTTGATTGATTGCCGTCCTAAACTCTGAATGGCGGTTTACAATCATTGCAATATAATAAAGCATTGCAGGATATAGTTTCATTCCCTTTTCCTTTATTTGTGTGATATCCACTTTAACGGTCATGCTGTATGTACAAGGTACACTTGCAAAGTAGTGGTCAAAATACTCTTTTCTGTTCCAACTATTTTTATCAATTTTTTCAAATACCATCTAATTTCCCTCTCAAATTCAAGTTTATCGCTCTAATGAACAAAGATATTATACCACATTTTTGTGAATTTTTCAACTTGCCCACTTCGACTGCACTCCCGACTTAATAACTTCTTGAACACTTGCCGAAAAAGAAAAACTGCCATCACTTGACAGCAGTTCTCTTTCGGATAGTATTCCGTTATGAATACACAATATCGTTTAATACGATTTCATCTACGCAAGCTCTGATATTGTTCATCAATCCTATCCATCTCATCATATCCACAGCCTTTAATTGCTCGGTAACGCCTTGCTTTCTTGCCATTTCCTTTATGAGATATTCAGCCATATCACAAGCCGAAGTGTCAATCTCGGCAAGGTGTTCATATAACTTTCCACTTGTCATCAGAGTGTAATATAAAACTCGCTTGTGTTCTTTCAAATATCGCTCTCGCATTCTTCCGTACCTTGAAAGCAAAGGTTTTTCTTCTGCGGTTAAGCAGGGGTAGTAATAGTCCCCGATAAGTTCATATCGGATAATGTTTGATGTTCACGTTGTTTTAGATAATCAAATAGGACAATTAGCATTACTAGGAAAAACATTAGGTAATAAAGGTATTGGATTGGAAGGGGGAGGGATATTTACGGTTGGTGATGAATGCCATGCTCATTTTCTTGTTGAACAAGGAAAGGAAGCTAAAATAGCGCTAGAGCAAGCTGGACTGTTAGTACTTGCGATCCGGACACCATTAATTCGTAAGTTAAAACAGGAAAAACCGGGGGAACTTGGCGAAATAGCACGAGTATTGGCGGAGAATAACATTAATATTTTAGTGCAATACAGTGACCATGCTAACCAACTGATATTAATAACGGACAATGATAGTATGGCTGCATCTGTTACGCTCCCTTGGGCAATAAAGTGAACTTGCGATGGCTAATTTAATACGAAAAGAGGTTACCTTTGAGTCCTCAATAGCCGCGATAGGGGCGGCTATGTCTGACATTTCACGAGTTAAAATACTCAGTGCTTTGATGGATGGGCGAGCTTGGACGGCCACTGAGCTAAGTTCTGTGGCGAATATATCAGCTTCAACGGCGAGCAGTCATTTATCTAAATTATTAGATTGCCAGCTAATCACAGTAGTAGCTCAAGGCAAGCATCGTTATTTTCGGCTAGCAGGAAAAGATATTGCTGAATTGATGGAAAGTATGATGGGGATCTCCTTAAACCATGGCGTACATGCCAAAGTTTCCACGCCAGTGCATTTACGAAAAGCACGTACTTGCTATGATCATTTAGCTGGCGAAGTTGCCGTTAAGATCTATGATTCCCTTTGTCAACAGCAATGGATCACTGAAAATGGTTCAATGATCACATTAAGTGGTATTCAATATTTTCATGAAATGGGAATTGACGTTCCTTCCAAACATTCACGTAAAATCTGTTGTGCGTGTTTAGATTGGAGTGAACGCCGTTTCCATTTAGGTGGGTACGTTGGAGCCGCATTATTTTCGCTTTATGAATCTAAAGGGTGGTTAACTCAACATCTTGGTTACCGTGAAGTTACCATCACGGAAAAAGGTTATGCTGCTTTTAAGACCCACTTTCACATTTAAGTTGTTTTTCTAATCCGCATATGATCAATTCAAGGCCGAATAAGAAGGCTGGCTCTGCACCTTGGTGATCAAATAATTCGATAGCTTGTCGTAATAATGGCGGCATACTATCAGTAGTAGGTGTTTCCCTTTCTTCTTTAGCGACTTGATGCTCTTGATCTTCCAATACGCAACCTAAAGTAAAATGCCCCACAGCGCTGAGTGCATATAATGCATTCTCTAGTGAAAAACCTTGTTGGCATAAAAAGGCTAATTGATTTTCGAGAGTTTCATACTGTTTTTCTGTAGGCCGTGTACCTAAATGTACTTTTGCTCCATCGCGATGACTTAGTAAAGCACATCTAAAACTTTTAGCGTTATTACGTAAAAAATCTTGCCAGCTTTCCCCTTCTAAAGGGCAAAAGTGAGTATGGTGCCTATCTAACATCTCAATGGCTAAGGCGTCGAGCAAAGCCCGCTTATTTTTTACATGCCAATACAATGTAGGCTGCTCTACACCTAGCTTCTGGGCGAGTTTACGGGTTGTTAAACCTTCGATTCCGACCTCATTAAGCAGCTCTAATGCGCTGTTAATCACTTTACTTTTATCTAATCTAGACATCATTAATTCCTAATTTTTGTTGACACTCTATCATTGATAGAGTTATTTTACCACTCCCTATCAGTAATAGAGAAAAGTGAAATGAATAGTTCGACAAAGATCGCATTGGTAATTACGTTACTCGATGCCATGGGGATTGGCCTTATCATGCCAGTCTTGCCAACGTTATTACGTGAATTTATTGCTTCGGAAGATATCGCTAACCACTTTGGCGTATTGCTTGCACTTTATGCGTTAATGCAGGTTATCTTTGCTCCTTGGCTTGGAAAAATGTCTGACCGATTTGGTCGGCGCCCAGTGCTGTTGTTGTCATTAATAGGCGCATCGCTGGATTACTTATTGCTGGCTTTTTCAAGTGCGCTTTGGATGCTGTATTTAGGCCGTTTGCTTTCAGGGATCACAGGAGCTACTGGGGCTGTCGCGGCATCGGTCATTGCCGATACCACCTCAGCTTCTCAACGCGTGAAGTGGTTCGGTTGGTTAGGGGCAAGTTTTGGGCTTGGTTTAATAGCGGGGCCTATTATTGGTGGTTTTGCAGGAGAGATTTCACCGCATAGTCCCTTTTTTATCGCTGCGTTGCTAAATATTGTCGCTTTCCTTGTGGTTATGTTTTGGTTCCGTGAAACCAAAAATACACGTGATAATACAGATACCGAAGTAGGGGTTGAGACGCAATCGAATTCGGTATACATCACTTTATTTAAAACGATGCCCATTTTGTTGATTATTTATTTTTCAGCGCAATTGATAGGCCAAATTCCCGCAACGGTGTGGGTGCTATTTACCGAAAATCGTTTTGGATGGAATAGCATGATGGTTGGCTTTTCATTAGCGGGTCTTGGTCTTTTACACTCAGTATTCCAAGCCTTTGTGGCAGGAAGAATAGCCACTAAATGGGGCGAAAAAACGGCAGTACTGCTCGGATTTATTGCAGATAGTAGTGCATTTGCCTTTTTAGCGTTTATATCTGAAGGTTGGTTAGTTTTCCCTGTTTTAATTTTATTGGCTGGTGGTGGGATCGCTTTACCTGCATTACAGGGAGTGATGTCTATCCAAACAAAGAGTCATCAGCAAGGTGCTTTACAGGGATTATTGGTGAGCCTTACCAATGCAACCGGTGTTATTGGCCCATTACTGTTTGCTGTTATTTATAATCATTCACTACCAATTTGGGATGGCTGGATTTGGATTATTGGTTTAGCGTTTTACTGTATTATTATCCTGCTATCGATGACCTTCATGTTAACCCCTCAAGCTCAGGGGAGTAAACAGGAGACAAGTGCTTAGTTATTTCGTCACCAAATGATGTTATTCCGCGAAATATAATGACCCTCTTGATAACCCAAGAGGGCATTTTTTACGATAAAGAAGATTTAGCTTCAAATAAAACCTATCTATTTTATTTATCTTTCAAGCTCAATAAAAAGCCGCGGTAAATAGCAATAAATTGGCCTTTTTTATCGGCAAGCTCTTTTAGGTTTTTCGCATGTATTGCGATATGCATAAACCAGCCATTGAGTAAGTTTTTAAGCACATCATCATCATAAGCTTTAAGTTGGTTCTCTTGGATCAATTTGCTGACAATGGCGTTTACCTTACCAGTAATGTATTCAAGGCTAATTTTTTCAAGTTCATTCCAACCAATGATAGGCATCACTTCTTGGATAGGGATAAGGTTTTTATTATTATCAATAATATAATCAAGATAATGTTCAAATATACTTTCTAAGGCAGACCAACCATTTGTTAAATCAGTTTTTGTTGTGATGTAGGCATCAATCATAATTAATTGCTGCTTATAACAGGCACTGAGTAATTGTTTTTTATTTTTAAAGTGATGATAAAAGGCACCTTTGGTCACCAACGCTTTTCCCGAGATCTCATCTATTGAAACAGCTTGATAGCCTTTTTCAACAAACAATATTCGTGCTGAGTTAACCAGTGATTGATAGGTACTCTTAAAATTTTCTTGTTGATGATTTTTATTTTCCATGATAGATTTAAAATAACATACCGTCAGTATGTTTATGGTATCATGATGATGTGGTCGTGACAATCTTAAGAACATTTAGGTTATTTTATGTATATTGAACAGCATTCTCGCTATCAAAATAAAGCTAATAACATCCAATTAAGATATGATGATAAGCAGTTTCATACAACGGTTATCAAAGATGTTCTATTATGGATTGAACATAATTTAGATCAGTCTTTACTGCTTGATGATGTGGCGAATAAAGCGGGTTATACCAAGTGGTATTTTCAGCGGCTGTTCAAAAAAGTAACAGGGGTCACACTGGCTAGCTATATTCGTGCTCGTCGTTTGACGAAAGCGGCTGTTGAGTTGAGGTTGACGAAAAAAACTATCCTTGAGATCGCATTAAAATATCAATTTGATTCCCAACAATCTTTTACACGTCGATTTAAGTACATTTTTAAGGTTACACCAAGTTATTATCGGCGTAATAAATTATGGGAATTGGAGGCAATGCACTGAGAGATCCCCTCATAATTTCCCCAAAGCGTAACCATGTGTGAATAAATTTTGAGCTAGTAGGGTTGCAGCCACGAGTAAGTCTTCCCTTGTTATTGTGTAGCCAGAATGCCGCAAAACTTCCATGCCTAAGCGAACTGTTGAGAGTACGTTTCGATTTCTGACTGTGTTAGCCTGGAAGTGCTTGTCCCAACCTTGTTTCTGAGCATGAACGCCCGCAAGCCAACATGTTAGTTGAAGCATCAGGGCGATTAGCAGCATGATATCAAAACGCTCTGAGCTGCTCGTTCGGCTATGGCGTAGGCCTAGTCCGTAGGCAGGACTTTTCAAGTCTCGGAAGGTTTCTTCAATCTGCATTCGCTTCGAATAGATATTAACAAGTTGTTTGGGTGTTCGAATTTCAACAGGTAAGTTAGTTGCTAGAACCCATGGCTCCTTTGCCGACGCTGAGTAGATTTTAGGTGACGGGTGGTGACAATGAGTCCGTGTCGAGCGCTGATTTTTTCGGCCTTTAGAGCGAGATTTATACAATAGAATTTGGCATGAGATTGGATTGCTTTTAGTCAGCCTCTTATAGCCTAAAGTCTTTGAGTGACTAGATGACATATCATGTAAGTTGCTGATAGGTTTCCAGTTTTCCGCTCCTAGGTCTGCATATTGTACTTTTCCTCTTACTCGACTTAACCAGTACCAACCCAGCTTCTCAACGGATTTATACCATGGCACTTTAAAGCCAGCATCACTGACAATGAGCGGTGTGGTGTTACTCGGTAGAATGCTCGCAAGGTCGGCTAGAAATTGGTCATGAGCTTTCTTTGAACATTGCTCTGAAAGCGGGAACGCTTTCTCATAAAGAGTAACAGAACGACCGTGTAGTGCGACTGAAGCTCGCAATACCATAAGTCGTTTTTGCTCACGAATATCAGACCAGTCAACAAGTACAATGGGCATCGTATTGCCCGAACAGATAAAGCTAGCATGCCAACGGTATACAGCGAGTCGCTCTTTGTGGAGGTGACGATTACCTAACAATCGGTCGATTCGTTTGATGTTATGTTTTGTTCTCGCTTTGGTTGGCAGGTTACGGCCAAGTTCGGTAAGAGTGAGAGTTTTACAGTCAAGTAATGCGTGGCAAGCCAACGTTAAGCTGTTGAGTCGTTTTAAGTGTAATTCGGGGCAGAATTGGTAAAGAGAGTCGTGTAAAATATCGAGTTCGCACATCTTGTTGTCTGATTATTGATTTTTCGCGAAACCATTTGATCATATGACAAGATGTGTATCCACCTTAACTTAATGATTTTTACCAAAATCATTAGGGGATTCATCAGTGTTGTGCTTGTAATTCAAGATTATCAGAATTATCATAAAAATAATCAAAATCATTTGGATGATCAATATGAATAACATAGAAGTTATCATCCCCATAATACCTTCCCTTTAATGATAAAACTGATAGTCCGTCCCTTGCATCTACTATAGGTTGCCAAGCACCATAAGAAGAGTAATTTTGATTAACAAAAAAAGCTTTACCAACCGCTTTTCCTTTATTTTCAGGTTGTTCTGAACTAATCAGAACTTCATTAATTTTGCTAGGATTAGCTTTATATTGGGAAAGAGGTAGAGTAGGTGTATTAAATACAGATACTTTTGGATCTCCGAACTCATCAGTAATTACCTCAATATGTCGCTTCACTCCTACTCCTGTACCATCAATATAAGTAAATTCTGATTTTGAGGCTCGTCCATTATATTTTCCACCAAAATAGATATCACGCCATCTTACTCCATTGCTATCTAATTCATATTGTTTCACCCACTCTTGATTTTTAGTATATTCTGCAATCTTCGTTGTTACTGCTTTTCGCTCTGCTGCAATTTTAGTGAGTTTATCTTGTTGTTGTTTAACTTGAGAATTTAAACCACTTATTTGGGTTTCTAATGGTTTGATTTGTGCTTTGAGTTGTTCAACTTTCGTTGTCGATTGTTTAATTTGGGCAGTTAATTGACTTAATTGGCTTGTTTTACTACTCACATCAGCATTCACTTTTTTTAACTGAGTTTCTGCTGTATTTTTTTGTTTTACTAACTCCACTACTTTTGGATCAATTTTCTTTTGTAAATCCGCCAACTGAGCAGTTAAAGATTTAATTTGTTCTTCCAGCTGTGCTTTTTCTTTACTGCTAGCTTGTAAACTATTAGTTAAAGCATCACGCTCCTTTATTTTTGATTGTAAGTCCTGTTTGGCCTTGGTAATTTTACTTTGCAAATCTTTTATTTGATTATTTAATTCTACTGCTGTCTTCTCTTTCGCTGAAATCTCCTTATTTAATTGATTAATTTCAGCAATAAGTTGTTGCTTAGACAGGGTAGGAGAAGGTGATTTTTCCTGATTTTGTTCTGCAGCAAACACTGTATTCACTGCGATAACATTACTTATACATAATGCAAGTAAAGAAAATTTAATTGATTTTCTCATAATTTATCCTTAAAGGTTATAAATAAGACTCACACTATCAAATAGTGCACAAAAACATCACTATCTAAATATCAAACTCAATACAGCTAAATAGGTTGATAAGTTTTTCTCTAGCAATGGGTATGTTTATCAAAAAATCCAATATCAACTCATTATGAGTTATCATCAAATACACATTCATTTAATATGAAAACACTATATCTGATAATTTCATATTGAAATTTTTTGAGAAAACTTCCCTATTCTAAAAAAAAAAAAAAAACGCAATCGATTGCGCATTATTTTACAAATTTTTTACAAATTATTTATTAATCTAGATAAGATAGGTTTCAAAAATGAAAATTGAGAAAAATAGCCGTATAAAAAAATCAGCCAACGATTTACGCCAGCTGATTGTTCAATAATAAAGATAATAATGAATGATTAGTTTTGGGTTGCCTGAATTGCTGTTAATGCAATGGTGTAAACAATATCATCCACTAATGCACCGCGTGATAAATCATTAACCGGTTTACGCATACCTTGAAGCATCGGCCCGATAGAGATTAAATCTGCTGAACGTTGTACTGCTTTATAAGTGGTGTTACCTGTATTCAAATCAGGGAAGATAAAGACAGTCGCTTTACCGGCCACCGGTGAATTTGGTGCTTTAGAACGAGCTACATCTTCCATAATTGCCGCATCATATTGCAATGGACCATCAATAATCAAATCTGGGCGTTTTTCTTTCGCTAAACGGGTAGCCTCTTTCACTTTATCAACATCTGCACCTTTACCAGAAGTACCAGTTGAATAAGAGATCATTGCAACACGAGGTTCAATACCGAATGCTTTTGCTGAATCAGCAGATTGAATTGCAATTTCAGATAATTCTTCTGCTGTTGGATTCGGGTTAATAGCACAATCCCCATAAACAAGTACTTGATCCGGCAATAACATAAAGAACACAGAAGAAACTAATGAACTACCCGGCGCAGTTTTAATTAACTGAAGTGGTGGACGGATAGTATTCGCAGTGGTATGTACTGCACCGGATACTAAACCATCAACTTCATTTGCTTCAAGCATCATTGTACCCAGCACAACGGTATCTTCGAGCTGTTCACGCGCCAAGACTTCTGTCATACCTTTGTTTTTACGCAACTCCACTAAACGAGCCACATAATTTTCACGCACATCAGCAGGATTGATGATGGTAATACCTTTACCAAGCTGTACGCCTTGTGCTTCGGCAACACGTGCAACGGAAGTCGGATCTGCCAACAACACACATTCCGCAATGCCACGTTCCGCACAAAGTGCCGCAGCTTTAACAGTTCGAGGTTCATCCCCTTCAGGCAATACGATACGTTTTTTCGCATTACGCGCTAATTCGGTTAATTGGAAACGGAATGCCGGTGGTGATAAACGATGGACTTTGGACGTGGTTTCCACTAAAGATTCAATCAACTCTTTATTGAATTGTTGCGCCATATAATCTTTGATAGCTTCGATACGTTCTTTATCATCAATCGGCACTTCAAGATTGAAACTCTGTAAACTTAATGCAGTTTGCCAAGTTGTACCTTCAACACGGAAAATTGGTAATCCGGTTTCAAAAGCACGTTCACATAATTTAGCCACATTGTTATCTAGACGATATCCACCAGTAAGTAACATTGCTCCAATTTCAACGCCATTCATTGCTGCTAAAGCAATCGCTACAACTACATCAGGGCGATCAGCAGAAGTTACCATTAAATTTCCAGCTTTAAGATGTTCAATGACGTGCGGTAAACTTCTTGCACAGAAGGTAATACCACGAATACGACGTTTATTAATTTCACCCTCTTTTAAAATGGATGCGCCTAAATGGCGAGCGATGTCGATTGCACGGCTGGCAACCAATTCCGGATTCCAATCAATGCAAGCAAGCACACGAATTGGGCTTTTTTCAAACAATTTATAAACGGTATTGGCATTAAGATGGCTGTGTTGGAAAGAATCGAAAATCTCTGCCAAATCTAAACGGGTGCGTCCACTTTCATCTGTCGGCGCATTGAATTTGTTAATCACCACGCCCAATAAATTCGGGTTATTTTTACCACCGAAAAGAGAGGCTGCCGCTTCAACACGTTCTTTCAATTCCACCGGAGTATCGGTTGCCGGCGCAGTAACTAAAATAATTTCCGCATCCAATGCCTGCGCAATACGATAGTTAATGCTGTTGGCATAAGAGTTTTTGCGAGTTGGAATTAAGCCTTCAACCACAACAATTTCATTGTTTCTTGCCAAAATTTGATGACGTTCAACAATTTTTTCCAACAATACATCGGTTTGGTTCTGTCCGATCATATTTTCCGCTTCGCTTAATAAAAATGTTTTCGCGGTATCAATAGTTGGGCTTTGATAAAGAATAGAAGTCGTTCTATCTAAAGTATCTTCACCACTGATAGGCTGAGAGATCGGTTTCATAAAACCGATTTTTGCACCTTTTTGTTCAAGGGCTTGGATTAAACCTAAACTGACACTGGTCAAGCCAACGCCGGTACTGATTGGAATCAGGATAATAGTTCTTGACATAATAACCTTCTTACTCAGGAATAAAAAACAAACTGCCGATAATTTATCGGCAGTTCAGAAAAACAATTATTTAACGCAAAGACGTGCTGTATCTTGTGCAATCACCAATTCTTCGTTTGTTGGGATCACGATAGCAACAGGTGAATCTTCAGTGGTGATCACGCCTTCGTGACCGAAACGTGCTGCAAGATTACGCTCTTTATCAACGTTATAACCAAAAGTTTTTAAATGCGCTAAAGTCAATTCACGAACGTGCGCAGAATTTTCGCCGATACCGCCGGTAAATACGATTGCATCAATCGGTTCACCCACAGCGACCATATAGCTACCGATATATTTTGCTAAACGATAGCAGAAAACGTCTAAGGCACGTTTTGCCGCTTCTTCTTTATCGTAATTATCTTCCGCATAACGGCAATCACTGGTTACTTCGGTTAAGCCTAATAAACCGGATTTTTTGGTCAGAGTAAGCTCAATTTCATCCATACTCATTCCCAATGTTTTTGACATAAAGAATGTGACCGCCGGATCAACATCACCGCAACGTGTTCCCATAACTAAACCTTCCAACGGTGTTAATCCCATTGAGGTATCAACACATTTGCCGTGACGGATTGCAGAAACTGATGCGCCATTACCTAAATGGCAAGTAATCGCATTAATTTTATCTTCAGCAATATTAAGGCGTTTCGCTGCTTCTTTAGTTACATAATAGTGGCTAGTACCGTGTGCACCATAACGGCGAACTCCGTGTTCTTTATACATTGAATATGGCAATGCGTATAAGAATGCTTCTTCAGGGATAGTTTGATGGAATGCCGTATCAAATACTACTACATTTTTATCTTTCAATTCCGGAAACATTTTGAAAGACTCTTCAATTCCGATTAAATGAGCAGGATTGTGTAACGGTGCAAATTGAATTGCCTCACGAATACCTTCAATAACGCTTTCATCAACGATAGTTGATGCTGTAAAACGTTCACCACCGTGTACGATACGATGTCCGATTGCAGCGATATTTTCTTTTAAAGACGGATCTAATGGGAAAATATGTTTAACGATAAAATCAAGTGCTTCACTATGCGCTGCACCTGCACCCAATTCAGCATTCCCCTTTTCACCGTGCAATTTCCATTTAATACGTGCATCAGGCAAATGGAATGCTTCGGCAAGACCGGATAACTTCTCTTCTCCGCTTTCAGGATTTAAAATAGCGAATTTTAATGATGAACTTCCACAGTTAAGAATAAGAATAAGATTTTGCGTCATTGAAATAACCTATCTTGTTGAATTAAGAGTAATCTGTTTGAATAAACAGGATGATAAATTTTGTGGCGATAGGATACACTGTTATGCGTAAAAAATAAATTTCAAAGCGAATAAAATCAAAATTTTTTTAATTTTTAAAAAAAAGTGTAACCTATTTGGGTCAGATTGGTTAAAAAAATAGGATTAATTTATGTTCAAGATGCTAAAACAAGGTGTTAATTATGCTGCAATGTGGCAAGAAATCAATCATATCAAAAAGCTGCAAATGATCTTTCCGGAACCTAGAATTATTAAAGCGACAAAATTTTCTCAACAATTATTAATGCCCTTGTTATTGTTGACCCTTGCATGGCAATATTTTGTCATCGGTTATCATATTGCTTCGTTCGCCAGTACCATTTTGACGATTATTTTTATCATCTCGTTGCCTTTACAAGGTTTTTATTGGTTAGGAAAACGTTCGTTAACGCCATTAAACGAAGGCACTTTGGCGTGGTACTTTAAGATCTATCAAAAATTGAGTTTACAGAAAGCCTTACCGGCAATGGAAACACAACCCACATTTAATGACTTGGTTCGTTTATTGCAACTTGCCGATAAAACGTTAGATCAGGATTTTTGGGAGGAAATTTAATCAAAAAAGAAAGGGAATAACGACTTATTCCCATCTATGCGCTGCTTGTTGGTCAGATTCTCTGCTATCCAGCCAACGATCACCGCTTTTTGTCGTCTCTTTTTTCCAAAACGGCGCTTTGGTTTTTAAAAAATCCATAATAAATTCATTGGCTTGATAAGCACTGCCACGATGGGCGGAGCTGACAGCCACCGCTACGATTTCATCACCGGTATATAATTGTCCGACCCGATGTACGATATAAATACGCTGTAATTGCCAGCGTTGTGCTGCCTGTTCAGCAATTTCTCGGAGTGCCTTTTCCGTCATTGCCGGATAATGCTCAAGATATAAACCGGAAACATTGTCACCTAAATTCATATCCCGCACTTTACCGACAAAAATTACTGTTGCTCCACTCTCTACTGAAGCGGAAGTCCATTGATAAATAGTATTCTGATCGAACCTCTGAGTTTGTACACTAATTTCAATTTCTGCCATTTTAACCTCCAGTAACTGGTGGGAAAAAAGCAACTTCATCCCCCTCTTGTAATGGCGTAGATAATGGCACAATTGATTGATTCACCGCTACCAAAATGCGCCCGGAATTTAATGCTAATGCCCAACGTTCACCTTTTTCTGATAATGCTTGGCGCAATGCTTCGGCATCTGCATATTTCGCTTCAACTTCGATTGCAGACTCGCCGATTAACTCTCTTGTTTGCGCAAAAAAGACAACTTTAATCATTCCGCCTCCGCTTTAAAATGACCCGATTTACCGCCCAGTTTTTCCAATAAACGAATACCGTCAATTCTCATATCTTTTTGCACCGCTTTACACATATCATAAATGGTCAAAGCCGCTACAGACACCGCCGTCAATGCTTCCATTTCCACGCCGGTTTTTGCGGTCAGCTTGCAATAACTTTCAATACGAATGCGATTGTGTTCCGGTTCGGCAAAAAGTGAAACTTCCACTTTACTCAATAACAATGGATGACATAACGGAATTAATTCCCACGTCCGTTTTGCTGCCTGAATACCGGCAATCCTCGCAGTCGCAAAAACATCACCTTTATGGTGTTTCCCCGCTATAATCATTGCTAATGTTTCCGCTGCCATTAACACGTACCCTTCAGCTCGTGCTTCACGTACGGTGTCCGCCTTGGCAGAAACATCCACCATATTCGCTTCACCGGATTGATTAATATGTGTAAATTGACTCATATTGTTCCCATTAAATTCAAAATTAACCGCCGATCGAGGCAAGATGCTGTCTGACGCCGCTATCACCTTGATGTAAAAAGTGATGTTCTCGTTTGCCTTGCAAGGCAGCCATCAAACGTTGTTGCAATTCAGTCTGTTGCTCATCATTTTGTAACCAAGGGCGAATATCAATGCCCTCTTCGCCAAATAGACAAAGATGCAGTTTCCCTTTTGCAGAAACCCTTAAACGATTACAGCTGGCACAAAAATCTTTTTCATATGGCATTATTAATCCGATTTCACCAACATAGTCTGGATGTTTGAACACTTGTGCCGGGCCATCAGTATAATGTTTTTGCTGTAATTGCCAGCCCGAAGCCAATAAGCGTTGCTTTAACACCGCACCGGATAAATGATGTTGGTGAAAAAACGCATTCATTTCGCCAGTTTGCATTAATTCGATAAAACGCATTTGAATCGGTTGATGTTTGATCCAAGCTAAAAATGAATTAAAGCCGTGATCATTTAAATTTTTCATCAACACTGCATTTACTTTGATTTTTTCATAACCCACTGCAAACGCACGTTCGATACCTTTGAGAATATCGTGCAATTTATTCTCTCCGGTAATCAGATGAAATAGACGTGGATCTAAGCTGTCCACACTGACATTAATTGAATCAATGCCGGCTTGCTTCCAACTCGCTACCTCTTTTGCCATACGGTAACCGTTGGTAGTTAAAGCAATTTTCTTGATCGATTGTTGACGGCGTATCGCCTCCACCACTGCAAGAAAGTCTTTTCTTAATGTCGGCTCTCCACCGGTAATCCGCACTTTTTCCGTGCCTAATTCGGCAAAAGCACTCACAAGACGCGCTATTTCATCAACACTCAGGAACATCTGTTTGTTGCTTGGCGGCTGATAGCCATTCGGCAAACAGTAATTACATTTGAAATTACAGACATCTGTAATGGAAAGACGAAGATAAAAATATTGACGGTTAAATGCGTCAATCAATCGATATTCGGATGATGTAAACATTTTGATACGTTGTTGCATAGACACCTTTCTAAATATGAGAGGATAGATCGTTTCCCATCTATCCTTGAACACATTGTGTTGGCATAGCCACCATATCTTACGACTTAGGTAAACTAGCTCGGAGTATGCTAAAAAATTGCTTTTATTGTATTACACTGTTCGGCAGTTGCAATAACCTGTTGCCGTTATTTCACGCAACTATTTTGCTCTTGCCACCCATTTGCCGTCAATATAATCAGCCATCCATTTGGTCGCCTTACCCTCTTTCTCAGAGTTAACATATTGGCGTTTCTCTTTACGGCTAAAACGAATCACCGTCGGATTACCTTCCGGATCTTGCTGCGGTGCATCGGCTAAATACTGCAGTTTTTCCGGCAAACGATCACGATATTGTGCCAATTCCGACACTTTTGCCGGACGAGTTTCCCGAGATTTCGGGAAATTATGTGCTGACATAAAGACACCGCTCGCACCATCTCGCAATACAAAATAGGCATCCGATTTTTCACATTTTAATTCAGGGAATGGGATTGGATCCTCTTTCGGTGGTGCAACTTCACCATTTTTTAAGATTTTACGAGTATTATCGCATTGTGTGCACGCCATATATTTACCGAAACGCCCCAGTTTTAAATGCATATCCGCACCGCATTTATCACATTCAACGACCGGCCCATCATACCCTTTAATTTTAAACTGCCCCTCTTCAACTACATAGCCATCACAATTCGGATTATTACCGCAAATATGTAATTTACGGTGTGCATCAATTAAATAACTGTCCATTGCCGTACCGCATTTCGGGCAACGTTTACGTTCCATTAACGCTTTGGTTTCTGAATTGTCATCAAGTACATTTAACAATTCTGACTCTGGAATCAAATTTATTGTGGTTTTACAACGCTCTTTTGGCGACAAAGCATAGCCGGTACAACCTAAAAATACGCCGGTACTGGCAGTACGGATCGCCATTGGACGACCACAACTTGGGCAAGGAATATTGGTTTCAACCAAATGATTCGGTTTCATTCCCCCCTCCAATTCGTCCAATTCTGCTTGTGAAAGTTTAGTTGAGAAATCAGCAAAGAATTGATTTAACTGCTGTTTCCAATCTGTTTTTCCTGCTGCAATTTGATCCAATACGTCTTCCATATTCGCTGTAAAATCATAATTCATTAGATCAGGGAAAGATTCATTAAGGCGATCGGTAACAATTTCTCCCATTTTTTCTGCATAAAAGCGGCGATTTTCTGTGCGTACATAACCACGATCCTGAATAGTCGAAATAATCGAGGCATAAGTTGATGGACGACCGATCCCTCGTTTTTCCAACTCTTTAACCAATGCCGCTTCAGTATAACGTGCCGGCGGTTTAGTGAAATGCTGGCTTGGTATTACTTGCAAGAGTGTTAACTCTTCACCTTTTTTCACCTCTGGCAAAACACGATCTTCCGCATTTTTACCAATTGGCGGCAATACTTTTGTCCAACCATCAAAACGCAATACTCGCCCTTTAACTTTCAAGGTGTAATCATCTGCTGTCGCCGTTACTGTTGTAGAATCATAATTCGCCGCCGTCATTTGGCACGCCAAAAATTGACGCCAAATTAAATCATAAAGACGAATTGCATCTTTTTCCATTCCTTGTAAATCATCCGCTTTTAGCTGAATATCGGAAGGACGAATTGCTTCGTGTGCCTCTTGTGCATTTTCTTTACTAGAATAATAATTCGGCTTTTCTGGTAAATACGCAGTACTGAAATTATCGGAAATATATGCTCTTGCCATCGTCAATGCATCCTGACTCAAATTAGTCGAGTCGGTACGCATATAGGTAATATAACCGGCTTCGTATAAACGTTGTGCCAACAACATGGTTTTCTTCACCCCAAACCCTAAACGAGTGCTGGCGGTCTGTTGCAATGTCGAGGTAATAAAGGGGGCTTTAGCGCGTGATTGAGTCGGTTTTGTTTCAACTTCAGTGACAATGTAACGTGAATTTTTTAAGGTTTCCGTTGCTTTGTCGGCACCTTGTTTATCTTTTATTTGCAATGGTTTGGATTGATAATGCGTTACTTCAAAAGGCAATAACTGCTGCTCCGCATTTTTTGTTTCCACTGCGATTTGCCAATACTCTTCCGGTTGAAACGCTTTAATTTCTCGTTCCCGCTCTACCAACAATTTTACCGCTACTGATTGCACACGTCCGGCAGACAAACCTCGTGCCACCTTTTTCCACAACAACGGCGACACCATAAAACCCACTACGCGATCCAGAAAACGGCGAGTTTGTTGTGCGTTTACACGATCCATATTGAGTTGTTCCGGATGACTGAATGCCTGTGTAATCGCATTCTTCGTAATTTCATTGAAAACAACACGGCTAAAACGCTCATCTTCACCACCGATCACTTCGCGCAAATGCCACGCAATCGCTTCTCCTTCTCTATCCAAGTCGGTTGCGAGATAAATATGATCAGATTTTTTCGCTAAAGATTTTAATTCACTGACAACCTTTTCTTTGTCCGGAAGAATTTGATAATTTGCTTTCCAATTATGATAAGGGTCAATGCCCATACGTTTCACTAACGCATCGCGCTCTTTCTTTTGTTTAATTTTAGCTTTTTCTTCCGCACTTAATCCTTTTGTGGAAACTGGCTTCGCTTTCTCACCATTGCCACTGCCGGAAGTCGGCAAATCACGAATATGGCCGACACTTGATTTAACAATATAGCTGTTGCCTAAATATTTATTAATGGTTTTAGCCTTGGCAGGTGATTCCACAATAACTAACGACTTACCCATAATTAAACCTAATAAATTCCTCTTATAAAAAACAGACAACTTCTCGTCGCATCAACAGACATTTTTGTCATTTGCTGTGCTGTTGTTATAACCAGTTGATGTGGCGTAGAAGAAAAATTTAGTTGGCAACAATAACAGCAAAAATTGAAGATAACAAGACAAAGCCAACTAAAATCAATAAACTTCATCTCATTTCAGCAAAAAAATAAATTTTCTGATACGATAAACGCCACTCAAAAAAGTGAAATAAGAGAAGAAGTTATGAAAGATGCCATTATCATCACCGGTGCCGGTCGGCGTGTCGGCTATGTTTTAGCACAGCATTTCGCCAAAAAGGGGGAAAATGTCGTGATCTCTTATCGGCACACTTATCATCAGCTGACTCAGCTGCCCAAGAGTGTGTTACAACTACAAGCTGACTTTTCTGAATTGAATAATATTGAACGCTTTGTATCACAGATAAAAACACATTGCGAATCCGTTAAAGCTGTTATTCATAATGCCTCTGCTTGGCAAGCGGAGCAAAACGCAGATATTTTGCAAGATAGCCGGTTATTTCAAGCTTTAATGCGTATTCACGCTGAATTGCCTTATCTACTAAATCGTCAACTCTTTCCTTTATTACACGCATCAGCGCAACAACGTCAAGCAACATCAGATATCATCCATATCACTGATTTTGTCGCTTACAAAGGAAGCCAAAAACATCTTGCTTATGCCGCCAGCAAAGCCGCATTAGAAAATTTGACACTCTCCTTTGCAGCACAATATGCACCGCTAATAAAAGTGAACAGCATTGCCCCTTCTTTAATTATGTTTAATGAAAATGATAGCGCAGAATATCAACAAAAAGCATTGCAAAAATCAGTGATGCAAAAAATAGGTGGTTATGAAGAAATGATTAAAGCAGTCGAATATCTCTTTTCAAGCCAATATATTACCGGTGAAACCATCAAAATAACTGGAGGCAGACACTTAAAATAACGTTAATAAATAAGAATAAATCTTGATTGAAATAATTTATTATTTAATAAATAAGAATTATTCTTGTTGTTTATCTAAAATAATAAAAAATATTTTATTTTTATTAAATAAATCGCTAAACTATAGCGGAATTATTTATCAGAGGAATTAAGTATGTTAAAACCAGCAATGATTGAAAAACTTAATCAACAAATTAATTTGGAATTTTACTCTTCCAATCTTTATTTACAGATGAGTGCGTGGTGCAATGAACACGGTTATGAAGGTGCTGCTGCATTTTTATTACGTCACGCTGACGAAGAATTAGAACATATGCAAAAATTATTTGCTTATGTCAGCGAAACCGGTGCATTGCCGATTTTAGGCGAAATTGCCGCCCCGCAACACGAATTTACATCATTAAAACAGCTATTCACATTAGTTCTTGAACACGAACAGTTAATTACACAAAAAATTAATCAGCTTGTTGACGAAAGCTTTGTTGAAAAGGATTATTCTACTTTTAATTTTCTACAGTGGTATGTTGCTGAACAGCACGAAGAAGAAACACTATTTAAACGGATTCTTACTAAGTTTGATCTGGCCGGAGAAGATCAACGAGGACTTTATTTTGTCGATAAAGAGTTAGCATCATTATAATCAGGAGAATTTAATATGTTATCGCAAAAAATTGTTAATATGCTTAATGCGCAAATGAATTTGGAATTTTATTCTTCTAATCTTTATCTACAAATGAGCGCGTGGTGTACTTACCACGGTTTTGATGGTGCAGCAAAATTTTTACATACTCACGCCGATGAAGAATTACAACATATGCGTAAACTATTCACCTACCTCAATGAAACCGGCTCTAGCACTCGTATCGAAACAATTGCAGCAGTACAAAATGAATTTGCTTCATTACAAGAAGTTTTTGAGTTGGCATATCAACACGAAAAGCATATTACTGCCAAAATTAATGAGCTAGTTTCTGCAGCTTTTGAAGAAAAAGATTACTCTTCTTTTAATTTCTTGCAATGGTATGTTTCTGAACAACATCAAGAAGAAACTTTATTTAACGGTATTTTAGATAAACTCAACTTATTAGGTACAGATAATAAAGGTTTATACCATTTTGATAAATATTTAGCGAATTCTGTTGTCGCATAATTATAAATATAAAAAAATAGCAGTTTAATTTCTAAATAACTGCTATTTTTTTATTTTCTTTATCGAGAGTTTTCTTCTATTGTTTCCGTATTCGCTGATTGTGGTTGATAATGACAACTGCGATATAAAAAGGCACTGACTAAAATAACCAACATCACTAAAATTTGGATTAATCTCTTTTTTGTCAATTTTTCTACAGACATAAAATATTTACCTCAAAAGATGTATTTTATACTTCTTAAGAATTTTGTTTTATGATACCATTTATTGCGTTAGATCAAAATTTTTTCAGATAGCAAAATCGTAGATTTCACTATCGTTGTCAGTTATGGGGTATCCGTAGATGAAAGGATTAATCGATAATCGCGTTGGACGCAGAATTCAATCCGGTGGTTGTGCTATCCATTGCCAGGATTGTAGTATTAGCCAGTTGTGTATTCCGTTTACGCTTAATGAACACGAACTGGATCAACTAGATAACATCATAGAACGTAAAAAACCTATCCAAAAATCACAAATTCTCTTCAAAGCAGGTGATGAATTAAAATCGCTCTATGCTATCCGGTCAGGTACCATTAAAACTTATACTATCAGTGAAAACGGTGAAGAACAAATTACATCATTCCACTTACCGGGTGATTTAGTCGGATTTGATGCTATTCACAGTATGCATCATCCTAGTTTTGCTCAAGCACTTGAAACATCAATGGTATGTGAAATTCCATTTGATGTGCTAGATGACTTGGCAGGTAAAATGCCGAAATTGCGTCAACAAATTATTCGTCTAATGAGTAATGAAATTTTAAGTGATCAGGAAATGATTTTATTACTCTCAAAGATGAATGCTGAAGAGAAACTGGCTGCATTTATTTATAATCTTTCCAAACGTTACTCAGCTCGAGGTTTCTCCGCAAGAGAATTCCGCTTAACAATGACACGTGGTGATATCGGCAATTATCTCGGTTTAACCGTTGAAACCATCAGTCGCTTACTCGGACGTTTCCAAAAAAGTGGTATGTTGGCAGTACAAGGTAAATACATAACTATCAATGATATGCCAGCGTTAGTTGAATTAGCTGGTTCTACTAAAGTTAAATTGAGATTAGCAATTTAATGATTTAATCCCAAGTAATAGCTTGCTTTCAATAATGACCTCCTTATAATAAAACAAACTACATAATAAGGAGGTTTTATGTACTTCAACAATATTCTTGTGGTCATTGATCCTGAAAGTGAAAAGCAAGCTGCTCTTGAGCGTACTTTACATTTGCTAAAACAGCAAAACAGTTCTCAACCTGTTAATCTCACTGCGTTTCTTGCCATTTATAATTTATCCTATGCCGTTAGTGTTACACTCTCCTCCAGCGAACGTGAAGAAATGATCGCTGCCGTTATTGCAGAGAAAAAAGAGTGGTTACAGGGTATTTTGGCTCAATATGATTTATCTAACATCCAGCTAAAAATTGAAGTAGTTTGGGAAAGCAATGAAGCCGATGCAATTGAAAAAGAGATTGTGAAACATCATCACGATTTAGTAGTTAAATTTACTCACCAAGAAGATGATCTCTCTTCCTTAATTTTTACACCTACTGATTGGCAATTATTACGTAAATCCTCTTGTCCGATTTTGATGGTTAAAGACGGTGACTGGCAACATCAGCGGCGCATTTTAGTTGCTGTGAATGTTTCTGACGATGAACCTTATCACGATGATTTTAATAAACAATTAGTGGGTTTAAGTATGAGTTTGGCGCAAAGTTTAGATCGTGGGAATATTCATCTTGTCAGCGCCTATCCAAGTGCTCCAGTCGGTATTACCCTAGACTTGCCGGAATTCAGTGTACCAGATTATGGCAACAGCATTCGCGGTCAGCACTTAATCAATATGAAAGCTTTACGCCAACATTTTGGTATTGATGAAGACCATACCCACGTTTATGAAGGCTTACCTGAAGAGGTTATTCCTAAAGTTGCACAAGATATTGGAGCTGAATTAGTTGTATTAGGAACTATTGGCCGTACAGGACTCTCTGCTGTATTATTAGGTAATACAGCCGAACACGTTATTAGTCAGTTAAACTGCAATTTATTGGCGATTAAACCATCTAAAAATTTAATTACTGATGATGAGTAAATACTTTCCATAAAACGCTATACTCATATTAAAAGGAAATAGACATTTAAACTAAAAAGTGTTGGCAAATTCCAACACTTTTTACTGTAAGTATTTCTCATTATATCTGACAATTTATAATCCTATCTCATTATCAGTAAGGTATATTTTTACCTCCCTTCAAACCAAACTTTTTCCGCTTTGATATCAATTACCTCTTTTTCAGAAGCTTTTATAAAAGATTTGGATAAAAACCATATTGCTGAAGACACAGCAATTCCTAATAAACTGACGATAAAAAATAGCACAATAATGGTAATATCTATCACGCCCAATACTGTATTTTGTAATGCTGCGAATAAGTTCTGCATCATAATATTCTCCTTGTAAAGTATAAGATGGATTTCTGCAATTCCTATAGTTTAGAGATACCAAATTAGATAAAAATTAGTTGCAACAACAGAATAAAATAGATAAGTTTTATCGTTTTATTATTCCTTATAAGTGAAAGGAGAAGGATATGAACCATCAAAATGAAATTAAACGTACACTAGATTGGTTTAAAGAAGCAAAACCTAAACCGAATCAACGAGATTTATCCATACAAATTGGTTGCCATTTTGAGGAAATAGTAGAAATGTTGGATGCGTTAGGGCATACAGAAATAGCTCATCGTCTTGAAACAATAGCTGACAGCTATAAGCAGAATCAACAAACTGAAAGATTACAGCAATTAACGCATCAACAAAAAATAGAAGTATTGGATTCACTGGCAGATCAAGTTGTTACTGCGATTGGCGTTGCTTATATGACAGGATTTGATTTTAATGCGGCTTTTGTTGAAGTAAATGATTCGAACTGGTCAAAATTTGAAAACGGTAAAGCTATTTTTGATGAAAATGGGAAAATCAAAAAAGGGAAAAATTATTTTAAGCCAAATTTGCAAAAATTTGTTCCTGAAGACTAACCCATTATCACTTTATTAACCGCAAAATCCGGCAATTTGCCGGATTTTTTTACGATTAATGCAAGTTAAACACCAAAACCTTTAAGACCAACTACATGCACAAACTCTTGGTTATGTGCAATTTTACGCACCAGCTTATAAGTTGTTCCTTTTTCCGGACTGATATTTTCTGGTGCAGCGATTAACAACTGCATATCTAAACGATTACACAACTCAAACAATGTGGAAATAGATTTTCCATCCAGACGTGCAGCCTCATCAAGGAATAATAAACGGCAAGGAATAATATCTTTACCGCGTAAACGGCGAGACTCCTCTTCCCAACTTTGTACTACCATCAATAAGATTGACATCCCGGTACCAATTGCTTCACCGGTTGATAACGCTCCACTTTCCGCACGTAACCAACCATCAGCACCACGAAATACTTCTACTTCCAAATCAAGATAATGGCGATAGTCCAACAACTCTTCACCGATAGTCTGCGGGCTAAGTTGCCCCATATCGATATGTGGATTTAAACGTTGATATAATTTAGCCAATGCTTCAGAGAAAGTAATCTTATTGTTGTTAAACAAATCTTCATACTCCGCTTTTTGACCTGATAGTGCATCTAACAGCATTGCGTGTGTATCACGGATATTCACTACCAAACGAACGCTTTTCACCTGACCAAAAGCAATATTTTGCAAACCTTGGTTCAACAATCGAATACGATTTTGTTCACGTTGAATGGTTTTACGCATAATGTTCGCCACACTATCCGCACTGATTGCTAATTTCTGTTCGCGACTTGTCAACTCTTCAGTTAAACGAGAAAGTTCCACTTCCATTTGTTCAATTGCATCAATCGGATCATCGGTTTTCAAAATATCCTGACGAATACGTTCACGTAAATGTTGGTAAACCGCAATAAAGAATTTCACTTTATTTTCCGGTTTTGCAGAATCTTCCGATAAACGCAACGCATCACGCAGATATTCATTATCTGCCACCGCATTACGCAATGCTCCTAGTGCTTTATCCGACATAGAACGTAACTCTTCGGCAGAAAGATAAGCCAATTCACGACGATGTAAGCGTTTTTCGACATCACTATGGCGGGAAAGACGTTGTACGGCACACCAACTGATTTTTGCCATAACCACCATCTCACGCTGTGTCTTATAATCACGTTCCAATTTGCGCAACGCTTTGTTTAAACTGTCACTTTCACTTTCCAGCACGGCTAATTGTTTTTCTAAGTAGTTATAACGTTGGCGATTCACTGATAGTTGCTGATAAAGCTCATCACGACGCGTTTTAGCTCGATTTTCAGCATCCGCATCCACTCTCACGCCAAGTTGCGCCACTTCATCCAACAATTCCTGCAATGTTTGTTGTTTTACATCGCGGGAAGTGGTTAAGCCGGTTAAAACTTGTTGATATTGAGAGAACTGATGTTGTGCCTGTTGTAACGCTTCACGCACCTGTTCACGCTGTTGCTGCATCTGTTCTAAACGCTCGCGTAATGCAGTGCTTAAAGTTGAGGTTTCAATTTCGACACTTTCTTGATAAGCAAAGTGTGGCAAACGACTGACAACATCGGTTACGGCAAACAATTTTTGCTGTATCAGTTTCTGTAACTCGACTGCACGTTGATAATCCTGTTGCAAAGTTTGATGTTGTTCAGGATCACTTTGTAACGCGGTTGCAATCGGCTCAAGTTGTTCAATCCAATTTCCTTTTTGCCGCACAAAAATAGCGCTCTCTTCTGCAATGTCCAACTGCTCTTGAAAAGCCTCAATCTGTTGTTCCAGATCATCCGCCTCCAACAAGGATAAGTGTGGCAATAATTTATTTAATTGCTGTAACTGCTGACGAATATCTGCAATTTGACTACGTAATTGCTGCTCTTGATCGGTAAATGCAGCTAATTCACGCTCAACATCAGTGCGCTGTTGCTGAACCTCTTTCATCAACTCTTCCGGATCAACTTCAAAGGCTAAAGCAAGATGGCTGCCGACAAATTGACTTAATTGTTGATGCAGACGCTGACATTTTTGTACATCAAACGACACTTGAGCAAACTGCTCCGCAATTTCATCACGCTGTTCACGCAAAGTTTCCAAATGCTTTTCTCTTGCTGCACGACCAAACAACGGAATTTCCGGGAAGGTGGAATAACGCAATTCACGTTCCGACACCTGAACCACGACACCGGCATTTAATTCTTGTGCCGATAAAACACTGTCATCAAACGCATTCGGATCGCCTTCAATTAAGTAGAGATCATCCGGACAATCTTGTAGATCCTGCAACAACGGTTTTACCGCTTCTAAATCCCGCACCACGATCGCGTGGCGCGCCGGTCCGTATAATGCAGAAAAATAAGGCGCATCGCTAATATCAACATCATCATATAATTCAGAAAGCAACACGCCACCGAATTTTTCAGCCAACTGATTTAAACGTGGATCTTCCGAACCGTCCGGCTGCGTTAAACGCAAAATTTGTTGCTCTAGGTGCTCTTTTTTCTGTTGTAATTGATCGCGTAAAATCACCAATTCACGTTCTTTATTAAGCTGAACCTGCATAAAATCCATTACACTTTGTGCACTTTGGAACTGCTGACTCACCTGTTCCTGAATACGCTCCAATGCCGCCTGTGCAGTTAGCCATAATGGTGCTTTTTGGGCATATTGTTGATATAACGCTTGATAGTGATCCCGTTGCTGACGCAAACCTGAACGCTGTTCAATCAAAGCGTTTAATTGCTCTTCCAACTCTGCCCCAATCTCTTCTTGCTGCAACGCATAATGCTCTAGCATTTCCGCACTATTCAAGGCTTGCCCGGATTGTTGGTTAAACGCGGCTAATTGTTGCTGTACTCGGCGCTGCTGTTGCGCTTTCTGTTGCAATTCGGATAATTTCGTCTTTAATGTATTTGCCTGTTGTAGCTGCAATTTTTGTGCCGGATAATCACGCAAAATCTGTTTAGCTGCCTCATAAGCCTGATCACGCTCAACATTCTCATCGTGAATTTTGCAAACCAACTGATACGCTTTATCAAATTGATTTTTTGCAATATCCGCCACCGATAATTTCTGTTCCAGCTCCAACACACGTTCAGTCAGCACTTCTGCCTGTTCTTCAAACTCTGCTTGATACTGTTCCGCACTCTCTGCTGTTAAAGTGGTAATGCCGGTAATATTCTTGGCTTTTTCCAAAGTTTGAACTGCTTGTTGATACTGCACACTGCGCGTTTGCTGTGCGTTTAATGCTTGTTGATAATCGGCTAATTGATCGCGGATAGATTCAATCTCTTCCTCTATTGCTTCAACCTGTTCTCGTTGCGTTTCAAGATTGATTTGTGCCTCTTCAACAATACCTTGTTGTTCTTCAATATTTTCTGTTAATGATTCAACATCTTGTTGATAACGTTCAATTTTTTCTTGATGACGCTGTGCATTTACCACCAAATTGTAATGATCATTGGCACTTTGATAATCAATTTCTAATGCTTTTTCCGCCTCTTTCAGCTGACTGACCTCCCGACTGAAATCAACGATATTATGCTGTGCTAAATTGAGTCGCTGCTTAGTGTTAAACAATTCGTGACGTTGTGACAAAATCGCTTCGATATTATGTCTACGTTCATTGGCGTGACGCATATAATCTGCTGCCACATAGTCAGTGGATTGCGTAATTAAATGTTTGAATAAATCCCGATCCGCTTGTGTGACTTTAATCGCTTCCAGCGTCATACGATTTTCACGCAATGCCACTTCCATATCTTGGAATGCTTTTTTTACACCAACATTTTCCGGTAATAAGTAATCACGCAATGATCTGGTGATCGCAGAAGAGATACCGCCGTAAAGTGAAGCTTCAATTAATTTATAAAATTTACTGCGATCGGAAGAAGAGCGTAACCGTTTCGGAATAATGCCCATATCAAACATAAAACTGTGGTAATCAGCAACGGAGTGATACTGTTTAAAGCCGGCACCTAATTGCTCCACTTTCTCTTTCACTTCATTCAATCCGATAACTTTCGCTTGTGTTTCGGAAATTTTATCGGTGAAAACTTCTGTCGGCGAAACTGATAAAGACAACCCTTGAACGGAGAACGCTTTAATGTCTACTTTACGATCCCGTCCTGCGATCTGTTGCAGACGCACCCCTACCAATGCACGTTGGCGGTGAGAATTAATAGTATCGAGGATCGCATAACAGACACCCGGGCGTAATTTTCCATATAAGCCTTTATCTCGAGAACCGCCGGAAGCCCCTGCTTCAGTGGTATTTCTAAAATGTAACAAAGTTAAATCGGGGATCAATGCGGTCACGAACCCTGCCATTGTGGTCGATTTTCCGGCACCGTTACCACCGGACAAGGTTGTTACCAAATCATCAAGATCAAATGTACGTGCAAAAAAACCGTTCCAGTTAATTAAGGTCAAAGAACGAAACTTACCACGCTCTGCATCACTGTTTTTGCTTGTCGGTGCAACTTGTGGCTCTAATGTTTCCATTTGCAAATCCGCCATTATGCTTCCCCTTCTTCACTATTTTCATCTAAATCTTCGTCAATATCGTCTTGTTCCGCTTCAATTTGTAATGAATCCGGTGTCGCTATTTCTCCCTCGCGGATTAAACGTAATTGCGCCGCCTGTAAATCTTCTCCGCTGCGCACTTCTGCACCGAAACGGAAAACTGCCTCCGAAATAATAAATTTACCGCTGTTTTGTTCACCTACAGTTTGCAACATCCCTAAACGGCGTAAGCGACCAATTGCGGCACGCACTTTTTCCGCCAATTTTTGTTTATCCAAATCTGAACCGCTGGAACGCTGATTAACCGCTTTCAACAATTTATTTTCGTCCGCAAGATTAAGCAGTTCGTCATATACTTCCTGTACAGTGAACACGCCTTGTTGTGCCAGACGTTCCGGACTTAAATATAGATAGCACAACACTTTACCGACCAACATTTCCAATTCTGACAATACACTGCGTGCAATTAAGGTGGTCGCTTTCGGTCGCAAATAGAAAAAGCCTTCCGCTGCGCGAATCAACTCAACATTATAACGACGATAGAACAATTCCAGTTCCGTTTGGAAATCCATTAAAAAGGCGTGTGGATCGAGCTGATCAATGCTGATATGTCGTCCGGAACGTAATTGGCTGTCAACAACAGGAAATAACGGATTTGCAATGGCGATTGCCAACTTTGCCGGGATAGGTTCGTAAGAGGTAGTTTCACTCATAATTTGTTCGCTTATAAAAATCTATTTTTTCGGTTGATTATTATATTCATCAATTGGGTGTGCTTGAACTTCTGCACCAAAATCATTAATCGGTTGCCATTGTGGTACATTGCCACTGAAATCTTGACTCGCAATCCCTAATTTGACTGCCTGATCAACAATAATTCTGGCAACATCAAAATGTTGTGATTGCGGATAACGCTCAAGCTGTTGACGTAACAACTCACCCAATTCAATCTGCTGTTTCGTTTCATAATAACGGATTAACAATGATTGCATTGCTTCGCTAATCTGTTCGTGTACCGTCTGTAGAGATTCATATTCCAATTCTGCCGGCAACTCACCTAGTGCTTCTTCTTCACGCAATGCTAACTCTTCATCGCGCAGATCAATCAGACGCTCTGCTTGCACGTGCCACAAATAAAACGGTGCATCAAAATAATCAGCAATTGAACGGCGTAAACGTTGTGCAAACACACGGTTTTTATCCAAATCGATCGCTGTACGAATAAATTTATGCACATAACGGTCATAGCTGATCCATAAGTCGATTGCCTGCTGTCCCCAGCTGATAATGCGGTCTAACTTAAGTTGTAGACTGATAATAAGCTGTTCTACAAAATCCAACTCGGCACGTCCGACAATACAATCCTGAATACGCAATAAGCCTGCCTGTAATTTATCGCCGGCAGCGTTCAATGTGTCCTGTAATTCACGCAAATTACCGGATGTTTCATCCAATAACCGTTCACAACTGGAAATTGCCGCTTGCCAATCTTTGCTTAATAATTCCGCAATTTCCTCTTTGGTTTGATGTTGGCTTTCATCCATAATACGTTGCGAAAGATCAATGCTGTCAAAAATCTCCGCCACCGAATATTTCAACGGAGCAAACACTTCACGCCGCCAATAATATTCATCGCCGTCATTTTCTGCCGCTTCGGCAGCACGTTGAATTTCATCAGCCACAATCGAAAGCTGTACAGAAAGACGCAACGCCGAGAACTCCCGTTGACGAATATAATAATCGGAAATGCCCACGCCCAATGGAGTTAAGCGATAAATTGCCAAGCCTTCCGTAAATTCGCTGCTAAAGCGATTTAATAGACGCTGTTTGACTAAATCATTGATAGCATTATTTGCACGTTGTACAAGCGTATCTTCCGATTGCCCTAATGCTTTGGAAACGTGACGAAACAGATCGACTAAATCGCCCTCTTCCATTTCACCGGCGAAATGCTCATTATTAAAAATAGTGATCGCTAAAAGAAACGCTAATCGATCGGTACTTAAGCTAAGGTTAAATTCTCGCTCCTTGACCCACGACACTAATTCAGGAATGGTTTGAGTTGAATCACTCATTATTGGTTACCTAAACAACTGAGATTTATTTTGATCAAAATAACTAAATGTGCGTTATTCTAGCAAAAAAAGCTGATTTCTCTAAAGGTTATTTCATTCCAGTAACGAAGAAAAATCCCCACCGCAGTGGGGATAATAAACGATGAATTATTGTTTTTTCTTAATTACTAACCCTGCAGGTGCTTGTGCAACCGGCATAATTTCAATACGGTTAATATTCATATGTGGCGGACATTGTGCAATCCAAGCAACAGTATTGGCAATATCTTCTGGTGTAATGTAATCCACATTTGCATAAAGTGCCGCTGCTTTGGCATCATCGCCGTGGAATCGAACATTTGAAAATTCAGTACCACCACAAAGACCAGGTTCAATATTGGATACACGAATTGCGGTTCCAACCAAATCTGCACGTAAATTCAAGCTGAACTGTTTCACGAACGCTTTAGTTCCACCATAAACATTGCCGCCCGGATATGGATAAGTACCGGCGATTGAACCTAAATTAACGATTAAGCCACGATTACGTTCCACCATACCCGGTAAAACAGCGTGTGTTACCGTTACCAACCCGGTGATATTAGTCGCAATCATTTGCTTCCAATCTTCTAAAGAAGAATCTTGTGCTGCACCGATACCTAACGCCAAACCAGCATTATTGACCAAAATATCGATCGCTTTCCACGCTTCCGGCAATTCTGTTATTGCCTGTAGTGTCGCTTTCTCGTCTGTAATATCAAATGCTAACGGTAGGCAATTCTCACCAATCTCCTGTTGTAATGCGAGCAGCCGCTCTTTACGGCGAGCCGTTACAATCACTTTATGCCCCTCTTTTGCCAATTTACGTGCTATCGCCGCACCGAATCCGGCACTTGCTCCAGTAATTAATGCAATCATATTTCTCTCCCTCATTATCGCCGATAAAATCTACATTACTATATACTATAAATGACTTATCGGTTACAATTCAATAACTAACAAATGAAAGAATAAACCAAAGTTTTATATAAATAAAAAGTCATATTTTGAACAAAATTATAACATCAAAACATTAGTTGAGTTTTCATCACAATCTAAGTTTAAAAACATCGCTAACTAACGAGAATAATTTCCTTTGCAATATACAGATAACAACAAGTCTCTTTTATACTTTTTATACTTTAGTTTTAAAATTAGCCTACCTAAAAAGAGAGTTTTTCCATCTAAACAGATAAATCTGTTGCAAAAAAAACATAACTCCGTACCATATCAAGCCGATTTTTGACTATCTAGTAAATAACAACAATGTCTATAGAAAAAAAACAGATTTATAACTTAAATAAACTACATAAACGCTTACGCCGTGAAGTGGGTAAAGCCATTGCTGATTTTAATATGATTGAAGAGGGCGATCTCGTAATGGTATGCCTTTCCGGAGGGAAAGACAGCTATACCCTGCTCGACATTTTATTGAATTTAAAATTGAATGCGCCGGTAAATTTTGAAATTGTTGCGGTTAATTTAGATCAGAAACAACCCGGCTTCCCTGAAGAGGTGTTACCAACTTATTTACAACAGTTAGGTGTGGAATACAAAATTGTCGAAGAAAATACTTACGGTATCGTTAAAGAGAAAATTCCGGAAGGAAAAACAACTTGTTCGCTTTGTTCTCGTTTACGCCGTGGTATTCTATACCGCACAGCTACAGAATTGGGAGCTACTAAAATTGCGTTGGGACATCATCGTGATGATATGTTGGAAACCTTATTCTTAAATATGTTTTATGGCGGTAAAATGAAAAGTATGCCGCCTAAGCTGATTAGTGATGATGGCAAACAGATTGTTATCCGCCCGTTAGCCTATTGTCGAGAAAAAGATATTGTACGTTATGCGGAAGCAAAACAATTCCCGATTATTCCTTGTAATTTATGTGGTTCACAACCGAATTTACAACGTCAAGTTATTAAGGAAATGTTACAACAATGGGATCGCCAATACCCAGGTAGAATCGAAACAATGTTCAGTGCATTACAAAATATTGTTCCTTCCCATCTATGTGATGCTAAATTGTTTAATTTTAAATCGATCCAACAAGGCGTACCGCTAGAAAATATTGAGGGAGATATTGCCTTTGATAAGCCTGATTTGCCAACCGCACCTCTGTTACCTAATGAAGAAAATGACTTCCTTGAACAGACACAAATCGCATTTAAAGAGGTGATTTAACCATTTTCTCTTCTTTTTCTTTATTTGAATTAGAGTTTTAAATTTGGGGAAAATATCAAACCTAATATAGCATTTGATATTTTCCTTAATTTTTATCTCCGAGATCTTATCTAGCTATTTTTAAAACCTTTCCTAATCAGACAGTAGTCATACTTGCAAGTTTTATACCTCTCCCTTTTCTACATCACTTTCTATAGTGTATTGCCTATGCCACTTTGCGATTTTTTAACTGATGAATTGTACTTGCAACAACGCCTTGAATGTTAAGTTGCGTTAATTGCTTAATGGTTAAATTACTATGATTTGAGTCTAAAGAAAAAAATACATATTGTTGATCTTTCATTGCAAAATATTCATATAACTGCAATCCGTCATTTTGCTCAACTACAACTAAATCACCTTCATTGATTTGTTCTCTTTGCTCAATGATCAGGATATCACCTACATCAATCCCCCATGCCAACAAATTTTCATTAGTCACACGAAGAAAAAAGGTTTGTTGCGGCTTGCGGATGCAATAACGATTCAGATCCATTTTATAGTGAATATCGCTTTGTTTATTGAAATAAGGTAATTGCGGCTTATCATCATATAACGGCAAAGGAAGATAAGAATATTTTTGTTCTACACTGGCAGCTGTTTTAGTTTGCGGTTGCATAATGACCTCCACGATCATAAATACTGTTTATTTATACAGTATAATTTACTGTATATTAATACAGCATTCAACTATTTTTTTACACATTTATTTGCTAATAGCATCAAGTTAAATAAACTAAACAGGCTTATCAATAAGTTAGAGTGACATCAATATGCAAATTACATTTCAACAAGCAAAAATAAAAATAACATCGGAACTCTGGTTACATATCGATCATTTTGCCATCGAAGAGAAAACATTTAATGTCATTGTCGGTCATAACGGCAGCGGTAAAAGCACATTAAGCAAATTTATCAGTCAACACCAACCCCCTTATGAAGGACATTACCAAAATACATTTGAAAAAATCAGTTTAGTTTCCTTAGCTCAGCAGCAAGTATTATTGGAGCAGATTTTTCGAGATTTAAATAATGACAGTGTCAGCCCAGATGATCATGGTAAAACAGCAAAACAAATCATTTGTATGAACAAACAGTATAGTGATCAAAAAATTGTAAAAACAGCCACTTTAATTGGTATAAAACCTTTATTAGATCGTGCTTTTAAATTGCTTTCTACTGGAGAGGCAAGAAAAGTGTTATTGGCAAAAGCTTTAATTGAACAGCCGGATTTATTGATTTTAGACGAACCGTTTGAAGGATTGGATACAAACTCTCAACAGCAATGGCTACAATTATTACAACAGTTAAAACAAAATATTACTATTATCTTAGTGATTAATCGTTTGAACGATGTGCCAATTTGGTCAGACACTATTTCATTGCTACATCAATGCCATTTATTAATGCAAGATCAAGCAGAT
This sequence comes from Gallibacterium sp. ZY190522, assembly GCF_054166015.1. NCBI lineage: Bacteria > Pseudomonadati > Pseudomonadota > Gammaproteobacteria > Pasteurellales > Pasteurellaceae > Gallibacterium > Gallibacterium sp. ZY190522. The sequence continues at coordinate 985,517 of NZ_CM135118.1, forward strand.
AAAATTCTAGACAGTGATGCTTTCCAACAACTCTGCTATGCAGAAACTTCGCTACACGTTCCTGTGCCTCTTCCTGCTTTTCCTCCTGTGACATTGTCACAAGATTTACAAACTATTTTTGACTTAGAAGATGTTACTGTTAAATATGGAGATAAAATTATTCTAAATAAACTGAACTGGCAGGTAAAACCGAAACAACATTGGTGGATAAAAGGCCCGAATGGTTGTGGTAAATCAACCTTGTTGTCAATAATTAACGGCGATCATCCTCAGGCATTTAACAACAAAGTAAAATTATTTGGCAAGCAACGTGGTAGTGGCGAAACTGTTTGGCAAATTAAACAAAATATCGGTTTTCTTAGCAATCATTTCCATCTTGATTATCGGGTTAACTGCTCAGCATTAAATGTGATTATTTCCGGGTATTTTGACTCTATCGGTGTTTATCAGCAGGTTGATGAAAATACCCGTTTGAACGCTTTGCAGTGGTTACAACGCATTAATATGGAAAAGTTTACCAACACACCGTTTCGCTCTCTTTCTTGGGGACAACAACGACTATTATTAATAGCCAGAGCTTTGGTTAAACACCCTCCGATTTTAATCTTAGATGAACCATTAATCGGCTTGGATGCATTAAATCGTCATTTGGTTTTAACGTTTATCGATCAACTGATTGTAAACAGCGATACGCAACTCTTTTTCGTTTCTCACCATTTAGAGGATCAGCCTGATTGTATTAGCCATATTTTTGAATTTTTACCAACAGAAAACGGTTACCAATACCATAGTTATGCCCTCGATTAAATTCGGCTTTTCCCTATGGTTGCAGTGCTTTTTGTGCTATAATCCAAAACTGTTTTTTTGACAAAATTCAAATATAGGAAATGTCTAAATGAGCGATTTAGCAAAAGATATTATTCCCGTTAATATCGAAGAAGAAATGAAATCGTCTTACTTGGATTATGCGATGTCCGTGATTGTCGGTCGTGCATTACCTGATGTAAGAGATGGGTTAAAACCGGTGCACCGTCGCGTACTGTTCGCAATGGCTGTCGGTGGCAATGATTATAATAAACCATATCGTAAATCCGCGCGTATTGTTGGTGATGTTATCGGTAAATACCACCCTCACGGGGATTTCGCCGTTTACTACACTTTAGTGCGTATGGCTCAACCTTTCTCTTTACGCTATCCATTAGTTGATGGACAAGGTAACTTCGGTTCTATTGATGGTGACTCCCCTGCGGCAATGCGTTATACCGAAGCGCGTATGACCCAAATCGCACACGAATTGTTAGCTGATTTAGATAAAGAAACTGTTGATTATCAACCGAACTATGACGGTTCGGAAATGATTCCGGAAGTGTTGCCGACCAAAGTTCCGGCACTGCTTGTTAATGGTTCCAGCGGTATCGCTGTTGGTATGGCAACCAATATCCCTCCACATAATTTAGGCGAAGTGGTTGATGGTTGTTTAGCCTATATTGATAATGAGCAAATTACTATTGATGAATTAATGAGCTACATTCCAGGTCCGGATTTTCCTACTGCGGCTATCATTAATGGTAAAAGAGGCATTGAAGAGGCTTACAAAACCGGACGCGGTAAAATTTATATCCGTGCAAAAGCCGATATTGAAACTGATGACAAAGGTCGTGAAAGCATTATCGTTCACGAAATTCCTTATCAAGTAAACAAAGCACGCTTAATCGAAAAAATCGCTGAATTGGTTAAAGAGAAAAAAATTGAAGGTATCAGCGGTTTACGCGATGAATCCGATAAAGACGGTATGCGGATCGTGATTGAAGTCAAACGTGATGCGGTCGGTGAAATTGTCTTAAATAATCTTTATGCGCTCACACAATTACAGGTTACTTTCGGCATTAACATTGTCGCACTCGATCACGGACAACCTAAACTACTCAATCTTAAAGAGTTAATTGAAGCGTTCGTATTGCACCGTCGTGAAGTTGTTACTCGCCGCACTGTATATGAACTGCGTAAAGCACGCGAACGGGCGCATATTTTAGAAGGTTTGGCAATCGCGCTTGCCAATATTGATCCGATTATTGAGTTAATTCGCAATGCTCCAACACCGGCGGCAGCAAAAGAAGGGTTATTATCTCAACCGTGGCAATTAGGCAATGTTGAAGCTATGTTGGCGGCAACCGGCGTTGATGCAGCACGTCCGGAAGATTTAGATGAAAATTTAGGTATTCGTGGCGGCGTTTATCATTTAAGTGAAGCGCAGGCACAAGCAATCTTGGATTTACGTCTACAAAAACTCACCGGTTTGGAACACGAAAAAATTCTTGATGAATATAAATCCTTGTTGGATGTGATTGCAGAGCTTCTGCACATTTTGCACAGTCCGGCTCGTTTAATGGAAGTTATTCGTGAAGAGTTGGAAAAAATCAAAGCGCAATATAATGATCCTCGTCGTACAGAAATTACAGCAAGTAGCGGCGATATTAATCTTGAAGATCTCATCAATCCTGAAGATGTTGTTGTGACATTGTCACACGAAGGTTATGTCAAATATCAACCGCTTTCCGATTATGAGGCCCAACGCCGTGGGGGTAAAGGTAAATCCGCAACGAAGATGAAAGATGAAGATTTCATTGAAAAACTCTTGGTGGCAAATACCCACGATACTATTCTCTGTTTCTCCAGCCGTGGTCGCTTATATTGGTTGAAAGTTTACCAACTGCCGCAAGCCAGCCGTGGTGCAAGAGGTCGTCCAATCGTCAATTTATTGCCACTGGAAGAAAATGAGCGTATTACCGCCATTCTCCCAGTTAAAGAATATGCTGAAGATAAATTTATCGTGATGGCAACCGCCGGCGGTTTAGTGAAGAAAACAGCCTTGACTGAATTTAGTCGTCCTCGCGCTAATGGCATTATCGCTGTCAATTTGCGTGATGATGATGAGCTGATTGGGGTTGATATTACAGAAGGCAATAATGAAATTATGCTCTTCTCCGCTCAAGGACGTGTTGTGCGTTTTGATGAAAACGCAGTGCGTGCAATGGGTAGAACGGCTGCCGGTGTACGTGGTATCAAACTTGCTTTAACCAATGACATTTCCGATGAAGAAAATGATAACGAAGAAAGCGGTAATGATGAAACTGATCAATCCTTAGATTTAAGCATTGATAAAGTCGTTTCCTTAGTTATTCCAAAAACCAATGGCGCTATTCTCACTGCAACACAAAATGGTTACGGTAAACGAACCGATCTAGCGGAATATCCGACTAAATCACGTAATACCAAAGGTGTTATTTCAATCAAAGTCAGCGAACGTAACGGTAAAGTGGTTGCCGCTGCCCAAGTTGAAGAAAATGACCAAATTATGTTGATCACTGATGCCGGCACCTTGGTGCGTACTCGTGTGGCAGAAATCAGTTTAGTTGGTCGTAACACGCAAGGAGTTCGTTTGATTCGTACCTCAGATACTGAACAAGTAGTCAGCATTGAACGTGTTTGTGATGACGATGAAGAAAACGATACTGTTGCTGAAGAATAGCTTCTATCTCAAAACAGACCTCAATTAAATAGAGCAAGGCGATGATAAATCGCCTTTTTTATCACTATTTTTCCCTTCGCCTCTTGATTACTGACAGAAAGTAAAGTACATTATTTTTCGTTTAGACATCTAAACGTCTATTTAATATATGATAATGAGGTTTTAAAATGAGTAAATTATTCCCAAATGCAACACAACGTACAAAAGCCCCTTTTCGTTTCGATATCGTCGGCTCATTCCTACGCCCAGAAGTATTAAAACAAGCACGTCATCAATGTCAATGTGGTGATATTAGTTGTGCTGATTTAAAAGATATTGAAGATCAAGAAATTACAAAATTAGTAGAACATCAAAAACAGGTTGGTTTACATGCGGTAACCGATGGTGAATTTCGCCGAACATTCTGGCATATGGATTTTCTTGCAGCACTGGATGGTGTAGAAGAAGTCGATGCGAAAAAATTCTCCGTTCAATTCAAACATCACAATGTACGTCCTAGAACATTAAAAATTGTCGATAAAGTTGGTTTCAGTGACAACCACCCATTTGTTGAACATTATCATTCATTACAAAAAATTGCAGGCGATTATCCAGTAAAATTCACCATTCCTTCACCGACAATGTTGCACGTTATCTGTATTGCTCGTGAAGCAGAATATCAACCGATTGAGCTTTATAAACAAAATCCACAACAATTATTTGCCGATCTTGCGCAAGCTTACCGTGATGCTATTGCTAAATTCTATGAATTAGGCTGCCGTAATTTGCAATTAGATGACACCAGCTGGGGTGAACTCTGCTCAGAAGAAAAACGTGCCGCCTACACTGCACGCGGTATCGATGTTGATCAACTCGCAAAAGATTACGTTAATTTAATTAATGAAGCTATTAAAGATAAACCAGAAGATATGACAATCACAATGCATATTTGTCGTGGTAACTTCCGCTCAACTTGGTTCTCTTCCGGTGGTTATGAACCTGTCGCTGAAACATTATTCGGCCATTGCAAAGTGGATGGTTTCTTCCTTGAATATGATAGCGACCGTGCCGGAGATTTTAAACCGTTACGCTTTATTAAAGATCAACAGGTTGTATTGGGCTTGGTCACCTCAAAAAGCGGTGAGCTTGAAGATAAAGATGAAATTATTGCCCGTATTAAAGAAGCAGCGCAATATGTTGACATCAATCAGCTTTGTTTAAGTCCACAATGTGGTTTTGCTTCCACTGAAGAAGGAAACGTGTTGACTGAAGAACAACAATGGAAAAAACTTGAATTTATTCGTGAAATCAGCGAAGAAGTTTGGGGAAAATAAATTTCCTTAATGAAAAAATCATCTGCACTTTAAAGTTGGATTCACCAACGTACAGAGAGGTGCAGATTTTTTTATGACCTTGAATTTACAATCTAACTGCAACAAATAAAAAAGTGTTCATAAGGAATTCAACTATAATTTGTTTACCACAACAAAATCACTGATAAGAACTTATGAACACCTACAAACATATTACACTTGGTGAACATAAAAAGATAACGGCTTTTTTACGCATTAGGTAAAACTATTACACAGATCGCTTAGCAATTACAGTAACTCTAGCCATTGTAATGCAGGCGAAATTTTACCCATTGCCTTTTCAGCTTGCAGAGCAGTGATAAAGGCTTTATCACTGATCCCTCTAGCAAGCGTAACAGTAGTAACCCCTTTAATTATTGCGTTACCACTATTCCCAAGCACCGCCAATCCCTCTAAAGTGGATTTACCAAATTGATAATCTAATGAGCTGTAAATCCTATGTGCAGCTTGGTATTTCTTTTCTAATTCAGGGTTTGAATATTTTATTGCAGCTCCTGTAACATCCATTTTCAAAATATTTTTGGCGGTTTCAGGTTGCCAAGCTGCCGCTTCATTCACCCAATACATGAGTTGTTGATATTCTTGTGGGGTTAATGATGTTGGGTCTTGCTGATATTTAGTCAGTAAAGCATCAGAGACTTTATCTTTCATTTTGATGCTCGTAATACGTTCAACATCCTCTGGTGTTAATACTTTTTTCTGAGCAAGTTTTTCTAGAATAGTAATCTCTTTTTCAGAAAGGAAGTTATTCTCAACCGCCCGTTTACCAATTTCTGCCGAATTAATCGCCCCTGCGGTACTGTCGCTAATCAAGCCACCGGCTAATCCACTCGCTAACTGGCTTAATGCCGATACCGTTTGTTTTTGAGCTTCAGTCAGTTGGTCTGGTGCTTTTTGGTAAAGCTGTTTGCTAATTACTTTGGCAGCTAATTCACCGCCAACCGCACCAGCTGCCCCTGCAGCAGCGTTGTTTCCTGTGACATAGGCTTTTACTTCTCAGATAACACAATCGGGGGATCATAAAAGAACCCTCTAGTTTCAATATTACTTTCACTAAATAACATTGAAATAATGTATTTAAATCTTTCATATCTATCATATATACTGCCATTTTTAATATTAGATGGTTTAAAATCATTCCAATTAGGAACAATAAGTAATTGAATTATTCTCATTATTCCCATTAATATATCCGTAGACACATTTTTCTCTATTCTATACATATTAGAAATTTCTAATAAAGATTTTTCTAATTTCCAATATTCAACGTCATTCCATTCTGAATAATCTAGCCATCTGCCAATAAATGAGTTTTCATCATATTGTTCAAAATAAGTTATATTTCTATAAAAATCATACAATTTATCCATTTTAATCACCTATTTTATTTAAATTGATATCAAATGTACCATTTCTAGTTTCTTTTGAATTCAATTTCTCAGGGCTTGAGGCTTCTTTTCAAGCCCCTCCATTATGTCCGTCAACATCTCGTGTTATATAGCTATTACCTTTTTTAAATACAGCTGCACCTGATTTTGTTCTATAATTTGTTTTTATATATCCCAGTTCTTTAACAACTTTTGCTGCATCACTATCTCTTTGAAAAACAGGTTTATTAGCTCTGATTATATTTGTAGGTTTCGTTTTTTTAGCAAAACTAGCAATCTTAGGCGATATTTTTATTCCTTGAGCTTGTTGAGAGGCAATAAAACTCTCTACCAAACCAACTATCGCTTTTTCTGTAATCGTTCTGTTTTCTTCAATAAAATTAAATTCTTTACTATTCTCATCAATAATAAACTCAAGAAATTTATTTTGAGCTTCATAAGATAAATTACTTAGTTTAGAATTAAAATATCCTACCAATTCAAAGGCTTTTTGATTTGCTTCTTCTAATGCTTTTTCTGTGCCGTAACGGCATATTGCAGAATCAGTACAGTTTTCTGTTAATTCTTTATATTGCTTATCACTTAGCGCTTTAGCTTTTATAAAAATTTCTTCTATAGGCTGCTTATCTTTCTCCGCCGCCTCCAACTCTCTAAATAAATCAGATACTTGCCCGCTAAGCAATCCATTATTCTCAACCGCCCTCTTTCCAATCTCTGCCGCACTAATAGCACTTGAGGTGCTATCACCCACCAATCCACCGTCTAATCCACTCGCTAACTGGCTTAATGCCGATACCGTTTGTTTTTGGCTTTCAGTTAAATTTTCGGGGTTGGTTTGATACAGTTTTTCGGTGATAATTTTTGCCGCCAATTCACCGCCAACCGCTCCAGCTGCCCCTGCAGCAGCGTTGTTCCCTGTGGCATAGGCTTCGATTGCACCTAATAGAGCATGGGCAATTAAATTTGCTTGGGTATCTACTTCGCCTGTTATTTGATTAGTGGTTGCTTCCTTTATCGCATAATTGGCATACAATAATAATTCACAAACTCCTATAGGATAACAATATAAATGATATAATTATCTGGTAAAAACATTCCAATTTTTATATTTTTTCATTATATAAAATTGAAATGTTTCTATTATTGAGAATAAATGTACAAATATTATAAAAAATATAAATAACATGGAGCATTTAGTTTCAATAAAAAAGAAACATAAAATTATAGTACCTACAACACTTAATAATAAAGAATGAGCAAAATCTCTTATATCATTATCTTCCATATATTTTATATTCAAAGAAAAACCTTTACTTAATAAATCAGCCATCAATAATATTATAAAAAAAGACAAATTATATTTTAAAAGTTTTTCTTGTATAAAAAAAAACGAATGAAAAAAAATATATACCTCTTTTTTTGGTATCATACTGATAAAAAGACCTACTGATGATAAGAGAAATGGTAATGAAAATAAGGCAATTATTCTATATAAATATTTACTTAGCTTCTTCATCATTACCTCCTATCTCTAAATTAGTTGATGGTAAAATACGATTTCCAATTTGAGGTATTTTTTGAATAAGTTCGCTAGATATTGCCGAAACGATAGGCTGTTTTATTTGATTACTTATTATCGTACTAATGCCTGATAAACTTGTATCCTGTAAAGGATTTCCTCCTGAAGCTAAACTCACTCCCATAGAAATTCCCATATTAGCTCTAATTGAATTTTTTAGGCTCATCCCATATGTAACGCCAGAAGCAATACCAGCACCAGCAAATTCATACCAATTAAAATCTTGACCTGATACAAATTGCACTGCTCCATTAGCCCCTAAACCGATAGTTGTATTTTGTACGGCTGGATTACTCGCTACTTTTTGTAAAGTTGGTGCAACTCTAGTGCCTATTGCTTCAACGGTAGTAACCCCTTTAACTATCGCATTACCGCTATTTCCAAGCACTGCCAATCCCTCTAAAGTGGATTTACTAAGTTGATAATCCAACGATCCATAAATCCTTTTTGCATCTTGATATTTTTTATCTAACTCAGGGTTTGAATATTTTATTGCTGCTCCTGTAACATCCATTTTCAAAATATTTTTGACGGTTTCAGGTTTCCATGCTGCCGCTTCATTCCCCAATACGTCAGTTGTTGATGTTCTTGAGGGGTTAATGATGTTGGGTCTTGCTGATATTTCGTTAGTAGGGTATCAGAGACTTTATCTTTCATTTTGATGCTCATAATAAGTTCAACATCTTCTGGCGTTAAGACTTTTTTCTGAGCAAGTTTGTCTAAAATAGTAATCTCTTTTTCAGAAAGGAAATTATCCTCAACCGCTCGCTTACCAATTTCCGCCGAATTAATCGCCCCTGCGGTATTGTCGCTAATCAAGCCACCGGCTAATCCACTCGCTAACTGGCTTAATGCCGATACCGTTTGTTTTTGTGCTTCGGTGAGTTGGGCTGGTGTTTTTTGGTAAAGCTGTTCTGTGATAATTTTTGCCGCCAATTCACCGCCAACCGCTCCAGCTGCCCCTGCAGCAGCGTTGTTACCAGTCGCATAAGCTTCGATTGCACCTAATAAGGCGTGTGCCATTAAGTTGGCTTGGGTATCTACTTCGCCTGTTATTTGATTAGTTGTGGCTTTCTTTATCGCATAATTGGCATACGGCGATAAGCCACCAACCACCGCTTGCGAGGCTTCACCTGTCACTATTCCTTGTAAGATACCTGTAACCGCCCGTACTGCTAATTGAATTTGACCGCCTTGTCCGTAGGTTTTTATGACCTTATTGGCTGTATCTAATTGTTGTTGTGCTTTTTGGTTTTAAAACGATGGTAATACCATTATTCGCAATCTCACCAATCTCTTGTGCCATTTCTTGGCGTGTTTTTAGCAATATTCTCGCCTATCATATTTTTTCTAATCTTTCATATATGAAATAAATATAAGAAAAATCCATATAAATATAAAAAATTTAATATTTAATGTGATATAACTTTTATCCAGAAAAAAATCTAAATGATTTACTTTCCCTGATGTAGAGTATAAATGTAACCATACTGAAATTTGAGAAAAAATCATTATTTGTATAGAAATTATAAGTGTTTTTCTTAACTTAGAAAAACTATTCATTTTTATCTACCTCTTTTTTATCTTGATTTATTACTTCTCCAGAAAAGTTATTTATTATAATGCCAAATGTTGAATTTCTGATATTTTTAGGTAATGTATTTTGAATCAAATTTCCTAATATAGTGCTTCTAAGATACTTATTTTGATCTTCTAAATAAGTATTTCCATTATTACTTAATTTAGTATCTATTGCTGTCAAGGCATTTCCTAAAATTAATGAAGTTCCTATTGGTGTATAAATTAAATAAGGTGCAGAAAAACCTGCTTTTAGAGCCTCACTATAATCTATTTTTCCATTAACAAGATATTGAGCACCTATATTCGTTCCTGAACCAATTAACACTCCATTGAAATATTGTTTTGGCGTGATTTTAGAAATACTTTCAATCCCTTCACCGATAGATTTGGTCATTGCAGTAGAATAAGGATTATAAGAATAATAGATACCCTCACTTATAAGAGGTGATAATTTATTCACCGCTTTTTCAGCTTGCAGAGCAGTGATAAAGGCTCTATCACTGATCCCTCTAGCAAGCGTTTCAACAGTAGTAACCCCTTTAACTATCGCATTACCGCTATTTCCAAGCACTGCCAATCCCTCTAAAGTGGATTTACCAAATTGATAATCTAATGAACTGTAAATCCTATGTGCAGCTTGGTATTTCTTATCTAATTCAGGGTTTGAATATTTTATTGCTGCTCCTGTAACATCCATTTTCAAAATATTTTTGACGGTTTCAGGTTTCCATGCTGCCGCTTCATTCACCCAATACATGAGTTGTTGATATTCTTGTGGGGTTAATGATGTTGGGTCGTGCTGATATTTAGTCAGCAAGGCATCAGAGACTTTATCTTTCATTTTGATGCTCGTAATACGTTCAACATCCTCTGGTGTTAATACTTTTTTCTGAGCAAGTTTGTCTAGAATAGTAATCTCTTTTTCAGAAAGGAAGTTATTCTCAACCGCCCGTTTACCAATTTCTGCTGAGTTAATCGCTCCTGCGGTAGTGTCGCTAATGAGTCCACCTGCTAAACCACTGGCAAGTTGGCTTAAGGTGGAGACGGTTTGTTTTTGTGCTTCGGTAAGCTGCTCTGGTGATTTTTGGTAGAGTTGCTCGCTAATAACTTTAGCCGCTAATTCACCACTCACCGCACCAGCCGCCCCTGCAGCAACGTTGTTACCAGTCGCATAGGCTTCGATTGCTCCTAATAAGGCGTGTGCCATTAAGTTGGCTTGGGTATCTACTTCGCCTGTTATTTGATTAGTTGTGGCTTTCTTTATCGCATAATTGGCATACGGCGATAAGCCACCAACTACTGCTTGCGAGGCTTCACCTGTCGCTATCCCTTGTAATACCCCTGTAACCGCACGCACGGCAAGTTGGATTTGACCGCCTTGTCCGTAGGTTTTTATGACCTTATTGGTTGTATCTAATTGTTGTTGTGCTGCTTGGTTATGCTCATCATTTTCTAATATCGCTTCCGCTTCAGCCTTTTGCCGTTCCGCTTCATCTACTTTTGGTTTTAACACAATGGTAATGCCATTATTGGCTATCTCACCTATCACTTGTGCCATCTCTTGGCGCGTTTTCAGCTCAGCAATCTCAGTTTTATTAACTTGTTCGTTCGCGGTTGTGGTATCGCGAGAAAGGGTAGTCGGAATATCGCCTTGTTGCGTAGTAAGCTGAATATTACTTCCTACCGCACTGTGGGTGGTGCTGCTTTTGCGCTTTTGCATATTACCCAACGCACTTAACGCCGCTGCCATACCATTGGCAATATTTTGTTCCATATTGGTCGAAATGCCTGCACTGATAGATTCCACTTTGGCTTCACTATGATTCTCAATATTTTCTGTGCTTAAGCTGCCTGTACTAAAGTGATTCTTATCTGCTGTGGCTTGGCTGTCAACGATAGCCCCTTTTAAGTGCGTATTGCCTGCCACATTGACGGTTAACCCTGCTTCCCCTGCGTGTAAACCACTCTGCTCTTCAACTTGGGCATAATTGAACTTGCCTTTGTTCAAGCTTGCATTGACTGAAGCATTTGAGCCGCTGCCATAAATCGCCACCGATGCCGAAACACCTGCTTGAACTTGGTTACTATCATAGTGTTGCTCATCTTGTCGGCTTGCTATCGTGAGATGACGCCCTATCTCTGCTTGAATGTGGTCAGCATTAACTACGGCTCCTTTCAGGTTTGTGTCTTGCCCACTACGAAGCATAGCGTTATCCGCTTGTATGGCTGTATTTACTTGCGTAACACTATCGCTGTTCTCGCCTCCTTTTCCTACTTGAGCAGAGCCTTCCACTCCAAAACCATAGCTACCGCCGCTATAGCCCACAAATACCCCAGCACTCCAACCGCTATTCTTATTATCACTACGATGACTCATCGTATCTTGTGTAGACAATAAGTTAAGGTTGCCTGCTGCGTCTAATATGGTATTGCCTGCCTTGATAGAAGAGCCAATAATATCTAAATCGCCTTCTGTAGTCGTCAAATTCACATTACCTGCACTTAAGGTACTGCCTTGGTGTATCACTTGTGTGGTTCGACTATGTGATTCTGATTTTTGCTCGCCCACCGACACGGAGATTTTAAAGTCTGAACGCTGACCTGATTGTGCTGCTTGAGCCACTTTTGAGGCTTCTTGTGTGGCTAATACGCCTTCCTGAGCCGCTTTGATTTCATAAAGGGCTTTTAAACGACTATCCTGCACCTGTTGACTACGTGTCATACTGTCTCGTGCTTTCATCGCCATATCAGTCACTGGAGAAGACAGGGATACGGTCAAACCTGACTGTTTAAACTCGTGGTCTTCTGTGCGCTCAATCACGTCTTTACCTGCTTCTACTTTTAAGGACTTGGCGGTGACATTAATACTTTTCTCTGGTTGAACAATCAGGTCAGTCCCCAGAATATTAGCTTGACTGCCAGCGACTAAGGTAACATTACCGCCTAAGCTGCCTACTGTGGCACGTGCATCGGATTGGGTAATTTCATTATCGGTATAATCCTGTTTTTCTGAGCGGCTGCCAATGGTAAAACCAAACCCACCACTACTCATTAAACCTGATTTCTTCTCTGCGTAAAAATCATGTTCTTGTCTGGTGTTTTTAGCTGCAGTGATCTCAATGTCTTGAGCTTGTAAGTTCACATTTTTATCGGCAACAATGGTGCTGCCTTTAACAGAAACTTTGCCTTGATTTGCAGTAAGTACAATGTTGTCTCCTGAGAGTTGTGAACCTTGGGCTAAGTCATATTGGTGATCATGTTTAATGATTGTTGTGCTACGGCTCAGTAGGCTTTTATCTTTGTATTTGGTTGCAAATGAGAGTGTTTCTTGGTCACGCCCTGCTTGTAGTTGAATATCACCTTGCTCACTATTAACAATAAGGTCGCCACCCGCATTAATTTGTGCGGCACGTAACGTGACATCTTGTTTACTATTGAGTACCGCATCTTCTTTAATCTCAAAGGTAGAGCCGATTTCTCTTTGTTGGTCGAGTTTCCAATAGTTTTCTGAATTGGCGACATAGTGTGAGCGTTCGCTTTCGGTGACAGTTCCGATATGTATATCACTACCTGCTTGTAGTAAGGCTGAGCCTGCTTTAACGTTGGTTGCATTTAATTGAATATCGCCTTGGCTTTGCAAAATAAGCGCTTGTTTTACCTGTAATAAAGCTTGCTGATCTAATTGACGATGCGCATAGTTAGGGTTGGCTTTTGCTTCGCTCATTCGCCCTTCAATCTGAATTGAACCTGCATTGAGATAAAGATTATTGGCATTAAGCTCTCCACCTTGCTGATAGAAACGCTTCGCTAGCTGAAAATTCAGTTGATCAGCAGAGAAGGTACCAGTATTGACGACATTTTGTGCGGAAATTTGTGTTAAATTGCGTCCGGCAATTATGCCACTATTGTTGACTTCACCCTCACTATCTATTTCAATTTCTCTTGCAGAGATAATAGCGCCTGTTGGCTGAATATCGACATCACGTTTTACGAGATAAACTTGAGGGACAAGCACTTGAACTTGAGTACCGTCCTTTAAGGTGACGGTTTGAGGCGCAAGCCATACCATATCTTCGGTTAATTCCTGCATTTGTGCAGCACTAAGCGCAACACCAGGAATCAACTGATAACGTTGTGCATAACGAATACCGGCATCCATCAATGCTTTGTATTGTTCATAATCTGAAGTGTAATTACCTAAGAAACGTTGGCCCGTTAATTGATTAATCTGTTCATTCACTAAACGTTGTTCATAATAACCATCCCCTAATCGTTTGAGCATCGTTTGCGGATCAGCACGTAGGGCATTAAACATATAGTCAGAACTTAGCCATTGGCGTTTATTGGCAAAGCGTGGATCAGTTTCTACTAAGATATGGCTATCCGTATTTGGATTAATGCGATAGAGGCTAACTTCTGGTAAACGAATTTCAGATTGATACGTTCTTACTTTACCAACCGCTTGACTCATTTCAACACTGATAATGTGTGGAAGGGCGGGTGCCGATATTTGGTGCGGTTCAACAGAAGAAACGGGGGCTACATTTAATGTTTGTTTCGCAAGCGTAGTGGCTTGATGTTGTCCATCAATTGTGGTGTTGGTTGCTTGACTTGCTACTGCTTGCGTTTGACCGATAGTATTTTCGACTAAGTTAAAGTTAAAATACTTCACCGGTAAATCTCGACTAAATGGTTTATCATCATCACCATATTTAGCCCATACTTTTTTACCTCTCCAACCATGACGCTTACGTTTTGTGACCATGGTGTACCAAGTGCCTTCATCATGACGATGAATTTCACCGATGAGGTCTTTATTCTCTAATCGAACAGAATTACCTTTTAAGTTACGATTTTTCTCATTTTGATTAAATACCCGTCCATCCATATGGATTCGATTACCGACCAAAATTTGTGAAACATCATTCACTAAATCTTCACCATTTAAACGTAAATCACCTGCAATCAAAATTTTAGCTGGGTCACGATGTTCCAATGTCGTTGTGACAGTATGGCGATTAAAATGCCATTGTACCCAAGTTGGATTGCCCACTCGTGGCCTACCGTCATTAAAATTAAAATAAGAGTTTTTATCATGCCGATTATTATTATTACGATTAAACCATCCTTCGAGACTAGAATAGCGTTTACCTTTACTATGTACCGCATATTCACTGATACGTTGATCTTGATGATCTTCTCCAGTAATTAAATGTAAATCATGATTCCATAACCGTTTAGTATTAATTTTTCCATTCCCCAAAGCTTCAATAGTAGCACTACCATTATCCACAAAATCAGCTTGTCCAATGGCTCGTTGCTTTGCATCGATTTGTCCACCAATCGTTAAATCTCCTAAACTCAAAATTAAGGCATGATCACTATTGGTTAAGGTACCTACCCCTAGATGAAGATTTTTACGTGCTGCTATGGTTGCAGTATGCACTTCATTATTGGATTGTTCTGGTTGATTATTTAACACATTGGCTTGAATCGCTAACTCATCGCCATAAATACGTCCTGTGCCGAGATTATTTAAAGTATTCACATAAATTGCATTTTGTGTACCATCAATTAATCCCCGATTGGTCAATGAATTTGCAGTCAGTTGGGTATTGGGCGAGGTAAACTCGCTGTTTGTTGGATTCTCAATCTGTTTTGCTGTGATCTGTAAACCTTTTCCCGTGATTAATTGAGTCTGATTAATAAAATCGCCCATTGTTTTTATCGCTAAATGGCCAGCGACAGTAAAAGGTTGGGTAAGGATTAAATCTTTTTGTAGCTCAATCAAGGCATCCTGATGACTTTTAATTATTAAACTGTTGCAGAACCAACCTTAGATTTTGCCCGCTTTCAATGATACCCTGTTGATTATGTAATGTGAGAGAATCGCCCTGCAGATTCACGTTGCCTAAAGAGAGGATTTCACCTTGTTGATTATGGATATCTTGTGCCACATTCACACTAAGTTGATCGGTGGTATAAATGCCACCTTGCTGATTATCCAGTTGATGACTACTCAAGATAAGCTGATGACCTAATAAGCCTTGCGTTGGTATCGCTGTCATTGCTTTGGTGGCTTGATTATTCAGGTGATTTGTGATCAAGGTGAGCGTGGCGCCACTTTGAATCACCGAACCTTTAGCGTTGATTGCTTGATTGTTAATTTCACGATTTGCCGTAATTTCAATATTTTGTTGTGCTTGAATAGCTCCCTGACGATTATCTAAAGTATTCCCTGTTAAAGATATTTGTTGTTGGCTAAGTAAGTTTCCTTGTTGGTTATCAATTTGTTCACTTTGGATAACCAAATTACCTTTCGTACTGAGGTTTCCTTGTTGATTATTTAATACAGAAAGGGCTTGTAAATGAATATCACCTTGACTTGTTATTCCTTTATTTTTGGTTTGATTATTATTTAACGTATGGTTATGAGTATTAATTGTGATACCAGTTTGCCCATTAATAAAACCTTGTTGATTATTAAGCTCACCACTGTCGAGATGCAGAGATTGTTGTGCAAATAAAACACCTTGTTCATTGCGTAATAACGATTGATGGGTGTCAATCACTAAGTTAGCGGCACTACTAATTACCCCTTGCTGTGCATTATCACTTTGAATAATTCCATCCGAATTGGTTATCTGCGTTGCGGTGATTTGCTGGTTTTGATGACTTGCAATAAAGCCATTTTGATTGATTAACTCACCTGTTTTTACAGCTAATTTATCAAACGAAATGATTCCTTGCTGACGTGAAGATTGCTCCGTTGCTTGATTGCTTAACCGTTGTTGATGTGTATCAATATTCATTGCAGCAAGACTTTGAATAAGTCCTGAGTCATTGATGAGCTCTCCACTTTGGAGATCAAGTTGATCCTCTGTATTGATTACACCTTGTTGATTATTAATCCGTGTTTGTTGACTATTAAGAGTTAAATGTCCTTTAGCGAAAAGCAGACCTTGCTGATTATTAATTTCTTGAGCGAGAAGATTGAAGCTGCCTTGTGTAAAAATCTGCCCTTGTTGATTATTAATACCTTTTAGTAATTGAAGGTTAAATGGTTGTTGATCTCGGTTAATCCAAGTACCTAGTCGATTATCAAGTGAAGAGGCTTTGGTAAAAATATGAGCCGCTTGTAAATTCGCTTGCTGACTAGAAAGATGAGTTGGCGTAGATAAGTGAAGCGTATTTTTCAGCTCAAGATGACTTTGATCTAATACTAAATTATTTTGGGTCGCCGTTAAATCAGCTTGATAAGCCAGAAATCCACTTTGAGAGAAATCAAGTTGTTTTGCTTGGGCGGTAATTTGCGTAGAAGCTAGGTGTTTCCCGTGCGATAAAATCGTTTCTTCAGCGATCAAGTTCAATACATTTCCCGCAGAATGATAAGCAGGAATAGTCACTTGCTCACCTTGTGCTGTATGTGTAAAAGCTCCTCCGGCGATTAATTTTGCTGTAGGATGGGTTTCAATATGCTTCGCTTGATAAGTAATATTCCCCTCTGCCAAACTCTCACCAGATTGACTCATCGTTTCTTTGGCTTTTAAGGTAATATTGCCTTTTCCTTGTGCTTTGCCTTTGGCAATTAAACTACCTTGTTGTTGAATACCGTTCTGTTTACTCGTTGCTTGCAGATTGCCTTGCTGGCTATATATCACGCCAGCAGGCTGATTTACTATCTGCTGTTGGCTTTGTAAGGTAATATCTTGTTTGGCACCGAGATAGCCTGTATTGACTAATTGCCCTTCAGTGGTAATTTTGACTTCACCTGCGGCGGCACCAATATGCCCTGCATTGCGAACCTCTAAACCATTTTCTGTGCCAATGAGGTGAATTTTATTGGCATACATTCCGCCTAATTCAGCAACATCGACGACATAGCCTACAGGTTGGTTTGCTTTGCCAGCACGGATAACTTGAATACTGTCATTGTTGGCAGAAACCTGATTTTGCCCCGTTGTGACCTTGAGTTCATTTGCCCAAATGCCGGCATTTACCTTAACTTCTTTGGTAATAATATCGGTATAATCTTGACGGCTACTATCGAATCCACGACCTGAAACGGTGACCGAACCTTTCTCAACACGATAGCTTTTCACTTCTCCATTTTCAATCTGCACCTCTCCAGTGGTTAACGTGCTGCGTCCGGCATTAATAATGCCGCAGCCTTCGCAATGAATCCCACTTGGGTTGGCAATAATTACATCCGCTTTTTTGCCTGCTACTTCAATATAGCCTTTTAATTGGCTTGGCTTTTTGGCATTAATTTCATTTAAAATGACTTTCGCTTCACCACCCGCCAAGTAAGGATTTGCCTGTACCCAGCCGCCTTGTTCTGTTTGCGTATTTTTACGGCTATTATTGAGAATCGCCCCTTTTTGTGCCACATCAAATTGTTGGTATTTATTATGCGATAACCCTTTATCGTTTGGCGTTTGAATATTGACTTGTGGCAAGCCGTTGGCGGTTTGTAATACTATCGGTTGTTGGTTTTGGGGTGCAGTATTGTCCGCTCGGATTTGTAATTCTTCTGCGTGTGCGGAAGTGAAATAGAAAAAACCTAACAGCGAATATAAGCCGACAGTTAAAGGTTTTAATCGCCAGTGAGGACGTTGACTAAGCGAAGTGGAATGACAACGTTGACCTTGATATTTGGCTTTACCTTCACGCGTTGTAATTTCAGAAACCACGACTAAACGTTGTAATCTTTTACTAAAGATAATGCGATAAAGATGTTTATTCATAATTTACCCCTCAACGCTTCGCTTAGAATTGATAACTTAAATTGAAACCTGTAGTCACGTGCGATGTTTTAAAACCTGTCGGCTTATGCAAGGGTATCAGGTTGCACTGCCTAAATATTCACGATAGCATAATCTTCATATTCCCAAAAAATATCTAGATAATTTTAATCCAATTTCTTCCCAAGATTCACCTTCGCATTTATCTACACATAGATTTATATAGCTCTCTATTTTTTAAAATCATATTTATCAATGATCATAGTATGTCTTAATATATTTGGCTTACTTTCATAAAGTTTTAATCACTCCAAAAAGCAAACAGTTAAAATCTGTTGCTTCCGAAGCATCATCAACACCTATACATAATAGTAGATTTACACAAAATATTTTTTCATTCTCAGGCTGATATGTTTCTAATTCAAAAGTACAAATTTGTTACACCAAGAATTCCAAAATAACTTTAATTCTTTTTTTCTTGGAATTTTTTACGAAAATAGTGAAACAATAAATAAACTGCTAAAAGCGCAACAAAAATATAAATTCCAGTTTGCCCTTTACTTACTTGCTCTTTGATCCAATCAATATTATGTGCGCCGTGATATCCCAAATAAACCCAAATAGGTACAGAAATAATTGCAGCACAAAAATCCAAAACAACAAAACGAACATAGCTGATACGACGTGTGATCCCTGCTACCATATAAATTGGCGCTCTTAATCCGGGAAGAAAACGAGCAACGAATAATACTCGATTACCATAACGATCAAATTTTTCACGTACAGTTCGCATTGTTTTCGGCTTTAAAATTCGACGTAACGGACGGAAACGCAAAATTTTCACTCCGTAAATTCGACCTAGCCAATACATTGTGCTGTCACCGGCCAGCACACCTAGCATACTGACTACCAACATAATATGTGGATTAGCATACCCCAACCCAGCGATAATACCACCTGAAACTAAGGTAATATCCTCAGGAATAGGCACGCCAAAACCACAAATAATTAAAACAAATAAAACAGCAAAGTAACCATAACTACTGAAAAATTCTACTAATAATTGCACAACAGACTTCCAAATAAAAATAATAAAAGCACATTTCTTAGCTCAGTATTTTGCCTTCTTTGTCACAAAATTTCTACTCAATTTGTTACTATTATCAACACAAATAAAAAACTTTTGCTCCGTTACAAAATTATCGCAATTGTTTAAACAAAACTCTCAATTAACGATTGCATTTTATCGTCATTTCTCTATAATGCGACAGCTGATTTATTTTCAGCCCTATTTTGTCAAGCTACTGGGTCGCCTGTAGCTTGTTTTGTCTAACGACCGTTTAGGTCATAACATAAAGAGAATTAAAATGTTTAAATTTAATGCTGAAGTTCGTGAAACGCAAGGAAAGGGTGCGAGCCGCCGCTTGCGTAAAGCAGGCAAAATCCCTGCAATCGTTTATGGTGGTAATGAAGCACCTGTTTCTATCGTATTAAACCACAATGAATTAAATAACGCTCAAGTTGAAGATAGCTTCTATTCTGAAGTTATTACTTTAGTGATCAATGGCAAAGAAGTTGCGGTGAAAGTTCAAGCTATGCAACGTCACCCATTCAAACCAAAATTAGTTCACATCGACTTCAAGCGTGCTTAATTAATGTTTTATAAATACAGAACACCAACAGTAATGTTGGTGTTTTTGTTTATGTCTACAACGTATTCACTTTCAGAATTCGCTAATCCATTTTGGAGATGTTTATGTTTCTCAAATTGAATACTATCTACTATCGTGAACGGCAAGGTTTCAACCATTTAGGAGTTTTTAATGAAAAAAATTGCATTAGGTATCAGTTATGACGGCTCTCGTTATTTTGGTTGGCAAAAGCAACAATCTGTACAAAGCATTCAAAACGAATTGGAAAAAGCACTTTCCACCATCGCCAATGAACCTATCGAAATTTTTTGTGCTGGACGGACTGATGCCGGAGTACACGCCACAGGTCAAGTAATTCACTTTGAAACATCCGCTTCTCGCCCATTACAGGCTTGGATCTTCGGAACAAATGTACATTTACCAAATGATATTGCGGTGAAATGGTCAACAGAAGTAAACGAAGATTTTCACGCCAGATTCAGTGCTTTATCACGTCGTTATCGTTACATTATTTATAATCGTCCACAACGCTTTGCTATTTTACCGACTGGTATCACCCATCATCATTATCCATTAGATGAAAAATTGATGCATATTGCCGGTCAATACTTACTTGGAGAGAATGACTTTAGCTCATTCAGAGCTGCCCAGTGCCAATCCAAATCACCTTATCGTAATGTACATCATTTACAAGTTTCTCGCATTGGTGATTATCTTATTGTTGATATACAAGCCAATGCTTTTGTACATCATATGGTACGAAATATTGTCGGCAGTTTACTCGTCGTTGGTGAAGGAAAACAAAAGCCGGAATGGATTAAATGGTTATTACAACAAAAAGATCGCTCTTGTGCCGCTCCTACTGCTAAAGCTGCTGGTTTATATTTAGTGGAAGTTCATTACCCTAATATTTTTCAGTTGCCAAAAAGTGCGGTTGGCCCATTATTTTTACCGGATGAAATAATTTAAGCCAATTTTGCGATAATCTTGATATAGAAATAGTGAAAAAGATAGATAATACAAACTTTCAAACACGTTATCCTCAATAATGATCATAACGGTATTATCAACAAATAATACCACTTTTATCTAGCAAAAAAGATATTAAATTCTATGAAATTATGCTTTAATAAGCGCTATTTGCTATCATCTCGAACCAATTTTTGGAGATAAATATGAGTTGGATTGAAAGAATTTTTAATAAGAATCCCGTTTCCGGTTCACGCAAAGCGAATGTGCCGGAAGGAGTTTGGACAAAATGCACTGGTTGTGGGCAAGTATTATATCGAGAAGAACTTAGTCGTAATTTGGAAGTTTGTCCTAAATGCGATCATCATATGCGTATTGATGCTCGTACTCGCCTGCTTGCACTATTAGATCAGGATAGCACTGTCGAAATTGCTGCCGAATTAGAACCGCAAGATATTCTCAAATTCAAAGATCTAAAAAAATATAAAGACCGTCTTTCCGCCGCTCAGAAACAGACTGGTGAAAAAGATGCAATGATTGCATTTTCAGGCAAACTTTATGAAATGCCAATTGTTGCTGCAGCCTCAAACTTTGATTTTATGGGAGGCTCTATGGGTTCAGTTGTGGGTGCAAAGTTTGTTAGAGCAGCAGAAAAAGCCATTGAAAACAACTGTCCGTTTGTTTGTTTTTCTGCTAGTGGTGGAGCGCGTATGCAAGAAGCATTAATTTCATTGATGCAAATGGCAAAAACCAGTGCAGTATTAGCAAGAATGCGTGAAAAAGGTGTTCCATTTATTTCCGTTTTAACCGATCCGACTTTAGGCGGCGTATCCGCTAGTTTTGCAATGCTTGGTGATATTAATATTGCCGAACCGAAAGCATTAATCGGTTTTGCCGGCCCACGAGTAATTGAACAAACAGTGCGTGAAAAATTGCCAGAAGGTTTCCAACGCAGCGAATTTTTGTTAGAAAAAGGTGCGATTGATATGATCGTACATCGTAAAGATATGCGACAAACATTGGCAAGTATTTTAGCTAAATTAACCAACCAACCTTCTCCATTCAAAATGCCGGAAATGGTGGAAGAAACATCTGAGTAAAATAAAGGCATCTGTTTTAATGGCAGATGCTTTTCATTACTCTCAGAGTCTTCTCATATCTTCATTATTTAAGAGCATATAATATAGCAACATCAGTAAAATCATTCTTTCACAAGAACCTATTCCTCATCTAATATTGTAAATTAAATTTTTACTAATTTATCTACCCTTTTATCGGCTCTGTTTTATAATAGCATCTTATTTTTCTTTCTAAACTTTCCTTATGTTTGCAATTCAAGAAGCCTATAAAGCCGGGCTATTACAAAAAAAGTATTGGCTTAATAATTTAATTGCCGGCGTCATTGTCGGTGTTGTTGCACTCCCTTTAGCAATGGCATTTGCAATTGCTTCCGGAGTAAAACCTGAACAAGGTATCTATACTTCCATTATTGCTGGTTTAGCAGTCTCTCTTTTCGGTGGTAGTCGGTTACAAATTGCCGGCCCAACAGGGGCATTTATCGTAGTATTATCTGGTATCACTGCACAATACGGCATTGAAGGATTACAGATTGCAACTTTAATGGCAGGAATTATCCTATTTGCACTCGGTATCAGTAAAATGGGAGCTATTATCAAATTTATTCCAGCTCCAGTCATTGTCGGTTTTACTGCTGGTATCGGAGTCATTATCTGGGTTGGTCAATGGCGTAACTTTTTTGGGTTACCGCCAATTGAAGGTAGCCATTTCCATCAGCAAGTTTGGCAGCTCATTCAGGTTTTCCCTCAATTGCATTTTGCGACAACTACATTAGCAATCGCTGCATTATTGTTAGTTCTTTATGCACCTAAAGTGAAATACCTACATCGCGTGCCTGGGCCATTAATAGCTTTGGTTGTTATTACTATAGTTCAACAATTCGCTCAATTTGAAGGTGTTGCCACTATCGGTTCCGTTTTCGGTGGTATTCCACAAGGCTTACCTGAATTTAAACTACCTCGTTTGGAATGGACACAAATGATGACATTGATCGGCCCTGCTTTTACTATTGCGATGTTGGGAGCAATTGAATCACTGCTCTCTGCTGTGGTTGCTGATGGAATGTCAGGTACGAAACATCATTCCAATCAAGAATTGATTGGACAAGGTATCGCCAATATATTGGCACCGCTATTCGGCGGTTTTGCCGCAACCGGTGCCATTGCACGTACAGCAACTAATATTCGTAATGGTGGCAATAGCCCACTTGCAGGTATTATTCACGCCATCACTTTAGTTATCATTCTGGTTGTTCTCGCGCCACTCGCTTCCAATATTCCACTTGCGGCATTGGCTGCTATTCTGTTCGTAGTAGCTTGGAATATGAGTGATGTTAGACGTTTTATTAATATGATTAAACGTGCGCCTCGTGCCGATGTAGTGATTTTACTGATCACCTTCTTTTTGACTGTTTTTTCTGATTTGGTGATTGCGGTTAATATTGGTGTTATTTTAGCCACTCTCTATTTCTTGAAACGTATGGCCGCGAGTGTTGAAGTTTCGCCAAACAGTGCCGATCAAATTAATCAGGAGTTAGGACGTCAAGGAGAAAAAGAAGGATTGCCAGAATCAGCACTAGTGTTCGCCTTAGAAGGGCCATTTTTCTTCGGTGCAGTTGAAAATTTTGAGCGGGCTTTAGCCGGTACCAATACCGATGCCAGATTTTTGATTATTCGCTTAAAATGGGTTCCTTTTATTGATATGACCGGTATTCAAGCTCTAGAAGATGTCATTAATTCGTTGCAAAAACGCAATGTGATCGTTCTGCTTTCCGGTGCTAATAAAAGAGTGGATCGTGAATTACGAAAATCCAGAATATTAAATTTAATCGGTGAATCTCGTTACTTTGCCCATTTTGAACAAGCTCTGGAACACGTTATTGAATTAGATCAACAGGCTCACTAAACTTGTAGTGCTCAATGTGATCCATATATGTAGTAAAAGATAGAAAATGACAAAACAAGCACCCAAAAAACAGACTAAGCCTAAGAAAAACAACCCTAAACTGAAACAGCGATTTTTCACTTTTTCGATAAAACTCGGCATCACTGCTCTTTGTATGGGTAGCTTTTATGCTATTTACCTAGATGGAAAAATTCGTTCAAAAATGGATGGGCAAATTTGGCAACTTCCTGCCGAAGTATATAGCCAAATTCCGGTTATACAACAACCGGAACATCCTACATTGCTCGAAGTAAAGCAACTACTGATTGATAACGGTTATCGTCAAACCTCTCTGCTTGCCGCTCCGGGTGATTTCAAAATTGATAACAATGATACTTTGGTGTTAATTCGACGGGCTTTTCCTTTCCCTGATATTGCTGAACCGCAACGTGTTTTGCGATTACGATTCCAACAGCAACAACTTCACGTCATTGAAGATCTGGTGGCACGAAAAGCAATCACTGAATTTCGCTTATCGCCAAAATTGATTGCAATGTTAAATTCTGATGACGAAGAACGTTTGGCTATTCCATTACAACAATACCCACGTTTTTTGATTGATACCCTTATTTTAACCGAAGATCGCAACTTTTTTACTCACGATGGCGTTAGCTTTATCGGTATTGCTCGAGCCTTAGTTAATAATTTAAAAGCCGGTCATACTGTTCAAGGCGGAAGTACATTAACGCAACAACTTGTTAAAAATCTCTTTTTAAGTAATGAACGTACACTAAGTCGCAAAGCAAATGAAATCATTATGGCATTAATGTTAGATTGGCATTATGACAAAAACCGAATTTTGGAAACCTATCTAAATGAGATTTATTTGGGGCAAAGTGGTGATACACAAATTCACGGTTTCGCATTAGCCAGTCAATTCTATTTCGGTCGTCCAATTCAGGAAATCAGTTTAGATCAAATTGCACTGCTGGTAGGAATGGTCAAAGGTCCATCACTTTATAACCCGTGGCGTAATCCTGAAAATGCAACCAAACGGCGTAACATAGTATTGCAGATGATGTTGGAGCATAACATTATCGATCACTCTTTGTATCAAATGTTAAGCCAGCGTCCATTGGGTGTTCAAAGCCAACGACCAGTACAACAAGCTCAGCCTGGTTTTATGCAGGCGGTCAGACACGAACTGACAGATTTACTCGGTAATAAAAAACTCAATTTTTTATCCGGTGCAAGAATCTTTACTACACTTGACCCTAAGTTACAGACGCAAGCAGAAAACGCCATTATCAGTGCAACAACTGCCTTGAAGTTACGCCATAAAATTCCGGATTTAGAGGCAGCAATGATTATTGCCAATTATCATACCGGTGAAATTCAAGCATTAGTGTCAGGAACGAATGTACAATATGCCGGCTTTAATCGTGTTTTGTCAGCAAGGCGACAAATTGGCTCTTTAGTTAAACCTTCCGTTTATTTAACAGCGTTATCCTATCCAGAACGTTTTGCTCTGAACACACCGGTGAAAAACCAACCTATTAGTATTCCACTACGTGGTCAGCCGGCTTGGCAACCACGCAATTATGATCGCAAATATAGTGGTTCAGTGACCTTATTGAATGCCTTAGTTCGTTCCTTAAATATTCCGACAGTAAATATCGGAATGGCGGTAGGGTTGGATAATATTATTCGCAATCAAAAAAGTATGGGGTGGGATCAAGTCAAAATTCCTCGCGTACCGTCAATGCTGCTCGGCTCTTACTCTATTTCTCCCTATGATGTAACTAAACTTTATCAGGTCATCGCCAATAAAGGGGCAAAAGTACCATTAACGACGATTCGTTACATTGTGGAACGAGATGGTCATCAATTTTATCAACACCAGACCAATCCAGAACAGGTCGTTGCTGAAGAAGCGGCTATCGAAACATTATTTGCGATGCAACAGGTTGTGGATCGAGGTACAGCTCGTTCATTACAAGCTGATTTCGGCAAACTTCATCTTGCAGGCAAAACGGGCACAACTAACGATGGACGTGACACTTGGTTTGTCGGCATTGATGGTAATAATGTTACTACCGTCTGGGCAGGGTTGGATAATAATCGAAAAACAAAATTAACCGGTGCTTCCGGTGCATTACAAATCTACAAAACATTATTACTTAATATTTCAGTAAAACCTTTCAAATTGCCACATACCGACACCTTAAAATGGGTGAGAATCGATAATCACGGCAGTTGGAGTTGTGACAACGGAATGGAAATCCCTGTTTGGACTTCTCATAACCCTTGTGCAGTACAACCGCAAAATTCAGCTCCTGCACAAAGTGTATGGGATGCGTTGCAATTAAACGAATCCTCCGATGAGGCAACCGATGATGATAATCCGGATAACAACCAAGTACCAGTAGAAGAAGCTGTTCCTGTACATTAAAAAATATCAGCCAACAGGCTGTTTTCTTACATCTTCAATTTATCCTGAACAATTCTCGCTTGTCGTAAGAATCGCTGACGTTCTTTACTTGCCATAGTATTATTCATACCTGGCAATTTCACTTTCATTGGGTTAACCGCAACGCCATTGATATGAAATTCATAGTGTAAATGCGGACCGGTTGAACGCCCGGTATTACCTGATAATGCGATGCGTTGCCCTTTCTTTACTGTTTGCCCCGGTTTAACTAATGAGCGACTTAAATGCATATAAACAGTTTGATACTCACGCCCGTGTCGTAACATTACATAACGTCCTGCACCACCTGCCTGATAAGATACCTTCACCACTACGCCATCTGCTGGCGCAATAATTGGTGTACCAATCGGCATTGAAAAATCGACGCCTTTATGTGGTGCAATACGCCCTGTTACCGGATTTTTTCGACGTGGATTAAAATGCGAAGAAATTCTATATTGACGCTGTGTCGGATAACGAGAAAAACCTTTACCCAAAGTTTCACCGTGATTATTGTAATAACGTCCATTCTCTGCTTGAATAGCATAATAACTCTTGCCTCGGCTGATAATATGAATTCCCATCACATTTCCTTGACCGGTCAATTTATTATTCAAATATTCACGATTAACCAAAATAGCGTAACGATCACCTTTTTGTAATTTGGTTAAACTAATTTGCCACTGTAAGGCATTAATCAGCTGATAAATTTGTTTGGAATCTAAACCGTTTGCACGCAAATGGTTATACAAATTACCTTCAATATCCCCCTTTAGTACTTCTTCTTTCCAAATACTTTGCTTTTGGATAACTTGCATCGTAAATTGACCATCTGCCTGCCGCTCATAAATACGCTCCTCTTTTCGAGAAACTAACCAGTTTAAATATTGTAAATCGCCATCCTTAGACAAAATCCAATAAAGCTGTTGCCCAGTTTGTAGTTTTTTCAAAGTCGGATCTAACTGATACAACTCATTGACGGTATCTACCTCTAAACCGCTCGATCCCAATATATCAGCTAGAGTATCACCGTCTGCTACAGTCGCACCGAATTGATTGGTAATACTAAGCGCCTGTCCAGCTGCATTGAGAAGTTCATTAAGTGCATCTTTCGCATCTTGTGGCAACTCATCATCACTAAAAAAGGTATCATCCGATAACTGATCATCAAAATTTTCATCACTATCTGTATCTGTCGCATTAGTATCATTACTCTGTGTAGTCTGATTGTTTTCTATTTGATTACTATCACTATTTTTCCATTTTAATCGAGCTTTATTTTGCTCATCAGCAGTAGATGTTTTAGTTTCAACCATTTCTTTCAATAGCGGCTCATCCGTACTACTCATTGGTTTAGTTTGATGCAATAAAAAATAAAGTATTGATGTAAAACAGAGAATCGCAACACTAGCAAGTAGTGCTCTAATTATTATTTTTCGCTTTAAACGATCTCTGGCTAATTTAATATGTTGCATTTTAATTAACTCAAATAACTAACTCATATAATCTATTTTGAATTGAAATAAGACATAATATTAACGGAAAAATTCCCCCTTTTTAGGAACATATTTCATTAAATGCATAAATCTTAAACATTATCTAAAAATTTATTTGATCCCCTACAGGATTTGCATAAAATACAGACCGATTTTTAGAAAGGTACCGTTATTATGCACACTTCACAACCGCCCCTAGTTGAATTAAAAAATATTTCAGTTGAGTTTAATAACAAAATTGTATTGCAAGATGTTTCGTTATCAATT
The DNA here is from genome assembly GCF_054166015.1 of Gallibacterium sp. ZY190522. NCBI lineage: Bacteria > Pseudomonadati > Pseudomonadota > Gammaproteobacteria > Pasteurellales > Pasteurellaceae > Gallibacterium > Gallibacterium sp. ZY190522. The sequence goes on from NZ_CM135118.1 coordinate 1,013,505, forward strand.
CAACCACGATCCATCACTACTATCGTTGGGCCGAACGGCGGTGGAAAATCTACTTTGCTTAAAGTTTTGTTAAAACTGATTATGCCTAAGAGTGGATCTGTCCACTATGCTGCCAATACCAAAATTGGTTATGTACCACAAAAAATACATTGGGATAACTCATTCCCTATTACAGTAAAAAAATTTCTTTCACTTAAACCGAAAACAACGAAACAGGATATTGAAAAGGTACTACAATTGCTTTCTATCACCCGTTTGGGGGAACAAAGTATGCAAAAATTATCCGGTGGAGAAATGCAACGTGTTCTATTGGCGCGCGCTATCTTGAACAAACCTAATCTATTGGTATTGGATGAGCCAACTCAAGGTGTTGATATTATTGGGCAAAATGAACTTTACCAGTTAATTAATCAAATGAGGGAACGATTTGATTGTGCTGTACTAATGGTTTCTCACGATCTACATTTAGTGATGGCAAAAACCGATCACGTACTCTGCATCAATCATCATATCTGTTGTGAGGGTACGCCGGACTCCATCAGTGCTCATCCGAATTTTATTGACTTTTTTAACAATCAGAATGAACAGAATGTTGCTATTTATACGCACCATCATAATCATAAACACAATCTACACGGTGATGTCTGCTGTTCTGGCGAACATCATTCTGCTGATTGCCAACATCAACATTAAGGTTAATTATGTTTGAAATTATTTTTCCTGCTTGGATAACCGGCATTATTTTATCTTTAATCACAGCCCCACTCGGTGCTTTTGTTGTTTGGCGGAAAATGGCTTATTTTGGAGACACCCTGTCACATTCCGCATTACTCGGTATTGCTTTGGGCATCGCTTTTAATTTTAATCCTTATATCGCCATTCTTTTACTGATTATTTTATTAGCGCTTATTCTGGTTTGGTTAGAAAACAACACCCATTTTGCTGCTGATACCTTGCTCGGTATTATTGCTCACACTTCTCTTTCATTAGGTGTAGTTACTATTGGCTTAATTGGCGGCGTCAGAGTCGATTTAATGAATTATCTGTTCGGCGATCTGCTCGCCATTACTTATCAAGATTTACTCTGGATAGGTATTGGCGTTATTTTAGTATTGAGTATTCTATGTTACTTCTGGCAAGCATTGATTTCTGCCACAGTAAACCCGGAATTAGCGCAAATTGAAGGGATTGATGTCAAAAAAGGACGCATTGTGTTAATGTTGCTAACTGCCATTACGATTGCATTAAGTATGAAATTTGTCGGCGCATTAATTATTACCTCTCTACTGATTATTCCTGCTGCTACTGCTCGCCGTTTTTCCCGCACACCGGAAAGTATGGCAATTATTGCCGTGGTAATCAGTATGATTGCAGTAACCGGAGGATTACTACTCTCGGCATTTTATGATACAGCTGCCGGTCCATCTGTGGTGATTTGTTCTGCTTTACTATTTGTTTTATCATTATTCAAAAAACAACAGGAGTAGCTATGAGCAAACTTTTAGAAGATCGTAATGATATTGAACTACTGGTTAATCGCTTTTATGATTCGCTTTTAGCCGATGAAAGAATTGGATATATGTTCGCTCATCTACGCGGAAAACATTGGCAAACCCATTTAGAAAAAATGTATCGATTTTGGGAAAGTAATATTTTTGATATGGAAAGTTATCAAGGAAATCCAATGTTGGCACATATCAAAATACACAACCGCCAGCCAATGAGCGAAGAGATGTTCGCTATTTGGCTATCTCACTGGCAAAATACGGTAAATCAGCTCTTCTACGGAGAAAAAGCTGAAAAAGCCCTTTTTCGAGCGGCAACAATTAAAGATTTGATGCAACAACGTGTACTCACTGATGAGCTACCAATGTTTATGCAGAAAATCAGACCAATTCGAGGTTAATAATGAGCTATTGTGATTATGTTAATCAATTAGCGGAGGATGAAGATCCATTTAATAAATCATATCACGATCATCGTTATGGTTTTCCGATTGAAGATGATAATGAGCTGTTTGCCCGTTTAGTAATGGAAATTAATCAAGCAGGGCTTAGCTGGACGTTGATCTTAAAGAAAGAACAGGGCTTTCGACTTGCTTATGACCAATTCAATATCGCAAAAGTGGCTAACTATAATGATGAAGATCGCCAACGCTTATTGAATAATCCGGATATTATTCGCAATCGTCTTAAAATTAATGCCGCTATTTATAATGCCAAACAAATCTTACAACTACAGCAACAATTCGGTTCATTTAAAACGTGGCTTGATCATCACTATCCCCAAACACTCCCCGAATGGGTTAAACTGTTTAAAAAACAGTTTAAATTTGTTGGCGGAGAAATTGTTAATGAATTTCTTATGAGTACTGGTTACTTACCGAACGCTCACGATAAAACCTGCCCGATTTATCAAAAAATTCTACAAACAAATGTGAAATGGAAAGAATAATGTTGACTTAATTCGATAATTAATATTTATTTATATAAAAAGCCTTGCATATGATCTGACCCCGAAAAGTTAGACTGTTATTTTAAGGACTGAATTCTGTATTGAACAGGGCTCAGTCCATTTAATTTTAATTGTATTCTTTCCTCATTGTAATAACGAACATATTCTTTGATAACAGATTCAAGTTCTTCAATGCTTTCGAAAGTTTTGCCATAAAAACATTCCACTTTCATCCGACCAAAGAAACTCTCCATCGCGGCATTATCTAAACAATTGCCTTTCCTTGACATACTCTGCACAATATGATGCTCAGCTAATAACTGTTGATAACTTGCCATTTGATACTGAATACCTTGGTCTGAATGTAATATCGGTGAGTCACCCTCAGCCAACCGAGCAATCGCTTGTAACACCATCTGTTTTACTCATCTACCATCTGGATGACGACTACATTGATAAGCAATCAATTCATTGTTATAGCAATCCAATATCGGGGAAAAATAGAGTTTATCGCCTTTCACCTTAAACTCAGTAATATCGGTCAACCATTTCTGGTGCGGAACGGTGGCGTGGAAGTCTCGTTGTAAGTGATTCGGGGCGATGTTACCCACTTCCCCACGATAAGAATAATATTTACGTTGTCTTTTCCCTTTTACCTGCAATCCCATCACTTGGATTAATCGTTGTACCCGTTTATGGTTGGTCCCCTCGCCTAATTGTTTGGTGACTCGGCGATAGCCATAATGTGGATTCTGTTGTTTGATAGCAAGAATTTGGGCACATAAGGAAGCGTTGTCATCCCTTGTCTTATCTTTACCATGTAAATGATAAAAGAAAGTACTTCTGGCTAAGTTGGCATACCGTAACAGTAAGTCTAACGGATAGTCTGCACTTAATTCTTGGACGGCGTTGGCTTTTTCCTCATTTTTTCTCGGTCTAATTGCTGACACTTTTTTAGGTAAGCATTCTCCGTTTCTAATTCTAGAATTCTTAAGCGTAAGCGCTCTTCTTCTGTTTTCGGTGGCGGTGGCATTTTGGCATAGCGTGTTTTTTTCATCGCAGGTCGTCCTTTGGGTTTTGGGTGTAATCCTTCTATACCGCATTGTTGAAAGCTTTTCAACCATTGGCTAATAGCACCCGAATTAGCAATTCCAAACTGTAAACAGGCTTGGTCAGCTGTCATATCTCTGTTTTGAATCGTTTGTATAACGTGATATTTAAACTCTGGGGTGTAGGTTCGTTTGGTATGCAGCACGGCTAAGCCATTTATACCTGAATGTTGATATTGGGCAATCCAACGCCTTAATGTGCGTTTAGACACGGTAAATGTACGACAGGTTAAAGAAAGACTTTCCTCGTGTTGAAAGTAGAAATCTACCACTTGTTGTTTAAATGTTTGGTTATATTTAGTCATAAAAAATCTGCACCTCTGTATGTTGTTGGATAATAAGTCCAACTTTTGGGGTGCAGATCATAACAAGGCTTTATCTTTATTTTGAAATATAGTGATATGTTATGAAATACGAAGATTTTACCTACTCAATTGTATCAACAAAACTAAAATAAACTAAATCAATAATATAAATTAAAATACATTAAAAAATACCGTCATTCATACCGTCAACAAAGATTAATTGGTTTAAATCACAGTTATACTAGTAAAATCATATTAATTTTATTTGCCCGTTATTTGATAATATCTACCATACAAAGATATGGATTCCATCGTTTTACTACCGCCTAAAAGCAGTTGGTAAATTACTGTGTATTTCATCGTACACTTACCATAAAGGCAACATATGACATAAACCCGCATTAGAAAAGGCTTGATCTATGTTTTTTATTCCGATTACATAGCGCAATTATGCTATGTAAATTATCTCAATAACTGCTGCTCTACTTCAGCACTGCTTCCTTGTAATTTAGTATTTCACAATTAATAGGGAAATTACTTTTAAAGTCCTTTAAAGGTTTTATCCAATCTCAATTGGATAACCACCTTTTCCTGTGAATTCAAAAGTTTTTTGATGATGTGGCCATAATACCCCTTCGGAAGATGGTATCAAAGAATCTGCCTCTAAGTAGGTATCACGATCATCTCTACTACCCTCACTAATGAAATCATCGCTATATGTCAATGTCGCCACTTGCCAACCTCGTTTTAATAATTGATCTTCCGGGTTTGATTGAGCGTAAGAAGTAAGTAATTCTACAGCACGCTTATCATCAATACCAACATCACTTGGGCTAGGTTTAATAGTTATGCCATAAGTTGGATATAGCGTGTAACTTAACTTAATGCCCTGATCAAGCTTGTCATAAATGACATCAAGTCGTTCATCTTTGATATTTCTCCCATCTTCACACTCATAAATTCTATAATGGTTGATATTCTCATCAATTTCTTGAGCGTAATAATTTACCACTTTGACTCGTTCCATTTCTGTTAAATTAGGTGCGTAGATTTCATTTTTTGTAGATGGCAATAACTTAAGTTGTTTCATAAATTCTGAGGCAGTGGCGGCATTAATTACGGCAAAACGCTCTTTATTTTGGACATCATAATCAATAGGTTCAATAAAAAAGCGGTATTTTGTGAAAAATGCACCATTTTCTAGATAGAAACGTATCTCATTTTCTCCAATATTAAACTGCTGATTATCCGCAGCTAAAGTGATTTCTGTAACACTAGATGAAACTAAAATTTTAGGATTTTGATTAATTTGATAGGCTGTATCAACGCTTAGCCCAGTAAGTTTGATTCGGTAATTGGCGCTGTATCTTATCGTTTCTACAGGATTATCATTCTCTAACAGAGACATGACAGCTGACCAAGCCTGTTTACAGTTTGGAATTGCTAATTCGGGTGCTATTAGCCAATGGTTGAAAAGCTTTCAACAATGCGGTATAGAAGGATTACACCCAAAACCCAAAGGACGACCTGCGATGAAAAAAACACGCTATGCCAAAATGCCACCGCCACAGAAAACAGAAGAAGAACGCTTACGCTTAAGAATTCTAGAATTAGAAACGGAGAATGCCTACCTAAAAAAGTGTCAGCAATTAGACCGAGAAAAAATGAGGAAAAAGCCAACGCCGTCCAAGAATTAAGAGCAGACTATCCGTTAGACTTACTGTTACGGTATGCCAACTTAGCCAGAAGTACTTTCTTTTATCATTTACATGGTAAAGATAAGACTAAGGATAACAACGCTTCATTATGCGCCCAAATTCTTGCTATCAAACAACAGAATCCACATTATGGCTATCGCCGAGTCACCAAACAATTAGGCGAGGGGATCAACCATAAACGGGTGCAACGATTAATCCAAGTGATGGGATTGCAGGTAAAAGAGAAAAGACAACGTAAATATTATTCTTATCGTGGGGAAGTGGGTAACATCGCCCCGAATCACTTACAACGAGACTTCCACGCCACCGTTCCGCACCAGAAATGGTTGACCGATATTACTGAGTTTAAGGTGAAGGGCGATAAACTCTATTTTTCTCCGATATTGGATTGCTATAACAATGAATTGATTGCTTACCAATGTAGTCGTCATCCAGATGGTAGATGAGTAAAACAGATGGTGTTACAAGCGATTGCTCGGTTAGCTGAGGGGGACTCCCCGATATTACATTCAGACCAAGGTATTCAGTATCAAATGGCAAGTTATCAACAGTTATTAGCTGAGCACAATATTGTGCAGAGTATGTCAAGGAAAGGCAATTGTTTAGATAATGCCGCGATGGAGAGTTTCTTTGGTCGGATGAAAGTGGAATGTTTTTATGGCAAAACTTTCGAAAGCATTGAAGAACTTGAATCTGTTATCAAAGAATATGTTCGTTATTACAATGAGGAAAGAATACAATTAAAATTAAATGGACTGAGCCCTGTTCAATACAGAATTCAGTCCTTAAAATAGCAGTCCAACTTTTCGGGGTCAGATCATCCTGCGATGGCATTATAGTTTTGCTGAATGTATACCCAAACAATGAGCCATACATTCGGATCTTTTTCAGGCATTTTCATTCCTCAGCCTCCTTTTGGCATAGTAGACAAAATTGTTGCTGATCTATCAAAAACTATGCCATGTGGACAATTTTGTTGCTAATATTTATTTTTCAAAATATTAGCAACTCTTTTTATTTAAAAAATCCTTTATAAACATAATCTTATGCTATTTTGTTAAGCCATTATGATTATTTAATTGACGTTTTAGATGTTTAAATAATCCTTCAATCCTATTTGTCGTCTTTTCAATATTTATTTCAGTATACTTTTCAAAATAGAATAAATAATTCATATACCATTTTAAACTGGCATAAGCGCCTCTTATGTTTCGATGCTTATATGGGAAATAGCCTTTTTCATTCGCTTTTTCACTTCGTTCTTTTAAAAAAATCTCGTGCTTTAAATACCATGTATGTAAGCGAAGATAAAATTCATTTTTTGTACTTTCTGTTATTGTTTTAGTGATAATTTTTAATTCCTTACCTGCTGATGATTGATGTTTTTTTCTTAATTTTCTCATTACAATAGCTATCATATGAAATTGACACATCTGTACCGGAGTATTAAAAAGATCTTTCATTAATCCTCTTCTCCCATCACAAGTAATAGCTTGAATTATATAGCCTTTTTCTCTTAGTCGATTTAATGCTAATTTGTAATAAATATCCTTTTCTGTTCGTATAAAGTGATAACAAACTACCTTATTTGTTTTTGAATCCATCAGCACTAAAACACCAAAATAGCGACCAAAAAAGGTGGTATCCATAATAATGTTCAGGTATCGATTTTGAGGTAATTTTAAGGGTGTTTTGGGGGATTTATCTATATATCTTTGAATGGTTCTAACGGAACAATGATATTTAATTGCAAGTTGTTGATAAGTTTGTTTTCCACAAGTGTAATCAGACCAAATTTTTATTGGCTCTAATTTCTTTTTGAACGTAAATGTTTTATGGCATTGGTGACAAAAATAACGTTGAAAATTATTTAATTTGCCATGTTTCTTTATTTCTGCACTTTGGCAAAATGGGCAGTTTTTTATTCATATTTCAAAAAGAGGGCTTAAAGCCTTGTACTATAAGGCTTTAAGCCACTTTTTAGCAACAATTTTGTCTACTATGCCCTCCTTTTTTGAGGCAATAAAAAAACCCAGGCATTGCTGCCTAGGGTTAGAAAAAATATTTGTGTGTTTCAAGCGCGAAAAAACACACCATAGCTAACAATATATACTTTTAGTCCGGACAAATCAACTATACTTCTTATTTTTACGCAACAGCAAAATTAAATGGTTTGATATGATGTTCTCTTTTCTGTTTTAATTCCCACAAATCATAATCTGTCTGTAAAGACAACCATAATCTTGCTGTACTAATTCCCGCCTCCTCGAGTGCAATAGCTAAATTCGCTGTCATTGCAGTTTTACCATGCAATACTCTTGATAAAGTTTCACGAGAAAAACCAAGATGGGCTGCTAATTCAGACACTTTTATTTTGTTCGGTTCAATAAAACCATCTAATAATACTTCACCTGGATGTGCTGGTTTACGCATAAATACCTCCTTTAATGATAATCTTCGTAATTTAAAATATACGCATCACCATTAATAAATTCGAATGTAATGCGGTAATTTCCACTAACAGTCATTGAATATATTCCTTTTCTGTCACCTTTTAATTCGTGGCATTGATAAAATTGAATAAATTCTTCGACCGTATTAGCACGATCAACAAGAGATAAAATACCATTAATCTTTCGCACATGGTCTTGTCTCAATCCTTTTGTAATTCCTTTTTTGAAGAATTGTTCCAATCCTTTATGTTTAAAACTCTTAATCATATTTCATTCCTCTTTTATGTGATATAAATATATCACGCAATTCATCTACTACGCAAGAAAAACACACTTATTTTGGCTTAACTTACAAACCCATAATGATTTATGGGAGCTCAACCATAACCCCCGTTTTCAACAGAGTTTAAATAAAGTTAAAATTGCTCATCATCCATTAGCATTATCCATTTAACCTCCCCACGCTTGACAATCTCCTCGGTCAAGCGTAGGATTTAACACAGGTCTCAAAACCTAAAATCGGCGGTAATCCGCAACCGAAATCCAATGCGTTTTTTTTGTATCTAGAATTTGGTGTTTCTCCTTTTCTCAGCCAATTTTAGTAAACGAAAAACGGTATATTTACTCAATGTCGAGAGGGCGAGGAATACAATACCCGAAAGGGAAATAACTCCAGCCTGACCGAACAGGCTTTTGAGCCTCTCGACACCACTCTCAAAAGTGGAGTTAATCTCAAAATTAAAATCGGAGTTTACTATGTCAAATTTAACCATTCTCAACACATCTATTCGCACTTTAGATAATCTCTATTCTTTAACTGATTTTCATAAATCTAGCGGTTCAGAAGCTAAACATAAACCAGCTTTATTTTTATCAAATCAACAAACTAAAGATCTCATTTTAGAGATCGAAAATAGCAAAGTAGGATTTCCTACTTTGGCTGTTAAAACAATTCGAGGAGGCAAAAATCCTAGCACTTACGCTTGCCAAGAACTCGTTATCGCCTACGCTGCGTGGATAAGTGCAGCTTTTCATCTCAAAGTGATCCGTGCTTTTATGGCTCTCAACAGCATTGGCACACACCCCCAACAACTCGCTTTGCCTGAGCCTGAAAAAACATTCTCAACTGAACTCTCTGAGTATGAGCTACAAACTCTTGTCTGGTTATGGATTGCGATGTCTGAACAACAACAGCTAATCAAACACCTTAACCCAGCCTTACAACAACTCGGCTCTTCATTTGCACCTAAAGCACATTCACTTGTAGCGGAATTTAGTCCTGTTTTGGCAGACGCCAACCAACTCCTAAACAAACTCACTCAAGAAATCGCCTTTGAGCCACACAAAGATAACAACTGGACTCGCAGCCTACCAAGGCTAAGACAATTTGCGGATAAACAAAAACGACCACAACTCCGCAACAATTTTTAACCCTAATCCAACCGCACTTCGGTGCGGTTTTTAATAGCCGTAAAACCCTTGCTTGTTGCTAAATCTCACGCCATTCACCTCACCCCACGCCTCAACATAATCAATCAAACTGGCTAACCGTTTCACTCCCATTTGTGCCGTGCTTTCACGCAAATTAAGCACCTCTCCCTCCAGCCCGATTGCCATTTCTGCTTGCCCACCCGTTGCGATTTTGTGAGCGGACACCATAATCATTTTCCACGTTTCAATGTCACGTTTTTTCCCCTGAAACTCGCATTGTTTCGCAATATCGCCAAGCATTGCGTGAAGTTTTGCATTCTGTGCTAACGTGCGTGTTAAGGGCTTTATTTCCACCACGACGGGATTTTGTTCATCTAAAGTAAGGGAATGGATTACCCCAATGGCATTCGCTTGTATGCGTCTGTTACGCAAGAAAAAACGTTGTTTAGTTTCCATACCCACCACACTTCATCACAAAATCCAAACTTACTTGACGGGTAACAAAGCCTTGCATTGTCGGGTCGAACACTGCCACTGCCACCATTGAGCCTTTGTTGTTGCCTTTCACTTCTTCGCCAGTCAACGGATGAAGAAAACTAATGCGCCCACCGACAATATCAATGACCTCTGTTGCCTTTTCTTCAATCACCTTATACCACGCTGTTGATTTATCTGCCGGCAATAACATCACCACCAAAAAGCCCTGAGCCTTAAGCTCTGCCGCTCGTTTCACAAACGGCAACGGGTTGGAGTACGGCGGATTGACGAAAAATGAGAGAGTATGATCGGCAAAATCACACACTATTTCTAACGGATCAAACGCTAAAAAATCTTCTGCAACGCCGCCTTTGCCTATGTAAAAATTCCCCAAATAATTTTTTTCATCGGCGCAACCATCAATATCAAACTTAAAACGGCGGTGTAGCCAGTTGTACAAATAAATCGGGGTGCGGTAAGCGTCTTTGTCAAACTCCATTTCTTCTCCTAAAACTGTAATTCTGGACGATTAAAAAAGCGTTTTACCGCTTGTGGATTATGCGGCTTAAACGTGGTTTCTTTAGCGATAGTTCTTACAGGCTCAGGCAATTTCACACCGCTTTTTAAACGATTTGCCATTTCTTCTAAGGCTTTTTTAATCGCCTTATCCTCTTGCATCTCGGTGTGCGCTTTTTGCTGTGCGTCATTGGCAATTTTGGTAATCAACCAATATTCAGAGGTTGATATAAATTCAAAATTTTCAATGTTGTAAAAACCGCCGTTAGATCGGAATTTATTTAAGCGATATTTCAATTCCGCTTCATCAGGCAAACCTAAACGCTTACGTTCGCCTTGCTTGCAATAAGCAATAAATTCGCCAACACTAGGTAAGTAACCATTTTCTTTGGCTCTCACTGCTCTCATTCCGTCTTGTATTTGCTCAATGGTATTAATGCCGTTTTCAACAAAACCGTATATCCATTGCTTTTTTAGCGTATTTAATTGATCTTCGGTCATTGTTAATAACTTTGGACAACTTGCCGTAAGTTTTTTAAATAAATCATTCATAACAGATTCTATGAACTGTTTGCATTGTTCCGCATTTTTTCGTTGAACCGCAAAAGGAGCAATGGTTAATTTTGGGTTTAAATTATTCATTACAACATTACCCCTCTGGCGATTTCATCCTCTAATTCCTCACGCCATTTTGAATTATTATTGCGTTTATCAAAGCCGGCTATGCTTGTGTCAAAAGTCGATTTACGATTGTTACGCTTGATAATCAGCTGATCCCACTGTTCCCTAAGCTTTGTAGGCGAAAGAATATTAGTCTTCCAGAAGTCATCTTGATTTGCCCATTGGAATAAATCGCAAATATCGAAATGTGTTCTTCCATCACGTTCACGCATTAAACGGATTTCATTAGCCCATTTTTCAAAACCACCTTTAGGCTTAGCGTTTGGATCAAGCGTTGGTTTCAGTTTTTGGATTTTTTCAAAAATCCAATGCGCAGCCCTCATATCATCGTCAGAAAATTTAAACTTAGATTTTTTGCCATCACCGCCGTCCGAAATTTTTTCGGACGAAGAAATATGGTTAATTGACTGGTTAATAGAGTGACTAGTTCTGGGTGAAATATTTTCACTAGGGGTTGGTGAAATATTTTCACTAGGGTGGTGTAAATTTTTCACTACCCCTAGCGAATCATTTTCACTAGGTGGTGCAGAATTTTCACTATCTCGATCAAGGTGTAACACATATAAATTTGAGGTGTTACCCTCTGGCGTTTTGCGTGTTTTTTTCTCAACAAAGCCCGTTTCTATCAATGCCTCAATATGCGAGATCGCACTGCGGCGAGTAATCTCGCACTGATCTGCAATATGTTGATAAGAGGGGAAACAAACGCCGTTATCATTGGCATTATCCGCTAATTTCAGTAATACCAACTTACGAGTAGCATTCCCAACTTTACACTGCATTGCTTTAACCATTAATAACATACTCATAACATCAACTCCGTTGCATATTGTTCAGCAATAAAACGCATACCCTCAGCGGTAACTCGAGTTTGCGTATAGTTATGTCCGTGTTCAGCCGTTCCCGTTTTCACCGTAAAAAGTGGCTTAACTTTCTCAGTAGCGAATGGCAATAATTTTCCTGATTGGCGATATAACAAACGATCACTAATAAGACGATCGATCATTGCTTTTTCTGGCATTTTCAAAATCTTTGCCACTTCTCGCAGCGATTTACTTGTGCCGACTTCAACATAATGATCGACAAATGCGGCTTTTGGTTTTAGTTCTTTATTTTCTAAAGCTAATGTTTGATTTTGCTCCGCTAAATCTGCGGCTAAGCGCAAGGCTTCGGGTAATGTTTGGGGGATTTGGTGAGTTGGCTGTAATTCACCTTTAGTATAAGCATTAAATACTTGGTAAACCTTTACTTCAAACTCAGCATTGATCCAAGCAGCATATTTAAAAACTAACTCTCTACAAGCATAAGTACCTTGTTCAATACCACCTTTTATTGTTTTGATAGGCGATGTGCAAATTTGCATATCGGTTAAAGCTTGTACAAAATCAAGAGCAGATTTCGTTCTAAAAAATTGGGCAGGTGCGTGAATAGGATTTCCACCACTCGCACGATGTAAATCGTTTAGACAATATCGTCCTTGACCGTCTTGTCTAATTTCTGTATTATCAATTTTAATTAATTGGTTCATTTAACCTCCTAAACCACCGCTGCAACGGTGGTTTTTTATTACTCCATCTCATCAATCGCTTTTTTAGCTAAAGTGATTAATGCTTTCCTCTCTTCATCATCGCTATGCTTTTCTCTGACGACTAAACCTAGTTCATCTAAAAAAGCACAAAACTTATCGAGATGATCGGCTTTGAATCGACAAAGTGTGCTTGGATCTACCCCAATACTTTCTGCGATTTCTTTATCTGTTCTCTCAACAGATTTTCTTCTGATTAAATCCGCAATTCTCATTGCAGATTTGCTTAATTCATTGCGTGCCATTGCAGTTCCTTTTAATTACATTAACTTTGTTGATGCGGAAAAGGACGCAACTCTTCCCCTCGAACTGCATTACCTTTCTTATCAACAAACAAATAAATATTTCTCTGTGCTTGTATTGCTTTACTAATTGCAGCCTGAGTTACATTTAAATCTTTAGCAGTTTTCCACTGACCGTGCTTATTTGCATATTCAGAAAGTGAAATTCGTTTCATAGAACCTCGCTAGGGATAAATAAAAACATATATTACCGCAAATAATTTATTTGTAAATACTGACGGTTGTTTTACTTTTATAACCAACGGTTATAGGATTACTCAAAATAGGAGGACGTTATGTCTATATCAACAAAGAAAAAAGCACTTACAGAAGAACAAAAAAACGAATGTGCAGAACTGAAAAAAATTTTTGAACAAAAAAAAGCAGAATTAAATTTAAGCCAAGCTGAGGTGGCTGAATATTTTGGAATGAGCCAAAGTGCAATAAACCATTATTTAAATGGTATCAATGCCTTAAATGCTTATATTGCAACAAAATTTGCGAAACTGTTGAGAGTAACTGTTAGTACATTCAGCGAAAGACTAGCACTAGAGATCGCTGATATGGCAAAGTCTATCGACCAAGATCAAATTAATCTTTTAATGGCTGAACAAAACAGCAAAGATGAAAGAGTTGTTATTGACGTACTCAATGTAGAAGCCAGTGCTGGTAACGGTTCAACAGGCGATCTTGTTGAAGTGGTGAGCCGTCTTTATTACGTCCCTGAACAATATTACACGTTATTTAGAGGTATCAACCCTGACGGTATTAGAGTAATCAATATCAAAGGCGATTCAATGGCACCAACCTTCAATTCTGGCGATATGGTGTTTGTTAATATCAAAATTCAATCATTTGATGGTGATGGCGTTTATATTTTCAACTATAAAAATGCTTTATATATTAAGCGGTTACAACGTATAGGCGAGAAATTCCTTGTGTTATCTGATAACAAAACTTACAAAGAATGGGACATTGATGATGAAAACCAACTCTTTATTCAAGGGAAAGTGATCGTTCATCAAAGCCAAAAGTTGAATTTTATTGGGTAATGAGAAAATTCATATATTGATAGCTACTACAACATAATAAAATCAATGAATTTATCATAATGTAATATATGAGAAAAACTAAATATAATATTTTTACACATTTAATCCCTTATGCTAAATAAACTAAAAGAAATAAAACAAAGAGAAACTTCTGGTAGTGATACATTTAAAAATTATGATTATCAATACCACTGGGCAATTTATACTCTTTTAGAAACTTCAAGAAAAAACGAAGATATTGCTATTCTGATTGAATTTCATGAAGACGTTATTCTTATAGAAGATATATCTTCTGATAATAAATTTCATTTTTTTCAAATTAAAGCTCATGATAAACATTTAACTTTAAATGATATAATAAAGAAACAAAATAGTGAAAAGTCTATTCTTGATAAATTAACAATAGGAAAAGACTTTTTGGATGTTCTTGAAAAAATAAAATCCATTAAATTAGTTTCTGCAAACGGCTTTAATTTTTGTTCTAATGAAGTAAGTTTCCATCAATTAAAGGATGAAGATAAAAGAAAATTAGAAGAAAATTTATTATTGGAAATCGATAAAGATTCTTTCTTAGATCGACTTTATTTTGCTAAATCTAAGCTACCTAAAGATAGTTTTGATCAAACAGTTAAAGGTCTACTTTCTGATATTATTCAAGAGATTCATCCTGACAGAAAAACAAACATACAAGCAATCTATTTTGTTTTAAAAGATGATTTATATGATAAAGGAAAAGCTAAGCTACTTCCTGATAGCGATCTATTACAAGAAAAAGGAATGACTTTTGACACAGTAAAAAAAGTAATAGAACGTTATACAGATATAGAAGATTACGATCTAACATCAGCTCAACAATTACTTACTGATAGCTTATATGGTAGTGTTGAGAAATTGAAAATCAGTAGAGAATTATCTAAATACAGTACACACCATTTAAATTCTACAAGCATTCAATCCCAAATAAAATTAGATATATTGGATTCAAATATTCTCCATAAATTAGAATGTGCTGATAATAAAAAAATTATACAAATAATAGATAAATTCTCAGAAGACATATCCTCAAAGTATAGTATAATTACCGTTACAACTATTAAGGCTGGAGTGTTTTATGAATTATCAAGATATATTAGAGAAACAACGTAAATTAGCATCTTATCGAAAACTAATCCGTAACTTAAGAACAAGACCAGTTAAAAATGAAAAAATTAATAATAAAACAACTAACTATTCTCTCTAAGGATAAAAATGAAGGAAACCAATTCACTTTTACTAATGGTGTGAATTTTATTTTATCTAAAAATAATTCAGCAGGTAAAACAACGTTACTTAATTTGATATATAGTGTTTTAGGTTGTATGGTAAAATTTAAAGAAGAGTGGATAAATTCATTTATAAAATTAGATGTGTCAATAGAAGATAAAAGTTATACATTCTACAAAACGCCAAATGGCATTTATTATATAAAAGATGATAATTCTATAACAGAATATACTAATAACTCTGAATATCAAACAAGGATAGCTACAATTTTAGGGTATAGAATCTATTTAAAAGATCGTTCTGGCACACCTAAGATTGCTAGACCCGCTTATTTCTTTTTAACTAGCTATATTTCTCAAGTTAAAGGCTGGACTTCTTTTTTCCCACAGTCTTTTTCAAACTTGGGAGAGTTCCAAAGATTTCAAGTTGATTTGGTTGAACAATTTTGTAAAGTAAAAAGCAATCAAGAATTAGATAATGAGGAAGAAGTAAAAGAAATAACAAAAAATTTAACCAACAAATTCAATGAAAAAGGGGTATTATTATCAACTAGAGAAAGTCTTGAGTTAAATATAGGATCTAACCTGAAAGAGTTAGAAAGTTTAGTTGAAACTCATGAAAACAATTTAAATTTATTACAAGAAGAATTATCTGATCTAATAGTTGAACGGCAATTCCTACGTAATGAACTTGCATTTTCTGAATCAACAGCTAAAGAATTTGATGCAGACTACCAAGAAGCTAGAAAAAATACAAGCAAAATAGAATGTCCTTATTGTGGAACAATTCACTCCAATACAATTACTGAAAAATCAGAATTATTCTTTTTAAAAACTAAATTAGAAGACAATGTAGTTAATCAAAAGAATCAAATACAAAAAATAAATAATAGAATACATGAAATAGAAAAGGAAATATCAAATATTACAGGGCTTAGACATGAAATTTCATCAGCAATTAATGAGAATACAAAAAAATTCATAAAAAATATGGCTATTAATGGTATTTCTGAAATTCTAGTTAATATAGAACAAGATATTCTTGACTTAGAAGAAAGAAAAAATAGTATTATTGGAATTAAAAGAAAAAATGCAAAAAAATATAAACAACATAAAAGTTCAGTTAATGATTTTTTTGTTTCTAAGTTAAAACAATATGCTGACAAACTATCTATTACATTTAATAGTTATGATAATATAAAAAAAGTACGAGATTATAATAAAATATTAAATGCTGTAAAGGGTGGCGCAGCAGATAGTAACAGAGCAATTTTAGCATATTATTTAGCAATTTATAATACCGCTATTAAATATGATACTGAAATTTTACCTCCACTAGTTTTAGACACACCTAACCAAAATGACCAAGATAAATATAATTATGATTCTATTATAAATACTTTAATAGGAGAAAAGGAAAAACAAATAATTATATGTTTGATTGATAACACTCAGGTATCATCTATGGCAGATGTGAATAAAATTTATGTAAATAGACTTATGAAAAAACAAGATGATTTGGTAAACCATTTTAGATTAATAATCCAATAACATAACCGCCTTTATGGCGGTTTTCTTTTATCTAATCTTGCTTATTTCTCACAAAATCTTGCTTAATTTTAAAAAGTCTAGCTATATCAAAAAGATAAAAACCAAATCTAGCCTTGCTTATGCGTAACCATTGCTTAACCATTTTCGCAACGCCTCGAAATTTATCAGCTTCCTTGTTATTCATTATCTTTAATCTCCCCTCAACTTTTCTTGAAAAGTCAACTGTTCATTTGTCCATTGAACGAGTTCATTTGTTCATTTCTACCGTTCAATAATATCAACTTGATTAAAAATTAAGCAATTAAACGCCTTTCCAAAATTTTTATTTCCTTAAAACTCAAATACTTATAAAAAGTTATCGCAAATAATTTATTTTTATATAACTTGCAGTATTTACAATAAATAAAACCGCAGGTAATATACCCGCATCAAAACGAGATAACAACATCTCAATGTTCTTTAACAAATTGGCGTGGCAATGGCGGTAAGTGATCAACTGCGTTAAGTTGAGTAACCCCCGAGCAGAAAACTGTACTACGTGTTGAGAAATCAGAAACGAAGAGAGGCGTTTGGTAGGTCAAGGGCAGCACTGCTTACTAGCTTGAGTGCGAAATGCACGGTCGAAAGATTGCTACAACGGTTGGGGAAACAGGCGAACAAGCCCACGAACCGTTATCTAATGCCTGCTTAGTTAATGCATATTATCAGCATAATATGTTGTATTCTGAAAGGCGCTAAGTAGGCATTAGGAAACGCATTTAAGGCAACTATCCTCAATGTGTTTGCACTACCTAGCCTTGAGTGCGTTTCTATCCATATAACAACATATTGCCCTCTATGATCTGCACCCCAAAAGTTGGACTTATTATCCAACAGACAAAGGTGCAGATTTTTTATGACTAAATATAACCAAACATTTAAACAACAAGTGGTAGATTTCTACTTTCAACATGAGGAAAGTCTTTCTTTAACCTGTCGTACATTTACCGTGTCTAAACGCACATTAAGGCGTTGGATTGCCCAATATCAACATTCAGGTATAAAGGACTTAGCCGTGCTGCATACCAAACGGACCTATACCCCAGAGTTTAAATATCATGTCATACAAACGATTCAAAACAGAGATATGACAGTTGAACAAGCCTATTTATATTTTGGTATTGCTAATCCAAGTACCATTCACCAATGGTTGAAAAGCTTTCAACAATGCGGTATAGAAGGATTACACCCAAAACCCAAAGGACGACCTGCGATGAAAAAAACACGCTATGCCAAAATGCCACCGCCACCGAAAACAGAAGAAGAACGCTTACGCTTAAGAATTCTAGAATTAGAAACGGAGAATGCTTACCTAAAAAAGTGTCAGCAATTAGACCGAGAAAAAATGAGGAAAAAGCCAACGCCGTCCAAGAATTAAGAGCAGACTATCCGTTAGACTTACTGTTACGGTATGCCAACTTAGCCAGAAGTACTTTCTTTTATCATTTACATGGTAAAGATAAGACTAGGGATGACAACGCTTCATTATGCGACCAAATTCTTGCTATCAAACAACAGAATCCACATTATGGCTATCGCCGAGTCACCAAACAATTAGGCGAGGGGATCAACCATAAACGGGTACAACGATTAATCCAAGTGATGGGATTGCAGGTAAAAGGGAAAAGACAACGTAAATATTATTCTTATCGTGGGGAAGTGGGTAACATCGCCCCGAATCACTTACAACGAGACTTCCACGCCACCGTTCCGCACCAGAAATGGTTGACCGATATTACTGAGTTTAAGGTGAAAGGCGATAAACTCTATTTTTCCCCGATATTGGATTGCTATAACAATGAATTGATTGCTTATCAATGTAGTCGTCATCCAGATGGTAGATGAGTAAAACAGATGGTGTTACAAGCGATTGCTCGGTTAGCTGAGGGGGACTCACCGATATTACATTCAGACCAAGGTATTCAGTATCAAATGGCAAGTTATCAACAGTTATTAGCTGAGCACAATATTGTGCAGAGTATGTCAAGGAAAGGCAATTGTTTAGATAATGCCGCGATGGAGAGTTTCTTTGGGCGGATGAAAGTGGAATGTTTTTATGGCAAAACTTTCGAAAGCATTGAAGAACTTGAATCTGTTATCAAAGAATATGTTCGTTATTACAATGAGGAAAGAATACAATTAAAATTAAATGGACTGAGTCCTGTTCAATACAGAATTCAGTCCTTAAAATAACAGTCTAACTTTTAGGGGTCAGATCACTAGTGTTAGGCTTTTTTATTGGAGAAATACTATGCAAATAGACGAACG
Source organism: Gallibacterium sp. ZY190522 (assembly GCF_054166015.1). Classification (NCBI taxonomy): domain Bacteria; kingdom Pseudomonadati; phylum Pseudomonadota; class Gammaproteobacteria; order Pasteurellales; family Pasteurellaceae; genus Gallibacterium; species Gallibacterium sp. ZY190522. Next base: position 1,032,687 of record NZ_CM135118.1, read on the forward strand.
ATATTTTTCAATAAGCGATTTAGTCAAAAAAGGAATTGGTTCTAAATCCACCATTCAACGTTTTATCAAAACAGGCAAGCTCAAATCCTATAAATTTGGTTGTTCTGTACTCATCGCCGAAAGTGATTTGCTTGAATTTATGAAGCCACATCAGAACGAAGCTCATCAAACAACCCTCTAGCATATTCCTCTACATAATCTGCCCAAGCCTGAAAGGTTTTAATATTCCGCCCTATTGTAAGCATTACGAACTTTGTCGCTATCTAAATGGCTTAGGCAGATTTCAATCACATCCTTATCCAACCCCAATTCAAGACGGTTATCATTACAATAACTACTAAATACGGTTCTAATGCCGTGATTTGTCATCACCCCTTTAAATTTCCCACCTGCCATTGTTTTAATAACATCATTAGGTGTTTGCGCATTTAAATGCGACAACGGTGCGGTTCTTTTCACCGCAGGAAATAAATAACTATTTCTAGCCTGTTTTTTGGCATAATGAAGTAAGGTTTTCGCCTGTTTGCTTAATGGCACAAAATGTTCTCGTTCCCCTTTCCCACCTTTTGACACTTTGACGATCCATACAGGCATCCCATCCATTTCCACAATATCATCCAGTTTCGCACTCACGGTTTCACTTGCTCGGGTGACATTTAATAGCCCCCACAAAATCGCCAACAGTGAAGAATAAGCTAATCTGGCTTGGCGCAAGGTTTGCAGAAAATCAGGTAAATCTTTATAACGTATCGCAGCGTGATGACTATCTTTTGGCGGTGTAGGCAAATCTGTCCCCAAATAACGCCAAACATTCTTATCCCAATAACCGAAACGCTCTGCATATTCCGCAATCATTTTCAGCACAAGATAACGTTTTTTTAATTCAAACAATGCACCAGCAGTTCGGAACGGCTCTAAAACAGCAAGACCGTGCTTCAGCGTAATATGATCAAACGGAATCTCGCCAATCACATCAATCGCCCCATTCACACGGCGAGTCGTATCAATTCTTGTTCTTTCCGAATAATTCTTTTGCTCTTTACCGATCTTCTCACGATAAATAAGCCATTCACGCGCCACCGCTGCAAACGTATTGGTTAGCTTATTCCTTTCGATAATCTCCTTTTCCTACTCAACGGTATGCGGATCAAGATTTTTCGCTAAATATTCTCGATACAATAGCTAAACGCACCCCTTGCCCATCAGAAAGGTAGTAAACTTTTTCCCTACTTTTTGCATTATTAATTTGAGTAACGGTAAGCTGTTTGACGGTTCGTGCCATATAAATCCTGTCTTCTCATCATTTTAGTAGTAAAAAATATTACTACTAAAAATCTTACTACTATTTTTACTACTAAAATTTTAAATTCATATGATACCGATTGACACTTTATGACGCAATAAAAAAGCTCAAATCCTTATTTTTCCTAAGATTTTGAGCCATTTGACACTTGATGAAATATTTGAGTGGTGGAGCTGGGGGGAGTTGAACCCCCGTCCGAAATTCCTCTACCTTCAGCACTACATGTTTAGTCTAGTCTTTAATTTCACTTAATCACTGCGGACAGACACGCGATAACTAAGCTAGTTTGATTCAATTTAGTGTTTCGATCCTCAAACGGCGGCTTCCACACGATCTCGTTTAAGTTGACTCCTCTTTAATCCCCGTCTTACGAGCGGAAGCTAGGGAGAGAAGGCTTTACGCAGGTTATTAAGCTGCTAAAGCGTAGTTTTCGTCATTTGCGACTATTGTTTTGCGGTTTATTTACGAGGCCTACCGCACCTCGACATGCACCTTGGGCTTTGCTAATCCCGTCGAATCCTAGATCAGCCCCAAAATTGGGCAACAGTTTAACAGAAAGAAAAAAAAAGAAAAGTTAAAGTTATCCTTTCTTTATTAGAAAGAATAACTTTTAAGCTATAAATTTAATAAACGTTCTAGAGAAGGTGCAAAATAGTAACTGCCTGTTACTGGTTTAGTAAAACCTAATAGTCGATCTGTTTTTCCGTCTAATTCTCCAAACATACTAAGTAACTGCTGTTCAATATTGTGAAGCTTACTGCAATAAGCAATGAAATATAAACCGTGTTTACCACTTGCTGTACCATAAGGTAAGCTTTGGCGAATGATTTTTAAGCCTTTTCCATTTTCTTTTAAATCAACACGTCCAACATGCGAAGTTGATGGAACGTCATCTAATTCAACACTATCCGGTTTCGTTCTTCCAATAACTTGTTCTTGTTTTTGCTGATCTAATTTTTGCCATTTATCCAATTGGTGTTCCCAACGTTGAGCGAATACATAACTACCATCTTTATCTATTCCGTCAGCCACCAGCCCAATTGATCTGCGTAATTCATCTCCTACTGGATTTTCAGTTCCATCAATAAAACCTGTAAGATCTCGTTCTTCTACCCAGCGGAAACCGTGAGTTTCTTCTTTAACCTCAATTGCTTCACCAAAAATTTGTAACGCTTGCTGTGCAAGAGAAAAATTTACATCATGTCGCAACGAGAGAATATGAATTAATAAATCATTCTGTGTTGAAGGCGCTGCCAAATTTCCCTTTCCTAATTGAGTAAAAGGTTTTAATTCTGTCGCATCAGTTTGATTAGATAACTCTCTCCAGGCATCATTACCAAAGGCTACAATACTATAAAGATGTGCATCAGGATATTGTTGTTGTAATGCTTCTGTTGCTTTGACCAAAGCTCTGCAGGATTGAGCAACTATCGAAAAATCAATAATGTTTGCTTCAATAAAAATTGCTGCTTTGCAGTGTTCTAATAAAATGCCTGTTTGTGCTGTCATACTTTCCCCTATTGTTTCAATAAAAATAATTAAACGTTATTATAATGCAAATGGGGAAAAGGTTGAGTCATTATTTTTAAGCAAACGTTTGCTTAAAAATATTAAAAGAGATTTTCATTTCAATCAAAAATCTGTATAATGCCGCCGCAATATTTTTCAATCATTTTATTTATTAACTTTTAACAAAGAGAGATATTGCAAATGCTTAGAGTAATTAAAGAAGCCCTCACTTTCGATGATGTTCTTCTTGTTCCAGCACATTCCACCGTATTACCGAATACGGCAAATCTTTCAACCCAGCTTACTCAAAAGATCCGTTTAAATATTCCTATTTTATCTGCTGCAATGGATACCGTAACTGAAGCAAAAATGGCGATTGCATTAGCACAAGAAGGCGGAATTGGGTTTATCCATAAAAATATGAGTATTGAGCGTCAAGCGGAGCGCGTTCGTAAAGTGAAAAAATTTGAAAGCGGTATTGTTAATGATCCAATTACCGTACGCCCAACTACGACACTCGCTGAAGTAGCAGAATTGACAAAGAAAAATAAATTTGCTGGATATCCAGTGACTTCAGAAGATGGGGATTTATTAGGAATCGTAACCGGTCGTGATACTCGTTTTGTTTCTGATTTATCGTTACCAGTTACATCAGTAATGACACCAAAAGAACGACTTGTAACTGTAACTGAAGGCAATTCATTCGATCGGGATCATATTTTTGCCTTGATGCATCGTCATCGTGTGGAAAAAATTTTAGTGGTTAATGAGCAATTTAAATTAAAAGGGATGATTACCCTTAAAGATTACCAAAAATCTGAACAGAAACCAAATGCCTGTAAAGATGAATTTGGACGTTTACGCGTTGGTGCAGCGGTTGGTGCCGGAGCTGGTAATGAAGCTAGAATTGATGCTTTAGTAAAAGCAGGTGTAGATGTTTTATTAATTGACTCGTCTCATGGTCATTCTGAAGGTGTGTTACAGCGTGTGCGTGAAACACGTGCAAAATATCCTGATTTACAAATTATTGCTGGTAACGTAGCGACTGCTGAAGGTGCGATTGCTTTAGCTGATGCTGGTGCGAGTGCAGTGAAAATTGGAATTGGGCCAGGTTCAATTTGTACAACTCGTATTGTGACAGGGGTAGGTGTGCCGCAAATTACAGCAATTGCTGATGCAGCAGAAGCATTAAAAGATCGCGGTATTCCTGTTATTGCAGATGGTGGTATTCGTTATTCAGGTGATATTGCCAAAGCGATTGCTGCTGGTGCATATTGTGTTATGGTGGGGTCAATGTTAGCTGGAACAGAAGAAGCTCCAGGCGAAATTGAACTTTATCAAGGACGTGCTTTTAAATCTTACCGTGGTATGGGGTCTTTAGGGGCGATGGCAAAAGGTTCATCAGATCGCTACTTCCAAAGCGATAACGCCGCCGACAAACTCGTGCCAGAAGGCATCGAAGGACGCATTCCATACAAAGGCTACTTAAAAGAAATTATCCACCAACAAATGGGCGGTTTACGTTCTTGTATGGGCTTAACGGGCTGTGCCACCATTGAAGATCTCCGCACCAAAGCCCAATTTGTGCGAATCAGCGGTGCAGGTATTAAAGAAAGCCACGTCCATGATGTTACCATCACCAAAGAAGCGCCAAATTATAGAATGGGGTAATTAGGCTTAAGAGATGAATAATATTTCTTTGCTAGAACGAGCCAAAGGTTGTCTTTTAGGATTGGCTTGTGGCGATGCTGTTGGGACAACCTTAGAGTTTAAGGCAAGAAAATGGATTAAAACACCACTAACCGATATGGTTGGTGGTGGGAAGTTCAACCTCGAACGAGGAAAATGGACTGACGATACCTCAATGGCTATTTGTTTAGCAGAAAGTCTTATTCATTGCGATAAGTTTGATCCAATAGATCAATTAGAACGTTACTATTTATGGGCAAGTACAGGGTATAACTCAAGTACAGGTAATGCTTTTGGAATAGGTAAACATACGGTTCAAGAGTTAATTAACTTTCATCGTACCAAGCGAGCATATAGTGAAAATATAAATCCTAAATATTCAGGGAATGGTTCATTAATGCGTTTAGCTCCAATAGCTTTATATTATTTTAATCACCCTGATTTAGGAAAGTATGCTCAGCTAAGTTCTAAAACAACACACGCTTCATCAGCTTGTTTACAAAGTTGTGAATATTTTGCGTATCTGTTGCAAAATGCACTGCAAGGAAAAGCTAAAACTGAATTATTTGTTATTGATGATGATCTTGATCGTTTTGATACATTGCAAGGAGTTATTGATTTAAGTTTTCAAACAAAAAGTGCCGAAGATATTCAAGGGAATGGTTATGTCATTAATAGCCTTGAAGCTGCTTTGTGGGCTTTTTGGCATACTGAAACATTTAAAGATGCGATTTTATTGGCAGCAAATTTAGGTGATGATGCAGATACAACTTCAGCAATTTGTGGACAGATTGCTGGTGCTTTTTATGGTATCAACCAGATCCCTCAGACTTGGTTATCTTGGTTATATCGTAGGTATGATATTGAAAGTTTGGCTATGAATTTAATCTCACGATCGATGGATAACGATACCTGTGTATGAACCAGAATGAGATACAGGTTATGCTGCTGGTAATTCGTTACAAATAAAAGCAATAAAAACAGATAAGGGAAAGAATATAATTATGCTGCAAGCAATTATCTTTGATATGGATGGCGTCATTGTCGATACTGAATATGTTGAGTTTAATGCACAACGAGAATTTATTGAACGTTTAAAGCAACATAATCAACCAATTACATTGGCACAACAATCAGAGGTTGTTGGCAAATCATTAAAAGATATTCCAGCTGTGATTAAAAAATTATCTGGTTCATCTCTATCATTAGATGAAATTAGAGAACAGTATTATCTTTTTTGGGATGAGCTGTTTGAACGTCTAGATTATCGTGCAATTTTTCGTGAAGAGATTAGTTATATTATCCAATTTGCACAACAACAGCAGATAAAACTGGCGGTTGCCTCTTCTTCTTCACAACAGCACATTGAACGAATTTTAATGACTTGCGGAATTAAAGAGGTGTTTGATTGCATTGTGAGTGGTGAGATGTTTGTTCGTAGCAAACCCGATCCAGAGATTTATCGTTATACCTTAGATAAACTAGGTGTGGCAGCCGAAAATGCGGTCGCAATAGAAGATTCATTTTATGGTATGCAAGCAGCAAAAGCAGCGGGATTAACCGTGATTGGCTATGAAGAAAAGCGTATGTTAATTGATCAATCATTAGCTGATTATATGGGCAAAGATATGCAAGAAATTTTAGGCATAATTTGTCAATTACATCAGGAAAAGTAACTAATTTTAGCAGTACATCAGTAATTACTTTAATCAACTAGAGAAATAACATGAACAACATTCACCAACATAAAATTTTAATTTTAGATTTTGGTTCACAATATACCCAATTAATCGCACGCCGTATTCGTGAAATTGGCGTTTATTGTGAATTATGGGCATGGGACGTTGCAGAAGACGATATTCGCCATTTTGCACCAAATGGGATCATTCTTTCAGGTGGTCCGGAAAGTACAACTGAAGCAGGAAGCCCACGTGCACCAGAATATGTATTTAAAGCAGGTGCACCTGTACTTGGTATTTGTTACGGAATGCAGACAATGGCAATGCAGTTAGGTGGTTTAACAGAAAGCTCTGATCACCGCGAATTCGGCTATGCTTCCGTTACGTTAAAAAATGAAACTGCATTATTTAAAAATTTGAATGACGGTGAACATAAGCTTGATGTTTGGATGAGCCACGGCGATAAAGTCACTAAACTTCCACCTAAATTCCAAGTAACCGGCTCTACACAAACTTGTCCTATCGCTGCAATGTCGGATGAAAAACGGCATTTTTATGGCGTGCAATTCCATCCTGAAGTAACACATACACAAAGCGGATTGGCACTTCTAACCAATTTCGTTGTTGATATTTGTGGCTGTGAGCGTAACTGGACGCCTGAAAATATTATCGAAGATGCCGTTGCTCGCATTAAAGCACAGGTGGGCGATGATGAAGTGATTCTCGGTTTGTCTGGCGGGGTGGATTCCTCCGTTACCGCACTGCTGTTACATCGTGCCATCGGCAAAAATTTGCATTGCGTGTTCGTGGATAACGGGCTGCTTCGCTTAAATGAAGCGGATCAAGTGATGGAAATGTTCGGTAATAAATTCGGTTTAAATATCATTCGTGTCGATGCGGAAGATCGCTTCCTTGACGCATTAAAAGGCATTGCTGATCCTGAAGCCAAACGCAAAATGATTGGCAAAGTGTTTGTTGATGTATTTGATGACGAATCGAAAAAACTCACGAATGTCAAATGGTTAGCACAAGGCACGATTTATCCTGACGTGATCGAATCTGCCGCGAGCAAAACGGGCAAAGCACACGTTATCAAATCTCACCACAATGTGGGCGGCTTGCCTGATTATATGAAACTAGGTTTAGTTGAACCATTACGCGAATTGTTCAAAGACGAAGTGCGTAAAATCGGTTTAGCACTTGGTTTGCCTGCTGAAATGCTCAATCGTCATCCATTCCCAGGTCCGGGGTTAGGTGTACGTGTACTTGGTGAAGTGAAAAAAGAATATTGCGATTTACTTCGTCGTGCCGATGCAATCTTTATCGAAGAACTTTACAATTCGGGTTGGTACTATAAAGTTAGCCAAGCGTTTACCGTATTTTTACCAGTCAAATCCGTTGGTGTAATGGGAGATGGACGTAAATATGATTGGATTGTTTCCTTGCGTGCGGTAGAAACTATTGATTTTATGACAGCACATTGGGCTCATTTACCTTATGATTTGATCGGTAAAATCTCCAACCGTATTATTAATGAAGTAGATGGCATTTCCCGTGTAGTCTATGATGTCAGCGGAAAACCTCCTGCAACGATTGAGTGGGAATAGAAGCTATTTCATCGACAATGACTTTACAAAGTAAAATAAAAATTAGACCGTAGCTTAGTCGTTACGGCCTTTTTATGCCCTTCAATTGCCAAGAGTGATAAAAAAATTTGGAAATGTAGCGTGAAAATGATATGAAAGCAAAAGAAATAAACCAAATAACAGATCTATTGAAAAATATTTAAAGAAAGGATGGTGAATAAATTGAAGTTAGGAAAATTAGAGGAAGTTGACATTAGAGAACTATGGAAGCACGAACAGTATGATTTTTCTGAATGGCTTGCCAAAGAAGAAAATATAGAAATGCTAAGTAATAAAGTAGGATTAACATTGACTGATATAAATAAAGAGGTTTTTGTTGGTTCATATCGCTGTGATTTAGTTGCAAAAGATGAAACTACAGAAATTAAGGTTATCATTGAAAATCAGTTGGAAACGACCAACCATGACCATTTAGGAAAAATTATAACGTATGCTTCTGGGTTAGATGCAAATGTAGTAATTTGGATTGTTAAAGAAGCAAGAGAAGAACACAGAAGTGCGATAGAGTGGCTAAATAATAAGACAACTACAGATATTTCCTTTTTTCTAATAGAAATACGTGCATTTAGAATAGGAGATTCTTTGCCAGCACCTCAATTTGTGGTTGTAGAAAAACCTAATGATTTTGTCAAGGTAACAAATGTGGGCGTAGATAATGGAGAATTAAGCAAAGCTCAATCCGAAAGATTTAACTTTTGGAATAAATTTAATGAAATTGTAGCTTCAAGGAATAAACCTTTTAATATAAGAAAAGCAACAACAGATCATTGGTATAATGTTGCTCTTGGTACAAGTGAGGCACATATATCTATTACATTAGTAAATAAAACAAACAGCATTGGGATAGCAGTTTATATAAATGATAATAAAAAACTTTTCAACAAGCTGTACTCTGAATCCGAATCAATACAAAATGAATTAGGATTTAATATGGATTGGCAAAGATTAGATGATAAAAAAGCTTCTAGAATTATTTACTATATTGATGGATTAGATTTTAATAATCATAAAAACTATGATGAACTTATAAATAAAGTAATAGATAAAGTGATTGCTATCAGAGATGCTTTTAAAGATCGCTTATAGTAGAACTAGAATAGGAAGAAAAAATACAAACGAGCTTCAATTAAACAAATTTGCCAGTAAGTAAGCTAACCCAACGCAAGAAAGAAATTTAATTGGAACTTGCGTTGGGATATTTTTAGATAAAAGGAAAATTATTTTCGGCGTTGTTGCAATTCTACCTGACGCATTCCCCAGATACATAACGGAATAAAGACAAGTAACACAAGTGAACCTAAAATAACGCTATGCCAAGTAAAATGTCGCCATAAGAAAATCAGATAGAAACCGACAACGCTGGAACCAAAATAATAAAAAGAAAGATATAACGCTGAGGCTAATGCTCTCGCTTGTTTAGCTTGTTTGCCTACCCAACCACTTGCCAATGCGTGTGTAGTAAAAAAACCAACACTACAAATTAATAATCCAACAATAATTAATGGCAATGATGACACCAACAACCATAACACACCAATAACCAATACACACCATCCTAAAAACATCCCTTGCAAAGGCGAATAACGCTGTGTTAATTTCCCGGTCAAACTGGCTGCGAAAGTTCCGCTTAAATAGCATAAAAACAGCAAAGATACTTGTGTGGTTGAAAAATTATAAGGTTCGCTAAGCAGACGCAAACTCACTACAGAATACAAATTAATAAAGACACCGAAACCTAACCCTCCAATAAAAAATGTCCTCCATAATTTTGGATTTCGGATATGTCCGCACAAATTATTTCTTAAATTAGTAAATTCCAATGTCTGTTTCTGAAAATTCTGTTCTTTAGGCAGGCAATAAATAATCAGCAACGCACCAATGACTGCTAATACCCCACAAAATAACATTGGCATATTCAGACCAAAATGCTCGGCGAGGAATCCACCCAACAAACGTCCTGAAATACCACCTAATGAGTTTGCTGCTATATATGAACCGACAACAGAAGTAATAGAACGAGGTTCAAATTCCTCACTAATGTAAGCCACCGCCACTGCCGGCAAGCCTCCCAATGTTATTCCTTGAATAACACGCAATGTAATCCAACTGCTTACGCTATCTGCAAAATAAAGAATTATCCCCAAAATTGCCGTTAAAATAAGACTAATCATCATCATTAGTCTACGACCGAAACGATCTGCCAATAATGCCCACGGAATTAAACTCAAACTTAAACCTAATGAAGCACCAGCAAAAATCCAATTCGATAATGTAATAGATACTTGATAGGTTTTAGCAAACTCAGCCAGAATTGGTTGTGCCGAATATAAATTACAGAACACTAAAAAAGAAGAAAATGCCAATGCAACACTAGCAAAATAGAATTCTCGGGAATGGAGTGTAATCATAATGTTTTATCATTTTAGGAAAGCGTGATTTTATCTTAATCCTTTAACATTTCTTTTACAAATATTTTATTCCGCACAATATTGCAATACAACCACTTCATCGCCGACTCGCACTACTCCACTATTTATCGGCACTAAATTAATACCGAATAATGGCTCACCATCAGCATTAGTATGAATTTTCTTCAAGGTACGAAAAGGCTCACACTTTGCATCCAATTCTCCACTTTGCAAATTTCTCGTTGTTAAAACACAACGAGATGATGGCTTGGTGTGTAAAAATTCTATTTCTCCAATCTTAATTTTTAGCCACTGCTCTTCGGCAAATGCCTCCTCTCCGGTTACCACCAAATTAGCACGGAATTGATCAATGCTGATTGAGGCAGGACAAACCGCCTGCACTGCATCAAAGGAGCTTTGCGTAACTAATAACAATGGATAGCCATCCGCAAATGAAACACTTTTGTTAGGCATTTTTTTTACAAAACGTTGATCCATTTCCCCTAACCAGCGTAATACCACTTCTTCTTGCAATTTCTCGCTAAACCAACGATTAATATTCGCTGGAGCAATGAATGAAGGGAAATGCGTTCCCCAAACTTCACAGCTTTCCTGAACATTAAAATCACGATAACGCACAACAATTTTCGACCCATCACAATGACGCACAATCAATCCCTGAGCCACAGGAAATGCAGACAGTTGATACAACGCTCCGTGCTTACGCGCAGTAATAAATCTTCCATTAACATCCGTTAACATAAATTCACGATCAAAATTCAAACCGCGAGATTGTACATAAGCTTGTTGCACAAAATAGGGTTGTGTCGATTTAATTGGGAATAGGGTAATTTTTTGCACTTGATTCATTTTGCGTTTCCTCTTTTTTCTCCTGTATCGGCACTAATCTATAACGTTTTCAACTTAAAAACCATATTTTTAATAAAAACATATCTTTTAAGCAGATCTGATAAGGATTAAACAAAAAAATCGTGATATCTTAATTTCTTTATAAAAATTACAAAAAATTATTTGACATCATCTAATTTTTGATTTTATTATCTATAAAAAATTTAAATAAAAACCAATTTTAATAAAAAATATCTAATTAAAATTAGATTTTATTAGAAAAACCACGATTACCCCATAGATTCTTATAAAAACATACAGGAGAAAATTATGAAACTCGTTAGTGCAATTATTCAGCCATTCCGTTTGGATGAAGTTCGTGAAGCTTTAACCGACATTGGTGTACACGGCATCACGGTTAGTGAAGTCAAAGGTTTCGGCCGTCAAAAAGGACATACTGAAATTTATCGTGGCAGCGAATATACCATCGACTTTTTACCAAAAATTCAGATCGATATTGCTGTCAGCAATGATTTGGTGGAAAACGTGATTGAAACCATTGTGGAAGCTGCCCAAACCGGTCGTGTCGGTGATGGCAAAATTTTTGTATTGCCACTTGAACAAGTCGTCCGCATCCGTACACGCGAAATCGGAGATGATGCACTCTAAATTTATTCAATAATGCAAATACAACACTTAGGGGAAATTAAAATGAGAAAATATCGTTGGTTATTAGCATTTCTACCAATCACTGCTCACGCAGAACTAACTGATTGGATACAACCAATCTCCGCTATCAGTGCTGGAGATACCGCTTGGGTAATGTTAGCTGCCATTTTAGTGCTATTTATGACTATTCCGGGGTTAGCTCTCTTTTATGCTGGAATGGTTCGTAAGAAAAATATCCTTGCCACAATGGTGCAAAGTTTTGCTGTTTGCTGTTTAGTGGCTGTTATTTGGTTGATCTGTGGATATAGTTTAGTCTTTACACCAAATAACGCCTTTATTGGTGGATTGGATCGCCTATTCTTAAACGGATTGAATGTTTTTACTGAACAAGAAAAACTCACTATTTATCCGGGTGCCGCTTCGATTCCAGAATCAGTATTTATGGTATTCCAAATGGCATTCGCCATCATTGCCGGTGCGATTATTACTGGTGCTTTTGCTGAAAGAATTAAATTCAGTGCAGTTTTAGTTTTTGTTGGAATTTGGACATTATTAGTTTACGTCCCGACTGCCCACTGGGTATGGAGTATCGGAGGTTGGTTAGCGGAAGATGGCGTTCTCGACTATGCAGGTGGAACCGTTATCCATATTAACGCCGGTGTTGCCGGATTATGTGCAGCACTCTTTATAGGCAAACGCATTGGTTATGGCAAAGATGCAATGCCTCCATACAACCTTACATTAACCTTAATCGGTTGCGCAATGCTTTGGATTGGTTGGTTTGGTTTTAACGCTGGTTCTGCCCTTGCTGCCGACAGCCGTGCCGGAATGGCATTAGCCACCACACAAATTGCTGCTGCTGTTGCTGCATTAACTTGGATGCTTTGTGAAGTGATCAGCAAACATAAACCTTCCGCATTAGGTTTGGCATCCGGTGCAGTTGCAGGATTGGTTGGCATTACGCCTGCAGCAGGTTTCGTATCAGCACAGAGCGCAGTTTGGATTGGCTTAATCACTAGTGTATTCTGCTTCATAGCAGTAACAAAAATAAAATATAAATTAGGCTATGATGATTCACTCGATGCATTTGGTATTCACGGAATCGGCGGTATTGTCGGCGCAATATTGACAGGCGTCTTCGTTTCAACTGACATCACTGGCGGCGATGCCAGCATATTAGCTCAAGTAGAAAGTGTCCTCATTACCCTGATCTACAGCAGTGTAATGTCTGTCTTCATCCTTTGGGTAATGAGCAAATTTACAGACATCCGCGTTTCAACCGATGAAGAACGCCAAGGTTTAGACCTCGTTTCTCACGGCGAACGCTTAGAATAATAAGAACCGAATACTTTCCTATTGCTGTACCAATAAAAAAGGTGCAGCTTTTTTGATCTGCACCGTTCTCTATTCTGCTTATTCAGCAGCAAACTTAATAAAGATTAGCCCGTTTAGAATGCAAAATCGTCCGTAAATTAGAAGAAGTAAGATAATCTTTTTGTTTCATATCAGAACTCCTAGAGACAAAAAAGTGCGTTTACACGCACCTTTCATTATTTAATGTTCACTAATTCTATTTAATAATTTATAAAAAATAGTTTCCTGATGACTTGCCAACGTTTGAAAATCGCCTTGCTCAACCACTTGGGCATTATCCATTACTACAAGTTGATCAAACTGTTCCAAACCGCTTAACCGGTGGGTCACCATAATCAATGTTTTATCTCGGCAGTGTTGCAATAACAGGGCAAGAATATGACGTTCCGTTTCACAATCCAAGCCCTCCGTCGGTTCATCTAATAAAATTATCGGAGGAGATGATAATAAAACTCGTGCAATGCCCAAACGGCGTTGTTCACCACCAGATAACGTTCTGCCACCATCACCAAGCCAGCTATCCAACCCCTGCTCTTGTTCAAGCAAATACTCTAACCCCACTTGCTTAATCACCTCATTAAGCTTTTGATCATCGGCATTAGGATTTGCCAGTAACAAATTTTGACGTAACGTATCACTAAAAATATGAACACGTTGTGTCAGTAGGATCATCTGTGAACGCAATGTTGGCTCACTATAAGCCGCTATCGGTTCACCTGCCAACAAAATTTGCCCCTGTGTTGCATCATAATTACGAATCAGAAGCTGCAATAATGTTGATTTACCACTACCGGTTTTTCCCAAAATGGCTATTTTTTGTTGTGCGGTGAAAGTGAGATTAATGCCTGATAACGCCTGTTCGGTACGATCCGGATAATGAAAATGAACATCTTGAAATGTTAATAATTTATCTGTGTGGCTTAGGTTGATTTGTTCAAGGTTGCCGTCAAATGTGACTAACGGCTGCTGCGTAATAATATCATTTACACGTTCCGCCGAAGCAATAACCTGCCCTAAGTGTAAGAATGCCGCACCAATCGGCATTAAAATTTCAAACGAGGCTAACGCAGAAAAAGTGACCAAGGCAATCAATGCCAATTTAAATTCATCATTGCCCATTGGCGTTGCTGCCGCCATCCATAACGTGCAAACAATCATTAAGCCATTGATAAACAACAAAATCGCACTGGATAAGCCTGATAACTGTGCCTCTTTTTGTTGATATTGCAACCAACTTTTTTCTGTTGTTGCTAATTGTTGTTTTAAATTATCGCTGGCATTAAACAGCAATAATTCAGCTTGAGCTTGGATATATTCAACAAATTGACTGCGGTATTGCGCTCGGCTTGCCGTCAATTTTGCCCCGAACTTTCTGCCCAAACGATAAAAAATTGTCGGTAGCACCACTAATAACAATAAAAGCGTGCCTGCAATGAAACAGGCAATAGTTTTATCGAGAAAACTTAAGCCAATGCCGATAAAAAGAATCATCAAAACTGCACTGACGAACGGTGCAAACAACCGTAAATAAAGGGTATCCAGCGTATCCACATCCGCTACTAACCGATTCAATAATTCGCTATTACGATAACGACTCAACACTGCCGGACTTAACGGAATAATTTTGGAAAAAATCATTACGCGCAATTTCGCTAAGATCTCAAAGGTCACATCGTGGGTTACTATTTTCTCAAAATAACGTGCCACCGTGCGTCCGATCGCCAATCCTCTTACTCCAGCAGAAGGATAGAAAAAATTGAACATTAACGACACCCCGGCAATAGCCGCTGCTGCTAAGAACCAACCGGAAAGGGTTAATAAACCAATACTCGCTGCCAAACCGGTCAACATCAAAATAATGCCTAACACCAAACGTGCCGGTGAATGTTTAAACATCGCTAAAAATGGTAATAATGATCGCATCACTTTATCCTTAATTCACTTCCGTTTGTCGTTGTGCCAACAATTCAGCAAAAAATCCTTGATGTTGTAACTGAGTAAATTGTCCCTGTTGCACAATTTCCCCTGCTTGCATCACTAAAATACTATCGGATTGTTTCAAATCCTCAATGCGATGGGTGATCATTAATGTAGTTTTCGCTTTGCCTAATTGTTGCAAACTGTTCAACACCTGATTCTCAGAACGGGCATCCAAACTAGCAGTTGGTTCGTCCAACAGCAATAATGGCGTATCCTGCTTCAATAACGCTCTTGCCACCGCTAAACGTTGTGCTTGCCCAACTGATACCCCCAAACCGCCATCCTGTAGTGATTTATCCAATAAAGGGATCAGTTCTTCAACATAAGCCTGTTGCAAAGCAGATTTGAGTTGTTCATTGCTAGCATTCTGATTAGCAAGACATAAATTTTCACGAATTGTGCCTTGCAACAACAATGGATTTTGCCCAACCCAAGCCAGTTTTTGTCGCCATACATTCAAATCCAGTTGATTCAGTTCAATACCATTAATCAATAAACTTCCTCGATAAGGTAAAAATCCCAATAACACATTCATCAATGAGGTTTTTCCAGCACCACTTTGCCCTACCAATGCGATATTTTCACCTGCATTAATGGTGAAAGTTAATGGTTTGGTCAATGCCTTACCTGCCGGAGACAACACCTCTAACGCTTTTGCTTCGATATGAATCGTGTTGCTATTAATTGTTTCATTTCCTTGCTGTGCGATTAAAAAATCTTGAGAAAGGAACTCTTCTATCGTATCCGCCGCCCCGATTGCTGCAGCTTTGTCGTGATAATAAGTACCGAGATCACGCAATGGCTGATAAAATTCGGGCGCTAAAATTAAGCAAAAAAAGCCAGCAAACAATGTTACCCCCGTATCATAACTACCGAATTCGATTTGACCTAAATAACTGAAACCGAAATAAACTGCCGTCAAGGCAATAGAAATTGAAGTGAAAAATTCAAGTACTGCTGAAGAGAGAAAAGCGATTTTCAATACATCCATCGTTGTTTCACGGAAATCTTCAGTACTATCTTCAATTTGTTCCGTCTGTTGATGCGTTCGGTTAAAAATACGTAAATTTTCCAATCCCTGTAAACGATCTAAAAATTGACCACTTAGGCGAGAAAGCATAGTGATATTACGCTGATTGGCTTCCGCTGCCTTCATACCCACCAACGCCATAAAAATAGGAATCAATGGTGCCGTCAACAATAAAATCAAACCTGCCGCCCAATTTACCGGAAAAATAGCGATCAATAGGATCAATGGTGCCACAACCGACAAATATTGTTGAGGTAAATAACGAGCATAAAAATTATGTAGATTCTCTACCTGCTCCAAAGCCAGTGTTGTCCAACTACCTACCGGTCTATAAGCCAATGTTGCCGGTCCGACTTGTTGTAATTTATTTAAAATCTGTTGGCGTAAATGCTGACGTAACAGTTGCCCGCTGTAAAAGCCAACTTTCTCTCGAGCATAAAGCAACCCTGCCCTAACAAGAAAAATAATCGGCAATACGATAAATGAAGGTAAAAGCTGTTCACGCGGTAACTGTACAATAATGAGGTCGTGCAGTAATCCTGCCAATAACCAAGTTTGAACAACTAATAGAATTGTTGAAATAATCGCAAATAGAAGGTTTAATCTTAATGGTTTGCGAATCAGATTATTCTGCTGTTTTAGCCAGTTTTGTAATTGCTTTTGGCGTGATTTTTCCATAACGGTTTAAAGACAAAAAGAGAAACAAAATCCCCTCAAAAGATTGAGGGGAATGACATCATTAAGCACCTTTCGCTGATTGTGCATCAAGATAACGTTCAGCATCCAACGCTGCCATACATCCAGTTCCCGCTGAAGTAATTGCTTGACGATAATGTTGATCCATCACATCGCCGGCAGCAAATACCCCCTCAACGGAAGTAGCAGTTGCATTGCCTTGTAAGCCTGATTTCACCACAATATAACCATTATTTAACGCTAATTGACCAGCAAAAATATCGGTATTCGGTGCGTGACCAATCGCTACAAAAACACCATCTACACTCAAAGTTTCTTGTTGTTCAGATTGTGTGTCTTTTAACTGTAAGTGAGTAACCCCCATATTGTCCCCACAAACCTCCGCTAAAGTACGATTAGTGTGCAACACGATTTTCCCCTCTTCCACCTTCTTCATTAGACGATCTAAGAGAATTTTTTCGCTACGAAATTCATCACGACGATGCACTAAATGTACAGTGGACGCAATATTAGCTAAATATAACGCCTCTTCTACAGCAGTATTACCACCACCAATCACAGCTACCGGCTTATTGCGATAGAAGAAACCATCACAAGTAGCACAAGCTGATACACCGCGACCTTTATAATTCTCTTCCGATGGTAAGCCTAAATATTTTGCTGATGCTCCAGTAGCAATAATTAGGGCATCACAAGTAAATGTTTGGCTATCACCATATAAAGTAAATGGACGCTTGGCGAGATCAACTTTATTAATATGATCGAACACAATTTCTGCTTCAAATTTTTCGGCGTGTTCCAACATTCTTTGCATTAATTCGGGGCCTGTGGTTTCACCTGCATCACCTGGCCAATTTTCAATTTCATTGGTTGTAGTTAATTGTCCACCTTGTTGTAAACCGGTTACCAATACTGGTTTTAAATTTGCACGCGCCGCATAAATTGCAGCAGTGTAACCTGCTGGGCCGGAACCTAAAATTAATAATTTACTATGTTTTGTTTCCATTTTTTGCCTCTACTCTTGTTCTTACAAAAACGCCGTTAATACAACAATGAATATACTAACCGACGATATTTATTCGTTAACGGATCACTATTTCCTAAAGCTGATAAAATCGCCAAATATTGACGTTTAACCTCTCCCTCTTCAGCATTTAGATCTTTTTGTAAAATTGATAATAACAAATTCAATGCTTCTTCATTACGATTCGCTTGATGCAGTTGTACCGCTAATTTAATCGCAATTTCCGCTGTCGGATTTTTTTGATAATCCTGCTGTAATTGCTGAATTTCCGGTGTATCTGCCGCTTGAATTAATAATTCGATTTGTGATTGCAAACCTTGCCAACGACTATCCCTATCTTGTAATGGAATCTGATTAAGAATTTCCTGTGCCGGCTCAACCTTTTTCATTGCAATATAGGTTTCAGCATATAACAGCGCAACCTCACTGTTTTTCTTATCGGAAAGTTCCCACGCCTGTTTTAACAGTGGTAATGCTTGCTCATAATTTTCTACTGCTAAATAATCCAACGCTTGATTAAATTTGATTTCGTCCTCTTTCGGCAAGATTACTTGCAAACGTTGTTCCAATTCCGCCTCTGGTAACATACCTTGAAAACCATCCACCGGTGCGCCATCTTTAAAAAGATAGGTGGTAGGCAGCGCTTGAATACGAAATTGCGCAGCAATCATCTGTTCCGTTTCACAATTAACCTTCGCCAGAATAAACTGCTCCGCATATTTTGCAGCAAGTCGCTCCATTGTAGCGACAAAATCAAGCGAAGTGCGATCTGAAGCCACATAAAACAGAAATGCCAATGGGTGTGTTTTGCCCATATCCAACACTTCTGCCAGATTCTGCCCGTTTACCTCAATAATTTGTTGCATATATTATCCCTATTCTTCCAACAAAAGTCGTTAGAGTTTAGCAAAAAGAAAATACATTCGCAGTATCAATTTAGAATGATTCTGTCTATTGTAGGATTTTTCAGCGGAACACTTAATCAAGAAAGAAGTTATAAGTACTTTTGTGTATAATTTGCCGGTTAAATTTATTATGAGAACGATTATGGATTTATTAAAACTAAAATGGCAAGCATTGGCACCTACTTTCTCTTTTTCTCAACCTGTAGATCCGCAACAAACCTTTTGGGATCTTCAACCAAGAGCCACTGCCGCTATTGATAATTGGCTAGCACAAAATAGCAATGCAATTTTAGTGCTAAAAGGCGAAGAGCAGTTTGTCGATTTGCTAAGACTGCAACACTATTTAATAGAGCATTATTTTGCCGATAAACCTGTAACAGTGAATGGCGTGCATTACCAATTTCAGCAGCCTGATACCAATGATTTTCCGACAATTGAGATACGTCCGGCACAATCCGTGCAAGATAACTTTGCTCAACGTTATTGGGTGAAATGTGCCGATTATCTCTCTCCGCAATATCTTTTTGGGCAAGTGTTACAGCTGGTTAACAGTAATAAAATCCAACTGATACCAGGCTTAATTCACCAAATAAACGGCGGTATCCTCATTTTGTCCGCCTCGCAATTACTCTCACAGTTTGACCTTTGGCAACGTTTATTAAGCATTCTGCAACAGCAACAATTTCATTGGCAACTAGATGATATTTTACAGCGTCAAACCTGCGTTATTCCGCCAATGCCATTGAAATTAAAATTAATTATTGTAGGCAGTCGAGATAATCTTGCCGAATTTGAAACTTTTCAGACGGATCTTTATCAATTAGCAGATTATGCTGAAATCGCTGCTTATACAGAGATTGAAGATGAACAGCAACAACAGCAATGGGCAAGCTATCTTATTGAGTTAGCAAAAAATGAGTTGCAATGTAATCTTGATCTTTCCGCCATTAATCGGATTTATCAATGGCTGACCAGAGAAAGTGAAGATCGACATTTAATCGCCAATTCACCAACACAGCTTATCACTATTCTGAAAGGTGCATTAAGTTATCAAGCAAATAGTAACGATAACAGCATTAATGCTGAAATGGTGGAACAGTTCTATCAACAGCAGTGTTATCAACGCAATTTGTTACAACAACGCAGTTACCAAAGCATCCTTTCTGAACAGGTCTACATTGATACTGATGGCGAGGAAATCGGGCAAATTAACGGTCTATCTGTGATTGAATATCCGGGAGTTCCTTATAGCTTTGGCGAACCATCTCGCATTAGTTGTTTAGTTCAAATCGGCGAAGGTGGAGAAATTATCGATGTTGATCGCAAAAATGAATTAGCTGGCAATATTCACAGTAAAGGAATGATGATTGCACAATCTTGTTTAAGTAATATTTTGCAGCTACCGAGCCAACTTCCATTTTCTGCGTCACTGGTTTTTGAACAGTCGTACACTGAAATTGATGGCGACAGTGCCTCATTAGCAATGTTATGTGTACTTGTCAGTGCGCTTGCCGAATTGCCGTTACCACAAAATATCGCCGTAACAGGAGCTATCGATCAATTCGGCTTGGTTCACGCCGTTGGTGGTGTCAATCAGAAAATTGAAGGTTTCTTTGCCATTTGCCAACAACGTGGTTTAAATGGTAACCAAGGAGTCATTATTCCTGCCGTTGTCTGCAATCAGCTCAGCCTAAATCAAGAAGTGATTGATGCAGTGAGAAATCAACAATTTCATCTTTGGATTGTGGAGGATGCGGCACAAGCATTACAAATTTTATTACAACGTGATTTAATCGAAATGCCGGATAAAATTTATCACACCGATAATCGTCCTTTAAATCAACTCATTTTGCAGAATATCGAACAAAAATCAGAACATAAATCAGGTTGTTCAAAGTGGTTTTCCTGGTTAAGTGCGATGAAAAAAGCCTAAAACGAGCAAAAACTGATCCAACCATTCAGCTAACAGATGTAAGCTATTTTAAAAAGTATTTTTCCTTGCTAAAATAGCTCACATCTCGTTTTCCCTTTTCAGAAAACTATTTTTATGCATATCGCAGGAGATCAGTATGCCTAACACAAGTACACAAAAAAGAAATTTCACCGCTCAGAAATCATTTAATTATGAAGATTTATTAGCCTCCGGTCGGGGCGAATTATTCGGCGAAAAAGGACCGCAACTACCAGCACCATCAATGTTAATGATGGATCGTATTGTCGAAATAGATGAATATAAAGGTCGATTTGGCAAAGGTTATATTGAAGCTGAACTTGATATACGCCCAGATTTACCATTTTTCGGTTGTCATTTTATTGGCGATCCTGTGATGCCCGGTTGCTTAGGTTTAGACGCAATGTGGCAATTAGTCGGTTTCTTCTTAGGCTGGATTGGCGGAGAAGGTAAAGGTCGTGCATTAGGTGTGGGCGAAGTAAAATTTACCGGACAAATCCTACCAACTGCCAAAAAAGTCACTTACCGTATCCATTTAAAACGCGTCATTAATCGTAAATTAATTATGGGATTAGCAGACGGAGAAGTAGAAGTTGACGGTCGTATTATTTATACTGCGGCTGATCTAAAAGTAGGATTATTCCAAGATACAACAATGTTCTAATAATCAAATCAAATAAAGATGGGAAATTTTCCATCTTTATTATTATAAAAATTATTTTTAGTTATTAAATGTCAAACCTATTTTCTAATGACATACTGACAAAAATTATAATAATGATTACTAAAAATCATATTTTCTTATAAATCTCATTCTTTAATTTTTTAAATTATCTCATTATAATAGTTTCCTTTTATCAATTGACAGGAGAAGCTATGTCACAAAATACAGAAAATGTTAACAATCAAGTTAGCAATGCTTTAGATTTACAAAATGTTGATTGGCATTCATTATTAGATGAACAACATTTACTTAATATTTTTAATGACTGGATTGTTCCTTATTCAATTAAAATTTTATTAGCTATCGTTATTTTCTTGGTTGGGAAGCGATTAGCAAAATTTATTAGTAAATTATTAGCAACAATGATTCATCGCACAGTAAAAGATGAGATGTTAAGTGAATTTATTCGATCAATTGCCTATTTTGCTTTATTATTAATTGTAGTAATCGCATCACTCTCTCAACTAGGCATTAATACTACCTCTTTGGTAGCATTAATTGGTGCTGCTGGTTTAGCTATCGGTTTATCCCTACAAAATTCACTGCAAAATTTTGCTGCCGGTGTAATGATTTTAATATTTAAACCTTTCCGTAAAGGGGACTTTATCGAAGTTGCCAGTGGTTCCGGAACAGTAACACAAATTGGTTTATTAATGCTGGAACTAAGAACTGGAGATAATAAAACTGTATTAGTGCCGAATAATCAAATTTTCACACAAAAAATTACCAATTATTCTTTAAATTCGACTCGCCGTATTGATTTTATTTTTGATATTTCTTACGAATCGGATATTACCAAAGCAAAAGAAATTATTGCACGTTGTTTACAAGAAGAACCTCGTGTATTAAAAGAACCGGCACCATTAATCGCAGTGGGTGCATTAGCGGCAAGTAGTGTTCAGTTATTTGTTCGTCCTTGGGTAAAAACTGCTGATTACTGGGGTGTACATTTTGATATTATGGAAAAAGTAAAATTAGAGTTTGATGAAGCTGGTATCGATATTCCGTTTAATCAACTGGATATTAATTTTCCTGAAAAAGCAGTAGAAATTATTAAGCAAAATTCAGAAAATAAATAAACTTTAATTCCAAAAATCAAGGCGTGTTCAAATTAGCACGCCTTTATTGTTGCAATAATCGTTTGGTATATTCGGTCTGTGGATCAGAAATTACTTCTAATGTATCTCCATATTCAATGATTTGCCCATCCTGCAACACTAATAATTGATCAGAAATATGTTTAATAATTCCAATATTTTGCCCAATATAAATATAAGCGATACCTAATTGTTCCTGTAATTTCAGTAATAAATTAATTAATTGAGCGCGTACTAAAGAGTCAAGAAAATTAAGTGCATCATCGACAATAATAACTTCCGGCTCTAAAATTACTGTTCTTGCCAGTGCTACCCGTTGTTTTTGACTGATCGTTAAATCACTGAAACGAATATTGGTATGATTCGGTGATAACCCGACTAAACGTAATGTATGAAAAATTTTCCGATTCCGCTCGCGTTCCGAAAGCGGTGTTGCTAATCTTAACGGTAAATCTAATGTCTGTCCCACATTTAAATGTGTATTAAATGTTGAGTTCGGATCTTGGAATAACATACGGATATGTTTAGAACGAAATGAATAGTCACCAAATTTCAGCAATTTATTTTTAAAATAAATTTCACCTCGGCTTGGCTCAGTAATGCCCATAATCATTTTTGCCAAAGTTGATTTACCCGAACTGTTTTCGCCAATAATTGCTAATGTTTGCTTTTGTTCCAATTGAAATGAAATATCTCTAACTGCATCAAAAGCTCGATTAAATAAGGATTTGCCGCTAGTCGGGAAGGTTTTAGTCAAATTCTCAATGCGTAATACTACTTCACCCATCTTATTACTCTTCTTTTCCAGTTAATGTTGCTTGGATCGTAATCGGCTCCACTTTCTCTTTTGTTTCAGAATGAACACGAATATTTAACGGATAATAACAAGCATATTCGTGTTGTTTTAATTTCCGCAACGGTGGTTTTATCACACATTTACGTTGAGAAAATGGACATCGTGGCCCTAAACGACAACCAATCGGAATATTCGTTAATAAAGGTACCATTCCCGGTAATGCATTAAGCTGAGTTTTAGGCGCCAACGGAATATTATAATCCGGATTGGAATTCATTAACGCCATTGTATATGGATGAAATGGCGAATTCATAATAATCTCTTTCGGTCCACTTTCCACTGATTGACCACAATACAAAACATTAATTGTTTCACACCATTCGCTGACAGAAACTAAATCACTGCTTAAAAATAAAATCGTAGTACCGTGATTTTGATTCATTGCTAATAAAAGACGGTAAATTTGACTTTGTGTATTAGTTCCTAGTGCGGTTGTTGCTTCGTCAGCAATCAATAAACGGGGCTGATTAGCAATTGCCATTGCGATCATCACTTTTTGTCCTTCACCTTCCGTAATTTCGTTAGGATAACTTCGCATAATATCTTTATGATCACGAATACCAACACGATGCAACAATTCCACAACACGTCGCTTTTTCCAACCAAACCAACGCCACCATTTGCCTTTGAAAGTCCAATTTGGAATAGATTGAATCAGCTGATCTCCAATGGTTTTACTTGGGTCGAGATAAGTCAAAGGATCTTGATAAATTAGTGAAATTTCTCTGCCAACCAGTTTACGTCTCTTTGCCGGTGAAAGTTTTAATAATTCAATATCATTAAAACGGAACCGATCCGCACTAATAATCCAATCATCTTTTACAGCATTACAAATTACTTTAGCAATTAAACTTTTCCCTGAACCCGATTCCCCAACTAATGCATAAATATCTTCTTCATTAATAGTTAAGTTCACATTATCAACAATGCGAATTTTTCCATTTGCTGTTTTAATATCAATACATAAATTACGAATATCCAATAAAGCCATTATTTTCTCCCTCCTATGAATAATATTTATAGAAGGATCGTAATAAGCTGTTACTTAATACGTTAATGACCAAAATAGAAAACATTATCGCAGTTCCTGGTAACACAACCGCCCAAGGCGCAATATATAATAAATCAACCGAATCTCTTATCATCGCTCCCCATTCCGGCATTGTTGATGATGCTCCCAAAGAAATAAAGCTTAATGCACTCACATCCATAATTGCTAGAATAAATATTCTAGCTGTCTCTCTGACAAAAACCGGAAAAATATTAGGTAAGATAGTTTCTTTTAATAAAATATATTTTGAAATACCTTCCAACCGAAGTAATAATACATAATCTTTTTGTAATTCCTGTTGTACAGCATTATCTATTTGATGAATAAAATGAGGTAATAAAGCTAAAAAAATAGCCAACATTGCATTGGTTAACCCACTATTAATTAATGCCGCAATAATAATAGCGACCAATAAAATTGGAATGGATAAAAATACATCACCAAGATATTTTAATGTTCTAGATTTTACCCCTTGATTAATTCCAATGATTAACCCTAGACCACCACCAATTATTAAAATTGCTAACACAATAATCAATGCAGAACCGAATGTATAATGAACTCCCCATAAAATACGACTAAATAAATCTCGTCCGATATCATCAGTTCCCAATAAAAAAACTAAATTACCACTTTTATCCCAAAATGGTGGCATTAATTCATTACCTATAAATTGTTGATCCGGAGAATATGGTGATAAAAATGGTACTAAAATAGCAATAACTACCAATCCGGAAAAACAGAATAAACTGAATAAAGCAATACGATCTTTACTGAATATTTTCCAAATTGCTTTTTTTGCTTTCGTATTCCGGAAATCTTCTACCCTCTGCTCAATCATACCAAGCCTTTTTCTTAAACGGATCTAAAATAAATTCACTTAAATCTGCTAATAAATTAATAAATAATACCACTATTCCAATTACAATAACCCCACTTGCTACCGCATTATAATCCTGTTCAGAAAGTGCAGCAATTAACCACTGACCTATGCCAGACCAATTAAAAATATTTTCAATCAACATACAAGCTGCTAGTGTCAAAGTAAATGTACGAATAATATAAGGCAATATAGGTGCTAATGTGTTACGTAATAAATAAACACGAAGAATCTTAAATTTTGACCAACCACGAGTTAAAGCAGTCTTAGTATAATTGGCCGAAATAACCTGCTCCGCCCTATGCTGTGTTAATCGGATAATCTCCATCATCGGCATAATCATTAAAACCAATGTCGGCAATACCAAATGTTGTAATACACTTTGCACAATTTTAATTTTATACGGTTCTTCCACAAACCAAACATCAATAATCGCAAAACCGGTTACCGGTTTAATTTCATATAATGCATTATATTGACCAACTGATGAAATTTCCCAATTATAAATTGCTGCCAAATATAATAAAATTAAACCAATCCAATAAACTGGAATAGATAGCCCTACTGAAGAAAAACCTCGTATGAATTTACTAACAGAACGATTACTTAATGCTCCTATAAACCCTAATGGAATTCCAAATAACAAAGCCAAAATCATCGCAGCAATACATAATTCTAAAGTTGAAGGTAAAACAGATAAAATTTGATCTCTTAAGAGTTCACCACCGATATATGTAATACCAAAATCTGCATTTGCTAATTTTTCAATATACTGCAAATATCCTTGAAGGGTTGAACCTTCAAATAAGACTTGATTAAGAGGATCTTTCAACATAATGGTATATGCTAATATTGATAAAATCACTAAAGAGATAAAAATCAGTAATAGTCGTCTAATCAAAGCAATAATCATTTTTTACCCTCATTTAAAGACAATGACGAAAAATGAATATTTCCAAATGACGTCATATTTAATCCTATTACCCGATTATTTGAAACTAATACATTATTTACTGTAGCAATCGGGATAATCGGCACTTGTCTAATAATTAATTGCTGTGCCATATCATAGTCCAATGCTCTTAATAACTGTACATTAGTTTGCAATGCTCTAATTAATAATGCATCAAGTGGTGGATGACACCAATTACTTAAATTAGAGATAGTATTTTGTGATGGACAACTTAATATTGGTCTTAGGAAACTATCCGGATCTAAATTATTTGTAATCCAACCTGTTAAAATCATATCATAATTATCCGTACCATCCTCTACACTCTGTTTAAGAAAATTATAAGACACTACTTTTACATTCAATTTTATACCTAATTGTTCCAAATCATATTTTATCATTTCTGCTAATTTGACTGGATTAGGATCATAAACTTGCTCTTCATTAATTACCCAAAGAGAGAGATTAAGTAATTTATCAGATAATAATGATTTTGCCTTTATTGGATCATAATTATATTCAAATGAAGTCGCATTAAAACGCGAAGCCCACGAAATTTGCGGAATAATACTTTGTGCAATTTTAGCCGTATCATAAAAAATATGTTTAATAATCCGAGGTCGATTAATTGCATAAGCTATCCCTCGTCTTACATCAATATTTTGCATAATTGGGCGCTTCATATTTAATGCTAAAAAAGATAAATTCATACTATCGGAAGAACTTATTTGCACACTAGGCAAACGTTCATTTAATAATTTGAGCTGGCTTGCATCTGGAAATGCGACAATATCACATTCACCATTTAAAAACCTTGCCAAGCGTCCTGTTTTTGTTGTTGAAACATCAATGACAATATTTTTAATATTCGCTTTTTCTCCCCAATAACCATCATTTCTTACTAAGCGAATATTTTTATCGCGAAAATAACTCTTTAATTGATAAGGCCCAGTACCGATAGGCAAAATATCCAATTGTGCCAAATTATCATCAGCATTGAGTTGTAGAGCATATTCATACGACAAAATCACGGCATTAGGTCCGGAAAGATGGGAAAGCACTGAAGCATCTGGGGAAACCAGATTAATCTGAACTTGATAAGGATTTAAAGCGACAACCGAATTAATTTTATTCCTTAATTTAATACTTTCAAAATAGGGGAAATGTTTATTTTTTGCTTTCTCATTGAACAACTGATATTGCGAAATTTTACTGTTTTCCTCATCAAAATCATCATTCACAGGCAAAATACCGTCATTTTTCCCTAAAATACGATTTAAAGAAAAAACAACATCTTCCGCATTAAAATCTCTTGTTGGCGTAAACCAACCTGTACTGTGAAATTTCACACCTCGACGTAAATTAATCAAAATATGTTTACCGTCCGCTGAGATGTGATACGAAGTTGCCAACGAAGGTACGACCTGATTATCATTTCCCGTCAGTTCAAATAATTTATTATATATCTGATCAGCAACAATATTGGTATGACTACCAATCTCTGCCGTTTGTGGATTCAACGACACAGGTAAATCGTGTGTACAATAAACTAAACCATTATTCAACACCTCTTTTGGAACTCTTGGTGCCGAAAATGCCGTCTGTACGAAGATAAAGCAGATAAAAATTGTAATATATTTAATCAAAGCCATTGAAAAACCAGCTTACTTACTAATCTATTCTCATCTAAATTCAGCAAACCAGCATATTAACTAGCGATTGCTCCTTTGTAAAAGGATATTATCGTTAATAGTCTATTAAATCATCAAAATCACGATCTTAATCAATACTTTGTTTTTAATTCTAGATACAAAAAATATCATAATCTTAATTAAAATACTCCAAACAGAATAAATTTCATTCCTTAATTTATAAAAAAATCATCACTAAACCGATTTAGCCTTAATAAAATTGGTGTAATTTTTAACCAAATAACTCCTATTGATTATTTTTTTATTGTATAAAATATTTTTTGTTTTATCATTTCGTCAGTTATCATTTCAACAAAATGAAAGCTAATAGTAAAAAATACTATATCTTATTGATAAAATTAGGAAATTTTTATGATTAATCTATTTCAACAAACAGAACCGAGTCGCCGTCGTTATGGTGTGGCGATTTTTGTCGGTATCATTGCCGGTATTATTTCAGCATTTGTAAAATGGGGAGCAGAACATCCTTTCCCACCTCGTAGCCCATTAGATCTTTTCGTGGCAGCGTGTCAAGATCCGTCACAGGCGCTTGAAGTTTGTTCACGTGCTTTCTTAAATCCACCACACGTTTTCTTAAGAGATTATTTAGGTATCGATCCGACTGCCGCTGCATTTACCTTTGCAGATCAAGCGTTTAACTGGATTGGTGTAACTCACATTATTTTCTCCCTTGTTTTTGCTATTGCGTATTGTGTGGTTGCGGAACGCTTCCCTAAAGTCAAATTATGGCAAGGTGTATTGGCTGGTATTATCTGCGATATCTGTGTTCACTATATTACTTTCCCTCTACTCGGTTTAACGCCACCGGTAGCAGAATGGCCATTCTATGAACACGTTTCAGAATTTGTTGGTCACATTTTCTGGTTCTGGACTATTGAAATTATCCGCCGTGATTTACGTAATCGTATCACTCACGAACCGGATGCAGAAGTTCCACTTGGCGAAAATCGCTAGTCTAATTTAAATACGAACCTCCTTTGAAAATACGTTTTAACAGGATGTTAAAACGTATTTTTCTTTTATATACTTCTGAAAAATGATCGCTTAATGCTTTATTATTTTTGACAAAACACAATTCATCCCCATATTTAAAACAAACGCTTTTTTTGACACTAAAAAATCAGCTACACTAACAACAATTAAATCAATTTAAGTCTATTATGCTAAAAACGTTACAAAACGAACTGGATAATTTGATTGAACGCAGTTTGGATCAAACACTGCGTCTGGCGGTAACCGGCTTAAGCCAAAGTGGAAAAACCACGTTTATCACCGGATTTATCAATCAGCTATTATCATTAAATACTGTAGAACAACCGCAACTACCCTTGTTCAGTGCGGCTCGTCATCACCGTATTTTGGGCGTTAAACGCCTAACCCAAAAAAATTGGCAGCTTCCTCGTTTTGAATATGAAGAGAATTTGTTATCACTGCAACAATCTCCACCACAATGGCCGCAGTCAACTCGAGGTTTAAGCGAAACCAGATTAGAAATTCATTACCAACATAGCCAGAGTTTATTACGTCATATTAAAGCAAACGGTGTGCTTTATTTGGATATTTTTGACTATCCCGGAGAATGGCTGCTTGATTTGCCTTTATTATCACAGGATTTTCAGCGTTGGTCGCAAGCGATGCACCAATTGTTGCAAGGGGAACGAAAACAACTGGCGCAACCTTGGTTGGAAAAATTACAAAAACTCGATCTTACACAGACCGCAGATGAACACTTTTTAGCTCAACTTGCCAAAGATTACACTGACTATTTGCATCAATGTAAATCCGCCGGTTTTTACTTTATTCAACCGGGACGCTTTATTCTTCCCGGAGAAGCGGAAGGCGCAATCGCTTTGCAATTTTTTCCATTGGTTCATCTTTCTGAACAACAGTGGCAACAGTTACAAAAAAATGCCGACAAACAGAGTTATTTTTCGGTGTTGCAACAACGTTATTGCTATTACAGAGATCAAATTGTCAAAACCTTTTACCAGCAACATTTTTCACGTTTTGATCGTCAAATTATTCTGGCTGATTGTCTAACAGCGCTTAATCATAGCCATCAAGCGTTTATTGATATGCAAATGGCATTACGGGCTTTATTCCAAAGTTTTCATTACGGGCAACGCAATTTTTTCAGCCGTCTGTTTTCGCCAAAAATCGACAAATTGTTGTTTGCCGCAACTAAAGCGGATCATATTACAACCGATCAAATTCCCAATTTGATCAGTCTGTTACGACAATTAGTTCAGTCAGAAGGTGAGCATCTACAATTTTCACATATTGATATTGATTTCACCGCATTTGCGGCGATTCGTGCCACACAACAAGTGATTGTCGAAGAACAGGGACAGCAATTTAAAGCCATTCAAGGCGTTAGAAGTATAGATAAAAAATCGGTAACACTCTTTCCCGGATCGGTACCGCAACGGTTACCAACTGCCGATTTCTGGAAAAATTCCGCTTTTGAATTTGATCAGTTTGAACCGCAAACGGCGCTTGAAAGCGAGCCATTACCACACTTACGACTTGATTCAGTTTTAGAATATTTATTAGGAGACAAATTAACATAATGAACGATAAACACCTATTTCAACCCCAAGACAGCGAACCGCAGCAGGAAAAGCTAAAAACAAAACGAGAATTTCACCCTACCCAAGTTGAACTCGATCAAAGCGTATATCAGGAAGAAGGTGAAATGGAGCAACAATTACAACAAGCCATTCAGCGTCCGCTTTCTTGGTGGCAAAAAGGATTAATTGGCACTGTTGCCCTGTTTGGTGCGGCAACCATTGCGCAGGCAATTCAGTGGTTGGTCGATGCTTGGCAGCAGCACCAATGGATTAATTTCGCCTTTGCACTCGTTTTTGCTTCCATTGTCGTCTTTGGTATCAGTGCCGTAGTAAAAGAGTTTCGTCAATTACGACAACTAAAAAAGCTAGCAATATTACAACAACAGAGTCAACACTTGCAGCTTAATTCGCCAATCAGCAACATAGAAGATAGTACTAAGCTGACAAAGCAATTACTAAGCTATATGCAAATATCACCACAGCAACCGCAATACCAACAGTGGCTGCAGTATGCAAATCAAGGTTATAATTCATCAGAATTGCTCAAACTATTCAGTGAAGAATTTCTGCATCCGCTCGATCAACAAGCACAAAAAATAGTCAACAAACAAGCCATTGAAGCAACAATGATTGTAGCAATTAGTCCATTAGCACTGGTGGATATGGCATTTGTTGCTTGGCGGCATCTACGTTTAATCAACAAATTGGCAGCATTATATGGGGTTAAATTGGGTTATTTTAGTCGCATCCGTTTAATCAGAATGGTGTTATTCAATATTGCTTTCGCCGGTGCAACCGATGTTATTCGGGATATTGGAATGGATTGGCTTTCACAAGATCTTACTGCAAAGCTGTCAGCACGCGTAGCACAAGGCATTGGTGTCGGTCTGCTTACAGCACGATTAGGCATTAAAACGATGGAATTTTGTCGCCCCGTTCCTTTCACTGCAAAAGAGAAACCAAGATTACATACCATTCATAAATTATTAATTACTGAAGTTAAAAATGTGATTAAAGATAATATTTTCAAAACCGCAGAAAAAGAAGCACGTTAATATTATTACCTAGTGGCATGATGACTAACATTTTTTTGATGGGCAACATATGAAGGTTGCCCTATAACTAATTTATATTTATCCGTATTAGTTGTTGCCTTATTTGCCCACACTTTATAGAATAGCTTACCTTGTCTAAATGTGGTTTCATTGAAACTCTTCTTCACCCTTTCGGGTAGAATGCTTCACTAGAAGTGAATCTCACTTCGAAGTCAGAATAGTGCATCAAATGAGTTCCATTTAATGCACTGTTTGATGAGTTGAAACATTTACACATTGTTCAAGTACCAATAAAAATCGTAAGATTTTTTAGTCGCTTGGCATTGGTCGAGCTATGGCATTAACTCACTACTGTAATGGAGAATTTTGTGAAAAAAATCACTACTTTATTAGGTATTAGCGCACTTGCTCTTGGTATCAATACGGCTGTTCACGCTGATGCGGACACCGTTTACCTTTATACTTGGACAGAATACGTACCTGACGGTTTGTTGGATGACTTTACTAAAGAAACTGGCATTAAAGTTAATGTTTCCAGTCTTGAATCCAATGAAACAATGTACGCTAAGTTAAAAACTTTGGGTGATAGTGCAACTTATGATGTCATTGCGCCATCAAATTACTTTGTATCCAAAATGGCAAAAGAAGGGATGTTACAACCTTTAGATCACAGTAAATTACCTGTGATTAAAGACCTTGATCCAAATATGTTGGATAAACCATATGATCCAGGTAATAAATATTCTCTTCCTCAATTGTTAGGCGCACCTGAAATTGCTTTCAATACTGACACCTACAAAGCGGAACAATTCACCTCTTGGGCGGATCTTTGGAAGCCTGAATATAAAGGTAAAGTGCAATTATTGGATGATGCCCGTGAAGTCTTTAACATCGCTTTATTAAAACTTGGTGAAGATCCAAACACTAAAGATCCAGCCATTATTAAAAAAGCATACGAAGAGTTATTAAAACTCCGCCCGAATGTATTGGCATTTAATTCCGATAATCCAGCAAACTCATTTATCGCTGGTGAAGTTGAATTAGGTCAATTGTGGAACGGTTCTATTCGTATTGCGAAAAAAGAAAATGCACCTATCAATGCCGTTTATCCAAAAGAAGGTCCAGTTTTATGGGTAGATACTTTAGCTATTCCTAAAACATCTAAAAATCCTGATGCTGCACATAAATTAATTAATTACTTATTAAGCCCTAAAATCGCTGCTCGTTTAGCAACCGAAATTGGTTACCCAACAACCAACTTGAAAGCAAAAGAATTATTGCCAAAAGAAATTACTGAAGATCCAAGCATCTACCCACCAACAGATGTATTGAAAAACAGTTATTGGCAAGACGATGTTGGTGATGCAATTCAATATTACGAAAACTATTATCAACAATTAAAAGCAGCTGAATAAGTGATATAACAATAAACTTTTTAATTAACGCCCTCATTTTTGAGGGCGTGTTATTTCTACTTTTTGATTTATAGTCTATTTTCTAATTTATTAAAATGAAACAAAGAAATACCACTTTTTTAATTTTAGGCATTATGATGATTGGCGTAGTGCTAAGAATGCCATTTACTGCTATTCCGCCTATTCTGCATGAAATTGCTACTGAATTTTCTATTCCAATCAGTCAACTTGGTATACTAACAACCTTACCACTTATTATGTTTGCTTTAGTTTCGCCTTTTGCGGCAAAACTCAGTCAACGCTTCGGTTTAGAAAAACTATTTGCAATGGCGTTGGTTTTAATGTTAATTGGCTCTACATTAAGAATTTTCTCTTTATCACTGCTCTTTACTGGCACCGTACTAATCGGTATCAGCATTGCAGTACTCAATGTACTGTTACCAAGCACTATTATGGCGAATCAACCAAACCGCTTAGGCAAACTCACTTCACTCTATTCTCTATCAATGACCTTTGCCACTATCATCGGCTCATCATTAGCAATGCCAATTACTACAGCTTACAGTTGGCAAACTATGATTCTGCTGATTTCTGCTATTTTGCTGATTGCATTGTTGATTTGGTTGCCTAATATCAAACATAACCACTATTTAGACATGCACAATAAAAACCAAAATAATCCGACGCTATGGAGAAATAAATATGTATGGTGTTTCGTGATTTTCGGTGGCTTACAATCGCTTTATTTCTATACTACGTTGGCGTGGTTACCGACAATGGGGCAACAGGCCGGTCTGTCAGCCAACACAACTGGCTATTTGCTTGGTGTTTTTATGTTGGTAACAATTCCATTAATGCTGTTTTTACCCACTGCTTTTATCCGTTGGTCAAGCCAAAAACGCCAAATCGTTATTATACTTTTTATGTTAATCGCTTTACTTGGCGTAATGATGATGTTATTAAATTACCAAAGCATTACCTATTGGCTATTTGTCAATATTTTTACCGGATTAGCAGGTGGTGCATTATTCCCTTATCTTTTAACAATGCTATCTGTAAAAACTACCTCACCAACCAATACGGCTAGATTATCAGGGGTTGTTCAATCCGGAGGATATCTCTTAGCTGCCTGTGGGCCGGTATTATTCGGTTACGGCTATGGTATTTGGCATAGCTGGTTACCACAAATCTGGGTTCTTTGCGGTTTAGTATTAGTAATGGCTATCGCAGCGTGGTTTATTGAAAAAACAGACAAAATTATCTAATTCAATCGACATCGCATAAATTAAATCGCGATGTCGATTTTCTTTGTTAAAATAACGTTTCCTTAATTAGGTTATTGATGATGTTATGATTATTACCACTGATATTATTACTATTTTACAATATACTATTCCTATCACTATCTGGATTTGTCAAGTTTCTATCACTTTACGTCTGTTATTCAAACAGCAGGCAATGTCGGTTACCTTATCGTGGTTATTAATTGTTTATATCGTGCCAATTGTTGGTATCATTGCTTACTTTATTTTCGGTGAAATCAAATTAGGTTCTCGCCGTGCCAAACTTTTCCACCAATTAAGACCTAAATATGTCGCTTGGTTTAATCAATATAAAGATTATAAAAATCTTGTCGAAAATAAAGAGGCATTACGATACAAATCACTGTTTGATCTTTGTCAACGTCGCCAAAACATTCCTTGTATTATTGGAAATGATCTACATATTTTGCAAACACCACAATCCATTATTCAAAGTATTATTAAAGATATTGAGCAGGCTAATTTTTCTATCAATATGACTTTTTATATTTGGCAAAGTGGAGGGCTTATCACTCAAGTTGAACAAGCATTATTAAAAGCTAAACAACGTGGTGTGCAAATTCATATTCTACTTGATTCTGTAGGTAGTCGAGATTTTCTGTTAAGTAAGCATTGCCAACAATTACGCGACCAAGGAATTGAATTTTTAGAAGCATTACACGCTAATCCATTACGAATGTTTTTAGAGCGTATTGATCTTCGTCAACATCGCAAAATTGTAGTGATCGATAATCAAATTGCCTATACCGGCAGTATGAATATGGTAGATCCAAGCGAATTTAAACAGGATGCTAACGTTGGGCAATGGATTGATATTATGGTTAGAATTGACGGGCCGGTTTCCTCTATTCTTAATCATCTACACGCGTGGGATTGGGAAATCGAAACTGAGCAACAGCAGCCTTTTGCTTTTGCACTTTGCCCATTATTGCCGATTGAAAATGACAATTCGCACGCTGTACAAATTGTTGCCACAGGCCCCGGCTTCCCAGATGATTTAATGTCGCAAACACTTTCAGTAGCCATATTTTCTGCTAGAAAATCAATCACAATCACCTCACCTTACTTCGTGCCAAATCAAAGCATTGAGGATGCTTTAAAAATCGCAGCACAACGTGGCGTGGAAGTGAATATTATTTTGCCGAAGAAAAATGACTCTACTATGGTGCAATGGGCAAGTCGTGCGCTTTTCGATAATTTATTAGCTGCCGGTGTTAAAATTCATCGCTTTAAAGGCGGATTGTTGCACACTAAAAGTATTTTGATTGATCAACGATTAGCATTAGTCGGTAGCGTTAATATGGATATTCGCAGTTTTATGCTTAATTTTGAAGTAATGATGATTGTAGAAGATCGCGATTTCGCCAAAGAAATTTTGCAGCTACACCACAACTATTATCAGCAAACTGAAACCATCGATTATCAACAATGGCAACAGCGCCCTTTATGGCAACGCTTTTTTGAACGCTTATTTTTCTTTTTCAGCCCACTTTTGTAAAAACATTATGCAACACAAGTTAGAACATTTAATCAATTGACTACACGGGAGCTTTTCCAGATTTATCAGGCTCGTACGGCAGTTTTTGTCGTTGAACAACAATGTTCATATCAGGAAGTGGATGAAATTGATCTATGCGTATTTCATCTCTGGCTATCGGAACAGCAACATCTTGTCGCTTATACTCGTATTTTTTCCAAAATGAGTACGTTCATTTTGGACGCGTTTTAGTAATGCCAAATTTTCGTGGCAAAGGCTATGCTCAAACACTATTAAGAAGCACATTAGCTTTTATTCAACAGCAATTTCCAAACTATCCCATTGAAATTCAGGCACAACACTATTTGCAAGAATTTTATCAGAAATTCTGTTTTGTTGTGGTTTCAGATATCTATCTGGAAGACAATATCCCACATATTGATATGCGTAAATTTTGATGGCATTCTTCTGCCATCAATCATTAACCAAACCTTTTTTCCACCACAATACCAACCGATTTTGCTTGAGCAACGGCACTGGGCTTACTTAGTTTTAAACGAATTTGTGAGATTTGAAAACGCTGATGTAATTGATCCACCACCTCATATGCTACTCTTTCAATCAATGCAAATGATCGGTTACTGACATAATCAATGATAAATTCGCTAACCTCTGCATAATTTAGACAAAATTGAACATCATCTGTCCGTGCCGCCTGCTCACTATCCCACGCCATTTCTAAATCAAACACTAATTTTTGTTTGATCTGTTGTTCCCAAGCATAAACGCCAATAGTGGTAAAAATAGTTAACTCTTCAATAAAAATAAATTCTTTCGTCATATAAATTTCGCCGTTTAATGAATTAATTGTAGCTATACTAACAATTTTGGTTACAATAAACAAAAGCCCAAATGAGTGAAAAGGAAAAGTTATGAGTCTATTTGCTATTTTTTATATGCTAATTGCCTATTTGATAGGTTCTATTTCGAGCGCAATCATTTTATGCAAACTCTTTCATCTTCCTGATCCTCGAGAAAACGGCTCTCATAACCCCGGAGCAACCAATGTGTTACGAATTGGTGGACGTTTGCCAGCATTACTGGTGCTAATTTTTGATATTCTTAAAGGAATGTTACCAGTTTGGCTCGGTTATTACCTACAACTAACGCAGTTTGAATTAGGAATGGTGGCTTTAGGTGCCTGCCTAGGGCATATTTTCCCAATTTATTATCACTTTCGTGGTGGCAAAGGTGTAGCAACCGCATTTGGTGCAATTGCACCGATTGGCTGGTCTGTAGCCGGATTTATGCTTGGTGTCTGGTTATGTGTTTTCCTACTCACCGGTTACTCTTCTCTCAGTGCAGTAATTGCCGCATTAACCATTCCATTTTATGTCTGGTGGTTTCGCCCCGAATTCACCTTTCCAACCGCATTAGTTTGTTGTCTTCTTATCTACCGCCACCACGACAATATTCAACGTTTATGGCGTGGACAAGAAGACAAAATGTGGGATAAATTAAAAAATAAAAAGAAGAAATAATTATCTCAGCATAAATTTAATCGGGATTTTCTGTTCTGTAGCTAAACCTGCCGGACGTATGCCAACACTATTAGCTTTCGCGACTGCATCCATTGCCGACTTATCCAAATCTTCATAACCAGAAGAACGATGTAACCGCACATTTTGGATTGTTCCGTCATCCATCAAAGTAAACTGCACCACAACAGTACCTTGACGATGCAACATTTTTGCTCGTTGCGAATAACGTTTATGTTTTTCAATTTCTCGCCGTAATGCAGAACGATATGCTGCAAGCTCATCACTATTTGTTCCTGTTCCTTGTAAATTTTGTTGCTGTGTTGTAACAGGTGCACCCTGTGCTTTAGATTGTACTGCCTGCGAAACAGGGCGATGATTTTTCTTATGATCACGATGTTTTTTATGTTCCTTTTTACGCTCTACAACTTCTTTTTTAATCTCTTTTTTAGGCTGTTTCGATTCTTTTTTTATTGTCGGATCAGGAACAACTTCTTGTTTCTGAGTTTCAACTATCTTTTCTGGTTCAGGCTTGATTTCTATTTCCGGTTGAGGTTCTGGTTGAGGTTCCTCAACAATATTGGCAGAAAGCAATTCCATTGAAATGATTGGTGAAATTTCTCCATTTATGCTATTTGCTGACTGTTGCGTTCCATCAAATGACCAAACCGCACCGGCAAATAATGCACTATAAATAGCAGTGGTAACATAAAAAGCAGGCTTGGTGTAATGCACTTAATTGCCTCCTTTATCCTTTACAGTAACAATGGCAACATTTTTGATCTCATTTTTACCTAATAAGTCGGTAATACTAACAAATTCTTGGAAAGTAGCTTCAGAATCTACTTTTAATGTTACTTTTTGTGATTTATCCCAACTCGCCATCTCTTTCTCTAAATCGGTTCTATTGATCGGCTTATCATTGAAATAAAGCTCACCATCTTTAGTGATAGTGAGCAGTTTCGCAAGTTCATCCGATTTAAATGCTACCGTGCTACTTGCTTTCGGTACATTCACCTTGATTTTACCTTGCGAAATAAAAGATGCAGTAATCAAAACAATTGCCAACAGTACTAACATAATATCAATGAAAGGAATGATATTAATTTCATCGAACTTCTTCATATCTCATTCCTATCTTGATTGTTCCGCCTGTAAAGATTTCCACTGTAAGCGTTTCACTTCCACTTTACGCCCTAAACCGTTGTAAAACATCATTGACGGAATAGCGACTAAAATTCCCACAGCAGTTGCTTTCAGTGCTAATGACAAATGAAGCATAATGGCACTAGCATCGATGTCGCCACCCGATTGCCCTAACTGGTAGAAAGTGAGCAAAATACCAATAACTGTTCCCAACAATCCCACATATGGTGCGTTTGCACCAATAGAGGAAATAATGGTTAAGTGCCGTGTAAGATCAATTTCAAGATCGTGGATATTCTGATAATTTTTAATATTGATTTTATGTAAAAACAATAAGCGCTCAATCACCATCCAGACCATTACAAAGCTCATCAACGCCAACAGACCTAAAATAATGTAATCAACATATTGTTGTAAGAAATCAAATAATGCATCCATTTTCCAACCCTTTAAAAACAACAAATATAAGGCATCATTGCGATGCACTTATATAAATTAACACAGAGGAATAAAGACTTTCCGCCAACCTTTAAATAAAGGCGGAAAGTCAAATCATTACTTAGAATTTATAAGAAACGGTGAATTTATAGTTACGACCGAGTTCATTATCTGAAGCAGCATAATATTTAGTTGCTTGATCTTTATAGGCTTTATCAAAAATATTATCGATACCAGCCGTCAATTCTAAACTAGGTAATTGTTTTGGTGACCAAGTTGCATAAACATTGCTGACAGAATAACTGTCTTTATAAGTTGACATTTTCTTTGGTGTTCTGTCACAATTTTTCCCTTTACAACGTTCGATTCCAGCAGTGTATGTTGTGATATTTCTTACCCAAATGGTATTCCAGCCAAGTTCTACGCCATAATCTGGCATAACATAACTTAGACCTAAAGTATATTTATCACCGGTATCCGGCAAGGCGGTTAAATTATAAAAACCAAATAACGGGTCAAGCTGTTCACTTCTTGCTCTGGCATAACCGGCATTAATGGAAAAATTATTGATACGATAAGCAGTAGAAACCTCAACCCCCTTAACCTTTACTTCACCAATATCTTGATAACCGCTTCCCTGATCGGTTGTTGTGTTGGTGTTGAAATGATTATATTTAGTTTGGAAATATTTTGCGGTTAAAGAGAAATCATCATTGCCAAAAATATCTGCCTTAGCAAAACTCATACCAGCTTCTTTATTATTTCCTCGAATAGCATCTATACTTGGCAAATAATTTCGGGTTCCACGTAAATAAATCTCACCAGCATCAGGTCCTTTAAAGATTTCAGTATAGTTGGCAAATACTGCTAAATCGTCTGTTAGTAAATATTTTAAACCTAGTGCTTTAGAAAAACGTTGGTAGCTTTTATCAAAATTCTTATCAAGATCTGCCTGATAATAGTCATAACGTATACCCGGAGTGATTAAGAAATTACCAAGCGCAATTTTATCCTCCAAATAAACAGAAGTACTGTCAGTTCTTGGTTGATAAGGTTTATCTGGCGCATTTAATGCTCTAGATTTAGTATTGTAATACTCTCCACCAACGGTAATAGTATGGTGAGTACTGGATAAATCAACTTCTGAAACATTAGAAAGTGTTCCGCCAACAGTACGAATATTCGTCTGAGGTTTTCCCATTGAACTCATATCAGTTTCAGTATTATATAAATTAATTTTGAAATTAAGGTATGGATTATCTTGCGGATCGATACCATAACTTAACGTATAAGTTTTACGTAATAACTCTGTTAAGGCTTTGCTGTGATCAGTCTCACTATACCCCAGTTCTCCAGGTCTCGGAATATCCCCTAAACAAGAGTTAAAATTAGCACGATAGCAACTTACCGCCGTATTATTATACCGTTCCGCTGAGAATTTCACCCATTGTGCTTCATCAATATTGTATTTCGCTTTGAATAAATAGTTGGATAAATGGCCTTTATTTGCATTTGCTACGCCATTACCATCTTTACCGTTTTCTTGGTGACGATAATTAAAATAGCCTAAAACATCTAACCCACCGGCACGACCATAAAGTGTGGTTGCTGCTTGGTTGGAGTCAGCATTGCTACCATAGCCCCATTTGAATTTCGCGCCAAAGTTTTCGCCATCCGCTAACAAATCTGCCGCTTCAACGGTTTCGAAACGAATCGCACCGCCCAATGAACCTGCGCCAGTTACCACAGAATTTGCACCAACATCAACATTCACACGTTTTAAAATATCCGGATCGATACCATAGTTTCCAGCGTGATGGAATGCGTAACCATTTTGTCTTGCACCATCAACTGTTACCGTTAAATATTCTTCACTTACACCACGAATACTGTAACGTTGCACCACAGAACGTGCGCCATTCACATTTACACCAGGGACGGAACGTAAAATATCTGCGGTTGTAGTCGCTTGGCGAACTTTTGCTAAACTACCGGCGGATAAACTTGCTTTTTGTGGTGAAAGGTTATCACTCACCACTTCAATTGCATCTAAATTATCGGTTTCATCTGCAACAACTGCACCACTAATAAAAGCAGCAAGCGGTAATAATACAAATGAGGTTTTCTTCATTTGGAGGTTCTCCTTAGGTTATTTAGGGTTAAAAACTATCAATTAAATTAATGAGAACCATTATCAATAAAAAATTTATTGCTTTCAAGATCTTTTTAGGAATTATTATCATTTTCTTGCAAAGGATTAGAATGAGATCATTTTGTAAGTTTTTTATAGAATTTATAAGAAAGATTAGGTCTAGAAAGATTAGGTCTAGAAAGATTAGGTCTATATAGTGATGAAAGAAACACTGATGAAGAGATTTTACTTTTTTATGCCGACGAATTTTATACTCCATTTATCTTTGAAAGAATCAATCCTGTCGGCAAAAATAAAAAACGAATAACTATACTGACTAAATGATACCCTGTTCTTCCAATTTACTTAGAAAAAATGGCATCTGTTTCTTCCACCACGGCCAATCGTGATCAACATCGTATCCCCAAAAATCAAACCAAGCAACAATGCCTTTCGCCTGAAAAGCCTCTTGCAAACGTGCAGTATCTGCAACGTGCTGCTCTTCCCAAGCGCCTTGTCCTACTGCCACAATATAGTGATTTTGTCGATAACGATCTAAAAACCAACTATCCTGCTGTCCCCAAAGATAATCTATCGGCGAATTGAAATATATCGCCTGATCCCCATAAAATTCCCCAGTAAAGAAACGAGCATCATAAACGCCACTTAGCGCAATCGCCACATCAAACAAATCCGGATGACGCAATGCAAAATTAATGGTATGAAACGCCCCCATACTGCAACCGGTCGCCATCATTGCGCCACCCCATTGCGATTCGTGCCGAATTAATGGCACCAATTCATTGATGATATAACGATCATAAGCATCGTGTGCTAATGCCATATCGTGTCCGGATTTGTAAGTTGCCAACCACGACTCTTTATCATAAGAATCAGGAGTATAAAACTTTAGTAATCCACGTTCGATAAAAGAGTGACACGCCTCAATCATTCCGAAATTACCATATTCATTTTGATCACCTCCTGAGGATGGAAACACAATTACAGGCTTACCGGCGTGACCATAAACATTAAAATACATTTCACGACCTAATTCTCCACTCCAATGACTTCTTCTCTCAAAATGCATAATTCACTTCCTCTCAATTATTGTTTTTGATGTGCAAATTGAATAATTTCCCGCATCTGCTCCAGAGTTTCAGTTCTCGCTAAAATCCCTTCTTCGCCCATAATTTTCGCAAAAATGCCAGGCACTTGTTGCACGCTGATAATACTGTTACCGAACTTCTCACAAATCGCCTGTGTTGTATTCACATAATTTTTATTTGCTTTACGCGAAATATAAGCCACATTCCACGGATGAGTAATATGTGCATAGAATCTATTTTCTTTAACAATATTGGCATATTCATTAAATACATCAAAATCATTGGCATAATTCCACATATCAATGGTTAAACCACCCGGTGGACGGCAGTTAATTTCAAGGGGTAATATTTCGTTGCTGCCCTTAACACGGAAAAACTCAAAATGGAAAAAACGTTCTTTAACATTAAATGCCTCTACGCAAACTTTACCTAGCTCAATTAATTTTGGTGAAATTTCACGTGGCACAAAATAGAACATATCACCGTCTTTCTCCACTGTATCTAACACTGCTTCAGAATATTCTAAACTGGAATAGAATACGATATTCCCATTGTGATCGGCTAAACCATCAAACGTCACAATATCTCCATCGATAAATTCCTCCATAATATATTCAACATTTGGTGCTTTATGTTCAAAGAAATGTATTAAATCTTGTTTTGTACGAATTTTATAAGTGTCACTCGCTCCAACACCCGAATTCGGTTTAATAATCACTGGCAATTTTAATTCTGCAGCCAAACGATGAGCATCCTCTTCATCAGAAAAAACACGCCCTTTCGCCACTTTCAGCCCTGCTTTTTTAAACACTTCTTTCATTTGTGATTTGGTTTTAATCATTTTCATATCTTCGTTTTTATAACCAAACACATTAAAATCAGTACGAAGTTTTGCATCCAATTCCAACCAATATTCATTATGCGATTCAATGCGATCAATGCGTCCATACTTATGCGCAAAATAACCAACCGCACGATAAACCTGATCATAATCTTCCATATTATCAACACGATAATATTCTGTTAGCGAATTGCGTAACCCCTCGCTTAATGACTCATAAGGCGCATCGGCAATTCCTAATGTATTAAAACCGCTTTCACGCAATCTATGTGCAAACGTTTCAAAATTGGTGGGAAAATGGGGTGAAATCATTACAAAATTTATTGGTCTTGACATCAAAGATTCCTCAAATAGCAATAGTGATTAATATAATGCTGTGTTGCACTATTTATATAAATAGCTTGATTGATATTACTATTCCAATGTTCCCTGTTGCAATCATATTTTATATATAAAAGCATATTTTTATGTTTTATTTAGCCAATATGATTCATAAGATCTTTTCATTTTTTCGGTGTTACTTAAATTTTCATCGTGAAATGGTCAAAAGCAATAATTTCCAGTAAAATAACGGTTTTATCCAATCACAAAACAAACAGCGAGAACTATGTCCACACAATTTGTTTTTACAATGCATCGCGTGAGCAAAGTTGTGCCACCGAAGCGTCAAATTTTAAAAGATATTTCGTTAAGTTTCTTTCCCGGTGCAAAAATCGGTGTACTAGGTTTAAACGGTGCCGGTAAATCTACCTTATTGCGCATTATGGCAGGCGTAGATAAAGAATTTGAAGGGGAAGCCCGTCCACAACCTGGCATTAAAATCGGTTATTTGCCACAAGAACCAAAACTAGAACCACAACAGACCGTGCGAGAAGCGATTGAAGAAGCAGTTCACGAAGTGAAAAATGCATTAACCCGATTAGATGAAGTTTATGCACTATATGCTGATCCGGATGCGGATTTTGATAAATTAGCAGCAGAACAAGCTGAATTAGAAGCGATTATCCAAGCTCACGACGGTCATAACTTACAGAATCAATTAGAGCGTGCAGCAGATGCCTTACGTTTACCAGATTGGGACAGTAA
The DNA here is from genome assembly GCF_054166015.1 of Gallibacterium sp. ZY190522. NCBI lineage: Bacteria > Pseudomonadati > Pseudomonadota > Gammaproteobacteria > Pasteurellales > Pasteurellaceae > Gallibacterium > Gallibacterium sp. ZY190522. Next base: position 1,076,799 of record NZ_CM135118.1, read on the forward strand.
AATCGAACATTTATCCGGTGGTGAACGTCGCCGTGTTGCGCTTTGCCGTCTACTATTAGAAAAACCGGATATGCTGTTATTGGACGAACCAACAAACCATCTTGATGCGGAATCTGTGGCTTGGTTGGAACGTTTCTTACACGATTATGAAGGCACTGTTGTAGCTATTACCCACGACCGTTACTTCTTGGATAATGTCGCCGGTTGGATTTTAGAGCTTGATCGTGGTGAAGGTATTCCTTGGCAAGGTAACTATTCTTCCTGGTTAGAGCAAAAAGAAAAACGTTTAGCACAAGAGGCAGCAACCGAATCAGCTCGTCAAAAATCAATAGAAAAAGAGCTTGAATGGGTTCGTCAAAATCCAAAAGGACGTCAAGCAAAAAGCAAAGCCCGTATGGCTAGATTTGAAGAATTAAATAGTAGCGATTATCAAAAACGTAATGAAACCAACGAACTCTTTATCCCACCTGGTCCTCGCTTAGGAGATAAAGTCATTGAAGTGGAAAATTTATCCAAATCATATGGTGATCGTACTTTAATTGATAATCTATCTTTTAATATTCCTAAAGGTGCAATTGTCGGGATTATCGGAGCAAACGGAGCTGGAAAATCTACGCTATTCAAAATGTTATCCGGTCAAGAACAACCTGACAAAGGCACTGTTACATTAGGGGACACTGTGGTTCTCTCTTCTGTCGAACAGTTCCGTGACAAGATGGATAATAGCAAAACTGTGTGGGAAGAAGTTTCCGGCGGTTTGGATATTATGAAGATCGGTAACTTTGAAATTCCAAGTCGTGCTTATGTAGGACGCTTCAATTTTAAAGGTGTTGATCAACAAAAACGTGTCGGTGAATTATCAGGTGGTGAACGTGGTCGTTTGCATTTAGCCAAATTATTACAACGTGGCGGAAATGTGCTGCTCCTTGACGAGCCAACCAACGATCTTGATGTGGAAACCTTACGTGCATTGGAAAATGCTATCTTGGAATTCCCGGGCTGTGTGATGGTTATTTCTCACGACCGCTGGTTCTTGGATCGTATCGCTACTCACATTTTGGATTATGGTGATGAAGGTAAAGTCACTTTCTATGAAGGTAACTTCTCTGATTATGAAGAGTGGAAGAAGAAAACCTTTGGTGCTGAAGCTGTCCAACCAAAACGTATAAAATATAAACGTATTACGAAATAAATCACTACCAAATAAAATATACCGCCTATATAGTTTTATACACAACTAATAGGCGGAATTATCCATTATAAAAAGCTGAATTAACTTGCCAACGCTAACATCTCCTGTGCATTTGCTAACGATAACTGCGTTACTTCACTACCACCAAGCAATCTACCCAACTCTTTTACTCGTTCCTCAGCATTTAATAAACTGACCTGTGTTTCTGTTTTTCCGGCTTTGCAATATTTTTCAACTTTATAATGTTGATGCCCGTGTGATGCGACCTGCGGCAAATGCGTGATACATAGAATCTGCACTTTTTCACCTAATGAACGCAAAAGTTTACCGACAATATTGGCTGTTGCACCACTGATACCTACATCAATTTCATCAAAAATCAAGGTTGGAACAGTACTTTGATCAGAAGTTAATGTTTGTAACACCAATGCAATTCGAGATAATTCGCCACCAGAAGCATTTTTATGCAAAGGTTGAAAACTCTCTCCTAAATTGCTCAATAGCATAAACGTGATTTGATCTATACCTTTATTAGATAATTTTTGTGATTCCATAGTGCATTGAATATCAAATTCAGCATTTTCCATTGCTAACTGTTTAATTTCTTCGGTTACCGCTTTCGCTAATAAAATGGCACCTTGTTGCCGACGTTCCGAAAGCTGTTTCGCAATTCTCATTGCCTGTTGATAAGCTTGCTGTTCCGCTTCGACTAACAACTCTTCGCCATCAATATATTCCGCTAACTGTTCATATTCATGCTTTAATTGCTGATGATAAACCGGTAATTCTGAAACATTAACCCGATGTTTTTGTGCTAATTGTAACGCCTGTTTTAAACGCATTTCCGTATTAGCCAATAACTCCGGATCATCCTCGATACGATAGGCAAGATGCTGCACTTCAGAAAAAGCTTCTCGAACGTAAATCTGCGCCTGTTGGATTAATTGTTGTGCCTCTTTAAATTGCTCATCCGCCTCAACCAATTCATCTAAATAGCTCACTGTTTTATTTAATAAATTTTCGATATTCGCGGTTTCATTTTCCGACAACAACTGTAAAACAGATTGCGACCCTCGACTTAACAATTCACTATTTGCTAATCGTTTTTGTGTTAAATCCAATTCTTCAAACTCACCCTGTTTTAAGGCAAATTCATTCAATTCTTCAATTTGATAATGTAATAGCTGTTTTCTTGCCTCGTTTTCTGCACATTGTTGACGAAAATCCGCCAATTTTTGCTGTTGTTGCTTCCACAAATGAAATTGATGATTTAACTGCTGTAATAAACTTTGGTTATGACAAAAAGTATCCAATAGCTGTAATTGATATTCAGGCTTCAATAATTGTTGAGAACAATGCTGTCCACTGATTTGCACTAATAATGCGCCTAACTCACGTAATTGAGCAGCAGGCACCGGTTGATTATTAATAAATCCTTTTGAGCGCCCATCCGCACTAATTGTACGGCGCAAAACACACTCTTCCGGATTTTCTTCATCATCCAATTCGTGTGCTTGTAACCATTGCTGTGCCGCAGAATTATTTTGTAATGAAAACAATGCACTAACATCCGCTCTTGATTCGCCGGAGCGCAACATTCCGCTCTCAGCACGCTGCCCCAAACAGACCTCTAAGGCATCCAATGCAATTGACTTGCCGGCACCGGTTTCACCGGTAATAACAGACATTCCTTGTGCAAAATCTAAGGTAAGACGATTAACAATAGCAAAATTATTGATGCGTAATTGAGTGAGCATAAGAAACCTCCAATACTGTATAAATATCAGTATATACTGTTTTTTTATACAGTAAAGTGTTTCTTGAAATTTAAAATAATTTTTTTAGCCAACCTAATTTAGAACTGAGGATGTTATAGTAGTTATAATCTTGTAAATGCAGCAGTTTCATCCGCAAATCACTCTTTTTCACCACAATCACATCATCAATACAGAAAGGAATATTCACCTGGCTATCACAACTCACTTCTAACTGCCGCACGTTATACTGTGCAAAACGAAAGTGCAATTTGCTGTCGCCATCCACCACCAACGGGCGTGAAGATAAGGTATGTGGGAACATTGGTACCAATGTAATCGCATTTAATAGTGGCGTTAAAATCGGTCCGCCGGCAGACAATGAATAAGCGGTTGAACCGGTCGGTGTAGCAATAATCAAGCCGTCAGAACGCTGCGAAAAACAAAATTTATCATTAATATAAACTTGAAAATCAATCATATGTGCAATTTTTGCTGGATGAATCACAACCTCATTAATCGCTTGATTTGACGCAATAACCTGTCCTTCTCGTTCCACATTCACATCCAATAAAAAGCGTTCTTCTACAAAGAATTCACCACGATCCAAACAGGCAGATAACTGTTCATACACCTGATCTGGGTCAATATCAGTTAAAAATCCCAAATTTCCACGATTAATCCCGATCAACGCTGTATCATAACGGGCAAGTATGCGTGCTTTCCCCAGCATATTGCCGTCACCGCCAATCACAATCACTAATTCTGCCATTGAGCCAATCTCATCCAACGTAGCAATATGTTTTGCACTCAATTGCAGAGCTTTACCGACTTCCTGTTCAACTAAAACGTGATAACCACGATGCTTTAGCCAAATAAATAGATCTTGATGCATTTGCAGGCGATCATCGTGTCGAGGCTGCCCTACAACACCAATCGTACGAAACGAACGATGTAATGTATGCTGTTGCAGTTTCATTCTAAATTCTTGCATAACAATTACCCAATTGATAACAACGCAATCCTTGAATTGCACTAAATGAGGCTTATATTAACATAACTATCGGCGATAATTTTGACTTAATTAATATCTCATGCCGAATAATTGGCGGTAATAGTGTTTTTTGTTAAACTAGTCGCCGTAAAATGCCCCTTTTTGATTTTGGAGAATATTATGTCTGAACAACAAAACAATGAACAAAACGTTATGAATGAAGAAGTCAATCAACAATCAATAGAAACAGAACAAACGAACGAGCAAGAAAAAAACACCGAAATCGATCCATTAAGTGAAGCACTTGCCAAAATCCAAGATTTAGAAAGTCAATTAGAAAAAGCTGCAAAAAAAGAACAGGATATTATGTTAAGAGCTCGTGCTGAAATTGACAATATCCGCCGCCGTACCGAAGCGGATGTAGAAAAAGCACATAAATTTGGCTTAGAAAAATTTGCTAAAGAAATTCTTAATGTAATTGATAATTTAGAGCGAGCTGCTGCAACGCCAAACACCTCTGAAGATGAAAGCGTAAAAGCTCTTTTTGATGGAGTAGAACTTACCCTAAAAGACCTCCTTTCTACCGTAGCTAAATTCGGTATCGAACCAGTCGGCGTTGTAGGTGAAACGTTTAATCCAGATCTTCACCAAGCAATCTCAATGCAACCAACCGAAGGCTTCAACGCTAATCAAATCACTACCGTTCTACAAAAAGGCTATCTACTAAACGGACGCGTTATTCGTCCTGCGATGGTAATGGTTGCCTCTTAAAAAAACAAAAAACCTCTTAAGCTGAACCAAGCAGCCTAAGAGGTTTTCTCATATTATTTATTAGTGTATCTATCAGAAGTTAGATTGATATTTTCAAATAAAGAGGTTAATTGTGATTGAAGCTACTCCACTAACTGTTCCGAACCCAGCACAATCCGATTAGCTTCAACATTAATCTCTTTGATAATAGATTGGTATTCATTGATAGCCTCCAATAATGTTATCGGGATATGCTTTTCTATTTGTTTCCAAGCTTCTGAAGGGATAAATTTTGTTGCTTCTTAATAGAGCGAAACAAACGCAATCTTGCAGGAAATTTCTAATGACATAGTTACTCCTTTGTAAAGTTTGTTACAAATAATAATACTAAAATCCCCCTAAAAAACGAAATTACAAATTTGTATTTTAGCCCTATTTTCTTTTTTTAATCATCATTATGCGATATGGAGCACACTTTTCTCTTTGATAACTTATTAAATTATTTTCTTATAAAAACTTACTGAAAATACCCTATAAAAATGATGAAAAATCAACCTTCAATTGGCCGTTTTTTATCCTAAATATTGCTCTCCTTTCCATCCCATCCACTTTTGATTAAAATATCACTCTCATCTCTCATATCAGGAATAGACAGTGAATATTAAAAAGACAGTACGGCTCGGTTTATTATCGGGATTAACCTTATTATTTATAGGTTGTGCAAATGATGGACAATTCGTTACCCCTCAGGTTACATTATCTCACAATGATCCAGTATGGTTACACCATCAGCAAATGGTAAATGCAATTAACCATTATATAGCAGAAGGACAATTAGGATATATCAGTAAAAAAGAACGTTTTTCTTCCTCTTTTCAATGGCAATATTTAGATGAGCAACATTATCGTTTATATTTTTCTTCCTTATTAAGTCGCAATACATTAACAATTGAAAAAACAGTAACAAATACCATAATTTTCGATAATAAAGGCAATTATTATTCTGATAAAAATATTCATCAATTATTGCAAGATATTATCGGTTTTGATTTTCCGGTAGAACAATTTCCGAATTGGTTAAAAGGGTTGCCGGGAAACACACAAAATTATGTTGTTAATCAGCAGGGTTTATTAAGCCATTTTGATTATCAATGGCAAAATGAAATATGGCAAGCAAAATATGTGAATTACAATCAACAATCTCCAAAGTTGCCGCAAAATTTATTTATTAGTAGCCCAGATAAAACATTAAAAATTCAAATTAAAAAATGGACTTTCTAATGGTTAAAAATAACTCTTTTTTAAATCGTTCTTTTTCATTTCCCTGCCCGGCAAAATTAAATCTTTTTTTATATATTAATGGGCGACGTGAAGATGGTTATCACGAATTACAAACATTATTCCAATTTTTAGATTTTTCAGATCAGCTCACGGTAACAATAAATAACAGTGGCAATATCACTTTGGAAAATCAATTAGATAACGTTGTTCTTGAAGATAATCTTATTTTTCGTGCCGCAAAATTATTACAACAATACACGCAAACTTCGCTAGGTGCTTCTCTCTCCATTGAGAAAAAGCTACCAATGGGTGGCGGCGTTGGCGGTGGTTCATCCGATGCGGCAACAACATTAGTCGCCTTGAATTATTTGTGGCAAACAAATCTTTCGCTCTCTCAATTAGCCGAACTCGGTTTAAAACTCGGTGCGGATGTGCCGATTTTTGTTCACGGTAAATCTGCTTTTGCCGAAGGTGTCGGTGAAAAAATCAGCTATTGTGAACCAGATGAAAAATATTATGTAGTATTAAAACCGGAGGTAGCAATTTCTACCGCAAAAATCTTTCAAGATCCGAAATTGCCAAGAGATACGCCGAAACGATCTTTATCACAACTATTATCTTGCATTTATACAAACGATTGCGAAAAAGTTGTGCGAGATCATTATCCTGAGGTTGAACAAGCTATTCAGTGGTTGGTACAATATGCACCGACCCGTTTAACAGGGACTGGCGCGTGCATTTTTGCTGAGTTTGATTCGCAAGATGCTGCAATAGCCGTATATCAACAACGCCCGACCCACTTATCAGGGTTTGTTGCTAAAGGGGTAAATCGTTCTCCGTTATACCTTGTCCTTGAGAATATGCAACAAAATTGTTAACGTGTGGATTGCACTGCAATCTGAATATTAAAAAACCAACTCTGAGGTTAAAAATGCCTGACATTAAGCTGTTTGCTGGTAATGCAACACCAGAACTAGCCAAAAAAATTTCTGAACGTCTTTATACTTCACTTAGCGATGCCATTGTGGGTCGTTTCAGTGATGGTGAAATCCAAATCCAAATCAATGAAAATGTACGTGGTTCCGATGTATTTATCGTTCAATCCACTTGTGCACCAACTAATGATAATCTAATGGAATTAGTGGTAATGATAGATGCTCTTCGCCGTGCATCTGCCGGAAGAATTACTGCGGTAGTACCTTATTTCGGTTACGCTCGTCAAGACCGGCGTGTACGTTCTTCTCGAGTACCGATTACAGCAAAAGTGGTGGCAGATATTTTATCTAATGTCGGCGTTGACCGTGTTTTAACCTGCGACTTACACGCAGAGCAAATTCAAGGTTTTTTTGATGTGCCAGTAGATAATGTTTTCGGTTCACCAGTTCTATTGGATGATATTTTGAAGAAAACTGATTTAGAAAATCCTATCGTTGTTTCTCCGGATATCGGTGGTGTAGTTCGCGCTCGTGCAGTAGCCAAATTATTAAATGATACCGATATGGCGATTATTGATAAACGTCGCCCTCGTGCAAATGTTTCTCAAGTAATGCATATTATCGGTGATGTTGCTGATCGTGATTGTATCTTGGTTGATGATATGATCGATACCGGTGGTACATTATGTAAAGCGGCAGAAGCATTAAAAGAGCGTGGTGCAAAACGTGTATTTGCTTATGCAACGCACGCTGTTTTCTCTGGTTCAGCACCGAAAAATATTGCTAGCCCAGCATTAGATGAAATTGTTGTTACTGACACTATCCCTCTTAGACCAGAAATTATTGCGTTGAATAAAGTAAGGGTATTGACACTGTCTGGTATGTTAGCAGAAGCAATCCGACGTATCAGCAATGAAGAATCCATTTCAGCAATGTTCAAATAACGGCATAGTAGACAAAATTGTTGCTAAAAAGTGGCTTAAAGCCTTATAGTACAAGGCTTTAAGCCCTCTTTTTGAAATATGAATAAAAAACTGCCCATTTTGCCAAAGTGCAGAAATAAAGAAACATGGCAAATTAAATAATTTTCAACGTTATTTTTGTCACCAATGCCATAAAACATTTACGTTCAAAAAGAAATTAGATCCAATAAAAATTTGGTCTGATTACACTTGTGGAAAACAAACTTATCAACAACTTGCAATTAAATATCATTGTTCCGTTAGAACCATTCAAAGATATATAGATAAATCCCCCAAAACACCCTTAAAATTACCTCAAAATCGATACCTGAACATTATTATGGATACCACCTTTTTTGGTCGCTATTTTGGTGTTTTAGTGCTGATGGATTCAAAAACAAATAAGGTAGTTTGTTATCACTTTATACGAACAGAAAAGGATATTTATTACAAATTAGCATTAAATCGACTAAGAGAAAAAGGCTATATAATTCAAGCTATTACTTGTGATGGGAGAAGAGGATTAATGAAAGATCTTTTTAATACTCCGGTACAGATGTGTCAATTTCATATGATAGCTATTGTAATGAGAAAATTAAGAAAAAAACATCAATCATCAGCAGGTAAGGAATTAAAAATTATCACTAAAACAATAACAGAAAGTACAAAAAATGAATTTTATCTTCGCTTACATACATGGTATTTAAAGCACGAGATTTTTTTAAAAGAACGAAGTGAAAAAGCGAATGAAAAAGGCTATTTCCCATATAAGCATCGAAACATAAGAGGCGCTTATGCCAGTTTAAAATGGTATATGAATTATTTATTCTATTTTGAAAAGTATACTGAAATAAATATTGAAAAGACGACAAATAGGATTGAAGGATTATTTAAACATCTAAAACGTCAATTAAATAATCATAATGGCTTAACAAAACAGCATAAGATCATGTTTATAAAGGATTTTTTAAATAAAAAGAGTTGCTAATATTTTGAAAAATAAATATTAGCAACAAAATTGTCCACATGGCATAGTTTTTGATAGATCAGCAACAATTTTGTCTACTATGCCCAAATAACTGGCAGTTCCATAATAATTGACACAAAAAACCTGCTTTTTTCAGCAGGTTTTTTCATCTTTACTTGGCTTATTTTAAAAAATCGGCTACAAGCGACGAACTTGCCAAAATGCTTTATTCCAATAAGGATTATTCAGCGAGGAATAGATAACACCACCTTTGGTAGAAGCGTGCAAAAATTGGTTATTTTTCACATAAATACCAACGTGATAACCGTTAGGACCTCTGCCGGTTTTAAAAAAAACCAAATCACCGGTTTGAATTTCATCCAAACCAACTTCAATGCCTACTTTAGATTGTGCCGTAGTTGTGCGTGGTAATTGAATCGCAAAACGATCCGAAAACGTTCTCATCACAAAGCCGGAACAATCAACACCACTTTTCGTATTGCCGCCTATTCGATAAGGAGTACGATACCATTCGTGTTGCTGCTCACTAAGTTGCGCCATCGTATAAATCGGATCAGGCATTCGACTGTTATATGAATGGCGATATGATGAACAAGCTGCCAATCCAAAGACTAAACCAATAATTAAACTTGTTTTAACAGAAGATGTTAGTTTTATTTTTAACACGGACATTCTCCATTCTTACAAGAAAAAATAAAGAGCATTCCTGTTCAAGGAATACTCTTTTTATTCAATCAATCTTTTGGTTTAGATTTCTCAACTCGTGCGCGCAATTTTTGCCCTGCTTTAAATACCACAACACGGCGCGCAGTAATCGGCACATACTCGCCTGTTTTAGGGTTTCTCCCCGGACGCGGTGTTTTATCTCGCAACTCAAAGTTTCCAAAACCGGATAACTTCACCTCTTCACCGGACTCAAGCGCCTGACGAATTTCTTCAAAAAATGATTCAACCAGTTCTTTTGCATCATTTTTATTTAGATTGAATTTCTCAATCAAATTTTCAGCAAGTTCTACTTTTGTTAGTGTCATAAATTAATCTCTCAAATAAGCGTTTAATTTTTCTTTCAATGCAGATAACACGGTATCTACCACTGCTGAAATATCTTCATCACTTAGCGTTTTTTCATTATCTTGCAAAATCAAGCTAATCGCTAAACTTTTCATTCCTTCGGCAATTCCTGCCCCTTGGTAAACATCAAATAAATTGATTTGTGTTAATTGTGTTCCGGCAGCCTCACGACAAACTGTTAACACCTCATCGGCAGTCACATTCTCAGCCACAATAATCGCCAAATCTCGGCGGTTGGCAGGAAAACGGGAAACTTCTTTGGCTTGAATAACATCTTTATATGAAATTTTATCCCATAAAACTTCAAACACCACGACCTTTCCATTTAAATCCAATTTTTGTGCTACACGAGGATGGATTGTACCAATAAAGCCGATCTCCTCATCACCCAACATAATGGCAGCTGATTGCCCAGGATGTAAGGCTGGATACGATTTTGCAACAAATTTAATATTTTTTCCAGCGTTGGAGAGATCAAAAATACTTTCTAAATCCCCTTTCAAATCAAAGAAATCCACAGATTCCGACTTAATTGCCCAATGTTCATTATGACGGTTTCCTGAAATTACCCCAGCAATCACAAATTCCTGACGCACACCAATTGGATGATTTGAATCAACGACAAAACGCAAACCACTTTCAAATAGACGAACACGAGATTGTTGACGATTTTGGTTATATACCACCGCACCAAGCAGTCCACTCAATAAAGAAACACGCATTGCTGACATCTCAACAGAGATCGGATTTGGCAGAATTAACGCTTCTTGTTCAGGGTGCAATAAACGCTGAACTTTCGGATCAACGAAACTATAAGTAATCGCTTCTTGATAATCGTGTTCTACAAATGCTGTTTTAATACGGCTTAATGAAATATCGGATTCCTTATGTTCACGCATCATTAAATGTGCCAACGGTGCATTATTAGGAATTGTGTTATAACCATAAATACGAGCCACTTCTTCGATTAAATCTTCTTCGATTTCAATATCAAAACGCCAACTAGTAGGTACCACAGTCCAAACATCGTTTACATAGGAAACCTGGAAGCCTAAACGCTGCAAAATATCAGTAACACTTGCAGTTTCAATGTGATGACCTAGCAAGTTATCCAATTTTTCACGACGCAATGTTACCGGATTTAATTTTGGTAATGCATTTTCATCAACAACCTCACAAATTTCACCAGCTTCACCACCACAAATTTCAATTAACAATGCAGTAGCACGCTCCATCGCATAACGCTGTAATTCAAAATCAACACCACGCTCAAAACGATGAGAAGAATCTGTATGCAAACCATACTGTCTAGCACGCCCAGTAATAGCCAACGGAGCAAAAAAGGCAGATTCTAAAATCACATTTTTTGTATTTGCACTCACACCGCTTGCTTCACCGCCAAAAATGCCAGCCATTGCTAATGGCCCATTTTGATCAGCGATTAACAATGTATTCTCTTTTAACTCTGCTGTTGTACCGTCCAACAATACTAATTTTTCGCCGGTTTTCGCCATTCTGACTTGAATAGGTTGAGCAACTTTATCCGCATCAAACGCGTGCATTGGCTGACCTAACTCCAACAAAATATAATTGGTAACATCAACCACTGGATCGATAGAACGAATACCGCAACGGCGTAATTTTTCCTGCATCCAAATCGGTGTTGATGCTTGCACATTAACATTTCTTACCATACGCAATAAATAACGTGGGCAAGCCTCAGGTGCATTTAATTCAATCGCTACTTTATCACTGATGGTTGATTTTACTGGCGTAAACTGCAATTGGTTCATCGCTAATTTATTCACCACAGCCACTTCTCGAGCAATTCCACGGATACTCAAACAATCCGCACGGTTCGGTGTTAAACTAATTTCAATCGCTTTATCATTTAATTTGAGATATTCACGAAAATCCATACCGATAGGAGCATCTGCCGGTAACTCAATGATGCCATTACCGTCAGTTGAAATTGCCAACTCAGCATAGGAACATAACATTCCTTCAGAAGGTTGCCCTCTTAACTTGGCTTTCTTGATTTTAAAATCACCCGGTAACACTGCACCAACTTTCGCACAAGCCACTTTTAATCCTTTACGACAATTTGGTGCACCACAGACAATATCTAACAGCTCACCATCACCGACATCCACTTTAGTTACACGCAGTTTATCAGCATCCGGATGTTGTGCACATTCAACCACTTCACCAACCACCACGTTACTAAAGTCACCAGCAACCGGTTCAACGCCATCAACTTCCAAACCTAGCATTGTGATTTGATCACATAACTGTTCGGTGCTAATCGCAGGATTAACCCATTCTCTCAACCACGATTCATTGAATTTCATTTTTTCAAATATCTCCCTGCAAATTAGTTAAACTGTTTTAAAAAACGTAGATCATTTTCGAAGAAAGCGCGTAAATCAGTCACGTTATAACGCAACATTGTTAAACGTTCTACCCCCATACCAACTGCAAAACCGGAATATTCATTCGGATCAATGCCGACATTGCGTAACACATTTGGGTGTACCATTCCACAACCTAACACTTCCAACCATTTTCCATTTTTTCTCATCACATCCACTTCCGCAGAAGGTTCGGTGAATGGGAAATAAGAAGGACGAAAACGCACCTGCAAATCTTCTTCAAAGAAGTTTCGCAAGAAATCGTGTAACAAGCCTTTTAATTCAGTGAAATTAGCCTTTTTATCAACAAACAATAATTCGATTTGATGAAACATTGGTGTATGTGTTTGATCATAATCGTTACGATAAACACGACCTGGTGCAATAATACGAATCGGAGGACGCTGTTTTTCCATTGTCCGAATCTGTACGCCTGAAGTTTGGGTACGTAATAAACGTTCCGCATCAAACCAAAATGTATCGTGATCAGCACGTGCCGGATGATGTGCCGGAATATTCAACGCATCGAAATTATAATGATCAGTCTCAATTTCTGGACCTGTTTCCACAGCAAAGCCGAGTTCAGAGAAAAATTTCACCACGCGCTCAATTGTTAATGTCACCGGATGAAACCCACCATTTTCTAATTTACGTCCCGGTAAAGTGACATCAATCCGCTCTTTTGCCAATTTAGTATTTAACTCCGCCTCTTCCAACTCAGCTTTTTTCGCATTCAATGCGGATTGTGCTATCTGTTTTGCTTCATTAATTTTCGCCCCCATCGCCGGACGCTCTTCGGCGGATAGTTCACGAAGCCCCTGCATTAATAATGTATAAGGTCCTTTTTTTCCGAAATACTCAACACGAATAGCCTCTAATGCCTTTCCGTCCTGAGCTGCTGTAATCGCCGCTAAGGCTTGCTCTGTAATCTGCTCTAGGTTTTGCATACCTTTCCTCTGTGATTTAAATAACTCAATAATCGTCCAAAATTTGTCATAAAAAAAGCCTCCATACCGAGGAGGCTTGTCAGTTTAATTGCCAATATTTTAGTTAAACTAATCGCCTCTTAGATACTAAGAGTAAAAAAATCGAAAACTAAAAAATAATGTGGTCATAATTAAACTGAAATGAAATAGTTAAAAGTGAAGTAATGATAATACTAACCGCTTAAAAAATCACGTTTTATTGTTGTATTTCTGTCATTTCTTGTTGTAATGCTGCCTCAATTTGTACTTTTACACACTCTCGTTCAAAATAAACACCTTGTGGTAAAACCGAATAACAAAACCGTTCTCCGGCAAATGAAAACGCCAATATTGCTGCGTGCAAATAACATCGATCTGTCAGCGATTTATCGCCATATAAAGGATCACCCAAAATTGGGCTGCCCAAACTTTTCATCGCGACTCTCAACTGATGAGTTTTCCCAGTTTGCGGTTTTAACACAAACAAACGCAATCCTTTTTCACAATTGATTGAATAAAAACGTGTTATTGCAGGATTACTATAGGTTGGTGCTAATTTCCACATTCCACGCCGACTCCGCACCATATCTCCCTTAACCAATCCCTGTTTTTTCTTCGGTTTTTCCGTTGCCAATGCCAGATAAATTTTTTGCACTTGATGTGCGGCAAACTGTGCTGATAATTCAACTGCCGCTTGTCGATTCAATGCTAACAATAATAAGCCGGAAGTGCTTTTATCCAAGCGATGAATCAACCAAACCTGCTCCACACCAATCTGTTCGGCAAGCTGTGTTGTTAAACCCTGTTCATTATCATCTTTATGCACACTGACACCACAAGGCTTATTGATAACTACAAAATTTTCTGTTTGAGCAACAATCTGAAAAGGCATTAACACCACTTCTCCAATAACCATAAAAGTTAGCCAGTATAAGTGATTTCAAAAATAATGGTATGACCACCCACAAAATTCACGATTTTTCCAAGCAAAACTAGCTCAAAAACAATATTTATCGCAAATAATTTTACCTACGTCACAAAAATGAAGGTTATTTAAACCGAATAAAAAGATTTGTTTTATTATAATGTCATACGTCAGAAATAAGAGGGATATTATGATGGCAACAACTAATCCAAAAATTAAAGCAATTCAGATGCAGCTCGCACAGTGGGATGATCAAATTCTTGCTAATGACATTTATCAAGCCCTTTCTCAACAACATTTTGTTGGAAAATTATCGCCTCAAACCGTCAGTGATCTCTGCAAAAACTTCAATTTAAGCGTAAACCATTTGGCATTGCAATTACTTCCTATCGCGGCTTGTTATTCCGTTACTCCTATTTCCAATTTTAATGTTGGTGCTGTGGCACACGGCATCAGCGGCGCACTTTATTTTGGCGCAAATCAGGAGTTTTGCGATAGCAGTATGCAACAGACTATTCACGCCGAACAAAGTGCAATCTCACACGCTTGGATGAATAACGAAACCACCATTACTGCTGTCACCGTAAATTACACACCTTGCGGACATTGTCGCCAATTTATGAATGAATTAAACAGTGCGGAACAACTTTATATTCATTTACCACACGCTCAAAATAATCGTTTACATCAATATTTGCCCGATGCTTTCGGCCCGAAAGATCTTGATATAAAAACTTGTCTGTTTGATCCACATAACAACAAATTAATAATAGAAAATTTTGAACCACTGTCTCAACAGGCGTTGTTGGCAGCAAATCGTTCTCACGCACCTTATAGTCACGCTTATTGCGGTGTAGCCCTTTTATTAAAAGATGACACCATTTTAACCGGTCGATATGCCGAAAATGCTGCTTTTAATCCAAGCTTACCAGCATTACAGGTCGCAATAAATTTAGTGAGATTATCTGGTCATCAAGATCAGGATATTACAGCAGCAGTGATGGTTGAATTACCGACAAAAATGCAACAGCGCACAATGGCAGAACAGTTATTACAAGCAATTAATCCAAAAATTAAATTTCAATATTTCATTGCGAAAATAAACTAATTGAATCAAAAGGTAAAATAAATTTGTGATCTGTTTCTCATTTTTTTATTTTAATTTAAAAAATTTTTATAACATTTATTAGAAAATGTTATCTTTAACAGTATAATGTCTCATACTAAAAGTAAGGTTTATTATGAAAACTCTAGGTCAATTTATTGTAGAAAAACAAGCTGAATACCCTAATGCTAAAGGTGAACTTAGTGGTATTCTTTCATCTATTCGTTTAGTAGCTAAAATTATCCACCGTGATATTAACAAAGCCGGTTTAACCAATGATATTATCGGAAACTCAGGTGTTCAAAACGTACAAGGCGAAGCACAAATGAAACTGGATGCCTTCGCCCACGAAAAAATGAAAGCAGCACTTATTTCTCGTGATGAAGTTGCTGGTTTCGGTTCAGAAGAAGAAGAAAACATCGTTGCTTTCGATACAGAACGTGCACGCAATGCAAAATATATTATCTTAACCGATCCTTTGGATGGCTCATCTAATATCGATGTAAACGTTGCCGTTGGTACTATTTTCTCTATCTACCGCCGTGTTTCACCAATTGGTCAACCGGTTACTCTGGAAGATTTCTTGCAGCCGGGTAATCGCCAAGTTGCCGCCGGTTATATCGTTTACGGTTCATCCACTATGTTAGTTTACACCACTGGTAACGGAGTAAATGGTTTCACTTATGACCCTTCTCTTGGTCTATTTATTCTTTCCCACGAAAATATCAAAATTCCACAAGATGGTACTTGCTACTCAATTAACGAAGGACATTATTTGAAATTCCCAATGGGCGTGAAAAAATATATTAAATATTGCCAAGAAGAAGATGAAGCAAGCAATCGTCCTTATACTTCACGTTATATTGGCTCATTGGTTTCTGATTTCCACCGTAATATGTTGAAAGGAGGGATTTACATTTACCCAACTACCACTCGCTATCCAAACGGTAAACTTCGTCTATTATATGAAGGCAATCCAATGGCGTTCCTTGCTGAACAGGCTGGCGGTATGGCAACTGACGGCTATCGTCGTATTCTTGATATTCAACCGACCGCATTACACGAACGCACACCGCTCTTTATCGGTTCAAAAAATATGGTGGAAAAAGCCGGTCAATTTATGAAAAACTTTAAAGAATAATTTCTACCCAAAAACAAAAAATCCTCGCTATTTCAACAAAATAACGAGGATTTTTATTATAAAAAATTAACGCATTGTCACAAATTCTTCCGAACCTGTCGGGTGAATTGCCACTGTATTATCAAAATCTTTTTTAGTCGCCCCCATTTTAATAGCAACAGCAAAACCTTGAATCATTTCATCTACGCCAAAACCAATACCGTGCAAACCAACAATTTTTTCTTCTGAGCCGATGCAAACTAATTTCATTCGGCAAGGTTGGCGGTGTTGCGTTACAGCGGTATACATAGAAGTAAAGGTTGATTTGTACACTTTCACATTTTCTGCGCCATATAGTTCAATGGCTTGTGGCTCGGTCAATCCTACCGTGCCGATTGGTGGGTGACTGAAAACCACAGTTGGGATTAAGTTATAATCTAAATGTTCAGTCGGTTTATTATTGAACAAACGTTCAGATAAACGGCGACCGGCTGCTACGGCAACAGGCGTTAATTCGACCGCACCGGTATTATCTCCCACTGCATAAATCCCTTGCACATTGGTATTCTGATATTTATCAACTTCAATAAAGCCTTTGCTGTTGGTTTTCACACCAGCAGCTTCTAAATTGAGCTGATCAGTCATCGGCACACGACCAATCGCCCAAACAAGACAATCTACTGTTTGTGAACGTCCATCTTCCAAAAAGAGTGTTAGCGTGCCATCACTATTTTTCACTACTTTTTGTGGAATAGCTTGAGTATGTAAGGTTAGGCCTTCGTTATTGATGGTTTCTACTAAAGTTTCAACAATTAACGGATCAAAATTACGCAACGGTGCGTGTTTACGCACAAATAGATGAGTTTCAACACCTAAGCTATGTAAAACACCTGCCAATTCCACTGCAATATAACCTGCACCGACTACAGCAATACGTTTTGGTAACGATGTCAATGCAAATACGCCATCAGAATCAATACCGTATTCCGCTCCTTCAATATTTGGATGGCTTGGACGACCGCCTGTTGCGATAAGAATATGTTTTGCTCTGATTAATTCGCCATTGACTTCAACAGTATGCGCATCAACAAATTTTGCAAAACCGCGAATAATATCAACTTTGTTATTTCCGAGAACACGCTCGTAGGATTGATGAATACGATCAATATAGGCTTCACGGCTTTCACGTAATTTTGCAAAATCAAATTGGTTAACGGTAACATCAAAACCATAATCCGGTGCATAGAGATTAATTGCTTCAGCAATTTGCGCACCGTACCACATTACTTTTTTCGGCACACACCCCACATTTACACAAGTACCACCAAGATATTTGGCTTCAATAATAGCACATTTTTGACCATAGCTCGCAGCACGGTTAATCGAAGCGATACCACCGCTACCACCGCCAATAGCAATATAATCATATTCTCTCATTTTTGTTCTCCCATTAAATTTAAACTGTAATGTCGTTTATTTTGACGAAATTAAATAAAATAAGCCAACTGTTAACATAAATTGGTTTAATTGGTAATAGCAATATTTATTCCGGCGAAATCCAATGTAGCTCCCAATGTCCTGTGCCTTCCGGAGCTAAAACGTTAGCTAAATAAGGCAAAATGGCTTTCATTTGTGCTTCTAATTTCCAAGGCGGATTAATCACGATCATTCCGCTTGCCGTCATTCCTCGTTGTGCGGTATCAGGACGAATTCCCAATTCAACTTGTAGGATTTTACGGATCTGAGTCTGTTCTAAAGCACGTACCATTTTCTTAATTTGTTGACGTAAAACAACCGGATACCAAATGGCGTATGTGCCGATAGCAAAACGTTTATAGCCCTCAACAATAGCATCCACAACAAGTTGATAATCCTCTTTTAATTCATATGGCGGATCGATAAGAATAAATCCACGTCGTTCTTTTGGCGGCAAAACTGCCTTCAACTGCTGAAAACCATCATCGCGTTTAACCTGTACATTTTTATAAGGCTGCATATTTTTGCGCAATAACGGATAATCGCTCGGATGTAATTCTGTTAAAATAGCCCTATCTTGCGGACGTAATAAATTTGCCGCCAATAACGGTGAACCGGGATAAAAGCGAAGTTTATTTTGAGAGTTTACTTTCGCAACTTGATCTAAATAATATTTCACCGTTTCGGGAAGATCTTGGCGTTGCCATAAATAACCGATGCCTTGCTCAAATTCTGCCGTTTTTTCTGCTTCAAAACTTTGTAATGAATAAAGACCAGCGCCGGCGTGTGTATCTAAATAGAGAAAGCCTTTCTCTTTCTGCTGTAACGCATCAATAATTAAAAGTTGCACAATATGTTTCAGCACATCGGCAAAATTGCCAGCATGAAAACTGTGGCGATAACTTAACATAAATTTCCTCTTATTTTTCTAATTGATGCCAATGTTTCGGATTGACAAATTCAATGCCTTTATCAACAAAAGCGATGTTTTCGTGTTGCAACAAATAGCGTTTTGCCGGCAATCCGCCACCAAAACCGGTGAGCTGCTGTTGTTTGCCGAGAATACGATGACAAGGCACAATAATGCTGATAGGATTTCTTCCAACAGCACCACCGACCGCACGCACGGCTTTTGGTTTTCTTATTTGATGAGCAATATCAGCATAACTAGCAGTTTGACCAAAAGGGATTTTTAATAATGCAAACCAAACGGCACGTTGAAATTCCGTGCCAATTAAATGTAATGGCAGATCAGAAAATTCTGTTCTTTGTCCAGCGAAATATTGTATTAAAGCGTTTTTTGTTTGTTGCAACACCGGATGTTGATCATCATAACGCCAATTTTGCTGTGTCTGTACCTGTTCGCGTTCAAACAATACACTAATTAAATGTTGTTCTTGAGCAAAAAGCTGTAAATTGCCAATCGGAGAAGACATTGTCAGCCAATAAATATGATCTGCCATTTGATTAATCCTTTTTAAAAGCTCGCTATTGTATTGGAAGCGGTTGAAATAGAAAAGTTAATAATTTTTACGGCGAATAAACGCGATTAAATTTTTAATTCGATAAATTAATAAGGCGGCGAGGATTAATACGCTACCAGCCAATTTTAATGCTGTTAATTGTTCATCAAGCCACCAAACACTCATTATCATTGTCCACACCGGTTCAAGCAACATAATAATAGAAGCGTTAGCAATATTGCAGTAACGTTGCCCGATTGTTTGCAACATATAACGGAAATTGGTACCGATTAGCACGCTAATGGTTAGCCACATAATTGCTGAAGTCGGCACTTCACTTTTCCACGGTTCAACTATTAATGAATAACTAAGGCAAAGCACACCGACTACAGAAAGTTGCAATGTAGTTAAAGCTAAAGCCGGAATTGATTTTGAATATTGATTGTGTAATACAAAATAACTTGCTGAGAATAGCGAAGCAAGCAAATAAAATAAACTATCGGCGGAAAAATGCAGTTCACCTTTAGAAATCGCCAATAAATAAACACCGGAAAGTGCAATCGGCAAAGCAATCCAAAATGAGCGTAAGGGTTTATTATGAAACACCAACCAAGAAATCAATGGTGCGATTAACATTGAAATGCTCATCAAAAAAGCTCCCTCACCAAGATTATTGCTATAAGTAATAGCAATAATCCAAGTTGCCATAAAAGCAGCGAATAACAGCCCGGTGGCGCTGGCACGCATTACTTCGATTCGAGTTAAACGTTTAAATTGTGGATAGGCAAATGGCAAGAATAACAAAGCAGCGGAGAAAAAACGCAATCCAATAAAACCGACAGGTGGAAAGCCGACTAAAGCATACTTTGAGAAAAACCATCCCAAAGCTGCCAAAATGGATACAAAAAACAGAATAATTTCACCAATGCCATCTTTTTTTGCCATAAACTTCTTTCTTCTTATAAGGAATAATGTTTCTATTATGAGCATTCAAGAAAAGAGTGTAAAACTTTTTTCAAGCCAATCACAGATAATGAGATAATAAATTAGGAAAATTTTCCAATTAACTGGATATTTATACAGTTTAAAGGTATGCTAACGAACAAATTTTTATAGGGCAGCGCTAGTCTGCTCTATGAAGACAAAATGAGGTAATTATGATTGGGCATTTACGCGGTATTCTATTGGAAAAATCACCACCAGAAATCTTATTAGAGGTGAACGGTATAGGTTATGAAGTTTTATTACCAATGACCAGTTTTTATCATTTACCGGAAGTTAATATGGAAGCATCCATTTATACGCATTTAGTAGTGAGAGAAGATGCTCACCTCTTATTCGGTTTCTACCATAAACAGGATCGCACACTATTTAGAGAATTAATTAAAACCAATGGCGTAGGTCCTAAATTAGCCTTAGCTATTTTATCGGCAATGTCGGTGAATGAATTTTCTTATGCGATAGAACATGAAGAATTATCAAAATTGGTGAAGATTCCCGGTGTAGGAAAGAAAACTGCCGAGCGTTTGATTGTTGAACTGAAAGGCAAATTTAAATCATATCAGCACGATGATTTCTTTATTGAACAGAATTCAACACAAAATAAATTTGAAATAGATAAAGTTTCAGCAACAGATGATGCCATTTCTGCATTAGTTGCTTTAGGTTATAAACCGGCAGAAGCAGAAAAAATGGTGAAACGTGTGGCAAAACCGGAATGGGATAGCGAACAGTTGATTCGTGAAGCCTTGAAGAATGCCTTATAACAATACATAGAAGCAAAGAGATATGATTGAAGCAGACCGTATTATCAGCCCTACAGCAAAAGCGGAAGAAGAATATATCGACCGCGCAATTCGTCCAAAATTATTGCAAGATTATGTTGGACAGCCACACGTTCGGGAACAGATGGATATTTTTATCAAAGCGGCAAAAATGCGTAATGATGCACTTGATCATCTGTTGATTTTTGGCCCTCCCGGTTTGGGCAAAACCACATTAGCCAATATTGTTGCCAATGAAATGGGAGTGAATATTCGCACCACTTCCGGCCCGGTGTTGGAAAAAGCCGGTGATTTGGCAGCAATGTTGACCAATTTAGAACCTTATGATGTGCTGTTTATTGATGAGATTCATCGTTTATCACCGGCAATCGAGGAAGTGTTGTATCCGGCAATGGAAGATTATCAGCTGGATATTATGATTGGTGAAGGGCCAGCAGCACGGTCGATTAAATTGGATTTGCCTCCGTTTACTTTGGTTGGCGCAACGACTCGTGCTGGATCATTGACTTCGCCATTGCGAGATCGCTTTGGCATTGTGCAACGCTTGGAATTTTATTCCATTGAAGATTTAACCTCCATTGTGGTGCGTAGCGCAAATTGTCTTAATCTCCAGATTGATGAGCAAGCGGCACACGAAATTGCACGCCGTTCACGCGGCACACCTCGAATCGTGAATCGATTATTGCGTCGTGTGCGAGATTATGCCGATGTAAAAAATAACGGTTTTATTTCGGTAGAGATTGCTAAATTGGCATTAACGATGTTAGATATTGATTCAGAAGGCTTTGACTTTATGGATCGTAAATTGTTAATGGCGATTATTGAGCGTTTTGACGGTGGTCCAGTTGGTTTGGATAATTTAGCTGCAGCGATTGGCGAAGAGAAAGAAACAATAGAAGATGTTTTGGAACCTTATTTAATTCAACAAGGTTTCTTACAACGTACACCGCGAGGAAGAATAGCCACATTGCATACTTATCGACATTTTGGAGTAAGTAAATAAAATCTATTATCAATATAAGCTTTGCTATGTTTAAGGAGTCTATGTGTAGTAATGTGGTGTCCAAACAAAAGTCGATGAAATAAACCATCGACCTCATAAATGTTTAGGTTAACGAACGTCTTATGAAATTTATTTTGACGAGGAATTGCATTTGGCTCGACAATTTAAGCCTCAAAAACTACGACTCCTCAATATGCCCCTGATCTAAATGCACAATATCAATTTCATTATTGGCATCAACTTGGAAAGCTTGTCCAAATCCTTTTACAAATAGCCCCTGTTTCGGAATAAGGTGGAAGAGGGAGAAATCTTGCATTTTCACCAATTCCTTCATTAGATTGCCGTGGCGTTGTTGCAGTAAGCCTGTGCCAAGTTCCCATTCAGGAGTGTTTCGAGGCACTTCAATCACTTCTGCCTCGGCGGTTAAGCGGTGGCGGGCGAAAATTTGGCGGCTGGATTGCTCGTCTTCAATCAACATTAAAGACACCTTGCCATTTTGTTTCAAATTGCGGGCGTGCTTGGCGATGGTGGAAATAAAAATGTAGTAGCCTTGCTCACTCTCTGCGAAAGGGGCGTAGCTCGCATTCGGCATTCCCGCTTCATCAACGGTGGCTAGTAACAGGGTTTTGCATTGTTGTTTTAATTCTTCAATTTCGGGTTTTAAGCGGTGATTTAAACGCTGTTGGCGATCTAGCATAAAATTTCCTTATTTTTCAGTTGGTTAAATTTTTCTACTTGATGAGGGAAAAGCTGGCGTTGCGTATCTCTGCCGAGATAAATTTTAAATAGTACATTATCATCTTCGGTAATAAAGGCGATGGCATAGCTTTCTTTGCCACGAAATGGCTTGCTGATAAGGGCAATGTCTTTTACGCGGTCTAATTTGAGATGCCCGTGCAAGGCGATATCTGGCTGTTTATCCATATTCAAATTGAAATAGCCGTAGCCTGTTTTACCCTGTGGGAAAACGCCCGACACTTCAAAGATCGAACCCGCTTTTTCGATAATTGTTACTACCTTGCCCCAAGTGTGAATTTCCGCAAGCAGGGCTTCAATTTGCCCCGTAAAGAAAGACACAAAGTGCGGTGGTAAATTTTTGAGAATTTTTCCTTCGGGAACTTGGAATTTCTCTGCTAAATCAAGGGTGTGTAAATCAGGCTGAGATTCTAACACCTGAGTAATTTGTTGTTGCAATGTCATAACTTTCCTTTTTTATTGAACTGTTAGAATTGATAAGCCACGCTCACTTTCACATTTCGCCCTGCCGATGGCGTGAGGCTGAAGGCTTGGGTGTAGGCTTTGTCAAAGAGATTTTCAATCGCAAAATCAACGCGTAAGTTTTCCCACTCCCCTTGTTTTGGCGCATAGGTCGCGGTGAGATCCACAAGGGTGTAAGCGGGATATTCTTGCGTGGTTTTGCTTGGTAAGCGTTTTTGAGCAAAGTAATGGCTTAAGCGACCGCCAACGGAAAATTTATCTGCTACCACGGCATAATTTCCGCCAACAATGATCCTATCTGCATTAATATTTTCCAAGGCTTCACCCGTTTGACGATCTTTTCCTCTGAGCATTCCATAATTGGCATAGAGCGACCAGCTTGGCGTTTGGTATTCTGTGCTGAATTCTACCCCACGCAAACGGGCATTTTGAACATTGCGGTATTGAAATATTTCAGGAATATTTTTTGCTTCATCATTATATTTAATTACTTCAAGATTAATAAAATCTTTCACGTCATTTTGGAAAAGTGCGGTGCTAATTTTTAACGAATCTTCCGCTTTCCACAGATTTTGCCAATGGAAGTTAAAATTAATTTCTTTATTACGGGCAACTTCGGGCTTGAGATCCGGGTTTGATTGGAAAGAAGTAACCAGCATTCTGTCATAACCAAAGTGATTGCCCGAAACATAACGTTCTTGCAGGCTCGGAGCACGGAAAGCCTCGTTATATTTTACATTGATGTCAAACCAGTCTGTTGGCTGATAGCTGAGCGTCAATGCTGGCGATAAATGGCTTTTTTGATAGCTTTGTGAGCTGACTTCTGAGGTTTTGTAATGATCAAATCGCAACGCTGGGGAAAGCGTCCATTGCTCTGCAAGTTTCAAGTGGCTAAGCAAATAGGTTCCCCACACATTGGCTTTTGCATTGTAAGGATTTGGGCGATATTTTGCAGTACCTAGGAATTTCTCACAGCCTACAGGAATACCTCCATTGTTAGCTGCCGAAGTGTTCACTCCTGTACAGGCATCCGCATTATTTTTCTCCCTTGAAGTAATGGCGTGATCTTGATAAAAATCCACCCCATAAATAAAGGCAGCACGCTCAAATTCTGAGGTATTGCGGAAATTAAAACCCCAAGTGCGATAACGAGTTTCGTCATTAGCGAGGGTGCGTTGGTTTTGCTCCGTTTCTTTAGTGCGGTTAGTGTAGAGGGTCAATTCACTATTTACCCAGTCTGATTCTGGATTAAAGAGATAACGCAAAGAAAGTCCTGTATCGACAATTTTTTGCTGTGCTAAATCTGTTGTTCCGCCCGCTTCGCTGTAATCCACTTTACCACCTGTGTCACGGCTTTTCTTAACATAATCAAAAAAATCAATAGGCGTATAAGGCTCTGCCATTTCATTATTAGCTGGGGCGAGTTGCTTATTGACTGTGTGGCGGAAATTTAGTTCAAGACGGTTAGTTTCGTTAATTTGCCAGCCCGCTTTCAACAAGCCCCCTTGTTGAGTTAGGCCACTGTAAGGCAACTCACCCAAACTTTCACCCAAACGTAAATTATTACTTTTATTGTGAAAACCCTGAACTAACACATCAAATTTTTCATTCGCACCATAAGCTGCCACTTGCGTCTCACTAAGGGAACTAGCGGATTGGTAACCCTGTTTGACTAACACACCCCAATGCTCATTATTTTTAAGTAAGTCAAAGGCATTAAGCGTTCGCATTGCCATTACGCCACCTAATGCACCACTGCCCCACAAAGCACTACTTGGACCTTTCACCACTTCAATTTGTCCCAAGGTGCTTGGCGGAAGAAAATAAGATCCGCGATGTTCCAAATTAAAATTTTGTCGAACGCCATCAATCACTTGCACAACACGGGTTCCGCTAAGCCCTCGTATATTTACTTTTTGACCAAGTGGACGACTCCCTCCAGAGATTGAAATATTCGGTTTAGATGAAATTGCTTGAGCAACACTCGTTGCTTGTGTTTCCTCTAGTTGATTGCGATCTAAACGTTCAATTTTATTTTGTGTTTGAGCATACTCTGTCGGATCTCGTAAAGCAGAAACTTCTATTTCCTCTAACATTTCTGCCCATCCCAATGATGGCAGCAATGAACAAAGTGCAAAGTAAATAGGTGATCGCTTTAATTTCATTGGAAAAACCTCTCATTCACTGTTTTATTAATTGAGTTGATAGTATTTGTTAAAAAATAAAAAGTCAACACTATTGATAATAATTTTCATTTGTGTATGATCGTTTTCGAAATAAACTCTTAACCCTTTTTTATTAGGTGAATATTATGCGTTATTCTAATTATCTACTTGGTTGTATTCTTACTTTACCGTTATATGTTCAAGCTCAAGAAAGCTTTCAAGATCAATTGCAACAGGCTGGGGCTATTTCACAGGAACTCAATCAACAACGTAAACGTTTAGAAAAGCCTGATGGGCAGTTATTCAAACAACCCGTACATATTCATTCGCAAAGCAATAATGCACTGCGTTTTGAGTTAAACCAGATACATATTAAATTGCTCAATGAGACAGGTTTAGAAACGCCAGTAAAACAAGATTTATCACATTTAATTAAACCTTATCTTAACAAATCAATAACACTTGATGATTTAAACCAACTCACAGAAAAAATTACGCAATATTACCGTGAGCATAATTATTTAGTTGCTCGAGCTTTCTTACCCCCTCAAGAAATTGAAAATGGTGAGCTTACAATCGGCGTGATGGAAGGGAATATTGGGAACATTAACATTGATAATCAAAGCAAATTATCCGCTAATTTTGTCAGACGAATGGCAAATACAAGTATTAATAGCCAACATTATTTATCTCAAACAGAAACGGAAAAATTAGCATTACTATTAAATGATATTCAAGGAATTAAATCTAAATTAAGTGTACAGGCTGGGGAAAAGACAGGCACAACAGATGTTAATGTCCTTTTGCAAGATGCCAAACGTTGGCAAGCTTATGTTTTTTCCGATAACCAAGGCTCAACGAGTACAGGACGCTATCGGATAAGTGCGGGTGGAAAATTGTTCAATTTGGCCGGATTAGGTGATGAGCTGAGTATCAATGCGTTAAGCTCCCAAAACCGTCGTTTGAAAAATATTCGGATTGAATATTCGGCGTTATTAGATGGATATGGAACAAAAATCGGTACTTACTTCTCATATTTAAACTATAAATTAGGCGGTGATTTCGCTGCATTAAATGCTAAGGGATATAATCAAAATGTAGGGATTTATCTTCTACATCCAACTATCCGCCAACCTGATTTACACGTTAATACCAAACTTACACTTTCACATAATCGTATTGCAGATAGCCAAGTCGCTAGCCAAGAAGTAGAAAACCACACTCGGATTAATCTCGTTAATTTAGAATTAAATGGCGTTTGGAATAGCCTACCAAAGGGAACGACCTATTTTAATATGGCAATGAGTATTGGGCAGGAACATAATCAAACGTCAGAATCCTATCAAAATCGTCCTCTAGATTGGCAAGAAAATAATAAATTTACCTTAACCAATATTGAATTAGGACACGAGCAGATCTTACCTTATGATTTTGCCTTTGATATTAATGTGAAAGGGCAATTAAGTGATCGAAACCTCTCTTCTAATCAAAAAATGTTATTAGGCGGTCAATCTGCTGTGCGAGGATATCGAGCCGGTGCAGTTTCCTTATCTGACGCTGTCATTGGACAATTTACGCTCAAACATTATTACCCACTTTTCAAAGAAAGTTTACTCACGACATCAGCATTTTATGACATTGGTGCGGGTAAAAAATACCACAAGATCAGTACCTATAATCAACGTCCTGAAGAAACGAATCAAATCAAATTACAGAGTATAGGTGCGGGATTCCAGCTTTCTGCTCCGAATAATTATTCAATAAATGCGTACTATAGCCGCCCTATTGGTCACAAATTGGCAAATGAAAAAGATCACCAATTTGTATTGTCATTCTTAAAATTGTTTTAAGTTATTGGAATATCAATGTCTTACAATCATTTAGGAGCTAAACTATGAAAACTTCTCTTAGCCTTATTTCTTTAGCCATACTGTCTAGTTCAGCTATCGCTAACAATATTGATGTAAATGCGTTACCTAAAAATCACAAACTCACTCAAGGCGAAGCCAGCATTTCACAAAATAACAATGCAATGACTATCGATCAAAAAAGCGATCGCATTTCTATTGATTGGGAAAGTTTTAATATTGGCAAACAAGCCAGTGTTACATTCAATCAGCCCGCTTCCTCAAGTATCGCCTATAACCGTGTAACGGGGGCGGATGTTTCCACCATTCAAGGCAAACTGAATGCCAATGGGCGAGTGTTTTTATCTAACCCTAACGGCGTGATCTTTACCAAAGACGCTCAGGTGAACGTGGGGGCGATTCTTGCCACGACGAAAGAGGTGGAAAAACTCGCGGATAAACCAACGCGTAGTTATGCTCGAGATGAAGCCAACTTTAAGCGGAAAACGGATAAAGAGGGCGAAATTCGCAATGAGGGAGTCATTCAGGCGGAAGAAGCTATTTATTTGGTGGGCGATAAGGTCGTGAATAACGGCGAGCTTCGCCTAACGGGAAATCCTGAAGAGGTAATTAAACTGAATTATTCGGGCAATCTTGATGGCATAGCGGTGAAAAATAAAACGGTGCTGTTGGGGGCGGGGGATAGTTTTACCTTTGATTTAGCCAATTTCAGCATTAGCTTAACGGGTAAACAGGTAGCAGGGCTAATTGAAAACAAGGGGGCGATTATTTCCAATGATCGCATTTTGCTCACTGCCAAAGGGGAAGATCAGCTTAAACATTCAGCGGTAAATAATGCGGGCTTACTGGAAGCCAATGACATCGCTATTGAGGGCGGAAAAATCGTTCTCACGGAACAATCAGACATTCGCTATGGCAAAGATAGCCGTAATGGGGCTACCCTTAAAATTATACAAACGGGGAAAGACAAAGATGCGAGCATAAAAATAGGCGGAAAAATTACCGCACTTGCACAAACAGACAAAGTTAAACAAGCCACTTATCACCACAATGATCGTTTCCAATCAGGAAAAATGGCGCGAGATGAACAAGGAAAAATTCTTTATACAGCGGACAAAAAAACGATTGCTAAAGCCGAACAATCCGAGAATGGTTTAATTGGGGATGATGGGAAACGCTATGCCAATCAAAGTGATGTCGTTTTTGTGATTAGTGCTAAAAATGGAGGCTATCAAACAGACAGGAGAGGTTATAGCCCTGAATTTAATCAGAAGTTTGAAGCATTACGCTTGCCTTATCATGATGAACGCATTTTAGAAATTAGTTATAACGAAAAAAATGGTGAATTGAGCGATATCAAAATTATTAAACGTAATGATAAACTTGATTCCATTAACAGTAAAATTGCTGACATATTAGAAGAGAAGATTAAGGCAAAAGATTTTTCTTTCCTCAAGAAAAATGAATTGGATTCTTTGACAACGAAAGTTATTGAGGATCAAAAACAAGAACTTATTAATAAACTGGGCATTAATGAGACACAGTTATCTCTTTTATCGGGCGATCAAACCGTTAAGGTTGGGGAACGCGTTTATACTGCTCCAGCCGTTTATTTATTAAAATCAAATGTCACTCAGATTTTAGAAGAAGTTAAAAAAACCAAACCCGATGCAAAATTTGAAGATTTGACATTATTAGCATCGATTTTGAATAATCGTCGTCCTGTTTCTCAAGGTATTGACAACAGTAAAACGAAAACAGGCTTTCTGAATGACGAGAAAAAACAGATTTATCCTTTAATGGTGTCACAGAGTTTATCGGAAAAGCTAAAACAGAATATTGCCTTACCTTTAACAACAATCAGTACACAAACTCAGCTTGAAATTCAAAATGCAGAGTTTAATCATATTGAAGGCGGAAAACATAATGTAATGATTTTAGCCAATAATGCCAAGGATAATGAAGCAACGATTCGTTTACAAAGAAGCCATATTAATCTTGGTGGAGGCTCTTTCGGCATTGGAAGTGCAACAGGATTTGTGCCTTTACAAGAAAATATCTTGCAAGTAAAACAAGAAAACGGGCAATTGATTTCCTTATACAATGTAACAGGCACCTCATTAAAACAGAAAACGCTAAATGAATTATTAAAAAACATTAAGTTTTATGATTTTAACTCAAAATTCCAAACTAAAGATAATCAGCAGATTTCTTTACCAGAACTTTGGAGGCAATTTGTAGAAAACCCAACGATTCAAAATAAGAATGTTGAAAATGTTAATTTTTATACTTTTGTAAAAGAGAATTTCAAGGCGTTTGTGCAAGACAAGTTAGTAACAGTTCCTGCTCAAGTGGATACCGTTTTATCTCGCTCGACATTTTCTGATGGCAATACCATTAATTCAAATTGGAAAAAAATTGAAGTTGCTAAACAAACCACCGATATTCCTGGTCTGACTGGGCATCAGTATGCCCCATTTAACGTTGAACTAAACGAAGTCACTTTCCAAAAAAGTAAAGACTTCATCATTGCGGACGGATTTAAAACAGTGCAGTTAAATAAAGTTACCAGTAAAGATGAGATTGGAATCTATATCAATGCAGGTAATCAGCGTTCTTATTTCAGCAAAGAGACTAATTTATCTGAAAATGTGAAAAAGCAAGGCTATGAATATCTGATTGCGAATTTAGAAGAACGCATTACACGAGGGAATTTTTCCGTCTTAAACGAACGTTATGATTTTAATCAGTATAATTGGGATGTAAATAACAAACCGTTTACACGTAAACTTGCCCATAGTGAAAGAGCAACTCGTGCGGCAAATAGAGAGTTAAACAGAGCCTTTGCTGAATGGACTGGCGATGCCACAAGCCAGCGTTCGCATATTGATGGCACAAAAATCACCATTCGAGATAGCCAACTAAATAGCAAAGATGGATTTATGCATTTACTTGCCAAAGATGTCGATATTCAAAATAGCCGTTTAACGGTCAATTATGCTCGACCGCTTTATGATGATTTTATGCCTAAAGCCAGCAAAATAGGGATAAATGCAAAGAATATTCGATTAGATCATAGCCACCTATTCGTCAGCGGTGAGGATAAGCTGAATACATCAGCAATGCCGGGAGCAGCTGGTATTTTCTTAATTGGTGATGTTGTTGGTAAAAATAGCAGTATTTATGCCAAAACCTATCAGGGGTATAGTATCCGAACCAGTGGAAAAACAACGTTAAGTGGAGAGTCTTCGGCAAAAGATTTACGCATTACCGTTATTCATACTGGGCCTTATCCAAAAGACAGTGGTTCCGTATTTGGTGCAAATAGTGCGGACTACTTTATTGAAGGAATAGGTTTTGATGTGGGCGATATTATCCAAAGAGATGAAAAAGGAAATGTTATATCGGGGACAACATTAAGCAATCTCGAGTTTAATATTTTTGCCCCTAATGGTGCAAGAGCCTTTAAATCTTACGATAATTCTAGCAAAGATTATGTTCCGAATATCAAAGTAATGAAAAGTGCTATCTTCAATTATTTTGAACGACCACGCATTGTTTCTCTTGCCTCAAATGTTGTTACTGGCAAAAGTCAGGCACTGAGCTTAAGAGATATGCTACGCAATATTGATCAAATTCAAGGTGTCAAAGCAAGCAATTTAGGTTTACAACAAGCGAGTAACATGAACCTTCCAACCTCTTTAAATCAAATAGATAACATAATACAAAATGTTTCTTTACCAGAAGAGCGAAGTGAAGTTGAAATTTGTGATGCAAGCAGCCAAGAATGCTCTACACTGCCATCGAAGATGAATGGAAAAGTCAGCGTGGGAGAGATTTTGTAAGATAATATGTAGAAGATCAAGTCTGATCTTCTACACATTAACCGTGCAAACTCATAAACATCTTGTAAAAAACTAACATTCACAAACCAACAAAAAACCGGTGTTTCCACCGGTTTTCTTCTCTATTTCTGGCACTATTAAGCAAGATATTTTGATTTTAACTCTTTCGCAAATGCGATTTTTTCTGGAGTTAATTCTTTGGTCATCGGTTCGCGGCAATAACCGGCATCCACGCCATCTAATTTCAATAACTCTTTAATGGTGAGATAAAGTCCGTTAGATAAAATGCCTTCGATCAAGTCGTTGGTAACGTGTTGAATTTGACGAGCTTCTTCGATCTTACCTTGTTGAGCCAATTCAAAAATTTGTCTTGCACGCACACCGTTGACATTGAAGGTACTGCCGATTGCACCGTCCACGCCCAATACTGCAGCGGAAAGCATCATTTCATCAAAACCAGCCCAGATAAGGTGGTTCGGATAAGCTTTACGCACGCGTTCCAATAAATAGAAATCACCGGCAGTGAATTTTACGCCAATAATTTTTGGATTTTTATAAAGTTCACCAAACTGTTCCACACCGATATTCACGCCGGTTAAGAACGGAATTGAGTAAACGATCATATTATTACCGGTTTCCGCCACGATGGTGTCGTAATAGTTTTTGATTTCAGCAAAACTGAATTTGTAATAGAAAGGTGTTACTGCAGAAAGAGAGTCATAACCTAATTCAGTTGCATATTTACCCAACTCAACCGCTTCCTGTAAATTAACGCTACCAACTTGTGCGATTAATGCCACTTCATCTTTCGCTTCATCTTTGGCAATGCGGAAAATCTCTTTTTTCTCTGCGGTTGAAAGCATAAAGTTTTCGCCGGTGCTGCCACCGACATACAAACCATTCACTTTCATTTTATCAATGTTGTAACGGATAATTTCACGTAATCCTTTTTCATTGATTGAGCCGTCGGCATTAAAAGAAACTAATAATGCACTGAAGATACCTTTTAAATTTTTCATAAAATTTTCCTTTATTAACAGAGTTATTTAATTCGTTGTTCCAAAATAACATTAATGGTTTTCTGTTTCGCTTTAATCGCTTTTTGTTCTTCTTTACGCACCAACAACGCATAAATCAGATCCATCACAAACAACTGAGCAATTTTTGTACCGATTGAATCCCCTTGCATTTGCCCTTGGCGATTACCATTAATCAAAACATAATCCGCTTCTTCGGTAATTGGCGAGCGTAAATTGTGCGTCAACGCGACGGTTTTTGCTCCAGCTTTCTTCGCAATGCGTAACGCACGGATGATCTCTTCCGAATAACCGGAATGACTAATCCCGATCACCACATCTCCCGCTTTCATCAGCGAAGCCTGCATATACATAAAGTGGTTATTCGTGGTTGCATCCACCTGCAAGCCGATGCGCATTAATTTATGTTTTACATCTTCAGCGGTAATGCCTGATGAACCGACACCGAACAAGAAAATACGTTTAGCTTTGTAAAGTTCATTAACCACTTGATCCAACTGATCAAAATCAAGCAAATTGATGGTTTCCCCCACCACATTCACCAACGCAGTTTGTAATTTTTTGGCAATTTCAAATGCGTTATCCTCTTCCGATACTTCTGTATCCAACAAGGTTTGGTTCTGCTTCTCTTGTGTCGCCAATTCAATCGCAAGCTCTAATTTGAAATCGGTATAACCTTTAAAGCCGAGTGTCCGGCAAAATCGAATAAAAGTCGCTTCACCAACATTGAGTTGTTCCGAAACTTCCGACAAAGAAGATTGGCTTAACAAATTCGGTGAAGCCAAAATTGCCGCCGCAATTCGCTTTTCCGTTTTCGTCAAACTGGTTTGCAATGCTCCAATCGTATCAAGAATTTTTCCGCTTTCAGACATAACGCCTCCCTTTACTTAAAGCAAGGTAACCGGAATTTTTACCACCAATTTTTTCAAATGTTGCACTTTGCCTTCGACATTACAGCCCGGTTTATGCGGTTCATAAGGAAGAAAAATCGCAAACATTTTCGGGCGCAACACAATTTCACTTTTGGCATCAATATCCGGTGTTAATTGGTAATCATCTTTTTCATCATATTCGGTATAAAGTGATAAATCAGGATAAACAGGGCTACATTGAATGGCCTCTTTACCGCTGATTAAAACTTGAATATCTAAATATTGACGATGAATTTCCGCTTGTTTACTGCTAGCATCGGTGGTATCAAACTCCATTACATTCATATAAATTTGATCGGTAATATTATGTTTACCCAATTCCAAACCTGCTAAATCAAGTGTCTGCAAATGATCCAAAGCCTCTGCAATCACTTTTGGCAAACTCAATTTATATTCCGCTTTTGTTAAATCTCCAATAAACATATCTGTTCCTTATTTTAATGTTGTTAAGTTCTGTTCAACCCACCACGCTGCACCGATCAAGCCGGCATCCTGTCCGTGAAATGCCTGTTCAACCGCACATTGATAAAATTTAGGTTGTTGTTGTAAATAGTTTTTCACCAGTGGTAAATAACCCTCTGCCAAACCAACACTACCACCGATAACCACTTTTTGAATATCCAATCCAATCACTAAATCTGCAATTAAATTAGCGATAGTTTTCGCTGAACGTTGCACCAATGCGGTCGCTTTTTCATCCCGTTGACGAAAACGTTCAAACACCTCTTTTGGTGAACAAGGATGTTCCCAAACGCTTGTAGCTGCTTCAATTGCTCGTCCGGAAGCAATTGCCTCAACGCAACCTTGTCTGCCACAACCACAAATCGGTCCATTCGGGTCAGCCAATGTATGACCAATATGACCAGCTATACCATTCGGTTCCGTTAATAAATGTCGTTGTAAAATAATGCCACCACCAACGCCGGTAGAAACGGTAATAAAGACAAAATTTTCCACTTGATCAGCATTCTGTTCTTTATATTCGGCACAAGCCGCTGCTTGCACATCATTTAATAAACCAATCGGTTTATTGGTATGACGAGCAATACTCTCTTTTAATGGAAATTCCGCCAATCCGCCTAAATTTTTCGGATTTAATGCCGTTAAGATGCCATTATTAATAATGCCGGTGGAAGCAACCGCCACGCAGTCAAATTGCCCTTGATACTGCTGTACAATCTCCGCCAAGACCTTATGCATCTCATCAACCACATTTTGTGTCGGTGTTGCGATTTGACGGCGACAAGTTACCGTCCCATTATTAACCAACGCTGTTGCAATTTTGGTGCCACCGATATCTAACGCTAAAACTTGCATAGGTTTCTCCCTATTTTGCTGATTTGACTGCATCCGCAAACCAGCTGACGATGTGTTCCAAACGAGTCAACGCCGATCCGACCGTGACTGAATGTGCGCCAATCTCAATCGCTTTTTTAGCTAATTCAGGTGTGTTGTAACGCCCTTCTGCCATTACTCGACAACCGGCTTTTGCTAAATCAATTACTAATTGATAATCCGGCTCTAACGGCACTGTACCTCCGGTATAACCAGACATTGTACTACCAATCAAATCAACACCTAATTTTTGGCAGAATATCCCCTCATCAAAAGTAGAGCAATCTGCCATTGAAAGTTTTCCCAATGCTTTAATTCTTTTCACAGTTTCTTCAATACTTGTCGGACGAGTACGAAAGGTGCCGTCAAAAGCGATGATATCTGCTCCTGCTGCTGCAAGTTCTTCAATATCGTCTAAAAATGGCGTAATCCGCACCGGACTGTCTGGCAAATCGCGTTTAACAATGCCAATAATTGGTACATTGACGGTTGGTCTTGTTGCTTTTAAATTATCAATCCCCTCAATACGTAAACCAGCGGCACCGCCAATCACTGAAGCCTGCGCCATTGCAGCGACAATTTCAGGATGATCCATTGGACCATCATCGACCGGTTGACAAGAAGCAATTAAACCGTGCTTAATTGCTGCCAAAATTTCTTGTTGATTTAAATTTGACATATAAACTCCAGTAATTTTATTAAAATAGAAGTTAGACTTCATAATGGGTGTAATTTACTCTTATGTCATCTTAAGAACAAGCAAAATAATTTTTTTTTGAGATCAAGATCTCACTTTTTTGCAAAAATGGAGGGATTTTACAATCAAATGGAGGAGAAAATTAAAAAATTATGCAGAGTAAAATTCTCTGCATAATTTGCTGCTATAAGATTTAAAGATATTCCAACTCAACGTCATCAAACATTTTGCGAATCATATCATTATCACGAATCTGTTCAGCAGTTTCCACTTGGGAGCGTGTTAGATGTGGTGCAAAAATATTAATAAAGTCATAAGTATAACGGCGTAAAAATGAGCCTTTTTTGAATGCAATTTGCGTCATACTGGCTTTGAAAAGATGGCTGGCATCAATTGCAACCAAATCGCTATCCTGATCGCTATAAGCCATCGATGCCATAATGCCAACACCCAAACCAAGACGTACATAGGTTTTGATCACGTCTGCGTCTGTTGCTGTAAAAACAGTATTTGGCAAAATACCCTCACGATTAAAGGCATAATCAAGATCGGAACGCCCAGTAAAACCGAAGATATAGGTAACGAGCGGATATTTCCCCAACTCTTCTATGGTTAAATGTTCAACTTCCACTAATGGATGGTCTTTCTTTACAATCACAGAACGATTCCACATATAACAAGGCAATAAAATAGCATCTTCAAATAAATATTGTGCTTCAGTAATAATTGCCAAATCAATTTCACCTGAAAGCAGCAATTCATAAATTTGTTGTGGTGAGCCTTGATGAATATGCAAACTAACATCTGGATAACGTTTGACAAACGTTTTTACTACTTCCGGCAATTTATAGCGTGCCTGAGTATTAGTGGTGGCAATGCGCAATGTGCCGACGTCTGGGCGTTTATGCTCATCGGCAATTGCTTTAATACTCTGTTCTTTCACCAATAATTCACGAGCAATTGCAATAATTTTTTCTCCGGTAGGTGTTAAACTTTGAATATGTTTACCGTTACGTTCAAAAATTGATAATCCAAGCTCATCTTCTAACAATTTAACCTGTTTACTAATACCGGGTTGGGAAGTATAAAGTGACTTTGCAGCATCAGTAATGTTTAAATTATTATTTGCAATTTCAACAATATAACGTAATTGTTGTAACTTCATTCTTCCTCCCCGAAGACCACATTAACGTTTTTGATAACGTTTTTTGAGTGAATGTTGTTTAACCGCTTTACGAATTTGATTCGATTTGAATGAGCGTGAATTTTTATTGTCCACTTTGCTTTCAGTTTCGAGAGGTAAATCAACCAACTGGCGCAAATAATTTACTTTTTCTAACGGTAATTCAACCCAACCGCCACGAGGTAAGCCTTTCATCAAGTCAATATTACCGTAACGAGTACGGATTAAACGACTCACCTGAATGCCTTGTGACTCCCATAATCGACGGACTTCACGATTTCGACCTTCCGTTAAGGTGACGGAAAACCATTGATTCATTCCTTGACCACCTTGTGCAGAAATCTTTTTAAAACTTGCAGGGCCATCTTCTAATTGCACACCTTTACGCAATTTTGCCAGCATTTGCTCTGTCACGTGACCAAATACGCGTACTGAATATTCACGTTCAACTTCTTTGCTAGGATGCATTAAGCGATTAGCTAATTCTCCATCCGTAGTAAATAATAATAAACCTGAAGTATTAATATCCAAACGTCCAACCGACACCCAACGAGCATTATTAATGCGAGGTAAGCGCTCAAAAACGGTCGCTCGTCCTTCAGGATCGTGACGGGTACATAGTTCTCCTTCTGGTTTGTAATACATTAAAACTCGACAAATATCTTTGCGTGCAGCAATTAATGAAACCAGCTGTCCATCGACACGAATTTTGGTATCGTTTTTTACTTCAACACGATCACCTAATGAGGCAATTTTACCATTCACGCTTACACGCCCCGCCGCAATAATCGTTTCCACCTCACGGCGTGATCCGATACCGGTACGAGCCAATATTTTTTGTAATTTTTCACCGACAATTTTGTCTGTATTTTCTTTCTCATTTTGCTTGAGTTGCATAAATCTCCTTGTCGTCTTCACAGACGTCTAATAGTTAAATAAAAGGTTCAATGCTACCGCTGCCTTTTCTTAAAATCATTGGAGGCTCAACCGTTAAATCGACTACTGTTGTCGGATCTTGCCCAAGATAACCACCGTGTATAATTAAATCAACTTGATTTTCCAATAAGTTACGAATTTCTTCCGGATCAGATAAAGTGAAATATTCTTCTCCCGGCAGCATCAAGGAGCAGGAGAGAATAGGTTCACCTAATGTTTTTAATAACGCCAACGCAATATTATTATCTGGCACGCGAATACCAATAGTCTTACGTTTAGAGGTCATTAAACGTCTCGGTAGCTCTTTCGTTGCTGTTAATATAAAGGTATAACGCCCCGGTGTATTATTTTTAATCAAACGATAAACAGTATTGGTAACCAATGAATAGTTGGATAACTCCGATAGATCGCTACAAACCAAAGTAAAATTATGCCCTTCGGGCAATTTACGAATACGAATAATGCGATCCATTGCGTGTTTATCGCCGAGCATACAACCTAATGCATATCCGGAATCTGTCGGATAAACGATAACACTGCCGTCACGTAGAATATCGACAGCTTGATTGATCAAACGTTGTTGGGGATTATCCGGATGAATATAGAAAAACTGGCTCATAACACCCTCCTGTATTGTGACAACAAAAACGGCTTATTATATAACGCATTCGCTCTTAAAATCACAAAAGATTTATATTATCGTTGCCAAACTGTTTTAACATTTTCAGGAATAGTTAAGTTTTTGCCCAATTCTATCCAACCGCACGGATAATGGAAATCTGAACCGACAGAAGCAGACAGTGATAATTTGCCCAACCACTGAATTAACATTTTTTGCTGATTGTGATCAACGCCACCGGCAATTTCGACCGCATCGCCACCCCATTGTTGGAAATCCTCAATCAGAGTACGGATTTTATTATTCGTCATCTGATAACGCATCGGATGTGCCACCACCGCAATGCCGCCAGCTTGATGGATAACCTCTATCGCTGTCGGAATATCACACCAATTTGCTTTGACGTAACAAGGCTTTCCTTGAGAAAGATAACGCTTAAAGGCTTGCCCTTCATTGCTTACCATACCGATATTGACTAAATAACGTGCATAATGCGCTCGCGTTACCTCACCACTGGTCAAAGCCTGCGCTTCAGCAAAAGCATTTTCCAATCCAAATTTTTTAAACTTTTCACCAATTTCCACCGCTCTGGTATAACGTAATTGTGCTTGTCGTTGCAATAATTCAGTCATTGCCGGATGAGTTGCATCGAAATCTAGCCCCACAATATGAATAGTTTTGTTTTGCCACACTGTTGAAATTTCAACTCCGCTGATTAAGGTAATTTGTTGCTTATGAGCTGCTATTTTTGCTTCGGCAAGGCCATCGATCGTATCGTGATCGGTTAATGCCAACACCTCAACGCCTTGTTCTTTGGCGCGGGCAATTAATGCTGTTGGCGACAATACACCATCTGAAGCATTACTGTGGGAATGAAGATCGATTTTTGTTGCAGAAATCTGTGATAACTTTTGCATTATGTTCTCAAATTAATTATGCGTATTGTTGGAATATCGCTTGCGGTGCGGAAACTTCAATCATCAGAGATTCAAGTCGATTAATGTTAATTCGAAAAACATCACCGAACTGAAATTGAGAATTTGGTAATTTTATTTGTTCATCTAAAACAATCACACTAGCAATTCCCCCTTCAATATCGGTAATTAATAATGTTGCCCATATTTGACTTTGCGAGATTAAGCACTTTGCCAACCCAATATTTGTCGGCATTTGAGATTGTTCAAGTAAAGTAAAAAACCAATTTTGTTGTTGTTTAGGCAATAAAAAATGGCGACAGGCAACAGCACTATAAGCTAATTGATGACAAACCTCTTCTGATAATTGCAATGGCGATAAGATATCAATAAAGTGATTTACTAAAT
The DNA here is from genome assembly GCF_054166015.1 of Gallibacterium sp. ZY190522. NCBI lineage: Bacteria > Pseudomonadati > Pseudomonadota > Gammaproteobacteria > Pasteurellales > Pasteurellaceae > Gallibacterium > Gallibacterium sp. ZY190522. The sequence goes on from NZ_CM135118.1 coordinate 1,116,135, forward strand.
CAAAATCAGCTACTTCAAAAGTGCTATTTCCCATTCCATCTCTATTCAGCACATTTTTATTTAGTGTTGTTTCAACAATTGTATCATTAGGTAATATTGCAGTGAGGCGATCTCGCACACTATCATAGCTCCATTTACACTTATTATTGAATGCCATAAAAATAACTTACCTAAAAATAAAATAATGATGTGGTTGATTATATGATAAAAAAAAGAGAAAAGTGCGATTTAAATAACACTTTTCTCTAAATTTTCCTTTATTATGCAATATTTTTTACTAATTCCTGTACCAAATTTGGTCCGTGATAAATTAAACCGGAATAAAGTTGCAATAATTCTGCACCTGCTTCCATTTTTTGCTGAGCATTTTCCACACTATCAATACCTCCACTGCCGATAATTGGAATATCACCTTTTAATTCTTGATATAACCTCGCGATAATTTTAGTGCTTAAATCTTGTAATGGCTTACCACTTAATCCACCCTGTTGATCCGAATTTTCCAAACCGGTAACCATATCTCTTGATAAAGTAGTATTAGTGGCAATTACGCCATCAAATTGATGACGGCGTAAGCTATCTGCAATCGCAACCAACTCTTCTTCTGTTAAATCTGGTGCAATTTTTAAAGCTATCGGAACATATTTATTTTGTTGTGCTGCTAATATTTTTTGTTTCTGTTTTAATGCGCCTAATAAATCTTCCAATAACTCGCCATATTGTAATTGACGCAATCCCGGAGAGTTCGGTGATGAAATATTGACAGTAATATAATCAGCATATGGATATACTTTTTCTAAACAGAGCAAATAATCATCTCGTCCTTTTTCTACAGGTGTAAAAGTATTTTTACCAATATTAATTCCCAATACTCCGTCATAGCGAGATCTCTTAATATTTTCGATCACCTTATCCACGCCATCGTTATTAAAACCGTTTCGATTAATTATTCCTTCTGCAGAAATTAAACGAAATTGTCGAGGTTTTGCATTACCGGGTTGCGGTAATGGCGTTACCGTTCCCACCTCAATAAAACCAAAACCTAATGTGCCGAAACCGTCAATTGCTTCAGCGTTTTTATCTGCACCTGCTGCTAATCCAATCGGATTTTTAAAAGTAATTCCCATACATTGTTTTGGTGTTCCTGTAACTTGAAAATATTTCTCAAGCAAACATTTTGCCGGACTGCGACCGACCATCCCCAATAAATGAATTGTTAATTCGTGAGCTTTTTCCGCATCTAATGAAAATAGGGCTTTGCGAATTATTTGATACATACTCGTACACCTCGCTGGATAGTTAACTGTAATATTTTAATAGAAAAAGAGAGGCTAGTGCCTCTCTTTTAGTTTATTGTAATGCCTTGTCTATTTTCTCAAATAAATCACGAGAAAGATTTTCTACTTCTCTCAAACGTTCCAAACCGCGCTTCATCAAGGTTTGTCGCTGATTGTCATATCGTGACAAACGAATTAATGGTTCAATTAAACGTGCTGCCACCTGTGGATTTGAACTATTTAAACGAATCAAAACATCAACTAAGAAACGATAGCCTGAACCATCAATTGCGTGGAATGCACTTGGATTTTGTGAACAAAAACTACCTACTAATGCACGTAACCGATTCGGATTATTAAAATTAAAACTTGGATGTTTCATCAAATTCTGCACAATTTCTAACACATCCTCATCCGGACGAGTTGCCTGCAGCGCAAACCATTTATCCATCACTAATCCATCGTGTTGCCATTTTTGCTCAAAATCTGTCAATAACTCATCACGGCAAGCTAGTTGTGCTTGAGTTGACATAGATAATGCCGCCAAAGTATCAGTCATATTATTAGCGTGGGTATAATGTTTATACACTAACGTATTACCTAATTCGGTAAAGGCTAAATAACTTAAACAGACATTATTGAAGCTACGTAAAGCGATACTCTTCTGATCAATATGATATTCATCTTGCTGTGTAAAGTTATATAAACGCAATAGTTGATCTTTCAAGGTAGAAGCAATCTCTTTCTGCATAAAACTACGCACTGCACGAATACCTGATGGATCAATGGTTTTGAATAACTCTGCAAACTCAGTTTCTTTCGGCAATGTCAAAATTAATGCTGTCAATTCAATATCTTGATTATAATTATCCAGCAAATAGTGCAGTGCCTGAATAAATTCCTCCGAAAGTTGCATTGTTTCATTTTGTTGATAATGCTGTAAATTTTGGCGTAATTCATTAGCCAATAACATCTGGCTAGCATCCCAACGAATAAAACCGTTTTCCGCAAATTTCATTAAGGTAATCAACTGTTGTTTACTATAAGGAAATTCTAATTTAACCGGCGCAGAAAATTCGTTTAATAATGCTGGAACCGGTTTTTTGTATACTGGTGAAAATTCAAAAGTCTGTTCATATTGTGTAATATTCAGCACATCGGAACTTAATTCAACACCTTGCACTTTCAATGGCAACACTTGTCCTGCTTCGTCATACAGGGAAACACGAACTGGAATATGTAGATTGACTTTATCCATTTGATCCAAAGTTGGCGGAGTCATTTGATTGATATGCAGGCGATAGGTCAAAGTATTGGTATCATATTCATCTGTTATGTTTAATTCCGGCGTACCAGATTGACTATACCAACGACGGAATTGAGTTAAATCGACCCCAGAAGCACGTTCCATTGCAGAAACAAAATCCTCACAAGTTGCTGCTGTTCCATCATTTTCTGCAATATACAATTTCATTCCTGCTTGGAATTTTTCTTCTCCTAGAAGCGTATGAATCATACGAATTACTTCCGCCCCTTTTTCATAAACAGTAACGGTATAAAAATTGTTCATTTCAATTACTTTTTCTGGGCGAATCGGGTGTGCCATCGGACTGGCATCTTCAGCAAATTGTACTGCACGAAGGAATTTCACATTATTAATTCGATTCACAGTACGAGAACCGGTATCAGATGAAAACTCTTGATCTCGGAAAACAGTCAACCCCTCTTTTAAGCTGAGTTGGAACCAATCTCGACAAGTAATACGGTTACCTGTCCAGTTATGAAAATATTCGTGGGCAATAACTCTTTCTACGTCAAGGTAATCATTGTCAGTTGCAGTTTGTGGGTTTGCCAATACAAATTTAGAGTTAAAGATATTTAAACCTTTATTTTCCATTGCCCCCATATTAAAGAAATCAACAGCAACAATCATATAAATATCAAGATCGTATTCGAGATCAAAGCGATCTTCATCCCATTTCATTGCTTTCTTCAAACTGACCATTGCCCAATCAGCACGATTTAAATTACCTTTATCAACATAAAGTTCCAATGCCACTTCGCGTCCGCTACGTGTGGTGAAAGTATCACGCAATACATCGAAATCACCTGCCACCAATGCAAAAAGATAGCTTGGTTTCGGGAAAGGATCTTGCCATTCTACCCAATGAAAACCATTATCCAAATCCCCTTGACGAACACGGTTACCATTAGAAAGTAATATTGGATATTGAGTTTTATCAGCGATAATACGTGTGCTGTAACGTGCCAACACATCAGGACGATCCAACATATAAGTAATTTGACGGAAACCTTCCGCTTCGCATTGTGTACAAAGAGCTTCTCCGGATTGATACAACCCCTGTAACGATGTATTTTTCGCTGGAGAAATTAAGGTAACAATCTCTAATTCAAATTTATCACGTACAATCGTTTCTAAATCTAAAATCAAACCATCATTTACTTTTTCATATTGAGAAAATGGTTCATCGTTCAGTTTGATTGAAACTAAATCTAAGCTTTGTCCATCAAGATGTAATTTGGTCGCTTCTGGATTTAATTTATGCACCAAGCTCTTTGCCGTGACTTTGGTTTGTTGTGCATCGAGTTGAAATTCAAGAAAAATATCACTAATTGTGTAATCAGGCTTTTTATAATCTTTCCGATATTTAGCTTTTGGTAACATAAATCTTCCATCCATAAAATATAAAAAAACGTTTGTTAGGATAAAGTTTTATTTCTCAAGTTGCAATCTCCTTTCAAGGATTTTCAATGGTTTCTTCCTATTGTCGTTATCTTTGATTTCAATTCAAATGTGATTGTCATATTTCACTGCTTATCAATAAATGCTATCCTTATACCTTCAAATTCACTACTAGGAAATTATGCTATGCCTCAAACTGAAATTGCGATTGTAATGGGTTCCAAAAGTGACTGGAATACAATGCAAGAAGCCGCCAATATTCTCGATCAATTACAAATTCCTTATCACGTTGAAATTGTTTCTGCTCATCGTACCCCCGATAAATTATTCCAATTTGCTGAAACTGCTGCTGAAAATGGCTATAAAGTTATTATTGCTGGAGCTGGCGGTGCAGCGCATTTGCCTGGAATGTTAGCAGCTAAAACTCTTGTTCCTGTACTTGGCGTGCCAGTAAAAAGCTCAATGTTGAGTGGTGTAGATAGTTTATATTCTATTGTACAGATGCCAAAAGGCATTCCGGTCGGTACATTGGCAATTGGGCCTGCCGGTGCGGCAAACGCAGGGTTACTTGCAGCACAAATTCTTGGCGTTTTTAATGCTGATTTAAGCAATCGTTTACGTCAATTTCGCCAACAACAAACTGACGATGTATTAAATCATCCCGATCCACGAGTTATAGATCAATAATTATGCAAAAAAGTTCTCTTTATCCAACAATTTACGTTTTAGGTAATGGACAATTAGGTCGAATGTTACGTTATGCCGGTGCGCCTTTAGATATTAATGTTGTACCTCTTGCATTCCAACAAGCTCTGTTTGAATTGGAGCAACAAGCGTTGATAACAGCCGAAATTGAACGTTGGGAGCAAACTCCATTAACCGAACAGCTTTCTTCTCACCCAAATTTCATTAATAAAAATATTTTTGCTTATCTTGCAGATCGCCTTACCCAGAAACAATTGCTTGATCAGCTTGAACTTGCTACTTCTCCTTGGCTACATTTAACGGCACAAACCTCGTGGCAACAGGTTTGGCAAAGTATTGGTGAAAAAGTGGTAGTGAAACGTCGTACCGGAGGTTATGATGGTCGAGGTCAATGGATTGTTGATCAACATAACACTGATGTTATTATGAAAGAATTATTCGATCAAACTATCGCTGAAGCTTTTATCCCTTTTGATAGCGAAGTTTCTTTGGTTGGAGCTAGATTCGCCGATGGTCGTACCTATTTTTATCCAATAACACAAAATTTACAGCAACAAGGTATTCTACGTTACAGTGTAATATCATCAACCAAGCTGCACCCGATGCAGACTGAAGCGGAACGTATGCTTGGTAAAATTATGCAACATTTGGATTATGTCGGCGTCATGACGATGGAATGTTTTGTGGTGGGTGATAAATTGTTGATCAATGAACTCGCGCCACGTGTACATAACAGCGGACACTGGACACAACTAGGCGCAAATATCAGCCAGTTTGAGCTTCATCTACGTGCATTATTGAATTTACCGACGCCCAAATTAGTCGCAAGAATGCCGACCGTAATGGTCAATATTATCGGCACCGAACATCAAAAAGAGTGGTTGGCATTGCCTTATTCTCAACTACACTGGTATGGCAAAGAGGTGAGAGCCGGCAGAAAATTGGGGCATATCAATATTGCACATCCTGATAATATGCAGCTGATAGAGATTTTAAACCAACTTGAACCGTTACTGCCGGACGATTACCAATCCGGTTTAGCTTGGGCAAAACAGCAATTACAAATTGCATAAAATAAAATTAAATCGCTAGAAACACTTGTCAAAGTCAACGCTTTAACGGTATAACTAGCACACTGTTAACACAACAATTATGTAGAAGGAAAATCTGATGTTTGAACATATTGAAGCCGCTCCGGCTGATCCTATTCTTGGTTTAGGTGAAGCATTTAAAGCTGATTCACGCAGTAATAAAGTTAACCTTGGTATCGGCGTTTATAAAGATGCCAACGGTCAAACCCCTATTGTTAAAGCAGTAAAAGAGGCTGAAAAACGTCTACTTGCCAATGAAAATACCAAAAACTATCTTGGCATTGACGGTTTAGCTGATTTTAATCGTCAAACACAAATTTTATTATTCGGTGCTGATCACGACATTGTCAAAAATAAACGTGCGAAAACAGCACAAAGCCTTGGCGGTACCGGTGCATTGCGTATTGCCGCTGAATTTATTAAACGTCAAACTTCAGCAAAAAATGTTTGGATCAGCGCACCGACTTGGCCAAACCATAACGCCATTTTTAAAGCGGTCGGAATGAATATCTGTGATTATCGTTATTACGACAAAGCGACTCACGGTTTAGACTGGGCAGGAATGATCGCCGATTTGGAAAATGCGCAAGCAGGTGATGTCGTGTTATTCCACGGTTGTTGCCATAACCCGACCGGTATCGATCCTACACCGGAACAATGGGCAACATTAGCAAAAATGTCGGCTGAAAAAGGCTGGTTGCCGTTATTCGATTTTGCTTATCAAGGATTTGCTAACGGTTTGGAAGAAGATGCGGTCGGCTTACGCACTTTTGCCGCAAACCATCAAGAATTGTTAGTAGCCAGTTCTTATTCCAAAAACTTCGGTTTATACAACGAACGTGTCGGCGCATTCACACTTGTTGCTGCCAATGAAGAAATTGCTACTAAAGCATTCAGCCAAATTAAAGTTATCATTCGTACCCTTTACTCTAACCCGTCATCTCACGGTGCGAGTGCTGTTGCAACCGTTTTAAATGATGCACAGCTAAAAGCGGAATGGATTGCTGAATTGGATGAAATGCGTGGCAGAATCAAAGCAATGCGTCAAAAATTTGTGGAATTGCTGGCTAAACACGGTGCAAAACAGAATTTCGATTTTATTATTCAACAAAACGGGATGTTCTCTTTTAGTGGATTAAGCCCTGAACAGGTTGATCGCTTAAAAGAAGAATTTGCCATTTATGCTGTTCGTTCCGGTCGTATCAATGTCGCTGGCATCACCGAACAAAATATCGACTATTTATGTGAAAGTATTGTGAAAGTATTGTGAAAGTACTTTAATCACTGATTAGATCAAGTCGCTCCTCATCGAGCGACTTTTTTATGACATAGCAGCATATAAAATTTACAATTCAACCGAGTCAAAACTCATCCACCACAAACTCAAACCAATCAATCACATCCTGTTCGTGAATACCATTTGTAACCATCACATTAGCTTTGTGCATTTCAGATTGATTCCCCACCAACAGCGGATGCCATTCCGGTAAAGGTTTGCCCTCATACAGTAATCGATAAGCACAGGTTTTCGGCAACCACGTGAAATCAGGCAAATTTTTCTTGGTTAATTTAGTACAGTCCGGCATCAATTTAAAACGTTGGCTATAATTTTGACAGCGCCCAGTTTCTAAATCCAACAAATCGCAAGCAATACGGGTAAAATAGAGCCGTTGCCGTTTACCTCTTCCTTCAATAAACTTTCGATAACAACATTTACCGCAACCATCACATAACGCTTCCCATTCATCCTCATCCATTTCCAACAAACTTTTCTGTTGCCAAAACTGTTCACTTAGTGCCATTTTTCAACCACTCCGTTTTTATCTTAATCCCTACTAAAATTGCAATTTTTCTAAAATTATTTCTAAAAAAAGAAATATTTTGTTAAAAATAATCTAACAAACCAATTTTTTTATTAAATAAATTAATTATCGTTTGACCTTATTCTCTCTTTTTTGTTATATCTACCGCTATCGAAAGTGAAATGAGGTACAACAATGATCGAACAATATTCTGCAATGCGCAACAATATTAATATGCTTGGGCATCTTCTGGGCGAAACCATTAGCGATGCTCAAGGTAATGATATTCTTCAACTTATTGAAAAAATAAGAATTTTATCAAAAAGCTCTCGTTCCGGCGATGAACAGGCACGCCAACAACTGTTACAAACATTAGAAAATATCTCACCGGATAATATCATTCCGGTGGCTCGTGCTTTCAGTCAATTTTTAAACCTCACGAATATTGCCGAACAATACCAAACCATCTCCCGTCATCATACTGATGAAGTGATGTCGGAACGTTCTATCGCCACCTTGCTTGACCGTTTAAAACTGGATAACAGCATTTCAAAACAGCAGATAATTGAAGCCGTTCAACAACTGTTAGTTGAGCTGGTATTAACTGCCCACCCGACTGAAGTGACTCGCCGTTCTTTGGTGCATAAATATGTTGAGATCAATAACTGCCTGCGTAAATTGGAAAATGCCGATTTAACCGCACTTGAACGCCAACAAATTGAACGCCGTCTGTTGCAATTAATCGCTCAGGCTTGGCACACCAATGAAATTCGCACACAACGCCCTACTCCATTTGAAGAAGCTAAATGGGGATTTGCCGTTATTGAAAATAGCTTATGGTCTGCGGTACCACAATTTTTACGCCAGTTAAATCAGGATTTGGAACAACATTTACAATTCCAATTACCGGTTGATTTAGCCCCTGTCCGCTTCTCCTCTTGGATGGGTGGCGACCGTGACGGTAATCCGTTTGTTACTGCCGAAGTGACACAAAAAGTGCTTTATTTGGCGCGCTGGAAAGCGGCGGAACTCTTTCTTACCGATATTCAACAGCTCTCTGATGAGCTTTCAATGATTGAATGTTCTGCCGAATTTACACAAAAATATGGCAATCACGAAGAGTCTTACCGTGCGGTGGTAAAAGATCTGCGTGTTCGTCTTAGCAATACGCTCAACTATTTTGATGATAAATTGGCCAACCGCACACCAACCATTAATCCGGAACAGATTATTACCACTGATGAACAGTTGTGGCAACCGCTATATGATTGCTATCAATCACTCTGTGCGTGCGGAATGCGAATTATCGCAAACGGTTTGTTACTTGACTGTTTACGCCGAGTGCGTTGTTTCGGCGTTACCCTCTCTCGGTTGGATATTCGTCAAGAAAGCACACGCCACCAACAGGCTATTGCTGAAATTACACACTACATCGGGCTAGGCGACTATTCACAATGGAGTGAAGATGATAAACAGGCATTTCTCGTGCGTGAATTAAGCTCACGCCGACCGTTAATTCCGCAAGATTGGCACCCTTCTGCGGAAACAAAAGAGATTTTGGATACCTGCAAAATTGTGGCACAACAGCCGCAAGGCATTATCTCTTGTTACATTATTTCAATGGCGCGTACTGCGTCTGATGTGTTGGCTGTGCATCTGTTGCTAAAAGAAGCCGGCATTAAATATGCGCTGCCGGTAGTGCCATTATTTGAAACCTTGGATGATTTGGATAACGCTGAAAGCGTAATGCAACAACTGTTTGATATCGGCTGGTATCGCGGCATTATCAATAACAAACAGATGATTATGATCGGCTATTCCGATTCTGCCAAAGATGCCGGAATGATGGCGGCTTCGTGGGCGCAATATCGTGCGCAAGAAGCACTGGTCAATCTTTGTGAAGATCGTCGCATTGAATTGACCCTGTTCCACGGTCGCGGTGGGACTATCGGTCGTGGCGGCGCGCCGGCTCACGCTGCTCTGCTCTCTCAACCACCTAAATCTTTGAAAAATGGTTTACGCGTAACCGAACAGGGTGAAATGATTCGCTTCAAATTGGGATTGCCGGAAGTGGCAGTGCAAAGCTTAGATCTTTATGCCAGTGCCGTTTTAGAAGCCAATCTGTTACCGCCACCCAACCCGAAACAGGCTTGGCGTGAAATTATGGATGAACTTGCGGATACTTCTTGTGAAATTTATCGTCAAGTCGTTCGTGGAAATGCCAACTTCGTGCCTTATTTCCGTGCTGCAACACCGGAGCAGGAACTCTCAAGATTGCCGCTTGGTTCACGTCCGGCAAAAAGAAACCCGACCGGTGGTGTTGAAAGTTTACGTGCAATTCCTTGGATTTTTGCTTGGATGCAGAATCGCTTAATGTTGCCGGCGTGGCTTGGTGTCGGAGCTTCATTGCGCACCCTATTTGAACAGGGTAAAAGGTCAACCATTGAACAAATGTGTAAATCTTGGCCGTTTTTCTCCACGCGTATCGGAATGGTCGAAATGGTATTCAGTAAAACCGATTTATGGTTAGCCGAATATTACGATCAACGTTTAGTGCCGGAAAATCTATGGTACTTAGGGAAATCATTACGTGAACAGCTAAAAGCGGATATTCAAACCTTGCTTTCACTGTCACACGAAGATCGGTTGATGGCAGATCTGCCGTGGATTGCCGAATCGATCAAACTGCGTAACATTTACACCGATCCGCTCAATTTGCTGCAGGTGGAATTATTGCGCCGTTTACGCAGCGGTGAAAATAACCACGCTTTGGAACAGGCGTTGATGATTACCATCACCGGTATTGCTGCCGGAATGCGTAATACAGGTTAGTTTTTAGCAAAACAAGAGCAACAAAACGGCAGCAAATGGCTGCCGTTTTTTCTGACTGTATAAATTCGCCTAAATTCAGTAGAATATTGCCCATTCTTATTTATCCTAAACAGTTATGGCGTTATCTCACACAATACTTTCAATTCTGGCGCATCAAGCTGCCACCGGTTATGACATCAGTAAAAAATTTTCGCAAACTTATGGCTTAATCTGGCAAGCAACACACCAACAGGTCTATCGAGAATTAAATTTATTAGAAAAACAGGGCTTAATCTCTTTTTCGCTGCACTTCCAACAGGGAAAACCCGATCGCAAAGAGTATCAATTAACCGATCAGGGTGAACAACAGCTGAAAAAATGGCTATTGGAAAGCACGCTAACAAACGGAATTTTACGAGATGAGTTTATCTCTCGCATTTTGGCAGCATTAAAATGTCATCCGCAAATGGCATTCAGCGCAGTAAAAAAACGACAGCTCGCTCATCAGCAAAATATCCAAAATATGCAAAAATTGATGCAGGAATTAGAACTGCTTGAGGAAAAAACACTTTATGATACGTTAATGATTCTGTTGCTAAAGCGTAGTATTCGCCAAGAGTATGTCAATCTGCAATGGTTAGAACAGGATCTATTGCCTATGCTACAGTTGTTGCAACAGAAATAATGAAAGGAGAAAAAGATGCCCATTACAATTATTAGACCAGCACAACAGCAGGATTTACCAGCATTACTAGACATTTATAATCACGAAATCATTAATGGTGTTGCCACCTTTGATTTACAGCCTAAGTCACTTATGGAAAGACAAAGTTGGTTTGATGAACACAACAAAAATAATCATCCACTATTGATTGCCGAACGTGACGGTGAAGTGCTTGGTTATGCCTCACTCTCTCGCTATGCGGAAAAAGCAGCATACAATTCAACAGTTGAACTTTCTGTTTATATTGCACCATCGGCAAGACGGCAAGGTATCGCCTCACAATTAATGAGTGCCATTATTGAGCTGGCTAAAAAAGATTCCGCCACCCATTTAATCGTGTCATTAATTACAGGAACCAATTTAGCAAGTATTACTTTACACCAAAAATTCGGTTTTAATAAAGTCGGAACACTGCATCAGGTCGGCTACAAACACGAACAATTTTTAGATGTTCATATTTATGAGCTATTAGTTTAATTTCACTTACACAGGTATTTTTATGACTGAAATTCAAAAACTCGATCCGGATACAGCAATCGATATCGCCTATGATATTTTTCTTGAAATGGCGCCAGAAAATCTTGATCCTGCTGATATTATATTGTTTAACCTTCAATTTGAGCAACGTGGTGCAGTTGAAATGGTTGAAACCAGTGATAATTGGGACAATGAAATCGGTGTATTGATTGATCCTGATGAATTTGCTGAAGTCTGGGTTGGATTAATTAATGATAATGATGAAATGGATGATATTTTTGCCAAAATTTTGATTTCACATCAAGAACAGGATCGTCAATATCACATTATTTGGAAAGAATAATATAAATAAAAATCTGCCTAACTGTTAACCGTTAGACAGATTTTTGTTGACTATTGTTGTGCAATACGCACTTCAACTGAATCATCCTGTTTAATTTTTTGATCAATCCGTGCAGTTTCTACACAAAGCATTGTGCGGTATCCATATTCGTTCATCGCACTGGTCACTTTATGCCACGGATTCCATACTACAACATTGCTCGCATTATGATGTTCCACCTCAATAAAACGCGCATTTGCTTTATCTTCAATATGATTAATACGGTTTTCACCAGAATATATATAATCAGTATGTTGATGAATAGACAATGGTGATGCCACATCAATCTCCTCTTTGGCGGCAGAATCAAAGCAATGTTTAGGTAGCCCAAAAATTGTGGTTTTCTCAATATCACCAATATTAAAATAAGTATGCAATGCCACTTGTGCTTCGCTGTTATCCAATTGGGTAAATTTAACACGGCAGTCTTCAGAAAATGCCATTCTTACTCGCGCAATCGCAATATTATTTTCGGAATATAGCCCAAAAATTAACTTCACTTCGTGTTCGGATACTTGCCAATCACTCAACACCCATTGCCGCAAGCGCGCAAAACCGTGTGCCGGTTCGCCATTTGCACCAAACCACGGATAACAGATCGGTATACCACCACGAATTGCAATTCCTTGTTTAAAAGGTTCTGCATCACTCAACCATAATATATCCTGCGCCGCATACTTAGGTTGCCAGCTTAATAATTGCGCCCCCTGCAACGAAACAATCGCCCGACCGGTTTCGTGTTCCACCACAATCATCGAAATTTCATTATAGCGTTGCAGAGAAATATTGGGATGAATCTGTTCAATAAACTGCATTTTGTTTAACAGCGAAAATGTCATTATTTATACCTCAAAAAATAATCGGAAAATATTGGTGCTAGCATAGATCGATTAGTGCGTGAAAAAAAGTTATAATCTGAAAATTCTCCCATTTATTGAGATAGTTAAAACTTTTCTAAAAAATTACTGGTAAAAATGTCAAAAATCCAACAACTACAACAAATTTTCTCCACTGATGGCTTACTCAGTAAATCTATCGCCAAATTTCAACCTCGCCTTGAACAGCTTGAGATGGCAACAGCCGTATTAAATACAATAGAAAAACAATCACAACTCATTGTTGAAGCCGGCACAGGCACAGGCAAAACTTTCGCCTATTTAATTCCAGCACTGCTCAATAAAGAAAAAACCATTATTTCCACCGGTTCTAAAAATTTGCAAGATCAGCTATTTCAGCGTGATCTCCCCACTATTATTAAGGCTATGAAGTTTGATGGTAAAATCGCTCTACTTAAAGGAAGAGCAAATTATCTCTGTTTAGATCGGTTGGATAAAATCTACCATCGCGGTATTTTAGGTGATCGTTCGCTATTAAAAGATTTAAAAGCGGTGCAAAAATGGCGCAATGCAACAAAATCCGGCGATTTAAGCGAGTGTAATGCACTGCCGGAAGACAGTGCCATTATTCCACAACTAACCAGCACCACAGAAAGCTGCCTTGGTGCGGATTGCCCGTTTTATAAAGAGTGTTTTGTGTTAAAAGCTCGTCAAAAAGCGATTGAAGCCGATTTAGTCGTCATCAATCATCATCTCTTTTTCGCTGATATGGCGATTAAAGAGAACGGTTTCGGAGAACTCATTCCCAATGCCGATGTTATTATTTTTGATGAAGCTCACCAATTGCCTACTGTAGCCTGCCAATATTTTGGTGAAACTCTCAGTTCTCGCCAAATTTTCGAACTTTGTCGTGATGTTAATCTAGTTTACCGCTCTGAACTGAAAGATATGACGCAATTAGGCAAAGCAAGTGATTTATTGGAAAAAATTACTCAAGATTTCCGCTTAACCTTTGGATTGGATAACCAACGTGGTGATTTACGGCAACTCTTTGCCAAAGATGAAATTGTCAAAGCTTTTCAGCAACTACAAGATAAATTGAAATTTCTACTGGAAGTAGCAAAAAAAGGAGAAAAGCGTAACGAAACATTGGATCGCATTATCGAACGCATTGAAGATTTAATAAAATTAAGCGACCGTTTAGCACAGGTACAACAAGTTGGTTACTGTTACTGGTTTGAAATATTCGGTAAACAGTTTAGCCTGCACATCACCCCATTGACCATTGCCGATAAATTTCAGTTACAGCTGGAAAAACAGCAAGCGGCGTGGATTTTCACTTCTGCCACACTAGATTCCGGCGATAATTTTTCCCATTTTGCTGCCGAGTTAGGTATTATCAATGCACAGAAGAAAATTTTGCATAGCCCTTTCAATTATGAAGAGCAAGCTCTACTCTGTATTCCACGTTATCTTCCGGCAAGCAACCGTGGCAATACGCTACAACAATTAGCTCAAATGCTGTTACCGATTATTGAAACTAATCAAGGGAATTGTTTTGTGCTTTGCACCTCAATTTTTATGATGAAAGGCTTTGCTGATTACTTTCGCCAACATAGCCATTTAAATGTGTTACTACAAGGAGAAACCAACAAAAGCAAATTATTGCAACAATTTACGCAAAACAAGCATACTGTTCTTGTTGCAACCCAAAGTTTTTGGGAAGGCATTGATGTTCGTGGCGATGCACTTTCTTTGGTCATTATTGATAAATTGCCATTTGCTTCACCGGACGAACCGCTGCTCAAAGCACGCATTGAAGATTGTCGTCTGCAAGGCGGTGATCCCTTCAATGATATTCAAATTCCTGAAACCATTATTACTTTAAAACAGGGTGTAGGGCGTTTAATTCGCGATATTAATGATCGCGGTGCAATCATCATTTGTGATTCTCGTATTGTAACACGCCCCTATGGACAACAATTTTTACAAAGCCTCCCACCAGCAAAGCGTACTCGGGATTTAACTAAAGTAATCAATTTTTTGCAAAAAATTAAGGATAAAACAGAATGAAACCTACTTTACTCGCATTGGACACTTCAACTGAAGCCTGTTCCGTTGCATTACTTTTTAACGATGAAGTGACTTTTTTCGATGAAATCGCACAACGCACACATACTCAGCGTATTTTGCCGATGATAGATCAATTACTGCAACAATCCGGAATCAAATTAACGCAAGTTGATGGTATTGTATTAGGGTGTGGTCCCGGCAGTTTTACCGGTGTACGTGTTGGCGTTTCTGTTGCGCAAGGGTTGGCGTTGGGTGCAGATTTACCGCTCTACCCTGTCTCAACATTAACCGCTATGGCACAAGCCGCTTATGAGCAACAACAAGCAAAAAGCGTGTTAAGTGCTATTGATGCCAGAATGAATGAAGTCTATTTTTCACAACTGCAATATCAAGCCGTTACGGTAAACGGCGTGCAATATGATCATTGGCAAACTATTATTGAAGAACAAGTGATTGCGCCACAAAATTTGCTTTCACAATTAACTGCAAACTATGAAAATGCACTTAAAGTCGGCACCGGTTGGGCAGCATATCCTGAGCTTTCCGCTGTTTCGGCTAAAGAGAGCAACATCACTTTGCCTTCCGCTAAATATATGTTATCTCTTGCAAAACTAGCCTATGCCCAAAATAACTCCATCTCTGCCACCGCACTCGAACCGGTCTATTTACGCAATGAAGTCACTTGGAAAAAACTTCCGGGAAGAGAATAATTAAAAAAATGATGGTTGCTAATTTACATACCATCATTTTTTGAATTTTAAGAGACTTATTTGCTCACCGGAGAATGAAAATTCATCTAAATGTTCTTTATTCTTTCTATAAAACTTCATACATTTTGATATTTAACAAACTAACCATCAAACAATAAATACTGATTAGAAAAGACTAAAAGAACAGCTAACCCTACCATAAAGAGCGAGGTTTTAAATTGTATTCAGAAAAAATACGGGGTGAAATATTTCACCCCGTATTACCTCATATTTTGAAAATAACTAAGCAAGTTTTGCACGTCTAGCTTTCACGGCTTCGGCAAGATCATATAACAATTTTTCGGTATCTTCCCAGCCAATGCAAGCATCAGTTACACTTTTCCCATAAACCAGTGAGTTTTTACCATCAATAATATCTTGACGACCTTCAACAAGGTTGCTTTCAATCATTACCCCGAAAATATGGGTTGAACCTTCGCTTAATTGACGACAAACATCATCACACACTTCAAGTTGTTTTTTGAACTGTTTTGAACTGTTTGCGTGGCTAAAATCGATCATTACGTGTGGGATTCTGCCACTTTTTTCAATGTCATTCGCCACTTTTAAGACGTGTTCTTTTGAGTAATTCGGACCTTTATCGCCACCACGTAAAATAATATGACAATCATTGTTTCCTTTTGTAGCCACAATCGCAGAATGACCAAATTTGGTAACAGACAAGAAATAGTGTCCTGATTCTGCTGCACCAATAGCGTCTAATGCAATTTTTACACCACCGTTAGTGCCGTTTTTGAAACCAACCGCACAGGATAAACCGGATGCTAATTCACGATGCACTTGAGATTCGGTTGTTCTTGCACCAATTGCCCCCCAACTCATAAAATCAGCAATATATTGTGGCGTGATCATATCTAAAAACTCCCCGGCTGATGGCACTTCAAGATCATTAATATCTGATAATAATTTACGTGCCATTCTTAAACCATCATTAAGAGCATAAGTGTGATCTAGATGAGGATCGTTAATTAAACCTTTCCAACCCACAGTTGTGCGTGGTTTTTCAAAATAGACACGCATAATCACTTCCAGTTCACCTTTCAATTCTTCACGCAACACTTTTAAACGTTTCGCATAATCCAATGCTGCTTCAGGATCGTGAATTGAACAAGGCCCAATAACAACCAATAAGCGATCATCTTCTTTGTGTAAAATATTATGTACTGCTTGGCGAGCCTGTTTAACGGTTTTTGCTGCGACTTTACTTGCCGGATATTTTTCCAATAATGCAATCGGGGGAAGAAGTTGCTCTACTTTTGCAATACGAACATCATCGTTTTCAATACGAATATCTTTTTTAATCACTGCCATTTAAATACTCTCTTGTTTTTATGTACTACTAAACTAGTGCAAATACTAGCATATAATGTTTTATTTTCAACACTTTTTTAATGATTATTTAAAACTTTCGCCGGTTGTAATTTTGCTGCACGAATTGCCGGATAAAGTGAGGCAAGCAAACTTAATAGCAAAGTAGCAACAAATACCAAACCAACATCACTGAAATGCAATTCACTCGGCATAAAATCAATAAAATAAACGCCATCCGATAAAATTTTAGTATGGAAGATTTTTTCAATCACGTAAATAATCTCGGTTAAATTCAGCGCCACCACAATACCCAAAATAATCCCCCATAAACAGCCTTTCATTCCGGAAAATAAGCCATACCAGAGGAAAATTCGGCGTATAAAACCACTGTTAGCACCTAATGTACGCAAAATGGCAATGTCCCCCTGTTTGTCTTTCACAGCCATAATTAAGGTAGAAATAATATTAAAACAAGCAATACCAATCACCAACACCATTGCAAGATACATCACGGTTTTGATTAACGAAATATCACGATACATATAACCGAAACGCTCTATCCAGCTATGTGCTGTTAACACTTGTGGATAATCTGCTAGTGAGGAAAAATCAAAATTATTGACAGCAAAAGGTGAATAAACTGCAACCTCAACACCACTTACCTGTGTAGGTTGATAATCAAGATATTGTTGAGCCAATGCTAATGGAATAAACGCATAGCTGTGATCTAGCTGTCCGTCTAAACGCAAAATTCCAGCAACCTGCAAACGGTGGCGTTGAGGTTGTGTCATTTTGTTAAGTTCTTGCTGATTTTGATTAGATACCAATAATGACACCCAATCACCGACATTAACATTGAGATCTTTAGCAATGCCATAACCTAATATAATTCCTTGATTTTTTTCGGAAAAAGTTTGCCAATACCCATCCAACACAAATTGCCCAACTGCACTCACTTGCTGCAATAATTTAGGTTCAACGCCTTTCACTTGAATCACTTTTAATTTACCACTGGCTTCCGCCAAAGTAGTGAAAGTAACATAAGGTGAAATGCCTTTAATCTCTCTGTTCGTTTGCAACGCTTGTACTAATTTTTGCCAATTTTGAATCGGCTCTTTTTGATAACCACTGATATCAATATGTGGCACAACCGCCAAAATGCGTTGATCCAATTCTCGTTGAAAGCCGTTCATTGCACTTAAGCCAATAATTAAAACAGCAACACCTAACGCAATGCCTAAGGTTGAAAACCACGAAATCAATGAAACCAAGCGATTTTTCTGTTTCGCTCGCTGATAACGCCAGCTGATAAAAAACGGCGTACTCATCATAAACATTCCTCTATGCTAAGTATCCCGTCACGCATAAGATATCTTTTCTGTAATTTTGCCGCTAATGATAGATCGTGTGTCACTAATAAAAATGCAATGTTTTTTTCTTGATTAAGTTGTTGAATTAATTCAAAAATATTTTCTGTTGTTTTTTGATCAAGATTACCAGTTGGTTCATCCGCCAACACTAAGTCAGGATTATTCACCAATGCTCTGGCAATAGCAACCCGTTGTCGTTCACCGCCAGATAGTGCCGAAGGACGATGATTAATACGATGAGTCAATCCCACTGCTGTTAACATAACCTCCGCCTGTTGGTAAGCTTCTCGGCGATCTTTTCCAGCAATCAACATTGGCATTGCCGCATTTTCCAATGCAGTAAAATCCGCCATTAAATGGTGAAATTGATAGACAAATCCTAAATGGCGATTGCGTAGCTGTGCGACCTGACGGTCAGAAAGTGTAGATAATTGTTTACCGTTCAAAAAAACCTCGCCAGAAGAAGGTTTATCCAATCCGCCCAATAGATGCAATAATGTACTTTTTCCTGATCCGGAGCTACCTACAATCGCCGTTAAATCGCCGCGATATAACTGAAAAGAGATATTCTGTAACACTGTCATTGGCTTATCGCCCTCTTGATAAATTTTAGAAAGCTGCTGACAAGCTAATAATGGTTGTGTCTGATTAGTAGTATCTGTCATAAAATTACTCATAGCGTAACGCCTCCGCCGGTTCAATTTTTGCTGCTCGATATGCCGGATAAAGCGTTGAAATAAAAGATAAAGTTAATGAAAATAAAATGATCACGATAATTTGTTCCGGATCTATTACGGTTGGTAACGGAAAACTTAACGAATCAAACCAGCTAAGAACAGGTGTGAGGTAATTGGCGGATAATATGCCCAATATTGCTCCAATAAGAGTGCTTAAAAACCCAATCAACATCCCTTGATAGATAAAAATCGCCATCACCTGCAAACGAGTAAAACCTTGCGTTTGTAAAATGGCAATTTCACTTTGTTTATCCAATACCATTAAGCTTAGTGAAGTAACAATATTCGCAATTGCAACCAAAATGATAAGACTGACCAACAGCGACATCATATTTTTTTCCATTTTCACCGATTGGAAAAACTCCCCTTTTTGGCTGCGCCAATCATCAATCTGCCATTTATCTTTCGGGAAATAGTTCGGTAACTCGGTAATCAAGAAAGGATCTTGTAAAAACAGACGTTGCCCCTGCACTTGATCCGGCTTTAAACGTAATAATCTACCCACATCCTGCAAAGCAGCAAAGATCTGATTATCTGCACTCCAGTCAGGATAAATCGCTGCCACTGTGAACAAACGCTGCATCGGCATACGCCCTAACGGCGTATAGACACTGTTTTCCGGAATCAATAATCGCACTTTATCACCGACAACCAAGTTATTTTGACGTGCCAGCTGTGCACCGATGATCAGATTAAATTCTCCTGCCGGCAACAAGGTTGTTAATTTTTCATTAATGCCGTTTAATAACGGATCATCCTGACGCTGTTGTACCCCAATTAATTGCGCTGCACTTAAGCCATCACTGCTTTGCATAATTACATTTGCACGATTAATCGGCACAACTTTAGTCACAAATTTCGGTAATTTCGGCAGTTGATCTTGTGTTAACGAAAATGGCGCTTGTTGCGGAGTAATGATCGCTTGCGGAATATTCTCCAGTACATTTTGTTTCTGGTAATTTTCCAATCCGTTCATCACCGATAGCACAATGATTAATGCCATAACGCCTAAGGTGATTCCGACACCTGCCAAACGTGTCACTAAGCGACCGAAACGATCGCCGCTTTTAGAACGCCAATAACGTAATGCCACCATTAATGGGACGTTTACCGACATAATTTTCCTTATTTTTTACCCTAAATAGCTGTTTTATTTAAATCCAATAAAAATGATGGGTGCGAAAACACCCATTCTTTGATTTATAGCTGTTGTAAGCTCAATGCTTATTTGCCGGTGGCGACAAATTCTTCAATATTTTGTGTCACCTTATTCACCAAAGTGGTTACCGCAGAATCCGATGCCCACGCAATATGCGGAGTAATCAATAAATTTGGTAAACGCTTCGCCGCTTCCATTAACACATTGCCTTTTTCCGGTGGCTCTTGACGCATCACATCCAATGCGGCGCCTGATAATTTTCCGGAAGATAGTGCTTCAAACACTGCCTGTTCATCCACCAACGGCCCACGACCGGTATTGATCAACAACGCACCGTCCTTGCAAAGTGCCAATGTTTCACGATTAATTAAATTTTGTGTGGTTTCAGTCAATGGACAATGCAAGGTAATAATATCAGCTTGTGCCAATACCTCTTCAAATTTGGTATAGCCTTCACGGACAGTTTCTGCACCACGATGTTCAGCGAACAGCACTTTCATACCGAGCAGTTCTGCCAAACGTCCGACTTCACGCCCTAAATTACCACGCCCGAAAATACCTAAGACTGATCCTTTTACATCTTTTACCGGATAATCGAAATAACAAAACTGTTTGCATTCCACCCATTTATCAGTGAGCTGATCCCGATACCACCCCATCAAGCTGTGGCGTAAAGCATAAATCATACCGAGCACGTGTTCCGGTACAGTAACGGAAGAGTATCCAGTAACATTTTTAACGGCAATGCCTAACTCTTTTGCGGCATTAAGATCAACATTATTGGTACCGGTCGCTGTGATCGCAATCAGTTTCAATTTTGGCAATTGTTGCATCACTTCTCGACTAAAAATCACCTTACTGGTAACGGCAATTTCTGCATCCTGCATCCGTTCGATCACCTGATCCGCCGGCGTATATTCATATTCCACCCATTCGTGTTCAAACTTTGGGCGAGGAATCGGGATATGCTTAGGAATAGCGGTACTGTCTAAAAATACAATTTTCATATTCGGCTCCTTATATTAGTCGGAAATGATGCTCTTTATTTAACGTTACGATTAAACGCATTTTTATCGCATTTATGGCGAATTCTGTTTAATTTGAAGTATCTAACTCCGCAAAACTTTTCACTAAATCGTCCACCGCTTTCATTTGTGCCACAAACGGTTCAAGTTTGTTTAAAGGCAGTGCGGAAGGGCCGTCACATTTGGCTTTTGCCGGTTCCGGATGTGCTTCCAAGAACAAGCCTGCTAAACCGACTGCCAAACCGGCTCTTGCCAATTCAGTCACCTGTGCGCGGCGACCACCTGATGCAGCACCGAATGGATCACGACACTGTAAAGAATGCGTTACATCAAAAATCACCGGACAACCTTGCGATACCTGTTTCATAATGCTGAAACCTAACATATCTACCACTAAATTGTCGTAACCAAAGTTAGTCCCACGATCACACAAAATCACTTTATCATTACCGCACTCTTTAATTTTTTCAACGATATTTCCCATTTGTCCCGGGCTTAAAAACTGCGGTTTTTTCACATTAATCACCGCACCGGTGCGTGCCATTGCTTCTACTAAATCGGTCTGGCGAGCTAAAAACGCCGGCAATTGAATAATATCCACCACTTCAGCAACCGGTTGACATTGATAAACTTCGTGAACATCGGTAATGATGTTAACACCGAAAGTTTGCTTTAATTCTTCAAAAATTTTTAAACCTTCTTCCATTCCAGGGCCACGATAAGAATGGATTGAAGAACGGTTCGCT
Source organism: Gallibacterium sp. ZY190522 (assembly GCF_054166015.1). Lineage (NCBI taxonomy): Bacteria > Pseudomonadati > Pseudomonadota > Gammaproteobacteria > Pasteurellales > Pasteurellaceae > Gallibacterium > Gallibacterium sp. ZY190522. The sequence continues at coordinate 1,138,135 of NZ_CM135118.1, forward strand.
TTATCAAAAGAGGCTTTAAAAATATACGGCACGTTTAACTTGTCTGTCACTTTAACATATTGTTCACAAACTTGCATCGCCATATCACGACTTTCCAACACATTCATACCGCCGAACAGCACAAACGGTTTGTCATTCGCAATTTCTATATTACCTACTTGTATAATCTTATTTTGCATAAATATTTCCTATAACTTATTGAAATGAATAAGGAATATGTTTTAAATCCTGTAATTGTAATCTGATTAACGGAGCTACCGGATCTTGTGGACATTGCTCAATGAAATAGGTTAAATCCGGCACTGCCAAATGAAAACATTCCATATTGCCATAAACCACCCCTCGATCTCGAATTTCATAAGGATCATCTGGCGTTTCCGATAAACGATGTTCAATCAATGCCAATGCCTGTTCATTACGTCCTTCCCGAATTAAGGCGCTTTTTAGCACTTGATACATTCTATCTTCCAAATCAATTAAATCACCTACACCAACATACTCTTCCGATAATGGTGTGCCAAAGCCAAGATAGCCTTCCAACCACGTTTGAATGGTTTCCTGAGAAACATATTTACCGTTCCAAGGATCGATAAAAGCAACTTCATCATCCACATCCACCCGCAATAAAAATTGTGTTGGGAAATTCACACCACGTATCGGCAAATGAAAATTAGCGGCAATAAAAAGTAATATTGACCCTAACACTGCCGGCGTTCCCTCTTTGGTGGCAAAGACGTGAGGCAACATCAGATTGGAGGCGTGAAAATAGGTTTCACGATCACAAAAAAAGCCTTTTTCCCCATAGAAAAATTGAAGCAACAGATGTACTCGCATTTTGACATCCGTTTCCCCGTCAATAAATTTGCCAAATTCACGAATCAAATGCCCTAATCTAGAATAGATACTGCTTTTCTTGAAATCGGCATCAATAATTTGGTTAAAAGAGATAAGTTGATTTAATAAATATTTCCCTGCTTTTTCTCTTTCTAAAGCGATTCTAAGCGCCTCATCATTATCTATTATTCTATTTTTTTCCATACTACCTATCCCACTTTGCATAGGTGACACGCTGATTGCCACCATAATCTAAAACGGTTTTTACTGCACACCAATTATAACGTTTAAACAGTGCCTGCACTGCTTCCGCCTGCTGCCAACCGTGCTCAATCAACAAATATCCGCCGGTATTCATAAAGGCAGTTGCTTGCTCAATAATTCGTTCAATATCCGCTAATCCTTCCTTTTTTGCTACCAGTGCGGATAACGGCTCAAAACGCACATCCCCTTGTTTAAGATGAGGATCATTTTCAGCTATGTAAGGTGGATTACTGACAATAAAATCAAATTTTTGTGGTAGCAAGGATGAAAACCAGTCACTCTGCATAAACTCAACATTGGTTAAATGGTTACGTTGCCTATTTTGTTTTGCCAACAGCACTGATTCTGCCACACGATCTACGCCAATAATGCGATAATCTCGCTTTTGTTGGGTTAATTCAGATGCCAACGCTAGCGCAATCGCCCCAGTTCCTGTGCCTAAATCTAAAATTGATAACGCCACTTCGCTTGAATAGTGCTGCAATAGCGATAACGCTGTTTCCACCAAACATTCGGTATCGGCTCTTGGAATCAGCGTTACCGGCGAAACCAATAAATCCAAACTCCAAAATCCTTTTTCACCAAGAATATAGGCTATCGGCTCCCCTTGTAGACGACGTTGCAGCAACAGTTCCAAGCGTTGTTGCTGCGCTTCACTTAATCCTGTTTCTGCAAATGCCATAATTTGCGCTTTGTTTTTCTCTGTCACAAAGCACAACAAGGCATTTGCATCTATTTTCGCATCCTCGCTACTCTGTGCGGCACTTAATCGTGCAACCGCCTGTCGCAACCATTGCTGATAATTCAAGGGCGAATTACTCATTTTCAGATAAAGCAGCAAGCTGTTCCGCTTGATATTCGGTGATAATAGGTTGAATTAAGTCATCAATTTTTCCGTTCATAATTTCATCCAAACGGTATAAGGTTAAATTGATGCGATGATCGGTAACACGCCCTTGTGGGTAGTTATAAGTACGAATTTTATCGGAACGATCTCCCGATCCTAACAAACTACGTCGAGTATCCGCTTGCTCTGCGGCTTTACGCTCCTCTTCCGCCTGCACTAATCTGGATGCCAACACCGACATCGCTTTCGCTTTATTTTTATGTTGTGAACGTTCATCCTGACATTCCACCACAATACCGGTTGGAATATGAGTAATACGCACCGCAGAATCGGTGGTATTAACGTGCTGTCCTCCGGCACCGGATGAACGATAAGTATCAATACGCAAATCGGCTGGATTAATTTCAGGCAAGGCGGATTCCGGCAATTCCGGCATTACTGCCACAGTACAGGCCGAAGTATGAATTCGACCTTGCGATTCAGTTTTTGGCACACGTTGCACACGATGACCACCGGATTCAAATTTTAATTGACCATAAACATTCTCACCGCTGATTTTGACAATAATCTCTTTATAACCACCCTGCTCGCTCTCATTCGCACTCAACACTTCCGTACGCCAACGCTTACTTTCCGCATAACGGCTGTACATTCTGAACAAATCACCAGCAAAAATTCCAGCTTCATCACCACCAGTTCCAGCACGAATTTCTAAATAACAGTTATACTCATCATTCGGATCTTTCGGTAACAATAGAATCTGTAACTGTTGTTCGCTCTCTTCAATGCCTTGAGTACAATGTGCAATTTCCTCTTCCGCCATTTCTTTCATACTCGGGTCATCAAGTAAAATTTGTGCCTCTTGCAAATCACTATTAAGCTGTTTCCAACGAGCAAAACATTTCACCACATCTTCCAATTGTGAATACTCTTTTGAATATGCTCTGAATTTCTCCTGATCATTGATTACTGAAGGATCGCCAAGCAATGCCTGCAACTCTTCATAACGCTCATCTAATGTTTCTAATTTACTGATAATAGAGGCTTTCATCATTCACCTTTTATAAATGTTATAACTTGAACTGAAAAATCTGCTTATTCTAACGAATAATCATAATGATGAACAGGTAAATCACATCATTCTTTTCGCTCGTTTCGTCCCGATTTTTGTTACAAAAAGAATAAAAAATAAGCTATTAAAACAATGAAAATCGGAAACTGTAAAAAATAGATTACATTGTAAACCTTTTTATATACAATCAAGGCTCTCATCCACTCTCAAAGAGACTTTATTATGAAAAATAAAACGTTAGGTAGTGCTTTAATCGTTGCCGGAACTACCATCGGGGCAGGAATGTTGGCGATGCCAATTACATCCGCTGAGATGGGTTTCGGTTATACTTTATTATTACTTTTTATCCTCTGGGCGTTGCTTTCTTATAGTGCGTTATTGTTTGTTGAGGTTTATCAGAAAGCAGAACGCAAAGATGCCGGAATAGCCACTTTGGCTGAACAACATTTCGGTATGGTTGGTAGGGTTTTAGCAACCTTATCTCTTGTGATTTTTATGTATGCTATCTTAACCGTCTATTCTTTGGGCGGTGGTGATCTTTTCGCACCATTTTTAACTATTTTCGGTGAACACGCTTCCACTGCGGCGATTATTAGTTTCGTGGTAATTTTGGCGATCGCAGTAACTATCGGTACAAACGCCGTTGATGGTTTTACCCGTTTATTATTCCTGATTAAACTTGTTGCGTTTGCTTTAGTGTTGTTTTTAATGTTGCCAAAAGTAACCGCTGAAAATTTAGGTGCTTTACCGCTTAATTACTTTTTAATTATCTCCGCCAGCCCGGTCTTTTTCACTTCATTCGGTTTCCACGTCGTTATTCCAAGTATCAACAATTATCTGGATGGTGATATTCGCCGTTTACGCATTGCCATTATCGGCGGAACCGCCATTCCGTTGGTGGCATATATTGTGTGGCAGATGGCAACCCACGGTGTTTTTGAACAATCACAATTTGTGCAAATTATTCGTGATGACCCAACATTAAACGGCTTGGTTAACGCTACTTACAAAGCGACTGGTAGTGATTTAATCAGTGGTGCGGTGCGTACTTTCTCCACATTAGCATTAATCACCTCTTTCCTAGGTGTATCGTTAGCATTAGTTGACTGTTTAGATGATTTGTTAAAACGCGTTCACATTACAGCAAACCGCTTCACTTTAAGCCTATTAACCTTTGTCCCAACACTGTTATTTGCATTGTTCTATCGCGATTTCTTAGCGGTATTAACTTATGCCGGTCAAATGTTCACATTCTATGGTTTGGTGTTACCAGTTGGTATGGTGTGGATGTTAAGACGCAAATATCCAGATTTACCATATCGAGTTATCGGCGGTAATATCGGTTTATTGGTTGCCTTGGTGCTAGGATTATTAATCATCAATGTGCCATTCTTAATTGATGCCGGATATTTACCAAAAGTTGCCGGTTAACGACTTTCCTCAAATAAATGACAAAAAGACCGCAGAACATTGCGGTCTTTGTTTTTTATGCAGCATCTGCTTTTCGTGTGGTTTTCACTGCACAATTTCCACTAACTTTTCAAAACTCTCTACCACATCATATTGCACCTTTTCAGGTGTAAAACGGCGATTCATTTCGGCAAAGAATTTTTTAGCACATTCGATTTTGCTCTGCTCAATAGTGCGCAAATCCATACTCGACATCGATCCCTTCGTTTCAGCGACAAAATAGACGTGTTTCACTGCTCCTTCTTTAAAAGCGATTGCCCAATCGGGGTTGTAATCACCTACCGGCGTAGGGATAAAGAAGCCACGTGGCAATTTGGCATAAACCACAACTTCGGCACTGGTTTCCAAATGTTGGGCAAATTCACGTTCAATTTTGGAATCAGTAACTACATAGTCATAAATATGATGTCTTGGCGTAGCAAGCGCATTTTGCAGTTTGGACGCATTTTGCCCTAAGGTAAAAATACTTGGATCAAATTTTTCTTCAATCGTGTCATAAGCAAGATGCTCAATAATCGTCGTGGCTTTTTGTTCATTAATCAGGCGAATCGCTTCGGTAATGAATTGCTCGGGATTGATTGCAAACTTCGCCAATGCGATCTTTTTCATTCCCATCAGCATCTTTGCTACCGTTTGTCGTGTCAACTGCGTACCTTCAGTGATTTTACCAATCAAATCATAACGCACGGCAGAATACGCTGAATGATAGCTCTCTTGTGGTGTGCTTTCTTTGAGCTGAAAACTTCTGCCGCCTTGCAGGTCTTCATAAGCGATCTGTGCTTTTTGTTCACCCTTTTCCACGCGGTATTGCAACGGTGCAACGTGTAAACTATTTAATGCTCCAATCGCTTTTTCAACCAACTCATTAGAATCAAAATGCACAGTATAGACAGCTTTATGATTGATACGCTGCCACAATGCTTTAAAGGCTTGTTTGTTAAAATTTTCATTAAGTGCATTAAGTTTTGGTGCACGGTCATCATCCACCAAAGCACTCAAGGCTTCGGCATTATAGAGGTTGTCAATCAGATGGCGAATACTCGGCGCATAAGGCTGTAAATCTTCAGGCAGAGACGCAAGGTTTCCAGCTTTTTTCGCTGAATGATATTGCTCGGTGATTTGATCATTTTCATCGACATAATCATTCTTAACCAAATACTGATAGATTTTTTTCGCCATTCTTTCATCCACTTTGATTTTTTCGCCTTGTACATTTTCAATGGTTTTACCGGTGAAATAAGCAATTTCGGCTTTTTGTGGACGAGCGGAAAGCGATTCGCTGATGTCTTTTTGCAATCCTTTGACAAAATCTTGATAACTCTCATTCGCCACTACAGTCAGCACATTAATATCATACACAGTGGCAGGATTATCCATACGTTCACCCGTTTGATTGACCGCAAGGCGCAAACCACGCCCTACTTCCTGGCGGCGAGAGATGGTGTTATCACTATGTTTCAGTGTACAAATCACGAAAACATTTGGGTTATCCCAACCCTCACGCAACGCGGAATGCGAAAAAATAAAGCGCACAGGTTCTTCAAAAGAGAGCAAGCGTTCTTTGTCTTCTAAAATCAAATCATAGGCATCAACATCATCGGCTTCATTCCCATTGTTCTTTTTCACTTTGGGATCAATCAAACGCTTGTTCTTATCAATAGAAAAATAGCCGTTATGCGTTTTTTCGCTAGAAATACCTTTTAAATAATCGCCGTAATCGCCTAGTTCCAGCCACGGCAATTCATTTAAACAGGCTTTGTACTCTTCTTCAAAAATGCGAGCGTATTCACCTTTTTCGTCAGGTTGATCATAATCACGATATTTCGCCACTTCATCAATAAAAAACAGCGATAGCACTTTAATTCCACGTACAAACAACTGACGCTCTTTCTCAAAATGGGCGGCAATCGCTTCACGGATTTGAATACGGCGCAACACCGTTTCATTGATATCGCCGATCGCCTCGCCTGTTTTTAATTCCATACCATTGAGAAAACTGACACTATCGGTATTGGCGTTAATGTCTGAAACAACAAAGCCCGTACGGTATTGTTCCAAACCACCTGAAAGATCAAACAAATTGTCGCCTTTCTTGAATTTTCGGCGAATGCGTTTGATATTGCCTGAAGCATTTTTTTGCTCAAACTCGATCACCGCTTCCGGCGGTTTTTTCGGGGAAATCTCAATTTTTTCTAAATACAAATAGCCTGCTGTGCCTGCCAAACCTTTGACACTGATGCCACGCACGGCAATTTTTTTCACCAATTTTTGGTTATAGGCATCCAATGCATCCAGCCGGAAAATCTTGTTGTAAGTGGTTTTATGGGTGGCAGAATAACGCAGCACCATCAATGCCTTAAACTGCTCCAAAGATTTCAGCGTTTTATCACCTTCCATCTTTTGCGGTTCATCCAAAATCAAAATAGGACGATTGGCACTGATCACCTCAATCGGACGGCGTGATTGAAAGTCGTCCAATTCCTCATAAATCCGGCGATTGTCTTTCCCTGTGGCATTAAACGCTTGCACGTTAATCACCATTACGTTAATGCCTGCATCACTGGAAAAACTCTCTAAATGGTGCAGCTGCTTGGAATCATACACAAAAAATTTTGCTTTTTTGCCGTAAGTTTCTTGAAAATGATCGGCGGTAATTTCCAGCGTTTTTTTCACGCCTTCACGAATGGCAATGCTTGGCACCACAATAATAAACTTACACCAGCCATATCGCCGATTCAGCTCAAACATCGTTTTAATATAACAATAAGTTTTGCCTGTGCCGGTTTCCATTTCAATATCTAAATTGATAGGGGCAATTTTATTTTTCACCAACTTTTCGGAAACAGGCAAATTTTGCCGCTGCTGTACATTTTGCACATTGTCCAATAATTGCTCAGGAAGGATTTCAATGTCGGCATTGCGGTAGGCAGCACTGTTATTGTTATCGTTAAAATTCATCGCAAGTTGCGAATTTTCGGCACGTTTCTTCCTACTCAAATCCATACGGTAATGAAAGTCGGTTTCGCCATATTGCGGTTGATGAGCAAAACAATCCACCACCGCTTTTACCGCTTCGCTTTGATAAGCTTGAATTTTGAATTTCAGTTTCATCGCCATTCCTTAAATCGTCTTCACTTCCGTGCTTTCGGAATATTGTTGAAAAATTTGTCCGGCATTGATTTTTGCTGCATCGTCTTTAAAGCTGTCATCACGGAAGACGGCTCGCAAAGGTCGGTATTTAGTCAATGCAGTGATGAAATCATTATCCACTGTCTGTTTATCAAAGCAGGCGATCAGCGTATTGCCGTCAACGAAAAAGACAGTACGCCCCATAATTTGTTTGATCTCAATCGGCAACGACAAATCCACGCTCCAATCGAGCATCACTTGGAATAATAAATCTTCAGGCGTGCGGTCGGATTTGATATTGTCGCTCACTTGGTTCAACCAATCCTGTTGAGATTGTTGCATTTTTTTGAGAGTTTCTTCAGGGGTGTAATATACATCTGCCATATTGGAGCTGTCGGTTTTCAGCACACGAAAACCTCCGTCCCAGTTTTCAGGCAGTTTATCGGCAAAATCGTTGCGAATTTTGTCGGCAGCACGGCGAATGCGTTCTTTGGTAATTTCAGCAATGGTGGTAAACCCTGCTTTAAAAGCTTCAGATTTTTCCTCTGTTTTTTCAGGCAACTGCACACAAATAAAACGGCGATTGCCTCCGTCTTCGGCATTGAGCTGCATTACGGCGTGAGCGGTTGTGCCTGAACCTGCGAAAAAGTCCAGAATTAGGGCGTTTGAACTTGGACTTGTTGCTAATGATAAAATGCGTTTAATCATTTCCAAAGGTTTTGGATTATCAAAAACCAATGCACCAAAAGCATTTTTAATAAATCGTGTATCTACCGAATTATCAAAATACCAAAAGCTATCAGGCACAGATAACTGATCTTCTTCAATATAAGATTTAATACTTGGTGCGGTATCTTTATCTCCATACCAAATTAAATCTTCTTTCTGTAAGCGCAATAATTCTTCATACGACTTACCCCAACCTCTAGATGGAACTACACAGGGTTGGTTAGTATACGGGTTAATGATTGTGTAATCTTTTCTACCGCCTTCCCGTGATAAATCGGCATCCTTAAAAACACCTTTTTCATCCACTTTATTCCAACGACTTAAATGGGAATATTTAGGACGTTTATACATTTCTTTTATTTCAGCTTCTATTTCAGACAGGCTTAATCCCTTTCCTTTAAGTTGCTTAAACTTTGCAGCAATGTCTTTTGCACCTTCTTTTTTTATTCGCCACTCTCCTGATACTTGTGCCAAATAATCAATATTTTTGGCATAAATAAAAACGTATTCTGTGCTAACGCCTATAAATTTAGATTGGTTTTTATTGGAGTTATTTTTGTGAATACTTTTAGCAATAAAATTCCTTTCCCCAAATACCTCATCACATAATCTTTTTAAATTTGCCTGTTCATTATCATCAATTGAGATAAAAATCACGCCGTTATCCGCCAACAAATTTCTTGCCAGTTTTAATCTCGGATACATCATTGAAAGCCAGTCGGAATGAAAACGCCCATTGCTTTCGCTGTTAACTTCCATACGGTTGCCCTCTTCATCTTTTTGGTTGGAACGGCGTAAATAATCTTCGGTATTTTCGGCAAAATCATCGGCATAAACAAAATCTTTGCCGGTGTTATAAGGTGGGTCGATGTAAATCATTTTGACTTTGCCAAGATAAGTTTCTTGCAAAAGTTTGAGGGCATCTAGGTTATCGCCTTCAATAAAGAGGTTTTCAGTGGTGTCAAAATCCACGCTTTCATCACGCACAGGGCGCAGGGTTTTGGCAATAGGCGCGTTGGCGGTCAAAAGTGCTTCGCGCTTACCGGGCCAATTGAGCTGATAACGTTCTCCCCCCCCCCCGACCAGGCTACCGGAAAGCTCTTGCTGTAACAGCTCAAAATCAATGGCAATTTTGGGTTTGCCATTTTCATCTAGGATTTCGGTGGTGCAATTGGGGAAAATTTCTGCGATTTTTGCAATGTTTTTGTCCGTCAGATTAGGGCTGTGCATTTTTAGCTTTTCTATATTGCTCATTTTTTAATTCCTTGATAACCATAAAAATCTGCACCTTACTCAGTTGGCTAATTAATCCAACTTTTGGGATGCAGATCAAAGCGTATTTTTAAATCTTAAATAAAACGAAACTATTTTTTCTCTAAACTCAACACATCATCTGTGGTTAGTTCAGTATTATCATCAATCTTCATTGTATCTTTCAAACACTGCTGACGGATTTGTTGAGCTGCGGTCATATCATTTGCTTTCTCAGCCAAATAAGCCGCAACAGTATAATCTTGAACTTCAATATCGGTTTTATCTTCTGTTGCCAAAATTTTCGCAAACGCCTGTCGAGCTTTATCAAATTCATTAGCACGTAATGAAAGATAACCAATTGCTCGGACAAAAGCACAATTCAATTTAGCATCAGTTTGCAATTTAGCCGATTTTTCTAACCACTTCATTATTTTGCTGCTGTTAGCCACTTGCAAGCGAGCAATTTGCGTGACAAAAGCCAACATTTCGCTGCTTTCAATACGTTTAAATGAATCTAATACCAATCGATAAGCTGAATCGTGATCATCACTATCAATTAAACGACGGATCATACCAACAATTGCATAGCTGTTTTGACGACGTGAACGCGGTTGATCTTCCCACCATTTCAATAAACCGTCGATACCCTCTTCATTCATTTTTTCATCAAGCAGACCATCAACAACCTGATGTTGTAATTGCATAAATTCAGCTTCAGCATATAAACCGCTTTTACCAATCTTCGGTAATAGATTATCCAACGCCAAATAAGCGTGAGAACGAAGATAAATTTCCACCGCTAAACGCAACACTTCGACATTTTGCGGTGCTAACACTAGCAAACTGTCCACCGCTGTTCTTGCCGTCGGTAATTTATTCTGTTGTAACAGGATACGAGTACGTGCCAATTCAACAATTAAATTATCTGAACCGGCAAGCTCTGTCGCTTCAATTAAGTATTTATTAGCGCTGAATTCATCACCACGTTGTTGCGCGGCTTCCGCTGCTTTAACAAAATTCAAAATTGGTTCGGATGAGTGTTTCGCATTTTTACCAATCAATTTTTCGGCTTTAGCGTAATTTCCTTCATCCATCTTCACAAACCCCTGCAAAATCTGTTGCTGAGCTTTACGACGTTTTCTCACAGAGAACCAATTATAAGTACCACTACTTAAACGGAAAAATCGAGAAATCACCCATTCAATACCATAAACAAGCGCCAATGCGACAACAAAAAATATCACCAGCATTGTAATGCTCATCTCAATACTGTGAGATTCTGTCAAAATACGTACATAACCCTGTTTACCGGAAATGTAAGGCCCACCAATAAAACCAACCAGCAGGATAATCATTAAGAATAATACTCTGAACATATCGTATCTCTCCCACTATTCTGTTTTTTCCGGAATTTGTTCTGTGTTCGGGTTTTCCGACACAGGTTGTTGTGATTCAGGTACTTTATCATCCACAACCGATTCAGAGCCAACCTCTGTTGTAACTTTCTCTTCCTCTTTATTTTCTTCTAGAATTTGTGAATTCGCTTTCAAATCAACTTTCTCAATTTGATGCGGCTGTTTATGCAGAATTTCATCAAGAACGGTCAAACTTTCAAAAGTATTCGGCGCATCAACATAAATAGACTGCTCCGATAACTCATCCAGCTGTTGCAAGAATTTTTGTGCTAACGCACTGTCAACATTGAAATAACTTCTTACCCAGCTGGTAACCGCTTCAAGCGAACTTTTATAAAGTTCATTCTGTTGGCGAGGCACCGCTAAGATAGCAATTTGCAAACGTAAGCGAATGTTTTCGCGTAGATAAATATCCTGATTTGGTGCAAGCAGTGCTTTCTCAACCGGATCTCGTGGTTGAATGCGGATAAAATGGTTTAAGAAAGAGTTAGCTGATTTTTCAATGTTGCTTTTCCAATCACTGATAGAATCGGAAGGATCATCACTATTTTCGCTATCACTGTTGTTGGCGGATAAATCCAATAATTCCAAATCATCAACAGAATTAGCTAGTTGTGATAATTTTTGCATAATGGCATTTTGATCGACATCATTCACGTTTGCCAACCGTTTTAAATCTTGCGCAATTGCGGTGCGTACCGTAATCGCACGCGGATCAGTAACATCATTGAGTACTAAATCCGCCTCTTTTAATAATGAAATCGCCGTTCCTAAATCATTATCTATAATCAATTTACGCTGTGCATTACTCAATAGAAAATCCGCTTCCGACATTAGCCACTCATTTGGCTGAGTTTGTGATCTTTCTGCCATAGTTTTATTAAGCTGCGTCTGTAATGCAATAATCTGCTGTTCGGTAATACCTTTATTTTGTTGTAACACATCTAATGTTAATTTGGTTGCATTCAGCTCCTGTTCAGTTTTCGTTAATGCTTCTTTTAATGAGTTGACTTCTGTCATATCGACACTATTTGACGATGCTGCTTTTATCACTACTTGCTGACTGGATTCCAATGCTGAAACCTGTTGTTGCAAGTTAGATAGCTGTTGCTGCCCAAGATAATAGCCTCCGGCACCGACACCCAAAGCGACCAATAATGCCAACAAAGCTAATCCTTTGCCGCCACTGGATTTTTGTTTATTTTCTGTTGTTTTCATTGCTTTTTCCGCTTGTGTTGAAGTTGAATTAACCGAAGTTTTATCCTCTTCCACAGTGGTATCCACTTCCACTCTTTTATCTAATTTATCCTCTTTCTTATTTGCAGAAGCCTTTTTCTCATCAGTAACAACAATTTTTTCTGCCGTCTTTTCTGCTTCCACCGCTTGAGAACCTACCTGCTCCCTTTTATCAGGATCCTTACTGCTATTCTCATCTGTAGTCAACGCCGAGCCTTCGTTTATTTCCGCACTGGTTTGAATATCAGTTTCGTTATGTTGTTTTTTCATCACTACACACCTTATCTATTATTTATCTCAAGAATGGGGATAAAAGGATAATATTGTTTTTAATAAACTAAGATTATCTGCCTTTTCAGAGAGAATAATCTTATCTGGTTGCCAACCTGCATCCAACGCAAGCTGTTTCAGGCGATTACTAATCAGTACCAATTTACAACTCTTCAACCAATTATGTTCACTTTTTGGAATAAAATCCAGCAAATACCGCAAAATTTCACCACTGGTCACCACAATTGTATCAATACCAGCACGAGAAAAAAATTTCAATTCAGCTTCACTTAACTGCTGTGTTCGGCGACAATAACACGCCACTGTTTCCACAACTGCACCACGTTCCGGTAACTGATGCGGTAACAATTCTCGACCAGCTTGCCCTCTCAGTATAATAACACGTCGACCATTACAATTTTGCATTTGTGGCAATGCTAATAAACCCTCACTATTCTCATTAGCAAAGGGATAATGCACAGGTTGTTGTGTCGCCTCACTTAACAAAGCGGCAGTTTTTCGCCCTACTGCAAAATAATGCACATCTTTACGCCACCCGAAACCAGTATTTTGTAACACTTGATGAACATATTGTACCGCATATTGCGAAACAGAGATCACATAATCACCGACGGCGAGCTGTTGCAATTTTTGTGGCACATCATTTAATTGTTCACCTGTTTCAATTTTAATGAAAGGCGCATAAATTGCCGCTACTCCTTCTTTATTTAACATCTCCGTTAGATGCTGACCAGCATCTTCCGGTCTTGTGACTAAAATACCCATTTATGATTTCATCGCTTGTAATAATAAAGCTTCTGCACCTTGTTCTAACAACAACTCCGCCACTTGTACACCCAGCTGATCCGCTTGTGTCCGAGCTGCAGTTGCTTCAGCTCTTAATACCTTGCTACCATCAATCGAACCAACCAATGCACGCAAAAAGAGTTGATCACCATTCAAAATCGCATAACCGGCAATCGGCACTTGACAACCACCCTGTAACCTATTGTTCATAGCCCGTTCGGCAATGACGCGATCCCAAGTGTCTTGGTGTAACAACGGTTTCAGTAATTGATTCACCCATTCATCATCCTGACGACATTCCACACCGACTGCACCTTGCCCGACCGCCGGCAAGGAAACTTCCGGCGCAATAAAACTACGAATACGTTGCTGTTCCCCCAAACGGATTAATCCGGCAGAAGCTAAAATAATGGCATCATATTCGCCCTCATCCAATTTGCGTAATCTGGTGCCGACATTGCCTCGTAAGGTTTTTAACTGAATATCAGGACGAAGTGCTTTCAACTGACATTGACGTCTTAAACTTGATGTTCCCACTACTGCATTTCGTGGCAATTCATCCAAACTTGCATATTGATTGGAAACAAATGCATCGCGCGGATCTTCACGTTCGCAAATGACACTAAGGTGTAGTCCTTGTGGAAATTGCATAGGTACATCTTTCATAGAGTGAACAGCAATATCAGCCCTCCCATCCAGTAATGCCAATTCCAACTCTTTTACAAATAGCCCTTTACCACCAATTTTTGCTAATGGTGTATCTAAAAGCACATCACCTTTGGTCACCATTGTAACCAATTCCACTTTTAATTCAGGGTATAAAACTTGCAGTTTATGTTTAATATAATTGGCTTGCCATAATGCCAAAGGGCTTTGACGCGTTGCAATTCGGAGAACATTTTTTTGCATAATTAACTCTTTTTCTTCAAATTATTATTTACTCTATATCCTACCATTGTTGCCCGATATTGTCAGTGTTTCCACTTGGCAACTTCATTGAGATTTATCAAAAACTATGCATCTGTGATAGGTCTACTATTTACCAATAAAGGTTAAAGTGTTAGAGTTTTTGTCAAATTATGTATTGAGATCATTTATCATAAGAGATAATAGGCCGTTGATGAACAATCTGGATGTCGCCAAAAAGAAAGTTGAACAGCTAGATAAACTACGTTTAGAACGGGCGCTTGCTGGAGCACCAAACGAGTTTCAGTATGTTCTAAATTTAGTTTGTGTTTTATTGCATCATAATATTCCCGAGCTACCGGGATATGTAGAAGATGCCCCTTTCGGTATTGTTAATTTTTCTTTCAACCGTTATCAAGAAAATTATCTTTCTTCAACACTATCCAATTTAGAACGTTATAGTCTTAATCATAACAACACTCATAAAGCCGATATTTGTGGTGTTTATGCAATGGGTAGCTTAGGATCAATTACACAAACTTCTCGCTCAGATCTAGATTTGTGGGTTTGTGCCACTCGTAGCTTAACCCTAATTCAACAACAAAAATTACAACAAAAATTTTCTCTTATTTGTCAATGGGCACATAATGTCGGCGTGGAATTAAATCTGTTTCTAGTCGATCAGGATCGGTTTCGTTATAAACAAACTGCCGATCCACTTTCTGCCGATAATTGCGGTTCAAGTCAATATATGTTATTGCTAGATGAATTTTATCGTTCTGCCATTCGACTTGCGGGTCGCCCTTTATTGTGGCTACATTTAGCAGTCGAAGATGAATCAAAATACGATGAAACCGTGCGTCAACTTATAAATAACGGTCAATTAAACCCAAATGAGTGGGTAGATTTCGGTGGTTTAGGTAATCTTTCTGCTAATGAATATTTCGGCGCAACCTTATGGAATCTCTATAAAGGCATTGATTCACCTTATAAAGCGGTTATCAAAATTTTATTACTTGAATGCTATTCGTGGGAGTTTCCTAACACTAAACTAATTTCACACCAATTTAAACTAGACTTATTACTAGATCGCAATGTCATTCATCATTTTGACCCTTATATGGCAATGTTGGACAAAGTAACCGACTATCTGTTACGCATCAATGATCTGGAACGCCTTGATAATGTACGCCGCTGTTTTTATATCAAATCAATTGAAGACATTGATAATAATGAATTAACCGGTAATTGGCGCATTACCCTATTAATGAAACTAGCACGTCAGTGGCAGTGGGATAATGATACTATTCAAGAATTAAACCAAAAAAAATATTGGCGGATCAAACAGATAAGAAAAAGTTACAACAGTCTTGTTAATTTATTAATGTGCAGTTATCGCCAATTAATGGAGTTTGCTCGTAAATATAATATTTCCGGAGTGGGCATTATTCCTGAAGATATCAGTATCTTAACGCGGAAACTTTACGCTGCATTTGAAGAGTTACCAGGCAAAGTAACCTTGTTTAACCCTAATATTTCCACCAATATTGCGGAAAAAGAACTCACTTTTGTTGAAACCGATGGCAATTCAGCAATGAGCAAAGGTTGGTATCTGTTAAATCAAGCACCGAAAATTTCTTCATTATCAAAATATCGCCACGTTGAGTACAATCCACAGCTCAATAAACTGGTCTGTTGGGCTTATTTTAATGGTGTATTAACTGAAGATACAGAATTTAACATTATCAGCAAAAACGTCTCATTGGAAACTTTAAAACAATTCATTGCAGATTTAAGAAACACCTTCCCGGTACAAGTTAAACCTGCAACCAATGCCGATTTGTATCAACCTTGCGAAATTCGCAATTTAGCAGTTATCGTCAATTTAGTGAACGATCCTACAGAAGAAGCCTCACTACTCGATCACCATTTCCGTTTACAGCCTAAACATCTGTTCAATAATTTAAGTAGTAAACAGACAAAATTAATTGGCAGTATTGATTTTACTTATCGCAATTTATGGAATGAGATCAGAACACTGCATTTTGAAGGCCCAAGCGCTATTTTTCGTGCATTAAAAGTATTATCCAACAAAATTTATCGAAGTTCCGTACCGATCAACTCCGTCAGTGTATTCTGTTATAGCAGACATTATCGGAATATTCTTCGTCGTTTTGTAAGTGAACTGATAGAGCGTTGCATCAACATTCAAACCAGTAATTTAATCAATAGCAATCAGCTTAATACTCTGCACGTTGCTAGCGAAGCGTGGAATCACTTTTTTCATAAAAATGAATTCAATATTACAGAAGAAATTTTGAATGAAAACCAACATAAAAATATCGCCATTGCTCAAAAACCGCACACTGGAGGTGAATTAAAATATCCTCAAGCAATAGAATTCTATTCAAATGAAGGCTTTCTTCAATTCTTTTTTGAAGATAATAATGACAATACGTTTAATATTTATATTCTTGATGAAAGCAATCAGCTCGAAGCTTATTATCATTGTGACGGTGTTAAAAGTCAGAAAATTGAAGAAATCAATCAAATCTATCGTACCGCTTCAAACGGAGATAATAATACACCATTCCAAATTTCAAAAAATAAATTTAATTACCCACAGTTTTATCAAATTAATCATCTACAAGGAAAAACAACAATCACTCCATATCATTCAGAGTAGTTTCTCCCCCCCCCCTAAATGACGGCAATTTCGCTAAGACATGGAAAGGTTTTATTTAACCTAAATCAATATTTATCTTCGTTAAGATAAAATTTCCTCAGCAAAAACACACCTCCATATCCATCTTGTGATAGTATGTAGCGTATTTTTGAAAAAATGGGGTTATTTTAGATGAAGAAAACAACAGTTTTAGTGATTGATGATCACCCATTAATGCGTCGAGGCATTACTCAACTCTTACAATTAGATGATTCGTTTGAAATATTAGCTGAAGCCAGTAATGGCACTGAAGGGTTGGCATTAGCCAAACAATTCTCACCGGATATGATTATTCTAGACCTCAATATGAAAGGGATGTCCGGTTTAGATGTGTTAAAAGCATTACGACTTGATGATATTGATGCTCGTATTGCCGTCTTAACTGTCTCTGATGCTCGTTCTGATATTTTTGCACTGATAGAAGCTGGTGCTGACGGTTATCTATTAAAAGACACTGAACCGGACACTTTATTAATACAGTTGAAAAAAATTGCTGAAGGACAGGTTGTGTTAAGCGATGCTGTTAAACAACGCCTGTTAGACAATCACTCCGCTAATGATCCATTACAACTATTGACCGAACGTGAAATGGATGTATTAAAACTTATCGCTACCGGTTTATCTAATAAACAAATTGCTAATCAATTATTTATTTCTGAAGAAACTGTTAAAGTACATATCCGAAATCTATTACGCAAACTGAACGTACATTCTCGTGTTGCCGCCACAGTACTCTATCTGGAACACCGGCATTTAGATTAAAACTTAATTGACGGGCTAAATGGGTTACTTTCGATAAAAATTAGACAAATTCACTGTAACCCTGATTACGCTTTACAAATTCTTGATATAATAGCTCGCCATATAACACCACACATCGAAAGATTAGGTAAATAAATGAAGTTATTCTCTTTCTGCTTTTTTAGTCTACTGTTGCTTTTATATACCACTACTGCCAATGCTAATTGGAAACAGGTTGGTAAAGCTGAATATAACTGGGGACCATTCCATATTTATACCGTTTCTCTATTCACTGAAAACGGTACTTACAGCAGTGAACAACGCCCACTTATGTTAAGAATTAAATTTGCCAAACCAGTTGAAGGAAAAAACTTTGCAATTTCTCTCTTCAAAGAGATGGCATTGGATAAAATGCCAACTGATCAAGCAGAAAATTTAAGAAAACGCCTTATAAAGAATTTTCCCGATTTTAAACCTGACGACGTGTTGAATTATATTGCCTTGGATAACGAAGGTTATTTTGTTTTAAATGACACTATTTTAACTGAACGATTTGATCCCACATTTAATCGAGAATTTATTGCCATTTGGTTGGATTCTCCAAGCAGTTTCAAGCAGTTACAACCGCGTTTATTAGGTGAAAAGAAAGAAGAACAGACGGCAACAACCGTAACAGAAAATGCCGATGCAACCAAAGCAAATTCAAGCACACAAACTGCTGGTAGCAATTCCACCGAAAATACACAACAATCTGCTAAAACACCTGAAACAGAGGAAAAAGTAAAAGCGGATAACTCCAGTGTAAACAGTACTCACAGTTCAAGTACAAAAGAAGAAAAACCAATTAAAGCTGATGGCAGCGACAAATCAGCAACAGAAACTAATAAGGTTAGAAAACAAGATAATAGTGCGGTAGAACAAACAACGAGCGATGTAGAGAGTAAAATTAAATCATCGCAACCACGAACCTCTTCAACGCAAGAGATAACTAAAAAGAGTGCCGATGCAAATCAGGCATCAAAAATGAAGGAATCCGATATGAAAACCCAATCTGTTAGCGCAGACACCAAAACTGTTAACACAGACACAAAATCAACAGCAACAAACACGCAAACAGACGATAAAAACGCTATGAATGAAGAAAAGACGAACACAACAACAGATAACAAAAAATCACAGAAGGAAAATTCAGATACTAAACAATCAAAAGTGCAAGAGCAAGATACTGAAGAACCAATCGAACCGGCAATTGAATGTGATCCAATTTTGCCATTCTTAAAACAATATCATTGCTAATATGAATAATTTAGAAATTAAGCGTATTTATCAACCCATCGACAATTACGATGGGTTTCGTATTTTAGTAGATAGGTTATGGCCCAGAGGCATTAAAAAAATTGATGCTGAAATTGATTTATGGGCAAAAGAAATTACACCTTCACCGCAATTACGCAAATGGTTCAATCACGAAGCTGATAAATTTGAACAGTTCAAGCAGAACTATCTCGTTGAATTAAATAATAATCCTTATGGTCTTGAATTTGTATCTTTATGCAAACAGAAATTATTGCAACAAAATGTTACGCTGCTCTATGCTGCTAAAGATCCGCAATATAATCACGCACTGGTATTAAAACAGTGGTTGCTGCCACAATTAAACGAAAATTGATCTAAATTCTGTTTTATATTTGCACTTCACTTTATTATTTTTGATATAGTTAAAAAGTTCCCGATTAATTATAAATTCATTGATATTTATCAAAAAAATGCCTACCCAAAAGAGGTATCTTTATTGCCGTCATTAAGACAATGTCTCAGATACCTATTTCAAGGAGGGTTTTATGAAAAAATTAGCACTAGCACTTGCAACTTCCGCTGCACTATTAGCAGCTTCTTCTGCGGCAATGGCTCACCAAGCTGGTGAATTCTTTGTTCGTGGTGGTCCAATCTTAGCTGTTCCGAATACCGATACTCACAACTATAAAAGTGATCTTCCATTATCTTATGATTTTGATGTAAACAGTAATGCACAACTTGGTTTAACCGGTACTTATATGATTACCGATAACCTTGGGGTAGAATTATTGGCAGCATCTCCATTTAGCCACGAAATTAAATTAAATACACTTTCTGTAGGTAATAATGATATTAAAGATGTCGGTACTATTGCGAAAACCAAACATTTACCACCTAGTCTCTATTTACAATACTATTTCTTAGATGCAAATTCTCCGGCTCGCCCATATGTCGGTGCAGGTATTAATTATACTCATTTCTTTGATACTCACTTTAATTCAACAATTGACAATGCAGGATTAGGTGTTACTGCACATAATCTTAAATTGAAGGATTCTTGGGGTCCAGTTGTAAATGCTGGTATTGATATCAATATTACCGATAAATTGTTCTTCAACACCTCTGTATGGTGGGCTAAAATTAAGACCAAAGCGACTTTCGATTTGAAAGAGGCTAATGGTAAAATGCACTCTCAAGAAGCACGTGTTACTCTTGACCCAACCATCTTCTTCGTTGGTTTAGGTTATCGTTTCTAATTTACTGTTAATCGTTAAACAGTAACATTCCAATTAAAGCCATAGCAAAATATTGCTATGGCTTTTTGCTTGATCCCATTCTCAATGTGCGTATAGTAATGCGTTTATTTTTAGCTAAAATATAAGGAATTGCGATGCAAAATGTTCTTTTTATCAGCGGTATCGATACCGAAGTTGGAAAAACCGTAGCCACCGGTGTTTATGCCAAAAATTTAATGGCTCAAGGTTTTTCTGTTATCACGCAAAAAATGATACAAACTGGTTGTGATAACATTTCAGACGATATTTTAGTTCATCGAAAAATTCAAGGAATTGAACTGACCGAAGACGATTTAAACGGTAACACCTGCCCTTATCTTTTTCATTATCCTTGCTCTCCACATTTAGCAGCAAAAATAGAAAATCGACATATTGATGCTTCAATTATTGATGAAAAAACCAAATTATTAGCACAGCGATATGATTATGTCTTGCTTGAAGGGGCTGGAGGGTTAGCCGTTCCTTATCAAACAGATAAAACCACACTTGACTTTATCGCTGAACGCCAATATTCATTGATTTTAGTCACATCAGGTAAATTAGGTAGTCTCAATCATACTTTGTTGAGTCTGATGGTTTGTCAACAACATAACATTGAAGTAAAGGCATTGGTCTATAACCGTTTCCCTGAAAAAGATAAATTAATCGAACAGGATAGCCAACAATATTTACAACAATATTTACAACAACATTCACCACAAACTGAATTTATTTTATTAGAAAAGTTTAATTTTTAAAATTTTATTTGACAATTCTCTCATTAACAGGTATTTCTATACAGGTTTGTAGCTTCGGCTACGCAGGAGAGGCGCGGAACTCAGGTCGTTATTTTTAGGTCTGGCACCAAAGAGAAATAATCAGGGGAGTTTCGCCGAGATAAACAACACTACCAGGGTTTTGTTTATCGGCTATTAGGGCTGAATCCCTAAGGCTGTCATCGGTAAACGATGGAGAGCTTCTGAACAAGTCAAGTTTCATCTCTTCCAAGTTTTCCTTAACCTTCTGCAAATTTAATTTTACTCACAATATCATTATTTAAGGAAAAACTATGTCACATTTATCTGTTGCTAAATTTGGTGGTACTAGCGTTGCTAACTACGCTGCAATGCAGTCTTGCGCAAAAATTGTTATTTCTGATCCGAAAACTCGTGTTGTCGTGTTGTCAGCTTCTGCTGGCGTCACCAATTTATTAGTAGCTCTTGCTAATGGGTGTGAAAAAACAGAACGTGAAAACTTACTCAATCAAGTTCGACAAATCCAATATAATATTTTAGATGAACTTAAAGATGCGGCAGTATTACGAGAAGAAATTGATCGTTTATTAGATAATATTGAATCACTTTCAGATGCAGCAGCCCTAGCTACTTCACCGGCATTAATTGATGAAATCATCAGCCACGGCGAAATGATGTCTACATTAATTTTCGTGGAAGTCTTACGTGAGCTAGGTGCAAGTGCCACTTGGATTGATGTTCGCACTTTGGTGGCAACCAACGATCATTATGGCAAAGCAGCGCCAAATGATGAATTAACTCAACAAAACTGTGATCGAGTATTAAAACCTTTAATTGATCGTGGTGATCTTATTATTACTCAAGGCTTTATCGGTCGTGCGCCAAATGGCAAAACAACAACTTTAGGTCGTGGTGGTAGTGATTACTCTGCTGCACTATTAGCGGAAGTCTTGGATGCCAATGATGTATTAATCTGGACTGACGTTGCCGGCATTTATACCACTGATCCTCGTATTGCACCAGCAGCACAAAAAATTGATACTATGAGCTTCTCTGAAGCTGCGGAAATGGCAACTTTCGGTGCGAAAGTACTTCATCCAGCAACTTTATTACCAGCCGTACGTAGCAATATCCCTGTTTTTGTCGGCTCAAGTAAAGCACCAGAACAAGGTGGAACTTGGGTAACTCGTGATCCGCAACCTCGTCCGTTATTCCGTGCGATTGCATTACGCCGTGATCAAACACTAGTCACTTTATCCAGTTTAAGTATGTTGCACGCACAAGGCTTTTTAGCAAATGTCTTTAATATCCTAGCAAAATACAAAATCTCTGTAGATACTATTACCACTTCAGAAGTCAGCATAGCCTTAACATTGGATAAAACCGGTTCTGCCTCTTCCGGAGCGGAATTGCTTTCTAATGAGCTTTTAACTGAATTAAGTGAGACTTCTTCTGTTAAAGTGGACACTGGTTTAGCGTTAGTTGCTTTAATCGGCAACAATTTGCATAACGCCGCCGGCGTAGCAAAACGTTTATTCAACACCATTGCTGATTACAATGTGCGTATGATCAGCTATGGAGCAAGCAATAACAACGTTTGTCTATTAGTAAAAAGTGAAAATGCGGATGATGTCGTTCGTAAATTACACAAAGAACTTTTTGAATAATTTTAGATACAACTGAAAGCCTTTGCCAACGCAAAGGCTTTTTTTTACTCAAAATTAACACAAATATGATGAATTTTTTGTAATTTTTGTGATTTATCTCTCAGTAATGAAATATTACTTCATTTATAATAAAAAAATGATTTATAGTAATCATAAAAGAAACGAGCACCGTCTACTTTTGTACGATCTGCTACTTTCACCCCAACTATCTAACTCTATAGGAGAAACGCAATGAAATTTAACAAATTATTACTTGCCACACTATGTATGGGTCTTTCTGCAACCGCATTTTCCGCAGAATATGATTTAAAAATGGGCTTAGTAGCCGGTCCAACATCAAATGAATACAAAGCTGCTGAATTTTTTGCTAAAGAAGTTAAAGCAAATTCTAAAGGCAAAATTGAAATTTCACTTTATCCAAGTGCTCAACTTGGTGACGACCGCTCAATGATTAAACAACTTGGTGATGGTGCATTAGATTTCACTTTCGGTGAATCTGCCCGTTTCCAATTATTCTACCCATCAGCAGAAGTGTTTGCACTTCCTTATATGATTCCAAATTTCAAAGTGGCAAAAGAAGCATTATTTGACACTAAATATGGTCAAAATTTAGTAAAAAAAATCCACGATGAATTGGGCATCACCATTTTAGCCGATGCTTATAACGGTACTCGCCAAACCACTTCTAACCGAGCCATTAACAGCATCAAAGATATGAAAGGCTTAAAACTTCGTGTACCAAATGCCGCAACTAACCTTGCATATGCAAAACATTCCGGTGCTGCACCTACCCCAATGGCATTTTCTGAAGTTTATTTAGCACTTCAAACCAATTCTGTAGATGGTCAGGAAAATCCATTGCCAACCATTCAGGCACAAAAGTTTGAAGAAGTTCAAAAATATTTAGCCTTGACCAACCATATTCTTAATGACCAACTTTATTTAGTCAGTAATGCAACTCTTGAAGATTTGCCTGAAGATCTGCAAAAAGTAGTTAAAGATGCCGCTGAAAAAGCCGCTGATTACCATACAAAATTATTTGAAGATGGTGAAAAAAATCTTATTGCTTACTTTGAGAGCAAAGGTATGACAGTTACTAAACCGGATCTCGCCCCATTCAAAGAAGCAATGAAACCTTACTATGAAGAATACATTAAGAAAAATGGTAAAGAAGGTGAAGAGGCAATTGCTGAAATCAATGCTTTGACTAAATAATCCTACAAACCTTAGCGTCATACGACGCTAAGGATTTTCTAACCTAAGATGTATGGGGTTATATTTATGAAATATTTTAATAAACTCGAAGAGTGGCTAGGTGGTGTGCTGTTTTTGATTATATTTGTTGTTCTTACTGCACAAATCTTGGCACGACAAGTTTTTAATGATCCTTTAATCTGGAGTGAAGAGTTAGCTAGATTGTTATTTGTTTACGTTGGAATGCTTGGTATTTCAATGGGTATTCGGACACAACAACACGTCTTTATTGACTTTCTAACTAATATGATGTCTGAAAAAATGCGAAAAGCAGCAGTTTCTTTTTCTCAGTTGTTAATTTTCATCTCGCTTATTTTATTTATCCATTTTGGAATTAAACTCTACAATGGAGCTACTTTTGAGATTGTTTCATTGGGTATCTCTGAAAAATGGCTTTATGCCGCATTACCGTTATTATCCGTGTTAATGTTAATCCGTTTCTTACAAGCACAAGTTGAGAACTATCGTAATAACTTGAGTTATTTTCCTGCTGCATTTTTTCTTATTAGTGCGATTTTATTGATTTCATTAATTTTAATTCATCCGGATATATTTAAAATTCTACGCGTGACCAACTACGTAAAATTCGGCAGCGAATCTGTTTATATCGTCCTGTTAGTTTGGTTGATCATTATGTTTATTGGCACACCAGTCGGTTGGTCGCTCTTTATTGCCACTATTCTCTACTTCACAATGACGCGTTGGAATGTGGTCAATGCTGCATCTTCAAAACTAGTAGACAGCTTAAACAGCTTCTCTTTATTAAGTGTGCCATTCTTTATTCTTACCGGAATTTTGATGAACACTGGTGGTATTACCACTAAAATTTTCGATTTCGCAAAGGCATTACTCGGACACTATCGTGGTGGTATGGGACACGTCAATATCGGTGCTAGTTTGATTTTCTCCGGAATGTCAGGTTCTGCTCTAGCTGATGCGGGTGGTTTAGGTCAGTTAGAAATTAAAGCAATGCGTGATGCCGGTTATGATGACGATATGTGTGGTGGCATTACAGCAGCCTCTTGTATTATCGGGCCGTTAGTACCACCAAGCATTGCAATGATTATTTATGGTGTGATTTCCAATCAATCTATCGCAAAATTATTTGTTGCCGGCTTTGTGCCGGGTGTATTAGTTACTATTGCGTTAATGGTAATGAATTATTTTATTGCTAAAAAACGTAATTATCCACGTACGCCAAAAGCTTCGTTAGATGTGCTTTGCCGTGAATTTAAAGGCGCTATCTGGGCATTATTGACGCCAATTCTTATCATTGTCGGTATTTTCTCAGGTTTATTTACCCCAACGGAAGCTGCTGTTATTGCCGCTCTTTATTCTATTGTTGTCGGTAAATTCGTTTATAAAGAACTCACTTTGCAAAGTTTATTCAAAAGTTGTGTAGAGGCAGTAGCGATTACTGGTGTAACCGTGTTGATGGTAATGACCGTAACTTTTTTTGGCGATATGATCGCACGTGAACAGGTTGCAATGAAAATTGCAAAAGTTTTTATTACTTTTGCTGATTCACCATTGATGGTTTTAGTGATGATCAACTTATTGTTGTTATTCTTAGGAATGTTTATCGATGCTTTAGCATTACAATTCCTTGTATTGCCAATGTTGATTCCTATCGCAGTACACTTCAATATTGACTTAATCTTCTTTGGTGTGATGACAACCTTGAATATGATGATCGGCATTTTAACTCCACCTATGGGAATGGCGCTATTTGTGGTAGCTCGTGTTGGTAATATGCCAGTCAGTACGGTTACTAAAGGAGTACTACCGTTCTTAATTCCAATCTTCACGACACTGGTTTTAATTACAATTTTCCCTCAAATTATTACCTTTATTCCTAATCTGCTATTACCAGGTTAATCTGATTCCTGAAGAAAAACCCATCAGTTGTAAAACTGATGGGTTTATTTTTTACAAAGGTTAAGAAAAAATCTTCATCACAATTAAAAATAAATCAAATAACAACGGTGCACATAATGAGGTAATCACACCACATAATACTAACGAAATAGAACTGAATGTACCTGCTTTTTTATCTACATCCATACAGGCTGCAGTTCCTAATGCGTGGGACGCCGCACCAATAGATAAACCTATTGCTTCACTACACTTTAATTTTAACAATTTAACAATACTGTAACCAAATACCGAACCAACCAATCCAGCAATAATCACCAGCACAACAGTAATGGTCGGTACACCACCGATAGTATGAGATACTGCCATTGCCAATGGTGTGGTAATTGATTTAGCAAATAATGTCGCCATTACTTGATTGTTCGCACCTAATAAAAATGCAATAAAAGCTCCACTAAACATCGCAAATACAGAAGAAAATGTGGTAATAAATAAAATACTACGCCACGATTTTTTAATCTGTGGCAATTGTTCATATAAAGGCAACGCCAACGCAACAATAGACGGAGCTAACAGCATATTCAAGGGCTTATTACCAGCAATATAAGAATGATAAGGAATGTGAAAAATCAATAAAATGGTAACTAATGCACAAACCGTTAAAACAAACGAATTAAAAACGATAGATTTTAATTTCTTATTAATGGTTACCGCAATGGCAAACACGACTATGGTTAATACGGAATAGAGATAAATCATTTTGTAACCCTCACTGCCCGTTTTTCCGCTTTTTTTCTCAATCTGGCAAAAGAGCGGTATGAATACAGATATTCAGCCAACAAACCGGTCATCACAATGACCAAACAGGTACTGACTACAGTCGGGATCAATAACGATACCGCCTGTTCTGTCAATATATCAAAATAATCAATGATACCCACGCTGAGAGGAATAAAAAGCAATGCCATATAGCGAATTAATAATGCACCGCTCGGCAATAACCACTCTTTTTTTATCAATTTCAGCACTAAACAGATAAATAACAGTAACAATCCCCATATGCTGGAAGGAATACCTATCGGAAACAGATAATTAATCACTTCTCCCAAGTACAACATCACGTACAGAATTGCAATAGAACGAAATAATTGAAAAATTTTATAAAACATTTTTTATCGAAATATGCCATAATAAGTCACTATTTTACTCCTATTTTGTGATCTATGTCACACTTTAATCGATGAAATTATGATGAAAAAACTATTAATTATCTTATTTTTTTCACTATTTACTTTGAACAGTATTGCCGCTCGAGAAATCAACTGCCAAGTAGTATCAATTAGTGATGGTGATACTTTTACCTGTTTATTAGCCAACAATAAAACAATTAAAGTTCGTCTTGCCCAAGTGGATGCTCCGGAAAAAAAACAACCTTACGGTGATCGTTCCCGTCAATTGTTATCACAATTAATTTTTAAAAAACAGGTGCGTTTAAGTTCAAGCGAATACGATCAATATCATCGTGTTCTTGCAGAAGTATTTGATTCACAAGGGAGAAATATCAATCTTATAATGGTACAACAAGGGTTAGCTTGGGCTTATCGTCAATATATGCACGATAAACAATATTTAGCTGCCGAAGTGCAAGCCAGACAACAACGTCGTGGTTTATGGCAAGATGATAATCCAATTTACCCAAGTAATTGGCGAAAACATAGTAAAAATCCTAGTTTAAAGTTAGATAATCCGCCAGTACCAACACTAGGTAATGTCGATATAAGAACAAAACAACAAAAAACCGTAACTGCCCCTGCAAATTGTCAGCAACATCGTAGTTGTAAAAGTTTTAATTCTTGTGCTGAAGCGACTGCGTATTTTAAACAGTGCAATGCTGATTATCTTGATGGCAACCACGACGGAATTCCTTGTAACTCTTTGTGTCGTTAAGGATAACAATGCAATCTTTCACCATTGAACAGTTTCGTAAAGACTTTCCTTTTTTTCAAACAAAAAATGCTGCCGTTTACTTGGATTCAGCGGCGACAACATTACGACCACAAACGCTGATTGATACGACAGTCGCATTTTATCAGTCTGCCGGCTCAGTTCATCGTAGCCAATACGATTGGCAACAAACACAGCATTTTGAACAAGCACGACAACTAGCAGCTAACTTTATCGGTGCAGAAGATAGAGATTGCATTGTTTGGACTTCCGGTACAACACACAGTCTTAATGCCATTGCCTATGGTTTAGATCATTTTCTACAGGCAGGCGATCAAATCATCATTAGTGAGGCGGAACATCACGCTAATTTTGTTATTTGGCAACAACTGGCATTGCAGAAACAGTTGCAATTAACGGTATTACCGCTACAGACAAATTATAAAATTGATGAAAAGGCATTAGTACAGGCATTATCCTCTAATACCAAAATTGTTGCACTAAATTGGGTATCAAACGTCACCGGCTATAGCCAACCGATTGAAAAATTTTGCACACTAATTCGTCAACTTGCACCTAATGCATTTATTGTTCTTGATGCTGCGCAAGCTGTTTTACATCATAAAATTAATTTACAAGCATTAGACATTGATTTTATTGCTTTTTCCGCTCATAAATTGTTTGGCCCAACTGGGCTAGGCATATTAAGTGGTAAAAAATCTGCTCTCAATCAGTTACAACCACTCTTTTATGGGGGCAAAATGGTGGAAAATGTTACGTTACAACACAGTACTTTCCAACCATTACCTTATCGTTTAGAAGCAGGAACACCTAACATTGCCGCAGTTATCGGGTTTGGAGCAGTATTGGCTTGGCTACAACAATATCATTACGCCACATTAGCTCATCATACATTAATGTTAGCTAGCCTTACACGTCAACGCTTAACACAATATCCACATTGTCGAGTATTAAGTGCAAATGATGGGCATATTGTTAGCTTTGTATTTGATAATATTGAAAATAGCGATTTATCAACACTGTTAAGTGAACAACAGATTGCTTTGCGTGCTGGTCAACATTGCGCTCAACCCTATTTGCATTTTCTACACCAATATGGCACTTTACGCCTCTCCTTTGCCCCTTATAATAATCAACAGGATATTGAGCGCTTTTTTGATGCTTTAAATAATGCGCTCGCCATTTTGGAGGAGTAATGACATTTACAGAAATTCAGCAACTTTTTACTCAAACTCAAACTTGGGAACAGCGTTATCGACAATTAATTTTTCTAGCTAAACAATTAGAAAAACCTGATGATGAAACTCTCTCAAACATACCGCTTATTGAAGGTTGTGAAAGTCGATTGTGGTTTAAACTTGATGGCGATCACTGTATCGCCTACAGTGATGCTCGTATTTTAAACGGCATTTTATTCATCATTAAAACCATTCTTGCGGAAACACCATTAGAGGAGCGTTCTACCTTGCAAATCACACCATTATTACAACAACTTAAAATTGACCAACGCTTGAGCAAAACTAGGCTAAACGGGCTAAAAAAGATTGAGCAACTAATCCAAAACGCATAACTCATAGATTCTTATCTTGACGTCCTCCCGTCCTAAAGGATGGGGATTCCTACCAGTGCTCATATAAAAAAGCGACCATTCGGTCGCTTTTTAATTCTCAATCTCTGATTACTCTTCGCCAAGAAGTTTTAAATCACGATTTCTTACTTGATTTTTTAAGATCTCAACAAATTCTTCCACACTAAAAGTACCCAAATCTGCACCTTTACGTGTACGAACTGCTACTTTGCCTTCAGCAATCTCTTTATCACCGCAGACCAACATATAAGGCACACGTTTTAAGGTATGCTCACGGATTTTGAAACCGATTTTTTCATTGCGTAAATCTGATTTCACACGTAATCCGGCATCAGATAAGGTTTTAACAACCTTTTGCACATAATCTGCTTGGCTATCGGTAATATTCATTACCACTGCTTGAGTCGGTGCTAACCACGCTGGGAAGAAACCTGCATACTCTTCGGTAATAATACCGATGAAGCGCTCAATTGAACCTAGAATAGCGCGGTGAATCATAACCGGAGTTTTACGTTCATTATCTTCCGCCACATAAGAAGCATTTAAACGCCCCGGTAACGCAAAGTCTAACTGAACAGTGCCACATTGCCATTCACGACCAATACTATCTCGTAAAGCAAACTCCAATTTCGGACCATAGAATGCACCCTCTCCCGGCTGCACTTCATATTCTAAACCATTATGTTCAAGTGCTTTTGCCAAATCCGCTTCAGCACGATCCCACATTTCATCAGAACCGATACGATGTTCCGGACGAGTTGAAAGTTTGACATAAATATCAGTAAAGCCAAATGTACTATAAATGTCATAAACCATTTTAATACAGGAAGTTACTTCGCTTTCAATCTGATTTTCAGTACAGAAAATATGTGCATCATCTTGAGTGAAACCACGAACACGCATTAAGCCGTGCAAAGAACCTGAAGGTTCATTACGGTGGCAAGAACCAAACTCCGCCATACGCAATGGTAAATCACGGTAAGATTTCAAACCTTGATTAAAAATTTGCACGTGTCCAGGACAGTTCATCGGCTTAATCGCATACTCACGGTTTTCTGATGAAGTAGTGAACATTAAATCACCATAGTTCTGCCAGTGACCGGTTTTTTCCCAAAGTACACGATCCATCATAAATGGACCTTTGACTTCTTGATAATCATACTGTTTTAATTTAGTGCGAACAAAAGTTTCCAATTCACGGAAAATTGTCCAACCATCATTATGCCAGAACACCATTCCCGGCGCTTCTTCCTGCATATGATACAAATCTAACGCTTTACCGATTTTACGGTGATCACGTTTTGCCGCTTCTTCAAGACGTTTCAAATATTCAGCAAGCTGTTTCTTATCTGCCCAAGCTGTACCATAAATACGCTGCAACATCTTGTTATTGCTATCGCCTCGCCAATAAGCTCCAGCCACTTTTTGCAATTTAAAGTGATGACAGAAACGCATATTAGGGACGTGTGGACCACGACACATATCAATATATTCCAAATGATGATAAAGCGCCGGTGTAGCGTTTTTTTCAATATTTTCTTCTAAAATTGCCATTTTGTACGGCTCACCACGTTGTTCAAATACATCGTGTGCTTTTTGCCAAGAAACCGGCTCTTTGATCACGTCATAATTAGTTTTCGCTAACTCCAACATTCTTTTTTCAATTTTCTCTAAATCTTCCGTAGTTAAAGAATGATCAAGATCAATGTCATAATAGAAGCCATTTTCTATCGTTGGCCCAATTGCCATTTTGGCGTTAGGATAGAGTTGTTTTAAGGCGTGACCTAATAAATGAGCGCAAGAGTGGCGAATAATTTCTAATCCGTCTTCATCTTTAGCAGTAATAATTTCAACATTTGCATCTTCGTTGATTAAATCACAAGCGTCTTTACGCACACCGTTCACACGTCCGGCAATACACGCTTTAGCTAAACCTGCACCAATACTTTGTGCCACTTCAAGCACTGTAACCGGTTGTTCAAATTGACGTTGAGATCCGTCAGGTAATGTAATAATTGGCATAATAAAAATCCTTACAGTGGTAACCCATACGAGAGGTTACTTGTGTTAATGTTTATTTTCGAATTTTATTGCTATTTCTACTTCAATAGCGAAACAAAACACTATTTCATAGCAAAAATTGCAATAAAATACCCACAAGTTATTGCGGGCAAGAGTATATCACAGCCTCAATAGCAATAAAATTTTAAAATTTAAACTATTTTGATATCAAAGATAAAAATTCCTGCTTAGTGGCACGATCCTGACGGAAAATACCCCCATAGGCAGAGGTGACTGTAAAGCTATTCGCATCACGAACTCCTCGACATTTTACACAAAAGTGAGTTGCTCTAACATAAACTGCCACATCATCCGTTTCTAAAATCGTTTGAAATGCCGTTAAAATCTGTTCTGTCAATCTTTCTTGAACTTGAGGACGTTGTGCAAAGAAATCAACTACGCGGTTAATTTTTGATAAGCCAATTACCCATTTTTTAGGATAATAAGCAACTGCGACTTTACCTGAAAAAGTAACAAAATGATGTTCACAGGTGCTGGTCAAATTAATATCATTCACCAACACCATTTCACTAACATTCATTCTATTTTCAATACGAGTAATCTTCGGGAAATTATGGTAATCCAAACCACTAAAAATTTCGTCAAGATACATTTTTGCCAAACGTTTAGGTGTCTCTTCTAAACTGTCGTCTCTTAAATCTAAACCAAGAATCGTCATTACCTCTTTCATATGCTGTTCGATTTTTTGACGACGTTCATCCTGAGTCCCCACACGTGGCATCATTGGTGTTTCCAGACCTTTAGACAATAAAGCGGCTCTAACTTGTTGAGCCTCCAATGAAATTGTATTCATCTACCTCTCCTTATTATGAAGTTTCTATTTTAACAATGGTGATACATTTGTGAAAGAGGGATTTAAAATTCACTGAAACCGTAGAAAGAACTCTCTAAAATTGTTCTATTCTTCTTATTTTTGCTCTGTATTTCTAAAACAAAAATGCTATGATTGGCAGCATTAAATTTTGGAGAAGAAAATGATCAACAGACGAGAGTTGTTACTGCAAGAAATGGGCATTACCTTTTGGCAATTAGTACATCCTGAAGTGTTACAGGGTGTAGGAATAATTAATGTGCCAGCCGATATTCATACCATTATTCTATCAGAACAGCATTCGATAATAGGATCACAGTTAATACAAGATTTACTACGTGCAGCAGAAACAACTACTGATAAAGCCTTAATTATAAACTGTCAACAATTACAACGTTTAGAGAGCGATCATCCACTGCTTGTGTTTTGTGTTGAAGATTGTTTATCACAATTTCAAAACTCAGCATTAGCCAAAATTGCCACACAAATCATTTCATTAAATTCAACATTAATCTTGTCCGTTCAACAAAAACGAACCATTTGGCAACAAATCCAGCACTTTTTACAAAATGAAAATACAATTTCAAACCATCACTGATCACGATTTCACACAACTATTTCAGATTGAACAAGCGGCACATAGTGTGCCTTGGAGTTTAGCTACACTCAAAAATAATCAGGGTGATAATTACCTTAATTTTAAGGTTTTATATCAAAATAGCATTATTGGATTTTGTATCTGTCAAACTGTTCTTGATGAGGCAACACTATTTAATATTGCAATTGATCCGCAATTTCAAGGAAACGGTTTCGGCAAAGCACTATTACAACATTTGATGAATGAATTAATAGCAAAAGGGATTACAACCTTGTGGCTAGAAGTAAGAGAATCCAATCAAAAAGCAAGAAAATTGTATGAAAATCTCGGCTTTAATGAAGTTACCGTACGAAAAAATTATTATCCTGTTGTCAGTGGTGGACGTGAAAACGCTGTAATTATGGCGTGTTACCTATAGTCTTTAAAATAAACAACACGCCATTTAGCTTATTTAATATACACTAATTTAACATCATCACCGATTAAGCTAACATCACTTAACCGCCATTGTGGTGCATCCTTCAGATGTTGCAATTGCGGCAAATGACAAAGCCCTTTTGCCTGATCACCTAACAATTTCGGTGCAATATAGACAATTAATTCATCTACCAAACCGGCTTCAATTAGCGCTCCGGCTAAAGTTGCACCTGCCTCCACCCAAACTGAGTTTATTTGCTGCTTGCCAAGCAAATGAAGCAAATCTGTCAAATAATAAGGGCTTTCTGGTAATTGCTGCTGCTGACAAAATGCCGGGAAATGTTCCATATTACGTGCGCTCGGACTTACCAATAAAATTGAGCTTTCGCTTTCAAACAAACGCCCTCTAGGCTCGATTTGATGTTGAGAATCTAAAATAACTCGCAGTGGTTGACGTAATTTTTCTTGCGGATAAATAGATTGCACATCAAGCGGTAATTGTTGCCAACGCACATTTAAAGCGGCATTATCAATCAGCACTGTCTTACTGCTGGATAAAATCGCAGATGACATTGCTCGATATTGTTGAACATCTTGCCGTGCCTTCTCGCCTGTAATCCATTGGCTTTCGCCATTCGCCATCGCAGTACGACCGTCAATGCTGATCGCCATTTTAAGTTGCACGTAAGGGAAGCCAGTGCGCATTCTTTTTAAAAAACCTTTGTTCAACTGTTCCGCTTGCTGTTGTAATAAACCAACTGCTGTTTCTATGCCGGCATCCGCCAGCATTTTTAAACCACGCCCAGCAACTTGAGGATTCGGATCTTGCATTGCCGCCACCACGCGCTCAACCCCCGCCTCAATTAGACCTTTAGCACAAGGTGGTGTTCTGCCGTAATGCGAACAAGGTTCAAGTGTCACATAAGCTGTGGCACCGCTCGCTTTCTCTCCTGCTTCTCGCATCGCCATCACTTCTGCGTGAGGTTCGCCTGCTTTTTCGTGATATCCTTTACCGACAATCTCACCATTCTTAACCAATACACAACCGACGGCTGGATTAGGTGTGCAGGTAAAACGCCCTTTTTTTGCCAATTCTATCGCCAATGCCATAAATTGGTGATCTTGCTGTGAAAATTTAAAATTTTGCATTACTCTTTATTCAACTTATCTATTTCTTCACTGAACTGTTTAATATCATCAAAACTGAGATAAACCGATGCAAAGCGGATATAGGCGACTTTATCCATTTTTTTCAACTCATTCATTACCAATGTACCAACCATTTTACTTGGTACCTCTCGTTCTCCGGTTGCTTGTAATGTATGCATTATTCGGTTAACTGCCGCCTCAATCTGCATTTCACTGACCGGTCGTTTCTCCAATGCGTGATAAATCCCTGCGCGCAATTTCTCCTCATTAAAAGGTTCACGATTGCCGTTATTCTTAATAATACGAGGAATAACTAATTCCGCAGATTCAAAAGTAGTAAAGCGTTCTTTACATTGAGTACACTCACGGCGACGTCTGACTTGATAACCTTCAGAAACAAGGCGACTATCAATCACTTTCGTTTCCGGAGCTGAACAAAACGGACAATGCATATTGCCTCCTTCATAAGTTATATTCACTCCTCTATACTACCCTATACAAACTAGATAGAAAGAGGGCAAATAAAATATTTAATTGCAAAACGGTTATGAAAAATCAACCTAACTGCTGCAACAAGTTTAAAATACGCTTATCAGAAATCGGATAAGCGGTTTTTAACTGCTGTGCAAATAAACTGACACGTAACTCCTCAATCATATAACGAACTTCCAAAATTTCATCACTAATCGGTTTAGATTTTGGCAATTTATTCAATAGTTGTTGATAAGCCTGTTGTACACTTTCTATTTTCAACATTAATGCACGATCACGATTAACATCCTGTGCCACTTTATCAAGCCGTTTATCAATCGCCTGAAGATAACGTAATAAATCTGCTAAGCGTTTATAACCACTATTTTCAACAAATCCCGGATAAATCAGTTGATTAAGTTGAGACTTAATGTCAGATAAAGCAAACGCCAAATTAAAATCTAGACGTCCTTTCATCCGTTTATTAATTTCATATGCCAATGTTAAAATCTGCTCAACTTTTTGTGCAATATCCACAGTAGCATCATTTAAATTTTCACGAACAAAATCTCGCAACTGCTCAAATTTCTGTTCCTGCCAAACCACACCACCAAAATCACCGATTAATTTATCAACAGCACAAGCTATACAGTCATCAATAAGTTGCAATACTGTACCGAACGGCGTGAAATAGAGTCCTAATTTTGCTTTATTCGGTAATTTTTCGTGTAAATACTTTATTGGTGAAGGTACATTCAACAATAACAAACGACGTAATCCTTGACGCATTGCACGTTGCTGTTCAAATTCAGTTTCAAACAATTTAATACCAACCGATTCTTTTTCATCCACAATTGCCGGATATGCTTTAATACTAAAACCTCGTCTTTTTTGTTCATAAAACTGAGGCAAAGTATCAAAATTCCAAATATGAATACCGCTTTGCTCAATGCCATCATCTGCCACTTCAGCAATACTTTGCTGTATCTGATTTTTTAAAGAGACTTTTAAAGCATCAAGATCATTACTTTCTGCAATTTTCCGACCTTTTTCATCAATCACTCGAAATGTCATTTTCAGATGTGATGGAACTTGCGACCAATTCCATTCTGTCGGTTCAACCCAAACACCCGTCATTTTGCGTAGTTGTTCACTTAAACTTTCCAATAACGGTTTTTCCAATGCCGTGGTTCGAGCTAGAAACGCTTCGGCATAATTTGGTGCCGGTACAAAATTACGGCGCAATGCTTTCGGTAAGGATTTAATCAATGCCACCACCAACTCCTGACGCAACCCCGGAATTTGCCATTCAAAGCCATTTAATTCGATCTGGTTGAGTAACGGCAATGGAATATGCACGGTTACGCCATCCGCATCCGTTCCCGGTTCAAACTGATAACTTAATTTCAGTTTTAAATTGCCTTGATGCCAAAAATTAGGGAAATCTAAGGTACTGACCGAGGTTTCATCATTCAACAGGAATGACTTTTCAAAATTGAGCAATTCTGCATCTTTCTTCTGTGCCTGTTGCCACCAACGATCAAAATGGCGTTGTGATACCACCTCCGCTGGAATACGCTGATCATAAAAATCAAACAACGCCTGCTCGCTGACTAAAATATCACGGCGGCGTGTTTTATGTTCCAACTCTTCCACTTCTTTGAT
The DNA here is from genome assembly GCF_054166015.1 of Gallibacterium sp. ZY190522. Lineage (NCBI taxonomy): Bacteria > Pseudomonadati > Pseudomonadota > Gammaproteobacteria > Pasteurellales > Pasteurellaceae > Gallibacterium > Gallibacterium sp. ZY190522. The sequence goes on from NZ_CM135118.1 coordinate 1,174,701, forward strand.
AAGCTTCTGATTTTCAAAGAAGAATTTATGTTTAGTGTGCCAATCTCCCTCCACCAATGCGGAACGAATAAAAATTTCACGACAAGTCAACGGATCAATGGCGCTGTAATTCACCGTTCTCGCCTGTACAATCGGCACGCCGTATAGCGTCACTTTTTCACTGGCTAAAACCACACCTTGTTTCTTCGACCAATGCGGCTCGTGATAACTTTTTTTCACCAAATGCTGTGCCAACGGCTCAATCCATTCCGCCTCAATCGCAGCGACCACTCTACCCCATAATTTAGAGGTTTCGACCAATTCTGCCGCCATACACCATTTCGGTTGTTTTTTAAACAATACTGAGGCCGGGAAAATCGAAAAATGGGCATTTCTTGCACCAAGATATTGCTGTTTTTCTGTCTCTTTACTACCAATATGTGAGAGCAAGCCGGCTAATAATGCGGTGTGAATCGGCATATATTCTGCTGCTTCAGTATTGATCGCAAGCCCCATCTCCCGCACGCTTAAACGTAGCTGATGATAAATCTCCTGCCATTCACGAATACGCAAATAATTGAGGTAATCTTTCTGACACAAGCGTCTAAACTGATTGCGAGAGAGCTGTTTTTGCTGCTCCTGAATATAACGCCATAAATTGACAAAAGCCAAAAAGTCGGAATGTTTATCGGCAAAACGGCGGTGCTTATCATCCGCTGATTGCTGTTTATCAAGCGGTCTTTCTCTCGGATCTTGGATCGACAATGCGGCAACGATCACCAACACTTCGCGCAAACTGCCATTGCTTGCCGCCATCAACACCATTTTTGCCAAACGAGGATCAACCGGCAAACGTGCCAGTTGTCGTCCGCTTTCCGTTAAAACTCGTTTATCACCATAACGCCCTTTCACCGTTCTGAAAGCCTGCAACTCATCCAATAAACGTAATCCATCTTGAATTTGGCGGCGATCCGGGGCATCCACAAAGGGAAATGATTCAATATCATCCAGCCCTAATGCGGTCATTTGCAAAATGACCGAGGCAAGGTTGGTACGCAAAATTTCCGGATCAGTAAATTGCGGTCTACTATTAAAATCCTCTTCTGAATACAGACGAATACAAATCCCTTCACTAACACGTCCGCAACGCCCTTTACGCTGATTTGCCGAAGCCTGTGAAATCGGCTCGATCGGCAAGCGCTGTACTTTGGTGCGATAACTGTAACGTGAAATTCTTGCTGTGCCGGGATCGATCACATATTTAATTCCGGGAACAGTCAAAGAAGTTTCCGCAACGTTGGTGGCTAAAATAATGCGATTTAAAGCTCCCGGATGAAAAATGCGATTCTGTTCCTGTGCCGATAAACGAGCATAAAGCGGCAAAATTTCAGTATGGCGTAATTCCCTTTTTTCCAACGCTTCTGCGGTATCACGAATTTCACGTTCACCATTCATAAAAATTAAAATATCGCCACGCCCCTCCGCCTGTAATTCATCTACTGCATCAAAGATCGCTTGCAGCTGATCTTGATCTTCACTCTCCGCAATTGGTCGATACCGCACCTCAACCGGATAAGTTCGCCCCGAAACCTCTATAATCGGTGCATTATTAAAATGTTTAGCAAAACGCTCAACATCAATGGTCGCTGAGGTAATGATCACTTTTAAATCTGGTCTTTTAGGCAATAATTGCTTTAAATATCCCAAAATAAAATCATTGTTCAGGCTACGTTCATGAGCTTCATCAATAATCAAAACTTCATAATGATTTAAATAACGATCCGCTTGAACTTCCGCCAATAAAATACCATCTGTCATCAATTTTATCTGCGTATTTTCACTGACTTGATCATTAAAACGTACCTTATAACCAACAATATCTCCAAGCTCGGTTTGTAACTCTTCTGCGATTCGGGTGGCAACAGAACGTGCGGCAATACGGCGAGGTTGCGTATGCCCGATAAATCCTTTTTTCCCTAAACCCAATGCTAAACACATCTTTGGAATCTGTGTGGTTTTGCCCGATCCTGTTTCACCGGCAATCACCACCACCTGATGAGTGGCGATTGCGCGCATAATCTCTTCACTACGTTGGCTCACCGGTAAATCTTCCGGAAAAGTAATTTGCAATGGACGTTGTTGTCGTTGCAATAATTTTTGCTTTGCCGTTTCAACCGCATTGGTTAATAAAGCCTGCAATTCCGCTTTTGCCTGTGCTGGAGCTTTTTTTATTCTCGCCGCTAACAAATATTTATCCGCCAACATAACCTGATCCAGTTCGGATAATAATTGTTTTTGCCACGCTGCCAATGGTGCTCTGTTTACGTTTTTATGCTTCACATTGCGCTGAGATTTTGTTGCTGTTTTTGTTTGAAATTCCGACATATTTTTTAACTATTCTTCGATTTGATACTCTGCTTTTAAGGCTGACAATAACCCTGAAATTAATTGCGCCAGTTCAGTTTCACTAATAATAAACGGCGGCATCACATAAACCAGTTTACCGAATGGACGCAACCAAACCCCTTGCTCAACGAATTTAGGCTGTAAGGTTGCTATATTCACCGCTTGTTTCATTTCAATCACCCCGATTGCGCCCAACACTCTTACTTCCTGCACACAATCCCATTGTGTCGCTTCCGCCAAGCCCTGTTTTAATTGCTGTTCGATTCGTTGTATCCGTGCCTGCCAATCACTCTGTAATAATAATTTAATTGAGGCATTTGCCACCGCACAAGCTAATGGATTTCCCATAAAAGTTGGGCCGTGCATAAAACATTTTGCCTCACCGGCACAGATGGTTTCTGCCACCTGTTTGGAAGTGATCGTTGCCGACAAGGTCATATAACCGCCGGTTAACGCCTTACCAATACAGATAATATCCGGAATCACATTAGCGTGCTGATAGGCAAATAATTTCCCGGTTCGTCCGAAACCGGTTGCAATTTCATCAAAAATAAGCAAAACACCATACTGTTCGCATAATGCTTTAGCTTTCTGTAAATAAACAGGGGAATAAAAATACATTCCACCCGCACCTTGCACAATCGGCTCAAGAATCAAACCGGCAATGGTTTGATGATGTTTTTCCAACAAATCCTGTAGCGGTAAAATGGCTTGCTCCTGCCACGCCTGATCAAACTTTATCGGTGGCTGCGGCAAGAAATATTGAATCGGCAAACTTTTACTGAAAAGTGAATGCATTCCGGTAACCGGATCGCAAACTGACATTGCGTGCCAAGTATCGCCGTGATAACCAGAACGAATGGTAGCAAACTGATAACGATTACTTTCACCTTTCGCCTGTTGATATTGAATTGCCATTTTCATTGCCACTTCAACAGCCACCGAACCGCTATCAGCAAAGAAAATCTTATCCAGTGATGGCGGCAAAATAGAAAGCAGTGTTTGTGCCAATTCTACCGCCGGTTCATGAGTAAAACCGCCAAACATAATATGGCTCATTTTACTGATTTGTTGTTGCACCGCCTGATTCAGCTCCGGATGATTATATCCGTGCAACGCCGCCCACCACGAAGACATTCCGTCAATCAATTTACGCCCATCTTTTAACGTAATAATGACACCGTCTGCCCGTTCCACCGGATACACTGCTGCCGGTTCAAGCATAGACGTATAAGGATGCCAAATATGTTCACTATCAAGAGAAATAAGTTGCTGTAAATCCATTCTGCTCTCCTAAAAATATCGCCTCACGAGGAAACCCTAATGAGGCGCTATTTTTGCTTTAATCATTCAATCAGCCATAATTTATTCTTGTAGCTGATCTAACATTTCCTGATTAATTTCAATCTTTGCTTTCTCACGCAATGCTTTCAATAGTGTTGCTTGCAAATCATTTACACGGAACTGCATCAATTGCGAAATAAATACTTTTTGTTGTTCAGCTGATAATTGACCATCTTCAACTTTATCCAAAGCAATCGCTACAATATCACCATTTTGATCTATGCCAACGTGATAACTTGGTTTACCATCTACCGGTAACGGCATTGCAAAAATCTGTTTATCCAATGCCGGATTTTTGCTTTCCGCATAAATTGTTGTCAGATTTTGTTTAAATTCTATCGCACTATTATCACCGGATTGTAATTTAGTTACCAACGACTTCACACGATCTAATTCAATATTTTCTGCTTTCTCTCGCTGTAATAATGTTGTAATTTGCATTTTTGCTTCAGCTAAAGATTTAGTGCCTGCCGCTTTATGATCTACAACTCGGAAAATGATACTGTGGTTTTCACCAACGCTAATCATTTGTGAGTTCATACCTCCCTGAACAAGTTCTGGGCTGAACATTTCAGTAATCACATTGCTAAAATTTAAAGCAGCCGGTACATTATCACGTGCAAAATAACTTGTCTCTTCAACTGTTAAATTGCCCTCTTTGGCAGCATTAACCAAACCACTTTGATCTTCAAATGCTTTATCTGCGACCGCTTTTTCAACACTAAAATATTTACGTTCTGCTAGATCCTGACGCACAAGATCAGTAATACGACTTTTAACCTCTTCTAGCGGTAATACTGTAGCTTTATTACGAGCCAACACTTTAATAATGTGATATTTATCATCCACTTTGGTTGGTTTGCTATAAGCTCCTACTGCTGTGTTATCAGCCACAGTCTCAAAGGCTTTCGGTAATTGTCCTGCAACCACCCAACTTAAATCACCACCATTAACCGCTGTTAAACGGTCAATAGAATATTTTTTCGCTAACTCAGCAAAATCTGCACCCTGTTGCAATTTGTTGTAAATATCATCCGCTTCCGCCTGTGTATTTACTTGAATATGAGCAATATGCTGTTTTGCCTGTCCCATAAATTGAGATTTATTGTCTTGATAATATTGAGCAACTTCAACATCACTCACTTTCAGCTCTTTCGCCAAATTATCTTTATTAACATCAATATATTGTACTTTTACTAACTCAGGTGTGGCAAAAGCAGCCTTATGCTCATTGTAATATTTCTCAATTTCCTGATCTGAAATGGTCTGTTTAGCCGCTAAATCCGCTACTGGGAAAGTTGCTAAACGCACATTTCTTTTCTGAAAGAATAATTTCACAAATTGCTGTTGTTGTGCTTCAGTTAAGAAATCACTTGCCAATAAAGATCCCATTAATTGTGATAAAACTAAATCCTGACGCACAATTTCCGCATATTGATCCGGAGTAAGATTATTATTAGCTAACAATTGTTGATAAACTGCGTTATCGAATTGACCATCTTTTTGGAATACTGGATTCATTACGATCGCCTGCTTAATCGCTTCATCACCGACACCTAATCCCAACTCTTTGCTGTATTGGCGTAATAATTCATCATCAATTAAACGATCCAATACAGAATGACGTAAACCGTTGGTAAATTCGGCAGAATCCGCCACTGCAGCAAATTTATCCCCCATCTGCATCGCCAGCTGTTGATATTGGCTTTGATATTGTTGTTGGAAAAGACGTTGGGAAATTTCAACACCATTTACGGTTGCCGCCGAGGTGTTTTGGCGGGAAATTAAATAACCGGCAACACCACTCAACACAAATGAAATGGCAATGACCGACATTAATACTTTCCAGACCATACTATGTGTATAGCCACGCAGTTTCTCCATCATAATGAGAGCTTCCTTATAATAAAAACAATAATGGACAAAATTATATAGAAAAGTTGGGTTGGCTGCATCTATTAAAAAGCCGGTCATCTTATTTTGACCGGCTTTTTGCTGATTAATTGACAGTTGATGTCATATTTTTACTACTACGTTTTTTCGGGGTGGCTAAATTTTTCACTACCTCAATCCCGACCGGCGGTTTTTCCAGTGCCAATGCCAAAACTTCATCAATAGTTTCAACCGGACGAATATCCAATGCAGATTTCGCATTTTCCGGAATTTCTTCAAGATCTTTGACATTATCTTTCGGAATTAAGACGCGCTTAATACCTCCACGGTGTGCTGCCAATAATTTCTCTTTTAAGCCACCGATTGGCAACACTTTACCACGCAAAGTAATTTCACCTGTCATTGCCACATCGGCACGCACAGGATTACCGGTTAAGCAAGAAACCAAAGCGGTACACATTGCTATCCCTGCACTTGGGCCATCTTTCGGGGTTGCTCCTTCAGGAACGTGAATATGAATATCTCGTTTTTCATAGAAATCCGCATTAATACCCAACTGTTCAGCTCTAGCACGAACTACCGTCATTGCTGCCTGAATGGATTCTTTCATTACATCACCCAAAGAACCAGTGTAATTTAATTTACCTTTGCCTGACACTGAAGCCGCTTCAATAGTTAATAAATCACCTCCAACTTCTGTCCACGCCAAACCAGTAACTTCTCCAACACGGTTTTGATTATCTGCTTTGCCGTATTCAAAACGTCTGACGCCAAGATAATCGTGTAGATTACTACTATCAACAACAACTTGTTTCAAGGATTTATCCAATAATAAATTCTTCACTGCTTTACGGCAGATTTTAGAAATTTCTCGTTCTAAATTACGCACACCCGCTTCACGTGTGTAATAACGGATAATATCTAAAATTGCTTCTTCTTTAACGATTAACTCTTTTGCTTTCAAACCATTACGTTCCATCTGTTTGTTCAACAAATGACGCATTGCAATGTTCAGTTTTTCATCCTCGGTATAACCAGAAAGACGAATGACTTCCATACGATCAAGTAACGGTCCCGGTATATTCATTGAGTTGGAAGTGGCAACAAACATCACATCGGAAAGATCATAATCTACCTCAAGATAATGATCACTGAATGTGTTGTTCTGTTCCGGATCTAACACCTCCAATAACGCTGATGCCGGATCGCCACGCATATCCGCACCCAATTTATCAATTTCATCCAACAAGAATAATGGGTTTTTCACACCCACTTTCGCCATATTTTGGATAAGTTTACCCGGCAAAGCACCAATATAAGTTCGACGATGACCACGAATTTCAGCTTCATCACGCACGCCACCTAACGCCATTCTCACATATTTACGACCGGTAGCTTGAGCAATAGATTGCCCCAATGAAGTTTTACCAACCCCCGGAGGCCCTACCAAACATAAAATTGGTCCACGAATCTGATTGGTACGAGTTTGTACCGCTAAATATTCTAGAATGCGTTCTTTAACACGTTCCAATCCATAATGATCATTATTTAAAATTTCTTCCGCCTGTTTTAGATCTTTTTTCACCTTAGTGCGTTTATGCCACGGTACTTGTACCATCCAATCAATATAAGTACGAACCACAGTGGCTTCCGCTGACATCGGCGACATCATTTTTAATTTTTGTAATTCCGATTCCGCCTTTTCTTGAACCTCTTTAGGCATTTTTGCATCAGCAATTTTTTTCTTTAATTGTTGTACTTCATTTTCAACAGTTTCTACTTCACCAAGCTCTTTTTGTATTGCTTTAATCTGTTCATTCAAATAATAATCGCGTTGATTTTTTTCCATCTGTTTTTTCACACGATCACGAATTTTTTTATCCAAGCTACTGATTTCCATTTCCGCTTGAATTAACCCTAGTAACATTTCAAAGCGAGCAAAGACATTATCTTGTTCCAATAATGTCTGCTTTTTCTCTAATGAGAATGGTATATTGCCTGCTAAAGTATCAACCAGTTTTTTCGGATCGTGAATATCTTTCAATGCGGTTAATACTTCAGGTTTAACTTTATTATGTTGTTGATGTGCAAATTTATCCAATTCAGTTAAAACTGTCGTCTGAATAACATCCAACTCAACATCATTATCTACAATCTCAGTGATTTCACTTATCTCGGCAGAATAATATTCCTCACTCTCAAATGAAAGCACTTTCGCTCTTGATTTTCCTTCGACAAGTACCTTTACTGTGCCATCCGGCAATTTCAACAATTGAATAATAGTAGCAACTGTTCCTATTTGGTAAATATCTTTTGCAGTCGGCTCTTCCAAATTAGCTTCTTTTTGAGTCACTAATAAAATATCTTTGCCACTATCCATCGCTTCATCAAGACTACGGATAGACTTTGTTCTTCCTACATATAGCGGCATTACGATATGTGGAAACACGACAACATCCCGTAACGGTAAGACAGGAATCTGTTTTTGTGGTAACTCTTTGCTCATAATTATAGTTCTCTTGTCTATTTCTATAGTTTGAGGTATATGGGGGAACTTTTTTTGATATCAAGGGTAATAGGTCTTTTTCATCTAAATAAGTAAAAAATCTGCACCTCAACTTTTGGTCAATGTGCAGATTTTAGATTGTAGTATAAACTTAATGAGTTCTTAACAAATTATTTTTTCTTTTTCGCTTTTGCGTTCGGTAAATCAGTTACTGTACCTTCAAATACTTCTGCCGCTAAACCGACAGATTCGTGTAATGTAGGGTGAGCGTGAATTGTTAATGCCAAATCTTCCGCATCACAACCCATTTCAATTGCAAGACCGATTTCACCTAATAATTCACCCCCGTTAGTTCCAACAATTGCCCCACCAATTACACGGTGTGTATTCTTATCGAAAATAAGTTTTGTCATACCATCCGAGCAGTCTGAAGCAATCGCACGACCTGATGCAGCCCAAGGGAAAGTTGCCACTTCATAAGAAATGCCTTCGGCTTTACATTCTTTTTCTGTTTTACCAACCCAAGCCACTTCAGGTTCAGTATAAGCAATAGATGGGATCACTTTCGGATCAAAATAGTGTTTTTGTCCGGCAATCACTTCTGCCGCCACGTGACCTTCGTGAACACCTTTGTGAGCCAACATTGGTTGACCAACAATATCACCAATTGCAAAGATATGAGGAACGTTAGTACGCATCTGTTTATCGGTACGAATAAAGCCACGTTCATCCACTTCAACACCTGCCACTTGTGCATCGATTAATTTACCGTTCGGTGTACGACCGATAGCAACTAACACGGCATCATAACGACGAGTTTCATTTGCGCCTTTTCCTTCCATAGAAACATAAATACCGTCTTCTTTTGCTTCTACCGCAGTTACTTTAGTTTCTAATAAAAGGTTGAATTTTTTCTCAATACGTTTAGTAAAGATTTTAACCACATCTTTATCAGCTGCCGGAATAACCTGATCAAACATTTCCACAACATCAATTTGTGAACCTAGTGCGTGGTAAACAGTTCCCATTTCAAGACCAATAATACCACCACCCATAATCAATAATTTTTCAGGTACTTCTTTAAGTTTTAATGCATCTGTTGAATCCCAAACGCGCGGATCATCGTGTGGAATAAACGGCAATTGAATTGGACGAGAGCCCGCAGCAATGATTGCGTTATCAAATGTAATTTTAGTTTCGCCTTCTTCTCCGGCAACAATAATGCTGTTTGCACTGGCAAATTTTCCATAACCGTTTACGATTTGAACTTTACGCATTTTTGCCATACTAGCTAAACCACCGGTTAATTGACTGATAACTTTCTCTTTCCAACCACGAATTTTTTCAATATCGGTTTTTGGTTCACCGAAAACAATACCGTGCTCAGCTAAAGATTTAGCTTCTTCAATCACTTTAGCAACGTGCAATAATGCTTTAGACGGAATACAACCTACGTTTAAGCATACCCCACCAAGAGTTGAAAAACGTTCAATAATAACGGTTTCCAACCCTAAATCTGCACAACGGAATGCCGCTGAATATCCTGCAGGACCAGCACCTAAAACAACTACTTGTGTTTTAATTTCTTTATTCATGTTAAGCCTCTTGATTTTTTCTCTAACAAAATGTTAGGACGGCAATTAAATTAATTATAACAAAAGCCTGATCAACTCAGGCTTTCGTTTCCATTACTACATGACTAAGCGGCGTAAATCCGACAACACACCACTAATATAGGTAATAAAGCGTGCACCGTCCGCCCCATCAATCACTCGGTGATCGTAAGACAATGACAATGGCAACATCAAACGTGGTGTAAATTCTTTACCATTCCACACCGGTGTCATCTCTGAACGAGAAACCCCTAAAATTGCCACTTCTGGTGCATTAACGATAGGGGTAAAGTGAGTACCACCGATACCACCTAAACTTGAGATAGTAAAGCATCCGCCTTGCATATCTGAAGCTGTTAATTTACCTGCACGCGCTTTCTTTGACATTGTTGCCAATTCACGAGAAAGTTCAATAACACCTTTCTTATTAACATCTTTAAATACTGGTACAACCAACCCATTTGGTGTATCTACCGCCACGCCGATATTGATGTATTTCTTCAAGATCAGACGTTGTGCATCTTCAGTAATTGAACTATTGAAGTTTGGATAAGCTTCCAACGCTTTTGCTACCGCTTTCATAATAAAGACAAGCGGAGTAATTTTAACATCAAGTTTCTGTTTTTCAGCTAATACATTTTGCTCTTTTCTAAATTTTTCTAGCTCAGTAATATCTGCTTTATCCCATTGTGTTACGTGAGGGATCATTACCCAGTTACGGTGTAAGTTAGCTCCTGAAATTTTCTTAATGCGTCCCAATTCAACTTCTTCAGTTTCACCGAATTTGCTGAAATCAACTTTCGGCCACGGCAACAATCCTAAACCTGATCCGACATTACCTCCAGCAGCCGATGTAGAAACAGAGCCACTTTCAACCGCTTTAATAGCCGCTTTAACATAAGCTTGAACGTCTTCTTTTAAGATACGACCTTTACGACCTGTACCTTTCACTTTATCAAGGTTCACACCAAATTCACGCGCTAAACGACGAACAACCGGAGTTGCGTGAGCGAAACTTGTGCTCTTAGTCACATCTTCATTAGAAGCTGCTGGAGCAGGCGCTGGTGCTGTCGCTTGAGGAGCAGGCGCTGTTGCAGGTTGTTGTGCTGGAGCTGTCGCCGGCGCTGCACCAGCCACTTCAAAGCGCATAATTAATGAGCCGGTAGAAACCTTATCTCCTGATTTAATTAAAATTTCTTTTACTACACCGGCAAAAGGAGCAGGCACTTCCATTGAAGCCTTATCACCCTCAACCGTAATTAATGATTGTTCTTCAGCAACGCTGTCACCTACTGCTACCATAATTTCGGTCACATTCACTTCATCTCCGCCAATATCCGGAACGTGAACGTCCTGAACACCTCCACTAACCGCAGGCGCTACCACCTGAGTCGCTTCCGCTACAGGAGAAGGTGCTGCTGCAGCTGCCGCACCAGCAACTTCAAAACGCATAATCAATGAACCGGTAGAAACTTTGTCACCTGATTTAACTAAAATTTCTTTTACCACACCAGCAAATGGCGCAGGCACCTCCATTGAAGCTTTATCGCCTTCAACGGTGATTAATGACTGTTCTTCGCTAACAGTATCGCCTACTGCAACCATAATTTCAGTAACGTTAACTTCATCTCCGCCGATATCCGGAACCTGAACATCAACAACAGAAGCTGCTGCAGTCGGTGCTGCCGCTGGAGATGGCACTGCTTCCGCTGCAGGAGCAGGTGCTGACGCACCCGCTGCTTCTAATACCAACATAGGAGTACCGGTAGAAACTTTATCACCCACTTTTACCAATACTTCTTTTACCACACCTGCTTCCGGTGCTGGTACTTCCATTGAGGCTTTATCGCCTTCAACATTGATCACACTTTGATCAACATCAATGGTGTCACCAACTTTAACCATAACTTCTGTTACAGTAACTTCATCACCACCGATATCTGGAATAGCAATTTGTTTTGACATAATTTATATCCTTTGTGATTGTTACAGTTCATTATGCGTGTAAAGAATACGCTTTATCAGTATCAATACCATATTTCTTAATGGCTTCAACCAACACTTGCTTATCTAAAGTGCCGGCTTTCACTAATTGAGATAATGCCGCCACTGCAACGTGATGTGCATCAACTTCAAAGTGTGAACGTAAATTTTCACGGCTGTCTGAACGGCCGAAACCATCAGTACCTAACACCAAATAGCTGCTTGCCGGAACATACGCACGAACCTGATCAGCAAATAAACGCATATAGTCGGTTGCCGCAATTGCCGGCGCATCATTCATAACTTTAGCAATATATGGCACTTTTGCTTCTTCTTCCGGATGCAACGTGTTGTAACGTTCAATTTCGTTACCTTCTCTTGCTAACTCAGTAAAGGAAGTTACGCTATAAACATCTGAAGATACACCAAAGTCATTTGCCAATAATTGTGCTGCCTCGCGTACGTGACGAAGAATGGCACCTGAACCTAGTAACTGAACCTTACCTTTACCTTGACCGGTTACGGTTTCAAATTTATAGATACCTTTACGAATACCCTCTTCCGCACCTTTCGGCATTGCCGGTTGATCATAGGTTTCGTTTAGTGTAGTGATATAGTAATAAACATCTTCTTGATCCGGGCCATACATACGGCGTACACCGTCTTGGATAATAACTGGTACTTCAAATGCAAATGCAGGGTCATAAGAAACACAACTTGGAATGGTTAATGATTGAATGTGACTATGTCCGTCTTCGTGTTGTAAACCTTCACCATTCAAGGTTGTACGACCAGATGTACCACCAATCATAAAGCCACGCGCACGTTGGTCTCCTGCCAACCACATTAAATCACCAACACGTTGGAAACCAAACATTGAGTAATAAACGAAGAATGGAATCATCGGTAAATCGTTAGTGCTATATGAAGTCGCTGCTGCTAACCAAGATGCAGTTGCACCCTGTTCATTGATACCTTCCTGTAAGACTTGTCCATCAATCGCTTCACGATAATATGCAACCTGTTCACGATCTTGTGGAACATAGTGCTGACCGTGTGGATTGTAGATACCGATTTGACGGAATAAACCTTCCATACCGAAAGTACGCGCTTCATCGGCTACGATTGGAACGATATGTTTACCAATAGATTTATCTTTCAACAATATATTTAATGTACGTACAAATGCCATTGTGGTTGAAATAGGACGTGCTTGAGCTTCAAATAATTGAGAAAACTCTTCAATTCCAGGCACTTTAAATTCTTGAGTAAAACGTGGTAAACGAGTCGGTAAATAGCCTTGTAATGCTTGACGGCGTTCGTGAAGATATTTGTACTCATCTGAACCTTCAGCGAAAGTCACATATGGAAGTTTTTCAAGATCCGCATCGGAAACAGGCACATTAAATTGATCACGAACGTGTTTAACGCCGGAAAGATCCATTTTCTTAACTTGGTGAGCGATGTTTTTACCTTCCGCTGCATCCCCCATACCATAACCTTTGATCGTTTTAACAAGGATAACAACCGGTTTGCCTTTAACTTGTTTCGCTTTATTGAATGCAGCAAATACTTTAATCGGATCGTGACCACCACGGTTCAATGCCCAGATTTCATCATCTGTCATATCTTTAACTAATTCCGCCGTTTCTGGATAACGCCCAAAGAAGTGTTCACGAACATAAGCACCATCTTTAGATTTGAAGTTTTGATAATCGCCATCAACCACTTCCATCATCAATTGAAGCAATTTGCCGGAGGTGTCTTTCTGCAATAAACGATCCCAACGACGTCCCCAAATCACTTTAATTACTTCCCAACCAGCACCCTTAAAGTTGCTTTCCAATTCTTGGATAATTTTACCGTTACCAGTTACCGGGCCATCCAAACGTTGCAAGTTACAGTTGATAACAAAGATTAAGTTATCCAATTTTTCACGTGCAGCAAATGCAATCGCACCGCGTGATTCAACTTCATCCATTTCACCGTCACCAAGAAATGCATAAACAGTTTGATCTGAAGTATCTTTCAAGCCACGATTTTGTAAATATTTTAAGAAACGTGCTTGATAAATTGCATTTAATGGACCTAGCCCCATAGAAACAGTAGGGAATTGCCAAAATTCCGGTAATAAGCGAGGATGAGGATAAGAAGGAATACCTTTTCCGTGAACTTCTTGACGGAAATTATCCATTTGTTCTTCGGTCAAACGCCCTTCAACAAATGCACGTGCATAAATTCCCGGTGCAATATGTCCTTGGAAGAACACTAAATCACCACCATTTTTTTCGTTACGAGCTTTAAAGAAGTGGTTGAAACAAACTTCATATAATGTTGCGGAGGATTGGAATGATGCCATATGTCCGCCTAATTCAAGATCCTTTTTAGAGGCACGTAATACTGCCATAATCGCATTCCAACGAATTACACTGCGAATGCGACGTTCAAGATCTAAATTACCCGGATAATTAGGTTCTTCACTAACTGGAATGGTATTAATATAGTCTGTTGTCATTCCAGTAGGAAGTGAAACGTCATTAGCTCTTGCACGTTGAATGAGTTGTTCAATGATATATTGCGCTCTTTCAACACCTTCTTCACGAATTACTGAATCGATTGCCAACATCCAATCGTTGGTTTCAATCGGATCCACGTCATTTTTTACCATATCCGACATGGGCTATTCCTTTTATCTTATTGTGGTTAAAAAAATGTGTGACGCACAAAACTGCCAACTATGCATCACCCAGCTGAAAAAGTTGTTAATTAACATTTGCGTTGCTTTCGGAGCTTCACAATTTATTAACTAATTTTAGAAATTTTATTAGATTTTTTGAAATAAAGATAGAAAAAATTTGTCTTACCATAGCAAAACCAGCTGATTTTGTCTATTTTTTTACCATCCATTTTGGGACGTAACCACAAAGGATTACCTATTTAGAACAAAGTGTTACTTCTAATTGCTCTGATAAAAATTCGCTTTCTATCGACAAATTCTGTACAATTCGCCACCTACTAAAATTCCATTACAAAATAGATAACAAAATTATGACAATAACAACTCCAAATATTGGCTTTTTGAGCCTTGGTTGCCCTAAAAATTTAGTGGATTCCGAACGTATTTTAACCGAGCTACGAGCAGAGGGTTATAACATTGTACCAAGTTATGACAATGCCGATTTAGTGATAGTCAATACCTGCGGTTTTATCGACAGTGCTGTTCAAGAATCATTAGAAGCTATTGGCGAAGCCTTGGAAGAAAACGGCAAAGTTATCGTTACCGGTTGTTTAGGTGCTAAAGAAAATCAAATTAGAGAAGTACATCCTAAAGTGCTTGAAATTACTGGCCCACACAGTTATGAAGCGGTGATGACACACGTCCACAAATATGCACCGAAACCGGAATATAACCCTTATATCAATGTTGTACCGAAACAAGGGGTAAAATTAACGCCTAAACACTATGCTTACGTTAAAATTTCGGAAGGCTGCGATCATCGCTGTACTTTCTGTATTATTCCATCTATGCGTGGCGATCTTGATAGCAGACCAATTAATACCATTTTAGATGAAGCCAAACGGCTTGTTGATGCCGGCGTTAAAGAGTTGTTGATCGTTTCTCAAGATACTTCCGCTTACGCATTGGATAAAAATCAAAAAGAACAAAAAAGCAAAACCGTTTTCTGGAATGGGATGCCGATTAAAAATGATTTAATTACGCTTTGCGAACAGCTTGGAACATTAGGCGTTTGGGTGCGTCTACATTATGTTTACCCTTATCCGCACGTTGATAAGCTGATTCCTTTGATGGCACAAGGCAAAATTTTGCCTTATTTAGATATTCCGTTACAACACGCCAGTCCGAAAATTCTAAAAGCAATGAAACGTCCGGGTTCAATCGAACGCACATTGGAACGCATTAAACAGTGGCGTGAAATCTGTCCGCAACTGACATTACGATCAACATTTATTGTCGGTTTTCCAGGTGAAACTGAAGAAGATTTCCAAATGTTATTAGATTTTATTCAAGAAGCACAACTGGATCGTGTCGGCTGTTTCAAATTCAGCCCGGTTGAAGGTGCGGTAGCCACAGAAATGGCAGAACAAGTGCCGGAAGAGGTGAAAGAAGAACGCTTCCACCGGTTTATGCAATTACAGCAACAAATTTCCGCCCAACGCTTACAACAAAAAATCGGTAAAACCTTGCCTGTAATGATCGATGAAATTGATGAAGAAGGTATTATCGGGCGTTCAATGGCAGATGCACCTGAAATTGACGGTGTCGTTTATATTGATAATGTCAGTAAACAACAAGTCAAGATTGGCGATATAGTGATGGCTACCATTCATAATGCCGATGAATACGATTTATGGGCAACCATCTAACCGTTATTTAACTGTTGTTGCAGTGGGGAGAAGTTCTCCCTATTCTACTGCCAAATAATAAAATCAATGCCTAATGTGTTGCTCGCTAAGTACAAATTGCTTTAATTTTGTGAGGTATAAATGACAGAACAAAACAAAATCCTAACCAGCGAAATTTATCTTGCCGGTGGCTGTTTTTGGGGATTAGAAGCCTACTTTGCCGCTATTGGCGGTGTCTTGAATGCCGAATCAGGTTATGCCAATGGTAACAGTGAAAATCCAAGCTATCAGCAAGTTTGTAATGGTAGTGGACACGCTGAAACAGTCAAAGTCTGTTATGATACTGCTCAAATCAATTTGGCCACATTGCTTGAGTACTATTTCCGCGTTATCGATCCGACCAGTTTAAACCGTCAAGGAAATGATCGCGGCGTGCAGTATCGCACCGGCATTTATTATACTGATGCGCATCAAAAACCGATTATTGATGCGGCAATGGCACGCGAACAGCAAAAATGGCAACAACCTTTGTTAGTTGAGGTGCAACCGTTACAAAACTACTATCCTGCCGAAGAGTATCACCAACACTATTTAGAGAAAAATCCGAGTGGCTACTGTCATATTGATCTGAAAAAAGCGGATAATGTCATTATTGATGCCAATAAATACCACAAACCTACTTTAGCAGAAATCGAACAAAATTTAAGTAAAGAATCATTTGCTGTTACACAGCAAAATGCCACCGAACACCCTTTTTCAAATCGTTACTGGGATTTTTTTGAAAAAGGTTTATATGTCGATATAATCAGTGGCGAGCCACTTTTTGCCTCTTCTGATAAATTTCCGTCACAATGTGGTTGGCCAAGTTTCAGCAAACCGATTTCATCCGATGTGGTTACATATCAGCGTGATACCAACCACGGAATGATCCGTACCGAAGTGCGTTCTCGCATTGCCAATGCACATTTAGGACACGTTTTTGAAGATGGTCCTCTCGAAACCGGTGGCTTGCGTTACTGCATCAACAGTGCGGCTTTACGTTTTATTCCTTTTGCGGAGTTGGTACAAAATGGCTATGGCTACCTGCAAAAACGGATTAAATAACAACCGCTTAAAATAACAAAGCGGTGTGGATCTTAAGCCTCCACACCGCTTTTTATTTGAAGTTATCTCTGATATTAAATATCAAATTTAACATTGGCACGATTCAATAAGAACTGCACCAATAATGAAACCGGACGACCGGTCGCCCCTTTGTCCGCACCTTGTTTCCACGCTGTACCTGCAATATCCAAATGCGCCCAATTATATTTTTTAGTAAAATTCGCTAAGAAACAAGCAGCGGTAATAGCACCACCCCAACGCCCACCGACATTTGCTAAGTCCGCAAAATTAGATTTCAATAAATCATTATACTCATCATTCATCGGCAAACGCCAAGCTTTGTCATTAGACTGCTCCGCCGCATTTTGCAACTCATTGGCAAGATTATTTAACGGTGAAAACAATCCACTATTGACTCCCGCTAATGCCACCACACAAGCGCCGGTCAATGTTGCAATATCAATCACCACGTCCGGTTCAAAACGCTCAACATAAGTTAACGCATCACAAAGCACTAAACGCCCTTCGGCATCGGTATTCAACACTTCTACGGTTAAACCGGACATTGTGGTCAAAATATCACCTGGACGATATGCATTACCACCCGGCAAGTTTTCACAGCCTGCCAACACGCCAATCACATTTAACGGCAAATTTAATTCAGCAACAGCTTTCATCACGCCATAAACGGTTGCTGCACCGCACATATCATATTTCATCTCATCCATACCAGCACCCGGCTTCAATGAAATACCGCCAGAATCGAAAGTTAGCCCTTTTCCGACAAAAACGATTGGTTTTGCATCAGGATCAGGATTATTTTTAAATTCAATGATCGACATAAACGCTTCATTACGCGATCCTTGTGAAACTGCCAAATAGGATTTCATTCCCAATTTTTCCATCTGCTGCTCATCAACAACGTGGCTATTTAGAGTGTCATAAGCCTGTGCTAATTCAATCGATTTATCAGCTAAATAACGAGGCGTGCAAATATTTGGTGGCATATTGGCTAGGTCTTTCGTTTCTTTAATGCCGTTACTGATCGCCATTGCGTGTTGAATTGCAGACTCAGCAAGCGGTAATTCACGGCGCATCGGAACATTGAATACTATTTTACGTAATTCACGTCTAATTTCCGTTTTCACCCGCTTAAATTGAGTAAAGCTATATAATGATTCCTGAGCTGCTTCCACCGCCAAACGTACATTCCAATAAACATTACGCCCCTTAATGTGCAAACCTGTCAAATAACATATAGCTTCCATTGAACCAGTTTCATTCAAAACTTTTACCATTTTTTGAATAATCTGTTTATATTGTCTTTCATCCAATTCACGTTCTTTACCGCAACCAACCAATAAAATTCTATCTGCCGGAATATTAGGAACGTGATGTAATAACAAAGTCTGACCAACTTTTCCTTCAATATCACCACGTCTCAATAATGCACTAATATAACCTTTACTGATATTATCCAACTGCTCTGCTGATGCCGATAAACGACGTGGCTCGAAAACACCAACAACTAAACATGCAGTACGTTGTTTTTCAACACTGCCGTTTTTAACACTAAATTCCATCTTGATATTCCTTCATTATTTCTATTGTTGTTAGGCCCTGAAACAAGGTATTATATGCGCCTGAATTTATGTTTTTGAAAAAACTTGAAAACAGATCTACTTGTGAGAACGATTGATTAAAGTATCGTTTTTTATAAAAAAATCAAGCAAAAATAAAGAGAAAACACAGGTCAGCTGCCGTGATTTTGACAAAATATCTAATCAAAGAAACATTAAAAAGCCAACTGGCTATTTTATTTATTTTACTCGTCATTTTTTTAGCACAACAACTTGTCCGCGTTTTGGGCTCTGCCGTCAATGGTAATGTTCCTGTTGATGTCATCTTACCACTGCTTGGATTAGGAATGCCGACAATGGCACAACTGATGTTGCCACTTAGCCTATTTTTAGCACTTTTACTTACTTTGGGAAGATTATACAGCGAAAGTGAAATTACTGTGATGCAAGCGTGTGGCATCGGCCCCAATGCCCTTGTAAAAGTGGGATTGATTCTTTCTATTGTAACTGCCGTAATTGCTGCTTATAACTCCCTTTATCTCACACCGTGGGCATTAAAAAAACAGGTAGAAGTGGTAGAAAATGCAAAAGCTAATCCAAGTGCATCTGCGATTACTCCTGGACAATTTATCTCCTCCAATAACGGCAATTTTGTGCTGTTTGTTGATAAAGTAAAAGGCAATCAACTTTCCGATATCTATCTGTTCCAAACTAAACAGGTCGGCAAAGTGAAACCATCTGTAATCGTTGCCGAACAGGGAAGTTTCTCCACAGCAGAAGATGGTAGCCAAACATTAACATTAAAAAACGGCGAACGCTTTGAAGGAAGTGCAGTTCTGCCGGAATTTCGTATCACCCAGTTTCAGGATTACTTGGCATTTCTAGCATTTAATGCGGCAAAAACAGAAGAAAACGATCTTGATATGCAAGATAGTAATGCTTTATTGAGAAGTAATTCCGCTAATGCCAAAGCTGAATTTCAATGGCGCATCAGCCTGTTTTTAGCAGTGCCATTGATGATGTTGCTCGCAATTCCATTGAGCAAGGTTAATCCTCGACAAGGTCGTTTTGCCAAAATCATACCTGCATTATTGCTCTATTTAATCTATTTTTTATTGCAAAGTTCACTCAAAACGGCGGGAATCAATGGAAAAATTGAGTCTCACTATTGGATGATTTTAATCAATATCCTGTTTTTACTCTTAGGTATCATCCTCAATTCTGAGATTATCCAGAGTAAATTCATCCAACTTTTTAAACGAGCAAGAGGTTAATCTATGTTTAATACCTTAGATCGTTATATCGGTAAAACAATTTTAGCGACTATTTTTGTTGTTTTATTTTTATTAGTCGGGCTTTC
The DNA here is from genome assembly GCF_054166015.1 of Gallibacterium sp. ZY190522. Lineage (NCBI taxonomy): Bacteria > Pseudomonadati > Pseudomonadota > Gammaproteobacteria > Pasteurellales > Pasteurellaceae > Gallibacterium > Gallibacterium sp. ZY190522. The sequence goes on from NZ_CM135118.1 coordinate 1,194,834, forward strand.
TGCCATTATCAAGTTTGTTGAACAGTTCCGTGCTATCGGCGAAGGAAATTATGACACAGCTAAAGCCATCGCCTACACCCTGCTCACTATTCCGAAAGATATTGAAACTTTTTTCCCAATGGCGGCATTGCTAGGAGCGTTAATCGGTTTAGGCTCTTTAGCTTCAAACAGTGAGCTAGTCGTAATGCAAGCTTCCGGTTTTTCACGTTTTCAAATCGGCTTATCGGTTATGAAAGTTGCTATTCCATTGATTATTCTTAATATGGCATTGGGTGAATGGGGAATCCCACAGACGGAGCAGTTTGCAAGAGAAATGCGTTATAAATCGCTTACTGGTGGCTCACTGCTTTCGGTTAAAGGTTCAGTATGGGCGAAAGATGGTAACAGTTTTGTTTATATTCAACATATTCCAAAAGAAAATCAGTTAAACGGCATTTATATCTATCAATTTGATCAACATCGTAATTTACAAAAAATGAGTCAAGCCAATCGGGCAACTTATGCAAATAACGAATGGCGTTTTAATCAAATTTCAGAATCGGAGCTAAACGGTGATCATATCACTAACCAAAAATATCTAAATAAAGTTTGGGAAACTAGCATTACTCCAGATAAATTAGGGATGGTGTCATTAAGACCTAGTATGCTATCAATTACAGGGTTATCAGACTATATCCAATTCTTAAAAAATACCGGACAAGATACGAAAACGTTTGAACTCACCTATTGGCGAAAATTATTACAACCAATTTCTATCAGCGTTATGATGCTTTTGGCACTGTCATTTATTTTCGGCCCATTACGTAGTGTTACTTCCGGCGTACGTGTGGTAACAGGAATCTGTTGTGGTTTTGCTTTTTATGTTTTGGATCAAGTCTTCGGGCCATTAAGTTTAGTCTATAATATTCCACCGTTTATCGGTGCATTAGCGCCAAGCATCTTCTTTGCAGCCATTATTTGGTGGTTAATGGTTCATAAACGGCATTAATTCCCCAATGTTTAATCAAACAAAAAGTGAGATCAAAATAACGATCTCACTTTTTGTAGTTACGCTAATTACCACTTTCATTATCGCTTAAAACGCCGGCGTTGTTGATGAAATGCTTTGGAACGCTGTTGATTTTCTTGTACCTTTCTTAATATTCTCATCGGCACTAATTTAATTTTTCTACGTCGAAAGAAATGGTGAAAACTGCTGGCAATCACAGCCCCTACCAACAAAATAACAATCACTTCAGCATATAAATAGCGAAACTGTTGATTAATCTTACTCTCGCTAGTTTGCCCGTATTGCCCATCAAAAGTTACTCGTAAAAAGCCAATCACACTGTTTCCATCAAAAATCGGTTCAACAATCTGTTGTGTCTGTTGCAATGATTTTTCCCCTTCTAAACCTAACTGTTGCCGCAAATTAAGCGCATTGCGACTTTGAGCCAACAACTCACCATTGCCACTATAAACCGAAGCGTCTAGCACAAATTTTTCTCGACTTAGTGTCGTTAGTTGATCCGCCAGTTTCTCTACAGAAACATTATTATTTAATAAAGACGAAAATAGATTAGCCTGTTGTCTTACCAAAATATGCGACAAATTAGACACCTGATTAATACTCGCCAATTGCGAACCGAATTTAAACTGATTTATGCCAAATAAAATAGTCGCAATTGTAAAACCACTAACAAGCAAAATAGCGATCAGTAGCAAAATTTTGACACTCTTCTCTCTTACTGTATGCAAGTTATTACCTTTATATTTCTATTCTGAGCAATTTGTGATTAAATGCGGATTGTAGCTTTTCTTTTCATTCTAAAAAAGGTTTTTTTATATGCAAACTCTCGTTCCCGTAATCAATAAACCGGATAATTATCGTGCCGATCAGCAGCAATTTTTACTCTATTGCCAAAATTTCGATATTAACAAATTAGCTCAATTCAGCGCCCAAACTACCGATATTTCGCTACTTGCCGAATGGGATATTTTTGATTATCACTGTGTAATGATGCAACACGACCAACCACAAAATTATATTGAGCTTGCACACCAATACGGTTTTGATCTTTTTGTGATCAGCGGCTATCCATTGCTTGAAAAAGCCGGTTTACTGGTGATGGATATGGACTCCACCGCCATTCAAATTGAATGTATTGATGAAGTGGCAAAATTAGCCGGAACTGGAGAAATGGTTACCTCAATTACAGAAAGTGCAATGCGTGGTGAACTTGATTTCAAACAGAGTTTACGCAAACGTGTAGGCACCTTAAAAGGTGCGCCGGCAACCATTTTAGATCAAGTACGCAATAATTTACCGATTATGCCCGGTTTAGAGCAGACAATCTCCGAATTACAGAAACTCGGTTGGAAAGTGGCTATTGCTTCCGGCGGTTTTACCTATTTCGCTGAAGTGTTGCAAAAAAAATTCGGTTTAGTTGCCGTCCACGCCAACCGCTTTGCGATTGAAAACGGCATTTTAACCGGCGAAGTAGACGGCGAAATCGTGGATGCCCAATATAAAGCCAATGTATTGCGTCAATTAACGCAACAATACCAAATTGAGCCGAACCAAACCATCGCCATCGGTGACGGTGCAAACGACCTATTAATGATGCAGACTGCGGCACTCGGCGTTGCTTATCACGCCAAACCGAAAGTGCAACAACAGGCGCAAACTATGGTAAACTTCGCAGACTTAACTGCGTTGTTGTGCATTTTGAGTGCCAACCAACAACAATATAATTTTCAACAACAAAAATAATGAGGAAATAAGATGCCTTCTTTTGATATTGTTTCAGAAATTACTATGCACGAAGTTAAAAATGCGGTGGATAATGCCAATCGTGATTTAAGCAATCGCTGGGATTTCCGCAATGTCAGTGCTTCGATTGAATTAAATGAAAAAAATGAAACCATCAAGGTTGCCACCGAATCCGATTTCCAAGTAGAACAATTAATTGATATTTTGCGTAATGCGATGCAAAAACGGAATATTGAGCCGAGCGCATTGGAAATTCCGGAAAATTATGAGCATAGCGGCAAAACCTACTCCAAAGAGATTAAAGTTAAACAGGGAATTGAAACCGATCTTGCGAAGAAAATCAGCAAAATGATCAAAGATTCCAAATTAAAAGTTCAAACCCAAATTCAAGGTGATAAAATTCGTGTTACCGGAAAATCCCGTGATGATTTACAAAGTGTAATTCAATTAGTCAAATCTGCTGAATTGGGACAACCTTTCCAATTTAATAACTTCCGCGATTAACGCTGAATAAGGAGGAACACTATGCCACAAAGTGAAAAGAAACCGAGTATTTTTAAACAATGGTTAAAAAAATATGATGATTTCTGTCGTGAACTTGGCATTGATCAAGGTGCTTGCCGAAGTTGTGTTCCTATCTATAAACAAGATCCGGAAACGGAAAAACCGGCAGAGAAAAAAGCCAGTTAATTAATCACTCACACTTAATTCATTACAGTTAATCGGTTGTTACCGATTAACTTTTTTATTTCAAATTTTACAGTAATGCACATTATGAACACCCTTCAACAACAGATTGAACAACTAAGAAATGATCTTCGTTACCACGAATATCAATATCACGTTCTCGACAATCCGATAATTCCGGATGCAGAATATGATCGAATGATGAACCAATTAAAACGTCTAGAAGCTGAACATCCCGAATTGATCACGGACGACTCCCCGACACAACGTGTTGGAGCAAAACCGGCAAACGGTTTTCAACAAATTCGTCACGAATTACCAATGTTATCACTTGATAACGCATTCTCAGACGAAGAGTTTTTTGCATTTATTCACCGCATTGAAGATCGACTCGGTGTATTGCCTGATCCATTCACATTCTGCTGTGAACCAAAATTAGACGGCTTGGCAGTCAGCATTCTTTATGTTAACGGAAAATTAACGCAAGCGGCAACACGTGGCGATGGTGTTACCGGTGAAGATATTACCGCCAATATCCGCACTATTCGCAACATTCCACTACAACTACGCACCGCTACACCGCCAGCTCGTTTAGAAGTGCGTGGTGAAGTCTTTATGCCTCACGACGGTTTTGAACGTTTAAACAATCACGCACTAGAACACGGCGAAAAAACCTTTGCCAATCCGCGTAATGCTGCTGCCGGTTCACTACGACAACTCGATCCGCAAGTCACTTATCATCGTCCGTTAATGTTGAATGCTTACGGTATCGGCATTGCAGAAGGCATTGAATTACCGAATACTCATTATGATCGTTTACAATGGCTGAAAAGCATCGGTATTCCGGTTAATAAAGAAATCCGTCTTTGTAACGGCACACAAGAAGTTTTAAGTTTCTACCATTCTATTGCTGAAAAACGTAGCCAACTTGGTTACGATATTGATGGAACCGTGCTAAAAGTGAATAGTATCGCATTACAAGAGCAACTTGGTTTTATTTCTCGCGCACCACGTTGGGCGATTGCCTATAAATTTCCGGCACAAGAAGAATTAACTATCCTAAATGATGTTGAATTTCAGGTAGGACGCACTGGAGCGATCACACCGGTAGCGAAACTTGAACCTGTTTATGTTGCCGGTGTAACTGTCAGCAATGCAACACTGCACAACGGAGATGAAATTGCTCGTTTAGATATTGCAATCGGCGATACCGTTATTATCCGCCGTGCCGGTGATGTGATTCCGCAAATTATCGGTGTGGTTCACAATCGCCGTCCACCAGATGCTAAACCGATAATTTTCCCGACTCGCTGTCCGGTTTGTGATTCAGCAATTGTACGTATTGACGGCGAAGCAGTTGCCCGTTGTACCGGTGGATTGGTATGCGAAGCACAACGGAAAGAGGGCTTAAAACATTTCGTTTCACGCAAAGCAATGGATATTGACGGTGTCGGCGATAAATTAATCGAACAATTGGTAGATCGTGAATATCTACATACACCTGCTGATCTCTTCACCTTAAGCAAAGAAACCTTGATGGGGTTAGAGCGTATGGGGGCAAAATCAGCAGAAAAAGCGCTTGCCAGTATCGAAAAAGCGAAAAAAACTACCCTTGCCCGTTTCCTTTTTGCGTTGGGTATCCGTGAAGTTGGAGAAGCAACTGCACGCAATTTGGCTAACCATTTTCATACTTTGGAAAACATTAAAAACGCCACATTTGAACAGTTACAGCAGGTGCAAGATATCGGTGAAGTGGTCGCCAACCGCATTATTCTGTTCTGGCAAGAAGAACATAACCGCAACGTAGTAGAAAAATTGATTGAACAGGGAGTAACTTGGGATGATGTCGCTATCAAAGAAATTTCTGATAATCCACTTAAAGAAAAAACCGTAGTACTTACCGGCACATTAACACAAATGACGCGCGATCAGGCGAAAGCGTTGTTATTGCAGTTAGGCTGTAAAGTTACTGGCAGTGTTTCCAGCAAAACCGATTTTGTTATTGCCGGTGATAACGCCGGTTCAAAATTGCAGAAAGCGGAAAGTTTGGGCATAAAAATCTTAACTGAACAGCAATTTTTAGACTTAATTCCGCAAGATTAACTTTCACTGCATCATCATAGCTCTCTGAAAGAGGGCTATGTTATCTGGGATTAAACGCGCCTTTTTAGTTCATCACATTTTCAATCGGTACTGATTTGCTAAAAACCCAATAAACATCCGCAGATGATTGACATCAGATTAAAAAATGACACAATAACGTATCACTAAATGATACATCAACCAACGAACATAGGAAGATATCTGATGAATATGAGATTACAAATAAAACAATGGGGAAATAGTAAAGCCATTCGCCTACCAAAAGAGCTTACTCATTCTATGAACCTTGATATGGGTGATTTTTTAGAATTAGAACAAATTGATGATAATACACTTAGAGTAGTCGTTGTGCCTCATAAAAAAACAACAAAAAGATTAACATTAAACGAACGCATCGCAATGACTGCATCTAAAGAGTTACCTACCATCAAAGAATGGGATGATCTACAACCGACAGGAAGCGAAATTTAATGGCAAAATCTGCAATAAAAAGAGGCGATATCATCACAGTTTGCTTAAACCCAGTGGTTGGCAAAGAGTTGCAAGGTGAAAGACGCCCAGCATTAGTATTAAGCGATAAAACGTTTCATAATTTAGGCTTTATGATGATTGCGCCTATTACACAAGGAAATGCCGCACTTGCCAGAGATAACGGTTTTGCCGTCACCCTAAGTGGAACCGGTTGTAAAACACAAGGAGTTATTGTTGCATACCAAGCCAGAATAATCGATTTTAGAGGCAGAAATGCCCAAAAAGTTGAATCTGTACCTAATTATATTTTGTCTGAAGTACAAGATATTGTTGAAGCAATTTTAAGAGATTAATTTTTAACGACAAACAGTCAATACTGTCCGATGCCCGACCAAGAGATAATCGCTAAAAAATCTTAGCCCTCTGTGAAAAGAGGGCTATCTTTTGAACTCATCACAATTTCAACATTAATAATCTGTCATCAATAGGAGAGGGTTGAAACCCATAATTTAAATAAAATCGCCTTGCATTATCGTTAAGTGCGTGTACCAACAAGGCTTTCACGCCGACTTGTTCTGCTACAATTTTTGCTCGTAATACCGCATCTTTAAGCAAAGCAGCACCTAATTTTTGCCCTTGATATTTCACGTCTATGGCGAGTCTGCCTAACACAATAACGGGAATCGGTTCGGGCATATTACGTTTTAATGCGCCGGATACAAACTGATGCGTTACTGATCCTGCGGCTAAAGCATAAAAACCGACAACAACATTTTCGTTGCAAATCACAAATGTTCTACTTGCTTGATTTTGCTGATTTTTCAAGGCATTACGCTTAAGCCACAAATTTAGCACCTCTTCACCGCAATCGAACAAGCTCAAATGATGATGGGACTTCAATAATTCAGGCGCGGAATACATTTTTACTCCCACGGTGATTTAATATTCATTAATTTTTCTAGACCGGCATTTGTTGAATGAGGTTGCTCCAGTATCTCAATAAAACGATTAAATTTTTCATCATTTAATTGGAATACTGTTCTATCTAAAATCACATTTTGAGCATAGATACAGGCGGCATCCAGCATAAAATCGGACCGCGTTTTACCAAGCAAAGACGCAGCATAATCAATTAAATCACGCTGACTGGGTTCGGCTCGTAAGTTAATCGCTGCAGTACGCATAATTCTCTCCATTATCTACTAATACACAATCAATATACAAATTGTATTGTGTATTGATTGTATATGCAACATTATTGCGTAATGGATTTAATTAATTATAAAAAAACCCCGAGAAAATTCTCGGGGTTATAGAGGTATGTTTATTGATAACGATTAGAAGTAGACACGGAAACCTACGCCAACACGATTATCTGTTTCTTTATCTCCATCTTGGTTTTTATATTTGAATGTACCAGCTTCTAAGTAAGTGACTACAGATTTAGTAAACCAATAATCTGTACCTAAGATATAGGCATTAAGCTTAGTATATTTTTCACCATCTGCTGAAGTTGCTTTACCATTAATATATTCACCATAAAGAGAAGCATTGTCTAAGTATTTATATTTAGCACCCACTTCTAATGCACGCAATTTATTAAATGGAATTGCTTCGGCATGTAGTTCTTTATCAAATTTGTAGCCGATTCCATCAAAATCATCTGTTGCTTTTTTCTGTGAATAGTCAACACCAAGAGAGAATGGACCAGATACCAATTCAGCGCCTACTAAGAAAGCATTTACTTTATGTTCTTTAATAGGATTATTTTTATATTCATCCACTTTGACTTGTGAAAAACCTGCTTCAAAATTTAATTTAGTATCAGCTGCAAATTCTGGTGTAGTATAAAATGCAGATACACCAAATCCTGAGCCGTTGTTAAATTCATCTTTATCTTTTTCACCAAAGAGATAATCTAGACCGAAGCTAAAACCGGCAAAATCTGCAGAACGGAATTTCGCCACTTTATCGCCATCAGTTTTAGTTTGTTTTATACCACCCAAATCATAGGTATAGTCTGAAACAGCAACATCATCAAGATTGGTTGGTTGTTTACCAAAGGTTAAAGTACCTACACCCTCTTTTGCAAAGCCGGCATAAACACGTTTCGCTTCAATATCACCAAATGATTTTTTATCATTGGCATCAAAACGAATTTCTAAATTAGCTAATGCACTGTAACCATCACCTAAATCTTGAGTTCCTTTAATAATGACACGAGAACCTGCATTTTTAAGATCGGCACGTTCTCCGGTATTTTTAGAGAGAAGTACACGGAAAGATCCGGCAACTTCAACCTTAGTACCATCCTGGTTATAAACTACGGCTGCGTTTGCGGAAGTGGCTGCTACTGCTGCAACTGCCAATGCGACTAATGTTTTTTTCATAATTGACACCTCTGTGTTAATTGTTACTTTGCTTATCGCTCCGTAACAGTGTTTGCTTTGATAATCTATGATTATCGACCATTTAAATTCTGTATAGATACTACACCCAGTTTATTATCTGTCAAATTTTTTTCATTTTTAGGGAACTTTTTTAAAAAACATTTAAAATCAATAAGTTGAAAAAATCTCCAAAATTTTATTATAAAATAATAATAACTTCAAAAATAGTAAAATAAGAAATTATATTTTTTATCTATTTGAAAAATAAAGAATAAATTTATATTTTTATGGTTATTTATTGCTATTTATAAAAAGTTTCGATTTTTTAAAGATTTTTTCAATAATGTGATTTAAATCACAAGAAAAAAATTTTTTTGATTAAAAAATCAACTTGTTTTTTCTAAAAATTTGTTTTTATCTTGCTTTTTAGAAAAATCTATGCGCAAAAAAAAATCACATCTACTAAGTTGTAGGGAATGTATTTTGAAGAGAAAAAAAGGAAATATTCCTAATTAGTTAGAGTATTTATACTAATTTCCGCTACAAAAAAGATACATTTTACATTTAATTGTTTAATTATTGTTCGTTTTATATCGTTTTTTCCAGATTTAATAATGAAAAATACATTCCCTACAACTTAGCGAAAAGGGCATAAAAATTTGCTGATCCTTGATTCATCAAATAAATAACTAAAAAAATATGGGCATCTGTTTATTACTGTTACGGAGCGATAAGCAAAGTAACAATTAACACAGAGGTGTCAATTATGAAAAAAACATTAGTCGCATTGGCAGTTGCAGCAGTAGCAGCCACTTCCGCAAACGCAGCCGTAGTTTATAATCAAGATGGTACTAAAGTTGATGTTGGTGGACAAGTTCGTCTAATTTTATCTAAAGATAAAAATGAGAGAGCAGATCTTAAATATGGTTCATCTCGTATTCACGCAAAAGTAAATCAGGATTTAGGTGATGGCTACAGTGCATTAGGTCATTTAGAAATTGGTCTTAAAGGCGATCAAGATAATGTTACAGTACGTCGTGTTTATGCTGGCTTTGCTAAAGAGGGCATTGGTCAATTAACATTCGGTCGCCAATTATCTAACTTAGATGATTCTGGATTATCAGATTTTACCTATGACTTAGGTGGTATTAATTTAACAATGACAGAGGGTAACAAAGTTGCTCGTTTCCGTAGTGCTGAATTTGCTGGGTTAGAACTAGGTTTAGATTATTTCTTTGGTGAAAATGATAAAAATGAATATAACCATGGCGCTGGATTTGGTACCTCACTATTCTATACTGCTGAAGTTGCTAATAATACTACCTTACAAGTAAATGCTGGCTTTTCTCAAGTTAAAGTGAAAAAAGGTTCATTTGATTTAAGTGAATATAATTTAGCTTCAGTTGACTATGAGGCACACAAATTAAATGCGTTCATTGTTGGTGCAAAACTAACAACAGGTCCTTTTGCTTTTGCTGTTGATTATTCTCAACAAAAAGCATCAAATAACCAAGTTGGTATCGGATTCAAACTACCTCATGATGATGGATTGATTGCCTTCCCAATCAATAAATTACAACAACTTGAAGTTGGCGCAAAATACAATTATTTAGAAAATGCCTCTGTATATGGTGAATATATTTATCGTAAAGCAACCATTTCAAGTGATGATCCAAAAGTAAAAGTAAACGAATTTATCTTAGGTACAGATTATAAATTCGCTAAAAACGTTATTACTTACTTTGAAGCAGGTACAGCAAAAGCTAAATTTGATGGTGAATCAGCAAGAGATCATAAATTACGTGTAGGATTACGTGTCTTATTCTAATTGTTAATAGTTAAACATACCTCTATACCCCGAGAGTTTTCTCGGGGTTTTTTATTATTGACTAATCAAATTTCCCACAAATTTCAATAAGCTTAAACTTGCCAGAATAGAAATAGATTTTAGGCAGAAAGTTATCATTTTTCGAGCATAGCAAGGAGAAGTCTTTTTACTGTTCCAAGATCTACAGTAATGAGAATTGACAAATACACTATTTTCTTAGCTCTCCAAACCCACTTTTCTCATTCGAAATAGTTGGACAAAAAACAAAAACCCCGATCAACTGATCGGGGTTTCACAACTAACAAATTAAATTAGAAATAAACACGGAAACCAACGCCGATTTTGTTATCTCTGTCTTTGTTATTGTCTTGATCTTTATATTGGAATGTACCAGCTTCTAAGTAAGTTACAACTTGTTTAGTAAACCAGTAGTCAGTACCTAGGATAAAGCCGTTCATAGTTACTTTATCATCACCACTGTTTGGAGTTGCTTTCTTGTATTGGTATTCACCATATACTTTCGCATTTTCTAAGTAGTTATATTTAGCACCAACTTCCAATGCTTTAACTTTATGAGCATTAATGCCAACTTCAGTTGTACCAAATTCTAAATTGTTAGTGCCATTAGTAGTGTGTTCTTCAGACCAGTCAACTGCTAATGCAAACGGACCAGTTGCTAATTCAGCACCAACAACATAAGCGCTTTCATTGTAATCTTTTACATTTCTTTCAAATTTCTTAACTTTAGTGTAACCACCGTTAACAGTTAAAGTAGTATCATTGGCAACTTCAGCAGTATAGAATAATGCTGCACCCCAACCTTTACCATTTTGTTCTGTGTCAGAATCTTTTTTCGCATCACCGAAGAAATAATCTGCACCGAAGCTAAAGCCATTCCATTCTACGCTGCGGAATTTAGCCGCTTTATCATCGTGGTTGTGAGTCATTTTCACATCACCTAAATCATAGGTATAGTCAGAAATACCTAAATCATCTTGGTTGGTATTTTGTTTACCGAAAGTTAATGTACCCACTTGATCATAAGCAAATCCTGCATATACATCATGAGCTTCAATTTTATTGAAATCTTCTTTTGCTTCTTTAGTTACTTCATCTCTTGATGAGAAACGTAATTGAGTAGCGGCTAATGCACTGAAGCCATTACCTAAATCTTGAGATGCTTTGATGTCAATGCGTGAACCTGGGTTTTTAAGATCAATACGTTCATTAGAATCTTTTGTTAATTTAACACGGAATTGTCCGCCAACTTCAACTTTAGTACCGTCTTGATTATAAACTACAGCTGCATTTGCTGAAGTTGCTGCTACTGCTACTGCAAGTGCGATTAATGTTTTTTTCATAATTAATACCTCTATAAAAATTTTTTAAGTTACTGTGAACTTTTTAAGAAAATGTAAGTCTAATCGACCTCATTTCGGGGCAAATCCTACGCCAACTTGGGTAGTTGATCAACCTTTATTTATTTTTTAGCCTAAAAAACAGTCAAAAGAACACTTTTTTTGCATAAAAAAAACACAAAACACTCCAAATGATGTTTTTTTAGACAAATTTTTAAACTATTTTTCCTAAATTTGTTTAATCTTCTCTTGCAACTTGACTGACCAATCTACGAGGGTGTAGCACATTATTAACTATCTCCGCTACCCCAATAAAATGTGCATTTTCATCATAAATTCGGTAGTGCATTGTGGCTAATGGTTGCGTCAATTTGATACGTTGCCCAAATATTAATTTTTCAGCCTGTTGCAAGGGTAATATCAATTTGGGCAAGCTCGCAACCGCCGTATCTATTGGCAATAATAATCTATCTAAAGCGGTAAAATCGTGACTTTGCGCTAATTCTGCCAACTGTTCCATTGTTACCATTGCTTCATAAGGATAATTCGCTACTTTGGTACGTCGCAACATTGTAACGTGTGCACCGCAACCAAGATATTCACCGAGATCATCAATCAATGTTCGGATATAAGTGCCTTTTGAACAATGCACTGATAAAGTGAGATAAGGTTTCTGATATTCAATAAAATCAATTGAGAAAATAGTAATTGGTCGAGCTTGACGCTCAACAGTAATACCTGCACGCGCATATTCATAAAGCGGTTTCCCTTGATATTTTAGTGCAGAAAACATTGTTGGCACTTGTTGTAACTTACCAGTAAAATGAGGCAATGCTGATTTAATTTGTTCTAAGTCCACATTAATTGCTTTGCGTTCCACCACAGTGCCTTCTGCATCGGAAGTATCTGTGCGTTCACCTAGTTTTGCTGTAACCAAATAACATTTATCGGCATCAAGCAAATGTTGCGAAAATTTGGTCGCTTCGCCAAAACAAATAGGTAACATTCCTGTCGCCAACGGATCCAATGCCCCTGTATGACCAGCTTTATTTGCTTGAAAATAGCGCTTTACTTGCTGCATTACTCCATTTGAACTGTTGCCTTGCGGTTTATCCAACAGAATAATACCGTGTAAATCTCGTCCTTTTTTCTTTACCACCATTACTCCTGATCTTCGTGATGTTTTGCTTTATCCCGATTAATCACTTCTGTCACTAGATTAGACATTTTCATTCCTTCAACCAGCGAATTATCGTAAACAAAACGTAATTCCGGCACAATACGTAAACGCATTGCTTTACCCAATAACGAACGGATATAAGGTGAGGCATTATGTAATCCCTCCATTCCCTGTTCTATCTGTTGTTCATCCTCATCAAAAAGAAAAGTAACAAAAATTTTAGCATAAGCTAAATCTTTCGATACTTCTACATCAGAAACAGTTACCATACCAATTCGAGGATCTTTGACTTCACGTTGCAAAATAACTGCAATCTCTTTTTTAATTTCTTGTGCAACTCGTTGTGCACGGCTGAATTCTCTTGCCATAATTGCCTCCTTAATAAAAAAGCGGCAATAATTACCGCCTTAAAAATTTATTCCATTAAGTGATTCTGAGTTTATCTTTTAAAAGTGAATGCCGACATTTACCACCACTCACTTTCCTATTATTGATAATGCTCAGCTATTATTCAATTGAGCGTTTTACTTCAACAGTTTCAAATACTTCTATTTGGTCTCCGACACGAACATCGTTATAGTTCTTCACGCCGATACCACATTCCATACCATTACGCACTTCATTCACATCATCTTTAAAGCGTCGCAATGATTCAAGTTCTCCCTCATAAATCACCACATTATCACGTAACACACGGATTGGATTATGACGTTTAACTACCCCTTCAATTACCATACAACCAGCAATTGCACCAAATTTCGGTGAACGGAACACATCACGTACTTCTGCGAGACCGATAATTTCCTGTTTAAATTCAGGTTGAAGCATACCGCTTAATGCCGCTTTGATTTCATTGATCAAATCATAAATAACGGAGTAATAACGAAGATCAAGATTCTCCGCTTCAACCACTTTACGTGCTGAGGCATCGGCACGTACATTGAAACCAACAATGATAGCATTAGAAGCCGCAGCTAAAGTCGCATCGGTTTCGGTAATTCCACCTACACCTGAACCAACAATTTTTACTTTTACTTCATCAGTTGAAAGCTCTAACAATGCTTGACAGATAGCCTCTACCGAACCTTGAACGTCCGCTTTAACGATAATATTCAATTCTGAAACATCGCCCTCAGTCATACTGCTGAACATATTTTCAAGTTTCGCTTTTTGTTGACGAGCCAATTTCACTTCACGGAATTTACCTTGACGATATAATGCGACTTCACGAGCCTTTTTCTCATCACGAACAACCGTCATTTCATCCCCAGCTGAAGGCACGCCGGAAAGCCCTAAAATCTCTACCGGAATAGATGGACCGGCACTTTTTACTTCTTTACCGATTTCATTACGCATTGCACGCACACGACCGTACTCTAATCCGCACAGTACAGTATCGCCACGGTTTAATGTGCCAGATTGCACCAATACTGTTGCCACTGGACCTCGACCTTTATCAAGGTAAGACTCAATAACAACTCCTGTTGCCATACCATCTTTGACCGCTTTCAACTCAAGCACTTCAGCTTGTAACAAAATAGCATCTAATAGCTCATCAATTCCAATGCCTTTCTTTGCTGAAACATTAACAAATTGAGTATCGCCACCCCAATCTTCTGAAATAACACCATATTGTGAAAGTTCAGTTTTCACTCGATCTGGATCAGCTTCAGGCTTATCAATTTTGTTTACTGCCACTACTAATGGCACATTTGCCGCTTTAGCGTGTTGAATTGCTTCAATAGTTTGTGGCATTACACCATCATCCGCTGCTACAACTAACACAACAATATCAGTAGCTTGCGCACCACGAGCTCGCATAGAAGTAAATGCAGCGTGTCCTGGAGTATCTAAGAAGGTAATATCTCCGTTTGGTGTATGCACGTGATAAGCACCGATATGTTGGGTAATTCCTCCTGCCTCGCCTGCAGCCACTTTCGCTTTACGAATATAGTCAAGCAATGAAGTTTTACCGTGGTCAACGTGTCCCATTATGGTTACTACTGGCGCACGTGGTTCTGCTTCCGCATTCATATCACGATCACTTAATATCGCTTCTTCCAATTCGTTTTCACGGCGTAACACCACTTTATGTCCCATTTCTTCAGCAACTAATTGTGCTGTTTCTTGGTCGATAACTTGGTTAATGGTTGCCATTGCCCCCATTTTCATCATCGTTTTGATTACTTCGGTCGCCTTCACTGCCATTTTATTCGCTAATTCACCGACAGTAATGGTTTCACCAATCACGACATCACGAGTAACAGGTTGTGCCGGTTTAGTAAAGCCTTGTTGCAATGCACTCTTACGATTAGATTTCTTACCTTTCGCATTTTGTTGCTGATTATTACGGCGATTCGCTTCACGTTCGTTTTTAGAAGACTCCTCGTCACGATTGTTTTTCTTCGCTTTCGCTACTTTCTTACCACGACCACGATTTTCATTGCGGCGCTCTTCTTCATTTTCAGCCTCACGAGCATAAGAAGAAGTTAAGTGATAATCGGAATAGTCATCCACATCATCATCGCTAAAATTGTCATCTTCAAAATCAGCATAGCGTTTGGCATCTTCTGCCGCTTTGCGAGCTTGCTCTTCCGCTTTTTGGCGTGCGGCTTCTTCTGCTCTACGACGAAATTCCTCTTCTTCCGCTTTGCGTTTCTGTTTATTTTCGTCTTTTACAGCGGTTTTCTTGGTTGTCTCAGCTTTTGTAGCATCTGCCACTTTCACCTGTTCAGCTTCTTTTTTCGCCTGCTCTTGCGCCTCTTTTTGCGCTTTGGCTTCCGCCTCTTTTTGTGCTTTAGCTTCCGCCTCTTTTTGTGCTTTGGCTTCCGCCTCTTTTTGTGCTTTGGCTTCCGCTTCTTTTTGTGCTTTGGCTTCCGCTTCTTTTTTCGCTTTAGCTTCCGCTTCTTCTTTAGCGTGAGTATCGATCACACGTGTTTTACGTGTCTCAATTTTTACTTCTTTGCTTTTGCCACTACCATTTTGTTGCACTGTTAAGGTGCTGTGTGTTGAACGTTTTAATTTCAACTTGGTTGGCTTTTTCTCTGTTAATTGGGTATCAGTTTTTTTATCACTCATCTGTACGCCACCTTATTATTCTTCATTTCCGAACCAGCAAATATTACGTGCTGCCATAATCAATTGAGCCGCCTGTTCTGCCGATAATCCTTCGATATCCGCTAAATCATCAACTCCCTGTTCGGCAAGTTCTTCCAATGTGGTAATTTTCTTTTCAGCCAACTTCACAGCCAAATGACGGTTCATTCCATCCAATTTAAGTAAAGCCTCTTCCACATCAATATTTGCCAATGCTTCTTCTTCTGCCAATGCAATTTTTGTCAATGCTTCTTTCGCTCTATTGCGTAACTCTTCGGCAAGATCTTCATCAAAACCGTCAATTTCTAGCAACTCTTCAATCGGTACATACGCAATCTCTTCCAAATTTCTGAAACCTTCTTCAGTCAGAAGATTGGCAAAATCTTCATCAATATCAAGCGCTTCCATAAATAAGTTCATTGTTTTTTGATTCTCAGCCTGATGTTGGTTTTCTAAATCATCACTGCTCATTACATTTAATTTCCAACCAGTAAGACGAGAAGCTAAATTCACATTCTGTCCATTACGCCCAATAGCTTGTGCCAAATTAGCGGCTTCAACTGCAATATCCATTGATTTTTTGTCTTCATCCACCACAATGGAAACTACATCTGCCGGAGCCATCGCATTAATCACAAATTGTGCCGGATTGTCATCCCAAAGCACGATATCCACACGTTCGCCATCCAGTTCATTGGTAATAGCTTGAACGCGCGCACCACGCATACCAACACAAGCACCAACTGGATCAATTCGCTTATCGTGGCTCTTCACTGCAATTTTTGCTCGTACCCCAGCATCACGCGTTGCCGCTTTAATTTCAATCACGCCCTCACCAATTTCTGGTACTTCAATTTTGAATAATTCAATCAACATTTCCGGTTTAGAACGGGTTACGAAAAGTTGAGGCCCTTTCGTATCAGCATTGACTTTATATAACACACCACGCACACGATCTCCTGCACGGAAATTTTCACGTGGTAACAAATCTTCACGCAGAATAATTGCTTCAGCTTGGTTTCCTAGATCAAGGATAACATTTTCACGATTTACTTTTTTTACAATACCAGTGATGATTTCACCTTCACGTTCTTTGAATTGTTCAACCACTTTATTACGTTCAGCATCGCGAATTTTAGCACTGATAACCTGACGCACAGTTTGCATTGTAATACGATCAAAAGGAATAGATTCAATTTCATCTTCAATATATTCACCTAATTGAATTTCCGGTTCTTCTATTTGTGCCGCTTCCAACGTAATTTCTTTGGTTGGGTGGGTCACATGTTCTACCACTAACCAACGACGAAAAGTAACAAAATCACCGTTTTTTTGATCAATTGAAACACGTACATCAATATCTTGTTCATATTTTTTCTTGGTTGAAATAGCGAGGGCACTTTCCAACGCTTCAAAAATTTTCTCTCGAGGTAATAACTTTTCGTTTGATACGGCTTCAGCCGCTAATAAAATTTCTTTACTCATCTTTGTCTCTCTATCATCTCTTAAATTCTAATTTAGAAGGAAATTTTCGGCACAATATTAGCTTTTTGAATGTTACTAAAAGCAAATACCTGTTCCTGTCCCTCTACGTTTAAAGTAATCATATCGCCATCAACTTTAACTAAATCACCTTGCCATTTTCGGCGACCTGACATTGCGATACGTAAATGAATTACAACCTCTTCACCAACAAAACGTTGATAATGCGCTAAAGTAAATAAAGGGCGATCCAAGCCTGGTGATGACACTTCAAGGTTATATTTATCGCTAATCGGATCTTCAACATCTAAAATTGCGCCGACTTCACGACTCACATCACTACAATCATCAATAGTTACGCCATTCTCTTTATCTATATATAAACGGACTGTTGAATAACGGCCAGCACGGGTACATTCAACCCCGAGCAGTTCAAACCCCATATCTTCAACAGTAGGTTGTAATAAATCTTGTAATTTTTGCTCTAGCGTTGCCAAAGATAATCTCCTTGTTAATTGTCAAAATTAAGGTACAAAAAAAGGGCTTATAGCCCCGTTTCTTCGTGTTAACCAAACTGAACAAATAAATTTATCTACTTAAATTTATTCCACAAAAAAACCCCTAACGGGGCTTATCTCTCTTAAAACTAAACCAATTTTAATTTTTAAAATTGGTTGCGGGGGCTGGATTTGAACCAACGACCTTCGGGTTATGAGCCCGACGAGCTACCAAGCTGCTCCACCCCGCGTCTGAAATACGTGGCGTATTATACATATATTTTTTGCTTGGGCAAGGATTTTATTGAATTTTTTATTGTAATTTTCAACTTTAATTCTTTAGTTTAAATTTCGCCCTAAAAGATCCCCATTCATTCAAGACCTAATCACAACAAAATAAAACCATCTCTTGGTTAAAAACAACCTCACACTATGATAATTTCCTCGCAACAAAATACATCGGCACATAACTCAAATAAACAGAGCCATCCGCCAACGCATATTGCTGTTGATATGCTTGACAAAATTGTTGAAGTTTTCCTTTTGTCCATACCGTTTTTTGAACAGCCGTTACGCCAGTTGCTTTTAAATGACGTAATACTGTCAGTGGTGAATCAAATCTTAGGCGAATCGTTTCCGTGTCTAAATGCTCCAATAAAAAATGTGGTTTAAGCCAGTATTGCCATTCTTGAGTTGTTGGATAAGTTAAACCGACTCCGGTTAATGTGCTGATTTCCGTTAAGTTATTTGGCGCAAAAGTGTTAAATAACAGCATCCCATTAGCATTAAGATGCTTTGCACATTTTGCTAAAAAAGCTTCTTTATGATGTAGCCACTGTACTGTTGATGCTGAGATAATCAAATCATAATGCTGTGTTAACTTTAATTGTTCAATATCACCACCAATAAAACGTACCTGATCTACATTAGCACATCGTTTTTGCTGTAAATTTTGGTGAATATTATCGCTAAGGTAAAGATCGTTCAGATCCAATTCAGTTATTTTTACTGCTTTTATTAATCGTTCACTTAAATCACCCGTGCCACAGCCAATTTCTAACACACGATAAAACTGATGTTTTCCTGTTGTCTGTAATAACTCTATCAAATGTTGATTAATTTTCTGCTGCGCTATCGCCTGTTGCCCATAACTGAACTGCGCTGTTTGGAAACGTTTCGCCACCTGTTCTTTATCAATCAGTGCCATAATTGTTGCCATTGCTGAAAATAAGGAAAAGCATAATGTCCGGCTTCAATTCTTTTAATTACACAACGAGGTTGCCAATAAGTTTGTTGATTAATCACTGGGAAAATATAATCCTGTGTTGCAATCCACGCCTGATGCCACTGAAATGTTACCGCTGGTCGCTGCTTGATTTGTTGAGCAAGAAATGACAACTCCCGTTGTATATTTTCTAACGAGCGATAATCCGGCAATTGTTGATATTGAGCCAACAGCTCTCGACTTTGACACATTCTACGTTCAAATTTATTTCTTGTAGTAGTATTTAAATTATCTAATGTTCCCTGAAAGATATCCGTCGGAATACCAAATAGATCATCATTCGGTTTAGATGTGCCGTTAATGGCGACCGCTTTATGAATGGCGACATTCTGCAATACTTGTTCTGCCACCCAAACACCCATTGACCACGCTACTAAATAGATGTCGTTATAAGCGGAAAAATCAAATTGCAACTGTAAATCCTGATAGTCGTAACAGATTAATAAATCAAAATTTTGTGGTATTTGTAGATGCGCTACCGCACTAGGTGGCGTTCCCCAACCTGCAAAATAGAGAATTAAATTCGAACCTTGTTGTTCAATAAACTCTGTTTTCATCTAAAATCCTTATTGAAATTCTTTCAATGTTTTCATTAATTCAACAATTTCCTCTTCATTAATTGCAGCTGTTAATGAAAAACGAATGCGCGCCGTTCCTTTTGGTACTGTCGGTGGACGAATAGGCAATGCATAAAAATGATATTGCTGTAAACGATGAGCAATCTCCAATGCTCGCTGATTTTCACCAACAATATAAGGCACAACATTCGTTTCGCTCGGCATCGGCAAGTTCAACTCATCTTGAATAAAATTTCGTAACTGTTGACTTATTTTAACTAAATGTTGGCGACGGTCGTGAAAACTAGCAAGTTTTTGCCAAACAAAATAGCTCCAAGCTACATTAAATGGAGGCAAAGCGGTGGAAAAAATCAGCGGTCGCATCGTGTTAATCAAATAATCTTTTACCTCTTGCTCACATACAACAAATGCTCCTGTTGAAGCGAGTGCCTTGCCAAACGTGCCGACTAAAAAATCAATCTGATTGATGTACCCCTGCTGTTCAGCAATACCAAGCCCCTTTTCACCGAAAACTCCAACAGCGTGAGCTTCATCAACATACAATAAAACATTATCATATTGCTGTTTCAGCGCTGTTAATGCCGATAAATCAGCAACATCGCCATCCATACTGAACACACTTTCTGTCACAATAATAATACGTTGATAATCTGCCGCCACTTTTTGCAAAATATTCGACAAATGTTGGTAATCATTATGACGATAACGCATCCATTTGCATTCAGCCAGACGAATACCATCAATAATACTGGCGTGAACAAATTTATCCGCCACGATCAATGTATGTCGATCAGTTACTGCTGGCAAAATACCGATATTGGCGTGGTAACCGCTATTAAATAATAGACAGGCTTGGCGTTGATAATCTTGTGCAATGCATTGTTCCAAGTCTTCATAAATCGGGAAATTTCCAGTTAATAATCTTGAGGAAGAACTGGTTAAAGGCAATAACTGTTGTGAGATTCCCGCCAAAAATTGCGTTAAAATTTGCGGTTCTGCCGCAATACCTAAATAGTCATTAGAAGAAAGATTTAATAACTTATCCCCTTGTCGCACAATCCACTTACCTTGATGTTCAATTTGTGGAAATGCTCGTCTTTGCTCAATTTGACTTAATCGTTTTAAATTTTCACTAAAAAAAGAGGTCATTCGTAATCCTTAACAATTTTTCTCTAATATATAACAAAAAAGGCTGAACAATGTCAGCCTTTGCTTTGAAATTTATTGAAAATTTAGAAACGGTAGTTTAATCCTAGACCGAATAAATGTGCGGTAGATTTTGAGTGGAACGTCCCTTTTAATGAACCTTGCTTCTCATCAAAAGATAAGTTTTTACCTTTCACAAAAGCATAACCTGCATCAACAGATAAATTTGGTGTAAAACGATAAGTTGTACCAAAACTGTACCACATACGGTCAGTATCAGGGATTGAAATAGAGTGATAATTTTGACTTACCGCAGTTTCATCATGAGCGATTCCAGCACGCAATGTCAATGATTCTGTCATATCATAGATAAAACCTAATGCTATACGCGTAGTATCACTGAAATTTTCATCTTTCTGGAATAATTTATTTCCACCATTATGTGCATATAGCTCTTTGAAACGACTCCACTCAGTCCGCTTAATACTATAAGTTACTGCAAATTTAGGTACTAAACGGTGATAGCCAGCAACTTCCCAATAAGCAGGCAGAGGAAGTTTTAATGATCCCGTACCATTACCACTTGTTACACCAAAAGCCGAACGTAATGTTGATGGAATATCAGTTGTATAATTACCATCAAAATCTAAACTGATATGAGAGTGATAGGATAAACCGATACGGTTATTTTCATTAAACTCATAAACTGCACCGACATTCCAACCATAACCCCAAGTATCACCTTCTAACTTGTGTAAAATTGCAGATTTATCCAATGTTTTAGCTTGTTGTGCCATTTGTGCATATTGCTGAGCTTCAGCATTGTTAGATTGAACAGCGGCATCTTGAGCTTTTTGAGCCAATGAAGACGCTACAGCTAAGTTTAAAATCCCCACACGACGCTCAACTACTGCATCGGCATACACTGCATTTACACCAACGCCAACACTGAAATTATTACTGACACGATAGGCACCACTTAAATTAAAATTAATCGTGGTTAAATCCGTTTTACCGCCAAAAAAGCCGGCATTATAGCTGTTATTAAATTCTGTCGCCAAGCCATAATTTACGTTTACTCCGCCGCCGACAGCAAAACGATCATTGATTGGATAAACCGCATAAACATATGGCAGCACTTCTTTCGTAGCGATGTTATCAGCATCTGCATTGTTTCCAAATGTTTCGCCTTTTAAATCAATATTCGGACGAACATAAATACCACCAATGGAAATTTCAGGCTGTTTAAAGAAAGTCATTAATGCTGGGTTGGTTGCCACTACAGAAGCATTTTCCGCCACTGCCGCATCCCCCGCATAAGCACGGCCTAAACCGGAAGTTGAGGTTTCATGTAATTGGAAAGCAGAAGCAAACGATCCTTGAGATGCAACTGCAACCAAACTTGCAAGTAAAGTTTTTGAAAGTAAACGCATTAATTAGTTTCCTTATTATTTATTGATAACTAGTGCCAATTTAAGAGCCTGAATCTTATGTAATATCACGGCATAACTCAACACAATAAGGATTTAAAGCGAAGTGATTAGACCAGTCAACCTCGAAATCAGCTTGATATAGATCAAATTAAATAAACTCTCAACGGTTTTCTTGCAACATCGTGTTAAAATAAATTTGTTTTTTTATCACTTTTTTTGAATTGGAGTTATTTATGAGTCAAATGAAATGTAAACCTGAAGAAGCAAAAGTTTGTTGTTGTGTTGATGTTGGCACGGTTATCGATAATGAAGACTGTAGCGTTAATTTTGCTCAAGTTTATGCCTCTGAAGAACAAGCCCAACAAGCACTTGACTATTTAACTGAAAAAGCAAAAGCAGCCGAAAGCGAACCTTGCAAAATCACAAGTGAAATTTCTCAAGTTGACGGCGGTTATCAATTAAAAGCAGCATTTGAGTTTTGTTGCCAAGCCGAAGCGATGATTTTCCAGCTTTCCACTCGTTAATTTTTAACCACTCAAATAGCAATCTACTTCTTATTGTTATTTAACTTATCTAATATTGCCCGATCGAAATTTCGGGCTTTTTATCGCATCCGTACCAACTTTTGCTCTCAACTTTTTAAATAATTCGAGAAAAAATACCTAAAGGAATATCTCATAATCCCAAATTTCGCAAAGAAAAATGGAGTGGAAATTATTCCACTCCATTTATTTCTGCCAAAATAATCACAAATAATTAAGCTCGGCTTTTACGTTCTTCCTCTTTACACGCTGCTGCAGTGAAAATAACATCTGTAGAAGAGTTTAAAGCGGTTTCTGTTGAATCTTGTAACACACCGATAATAAAGCCAACCCCAATAACCTGCGCTGCAATATCGTTTGAAATTCCAAATAAACTACACGCTAAAGGAATGAGTAACAATGAACCTCCAGCAACACCGGATGCACCACAGGCACAGATACTTGCAACAAGGCTTAATAATAATGCGGTCGGTAGTGTAACTTCAATGCCTAAAGTATGTACTGCCGCTAAAGTTAAGATGGTAATAGTAATTGCAGCACCGCCCATATTAATGCTTGCGCCTAATGGAATAGAAACTGAATAAGTTTCTTCTTTCAAGCCCAAACGTTGTGCTAACTCCATATTAACCGGAATATTTGCCGCTGAACTACGAGTGAAAAATGCGGTTAAACCACTAACACGAATACAGGTCCAAACTAACGGATATGGATTTTCTCTGGTTTTCCAGAACACCAAAATAGGATTGATGACAAAAGCAACAAACAGCATTGAACCAATTAATACCGCCAACACTTGGATATAACCACCTAATGCGGATAAACCTTTATCAGCCAAGGTACTTGCTACTAAACCGAACACTCCGATTGGCGCAAAGGCAATCACAACCTTCACGACCATAGAAACCGCTTCAGAAATATCTAACAATAAATTTTTAGTAGTATCTGAAGCGTGACGCAATGCAGCTCCTAAACCGATTGCCCACGCCAAAATGCCAATAAAGTTAGCGTTGAAAAGTGCATTGAATGGATTATCTACCACATTAAAAATCAATGTGCTTAAAACTTGAGTTACACTTTCCGGTGGAGCAATAGATTTTTCTGCATCTCCCAATGCTAATTCAGTTGGAAATAAAAAACTAGCGACCACAGCCACTAATGCTGATAAAAAAGTACCTAGCAAATATAAATAGATGATACTTTTTAAATTGCTTTTTTCACCGACTTTACGATTAGCAATCGCAGACATCACCAATACAAAAATCAAAATCGGTGCAATAGAACGTAAAGAACGGACAAAAATTTGACCAAGAATACTAACATTTTCTGCCAAATTAGTACCTAATATTGGTTCTAAATAAGGAGAAATCAGTGCTAAAAATATCCCTAATACAAGACCGATAGCAATTCTTTTCACTAACGAGCCTTGAAATAGTAATGTTATAAAACGAGATGAAGTAACCATAATTTATAATTTTCTATACTGTTGTGTTGAAAATTAAGAGATCTTTGATCTCCGCCGCACTTTAAGATAGCGGAAAATATAAATTATGCAAATAAAATAATCTAAAAATAATCTTTTTTCTTTTTAATTATATTTTTTATAAAAAAAGATGTCATTTTTTTAGAAAAAATATAATTCAACTCTCATTTTCTACAGCTGTTTTAAGGCTATTCAATAATTTTTTGCCATAAATCGCACGCCAACCACACAGCAAATCAGGTAATTTTTGTTGGGATTGTCCCATCCAATACCATTTTAAAAATTGGTGCAGTGATTTCTTGCTTGCAACAACTTGTAATGGCACTTTGTTTTGCACCATCACTTTTAGCTCTTTATGTAACAAATTCAAATATTTTTTATAGTGTGGACGTTCTGAAATATTTTCAATTAATTCAGGGTATTGTTCTTCAGGCACACGTTTTGCCTGCTCCAACAACAGCAATAATTTTTTGCCATACCGTTTAATTTCTTTAGGGTGTAAACCTAATTCTACTAGTTGCGAGGTATGAACTGGAGCGTGAATAGCCACTTGAATTAAACCTTCACTACTGACAATAAAATTCAACGCAATATTGCGTTTTATGCCCTCTTGAAAACGCCATTTCGCTAAGAATTTCAAATTATTCAATTCTGCTCGAGTTAAACGCCACGCATTGCCAATGTCTAGATACGCTTTTTCCGGTGAAATTTGGCGACAACGTTTTTGTACAAACAACTCACATTCCTGCTGAATCGCATTTTTCCACTCCGAACTTTCCATTGCAATCGCCATTTTTTGGTAAATCGGTAATAAATAATAAACAT
Source organism: Gallibacterium sp. ZY190522 (assembly GCF_054166015.1). Classification (NCBI taxonomy): domain Bacteria; kingdom Pseudomonadati; phylum Pseudomonadota; class Gammaproteobacteria; order Pasteurellales; family Pasteurellaceae; genus Gallibacterium; species Gallibacterium sp. ZY190522. The sequence continues at coordinate 1,219,967 of NZ_CM135118.1, forward strand.
CCGCCGCCGCATAATTAAGCTGTCTTTCGCTTAACGGTCGTTTCAACCAATCTGTTCTTGACGCTTTTTTATCCAACTCCACCTGTAAATAATGTTGTGCTAATAGAGCAAAACCGGCAGATTGTGGAAACCCTAAAAAATTTGCCATAATTTGCGTATCCAACATTGGCGTCGGAATTTGCTGAAATTGTTGATGAAAAATCTCTATATCTTCCCCACTAGCGTGCAAAATTTTCAATACATTTTTATCACTAAGCAACTCAACAAAGGGCTGCCAATCAGTTATGTTTAGAGGATCGATCAATGCAACATCTTTACCGAAATAAAGCTGAATCAACCCTAATTTGGCATAATAACTGCGTATTCTCTCAAACTCAGTGTCCAATGCCACTACTGAATAATGCCGTGCTTGTTCGCATAGCTGCTTTAATTGTGAATCTTGTTGAATAAATTGATAAGGAATCATTCTGCTTGTCTATCTTTCAAAAAGAAAGGCATGAAATCCATGCCTTATTTACCTTACTGTACATTACTGTTTGCGAAAACTATCTTAATATGTAACGCATTATCGTCATCTTCAGCGTTTGAGCCAATGATGAAATTCAGATTAATTTTGTGCTGCTATTTTTGCTCGTTTTGCCAGCTCTTCATCACGCACAACACGGCGTAAAATTTTTCCGACATTACTTTTTGGCAACTCTTCACGAAACTCAATTTCTCGTGGAATCTTATAACCTGTTAGACCACTACGACAATGTTTACGCAACTCTTCCCGAGTTAAACTTTCATCTTTTTTTACCACAAAAGCTTTGATAATCTCTCCTGAAACCGGATGAGGCACACCAATTACAGCGGCTTCAGCCACTTTCGGATTCAACATAATAACGTCTTCTACTTCATTCGGATAGACATTAAAACCAGAAACAATGATCATATCCTTCTTACGATCAACAATACGCAACTGATAGTCATCATCCATTTCAACTATATCACCGGTCGCCATCCAACCATCTTTTAACACTGCTGCGGTTTCTTCCGGTTTATTCCAATAACCTTGCATCACCTGTGCGCCTTTCACCCAAAGCTCACCCGGTTGATTAAGCCCAAGTTCATTGCCATTATCATCCATAATTTTAATATCGGTATCCGGCACTGGCACGCCGATTTTACCAGCGTGTCCGGCGAAATTCGCTGGATTACAAGCAATCAACGGTGAACACTCTGTCATTCCGTAACCTTCTAAAATATGACAACCAGTTAAATCATACCAACGTTGTGCAATCGCTTTTTGCACAGACACTCCACCACCAACAGTTAATTTTAGCTGAGAGAAATCAACATTTTTTAACTCTTCTTGCTGTAATAACGAATTAAATAAAGTATTTACTCCTGTGATCGCTATCGGACGATAACGCTTCAATTCTTTGATTAAATTAGGCAAATCGCGAGGGTTAGTGATTAAAATACCAGTAAGTCCAAAATCAATAAACAATAATGCATTCACGGTTAAAGAGAAAACGTGATACATCGGCAAAATAATAGTGGCATAACGATTATTACCAGCTTTAACAAAAGGCTCAGCCAACCATTTTGCCTGTGCAATGTTGTAAATCATATTACCGTGAGTGAGCATTGCTCCTTTCGCCACACCGGTTGTACCACCTGTATATTGCAGAAATGCAAGATCTTTTTTACTAATTTCCGGACGAATATATTGACGATATTTACCAACCCTTAACACTTCACGGAAAGTTACGGCGTGCGGCAATTTATATTTCGGCACTAGCTTTTTGATATATTTAACCACAAAATTAACTAACGTCCGCTTACCGAATGAAAGTTGATCGCCCATTCTAGTTAAAATCACATGCTTCACATCAGTATTAAAAACAACTTTTTCTAATGTCGAAGCAAAGTTGGAAACCACCACTATCGCGGTTGCACCGCTATCTTTGAGCTGATGCTCTAATTCTCTTGGCGTATAAAGCGGATTAACATTCACCACTACCATACCAGCTCGCAAAATACCAAACAGTGCAATTGGATATTGCAACAAATTCGGCATCATCAATGCAACGCGATCTCCTCGCTCCAACTTCAACTCATTCTGTAAATAAGCTGCAAATGCTCGGCTACGCTCTTCTAATTTACGATAAGTTAAAACTTGCCCCATATTGACATAAGCCGGTCTATCCGGATGTTCTCTTACCGCTTTTTCCAACATTTCTACTAAAGAAGATAATGCCAACGTATTCGGATCCATTCTTGATTCAGCCGGATAATTTTTTACCCACAATCTATCCATTTTCTTATCTATATCATCGTTCTAGTTAAAATTCGGTCGTTATCTTATCACAGAATTTACAAAATTTTTATCACGAATGCGTTCACTGATCAGCAATCAACATCAATAAGAGGGTTATTGGTTATACAGATTGAATTAATGAGAATGAGCTTTTTCCAAAAAATACGCCCGCTTCAAAAGAAAGCGGGCAATCCTAAAGCTTAAAAGAGGTATTAACGATATTCCACATTGATAATATCAAACTCAACTTTACCGCCTGGGGTTGTAATCGTGACATTATCATCCACTTCTTTACCGATTAAACCACGTGCAATCGGTGAATTGACCGAAATTAGCCCTTGCTTAATATCGGCTTCATCATCACCAACGATTTGATAAGTTACTTCATCATCAGTTTCCACATTCACTAACACGACTGTTGCACCAAAAATTACACGTCCATTATTCGCAATTTTCGTTATATCAATAATTTGTGCATTAGACAATTTGCCTTCAATTTCTTGAATACGTCCTTCACAAAATCCCTGTTGCTCACGAGCAGCGTGATATTCTGCATTTTCCTTTAAATCACCATGCTCTCGCGCTTCGGCAATTGCTTTAATAATTTCTGGACGACGCACATTCTTTAAATAATCAAGTTCTTCACGTAAAAGATTAGCACCGCGTACTGTCATCGGAATTTGTTGCATTATTTTGATCCCTTTTAACGTATTAATTAACAGTCAAAACAAAACCACATAAGCAATAAACATTGTACTTATGTGGCAAAAATAATAAATTGTGATTTACGAAATCAACGAGAGCTATTATTATTTACCGCATTGCAAAAAATATCAATATTAAAAACCGTTGTTATGATCTTCTCTATTTCAATCAATACGTACATTCGTAAATCTTTAAAATATCTGCTTCCTACATTAAGTTGTGCAATATTTAGCCAATTCGTAAATGCTGCTGTTGATATAGCCCAATTAACCCGCGAATTACCTAAAGGCACAAATGTTACGATCGCTGCCAAAAATCTTGCCACCAATCAAACCATTGCAGATTATCAAAGCGATATGTTTATGTTGCCTGCAAGTACACAAAAGGTATTTACCGCCATTGCCGCAAAGCTGCTATTAACTGATCAATTTAAATTTCAAACCAGCTTATTAACCAACGGAAAAATTGAAAATGGGCATTTAAAAGGTGATTTAATTATCAAATTTAGTGGAGATCCAGACTTAACTAGCGGACAGCTTTACAACCTACTCGCCACTTTAAAAAAACAAGGAATTCGCCAAATCAATGGTGATTTAATTTTAGATACCTCCATTTTTGCTTCCCACGACCGTGGCTTGGGCTGGATTTGGAACGATTTAACAATGTGTTTTAATGCACCACCAGCAGCGGTGAATATTGATGGCAACTGCTTTTCGGTCAACATTGATGCCAGTGGTTCTGTTGGCAGTTTAGTTCGTATTGATGTTCCTTCTCAATACCCAATTCAGATGTTTAGCCAAGTTTATATCGTTAATGACAATGAAGCGGGCTATTGTCAATTTGATGTGGTCAGTAACGACAATAACCGTTATCAACTCAAAGGCTGTATCCGCCGTCAACCGAAAAAATTCGGTTTAAGTTTTGCGGTACAGGATACCGATAGCTATGCCGTAGCGATTTTACAAAGAATGTTAAAAAATCTCGGCATTTCATTCAGTGGGCGAGTTCAAATACCATTCCAACCACAGCAAGGTAATGTTTTAGCTACTCATCAGTCTAAAGCCTTGCCGGAATTGTTGAAAAAAATGATGAAACATTCTGATAACCAAATTGCAGATGCATTATTCAGAACAATTGCTTATTACTACTATAAACGCCCAGCGACATTCCAATTAGGTGGAATGGCGGTGAGAAGAATTCTAGAAAAAAACACCAATATCCGCTTTGGTAACAGTGTGATTGCCGACGGTTCAGGGCTTTCACGCCAAAATCTGATCAGCGCTAATACGATGTTGCAAGCATTGGAATACATTGCTCGCAACGACAACACGCTCAAATTAATGCAAACTTTCCCAATCGCCGGTGTTGACGGCACTATCAGTGGCAGAGGTTCATTGATCAGTTCACCATTAGTAAAAAATGTCATTGCTAAAACCGGTTCACTGAAGGGAGTTTACAACCTCGCTGGTTTCCTCAACAACGCCCGTGGTGAAAAAGTCGCATTCGTTCAATTTATCAACGGCTACTCCACCGGTGATTTGGAAGATAAAACCAAACGTGCGCCGCTAGTCCGTTTTGAATCACAACTTTATCGTGAGATTTATGGGGATTAGTTTTTATTTATCTTCTCAAAATTAAAAAAGAAAACGTTTTGAATAATATTTTTTATTGAGGGATTAAAAAATGTTGGAAAAAGTAGAAAGACTTATTGATGAAATAAATAAAGTGCATCTTGCTTTTTCAAAAGATTATTTTGAAACAGGGAAAATTAAAACAATCAATATACTATCAAAAACAACTGTTCAACATATTCTTGCATATCGCTTAAATCTACACGAATCAATTAATGATTATCTCTACCGTGCCGATTTATATGATATTTCCTATTTTTATCGTGTTAAAACATCAGAATCTATTTTAGAAAAAATTAAACGTTTCCAACAAAGGAGCGAAGGTTATCCGGTTAATAGTATTTTGAATGATATTTTTGGTGCTCGCATTATAGTATCTAGTGAAGATATTTCACAAATTATGGAACAGCTTGACAATTGGAAAGAAAAATATGGTTTAAAAAACTGGTGTCTTAGAGATAAGGAAGAATATATCGGTATCCACATCTATTTCAAAAATTCCAATAACTTTTATTACCCCTGGGAATTACAGATTTGGGATAAAAAGATGCTGAGAAAAATATTTAAAGTCATATCAAATATAAAAGAGGGTTTGTAGAGCGTTTTAGATAAATTTATTATTTATTAGATAATAATGCTTCTACCCTTAATAAAAGCTATTTTTATCCATAAGCATCAATGAATATTGATTCCCCCTCTATTTGGTATAAAAACATCTAGATTAAGGAAAGATCGAGCAATAATATTTCAACCTACAAGAATTTCTACAAAAAACCAGATTGTTACATAGATGAAAATGGTAAATAAACTCAAAATTTAAATTTTGAGTTTATTTACCATTTTTTGAAGGGGCTGTTTATTGGGAAAGAAGGAAATTAAATGTTGAACACAGGACAACATACTCTGCTATCCTGAAATCACAACTATCAGTAGTATTAAGTTAAGCTATTTACTTAGAATAATACTCCTTATACCATTTTGCGAATCGCCCAAGTCCATCCTCTATGGAAGTACTAGGCTTAAATCCAAAATCTCTCTCTAACTCGCTCACATCAGCATAAGTTTGATAAACATCCCCATCTTGCATAGGAAGATATTCTTTTTCTGCCTGCATACCTAGAGACTTTTCTAATGTCTCTATGAAATACATTAATTTTTCTGGCTGGTTATTACCGATGTTATACACCTTGTAATGATCGCCTTGGTTATTAGCTTGCGGAGGATTACAAAGCATATTTTCAATTCCTTTTACGATATCATCAATATACGTAAAATCACGATACATATCACCTTGGTTATATATCTTAATTGCTTGACCGGCATAAATCATATTCGTAAATTTAAAATAAGCCATATCAGGACGCCCAAAAGGACCATATACCGTAAAAAAACGTAACCCAGTTGATGGAATACCATATAAATGACTATAAGTATATGCCATTAATTCATTCGATTTTTTTGTAGCAGCATAAAAACTAATTGGCTGATCAACATTATCCGAAGTACTAAACGGTGTTTTTTGTTGGTTGCCATAAACAGAAGAGCTTGAAGCAAACAAAAGATGCTCTACGGGATAATGACGACAAGCCTCTAAAATATTAAAAAAGCCTATTAAATTTGATTCAACATAAGCATATGGATTATCAATACTATAACGAACCCCTGCTTGTGCTGCTAAATTGACAACAATATCTGGATCAAATTCCTCAAAACAACGGTTTACCGCTTGTGCATCTGCTAAATTTGCTCGAACAAAAGAAAAACTATTAAATTGTGAAAGAATTTTTAAGCGATCTTCTTTTAATTGCACATCATAATAATCATTAACACTATCAAAGCCACAAACCTTGGCTCCCAATTCCAACAAACGTTTCGCTAAATGAAACCCAATAAAGCCAGCGGCACCAGTAATCAAAACCTTTTTCTTGTTATCAAATATATTCATTTTTTGCTCACTTATTTTTAATCACGCACAAATAAATCTCTAGTATAAACCTTATCTTTCGCATCAATTAAATCTTCTGATAAACGATTAGCTAGAATAACATCCGCTTGGTGCTTGAAAGTTGCTAAATTCTTTTCTACACGAGAATGAAAAAACTCATTAGCATCAAGTGTTGGTTCATAAACTATAACCTCTATTCCCTTTGCCTTAATTCTTTTCATTACGCCTTGAATCGCTGAAGCCCTAAAATTATCAGAAGAGGTTTTCATTGTTAAACGATAAACACCAACTATTTTAGGCTTACGAGCAATAATCATATCCGCAATATGGTCTTTACGAGTACGATTAGCATCCACAATAGCGGTAATTAAATTTTGAGGAATATCAGAATAATTAGCCAATAGCTGTTTAGTATCTTTTGGTAAGCAATATCCGCCGTAACCAAAAGATGGATTATTATAGAAATCTCCAATTCTAGGATCTAAACAAACTCCTTTGATAATTTCTGCAGTATTCAACTCTCTAATTTCAGCATAAGAGTCCAACTCATTAAAATAAGCTACACGTAATGCCAGATAAGTATTGGCAAATAATTTAATCGCTTCAGCTTCTGTTGAACCAGTAAACAACATCGGAATATCTTGTTTAATTGCACCTTGTGCTAATAAAGAAGCGAACTTATATGCACGTTCAGACTCCTCTCCCACTACAATACGAGAAGGATATAAATTATCATAAAGAGCCTTTCCTTCACGCAAAAACTCAGGTGAGAAAATAATATTATTCGTATTATATCTCTCACGTACTTTTTCCGTATAACCTACAGGAATAGTAGATTTAATAACCATTGTTGCAGATGGGTTAATAGCTAAAACTTCCTCAATAACGCTTTCAACTGAAGAAGTATCAAAATAATTTTTATCAGGATCGTAATTAGTCGGGGTAGAAATAATAATATATTCAGCTCCACTAAACGCTTCTTTCGGATCTAATGTCGCTTTAAAATTAAGTGGCTTAGAAGCAAGATACTCCTCAATTTCTTTATCCACAATAGGAGATTTCTTATTATTTAACATTTCTACTTTTTCAGGCACAATATCTAACATAACCACTTGATTATGTTGTGCCAATAAAATTCCATTTGATAGCCCCACATAGCCTGTTCCAGCGATTGCAATTTTCACTTAGTATTCCTTACTTTAAAAATTTTTATTCTAGTTCTAGATTTTAATTCCGAATATATAAGAACAAATGTATCCTTATTCAAAAGAACAATAAAAGTCAAAAAGAATAAATCTATCAAATATAAACGGCATTCACTAGAAAAAATAATATATATTGAATAAATTATTAACAAAACGGTTTCACTAAAAATAACTTTTTTATTAAGAATCAAACCTATTCTATTGTTCAAATCTCTATAACGAAGATATGCTATAATACCATAAGACGTTGCTGTTGATATTACAGCACCAAAAATTCCCAATATAGGAATAAGAACAATATTTAATAAAAAATTAACAAAAGCTCCATATATTGTAGAAATCATTAAATTTTTATTATCTTTTATAGCATTATAGAAAACACCAAAATATGTTGACAAACATCCAAAAGTAGCCGCTATTAATAATATAGGAACGAATTTCCAAGCTGCAAAAAATTTTTCATTAAGAATGAAATAAGAAATTGGTTCAATTATTGATATAATAAAGAAAGATAATAAGAAACATATGAATTGATATACATTAAACACATTGGAAAAAAATAAAACATTATCTTTTGAGTCTATTTCTTTTGATTCTTTTGCTGTCGAATATTGCCATGCTTTTTGAAAAACTGAACTTAATAAATTTATAATAGAGGGAAGTTTACTTGCAGCTATATAAAGACCTGTTGATTCAATACCTAAGAAAAATAAAATAATGTATCTGTCTAAAATATTATTCATCCACCAAGAGACCATATTAGGTATATTAGGCACACTATACTTAAACATTTTAATCATTAAAAACATATTAAATTTAACAGGAAATAAGTACTTATACTCTTGTGATAGAAAGAAAGCTATAATAGCTGTAATAGCATACCCTAAAGAAAATGACAATAAATATCCTGATATGCCTAAATTCAATATTTTTAAAAAATAATAACTAGATAATACTAATATCAACGTATTAAGTATACCGTATATTGCATATCGCTTTGAATGTCCCAATCCACGAGAAAATTGTGTAGCCAGCATATAAAATGATATACTTAAATACAATAAAATAAACTCCTTTACATATTTATACGGATAAATAAAATAATAAATAACCAAAGATATAGTAATAAAAACAATACTTCCAATGAAAATTACAGCAATAGAATTAGAAAACAGTATATTCAGATTATGCTCATCAATAGAAAACCTATAAAGAGCTTCTATAATGCATAAAGTTGTAAATGGAAATACTATTTCAAGAATAGAATTATATAATTCAGCAATACCATATTGCTCCGCAGTTAATACTGATGTATATAAAGGTATTAAAAGAAATGCTAATAATTTTGATAAAAAACTACCAAACATAAATATAGCTATATTAGATATCAATGAAACATATTTATAATTGTAAGACATAGTTATATTTTAGTTTTATAATTAGAATTTAAAAAAGATATGGTTTCGTCTGCATTTTTTCTCTGTGCATAAATACACTTATTTTCAGATTTATAATATCCAAAAGCAATAATTGCAACTATAGCTTCTGCTCTTTTTATACCAAAAAATCTCTTTAATGCTTTTTCTGTTTTATAGAATGGAAACCATTGCATAATACAGCTACCAATTCCTAATGAATGCAATGCTAATGTAAGAAAAGATAAATATATTCCTCCATTAAGATACCATTGGAATTGCTCACCTCCAAAAAAAGCCCTTCTATTACTTGTAATAATCATAAAATTATGTATTTGATTTTTAAATCCATTACTACCTGTTATTAATGAATCAACATACTTTGATTGTTCTTCATCAGTTGTGCAATATACTTTTATTGGTTGTCTATTACATGCTGAAGGAGCTAAATTTGCAATTTCAATGGCTTTTATGATGGTATCTTTAGGTACAATTTCTTCACTATAATCTCTGATACTATGACGAGATAAGATAAATTCTTGAAAATCAAAGTAAGTAGCATCAAGGAACTTTTGCTTTGCTACAAAATAAGCACCTGCTTTATAGTTCTTTATTTTTAAAAGAGTCTTTTCATCCAAATTATCCAATATATTCTTTAACCCAAAATTTATTGAATCAATCTGAAATTCATTTTTACTATTAAATTCTATATACGATTCTAGTATTGCAATTGCCTCACAGAAAGCATAGGACTCTGTAGAGTAACCTAATGACAGATATTCATTCAGATAATTCAATACATTTTCTGCTTTCTGTCTTCCATATCCTAATCTTGTATTTCTAATTCCCATACCTTTTTCTAATGAATGTACAGAAATCAAAATTTGAGCTTCTAGTCTTTCCATTTTAGAACTTTTATCGTAAATTACACACCAAAATTCATATAAAAATGGTTTTAAAGATAACAAAATGTATAAGATAGCTCTTAGTTTTTGTTTAATGAAATGTTTCATATATTTAATACCCTAATAATTCTAATCTTCATCTATCAAATAAAAAAGTTTATCATAATATTCTTTTTTAAAGTAAGGAGTTATTTTTTCTAAACATTCATGCTTAATATCATGATTTTCAATAAATTTTCTACATTCCGATAAATTATCAAAAGATTTAATGTAATCTGGATATTTATCAATAAACCATTTTGCTCCTTCAGTAACTTTATGATCAATACTTTTTAATACTATAACTGGGGTTTTCGCTATTAGTGAAAATATAGTTCCGTGAAATCTATCAGTAATAATGAGTTCTTTGCTCGAAAACAATTGAATATATTTCTCCAATATATTTTCTCCACAAACCTCTCCTTTATTTAAAGTGGTATCCAACCATTCTATATTATTTGAATTTTCTATACTCAATAACATTTCTTTTATTTCTGTATTAGAAAATAATTTCTCACTATCTGATCTAATACATAATAAAATACCTTTTTTTATATCAGTAGTACCATGATATTTAGGAACATATGTACCGATTAAAGAAGTAACCACATCTGGATATAAAATAACTCTTATATTTTTAAACCATTTACTCGCCACATTATAACTCACTCTATCTCTCGCTAAAAAAATAATATTACCATGTTCATTATAAATATTTGCTGTTTTTAGTATTTCAGAATCATTAGAATATCTAACGGTCTGAGGAAAAAAAACAATCTTATTTTTCTTAAAATATGATACTATTTTTCTATGAACTATTTCATCATCATGCAGATCTGAAGATGTATAACCACTTTGAAATATAATCAAATCGGAATTACCAATATGATTTTTAAGTTCCTGAAAAAATCCACAATAATCATATCTTATTGGCGATGATGGAATTTCTACAATAGGAATATCAGAGTAGTTCTCTTTCAACAATTTTAAAATACAATAGTATTGAGCATAATCACCTAAATTATTATGAGTTGGAACACAAAAATACCATATTTTTTTTTGAGTTAAAGGATAATTCTGTAATAATTTTTTGTATCTAACTCCTATTCTTTTATTTTTATAAAAATTAATTATCGTATTAAAGTAAATATGAATATTTCTTGCCATGGAATAAATAACAGGATAATTTCTTAAAATCCTACGTATCATTAAAAAACCCTCTTCAATATTTTTAAATAAAATTAACAAAAACTATCTAAAACAAAGTGATAAGGATAAATACCTTTCCAATCTGGACGATATACAAATATAAATATTTGATATACAATTAAAACACTTATCAATAAAATAATTAACATCCTTTTATCTAATTTCAATTTAGAATAAATTAAACATAAATAAACAATAACAAAAGGATAAAGAAATAGAGAAAATCTATCTAACAAATTAAATTGTATTGCTGCAAAAGATATTAATACTTGACAATAAAAAAAACTATTAATCTTAAAAAGAAAAGTATCTTCATTAATTTTCTTACTATAACTTAACACATAAAGTCCTAGCAGAATCATAAAATTAAAAATACTAGCCAGTCTTAGTCCCACATATTTCGTATCCAAATAATGAGAATAGTATGAAAAAAAGGAAACAAATATATTTAAGAAATACGCACTTATACCTGCTACTACTAGAAGAAACACTTTGTGTTTAAAAATAAAATAAGTTTTTCTATTCACACCTAAAAGTATAAGAATAATTAAAGCTGAAGAAGAGTGAAATAATATAGCTAAAAAGGAAAAAAGAACAAATCTTAGTCTTTTATTTTCAAATAAGGCATCAATAACTAAATAAATAAAAGATAAAGCCAAACAAGCTCTCATAGTTGTAAACATAGCATAATAAAGCCCAAATACAAACCATAAGAATACCCAGTATGATCTTTTTGAATATTTATTATAGAAATAAATAGATGTAATAAAATAAAAAAGATTCACACAAAAAAGATATATAGTAAAATTTTCTGTCAAATATTTATAAGAAAAATAATTCCAAAACATAAACCCCACTTCAAATCTAGTAGAACTTAAATAATCAATAAATGTATTATAAGCTACTGACTGAAATAGTTCTAAATAATTTAATGTATCATTTCCAACATTAAAACTTCTTAAAGAGATAAAAAAGAAAGCAGAAATTAAGAAAATCTTTTTAAATAATAAAAGAATTAGTTTTAATTCCGGATACCTTGACCTATATAAAGTCAAACTTGATAAAAATAACAAAATATAATGTTCAATCATCATTTTTTAAATAGTTCCAAACTATATTTAATTTTCTCATATGATTCATATGCTATCTCTTCCCAATTATAATGCTGCTCCACATATCTCTTACATCTTTTAATATATCCTTCTCTATCTTTATTATAATCAATTAGTGCTTTTTTTATACAATTTGCAATGTTAAATGAATTTAAATCGGTAACCCAACCAAGATTATTTTCACTGACTTCTAATGAAACATTTGTTCCATAAGTTACTATACAAGGATTCCCATAAGACCAAGCTTCAAGAATTGTCATTGGAAAACCTTCATATCTTGAAGTTAAGATCATAGGGGCATTTTGCTCCAACAAATTATCTTTTTCTTGTCCTGAAATTGAACTATTCAAATATACTTTAATATAAGAAAATTTTTTAATAGCATCTTCAATATAACGAATAGCCTCATCTGTCCCTTTACCAAATAAACTAACTTCTAAATTATACTTTTCTTTATCTAAAATTTTTAATGCCTCTAAAAAATAATCCAAACCTTTATGATTTATATCATAGCGTCCAATAAAATAGATTTTATTTTTAATTTCTTTAGTTGTCTCAAGGGGGCTTTTAATTGTACTGATATCAATCCCATTTGGAATAATTATATCGTTCTTCGTTATAAAAATAGATTGTTTTTTTTCTTGATCGTTCAAAAAGACAAATCCTTTTGCTCCTTTTATTAATCGTTTAAATATAAAATGATTAGCAATCCATTTCTTAAACTGTGATTTTTTTAAAGCTTCTCTACCAAAAGAACCATGAGGTTCTATAAAATAAGGGATGTTTTTTTTATTTAGAACTTTAGAAACCCAATTATATTGAATGTAATAAAAGCTATGTATAATTACAGCATCTGGACGATTTTGAGTTAAATACTCTTCAAGTTGTTCTTTTTTTATATGTATAAAATACGGTGAGTCTATATCCTTAATATCAGATGTAAGAGATAAAACCTTTGATTGAACTCCTTGTATTCTATTCTGTGCAGATACTAATTTATTTAATACAACGGGAATTCCCCCTTCTAAACGTAAATGCGTTGCTGTAATATGTAATAAGTTCATTAGTCAAAAATCCAATTCTTTTATAAATCGAGCTGGATTACCTGCATACAAACTATTTGCACGATCTAAATCTTTAGTCACTACAGAGCCAGCACCTACAATAATATTATCTGCAATAGAAACCCCAGGAAGGATTGTAGAGTTTGCACAAATCCAAACATTTTTTCCAATTTTAATAGGAGCGCCTTTATGCTCTCTTAATAAATACTTATTTTTACTTGAAATATCATAACTTTCTGTTAACAAAACTACACCATAAGAAAGAGTTGTATTATCACCAATTTCAACACCATTAACTGCATGAATAAATACATTATCATTTAATCTAATTAAGTTTCCAAATTTTATCCGATGCCCATACAATATTCTAGGAACACCTCTTAAAATAACTTTAGCTTTTTTATATATAAAAAAATGTAGCATAAAGTGTACTAGAACTCTAATTTTCAAAATTATTCTATCTATCATAAGCCTTATCTACGCAAAATATATTGATACAGTATTTTCTGAATAAACTTAGGTAACAAATAAATAGTCGTTTGAGAACAAGCTATCAGAAAAAAATCCCCAAAAGAATTAAATCCTGATTTCCATGCTTTATATCTGATTTCAATTAAAATTTTTGTATTAATCCAAGATTTCCTTTTTTGATATGTTCCCTTATCAAAACGGAATCTAAATAAATCACCATCTAAATTTAAACATTCAGCATGATTTTGTAACATTCTAATCCATAAATCAGTATCTTGATTTTTCCTATAATCAGAATATCCACCTATTTTTTTAAGAAATGATTTTCTATACATTACAGTTGGATGATTAAAAGGATCTCTTCTTCTCGCAAATTGATAAATTTCATTATTTGTTAAAGGAACACTTCTTTTTCCAATAATATTATTAATATCATCAATAAATTCACTAACAGAACACCCTACAATATCCAACCTTTGATTTCTCATAAAAGCATCTAATTGTTTTTCACAACGTTGTGGCATAGAGTAATCATCAGCATCCATTCTTGCTATTAGCTCATTATGACAGTGTTCTATTCCTTCATTTAATGCCAACCCTAAGCCTTTATTAATTGGCAGCTGAATTTCATTAAAAATTATAGAATATTTTTCCTTACACTGATCTATTATATCTTGCAACGACTGAGGGATAGGTCCATCTTTAACAATCACAATTTCAGAGGGTGATATTGTTTGACGGCACATACTTTCTAAGCTCAACAAAAAATCCTGTGGCTTATCTTTTTTATACACTGTCATTAAAACACTATATTTAGGATATTCTTTTATCACTTAATCACCGCCAATACTGTTTTAATCATTGTAACTAGATCCCTACTAAATGAATAATTTCGTATACTTTCTAAATTCCATTTCATTTTTTCAGGAAGTACTTTTTCAATATATTCTTTATCTGCATTTTCTGCATTAGATAAGAGTCTGTCCTCATCTTTATATTCAATACTTGCCTCACTTGTTACGCCAGCTGGCAATAACAATGTTGCCATCATCTCATCCGTATATGCGTCAACATATTTTGGAACTTCTGGTCGAGTTCCTACAAAGCTCATTTCGCCTTTTAAAATATTGATAAGTTGCGGAATTTCATCTAAGCGTGTTTTTCTTAGCTTCTCACCCATAGCTGTAATTCTTTTATCATTATCTGTAGTTACTTGAGAACCTAATGCCTCAGCATTGGCCACCATTGTACGAAATTTATAGATTTTAAATTCTCTTCCGTATTGAGTAACTCGTGTTTGCTTAAAAAACACACCTCCAGGACTATCTTTATGAATCTTATAAGCAATATATAAAAACAAAGGAGATAGTAAAATCAGTAAAATTGCAGCCAAACATCGATCAAATATCACCTTGCACAATAAACTGAATCGCTTCGTTTTTAAGTAATCATAATATGTCTTCACAGACTCTGTTTTCATTCGTAAAGGCAAATTTTCCCAATCTCGCAAAATCATACTAATCACTCAAAATTTTCTTAAATTTTTCAATAATATAATCAACTTCCTCATTTGTTAGCTGAGTATGCAATGGTAATGTTATTTCATTACAATATTGATTATATGAATTAGGATAATCATTTATCGAAAATCCCATATTTTTATAAGCTGTATGCATTGGAAGTGGTTTATAGTGTACATTCGTAGCGATGCCTGCTTCTGCCATTTTTTCAATAAATCGATTGCGATAATGTTCGTCTTTCCCAATTAGGCGAACTAAAAACAAATGACCACAGCTCGTATAATCTTTTGTAAAATGAGGGAGAATCTCCACATTACATCCTTTTAGTCCTTCTATATATCTGCCAATAATTTCTTTACGTCTAGCTAATAATAATGGATAACGTTCAAATTGAGCTAAGCCAATCGCAGCACAAATGTCCGTCATATTACATTTATAATAGCAACCTTGAATATCATATTCCCAAGCACCCAATTTTGTTTTAGCTAATGCGTCTTTATTTTGTCCATGTAGAGATAAAAGTTGAAATTGATGATAAATAGCTTCATCATTAACACCATCAATACTTCGCCAAGTAGCATATCCTCCCTCTGCTGTTGTAAGGTTTTTTACTGCATGGAAAGAAAAACTGCTAAAATCTGCAATAGCTCCTGTCATTTGATCTCTCCATATAGAACCAAGAGAATGGGCACAATCAGCCACTACAGCTATACGTCCAATTTTCGCTTGTAAATCATTTGATGATTTAAAAAGCGATTTTTTACGTTCAACAATATCAAAAATCTTATCGTAATCACAAGGTACACCAGCTATATCAATAGGAATAATGACTTTAGTTTTTTCAGTAATCGCTTTTTCTAAAGCCTCATAATCCATTTGATACGAATTAGGTGCTGTATCCACGAGAACCAGTTTAGCTCCTATGTGAACAACTGGACTTGCACTTGCTGTATAAGTATATGCACAAGTGATAATCTCATCATCTTCTTTAATATCCAAAACTCTAAGAATCAATTCTAGGGCAGCTGTTGCCGAATTTAAACAAACGCCCCTTTTTGTTCCCATATATGACGCAAGTCTTTGCTCTAATGTTTTAGTACGAGGACCAGTTGTAATCCAACCACTTTTTAATGCTTCAATAACCTCATTGATTTCTAAATCTGTAATATCCGGAGGAGAAAAACTGATTTTCATTACTTTATCCTTTATTTTTATTATCTATTAATGCAATTTGCGATATACCATATCACAAATCTCCGTTGTCGGATTAAACCCTGTTGATGATTTCATTAATAATTCTCTAATCTCATCAATCTTATATTCTGCACATAGTTTATCCAATTGTTCTAAAATAACTGACAACTTATCCCATTCAATCATAATTTCTGTTGCTGACATTATTCTTGGATGTGTAGTGCCGTGAACATTTTCACCAATCAATAACTCTTCATATAATTTTTCACCCGGTCTTAATCCTGTTATTTGAATTTCAATATCCCCATCGGGATTTTTTTCATTTTTAACAGTCAACCCACTTAAATTCACCATTTTTACCGCTAGATCATAAATTTTGACTGGTTCTCCCATATCCAACACAAACACATCACCACCTTTTCCCATAGCACCTGCTTGAATCACTAACGAAGCTGCTTCAGGAATGGTCATAAAGAAACGAGTAATCCTTCGGTGCGTTAATGTGATTGGACCACCTTCACGAATCTGTTTATTGAATAATGGCACTACTGAACCTGATGAACCAAGCACATTACCAAAACGAACCATACAAAAACGAGTTGTATTCTGTTTACTAGCAAGAGCCTGCAACACTAATTCAGCCATTCGTTTAGTTGTTCCCATAATGTTAGTTGGGCGCACAGCCTTATCTGTAGAAATTAAAACAAATGTAGAAACTTTTGCTTCAATAGCTGCTTGAGCACAAGATAAAGTACCAAAAATATTATTACGAATACCTTCAACAACATTATACTCCACTAATGGAACGTGTTTATAAGCTGCAGCATGATATACTGTTTCCACTTGGAATGAACGCATAATAATATCTAAGCGATGTTTCCTTTGTACCGAACCTAATAACGGAACTAATTCAATTTTTTCTGTTCTAACATTATCATTTTGTAATAATTCTTGATGAATTTGATATAATGAAAATTCACTCAACTCAAACAAAACTAATTTTCTAGGTTGTTGCTTAACAATTTGACGGCATAATTCAGAACCAATTGATCCACCTGCACCGGTTACCATAACAACTTTATTTTTAATATCTTGATTCAATAAAGTGTCTATTGGTTTAACAATATCTCTTCCTAATAAGTCGGAAATCGAAATTTGATTTAAGCTAGTTAAATGTGCTTTACCACTAACAATATCTTCCATTCCCGGAACTGTTAGAATTTCGCACTTATATTTACTAATCCGATTAATAATCTTTTTACGTTGTGTCTGGCTTGCACTTGGCATTGCTAATAATATTTTTTTTACATTTCTGCTCTCAATTAATTTGTCTAATGATTTTGGATTATATACGGTAATACCGTGCATTACTGTTCTATGTAAATTTTTATTATCATCAACAAAACCAACCACTAAATAATTTGATGCTTGATTTAATGCTGTCAGCAACTGTCTTCCTGAACTTCCTGCCCCATAAATAATTACTCTTGTCTTATCATGACGATCATAACTCAACATTGCACGCCATAAAAAACGAGTACAAACAACAAAAATAGACAAGAAAACAAAGTATAAGAATAGAACTGTTCTTGGTAAATTAAATTGAAACGCAAATGTTACTAATAACAATGCTGCTGTTGATACCCCCGTACCAACAATAGCAACTTGCGTAAATTTAATGGTAATAAAACGAAGAACTGCACGATATAAACCTAAACGAATAAATGTCAAAATAGAGATTACACTGACACATAAAACAATATACCAGTTATCTGTTTTTATCACTTCTTCATGAAAATTAAGCCTAATTCCTAATGCTAAAAAATAGGAGCTAACAATAAAAAGAATATCAATGATTATTGAAATAACTCTTTTTACACTACGGTGTAGACTTAAAATATTATTCAGCATAATCTGTTCTCAACATTACTAATTTATTTCTTTTTTTCTTGAAATAAACGCACTTGTTACTAACACATAAATAATTGATAAAATAAGACCAATTAACATACCAGCTACTACAATTAACAATCTTTTCGGCTTATCTTTAACCACAGGATAATCCGGTGAAGAAAGATAAGTATAAGCATTTGTTTCCAATTTCCCTTCTTTAAATTTTTGAGCTAATGCTTCCAATTTCGTTATCTGTTCTTGAATCTGATAATATTTTGGTGGGTAAATGATATCGTTTTGTTTTATAGCACTAATCTGCGCACTAATATATTTTTCTCCTAAAATGAAGAGGTATGGATTATCTGATAGTGGAGATTCAGATAAAGGAATAGAGGTATCTGCTCTAATTATATTTAATAAATTATTCTCTACTTCACCAGATATTTTTGAATAATCTTTAATATCTGCCCGCTTTGCTGTATCCAAAGCTCGATGTAAATTTTCTAACTGTACATTGCGTTGAATATCGACATTTTGTTTAATTTGGTTAAGCTCAAAACGAAGATCAGTTAATTTTTCATTATAAGTAATTAGAAAAGACTTAAAATTGTAATCTAATGACTCTTGACTAATCTGCTTTATGAAGGCTTTTAATGTATCTTGAGCTAATGCTGGTGTTTCTGCGGAAAAACTCACTTGTACTCCTCCCCATAATGCTTTTGGATCTTTTTTCTCATCAGGTTTGGTAATAGTGATATTTTCTCGCGCTAATTTATTTAAAATGACTCGCTGCTGCTCTTTATCCTTACCGACACTTTCTAATTTGTACACTTCCGTTTGAGATAAGAAATTTTCTCTCTCATCCAATGAATAAAGTAATTGATTGAATTTTGAAAAAAGGCTATTAGATAAACTGTTTACATCAAAATCACTACCTAAAATACGAGCATATTCACGTCTGATAGTTAGATAGTTATTTAATGAAACAGCATTAGGAGCGATTACTTCTGCTTTTGATGTCCACTGTTCTTTAGCGGTAAAAGCATAAATTGCTGCTATCACCACACAGATGAAAGTTGTTGCAATAATGATAACTTTCTTTTTCCATAAGAGGGTAAGCAATTCAATCAGATCAATTTCATCTGATGAGTTTTGTTGTCGTTGATTTTCCATTTTGAACTATTCTCGATAAAAAATTTTTGCATATTGTAAAAGAAGTATGACGCCATTTCAATATATTCAAATTACTTAAAAAGTGTCTAGGGAGGGGGTAAATATAATTGTAAATCAACAATTTATAAAAGTTATCAAATTGTGTCGTGTCGTAATATCCTACTTTGGAAAAGTAGCGATTTTACTGGCAACAAATTGATTATTTTCAAGTTATTTAGTTAAAAATCGATTATTTGAGATTATTTTTTGTACAAAATAAATGGATATCAGCGACTTCTAGTCACAGGTTTAATTGCATTTCTCAATAACTCTCTCCAATTTTTAATGCATATATATTAAAAATATGTGTATAATTACGCCGTTTAAAGCGCTACTTTGGTAGCTTTTTGTTTGATTATCAATAAAGTTGTTAACTATTAGAGGAAACATGGCAAAAGAAGATAGTATTGAAATGCAAGGTACCATTTTGGAAACCTTACCAAACACAATGTTTCGTGTTGAATTGGAAAATGGGCATGTGGTAACTGCTCATATCTCCGGTAAAATGCGTAAAAACTATATTCGTATCCTTACCGGTGATAAAGTGACTGTTGAAATGACTCCTTATGACTTAAGCAAAGGTCGTATCGTTTTCCGTAGTCGTTGATCTCCATACTCCCCTTGTTTTAAATGGCAAGGGGGGGGGGGAAGATAACTGCTCTTAATTAAATTTTATATATTTTTGAAGATATTATTATGTTTAATCCCCCTACTTTTCACCGTTCTATTTCATTTTTTTTAAATTTATCTGTTGCTTACTTTTTTATTGCTCTTGTTATTATTCCTAAAGCATATGGTACAGGTGTTGTTCTGGCTACTGTAGGTTTATTACTTTTTATTTTTTATGCTTTTAGAGCCAGAGAAAAATGCTTCCTTGATTCAAGCTGCTATGCTTTTGTTGTTGCTTTTTGTTTTTACTTTTTTATCTATTTACTTGATGTGTTAATTCACCAAGATTCCACTAAAATTCTTGATGGCCCAAGCCGAGCATTAACTTTTTTATTTGTCTTTTATTTGTTTAAAAATTATCCGATTAAATTACAGTTATTGTTATATGTTATTCCTTTAGGCGGAATAATTTCAGGATTATTCTCTTTTTATCAGGTTAATATCTTACATTATAATAGAGCTTTCCAATTTTCATATCAAATGCCTATCCAATTCGGTGATATTTCTATGTCATTAGGTATGTTCTGTGCTGCTATATTTTTTTATAGTTGGAATAAGAAATTAAATTTTTTAAGCATTTTATGTGTAACAGGCATAATTGGAGGAGTCATAGGAAGCCTTTTCAGTCTATCTCGTGGAGGTTGGCTACTCTCGCCATTTATTCTTTTAATCTTATTATACTTAAATAGAACCATCTTTTCTAAAAAAGCAATTATAGGATGTATTCTAACTTTTCTTGTGGCATTTAGTTTAATTATTTCAATGAATACTCCTATAAAATCACGAATAGAAATTGTTTATCAACAAATAACCAATATTTTGTCAAATCGTCAGTTATCTAACTTACCAAATGACGGTTCTGTATCTCCTAGATTAGAACTTTGGAAGGCTGGACTATTAGCTATTCAAGAAAAACCTCTCTTTGGATGGGGAGATAAAGGGGCTGATACCAAGCGAACACAACAAGCAAAACAAGGTATTATAAGTGAGCACGATGGACAATATGGACACTCCCATAATCAATTTCTCAATGATACTTTAGAAAGAGGTGTTATCGGATTATTATCCCTTCTTGCTGTATTTTTATTTCCACTATGGCAATTCTTTAAAGCTTATCGAGAAAATAAAGATAATTTAGAAGTTAGATTATTAGCAACACTTGGTATGATTCACATCACTTCAGTAATGTCTTACGGGTTAACACAAGTCTTTTTTGCACATAATTCAGGCAATATGTTCTATTTCTTTTTAACTGTCTTATTTTATGCGATGTTATTAGAATATAAAAAGCAAACCATGTATTTAAATAAATAATGACACTAAAATTAGTGTTAAAACCAAAATTTAGATTTTCTTAAACAAGAGATTATATCAATGAGGAAAATTTCTTTCATTCAAGAAAGAACTGATATGGAGGAACAGCAATAGAAAATACTCGTAATAGATCATAATCTTGCTTTTGACGAAGAAATTTCTGCATTCGATGAGCATATTTTTGCTCCTAAAAATAGAATGTGGAGATTAGATTTTGTTGATCAACAGCTATTTACAGATAGAGCTATTGACATTCTAAAGGACTTTAATCATATTTATAAACTCATACCTGATGACTGGTTTCCAGTAGATGAAGAAGAATTTAAAAAAATTGATAATTATATTAATAAGATACATACACTACTAAACCGCATAACTAACAAAGATTACTGGAGCAACATCGAATGAAACAACCAATTTTATATAGTTTTGTGAGGTTTCGACCTTACTTTGAAACAGGTGAATTCGTTAATGTTGGCTTACTGATGTGTGAACCTGAAAAACAAAAACTGAGCTATCAACTTGTTGCTAAAAATGATAAGCGTGTGAACGATTTTTTTTATCGTAGTAATATATTTAATAGCATAAGAGATACCATAAATGAGGAATTACAACATATTACCTCTCAAGTATTCAATTTAACTCCACAAGAAATGGCAACTTTCTTTCATCATTATGTTGATGTTAAGGAAGGTATTGTGCAATACTGCAATGCAGCAGTTGGTCTAGTTGATGATCCACAAGCCTATTTTAATAATTTATATACTAAATATATTCATTTATCTGGCATTAAATCCGATAATCAAGAAACAATTATGGTGAAACACTTCAAAGCGATTTTTAAAGCTGAAAATGATGCTATTCTGTCGAATTACAAACAACATTCAGTAAAAGGAGAATTAGCCAAATTCATCCTTCCGCTTGCTTTAAAAAATAAAGATCAGAAAGAAATCTTAAAAGCGGTTAAACCATTAGCTTTTGATCAGGATGAAAGCCCGAATATGATTGAGCATTGTGATAATTGGATATCTAAAATCAATCGAGCAGATGAAGAGGGTTTATTGAAAAAAGAAAATATCCTCTTTGCATTGGATACTGCTGACACAGCTAATAAAATCAATGTGATTGACACTATTAAACGGACTTTTGATAAGTTCAATATCAACCATATTAATCGAACCGAAGAAAATACTTTATTAGCTTTTGCTAAAAATATCTAACCTAACCGCCTCGTAGGTTTTCTTTTTCGATTCGCTGTCAAAATATGTTTATCCAATCAACATATTAACGAAATATGTTTAAAATTCTTAATTTTTTAAACATATCCTGATAGAAAGCATAAAAAACAGCTTTATATCAAAGATATAAAGCTATTTAAAATCTGTTCTAAAAAATTTTGTCAATTTAGCAATGCTATTTCACTTCTCGAATCATAATTTCTGCCGGGATGGTTTCACCTTGCCAATAAAGTTCAGCAGCAACATTTTGTGCTAAATCTAAAAAGGCTTTGCTGATTTCATCATTAGGCGCGGCAATCACAGTCGGTTTGCCCTGATCCAAATCCTCGCGTAAACGGATATGTAGTGGCAATTGTCCCAACAATTTGATGTTGTAGCGTTTAGCAATTTTTTCTGCACCGCCAGTGCCAAAAATCGCTTCGTGATGACCGCAATTTGCACAAATATGAACGCTCATATTTTCCACAACGCCCAATACTGGCACAGAAACTCGGTTAAACATCGTGATACCTTTAATCGCATCCAATAATGCAATATCCTGCGGTGTAGTAACTACAATCGCACCAGTTACCGGAATTTGTTGTGACAATGTCAATTGAATATCACCTGTTCCCGGTGGCATATCGATCACAAGATAATCCAAATCCGTCCACCAGGTTTCATTCAATAATTGGCTCAAAGCACTGCTTGCCATTGGTCCGCGCCAGATAGTTGCACTATCCGCATCCATTAAATAGCCTATTGAGTTAGATTGCAAACCGTGTGCCACAATCGGTGTCATATGTTGATTATCCGGCGAAGTAGGGCGTTGCTCTTCAGCCCCCAACATATAAGGGATGGATGGGCCATAAATATCAGCATCTAAAATACCTACTTTCGCACCTTGTGCTTGTAATGCTAATGCCAAATTAACCGCAGTTGTCGATTTTCCTACTCCACCTTTACCAGAACTCACCGCAATAATGTTTTTCACTCCGTTTACTGCCGGTTGATTGTTAGCTCTTTTTAAAGTAGCGATTTGATAATTAAGATTCCATTCAGTTGATGCAACCTTCGCCAACCGTGCCAACGATTCACTTAATGATGCTTTCAAATCGGCAAAACCGCTATTCCAAGCAAATGGCATTGTTAACTCAATTTGCAATTTGTTGTTTTCACAACTAATTTTTTTCACTGCTTTTAGTGTCAGCAGATCTTTTTGTAAGGTAGGATGTTGAAATTGTTCTAATTTGTCGGCAATTTGTTGCACAACATTTTCATCAAGATGAGTATAAGTAAAATTAAGACTACGCATTTATCTGTCCTTAAATTAGGTAGTGTTTAAATTAGCTCGTCTATTTAACCACGACCACAAGCAACTGTTAAGTAAAATCAATCGAAAACAGCGCTAATACATATTTGGTAGTAGTAGTTAAACTGGAAAATAGACTGTCAATAGAGTAACATTAGCGGTTATTTTCACAATTAAAAAACGAATTAATCAAAAGGAAAAATTATGTCCAGTCGCCGTCAAATATTAGTTACTTGTGCCTTGCCTTATGCAAACGGTCCAATCCATTTAGGTCATATGCTTGAACATATTCAAGCCGACATTTGGGTACGTTTTCAACGGATGCGCGGTAATGAAATTTATTTCGTCTGTGCAGACGATGCTCACGGTACACCTATTATGTTGAAAGCGGATCAAATGGGTATCTCGCCAGAACAATTGATTGCAGATGTGCAACAACAACATATTTCTTCATTTTCCGGGTTTAATATCAGTTATGATAATTACTACTCTACTCATAGTCCGGAAAACCAAGAATTATCCTGCACAATTTATAACAAATTGAAACAAAACGGCTTTATCAAGAGCAAGACTATTTCTCAACTTTATGATCCAGAAAAAGGAATGTTCCTACCGGATCGATTTGTGAAAGGTACTTGCCCAAAATGTAAAGCTGAAGATCAATATGGTGATAACTGTGAAGTCTGTTCCGCTACTTACAGCCCAACAGAGTTGATTAATCCTCGTTCTGTCGTTTCCGGCGCAACTCCGATCCTGAAAGAGTCCGAACACTTCTTCTTTGATTTACCGTCATTTGAATCTATGTTGAAAGACTGGATTAAATCTGGCACGTTGCAGACCGAAGTTTCCAATAAAATGATGGAATGGTTTGAATCTGGTTTACAGCAGTGGGATATTTCTCGTGATGCGCCTTATTTCGGTTTTGAAATTCCAAACCAACCTGGTAAATATTTCTATGTCTGGTTAGATGCCCCTATTGGTTATATGGCATCTTTCAAAAATTTATGTAATCGTAAAAATATTGATTTCGACCATTTCTGGCAACAAAACAGCAACACCGAACTTTATCATTTTATTGGTAAAGATATTGTCTATTTCCACAGTCTATTCTGGCCGGCAATGCTTGAAGGTGCAGGTTACCGCAAACCGAATAATATTTTTGTACACGGTTATGTCACAGTAAACGGTGAAAAAATGTCTAAATCCCGTGGTACTTTCATTCAAGCAAAAAACTATCTTGAATATCTTGATCCTGAATGTTTACGTTATTACTATGCAGCAAAATTAAGTGGTCGTATTGATGATTTAGATTTAAATTTGGAAGATTTTGTACAACGTGTGAACAGCGATATTGTCAATAAATTGGTTAATCTTGCTAGCCGTAATGCAGGATTTATTCAAAAGCGTTTCGATGGAAAATTAGCAGATCGCCTACACGATCAAGCCTTATGGCAAGAATTCAGCCAACAGGCAGAACAAATTGCTCAACATTACGAAAATCGTGAATACAACAAAGCAATTCGTGAAATTATGACTTTATGCGATAAAGCCAATAAATATGTGGATGAAACCGCACCTTGGATAATTGCAAAAGATGAAACTCGCCAGCAGGAATTGCACGAGGTCTGCTCAATGGGTATTCAAATGTTTCGTATATTAATGGGCTATTTAAAACCGGTATTGCCGAAATTGGCGGAGCGTGCAGAAGCCTTTTTGCACGATGAATTGCGTTGGGAAACCTTAACTTCACCATTATTGGCACACGAAATTGCGCCGTTCAAAGCATTATTTAGTCGTTTAGAAATGAAACAAATTGAAGCTTTGATCGATGCATCGAAAGCAGAAAATGCTCAATTTACAACCCAAACAGCGCCGGCAAAAATAAGTGAAACAGACAGTGAAATTGAGCCATTTGAAAAAACTATTACTATTGATGATTTTGCTAAATTGGATTTACGTGTGGCAAAAGTATTGAAATGTGAAGCCGTGCCAGAAAGTAAAAAATTATTGAAGTTCACACTTGATTTAGGTGTTGAAACTCGTCAGGTTTTTTCAGGTATCAAAGCAGCTTACAACAAACCGGAAGAATTAGAGGGGAGAATGGTGATTATGGTTGCCAATCTTGCGCCTCGTAAAATGAAATTCGGACTTTCTGAAGGAATGATTTTATCTGCCGGTAGTGGTGGTGCAGATCTGTTCCTACTTGATGTCGATAACGGTGCTAAAGCTGGTTATCGTGTCAAATAAAACCATCATAAATAGCGATGGGGCTTCTATTAGCTCCATCTTTCTTTTTATTCAATCAATTCACTTTCTAAGAAAAAACAATGTCACTCACACCCGAAAGCCAATTATTACAACGCCACCTTAATCTGTTTGAAAATGAAACTTTACTTTTTCTCGGTAATATACAGGATGATTTTCCATCACAATGTCGTATCTTAGCCAAACGGATTAATGTAGTCAGTTATTACTTTGATTATGTATGTCACGCTAAAAATCCTACTGAATTTACGCTTGAAGCTGATTATCAAGAAGCATCGCTCATCGTTTTTTACTGGGGTAAAAACAAACAGGAATGTCTGTTCCAATTAACGCAAATTTTGTCGCAAGCCCCTGTCGGGCAAAAAATGTTGTTGGTGGGAGAAAATCGAGGCGGTGTCCGCTCTGCGGAAAAGTTCTGTGGTGAATTGGGCGATATTCATAAAATTGATTCCGCACGCCGTTGCAGTCTTTACTATTTTGAATTACAGAAGCCGGTGCAATTTGCATTATCCGATTGGTGGAAACAATATTCGCTGCCTCAATTGCCGCAATTAACCATTTATGCACTACCGGGGGTCTTTAGCTCCGGTGAACTGGATCAAGGCACAGATTTATTGCTTTCCACCTTGCAACAGCCTATACAAGGGAAAGTGCTGGATGTCGGTTGCGGCGCAGGTGTAATCGGTGCTTATTTGAAATTCCATTCACCTCAAATAGATCTGACAATGAGCGATATTCACGCAATGGCGCTTGCCTCGGCAACGCAAACGTTGCAACAAAATCAACTGCAAGGTACGGTTATCGCTAGTGATGTTTTTTCACAAATTAATGACAAATTCGATTTAATTATCTCCAATCCGCCGTTCCATTCAGGTTTAAATACTACTTATCAAGCAGTAGAAACCTTAATCACTGAAGCCAAACAACATTTAAATCGTGGCGGAGAATTAAGAATTGTAGCTAATGCATTTCTGCCTTATCCGGATCTGCTTGATCGCAGTTTCGGCTCACATCAGGTTCTTGCGAAAACTGGAAAATTTAAGGTTTATAGTGTAAAAAATGCTTAAATGACGGTATCTTTCATAAACTTTTCACAATTTCATTGTCTAAATCGCTACAATTTCGTATAGTAATTGCCGTTCTCAACGGGGTGCATTACTAAAAGTAAGGCTGAGATAATACCCGTCGAACCTGAACTGATTAGTCGCAGCGGAGGGATTTGAGAAGCAGCTTGCTATTCAAAATCCTGTTTGCATTTATCAATAATGAAATAGGAATTCACTATGTTAAAAAAAACACTTTTCCTCAGTGTATTGACCGTTAGTACCATTTCTTTCACCAATGCTGAAACCTTAACCGTTTATACTTATGATTCTTTTGCTTCCGATTGGGGGCCTGCACCAAAATTAGAACCTATTTTCGAAAAACAGTGTGGATGTGATCTCAAATTCATCCCATTTGAAGATAGTGTCACAATGTTTAATCGGTTACGTTTAGAAGGTAAAAAAAGCAAAGCCGATGTTGTGTTAGGTTTAGATCAAAGCTTGATTGAAGCTGCGGATCAATCACAGCTATTTGCCAAAACTGACATCAGTTTAAACAATCTCCACTTACCACTAAAATGGGAAAATCAAACCTATATTCCTTATGATTTCGGTAGTTTCGCCTTTATTTATGACAAAACAAAACTCAGCAATCCTCCAAAAAGCCTAAAAGAATTGATTGAACGTCAGGATTTACGCATTATCTATCAAGATCCGCGCACCAGTTCTGTCGGTCGTGGCTTATTACTTTGGGTCAATCAGGTTTATCCGCAAGATCAAGTAGAACAAGCGTGGCAACAACTGGCAAAGCACACCGTCACTGTCGGCAAAGGTTGGACTGAAACTTACGGTGCCTTTTTGAAAGGAGAAAGCGATTTAGTATTGAGCTACCGTAGTTCACCACTCTATCATCAACTAAATGAACAGAAACAAAACTATGCTGCAACAGAATTCAGCGAAGGCAATATTTTACAAATCGAAATTGCAGCAAAATTAAAAGCAAGTAAACAAACGAAATTAGCAGATCAATTTTTACAATTTTTAATCTCACCGGAAACACAAAATATCATCAGCAAAAGTAATGTGATGTTTGCTGTTACCGATGCAGCGATTGAACCACATTATGATCAGTTGCGTCATCGAGTGCTATCTGAAAAAACTATTGATACTTCAAATATCAGCCATCAACAAACCAAGCAATGGCTTGCTGTATGGCAAAATGCGTTGGCAAAATAATGCGTTATATTGAAATAAAACGGCAACTTTTTCTGTTGCCGGGTTTAGTCATATTATTACTGCTCGCCATTATTTATGGCGGCAGCTTACAACAATTACTACAACATAGTCGCTTCTCACAATGGCTAAATTTACTGCAAAACGATTACCTGCAACAAGTTATCTTTTTCAGTTTTTATCAAGCCGGATTATCCGCTACTTTCTCACTATTTTTCGGTATTATTGTTGCCAGATCACTGTTTTATCTAGATTTTTTTGCCAAAACCTTTCTATTAAAAATTTTCTCGCTGACCTATGTGTTACCGGCACTGGTTGCTATTTTCGGTATTGTCGGTATTTACGGTTTCAATGGTTGGATTAATCAATTTCTTCGTCTATTCGGGCAGCAACTTCCCGATATTTACGGTTTAAGCGGTATTCTAATCGCCCATCTTTTTTTCAATATTCCGTTAGCGGCAAAAGTGTTATATCAACGCTTGCAACAGTTGCCTGCTTCACAATTCAAATTGGCGGCGCAACTGAATTTACGTCATTGGCGTTTTTTCCGTTGGGTAGAAATGCCATTTTTGCGTCCAACCTGTTTTAATCTGTTCGGACTTATTTTTTTGCTCTGCTTCACTAGTTTCACTATTGTTCTAACGTTAGGAGGTGGTCCGAAATATACCACGTTGGAAGTTGCAATTTATCAAGCAATCACTTTTGATTTTGATATTGAAACCGCAGCATTATTAGCTATTTTACAATTTTTATTCTGCTTCACACTATTTAGCATTAACAACCGTTTTGGTCGTTATCAGCAAAGTGAAACTTCACTTCAACCACGCTGTTTACCGAATTTAAACCGTTATCAACGTTGCTATCACTACTTTATTTTAACCACAGCGACACTTTTCATTGTTGCTCCGCTACTGGAAACGCTATTTGCTGGATTAAATGCCCGTCATTTATGGCAACAGTTGTTACATCCAGAATTATGGCAAGCTATTGCTTTTTCACTCTTGTTAGCACCCACTGCGGCACTACTTTGTCTGATACTAACAATTTCTCTTCTGCTGACTACCCGCCATCTCTATTGGCTCGGCAAACAGCAAAGTAGTCAATGGATGTTAAATATCGGCACAATTATTTTAGCTATCCCAACCTTAGTGTTAGCAACAGGATTATTTCTCTTTCTTGCAGAAATGGAAAGCAACACAATATCGTTGTTTATTTTAGTCGCTCTTTGCAATGCTTTAGTAGCAATGCCATTCGCATTACAGTTACTAACAGCGCCTTTTTATAGCAATATGTTGAACTATCAGCGACTCTGTTTATCATTAAATCTTCGTGGTTGGCAACGTTGGAAAATTGTTGAAAAGGCAACGTTAATTCGCCCATTACGCTCTGCATTTGCTTTAGCAATGGCAATTTCATTAGGCGATTTTACTGCTATCGCACTTTTCGGCAATAATGGTTTCACTTCATTACCACTACTGCTTTATCGACAATTAGGTCATTACCAAAACGATGCTGCCGCTGTCACCGCAATGGTGTTATTGCTGTTTTATTTTTTCATTTTTTTATTTACGGAACAAAATCGACCCAATGATTACACTTAAACAAGTGCATTACACTTATCCACCAATGCCGATGTATTTTGATTTACAACTTGCCCAATCTGAAAAAGTTGCCCTTATTGGTGCCAGTGGTGCTGGTAAATCTACCCTACTCAATCTTATTGCCGGTTTTGAATATGCGGAATCAGGAGAAATCTGGCTTAACGGTGAAAATCACACTTTCACTGAACCTTATCAACGCCCAGTATCAATGTTGTTTCAGGATAATAATCTATTTAATCATCTCACCGTTGCCGAAAATATCGCTTTAGGTTTAAAACCAAGTCTTTCGTTGAATAAAACAGAGCAAAAACAAGTCACTGATGTTGCCGAGCAAGTAGGGCTAGAACATTATTTAGCAAGACTGCCGCAACAACTTTCCGGTGGTCAAAGACAACGCGTTGCCCTTGCTAGAACCTTATTACGTAATCGTCCAATCTTATTGCTAGACGAACCTTTTTCTGCGCTTGATCCTGAATTACGACAAGAAATGTTGCAACTGGTTGATAAAATCTGCTGTCAAAAACAGTTATGTCTATTATTGGTCACCCATCAACTTGGCGAGGTAATTAACATTATGCAACGCGTTATTCGAATTGATAATGGCAGAATAACTGAAAATTATTTGGTGCAACACCACAATAATCGTTAGAATACAGAACTTTGTTACAAAAATGATAAGGACAGGAATATGACAACAACAACGATTGAGCTATCTTCACTCACCCCACATCCAAGTGTGGAATATTGGTCAGTATGCAAAGTGGAAGCGCTTTTTGAAACTCCATTTCTTGATTTAATCTACCGTGCCGCACAAGTTCATCGTGAAAATTTCAATCCACAAACCATTCAGCTGTCAACACTGATGTCTATTAAAACTGGCGGTTGTCCGGAAGATTGTGGGTACTGTCCTCAATCCGCCCGTTACCAAACCGGTGTGCAAAAAGAAGAACTTTTAGATATTGAAGATATTGTGGCAAAAGCCAAAATTGCTAAAGAACGAGGTGCAGGGCGCTTCTGTATGGGCGCAGCGTGGCGAGGGCCTAAACCAAAAGATATTGAAAAAGTCTCCGCTATTATTAAAGCAGTGAAAGAACTCGGACTAGAAACTTGTGGCACATTCGGTTTATTACAAGATGGAATGGCAGAACAGCTTAAAGAAGCTGGGTTAGATTATTACAACCATAATATTGATACTGCTCCGGAACATTACAAAGAGGTCATTAGCACTCGCCGTTTTGATGATCGCATCAATACTCTCGGCAAAGTACGCAAAGCTGGCTTGAAAGTATGCTGTGGCGGTATTGTTGGAATGAATGAGACTCGTAAAGAACGTGCTGGTTTGATTGCTAGTTTAGCTAATCTTGATCCACAACCAGAATCTGTCCCAATAAATCAGTTAGTTAAAGTGGAAGGCACACCAATGATGGAAGCGGAAGAATTGGATTGGACAGAATTTGTACGTACTGTTGCCGTTGCTCGCATCACAATGCCGAACAGCTATGTGCGACTTTCCGCCGGTCGTCATAAAATGCCGGAAGCAATGCAAGCACTCTGTTTTATGGCTGGTGCAAACTCCATTTTCTATGGTGACAAATTATTGGTAACTGGTAATAACGAAGAAGATCACGATCAAATGTTAATGGCCAAATTGGATTTAGTACCGGAAACATTAGAGAATAAGTTAACTTCTGAGGGATAATTTCTATTTAAAGAAATCTTATTTTTATGACCCCAATTACCTTTTGGTAATTGGGTTTAATTTATTGTTTTATTTCTTAGCATCATAGTTAAAATAGTATATAAATACTTATTCAGATACATTAATAGAGTAAATCCGTCATTGCAAAAAATGATAAATAGGAACGATGGCGGCGGCGATAGAAATATCTTCAAACTTCATTTTGGAAGCACAGAGTTGAGCGGAAGTGCGGTGTAAATTTTGCATTGTTTTTGTGTGTTTTACATAGTCAATCAACTGGTTGATTAATGGCGGTGGCAACATTCCTGTGAGGACGATAACACGGGGATCGAGCCACGCAATGGCAGACAGCATAAGGGAATGGATTTGCTCTTGGCTGTGTGCGAGCCATTTTTGCACTTGAGGATTTTCCATTAAATTTCCTTGCAACTGCGACTCGCCGAGTTCGTCTTGCAAATATTTCCAGCTTGGGCGAGGGGCATCATAAGGGAACAATAAGCCCACTTCACCAGCATTACCGAAACCGCCGCGAATTAATTTGCCTTGCGAGATAATGCCCGCCCCAATACCAAAATCAAGGCTGATCACCACCATATCTTCAATATCATTCCATAAACCTGAATAATATTCCCCTAAGGCAACAGTGTTGATGTTATTTTCGATGTAGCAAGGATAGCCCAGTTTTTCGCTGAATACGTTGGCTAAGTTAGGGATATTTTGTAATAACGGAAACCAAGGGGACGAAATGGATTGATCGGCCAATAGGTAGCCAGAAAGAGAAAAACCGATGCCGAGAATTTTTGCTTCAGCGAGAAATTTTTTGTCTAAAAGTTGCTGAAGTGCGGTGCGAATTTGTTGGCATAATTCATCAAATTGCACGCTATTGTGGTAAACATAGCGTTCATTGGCAATTTTATTGCCAATAAAATCCACGATTGCGAGCTGAAATGAGTTATCTGAAAAGGTGATACCAATCGAGCAACAAGCATTGGGATTTAAAGTTAAATGAAAAGAGGGCGTTCCCCGTTTTTTTACCATTTTCTCCGTTTCTTTAATTAAGCCGAGAAACAGCAGTTTGCGGCAATATTGCGTTACTGCCCCAGGGGTTAAACCCGATAATGCGCTTAATTCCTTGCGTGAGGGGGAATATTGGCGAATGAGCCGTAGTAACAGTTTTTCGCTGGCTTTGAGATTAAAAATCGCATTGTCTTTTTTGCTTTCAGTCATTTTTTGATCACGCCTCGTTCACGGTTTGCGATGGTTCGGGAGTACGGCTTCACATTATACAAAAGCGAAGCCGTGATCGGCTATAGGTAAAGTGCGGTGTTATTTTAAGGCATTTTTTACCGCGTTATAAAAATCGTCCATTTTACATAAGCCCTGTGCATTGGTTGGGCAATCTTCAAGCTGTAAGGTTATACGATTTGGCGGATTTGTTAAAGAGAGTTTTGTGCCGTTGTTTGATTAATATATTCGGCTTTAGTGAAAATCAGGTTTTGTTTGTAGATTGTGATAAGTTGAATACGATCATATAACATCCATTTATATTTAAAACTTCTAAACCAACGCCCCATCGGCACATTATCCCAACAATTTCCTCGACGACTCATACTTTGTATCAAGCGTGTTGTTTTACACATTGCAGCAAAAGAGAAAATCAGCCGTTAATGGATGCAATTAAAACTCAACATTTCAAAAGGTTACATTCAAATCACCAACATCATTAACGCCGATGACGCCATTTGCGGCACAAGTGCTTTTGTGCGAAGCTGAACCGAAAAGACGAAAAAAGAAAATGCGTATAGCTAAATTTTGCTGGATAATCAAAGTGCGGTAAAAAATGCGTGGAAATTAAAAGAGAAAGAAAGTTTGATCGTAGTGTTGGATAAAAACGGCAAAGTGAAGTTTGTTCACGAGGGGAAACTTTCTTCTGCACAGATTGATGAAGTATTGAGTTTAGTCAACAGTCTGTTGAAAAATCAGTAATCATTTTGAAAAAATAGCCGATTAATCGGCTATTTTCATAGAGTTAATGCGGTTTTCGGCAAGTATTTATTTTCTGTAAAAGTTGCTGAACTTCAGGATCATTAAAAATTTCTGTAACATTCTGGCTTAGTCGTCTTCGCCAGTTAGGATATTGAGTGCTTGTTCCCGGAATATTGACGGGTTCAGACATATTTAACCAATCCTCAGGCTGAAGCCCTAGCAAGGCACTGTTTACCTTGCCGACATAGGTTTGCAGTTGATGATTAAATTTTTTACTAATTGGAGAGGATAAATCTTTTGGTAGATCAGGCTCAACGCCCACCTCTATTAGACGAGCTAAAATTTTTGCTTTAGCTTCCTGACGTTGTTGTTGCAATATCGCCAAAATTTTTTCATTTGGATAAATGCCATAGCGCTGTCCAAGCTCAAAATCATAGCCTCGCCAATAACCATCAATGGTTGGCAAATCGTGCGTACTTAAGGTTGTCATTGCCTGATAAGGATAATCGGCTAAATCTCGGCTTTTTCCTTGTTCGTCAAACTCAAAATAAAACACTTTATAAGATAAAATCCCCGCGTTTTTGAGTTTACTCACGATGGCTTTCGGAACTGTGCCCAGATCTTCCCCGATAATAAGCGCTTTGTGGCGATGACTTTCTAGGGCAAGAATGGCGATCAGATCATCAACAGGATAACGAATATATGCCCCATCTTGTGCCTGGCCATTCTTAGGAATCCACCACAGTCGTAGCAGTGACATAATATGATCGATACGTAATGCACCACAGTGGTTCAAATTGGCTCGCACTAGATCAATAAAGGGTTGATAGGCTCGCTGCTGCAAAATATGAGGATTGATCGGCGATAAGCCCCAGTTTTGCCCTTGTGGAGCTAAAATATCAGGCGGTGCACCAATGCTGGCTTTTAAGCAATAAAGTTGCTTATCACACCAAGTTTCTGCGCCTTGATCGGAAACGCCAACAGCAAGATCACGATAAAGCCCAATCGGCATTTTTAAGGTTTTGCAGAGTTCATTACATTCTTTGAGCTGAGTTTCCGCAATAAATTGTAACCAAGCATAAAAGCGAATATCCGCTTGATGGGTTTCCTGAAAGCGTGCTACCGCTTCGCTATGATAATCCTGATATTGCGTAGCCCAATAATTCCACCCCCATTGTTCAGGGAATTGCTCACTGAGATGTTGATGAAGTGCATCAAAAGTGGCTTGAATAATGAGGCTTTCCCCTTTTTGTTGGAGGAATTGCTCAAAATTAGCTTGGCGAGCAGAATTTGCCTGTTGTTGGAAAAAAGAGAAAGCAAGTCGTAGCCCTTCGAGTTTTAATGCCATTACTTCTGTGTAATGAATATGGCTTGCCGTGCGTAATTTTTCTAAAGTTTGTTGAATTTGTGGCTGCTGAAACCATTGCCGTGCTGGCTGGCTTTGCTGAAATTCAGGCAATGTATTGAGATCAATATAAAGAATATTGAGCCATCTTCTTGATGATGGGCTATAAGGGCTAGCACTTTCAGGGTTAGCAGGAAAAAGAGCGTGAATGGGGTTTAGCCCAACGAAATCCGCCCCTGTCGCCGCAATGTGGCGTAGAAATTGTTTGAGATCGCCAAAATCGCCAATGCCCCAATTATGCTCAGATTTCAAGCTATATAATTGAATAAATGATCCCCATAGCTTTTTACTTTGTTCCATTTCTGGTGGTTGATAACAGCGTTTTGGGGCAATGATCAAGCGGCAAGCATAGCTTTTCGTCCCGACCGTTAAGGTTAAATTGTGATAGCCCAACGGCAGATGACGAGGAAAACGCAGGGTATTGCGTTTTACTTTCCCTTTGATTTCCCCTTGTTGATTCTCCAGTTGAAGCCGCCAATCTCCTTGCACGTTATGCTTGAGATCCGTGCGATGGAGCTTTAAAAAGTGCGGTGTGTTTTCATAAAGGATTTTTACTGGTGGCAACATCGCTGAATATGTCCCCGTATTTCCCGCAAATGCCTTAAATAAACGCTGCTGGGTTTGCAGGCTGGCAACTTTTTTTAGCCCTCGTTCATCGTAAAAATAAGGCAGTATGCCTGCTTGCTGAAATCGCTTGGTTGATCTGTTCATTGTGCTAACCTCTGTCTTTACGTTATTTTTTTAGCCAAATGCGTGATTGATAATCACGGATTGAACGATCCGAGCTGAATTTGCCAAGCCGTGCGGTGTTTAAAATGGCACTTTCTAACCACGCATCACGATCTAAATAAGCCTGGCCAATACGTTCCTGAGCTTTTCGATAGCTCTCAAAATCAGCGAAAACGAGGAATGGATCTCGCTCAAGCAAACTATCTAACATTAAGCTGAACGCCGTTTTATCCCCTTTGCTCGCTTTGCCTTTGGCCAAAAAATCCACCGCACTTTTTAATACGGGATCATTTTGATAGTAGCTTTTTGGCGAATAGCCCTCTGCCAGCAAGGTTTGAATGCTTTCAACCGTATGCCCAAAGAGGAAAATATGCTCTTTCCCCACCATTTCAGCAATTTCCACATTTGCCCCGTCAAGCGTTCCTAAGGTTAATGCCCCGTTTAATGCCAGCTTCATATTGCCTGTACCAGAGGCCTCTTTGCCAGCCATTGAGATTTGCTCGGAAATATCCGCCGCTGGGATAATTTTTTCCGCTAGCGACACGCGATAATCAGGTAAAAACGCCACTTGTAGCTTATCTTTCATCTGTTTATCGTTATTGATGATTTCAGCCACATTGTTAATGGCGTGAATAATATTTTTTGCTAGATAATAACCCGGTGCGGCTTTACCTGAAAAAATAAATAATCTCGGAGTGTAATCTTCATTTGGATTATCTTTTAGCCATTGATATGTCGCAATAATATTGAGTAAATTCAAATGCTGGCGTTTGTATTCGTGGAAACGCTTGATTTGCACATCAAAAATTGCATTTTGATTGATCGTAAAGCCGATCGTTTGCTCAATTTCTTTCGCTAAAGCTGCTTTGTTTTGTTGTTTTATTTGTTGATATGCCGCACGGAAATTGGCATCGCCAACCACATTTTCCACTTGGTGGAGCAATTCAAGATCTTTTTTCCAGTCGCCTTTGACGGTTTGATCGAGCAACTGGCTTAATGCAGGGTTGGCTTGTTGAATCCATCGTCTTGGGGTAATGCCATTGGTAACATTACAGAATTTTGTCGGGAAAAGTTGATGATATTCGGGGAAAAGCTGACTAACCAACAAATCAGAATGAATTTGAGCAACACCATTCACCGCAAAACAACTCACTACGCAAAGATTTGCCATTCTGACACGATAATCAAACAAAATCGCCAGTTTTTCCCATACTTTGGCATCATTGCCAAATTGTGTTTTCACTTGTTGATGGAAAATGTGATTAATTTTTTCC
Organism: Gallibacterium sp. ZY190522; assembly: GCF_054166015.1. Taxonomy (NCBI): domain Bacteria; kingdom Pseudomonadati; phylum Pseudomonadota; class Gammaproteobacteria; order Pasteurellales; family Pasteurellaceae; genus Gallibacterium; species Gallibacterium sp. ZY190522. Next base: position 1,257,539 of record NZ_CM135118.1, read on the forward strand.
ACAATTTTAAAGTGGCGTGGTAATAATTGTTTAAATAGGCGCTGATCCCATTGCTCCAAGGCTTCTGGGAGCAAGGTATGGTTTGTGTAAGCGAAACTTTGTTGGCAAATAGACCACGCTTGTTGCCAAGTGAGTTGATACTCATCAAGTAAAATCCGCATTAATTCAGGGATAGCGAGGGTTGGGTGTGTGTCATTAAGCTGAATGACTTGACGTTTCGGAAATTCTTCTAGCGAGAAGCCTTGTGCTAAATGGCGAGAAAGAATATCAGCCACAGAACAAGCACAATGGAAATATTGCTGCATTAAACGTAACTGTTGTCCTGCACGATGATTATCGTTCGGGTATAGCACCTGTGTAAGTGCGGTGCTTTTTATTAAGGTTTTTTCCGCTGCGACAAATTTGCCCTCATTAAACTGGTTTAAATCAAAAGATTGTGGGCTGTCTGCTTGCCAGAGGCGTAGCGGTTGGATTACGTCATTTTGATAGCCCACAATCGGCAGATCAAAAGCTTTGCCTTCAATGGTTAATTTGGGTTGCCATTCATAGCGATCTCCCTCGATTGCCACCACTTTTCCGCCAAAATGCACTTGTTGGGTTTTGCTTGGATTATAGCGATGCCAAGGATATTGATTTCTTCCCCATTCATCGCCACTTTCTACTTGTTTTCCGTCTTGGAACGCCTGTTTAAACAGCCCATATTGATAATGCAGCCCGTAGCCTGTCGCCGCTTGCCCTAGCGTTGCCATTGAATCTAAAAAACAGGCGGCTAAGCGTCCCAATCCGCCATTGCCTAAAGCAGGATCACGCTCTTGCTCCAGAACATCGACTAGCTCAATCTGATACTGGGCTAAATAGGCTTTGATGTCCTCGTAATAGCCCAAATTCATCAGGTTATTTCCCGTAAGGCGGCCAATGAGAAATTCCATTGAGAGATAATTAATATGGCGTTGCTCATCAACCTTGCCTTGCGGCTTGTGATATGCCATTTCAAGCACCGTACGAGCGATGACTTGATACCATTGCTCAAGGGTAAATTGTTGTGGTGAGTTAAGTTCAAAAAAACGGCAGTATTTTTGTACATTATTATCAAATAACGCCATTTCATTTGTATGAGAAATAGACATAAAAACTCCTTTTAAGGCATAAATTAAACATTCTTCTTGTTTTATTATGCTCGGCAGGAGAAAAAATAAATCCTCCTTGCTATAATCTTGTCAGTATGACGAGTAGGAAGTAATTTCTTATTTGGGGGAGGAGAACTCCAAAAGACATCTTTCATCAACAAAAGGGTTATTAACAATGTTAATTCCATCAAAACTTATTTGTTCTTACCGCCTACAAAATAGCGTAACCAGAACTGCTTTATTATCCTTGCTAGAACAGGCTTCAGATTATCCTTTAGTGCTGATTACCGCTCCCGCAGGTTATGGCAAAACTACGTTGATTTCCCAATGGGCAAAGGATAAACCACATCTAGGCTGGTATTCTTTAGATGAAAGCGATAATCAAACGGAGCGGTTCGCAGGCTATTTTTGTGCGGCATTAGCGAGAGCTACCAACAACCACATTCACAATGAAGACAATCCGCCCTATTCCAATTTGTTTTCACTGTTTAATCAGTTGTTGGTCAATCTTGCTTCCTACGAACAGCCATTTTATCTGGTAATTGATGATTATCATTTAATTGAAAACGAAGAAATTCACGACGCATTAAAATATTGGATCAAACACCAACCGCCTGCAATGACGCTCATTTTGATTTCACGTTCTCAGCCGCCATTAGGTTTAGCCAGTTTAAGAGTGCAAGAACAATTATTAGAAATTAATGCCCATCAACTGCCTTTTTCTCATCAAGAAAGTATTGCATTTTTCCAATCTCGCTTAGAAGATCCCTTAACGGAACAAGAAATTACCGCACTTTGTGATGAGGTGGAGGGCTGGCCGACGGCGTTACAACTCATCAGCCTTTCTGCCAAGCAGCAGAGAAGTACTTTACAAGATATTGCTAAACGCCTTTCCCATCATAGTTTTCACATCAATGATTACTTAAACGACGAAGTGCTTGCCCCTGTGGATAAAGCAACCAGACAATTTATTTTGCGTTGCTCCATTCTGCGTTCAATGAACGAAACTCTCGTAGCTGAAGTAACGGGCGAAACAGAGAGCCGATTTATTTTGGAACGGTTAGAAAAACAAGGGCTATTTTTACAGCGAATGGAAAGCGATGATAATTGGTGGCGTTTTCACCCGCTTTTTGCCTCTTTCTTAGCTCATTGTAGCCAGCGTGAGTTGGCAAATGAAATGCCCGCATTGCACCAACAAGCGGCACAAGGTTGGCTCGCTCAAGGCTATGTTACCGAAGCCCTCTACCACGCCAGCTTATTAGAAAACAAACAATTATTGTTGCAAATTTTATCACAAAACGGCTGGCAATTATTCCACCAAGGGGAACTCAAATTATTAGAGCAAAGCCTAGAACATCTTGATGATACAGGGCTTGTCGCCTACCCTAATCTGGTGTTATTAAAAGCGTGGCTTGCCCAAAGCCAACATCGGCATAGTGAAGTAGCTGGCATTTTTGCCCATTTTGAGCAACAGAACATCGATCTCAGCCCTGAAAATCAAGCGGAATTTGACGTGTTGCTCGCCCAAGTCGCCATAAATTCAGGCGATGAAAACACCGCACTTTCACTTGCCTCCAATGCATTAAATCGCCTTGCTGACAACGCCCACTATGCCAAAATTGTTGCCACCTCCATTATTGGCGAGGCGTGGCACGTTAAAGGCAATTTCGCCGATGCCATTACAATGTTACAAAAAGCGGAAAAAATGGCTCGCCAATATCACACCTCTCACAATGTGCTGTGGACATTACTCCAACAATCGGAAATCTTGATCGCCCAAGGTTTTTTACAAGCGGGGTACGATATGCTCAATAAAGCGACGCTATTTGTGAAAGAAAACCACTTACAACAAATTCCAATGTATGAGTTTTTGCTCCGTTTGAAAGGGCAAATTTTATGGGATTGGTATGATTTGGACAAAGCCGAAGCAATGGCAACAGCCGGTATTTCTGTGTTGGATAGCGAAGAAGCGAGGCTACAATGTTTGGCGATTTTATGCAAAATTTCCATTGTACGCGGGGATTTAGACAACGCCGCCCGACTGCTAGAAAAAATTACCCGACTACAAAATGCACATCATTATCACAACGATTGGAATGCCAATGCTGATCAGGTCAAAATTGTGTTATGGCAAATGACGAACGATAACCAAGCTGCTCAAAATTGGCTGATTCAAAATCAACCGCCAAGCACGGATACCAATCATTTCAGCCAAGTACAATGGCGTAATATTGCGCGGGCAAAAATGCTGATTGGCGATTATGAGGCTGCCAAAACGATTTTGGATAAATTGATCCAAACGGCGGAAAAGTTACAATTTATCAGCGACTTAAACCGAGCCTTAATTTTACGCAATCGGCTGCATTTTCTTACACATAACAAAACAGCAGCGATGGCAGATCTTCAGCTTGCTCTTGCCCTCACCAAACAAACCAACTTTATCAGTGTTTTCGTGTTGGAGGGGGAAATAATGGCACAGCAAATCCGCCAATTACTTGCCCAAAACAGCCTCGATGAATTAGTTGCTCATAAAGCTCAATTTATCTTACGCCACATCAACCAATATTATCGACATAAATTCGCTCATTTTGATGAAGAATTTGTCGCACAATTATTAAAAAATCCGCAAGTGCCAGATTTATTAAAAATCAGCCCCCTTACCCAACGGGAATGGCAAGTGCTAGGCTTAATTTATTCGGGATATAGCAACGACCAAATTTCAGATGAATTACAAGTTGCCACCACTACAATTAAAACCCATATCCGCAATTTATATCAAAAATTAGGCGTAGCAAATCGTAACGAAGCCATTCAATACACAAGGGAACTTTTGCAGTTGATGGGGTATAGCTAGTGATTATTGCTTTTACAAAGCATTTAAGGTTGGCAAGTCTTAAAAGCAAAGTGAGGTGGAATTTTTTAAATTTTTATTAGAAAAAAGACCGCACTTTTTATTCTTAAGGAAAATAATGTGCGGTCAGATTTTTTATAATTTTTTTATTTTAATTGGTTTAGCCTTTTACCCCACCTGCGGTTAATCCGCCAACTAGCCAACGTTGGGCGAGTAGGAAGACGGCGGTGATAGGGATAGCGGAAAGGACGGCTGCAGCGGCAAAATCGCCCCATAAATAGTTTTGAGGATAAAGATATTGTTGCATACCCACGGCGAGGGTGTAGCTTTCCACATCACGCAAAAGTAACGAGGCGATTGGCACTTCTGTAATGGCAGCGATGAAAGATAAAATAAACACCACTGCCAAAATCGGCACAGAAAGAGGAAGCAAGATTAAACGGAATGCCTGCCACGGGGTTGCACCGTCTAATTCTGCAGCTTCTTCTAATGAGCCGTCGATAGTTTCAAAATAGCCTTTGATCGTCCAAACGTGCAATGCGATACCACCAAGATAGGCGAAGATCACGCCAGCGTGAGTGTTTAACCCCAGAAATGGGATATATTGCCCTAGGCGATCAAACAAGGCATATAAGGCGACAAGGGATAACACCGCAGGGAACATTTGGAAAATCAGCATTCCTTGCAGCAAGGTTTTTTTGCCTTTGAATTTCATTCTTGCGAAGGCATAGGCACAGGTAGTTGAGAGGGCAACAATCCCAACAGAGGTGAGGGTTGCCACTTTCACGGAATTCCAAAGCCAAAGTAATACCGGAAACGGCGGTGGGGTGATCGTGCCGTCAGAATGCACCACATCAAAGCCAAGAGCGAGTTTCCAATGTTCCCACGAAATTTCGTGCGGAATAATATTACCAAGTGCCAAATTCCCCGGACGTAAAGAAATGCCAACCACCATTAATAGCGGAAACATTATTAAAGCGATAAAGGCAATTAAAAATAAATGGGTTGCCCATAGGCGATAGCGTAAGGATTTTGCTTGAACAATAGCCATAATTCCTCCTAGTCAAATTTCATTTTTGTGGCTTTGATATTTAATAAAGCAAGCCCTGCGACTAATAAGAAAATGAGGGTTGCAATGGCAGCTGCGAGCCCGAAATCTTGGCTACCGCCGCCTTCAAATGCAATTCGGTAAGTGTAGCTCACTAAAAGATCCGTATGCCCTGCTGGTGTTGTTGTGCCGATCATATCTGGTCGCCCATTGGTTAATAATTGAATTAGCACAAAGTTGTTAAAATTAAAGGCGAACGAGGCGATCATTAAGGGAGTGAGCGGTTTCAACAATAAAGGCACGGTAATTTTGCTAAAATTTTGCCAAGTGGACGCACCGTCCATTGCGGAGGCTTCATACAAATCTTGCGGAATGGCTTTCAATAAGCCCATACATAAGATCATCATATAAGGATAGCCCAGCCAAGTATTCACAATTAAAATCATCACTTTAGCCAAGAACGGATCATTAAACCATTCAGGGCGAATGCCAAAAAGCTGATGCAAGATCATATTGATTTCGCCAAAGCTCTGATTAAATAAGCCTTTGAAAATTAAAATCGAAATAAAAGCGGGAACGGCATAGGGCAAAATTAATAAAAGACGATAAACCGCTTTGCCTTTTAAGGCTTCCCACTGCACGAGGCTGGCGAAAATCATTCCTAAGATCACTGTAAAAATCACCGTCAGCACAGAAAATACAATCGTCCAGATAAAAATTTGGATAAACGGCTTTTGAATGCCCTCATCGGTGAAAATTTTAATAAAATTGCTGAAGCCGATGGAAACGGTGAAACCGGGTTCAAGGGTTTCTTTCAGCCAGTTGCCTTGTGCATCAATTTGTTGGAAAAAGCCCGTGTCAAAATTGGCAGCATAGCGTTTGCCGTTTTCGTTATTAACGAGCTGATGTGTCGCTTCGTCATAATGATAGCGAGGGCTTTGAGCTGAAAACTGGCGTAATGAACTCATTGTTAATGATGAGCCATTCGGTAAAATTAAGGTCATCGCTTGCAAGGTTTGGCGATTTTGGGTAATGGTTTTCAGCGGAGCGGTACTGATGTTTGGCAGATCTTGTTGCGTTAAATTGACTTGTGCAGGGGCTAACAGTACGGGTTCGGAAAGAAAATATTCTCCGTTATGCGATAAGCCAATTTGGAATTTTCCCTCCGCTTGTGGGTAGAGCTTGAAATCATATTTTTCGCCAGATAAATATTTCTGGGTGGTTAAAACGTTTAACGCACGCTCAAATGAAAGTTGGTTTGTGCTGCTGTAATTGGTGAATGCAATGGCGATAGTGGCTACCAATGGAAACAAAATAAAGATGATCATTCCTGTGATGCCGGGGTACACATATCGCCACGCATAGGCTTTCGGGCTGCTAAAAATATAAACCCCAGAGGTGAGAATCACGAGGGTTAATAGGGCGAAAAGATACTCGCCTTGCGAATACATCAGCATTACGGCATAAAAATCCAAGAGCAAAATGGCAAGGATTAGGCTGTATCTGACAAAACCTCGTTGCTTCAGCTTGGGGGTTAAAACAGGATTGGGGCTTAAAAATGATCGCATACTACACCTCAAAAAAAATGTAAAAAAAAAGCACCGCACTTTTAGCTATAGACAAAAGGGGGAAATTCCCCTCAAATTATTGCTGTTTTAAAATTCTTGCTCGTGCGTCATCTAGGGCTTGTTGTACCGTTTGACGACCATTCACCGCATTAGTAATCGCACTGCGTTCAGCGTACCAAAAGGCGGACATTTGCGGAATGTTCGGCATAATTTCTCCGTTTTCCGCATTCGTCATCGTGGCGGCAATGCTAGGATCAACAGCGAGCTTAGCTTGGTAAGATTTCAATGCCACCGCACCCAATGGTTTATCTTTATTCACAGTAGCTAACCCTTCGTCTGTTAAAAGATAATTTTCTAAAAACTCAATAGCGAGATCCTGATTTGGGCTTGCGGCATTGATCGCGGCACTTAATACCCCCACAAATGGTTTAGATGGGTTACCATTGAGGGTAGGCAATACTGCCACGCCATAATTGATCCCACTTTTTTCAATGTTGCCCCACGACCAAGGCCCGTTGATGGTTAAGGCAGTTTCTCCTTTGTTGAAGCTGGCTTCCGCAACGGAATAATCCATATCAGGATTGATCACCTTGTCTTTCACCAAATCTACGACAAATTGTAATCCTTGTTGCGAACCTGCGTTATTCACGCCGATGTCTTGCGGGTTGTAGCGTCCATTGTCAAATTTGAATGCATAGCCTCCATTGGCAGCAACCACTGGCCAAGTGAAATAAGGCTCTGCAAGGTTCCACATAATGGCATTTTTCCCCTGTGCTTTTAGGGTTTTATCCAATTTGCGGATTTCTTCCCAAGTGCGAGGCGGCGATTCGATCAGGTCTTTGTTGTAGATTAATGAAAGGGATTCAATCGCAACGGGATAAGAAATTACCTTGCCGTTATAGGTTTGTGCGTCCCACACGAAATCGGCGAATTTTTCTTTAAATTCAGGGCTAGGGTGCAATTCGGCTAACAATCCTGCTTGTGCATAGCCACCAAAGCGATCGTGTGCCCAGAAAATGATGTCGGGTCCATCGCCTGTTGCGGCAACTTGTGAGAATTTTTCTTCTAGTTTATCAGGGTGTTCTACTAACACGGGAATGCCTGTATCCGCTTCAAATTTTTTCCCAACTTCAGCCAAGCCGTTATAGCCTTTGTCGCCGTTGATCCAAATCACCAGTTTTCCTTCGCTCATTTTCGCCATTACCGCCCCTGAGAAAACAAGGCTGGCAATGGTGCTTAGGGTGAAAGTCAATAAGGTTTTTTTCATCACTTTTTTCATAATACTACGCTCCTGATTGTGAGTGGGTAATAAGGATTACTGCTTCATTATGCGTAAATTTTACAATTTGTTATCCTCCCCCCATCTCCTCCTTTTAAAAAATCAGCCTGTTATGGCAAGTTTTTTCTATTTCTGTGAGCAAGCTCACAAAAATGAAAGAAGAAAATGTGATCGCTATCACAAAAGCTCGCCAAATTGTCCTTTTCAACACACAACATCATTTTCAGCCGATTTTTTCATCTAATCCTTAAAAAAATCCGTCAAGGAGGATTTTTTTTATAAATGAATAGGGGAAGATACGGCACATTGAATTATCCTAAGCTTTCGGATAAAAATGCAAAACGAGGTTAAATATGGCAAAGGTATCCTTACGCAATGTGGGTAAATCCTACGGCAATGTACAGATTTCAACGGACATTAATTTAGAAATTGATGAAGGCGAATTTGTCGTTTTTGTTGGACCTTCTGGCTGTGGAAAATCCACCTTACTTAGAATGATCGCAGGGCTTGAAGACATCAGCACAGGGGATTTATACATCGGCGAAAAAAGAATGAATGATGTGCCGCCAGCCAAAAGAGGCATAGGAATGGTGTTTCAATCTTACGCCCTCTACCCTCATTTGAATGTGGCGGAAAATATGTCTTTCGGCTTAAAACTGGCTGGGGTGAGCAAAGCGGAACGTGAGGCTCGGGTAAATCAAGTGGCAGAAGTGTTACAACTTGCCCATTTGCTCGATCGCAAGCCGAAAGCCTTATCGGGCGGTCAGCGACAACGGGTGGCGATTGGCAGAACTCTCGTTTCTCAGCCTGAAGTCTTTTTACTTGATGAACCCCTTTCTAATCTTGATGCCGCATTACGCGTACAAATGCGGGTGGAAATTTCCAAATTACACAAAAAATTGAACCGCACTATGATTTACGTTACCCACGATCAAGTGGAGGCGATGACTCTTGCGGATAAAATCGTAGTATTAAAAGCTGGCGGAATTGCACAAGTTGGTAAACCACTTGAACTTTATCATTATCCAGCGAATCGTTTTGTCGCTGGGTTTATTGGCTCACCAAAAATGAACTTTTTGCCTGTTAAAGTAACTGGCGTTGAAAATGAGCGGGTCAGAGTCGAATTACCTGATGCCAATCACCATAACTTTTGGATTCCTGTCCGCGGTGATGGTGTGAAAGTGGGAGATAACCTTTCCCTTGGTATTCGACCAGAGCATCTTGTTCCCTCCGAAAACGCCGAAGTGACTTTGCGAGGTAAAGTTCAAGTGGTGGAACTACTGGGCTATGAAACCCAAATCCATCTTGAAATTCCTGAAATTAAACAGCCAACCTTGGTCTATCGACAAAATGATGTGGTGTTGATTGATGAGGGGGCAGAATTTGATATTGGGATCGTGCCAGAGCGTTGTCATTTATTCAAAGAAAACGGGGTGGCTTGCCCAAGGCTTTTTAAAGAAAAAGGGGGGTAACCATCATTTTTCATTTCTCTTTCATACGTCAATTATTTTCAAGTGAGGTCGCTTATGAAAAACGCAAAAACACGCATTGCAACCGCTATCGCCGCCAGTTTTATCGCACTGAGTGCGAATTGATTTTCACGGCTATGCTCGTTCGGGCATTGGTTGGACATCAGGCGGTGGTGAGCAAACCGCCTTTACGGTGAATGGGGGTGGTTCAAAATATCGCTTAGGTAACGAAGCGGAAACCTATGCGGAATTTAAATTGGGGCAAGAGCTATTCAATGAGGGCAATAAATCTATTTATTTAGATTCCAACCTTGCTTATTCCGTGAACCAACAGGGTGATTGGGAAACTACAACGCCAGCGTTGCGTGAAATTAACGTTCAATTTAAAAACTTCCTCGACAGCCTACCCGATGCCACTTTATGGGCAGGGAAACGTTTTTATCAACGCCACGATGTGCATCTTAATGACTTCTATTATTGGGATATTTCAGGCCCCGGTGCTGGGGTAGAGAATATTGATGTGGGCGTAGGGAAATTGTCTTTTGCCGTAACTCGCAATACCGAGCAAGGCGGAGCGTACGGCTGGAATTATAACCCGATTACGAAAAAGTGGGAATCCACTCGTGATCTAGATAAAGACGTGTATAACGATGTCTTTGATGTGCGTCTTGCCGATCTTGAAGTGAATAAAAACGGAAAATTAGAAATCGGGCTAGATTATGGTAACTCTCACACCAAAAATCACGCCAGCCGTGTCGAGGGTGCGAGTAAAAACGGGTATATGCTCACCCTTGAACACACACAAGGCGAATTTTTTGGCGGTTTTAATAAATTTACCGTGTAATACGCCACAGACGCGATGACCTCTTGGAGTACGGGGCATTCTCAAGGCGGCTCAAATACCAATAAAGGGCATATGCTACGTTTAATCAATCAAGGCGTTGTCGCACCGTCAGATAAAGTGGAAGTGATGTATGCGTTAATTTACGAAAAAACCGATTTAGATAATCATCAAGGGAAAACGTGGTATTCCGCAGGCGTTCGCCCGATGTACAAATGGACTGACACAATGAGTACGCTGGTTGAAGTGGGTTATGATCGCATCAAAGATCAGCAAACAGGATCGAAAAATCAGCTAATGAAATACACCCTCGCCCAACAATGGCAAGCCGGTAGCAGTATTTGGGCAAGACCTGCAATCCGTGTGTTCGGCACTTATGCTCATTGGAACGATAAATTTAATACCAGCAAACGCACTGACGCAGGCTATAAAGCCAAAGATGGCGAATTTATCGCTGGCATACAATTTGAAGCTTGGTGGTAATGCCAACCACGGAATGGATCTCAGATTCAGGCACCCCATAAGTAAATCATAGGACAAGGCAAGCAAAAAAACTGGCTTAAAAAACCACCGCACTTTTGCTTGCATCTTCAACAACACAATGGCTTTCTTCTTGTGAGGTAACAATGAAATTAACCAAAAAAACACGCATTTTTTTGACCGCACTTTTTGCCACCGCTCTTCTCAGCACTCAACCAACATTCGCCGCAACCTTGTCTTTGCCTGCTCAAAGCCTCGCTCAGTTGCACTGGCAAGATGTCGCACTACCGCAACAGGTGAAAACCGAACTTAACGCCACACAAAAACAAGGGTTTACGTTCTCTTTTGCTGGGATTGAAAGCCCTGTTGCGGCTTATCACCTCCCTGCAAGCCAAGGAGCAATGGAAATCGAAATTGAAAGTGAGGTGCAAAATCAGCACGTTTTTGTCCCGAATGTCGTGGTTTTGGATAGCCAATTTCAGGTTGCAGCACATTATGATTCCGCCTACTTTAAACTGCAAGAAGAACGTGGGCTAAAGCCGAATAGATTAGTTGCGACGCTAAATCTCACGCCAATTAATCAAGGGGCATTATACTTGCTGATTTACACCACAAAAGCGGATTTGGCAGGGCAAACTGTCGTCCCTCACCCCTCAAAACTTTTTGCCAAAGCCACAGGCAAACAACCACCAGCGATTGCGGATATTCAAGTGAAGCATAGTTTAAATGGTAAGCTCATCGTTAATTTCCAACCTGCTAACGGCACACATTTTGTCGGCTTTAATCAGATTTTTACAATGGAAAAAAACGCCCCCGCAGCCACCGCCGTGATTGCTAACCAAAAGGGAGAGAATGAGAAAAATGTTAAGGTGGAGAAAGAAACGGAGGCCTATTTTAATCAAGCTGTCCTCAATGCGTTAAAACAAAAAGACATCAATCGAGCCTTAAATCTGGTCAATGAAGCGGAAAAATTAGGGCTACGAACGCCTCGAAAATTATTTTTACAGCAGGTTTCAGCGAAATAATCTTACTTTGTCTTTTTCATTATTTACTGCACCAAGAGAGTGCAGTTTTTTTATAAGCAAATTCAAAATCCATTTAAAAAGTGTAATGGTACATTACAGTTATATTAGAAGTTCAAGCTCCTTTGAAGAATATATCTTTGCAGGCAATAAAAGTGAATTCGATAAAGCTAGTTTATAGCTTGATTTTTCTGAAATTGGTGGCCTTTTAAAAAAGATAATACGAAAAAATTTACTAAAAGAATTTTCTCAAAAAAGGAATGGAAGCCAAAATGCAACTTTTAGCAAAAGTTTCATCTCATTTTCTTATGTTTAAGTTCAAAATAACAAGCTGAAGCAAATCCCGCATTTTTTGAATGTAAATAGCGAAAAAATAAGCTAAGGCGAACCTTAGCTTATTCCGTTTATTTTGCGATCACTTCTTTGGTGAAATCGGCAATCGCTGCTTTGCTCCAGTCAAGCGGGAAGAAAGGAATATCCGCTTGCCCGATTTCCGCATTCAATGGGCGAATACCAAAATGGTTGGCTAATTTTTGTTGCGTTTCAGGTGAAACTAGCCAGTTAGTAAACACTAAACTTGCTGCAGGGTGTGGGGCATTTTGTGCGACAACAACCACATTACCGCCGCCCGGCATTCCGAATTTCGGCACATAAAATTTTAAGCGAGGCGTAACCGCACCTTGTTTTTGTAGGCTAAATAAATGATCTTGCCAAGCGGCAACAATGTCTAATTCGCCATCATTTAAGCGTGTTAAACTGTCGGCGTTAGAGGCGGTACGTACCATATTTTGTTTATTTTGATTAAACCAATCCCAAGTGCTTTGCCAATTTTTCGTTTGTAGTGCATCAAATGGAGTATTTTGATAATCGTATTGACCACTTACATTAAGTAAGGCTTGGAAAATAAAGGCTTTGCCCGAAGCCCCACCATTTGGATCAGCGTAACCAAATTTTTTCGGGTGAGTTTGGATATAGGTTTCAGTTTCCGCCCAGGTTTGTGGCAGTTGATCTTCACTCACCCGCATTGGATCATAAGCGAAGCCCGTTTGGTTGCCCCAAAATCCCATTGCTTGATTGCCAAATTTAACGCCTTGCAGAGCGTGGTTGGCTTGAGCGAAATTAGGCAAGCTGTTGAGATTTCGTAACACATCATTTTTCTGCACGATAGGATAATTGTCGGCAGCGATGGCGATCACGTCCATTTTCCCTTTACTAAGGGATTTTTCAGCGATCAGCTTATTCATATTACCGTCTAAAGTGCCTTCAGGAATTTTCACTTTGATGCCATAGGTTTTTTCAAAATCTTTGACAAAAAGACGGAATTGCGGTTGTAAATACCACACGCTAAAGGTTACCGAGCCTTCTTGTTTAGCTTGTGCCACAATCTCTTCCCAGCTTTTTTGGCTGAGATCTTGGGAAGCCGAAACGGACAGGGCGGTGGTTAGCCCTAAACTGATTAATGCGGTTTTGATAAGACGAGTTTTCATCATTGTTTCTCCTCTGGTGGAAATCAGGCTTTGCCTGTGGATTGTGATAAATAGTTACCTTTCAATAAACGCTCGATAATTAACAGCAAGATAACGTTTGGAATTAATAAGATGATCGATACCACGGCGGCATTTGGGCGAATGAAAGAGTAGCCCAAGAAAGAATAAAGTATGGTTGGCACAGTAATGAAATCAGGCGAGCCGATGACAAAAGAAATGCTAAATTCCTCGATACTTTTCACTAAACAGAAAATAATAGAGGCTAAAAACGCAGGCTTGAGCATCGGCAGATACACATCTTTAAAGGTGGTTAGTTTTGACGCACCGAGATCACGGCTGGCATCAATTAAATCTTGTGGCACGGCGGAAAAGCCCGAAGATAAAATACGAATGGCGTAAGGCAAGGTCATTACCGTATGTCCGATAATAATGCCGATCATTGGGTTGCTAATGTTGAGCTGAATTAACACCGCACTAAAGAATAGCGCAATGATCATTCCAGGGATCACCAAAGGAATTAAGGTAATAAGTTCGGCAATTTTTTTACCACGAAACTCCATTCGTCCAAAGGCATAAGCTGTTGGCAAGGCAAGCGTGATGGCGATTAAAGAAACAATCGGTGCAATGGTATAGCTATTCAACATTGCTTCTTTCAGGGCGGTGTTTTCCCACACATAATGCCAACGCTCAAAAGACAGCACAGGCGGGAAAATATCGGGATAGCTCCAAGGGTGTTGCGGATCAACCAGCGACCACAGCCCAGCCATTAAGAAAGGCAGCACCAGCCAGACAAAATTTACCACCACAAAAAAGATCAGCACAATGCGGTTAATTAAACGGGTGTTGTTACTTTGGATTCTGTTCATTTTACCGCTCCTCGTTTAACAGATAATGGACGAATAATTAAGGTGATGAGAACGGAGGCTAGGGCAGAAGTCAGCATTATCACCATTGCCAATACCGCACTTTGATTCCATTCTTCAAACTCATAAGCACTCATTTGCATAAAGCGAGCGAGAGAGTAGGTATCACGCGGGCCGGCAATGCTATAAAAGGCGAAATCACCCAACGCACCGATAAAAATCAAAATAAAGGACACTTGCACCGCCCCGAGCGTGAGAGGAAAGATCACATAAATAAAGCGTTGCCAACTGGTTGAACCTAGATTTGACGCAGCATCAAACAGATCACTTTTCAGCGAATTGACCGCACCGCCAACCAAAATTAACGCAAAGGGAATATTTTTCCACATTTGCAAAATCACAATGCCCCAGCCGAAGCTATCATTTTGTAGGGATTTTGGTTCTTGCCAAATGCCGAGCCAAACCAGTGTTTCGTTTAAAATACCGTGATAGGAAATCATATTCATAAACAAAAAGGCGGCTACCAAGCCCGGCACAAGCATCGGCATACGGAAAAAGGTGATGATAAATTCTTTGCCTTTCATTGGGTTGCGTAGCCATAAGGCGATGGGGTAGGCAACCAAAATCGACAGCAACGCCCCAAGGAAAGAAACCCGCACGGAATACCAAAAGGATTTATGAAAAATCGGGTTGCTCAGCACTTCTTGCCAATAATCCAAGGTGAAATGCGAGGGTTCGCCATACATATTTTGTAAGCCGAAACTTTGTGCCACCACTAAATAAAAGGTTGAACCCATTAATAATAAAATCGTGCCAAGCCCTGTGCTTAACAGTAGCCAAGCCTTGAGATCTTGTTTTACCGATTTCATACTGCCTCCAAGAAACGAATGGCATTGCGTGCGAGGGTGAAAAATAATTCTTCTGATTGATTTAACAAAGGCGAAAATTTGGTTAATTGCAACCGCACTTTCTCATTTGGCAAACCTGAAGTTACCAAGCCTTGCACTTCAGTCATATTGCCCATAAAGGCGGTTTGTAGCACTTTGACGCTAAATTTATTCTCCACATTGCTATTTGGCTCACAAGGGACGGCATCTTCAGGACGAAAACAAATATAAATATTCTCAGCCACAGGCTTGTGGGCTGATTGCACAATAAATTTGCCCCATAAGGAATCCACTTGATAGAGATTATCTTGCCAATGTTTGACGTTCGCTTTAGTAATGTTTGCCACGCCGATGAAATCGGCAATAAAACGATTTTTCGGTTGGTAATAAATCTCTTGTGGCGTGCCGATTTGTTCGATTTGCCCTTTATTCAACACAATGATTTTATCGGACATCGACAGGGCTTCCGCCTGATCGTGCGTTACATAAATGCTGGTTAAATTATATTGATGAGAAAGCTGTTTGATTTCAAAACGCACGCTTTCCCGCAATTTGGCATCAAGGTTTGATAATGGCTCATCAAATAAAATCACATCAGGGCGGGTTACCATTGCCCTTGCTAATGCCACACGCTGTTGCTGACCACCTGAAAGCTCAGAGGGCAGTTTCAACTTTTGCGTTTCCAAATCCATTTGCTTTAATGCCACATTTAAACGGGCGATTTGCTCATCAATCGGCACATTTTTCTGTTTCAAGCCGTAGCAAATATTGTGCGAAACGTTCAAATGGGGGAACAACGCATAAGATTGGAAACACATCGCTGTGTTACGTTTTTCTGGCGGAATGTTATTCACGGGGCGATCACCAATGATAATTTCGCCCTCATCCGCCTTATGAAAACCTGCAATTAGTTTTAAGAGCGAGGTTTTTCCACAGCCACTCGGGCCGAGCAAGGTAACAAACTCCCCTTCTTCTGCGGTGAAAGAAATATTATTGGCGGCATAAAAATCGCCAAATTTTTTGGTGATATTGCGTAATTCGAGTTTTGCCATTGTTGATTCGCTCCTCTAGGTGGGTTGCCAGATTGATAATCTTACTCTAAACCAAATCTTCATTTTTACGCAATTAGAATTTAATAATTAAACTCTATTGAGTTCATTTTTGTGAATAAGATCACAAATTTTAGTAAAATAAACCAGTAATAATCGAATTTAATTTGCTAACACAAGCTATCAACTCTAAAATGAATTTAAAAATTAAATTGAAAATTAAAAAATAGGAGAGAAAAATGGCATTTGAGTTTAACGTAACAGAAAAAGGGCAGGTTTTGGCAAATAGTCATCGGGGTTATAGTGCAAAATATCCTGAAAATACAATGCCTGCGTTTGTCGGTGCGTTGGAGGCAGGCACGCACAGCATTGAGCTAGATATTGCGATGACGAAAGATGAAAAAATGGTGGTTATCCACGATTTTTCTATCGAACGCGTTTCTAACGGTGAAGGTTATGTGGAACAAATGACTCTTGCTGAGCTACAACGCTATGATTTTGGTGAAAAGTTCTCATCTGAATTCAAAGGTACGCACATTGTGGAATTAGAAACCGTGTTGAAATGGGCATTAGAAAATAATGTCGGCTTGATTGTAGAAGCCAAACAACGCCGCAACCATCAGCGTTTTGCCGAAGTGCTAGCGGAAATGTTGCAACGTACCAATACCGTAGATCAAATTTTATTATTGGGCTTCGATCACGTTTTAATTAATAAAGTTAAAGCATTATTACCAGCGTTGCGTTTGCAAGTGGTTACCCTCGCACGCTATAACGATCAGCTCAGTGCGGTGTTGGGATCAAACGCCAGCAGTGTTTGCGTGGAATACCACTATGTTGGCAAAGAAGATTTAATTGCTTACAAAAAAGCAGGGCTGTCAGTGAGAATGTATCTGCACGAATCCAAAGAAATCCCCGTGTTAGAAATGTACAATCAAAAATACGGCTATGATACCGAAAGCGAAATTATCCAATGGCTAAATGAAGGCTTGATCGATATGCTAAGCCACGATGATATTCCGTATCTTAAATCATTAATTGAAAAAGCGGGGAAAGTGCCTTATTAACCGTCATAAAATCTAACCTAAGCACTCTCTTAGGTTAAAGCTCAGAAGGTAAAAACCAATATATAATAACTGGCATTGTTTTCTTAAAAGAACAATCATTTTGTCTATTATGCACATTGAAATCAGGCAACAATAAAATAACCGACAGCTCCTTTCAGCTGTTCGTTGATAAAAATAAGTGGAATACGATTGCGTTGCCACGGTGGCACAGCAAGCATCTGCCATACTTTTTTAATGTCAGTATGTTTTGTATTAGCTTTAATTTTTACCGTTTTAGAATAGTGAAAACCGATAGTAATTTGGTATGGCGCTTTCGGTAACGGTAAAATTAATTGCTGTTGTTGCCACTCAAAATAAAGATAATGATGTTGTTGATAACAATACAACTCACCTAAATTATCTGGCAATATCACCGTTTCTCCAATTTGAATTGGCAACTTTATTGTGCGTAAATCTTGATAAATCGGCGTTAAATAGAGCTGTTGCTGATAACGCCGTACTACTTTTTGATTCAGCTGTAATTCCGGTTGACGATCATTTTTCGCTCCGACCACTTCATTCAGTAATACCTGCAACTGTTTTAGACTCGGCATTGGTTGTTGCAAATGTGCAAACCAATAACGTAATAAATAACGCTGTTTTGCCAAAGAATAGTCGTGAAATCCTTGCAAATTCAGACTATTATCTTCCATTAGGTGTTGTTGAAAAATAGAGTGTAGCAATTCTTCCAACAATTGCTCCTGTTCAGCACAATGTTGTGCAGAACGCACAATTGCTAAATCAATCGTTGCCCAGCGTTGTCGCAACAACGGCAAAACCTGATGACGTAAAAAGTTACGTTCATAGCGCAAGTCATCATTACTTTCATCAAAAATAGCATTTAAGTGATTTACCACTAAATATTGCTCCAATTGTCGCCGAGTAACACTTAGCAACGGGCGGAAGATCGGCACAGAAAAGAGCTGAGATAAGGTTGGCATTGCTGCTAAACCCTTTACCCCACTACCTCGTTTTAATGCCAATAAAAAAGTTTCACTTTGATCATCCAAATGATGAGCGGTAACCAACACTTCATTGTGATTGAGATGTTGTTGAATAGCTTGATAACGTGCCTGTCGTGCTTGAGCTTCAATATTACTGTGATCCTGAATTTGCACTTTTTCAAAACAGAATGAAACATTGAACTGTTGACAAAGTTGTCGACAATGATCTAGCCAATAATCGGAATTGTTGCTGATACCGTGATGAATATGGATAGCACGAAACTTCAAAGGCATTTGTTCCGAAAGTCTCACAAAAAGATGCAACAGAACTGTTGAATCAACACCTCCACTCAAACCAACTAAAAACGCCTTGTTTTGCAAGGCGTTTTGTTCTATCTGTTGTCTTAGTACAGTAATCAAATCCATATTAAGCAATTTTCACCGCTTGATATTGACTGGTCGGTGTTACAATCAAATTGCGAGCAGCAATAATCTGCAATTCATATTTACCTGCTTCTTTGGTAACCGTCATTACATCATTAACTGCATTGGCAGTATGCTCAAACGCTGCTACTTCCGATTTCCCATTTAATAAATTAGCAAGGAAAATTGCACTGGTCATATCTCCCACACCCACCGGATCACGCCCAACAAATTCGTGCAACGGACGGCTGATATGCCACATTCCCTGTTGTGTCGCCAACACCATTTCAAATTTATTCGGGTTCTGACCGACCCGACTGAGATGTTTCACCAATACCTTTTTTGGACCTTTAGCTAAAATAGCTTCTATTGCTTTTAATGCTTGAGTGAAATTCTCTACCGTTAAACCGCTTAATTCTCGTAACTCAACTAAATTTGGTGCAATAATATCCGCTTGGCTAATGGCATCTTTTACCAAAAATTCCGCCACCCCAGGTGCAACGACACAACCTTTATCTGGATGTCCCATCACCGGATCACAAAAATAGATAGCTTTCGGATTGGCTTTTTTGACAATATTAACAGTATTGAGTATTTCTTGTCCTTGCTCCGCTGCACCGATATAGCCAGACAATACCGCATCACATTCAGATAAAGCCCCGATATCAGAAATTCCTTGTGTAATTTCAGCAATCTGCTCCTTAGGAATTACCATTCCTTTCCAACGCTGATATTGCGTGTGATTAGAAAACTGCACTGTATTCAATGCCCACGCATCAACGCCGAGCAATTGCATTGGTAATACCGCCGCCTTATTACCGGCATAACCATAAACCACATGTGATTGAATTGATAAAACATTTTTCATTTCAATCTCTCCTTTTAATTCATTTTTATTTTAACAATAACCGTAACTCATCAAACGTTGATAACGGCGAGCAAGCAAAGCATCACTATCCAACACAGATAATTCCGCCAAATCAGCATTAAGTTGTGCTTTTAAATTTTGTGCCATCTGCTCTGGATGACGATGCGCACCACCTAATGGCTCTTCAACAATGCTGTCGATTAACTCCAATTTTTTAAGACGATCTGCCGTTAATCCCATTACTTCCGCTGCAGTAGAGGCTTTATCCGCTTTTTTCCAAAGAATAGAAGCACAACCTTCTGGTGAAATCACCGAATAGGTGCTGTATTGCAGCATATTGACTTTATCACCGACACCTATCGCCAATGCACCACCGGAACCACCTTCACCGATAACAGTACAAACAATTGGCACTTTTAACATTGACATCTCACGCAAATTACGGGCAATCGCTTCAGATTGACCACGCTCTTCCGCACCAACACCAGGATAAGCGCCCGGAGTATCAATAAAAGTGATAATAGGCATTTTGAAACGTTCCGCCATCTGCATTAAACGCAATGCTTTGCGGTAACCTTCCGGTGCCGGCATACCAAAATTACGCATTACTTTTTCTTTTACGGTACGCCCTTTTTGATGACCAATAACCATTACTGGACGATCATCCAAACGTGCAATACCGCCAACAATTGCTTTATCATCAGCAAAAGCGCGATCACCTGCCAATTCTTCAAATTCAGTAAAAATATGTTGAATGTAATCCAAAGTATATGGACGTTGCGGATGGCGCGCCATTTGAGAAACTTGCCACGCCGTTAAGTCGGCAAAAGTTTTTTTAGTCAGCTCTTCGCTTTTCTTTTTTAATCTTGTAATTTCTTCATCGAGATTGATTTTATCATCTTGTCCTGATACAGAACGAAGTGAATCAATCTTTGCCTCCAGTTCGGCAATAGGGAGTTCGAAATCTAAAAAATCTTGATTCATAGAGTTTCCTTTTGTCATTAGAGATAAACGGCATAAGAATGCCGTTTATTCTATGCTTTTTTTTATCAGTTTGCAGTGTTTTTCTATTTTGTTAACTTATCTTTATTATCTATATTCGCAAAAAAAGTGGCTAAAATCGGCCCGGAAATATTGTGCCAAAAACTAAATACGGCACTCGGCACTGCAGCAATCGGGTTGAAATAGGCAGTTGCCAATGCTGCACCTAAACCGGAATTCTGCATTCCCACTTCAATCGCCACCGCTTTGCTGTCTGCGAAATTTAACTTAAATAATTTTGCCACAAAAAAACCTAGCAGATAACCTAAACTGTTGTGTAACACCACCACAATAAAAATTAAGAACCCTGATTCAATAATTTTGTCTTTGCTGACTGCCACCACAGCTGCCAGAATCAATACAATCGCAATCACCGACACCAATGGAGTGCAAGTACCTAATTTCACCATCTGTTTAGTCAATAACGTTCTTGCCACCACACCTAAAAATACTGGGAATAAAACGATTTTTAACACAGAAATAAACATCGCATAGGCATCAATATCAAGCCATTGACTCGCTAGCACATAGAAAACTACCGGTGTTAAGAATGGTGCCAATAAAGTAGAAACTGAAGTACAAGCAACGGAAAGCGCTGTGTTACCCTTCGCCAAATAGGTCATTACATTAGAAGAAGTTCCGCCCGGACAAGCCCCAACCAAAATAATACCGACCGCTAAATCCGCCGGTAAATTGAAACCTTTTGCCAAGGCAAAAGCAATCAAAGGCATAATCACAAATTGTGATACCACACCGATTACTACGGCTTTTGGATGTTTCACCACTTCACTGAAATCATTAACCGTCAAAGTGATACCCATACCAAACATTACGATACCTAATAAATAAGGGACATAGACAATCAATGATGAAAAATGGCTTGGAAATTGATAGGCTAAAAAAGCAAAAAGTAGAACCCAAAGAGAAAATGTTTTGCCTGCAAATTGGCTAATTTTTTGTAGTGTCTGCATAAATTTTATCCTAAATACAATTTTTAGTTGTTAAGTTTGAATGAAAGTTTATAAATTTACCCTTCTATTGAAAATTTTCAATCGTTTTATCCGTTCATTCAAAAAAATAAAGGTGAGAATTCCTTTCTCACCTTTATTTATTACTACAAATTTACTTTCTACTCTACTTTTACTACCCGGACTGCACTTGCAATGCTGACCTGAAAATCATCATATCAGATAAAAATATCAAGTCAATAGGAATTATTCTCATTTACTAAATTCTTATTCACCGGAGATTTTCATCTGTTCAATCAAAATTGAACCGGTACGAATATTAGAGCGCAACTCAACATCATCACCCACTGCAACAATTTGTTTAAACATCTGCGGTAAACTACCAGCAATCGTAATTTCAGAAACTGGAAATTTAATCTCACCATTTTCCACCCAGAAACCGGATGCACCACGAGAATAATCACCACTCACTAAATTTACACCTTGTCCCATTAATTCTGTCACCAATACTCCTGTTCCCATCTGTTTAAGCAATGCCTCCAGTCCTCCCTCACTATTCGCTTTAACCAACCAGTTATGAATACCTCCGGCGTGTCCAGTTGTCTGCATTCCCAATTTTTTGGCACTGTAAGAGGTTAAAAGGTAGGTTTGTAAGACACCATCAACAATAATATTATGATCGCGCGTTTTCACTCCTTCACTATCAAACGGTGTTGAAGCTAATTGGGATAAAAGGTGTGGACGTTCTATAATTTCAAACCAATCCGGCAAAATTTTCTCGCCCAATTTATCCAAGAGAAAAGAGGATTTTCGATATAGTGCACCACCACTGATAGCTGAGGCCAAATGTCCAATAACCCCAGTAGCAACATCATTGAGAAAAACAACAGGCACATTTAATGTACTAAGTTTTTGAGGATTTAATCTTGACAATGTTTTTTGAGCGCAATGTTCTCCAACCCAACTTGCCGTTGCTAACTCATTGAATTTTCGTGAAATAGTATATTCATAATCACGTTCTAAATGATCATTTTCAGAAGCAATTACGCTACAAGAAAGTGAGTAGCGCGATGAAGGGTAACTATTCAATACTCCATATGTATTGCCATAAACTCGAATTCCTTCACTAGAATTAAAACTACCACCTTCACTATTGATAATTCTCTTATCATAATTTAGTGCTATTTTTTCTGTCTCTAATGCCAATGCCACTGCCTGATCCACACTAATATTTGCCGGATGATAAAGCTGTAAATCCGGTGGATTAAATTCCATCAACTCTTTTGGCGCTAATCCAGCACTAGGATCTTCCGATGTATATTTTGCAATGGACAATGCCGATTCAACAGTCCGCTTAATCGCCTGCTCTGATAGATCCGATGTAGAGGCATTTCCCTTTTTATTACCAATATAAACGGAAATTCCCATTGCCCCATCATTGTTAAACTCTAAATTTTCAATCTCACTTAGCCGAGTAGAAACGCTTAATCCACTCACTTTTGTCACTCCCACTTCTGCATCTGCCCCTGCTTTTTCTGCCAAAGATAATGCATAAGCGACCGCTTCTTTTAATACTGTTTGTTGTTGTTCTATATCTTGTTTTTTTATCTGTTCCATTTTTGTTCACTCTAATCATTCTGATTTGATTTTCGGAATTTTAGCCAACTTCTGCTACAATGGCGAATTATTTTACTACCAATAGGAAACGATTATGCGACATAGAAATAAAGATATTGAATGGCAGCAAGAAGAAGATGAAGAAGAGATTATCTGGGTAAGCAAAAGCGAAATAAAACGTGATGCTGAAGACTTAAAAAAAATGGGAGAAAAAATTGTTGCATTATCGGATAGTGCTTTGAGTCAGATTCCATTGGATGAACAACTTACCGATGCTGTTAATTTAGCAAGAAAATTGACACGTGAAAGTTATCGTCGTCAAATCCAATTTATTGGGAAATTATTACGTCAACGAGATATTGAGCCATTACAAGTTGCTTTAGATAAACTCGAGAATAAACATAACCAACAACAGATTCTATTACATAAAATTGAAGCTTATCGCGAAGCATTATTGAAAAACGGAGATGAAACGATTAACCAGCTTTTGAATGATTATCCCACATTGGAACGCCAAAAATTACGTACTTTAATTCGGAATGCACTGAAAGAAAAAGAAAAAAATGCACCGCCTAAATCTTATCGAGAAATCTATCAATATCTAAAAGCACATATTTTGGATGTATAGGTTTATGTTATCGGAAATAGAGGTGCTTTCTTTCAAAAAATTTGTTACACTTCTCCCTGATTTAATACTGATGATACTTTTTATTAATATTTTTAACAAAAAAGGATGAAATTATGGCTTACACATTACCTGAATTAGGTTACGCTTACGATGCATTAGAACCACATTTCGATGCATTAACTATGGAAATTCACTATTCAAAACATCACCAAGCTTATGTCAATAATGCCAATGCATTACTTGAAGGTTTATCTGAAGAATTAAAAGCAATGTGTCCAGGAAAACTTTCTGCAAACTTAGATAAAGTACCGGCAGAAAAACGTACCGGTTTACGCAACAATGCTGGTGGACATTTTAACCATTCCCTTTTCTGGAAATCATTGAAAAAAGGCACTACTTTACAAGGAAAATTAAAAGAAGCAATTGAACGTGATTTCGGTTCTGTTGACGCTTTCAAAGCAGAATTTGAAAAAGCTGCTGCAACTCGTTTTGGTTCAGGCTGGGCGTGGTTGGTATTAAAAGACGGTAAATTATCTGTCGTTTCTACTGCAAACCAAGATAATCCATTGATGGGTAAAGAAATTGCTGGTTGCGAAGGTTTCCCTCTTGTTGGTCTTGATGTTTGGGAACACGCTTATTATTTGAAATTCCAAAACCGTCGTCCGGACTACATTAAAGAATTCTGGAATGTTATTAACTGGGATTTCGTTGCTCAACGTTACGAAGAACATTTAGCAAAATAATTTTAAAAAATTTGATTACATATTTGAAATAAAGCCGCATCCATGATCTGCACCCCAAAAGTTGGACTTATTATCCAACAGACAAAGGTGCAGATTTTTTATGACTAAATATAACCAAACATTTAAACAACAAGTGGTAGATTTCTACTTTCAACACGAGGAAAGTCTTTCTTTAACCTGTCGTACATTTACCGTGTCTAAACGCACATTAAGGCGTTGGATTGCCCAATATCAACATTCAGGTATAAAGGGCTTAGCCGTGCTGCATACCAAACGAACCTATACTCCAGAGTTTAAATATCACGTCATACAAACGATTCAAAACAGAGACATGACAGCTGACCAAGCCTGTTTACAGTTTGGAATTGCTAATTCGGGTGCTATTAGCCAATGGTTGAAAAGCTTTCAACAATGCGGTATAGAAGGATTACACTCAAAACCCAAAGGACGACCTGCGATGAAAAAAACACGCTATGCCAAAATACCACCGCCACCGAAAACAGAAGAAGAACGCTTACGCTTAAGAATTCTAGAATTAGAAACGGAGAATGCTTACCTAAAAAAGTGTCAGCAATTAGACCGAGAAAAAATGAGGAAAAAGCCAACGCCGTCCAAGAATTAAGACCAGACTATCCGTTAGACTTACTGTTACGGTATGCCAACTTAGCCAGAAGTACTTTCTTTTATCATTTACATGGTAAAGATAAGATTAGGGATGACAACGCTTCATTATGTGCCCAAATTCTTGCTATCAAACAACAGAATCCACATTATGGCTATCGCCGAGTCACCAAACAATTAGGCGAGGGGATCAACCATAAACGGGTACAACGATTAATCCAAGTGATGGGATTGCAGGTAAAAGGGAAAAGACAACGTAAATATTATTCTTATCGTGGGGAAGTGGGTAACATCGCCCCGAATCACTTACAACGAGACTTCCACGCCACCGTTCCGCACCAGAAATGGTTGACCGATATTACCGAGTTTAAGGTGAAAGGCGATAAACTCTATTTTTCCCCGATATTGGATTGCTATAACAATGAATTGATTGCTTATCAATGTAGTCGTCATCCAGATGGTAGATTAGTAAAACAGATGGTGTTACAAGCGATTGCTCGGTTAGCTGAGGGGGACTCCCCGATATTACATTCAGACCAAGGTATTCAGTATCAAATGGCAAGTTATCAACAGTTATTAGCTGAGCATCATATTGTGCAGAGTATGTCAAGGAAAGGCAATTGTTTAGATAATGCCGCGATGGAGAGTTTCTTTGGTCGGATGAAAGTGGAATGTTTTTATGGCAAAACTTTCGAAAGCATTGAAGAACTTGAATCTGTTATCAAAGAATATGTTCGTTATTACAATGAGGAAAGAATACAATTAAAATTAAATGGACTGAGCCCTGTTCAATACAGAATTCAGTCCTTAAAATAACAGTCTAACTTTTCGGGGTCAGATCACCACTGCGGCTTTTTTCATTTAATCCAACTTTTGAATACAAATCTTATTTTCAACCTTTTTGAGCGACTACTGTTCTGCCTTTTCTCTCAATTTCTGCAATATTTTTTGATGTATTTCGCCAAAGCTGCCATTACTCATCACTAAAATATGATCCGTAGGCTGGGCTTCTTCGACAATTTTATCAACCAATAAATCAATATCTGCCGTCCAAACAGCCGGCTGAATACACTGGTTAGCAATATCAACCACTTGCCACGGCAAATTTTCGGGTTGCAATAGAAAAACATAATCAGCCCTCACTAAAGCAGGTGCAAGTTCTCCTGTATGAACGCCCATTTTCATTGTATTAGAACGAGGTTCCAGCACTGCTAAAATACGAACACCGCCACCAACTTTATCCCTTAATGCAGTTAATGTTGCAGAAATTTCCACCGGATGATGTGCAAAATCATCATAAACAGTAATTCTGTTCACTTCACCCTTCACTTCTAAACGACGGTTAGCATTCACAAAAGTAGCAAGAGCTTTACAAGATTGTTCTATACTAACACCTACGTGGTAAGCTGCTGCAATCGCCATTAAAGCATTAAACATATTATGCTGTCCGATAATATTCCACTCTACTTCTGCTATTTTTTGTTGTTGATGATAAACCTCAAATTTCGTGCAGTCATTATGCAAACGTTTTGCAAACCATTCTTTATTTTCGCCTATAAACTGCTGTTCACTCCAGCACCCCATCGCCAATGTCTCTTTCACACTGATCTCATCAGCAAAAGATAAAATACGCCCTTTCGATGGAATAGTTCTAATCATATGGTGAAATTGACGTTGAATAACCTTCAGATCATCAAAAATATCAGCGTGATCAAATCCAATATTATTAATAATCAATGTCTTAGGATTATAGTGGATAAATTTAGAACGCTTATCAAAAAAAGCTGTATCGTATTCATCAGCTTCAATCACAAAAAATGGCGATTTACCTAAACGCGCGGAAATACCGAAATTTCCTGAAATACCACCAATTAAAAATCCAGGTTGCAATCCGGCTTGATCTAAAATCCACGCTAACATTCCTGTCGTTGTAGTTTTACCGTGTGTTCCAGAAACAGCCAATACCCAACGATCTCTAAGCAAATTGTCGTGCAACCATTGCGGACCTGACATATATGGTAAATTATTGTCTAAGACATATTCCACACAAGGATTACCACGTTTCATCGCATTACCAATAATGACAAGATCGGGTGCCGGTTTTAATTGTTCAACATCATAGTTCGGAATAATGTCAATGCCACTTTTTTGTAAAAAAACACTCATCGGTGGATAAACATTGACATCTGAACCGGTAACTTTATAGCCAAGTTCTCGTGCAATCATTGCCAATCCGCCCATAAACGTGCCACAAATCCCCAAAATATGAATATGTTTCTGTTTCATTATATATCCTACTTTACCTACTTTTATTTTAATTAAACATTCCTTTTAATTGAACTGTAAATAATATTATCTAAGTTCTATTTCAGCTCTTGCTCTAAATTTGCGTAATATTTAGCTAACTGTTATCATTCCGCAATATATAAATAAACGACTATTTAGGATCAAGATATGAATAGTAAATTTCAAATCACTTCTATCAGTATTCTAACCCCTATCTTTGCGTTTATTCTAGCAATTTTTATCATCATTTTCAGTACTCAAGCACTTGCCGAAGTACCTCCTAATTCATTTACTAATAAACCGTTTGATTCTTATCGACTTGTTGACATACAGGTTATTTCACAAAATATCCAAAAACAAGATAACGGAAAATTAATGTTTTCAACAACTTATCTTATTAAAAATAAATCTTCACAAAATATAAAAAAATTGACTTGGTATGCTGTTTTTATTTTTAATAATCGTATTATTGATAATCGCCTTTCTCATATTAATTTTAAACAATTCAATATTCTTAAGCCCAACCAACAATATTATCTGATTGCATTTACTCCTGAAGATGAAATGCCTACTTTCAGTAAAGAGTTATTTACCAGTGACAGTTCTGATATTAAGGTTAAGCCGATTATTAAATCAATTGTTTTTGATGACGGCTCAACCTCTATAAAACATAATTAAAACAATAAGATCGGAGAAAACGCAGATAATAAAATCATTATTAACAACAACCAATAATAGGCTTTTTCTTTGCGTATTATTGGGTAAGCCCAACCAGCTAATAATAGTAAATGACAGATAAAATAAAAAGAAAGATGTAGGATATTCCGGTCAATCTTTACACCATCGATATAAATAATCGCTATTGCAACTAAAGCAAATATACTACTGGCAACCAAAGCAATTAATACAAAATAAGGCAAAATTTCAATTAGTCCATTTAATCTGTTATGAGAAACTAACAGCCCCCAATAAGCCAATGTTATACCTAAGACAACTTGCAATAATGGATTAAATGTTAAACTGGTCTGTAATTCAAATAAAAATAGTGGAATTAACGCTAAAATCAAACCAATGATTCCAATCACTACACCTAACCATAGTATCGCACGTCGTAACTGCTCTTCTTTGGGCTGTTGCCAAGTAGTTAAAGTGAAAGCAAGACCGCAGCAATAAGCCAATCTAATCGGCAAATAAACCTGCACTTGGAAACAAGTTACCAATAGCCATCCTCCCCAAAAGATTAAGAAATAGAGGTTCCATCGACTTAACCTTGAACGCTGTCCATTGCATATTTCTCCTTTAATAAAAATTAACTGAGAGATCATTTGAGCTACTAACACCGCAATTAATAGATGAGAAATAATGGACTCCCCTACCGGTTTTTCCATTAATAAGAAAAAATCAGCTAATGCAAGTATAAAGATAGGTAAAATCGATAAACCTATAACTTTAATTTTTGACTCTTCTTGATTTGACATATTTAAATAACCTTTACAAAATTTTGTGATTTACATCGCATATTATGGCATAATCACTCGGTTTTTTCTTTAAATTAATCTTTCGGAGGAAATATGCGTTTATTACATACTATGCTTCGCGTTGGTGATCTTGAACGTTCTATCAAATTCTATACCGAAGTTTTAGGAATGCGCGTTTTACGTCGCAGTGAAAACCCTGAATATAAATATTCCCTTGCATTCATCGGTTATGACGATGAAGATAAAACGGCTGTAATCGAATTAACTTATAATTGGGGCGTGAGTCAGTACGATTTAGGATCCGCTTTCGGTCATATTGCTATCGGTGTTGATGATATTTCTGCAACTTGTGAATCAGTGAAAGCAGCCGGAGGTAAAGTAACACGTGAACCGGGTCCGGTAAAAGGTGGAACAACCGTAATTGCATTCATTGAAGATCCTGATGGTTACAAAATCGAATTTATTGAAAATAAAAGTGCGAAAGACGGTTTAGGTAATCATTAATTTTCTTTAATTACACTATGTTTTGCTCACTCCTCTTTTTCGAGGAGTGAGTCATTTTTAAAGGTAACATAATTTGGATACTACGCTTTCTCAAACTTCGGAAAATAACGCAACAGAAAACAGTATAAATTATCAGCTACTAAAACATCGTTTCCGCGGTTATTACCCTGTTATTGTGGATGTTGAAACCTCCGGTTTAAATGCGCAAACGGATGGACTACTTGAATTAGCCGCCATCACTGTAAAAATGGATGAGCAAGGATTATTGCATCCCGATGAAAAATGCCACTTTCAAATTAAACTTTTTGATGGCGCAAATGTTGATCAGAACTCATTAAAAATTAACGGCATTAATCCCGATGATCCACAAAGAGATGCGGTTGATGAACTCACCGCATTAACCGGATTTTTTCAAATGGTTAGGCGCGGTCAAAAAGCAGCGGAATGCAAACGTTCAATATTGGTCGCCCATAATGCAATGTTTGATTACAATTTTTTAATGGCTGCCATTAATCGTACAGGCATCAAGCGCAATCCGTTTCACCCATTTTCAACCTTTGACACCGCCACCTTGGCTGGATTTATGTTTGGGCAGACTGTTCTTCGTACAGCCTGTGACAATGCAGGAATTCCATTTGAACCAAGCAAAGCCCATTCAGCACTTTATGATACTGAAAAAACAGCAGAATTATTCTGCTTAATGGTGAATAAATTAAAACAAGCTAATATTTTTCCACCACAACTTTGAGATGTAAAAATTTCTTGATAAATGGTTAAATTTTAGTAAATTATGGAACTTCTCATAATCAACTTAAGGAACACAACATATGTTATTCAGCAATGAAGTTGTTATCTCCATTCTCGTGTTGCTTGCACTGAGTTTGATGCGTATCAACGTTGTAATTGCCCTAATTATTTCTGCACTTACTGCAGGATTAGTTGGAGGTTTGGATCTGAACAAAACCGTTTCAGTTTTTACTGATGGTTTAGGTGGGGGCGCTTCAGTCGCAATGAATTATGCTATTTTAGGTGCCTTTGCTGTTGCCATTTCTAAATCAGGAATCACAGATTTACTCGCTTACAAAGTGATTGTTCGTTTAGGTCATACACCTAGCCATAAAACACTATTTTGGTTTAAATACTTTTTACTTGCCGTGTTATTGGCATTTTCTGTCTCTTCACAAAACCTTTTGCCGGTACATATTGCTTTTATTCCTATTGTTGTACCACCATTACTCAGTATTTTTAATAAATTAAAACTGGATCGCCGAGCCGTAGCCTGTATTTTGACTTTCGGTTTAACTGCAACTTATATGTTGTTACCTGTCGGCTTCGGAAAAATCTTTATTGAAAATATTCTTGTCAAAAATATCAATGAGGCAGGCGCACAATTCGGACTGCAAACTTCTACTGCGCAAGTGTCGCTAGCGATGTTGATTCCGGTTATTGGAATGATTTTAGGATTGTTGACCGCCATTTTCATCACCTACCGTAAACCTAGAGAATATATTGTTCACGGCAGTGAACCTACCTCTGAGGATTTACAACATCGTATCGCTAACATTAAACCATTTCATATCTGGATTAGTATTATTTCCATTGTTGTTGCATTTACCTTACAACTATTCACTGACTCCACTATTGTTGGTGGTCTAGTTGGTTTAATTATATTTGCCTTAGGTGGTATTTTTAAACTGAAAGAAAGCAATGATATTTTCCAACAAGGCTTACGTTTAATGGCGATGATAGGTTTTGTAATGATTGCAGCCTCCGGCTTTGCCAAAGTAATCAATGAAACCGGAGGAGTGACTGAATTAGTACAAACTTTCAGTAGCACCATTGGTTCTGATAACAAAGGGCTTGCCGTATTTTTAATGTTATTGATCGGGCTATTTATCACAATGGGTATCGGCTCATCATTCTCTACTGTTCCAATCATTACATCAATTTATGTGCCATTATGTGTTAGTTTCGGTTTTTCGCCCTTAGCTACCGCTGCAATTGTTGGTGTATCTGCTGCGTTAGGCGATGCTGGATCACCAGCTTCTGATTCAACATTGGGTCCAACATCCGGTTTGAATATGGATGGAAAACACGATCATATTTGGGATTCAGTCGTACCAACATTCATTCACTACAACATTCCGTTGTTAATTTTCGGTTGGATTGCGGCAATGACTTTGTAATATCGTACAATAAAAAATATTGAAAAAGGCTGAATTGTGATCTGCACCCCTAAAGTTGGACTTATTATCCAACATATAAAGGTGCAGATTTTTTATGACCAAATACAGTCACACATTTAAACAACAAGTTGTAAATTTCTACTAATCCTTATAACTTCAATCTAATATTTCAGCATCATCAGCTGTGAATGAATCAAGAGAGTGTTCTTTTACTTGGATACATACATAAGTGATTGGTATATCATTTCCTGCAAAAAATTGTCTTCTAGTAGCCGGCGAAATCCGTAACCAATCACTTTCAAAGGCAGTTATGTAATGATGGAATTGTCTTTAGAAAAGATTATCAAACAAATCCACCAAAAGTGGAATATGGGCTAACTACTTTAGGCAAAGAGTTACTTCAAGTTTTAAAATCTATGGAACAGTTCGGTATTTATTACAAGTTTGTTACAGATAAATTAGAATAATCACAAGAACAATGCATCGGCGATTAATGCAAAAGCTTCATTATTGATCTGACCCCGAAAAGTTAGACTGTTATTTTAAGGACTGAATTCTGTATTGAACAGGGCTCAGTCCATTTAATTTTAATTGTATTCTTTCCTCATTGTAATAACGAACATATTCTTTGATAACAGATTCAAGTTCTTCAATGCTTTCGAAAGTTTTGCCATAAAAACATTCCACTTTCATCCGACCAAAGAAACTCTCCATCGCGGCATTATCTAAACAATTGCCTTTCCTTGACATACTCTGCACAATATTGTGCTCAGCTAATAACTGTTGATAACTTGCCATTTGATACTGAATACCTTGGTCTGAATGTAATATCGGGGAGTCCCCCTCAGCTAACCGAGCAATCGCTTGTAACACCATCTGTTTTACTCATCTACCATCTGGATGACGACTACATTGGTAAGCAATCAATTCATTGTTATAGCAATCCAATATCGGAGAAAAATAGAGTTTATCGCCCTTCACCTTAAACTCAGTAATATCGGTCAACCATTTCTGGTGCGGAACGGTGGCGTGGAAGTCTCGTTGTAAGTGATTCGGGGCGATGTTACCCACTTCCCCACGATAAGAATAATATTTACGTTGTCTTTTCTCTTTTACCTGCAATCCCATCACTTGGATTAATCGTTGTACCCGTTTATGGTTGATCCCCTCGCCTAATTGTTTGGTGACTCGGCGATAGCCATAATGTGGATTCTGTTGTTTGATAGCAAGAATTTGGGCGCATAATGAAGCGTTGTTATCCTTAGTCTTATCTTTACCATGTAAATGATAAAAGAAAGTACTTCTGGCTAAGTTGGCATACCGTAACAGTAAGTCTAACGGATAGTCTGCTCTTAATTCTTGGACGGCGTTGGCTTTTTCCTCATTTTTTCTCGGTCTAATTGCTGACACTTTTTTAGGTAGGCATTCTCCGTTTCTAATTCTAGAATTCTTAAGCGTAAGCGTTCTTCTTCTGTTTTCGGTGGCGGTGGTATTTTGGCATAGCGTGTTTTTTTCATCGCAGGTCGTCCTTTGGGTTTTGAGTGTAATCCTTCTATACCGCATTGTTGAAAGCTTTTCAACCATTGGCTAATAGCACCCGAATTAGCAATTCCAAACTGTAAACAGGCTTGGTCAGCTGTCATGTCTCTGTTTTGAATCGTTTGTATGACGTGATATTTAAACTCTGGAGTATAGGTTCGTTTGGTATGCAGCACGGCTAAGCCCTTTATACCTGAATGTTGATATTGGGCAATCCAACGCCTTAATGTGCGTTTAGACACGGTAAATGTACGACAGGTTAAAGAAAGACTTTCCTCGTGTTGAAAGTAGAAATCTACCACTTGTTGTTTAAATGTTTGGTTATATTTAGTCATAAAAAATCTGCACCTTTGTCTGTTGGATAATAAGTCCAACTTTTGGGGTGCAGATCATATCGTTGTTTTCTTTCTAAACAAAATTATATCTATCAGAAAAATAAACTTACTTATTCGCTCATATTTTTCATCAAATAAGTTTACTTTTGTGAATTCGCTCACATTTCCAGATAAAAGTTTTTCATATAATAACGAACAAATTTTTCATTATAGAAGGATTATAGCTATAAATTTATCAACTTCATTAAAACTTTCTACATTAGCCATTAGTACCATTTTATTAGCTTCTACAGCTCAAGCATCCGGACGTTTAGTCATTTACTGCAGTACAACCAATGAATTATGTGAAACTGAAACACAAGCATTCTCAAAAAATATGATGTTAAAACTTCATTCATTCGTAACGGCTCCGGTAGCACTTTTGCTAAAGTTGAAGCGGAAAAAAATAACCCTCAAGCTGATGTTTGGTATGGAGGTACTTTCGATCCTCAATCCCAAGCTGGGGAATTAGGTTTATTAGAACCTTATCAATCAGCAAACTTGTCGCAAATTATCGAAAAATTCCGAAATCCAGGCAAAGTCAAAGGAAATCTATCCTCTGCCATTTATATGGGAATTTTAGGATTTGGTGTTAACACTGACCGTTTAGCAAAATTAGGTATTAAAGAAACACCAAAATGTTGGAGTGATTTGTTAGATCCGCGCTTAAAAGGCGAAATTCAAATTGCAGATCCTCAAAGCTCTGGCACAGCTTATACTGCTATTGCTACATTTGTACAATTATGGGGTGAACCGAAAGCATTCGAATATTTTAAGTCTTTAGATAAAAATATTTCACAATACACTAAATCTGGTATTACACCATCACGTAACGCCGCACGTGGTGAAGCCACTATCGGTATCGGCTTCTTACATGATTATGCATTGGAAAAAGAGAAAGGCGCACCGCTTGCCTTAGTCGTTCCTTGTGAAGGTACAGGTTATGAACTTGGTGGCGTAAGTATCTTAAAAGGCGCAAGAAACCTAGATAATGCCAAACTTTTCGTTGATTGGGCGTTATCTAAAGAAGGTCAGGAACTTGCGTGGAAAAAAGTCAGGCTTTACAGACTTTAACTAACACTACCGCAGAACAATCTCCTAATGCATTTGATCCGACAAAACTTAAATTAATCAATTATGATTTTGAAAAATTCGGCTCAAGTGATGAAAGAAAACGTTTAATCAACAAATGGGTCAATGACGTCAAATTAAGCAAATAATAAAACAAAAAAATAGCTATGGGGAATTTATTTCTCATAGCTATTTGCTTTTTATAATTTATTCTCCTATCTTTTGGGAGTATATTTTTATTTTGTAGGGTTGTATGTTTCAATTCTCAGAAAGACCATAAAGCATTGCTCTATGAATCGCCCTGATGAGAGCTTAAACCTCTCCTAAATTAAATGTATCCTACCGCCGAAAATGATGAGGTTTCAACCACTAAGGAATTTTTGATGGACTCAACAAAATTTTCAATAAATACTACTACGACCTGGATTTTGATTAGCTTTCTTGCATTTGCGATTCTGCCATCATTTGCTTTGGATTATGGCTTGCTAGAATCAACTACTGATGAATTTTTAGCCGCAATGGGATGGCACTCGTTTAATCTAAGTTGGTTTTGGTTTTTCTCTTTGGCTATTTTCTGGTTCTCCCCTCATCTTGGGTTATCTCAAGAAAAGAAAGCAAAATTTGAATTAGTTGCGGTTTGTATTATCGCTTTATTTACTTTTATTTCCGCCAATATTTATCACTTGAGCTTAGGTTATGCTGTTATCGTACAAATTATTACGCTAACTGCTATCGCTACTAATGCCTTAGCTAAGCTCAAAATTATGCAAGGCGATAAATTTATTATTGCTTCGCTGCTTGCCATTATCTTATTAATTTTCTTTTTTATTGTTTATCCAACTTTAACCATCTTCATTTCAATGTTTTATGATGGCAATGAATTTAATCCAAGCCAATTTATCCAAATTATCACTCAATCTTATATTTTGCGTGTAATCCTCAATTCGGTATGGTTATCTGCATTTGTCGGCTTTATTTCTACCGTTTTTGGCTTGGCTTTTGCGCTTTATACTACCAGAATAGCCAAACGTACTGCCTTTATCGGCAAAATTTTCTCTATTTTGCCTATTGTCACACCCCCATTTGTTGTCGGTTTAGGAGTAACTTTGATGTTAGGGCGCTCTGGGTATTTAACTGAATTTTTAGCACAACACTTTGGCTTTACTAACACAAACTGGCTTTATGGCTTCAACGGTATCGCTATAGCACAGATTTTAGCGTTTACGCCACTTGCTTTTATGATTTTGGAAGGATCATTAAAATCAGCACATCCGTCCATTGAAGAAGCCTCTTACACATTAAGAGCTAATCGTTATCAAACCTTCTTTCAAGTTATTTTTCCATTATTAAAACCGGCTCTTGCTAATGCGTTTTTGTTGGTTTTTATCCAATCTTTAGCAGATTTCAGTAACCCATTAGTATTGGGAGGCAGTTTCGATGTTATCGCCACTCAAATTTATTTCTATATTGCTGGTTCACAACTTGATTATGCTTCCGCCAGTACATTAGGCACAATTCTATTATTGTTCTCACTTGGTATTTTTATTGTGCAATATATTTGGATAGGAAATCGCTCTTATGTTACCGTTTCTGGTAAATCTTATCGTGGTGATGTACAGGATTTACCTACCGGATTAAAAAATGCCATTATTGCCTTATTAGCAATTTGGATTATTTTTAATGCCACACTTTACGGCAGTATTTTTTACGGTAGCTTCACTGTCAATTGGGGTGTTAATTACACTTTAACCTTTGGAAATTATGCCTCTCTATTCGGTCAAGGATTTAGTGACGGTGCGTGGCCATCTCTAATCAACACTATTATTTATGCCGGTATTGCTGCTCCACTTACTGCACTATTCGGCTTATTAATCGCCTATATTGTGGTGCGTAAAGAGTTCACCGGTAAAAAAACATTAGAGTTTTTAACTATGCTCTGTTTTGCCGTACCAGGAACCGTTGCCGGAGTATCTTACATTTTAGCCTTTAATGATGCTCCGCTCTATATCACCGGTACCGGTGTTATCATTATTATCTCAATGGTAATGAGGGATTTACCGATTGGGATGCGTGCCGCTATTGCCGGTTTAGGGCAGTTGGATAAATCATTAGATGAAGCTTCACTTTCTTTAAAAGGAAATTCGTGGAAAACATTAATTTATGTCACTTTGCCATTGCTTAAACCTGCACTACTTTCCGCATTAATTACCAGTTTCGTTCGGGCAATGACCACTGTAAGTGCGATTGTATTCTTGGTAACTGCCGATACTCGTGTAGCCACTGCCTATATTTTAAACCGTGTAGAAGATGGTGAATACGGTATTGCAATCGCTTATGGTTCATTGCTGATTGTAGTGATGATGGCAATTATTTTATTCTTTGACTGGATGGTCGGTGATACTCGAATTTCCCGTTCAAAAGCAAAACAAATGAATTAAATTGAGGTTGTTTTATGAATAACGATAATAACTTTCTTGTCTTAAAAAATGTGACAAAACGCTTTGGTAAATCTGTTGTGATCGATGATCTCAGTTTAACCATTAAACGTGGCACAATGACCACACTGCTCGGGCCTTCGGGTTGCGGCAAAACCACCATTCTACGCTTGGTTTCCGGTTTGGAACGCCCGACCAGCGGACAAATCTTTATTGATGGTGAAGATGTGACCAAATCTTCTATTCAAAGTCGCGATATTTGTATTGTGTTCCAATCTTATGCGCTATTTCCACATATGTCGATTGCCGATAATGTGGGTTACGGCTTGAAAATGTTAGGCGTTAATGCTGAAGAGCGTAAACAGCGTGTTGAAGAGGCATTGGAGTTGGTCGATCTTGCCGGTTTCGGTGATCGTTATGTCGATCAAATTTCCGGCGGACAACAACAACGGGTCGCCTTGGCGCGTGCTTTGGTATTAAAACCGAAAGTTTTACTTTTTGATGAGCCGTTAAGTAACCTTGATGCCAATTTACGCCGCAGTATGCGTGAAAAAATCCGCGAATTACAGCAAAAATTTAATATCACTTCGCTCTATGTGACGCACGATCAGAGTGAAGCCTTTGCTGTCTCCGATGAAGTGATTGTAATGAACAAAGGGAAAATTATGCAGAAAGCACCGGCAAAAGTGCTTTATCAACGACCAAATTCTCTGTTCTTAGCTAAATTTATGGGTGAAGCCAGTATCGTTGACAG
Organism: Gallibacterium sp. ZY190522; assembly: GCF_054166015.1. NCBI lineage: Bacteria > Pseudomonadati > Pseudomonadota > Gammaproteobacteria > Pasteurellales > Pasteurellaceae > Gallibacterium > Gallibacterium sp. ZY190522. Next base: position 1,295,093 of record NZ_CM135118.1, read on the forward strand.
CTATTTAGAAAATAATCAATTAAAGATTAATGGCTATCAATTAACGCTGGATCAAGCTCAAGAATTTAATGTCGACAATGGCGAATGTTTGGTCGGTATTCGCCCGGAAGCTATTCATCTATTAACACAAGGTTCGCCGCAAACCCGTTGTCAAATTAAATCAGCAGTTTATATGGGAAACCATTGGGAAATTGTGGTGCTATGGGGCAATAATGAATTATTAGTAAATTTAGCACCCGAACACTTCGAGGCAAATTGTCAAGAAGCCTATATCGAACTTGCCCCATCAGGAATATTTTTACTAAATAAATCAAACAATTAAGAAGGATATAACTATGCATAATTTGAAAAAATTAGCTCTCGTGGCTATTATTGCCGGTGTCGCCACTAATGTTTTTGCTGCCAAAACTGAACCTTATACTCAAGAAGGCACAAATGCACGTGAAATGTTACAGCAAGCACCAATTCATTGGGTTTCAATTGAGCAGATTAAAAAAAGTTTAGAAGGTAAACCGGCTATCAATGTCAGTTTCGATATTGATGATACCGTATTGTTTTCCAGCCCTTGTTTCTATTACGGACAACAAAAATATTCACCAAATGGTTTTGAATATTTAAAAAATCAAGATTTCTGGAATGAAGTTAATGCTGGCTGCGACAAATACTCAATTCCAAAAGAAGTAGCAAAAGCATTAATTAAGATGCATGAAGAACGAGGCGATAGCGTTTATTTTATTACTGGAAGAACAGCGGGTAAAACAGATGGAGTAACACCAATCTTACAAAAAGCATTAGGCGTTAAAAATATGCATTCTGTTGATTTTATGGGAGATCGTCCTCGTAATACTAAATACAACAAAACACCAGCTATTTTAGAACATAAAATCAGCATCCATTATGGCGACAGTGATGATGATATTTTAGCAGCAAAAGAAGCTGGTATTCGTGGTATCCGTATTATGCGTGCACCGAACTCCACCTACTTACCAATGCCTACTTTAGGCGGTTACGGTGAAGAAGTTTTGATTAACTCAAGCTACTAATCCAAATCATTCCAAACATCGCCCAATGTGAGAAAATCCTGTTTCAGCATTGGGCGCATTTTTCCATTATGCATTGCCGCTGCCGGATGATACATCGGCAATAATAAAAAACAGTGTTCATCCTGCATCAAGGTGTAAACTTGCCCGTGAACTTCACTGATTTTAAATTCTGGCAGAAATACAGACAACGCAATACGTCCGCACGGCACAATAATTTTGGGCTTAACCTTCTCAATTTCCGCACGTAGTAAGCTGTTAAATGCTGTAATTTCTTTCTTGTTAGGATTACGTTTTTCCGGTCTAAACTTAACCACATTGGTCAGATAAATATTCTCTCTGGTCAATCCAATAGAATCTAATAACTGATCAAAAAATTTACCACTCGTCCCAGCAAAAGGTCCTTTACTCAGCTCATCTTTCCCAGGAGCATCACCAATAAACATTATTTCAGCTTGAGAATTACCCCAAGCTGGAACCAATTGATATTGAAAGAATTGTTGTTGTAACTGTTCAAACTGTTGTTGAATTGTGTTCATAGCCTATTTCAAAAAAATACGGATTACATAAATGTAATCCGGAAATAAATAATGAATGAAGAATTATCCTTACTTTTCTTCCGCTAACCAAATAGCCACTTGTTTAGCGAAATAAGTCAAAATACCATCCGCTCCGGCACGTTTAAAGCAGAGCAATCCTTCTAAAATGCTCTCTTTTTCTTTTAACCACCCATTTTGAATTGCAGCCATCTGCATTGCATATTCTCCAGAAACTTGATAAGCGAAAGTAGGTACACCAAAGTGCTGTTTAACACGCCATAGTACATCAAGATAAGGCATTCCCGGTTTAACCATCACCATATCAGCCCCCTCCTGAATATCCAACCCAACTTCTTGCAATGCTTCATCGCTATTTGCAGGATCAAGTTGATATGTAAATTTATTACCACCTTTGATATTACTTGATGAACCGATTGCATCACGGAATGGTCCATAAAAACAAGAAGCATATTTTGCGGAATATGCCATAATCAAGGTATTAATAAAACCTTGTTGTTCAAACTGTTGACGAATTGCTCCAATACGTCCATCCATCATATCACTAGGTGCAACCACATCAGCTCCAACTTCAGCGTGGGAAAGCGCCTGTTTAACCAATACTTCAGTAGTAATATCATTCAAAACATAACCATTTTGATCAATAATTCCATCCTGACCGTGAGTAGTAAAAGGATCAAGTGCCACATCAGTCATTACCCCCAGCTCAGGATAAGCCTGTTTCAATGCACGTACGGTACGTTGAACTAAGCCATCCGGATTATAAGCCTCTTCCGCCATTAATGATTTTTTCTCTTGTGGCACAACTGGAAATAAAGCAACCATCGGTACACCATATTTCACTAATTCTGCTGCTTCAATCAATAATTGATCGATAGTCAGACGCTCCACACCCGGCATCGAAGGCACTGCTTCACGCTGATTTTCACCTTCAATCACAAATACTGGATAAATCAAATCATCGACACTTAATTTATTTTCCGCCATTAAACGACGACTGAAATCTTGTTTACGCATACGGCGCATACGACGTTCAGGAAATTGTGAAAAAATTTGTTGAGTCATTCATTAGCTCCTTTACTCATCAAAAATACTGTTAGGATAGCTATTATAATGAATTAACATTAGTGAATATATGCTTAAAATACGTTATCCTCTTTTTAAAGGCTGAGAATATCTTATTCTTTTAAAAATTTTTTTCAAAAACAATATTAAATTGTTTTTCCTGATAAGAATAAAGTGATGGAAAATTACTCTGTTGTTTCTTCCATATCAGCTGTAATTTAGGTGTAATACCAAACAAATGCCAATCACGTTTCCAAAGAGCAAAATAAGTATGATATATGTGATCTCTTCGATTTTTACCCAATGGAAACCGGTTAGCTAATTTGAATTGATCTTGATACTGTCTTTTACTAATAGAAAAATTCATATGTGAAGAAATGCCTTTTCCCCACTCTTGCCCCCAACCAAAACGTAAAGTATAACTATTATTGCTATACTGTTTGATTCTGGTATTTTCTTGCTCTAGATTAAATCCTATATGAAAAGTTTGTTGTGGATTTCTTATCCAAAATAATGTTGTCGAAAATAATTTATTTGCTCCATTTAAATAATCATAATCATTATAACGTTGCTTAACATACTCCAAAGCAGAAGAAATTTGCCAATTTATAGATAACCAGCGATTATATTCTGCACGTATTCCCGTTCCTTGTTGATAACGCTTATTCCCAATCCAACGCCTTTCATAAAGAGATAATAAACGCACACTCTGTTTTGAATTTTTATTTACATAACCTAAATAACTACGGTTATATGTATCATTATAATCACGATTATCCCAATAAAACTTACCAAACAAATTAGTTTCAAAAAAGAAATAGTGTGAATCTTTAATATTTTTCTCTTTTGCTAATATCAATGAATAAGCAATACCATGAGCAGATTGTGGCAACATTGAATCAGATTTCACAAATCCTGTTTGTTCAATATTACGATCAGAAGAGGCATCATTTACATTATTATCTTGTTCATAATTTGCAGAGAAACTAATTTGCCAAGCACTATTATCATCAATTAAACGTAAATATTGTTCTACCATTTTCGCCACTGCTATTGGTAAATTTTCATCAGATTTCACTTTTTCAAATTGTTGCTTTGCAGAACTAAGCTGCTTATCATTAAATAATGCTATTGCTAATGCAATTCTTGCAGGATTCATTTTAGGATTTATAGCTAACAGTTGTCGAAACTTTGCAATCGCTTGTGAATAATTTTGCTGTGATTCAGCTAAAGCACCTTCAGCAAATAAGATGAGTATTTTATCTTGTTGTTGATATTTCTGATAAATAGGCAATAACATCTTAATTATTTTAAAATGTCGATATATTACCGCTTGATATAACAATTTCTTTACTAAGATAGGATCTTTCTCCACATCTTTTAAAGAAATAGATATTTTACCTTGTATCACTTTAGCTATTTTATTGTCCAAGTGATCTAATGTTGCATTGAATACAGGTGAGTGTAGCTCTGTTTTATAAGTTTGAAGAGCAACATTATCACTTGCTGTTGCTATCGCAGAAAATGTGAATAAGCCACAGAAAATTAAAATTAATGTCTTGTAAATCATAAGAAAACAATAAGAAATTTAAATACTCTGCCTATTACGTTAATCTTTTTAATGATAAATAAAAAACGCCCATACTGGGCGTTTAAAAATGAAAATAAGTTTATTGTTTTTTCGCCTGATATGCCCCAGAAATAACAGGTTCTCCTTCCTTTTTCAGATAAAATACGCCTAGTGTATTCTCTGCTTTATCTTCTTTTCCTGCAAACACCCCTGTATACTTGCCCTCATATTCTGCAGCAACAGCATTACCTATATAGCCTGTATCTCCTAAGGTCGCATTTTTCAATTCAATTTGCTTAATATTATTAGCCTGTACCTCAATATTACCTGAAACTGTCTGATCTTTTAATTCTAACGTTAATGAACCATCTTTTTCTTGCCCATCAATTGTCATTTTTGCCAAACCTTTATAAATTGCATTAACAGCTTGAGCAGGATTTTCTAAAACATATTTCTGATCTACTTCATAAAAATAATATTTATAATTACCGTCAAGTATTTCTGGCATAGTAAAATAACCATAATAGCCAATATCACTTACAGGATTTGCTGTTTTATCAAAACTAAGTTTAATTTTCTTTGGGCGTGGTTCAAAACTCCCATCCATTCCAACGAAAGTGAAAACATCCCCTTCAGCTTTCGATGGCTTAAATGAAGGCTCTTTTTTCTCTTGTTTATCTTCTACTGATTGTTTATCTTCTTTTGAAGATTTATTATGACTAGTATTATTTTCTGTAGAAGAATTAATACCGTCTTGTTGCTCATCTTGAACAGGATTAATTACAACAGCATTATCTTTTTGCGAAGAATTCCCCCCACTAGAGTTACAAGCCGCTAAAATAAATGATAAACCAAACAGAATAGATTTATTTAATAATTTCATAAAAAACCCCATAAAGTTGATACTTTCAAAGTGGTATAGTATACCTACTTTTACAAAAAATAAAAGCACCTAAATTATTAACAAAATATTAATGTTAAGTGAATTTTTATTCATAGTAATATTATTATAAAAAAACCGAACCTTTGAGGCTCGGTATAACAAATTTATATGTACGTTGAATATGAGTTGCGGTATTCGTTAACGCTTGATTGGTATTTGATCTAAAAGTTAAATAATTGTCTCACATTTTTATGAGGTTATTTTTCATACTTAAAATTTAAACCGCTCTATTAATTTAATTTGATTTTGGCTGATAAAAACGAGCAAATAATACACCTATTTCAAATAATAAGTACATTGGAACAGCAAGTAATGTTTGTGAAAAAATATCAGGCGGTGTCAGTAACATTCCAATAACGAATGCACCTACTAAAATATAAGGTCGCTTCTGTTTTAGATCTTCAATGCTGACCACACCACTCCAGCAGAGAAGAATAATTGCAACCGGCACTTCAAAACAGATGCCAAAAGCTAAAAACAGAGTTAACACAAAATCAAGATAACTACTGATATCTGTTGCTATTGCTACACTTTCAGGCGCTGTTTTGGTTAAAAATGCAAATACTAAGGGGAAAACCACATAATAAGCAAACGCCACACCAACATAAAACAGCAATGTACTAGAAACTAACAGAGGATAAATTAACCGTTTTTCGTGTTTATACAATGCCGGAGCAATAAATGCCCACACTTGATACAAAATATAAGGTACGGACAAAAATATTGCCGTAATAGCAGTTAATTTAATTGGTGTAAAAAAAGGTGCAACAATATTGGTTGCAATCATCGTTGAATTTTGTGGAAGCTCATTAATTAACGGAGCTGAAATAATATGATAAATATCATTTGCAAAATAAACCAATGCAAGAAACACAACCAACACACAGATAAAACTTTTCAAAATGCGATTGCGTAACTCAATAAGATGGGTAATCAGCGGTTGAGATTCATCTACGCTAGCCATAACTTTCCTTTGCTAAATAGCGATAATTTAAGATTTTTTAGCCGGATCGGTTATTTTTTCCGCCGGCACATCCGCTAACGGATCATAACTTGCCAACTCATCCTGATGCTGTTCAAGAATTAATTTTTCTTCATCTGCTTCAGCCAATTCTGCTTGTTCATCGGCAGCAAGCAGTTGCTGTTCCTCAGCTTTATCAGTGGTGATGGACTGCTCTTCACCTTGCGCTTCCATTTTGGTCTGCTGTTCCAATGAAGATTTCAACTCGCTCACAGCATTGTTCGCTGCTTGGGTTTGTTGATCCAACTGCTGTTGCATTTTTTGTGCAGAGGCTTTAAGCTCTTCAACCGTTTTGCTTAATTCAGGAGAAAGTGCTGATAAATTGAGATGCTCCGCTTTTTTGATGCTCTCTTGCAACTCTTGCAATTTAAGCTCCTGTGCCAATTCGCTTTGCACATTGTTAGCGAGATTACGCAAAGTGCGTATCCAACTAACAACGGTACGAATTGCCACCGGCAGACGCTGCGGACCTAAAACCACTAAACCGATGACAAAAATCAGAACAAGTTCAGAAAAACCGATATCAAACACAGTTATGCCTGCTCTTTATCTTTAGTTTTTGTGTCAGTTTGTGTGTTTGAATTTGAGGATTGAGATTCGATAGATTTCTTAAATTCGGCATCTTTTTCCCCCTCTTCACTCATTGCCTTTTTAAACCCTTTAACAGATTCGCCAAGATCCGAACCTAATGTTTTTAATTTTTTTGTTCCAAAAAGCAATACAACGATTAATACAATAATTAATAATTGCCAAATACTGATTCCACCCATAATGTACCTCTAGTCAAAATAAAATGTTGATTAAATTATACTGCTGCTTTTACGCTGCAACAATGCAACTTTATCGTTTTAAAGTTATTATTAATAATAGCACAACGCCTAATAACAACAGCCCAACAGCAATATTCAGCGGTAAAAATTGAAAGCTGAATAAGCTGCCAAAGAATAGCAAACTCGCACTAATAAAACCATACACACGTTGGGTATTTTTTTGTTGTTGCGTTAACTGCTGCTGAATCAATGTTAATTGACGACGAATTTGTTTCTGCTCCAACAATGCTTGATACAATGTTTGCGGAAAAGAGGCAAAATGTTCGCGTAAAAAAGGTAAATGTGATTGAAAATCGCGATACATTTTCTTTGCACTAATCTGTTCATTCAACCAATCCTGTAAGAACGGTTTGGCTGTCTGCCATAAATCCAACTGCGGATATAACTGCCTTCCTAACCCTTCGATATAAAGCAAAGTTTTCTGCAATAATACCAACTGAGGTTGCACCTGCATTTGAAAACGACGCGCGGTATTAAATAAATTTAACAACACGTTCCCAAATGAAATTTCTGCCAACGGTTTAGAAAAAATTGGCTCACAAACAATTCTAAATGCCTGCTCAAACTCTTCTACATTGGTGTCTTCCGGCACCCATCCAGAATCAATGTGTAACTGTGCAACTCGTCGATAATCTCGATTAAAAAAGGCTAGGAAATTTTCAGCTAAATAACGTTTATCTTCGCTATTCAAAGTGCCAACGATTCCACAATCAATGCCGATATATTGCGGTGATTCCGGATGGTGATAACTGACAAAAATATTACCAGGATGCATATCAGCGTGGAAAAAGCTATCACGAAATACTTGCGTAAAAAAGACCTGTACACCACGCTCTGCCAACAATTTCATATCTGTGCCGTTCGCTTCCAATGCCGAAATATCTGAAATTGGAATGCCATAAATACGCTCCATTACAATGACATTCTTATGACAAAAGTCACTATACATTTCTGGAACATATAACATTGGACTATCTAAAAAATTTTCTCTTAACTGAATTGCATTTGACATTTCCTGTCGTAAATCCAATTCCGCCAACAGTGTTTTCTCATATTCACGAATCACTTCCACCGGTCGCAACCGATAACCTTCCCGAGTTAAACGCGGAATCCATTTCGCAATTTTATACATCAAGGCAACATCCAAAGCAATAACTGGCGCAATATCGGGGCGGATCACTTTAAACACCACCTCTTTCCCTGCGAACGGCTGCATTCTATTAAATTTTGCGGTATGAACCTGAGCAATTGAAGCCGATGCCAGTGCTTGTTCATCGAATGCTTCAAACCAACGCTCAATCTTGTCCCCTAAGGCTTTTTCAATTTCCGCTCTTGCCAATTTTCCATTAAACGGCTCTACTTGATCTTGCAACAGTGCCAGCTCATTAGCGAGCTCTTCAGGGAAAAGATCTCGTCGTGTCGAAAGCATTTGTCCTAATTTGATCCATACCGGCCCCAACTCTTGAAAAGCCATCCGTAAACGCCAACCAAGCGATTTATCCGGATAACGATTTTGCCACCAAAAGCAGAGTTTACGCCCATAACGAAGCGGACGAGTTAATGGAATTTTAGGCAATGCTTGATCCAAGCCGTATTGCAATAATACTCGGACAATATGATAAAAACGAAAATAGTGCTTTATTTTCATAGCCTTCCTGCAAGTTGGTTAATTTTATTTTCTACACGCTGCAAATCCTGTTGCAACTCAGAAACCTGATCATAAAAATGTACCAACGCCAAAGAGGGAGCAATCAACCGCCACTCTTCAGTTAAACGTTCTCCCCAATGACGCTCACTGGTTGCATAATGTTCAGTTATACGATTTTTTATCTGTCTTATCATCTGGGTTAAAGAGTAAGCAGCCACATCACCAAGATACGGAGCCAATAATTCTTCTGGATCTTTTTCCAATTGTTCAAATAAAGCAACCGTATCCTGCAAGACTTGTAAATCTCCCTGAAACACAACCTGCTTTTGATTGATTAACTCAGACAGCTCACTTTTTTTCGGACGCTTCAATAACAACCAAGCATCTGCCGATACCTCACAATCCGCTTCACCATCATATTGCGCCAGAATATCTAAGCGTTGTTCCGAAAATAGCAAATAGCAGTAACCACCTTGTTTAAGACGAAACAACAACACCTTACCTGATAATTTCCGTAACCTTGGAACAACACCTTCACTACGTTCAATAAGATAATTTATCGCTTGTTCCAACAAACCATTTACTAGCTGCGGCAACATTAATTGTTGCTTAATTGAAGAAAGCATTTATTGCTCCTTAAAATTTATAACCACGATGCAATGCCACAATACCAGCGGTTAAATTAAAATATTGAGTCTGTTCAAAGCCTGCATCAATCATCATCTGCTCCAACACAGATTGTTCCGGATGCATTCTGATTGATTCTGCCAAATAACGGTAACTGTCAGCATCATTCACAACTACTTCTCCCACTTTCGGCAAAATATTAAATGAATAAAAGTTGTAAACTTTACTTAATGGCTCAATAATTGGCTTAGAAAACTCTAAAACTAAAAGACGACCGCCTGGTTTCAACACACGGTACATTGAACGCAATGCTTTATCTTTATCCGTCACATTTCGTAAACCAAAACTAATCACAATACAGTCAAAAGTGTTATCCGAAAATGGCAACATTTCCGCATTTGCTTGCACATATTCTACATTGCCGACTACTCCTAAATTACGCAACTTGTCACGTCCTACCTGCAACATAGAATCATTAATATCAGCTAAAATAACCTGTCCACTTTCCCCCACCATTTTGGAGAATTTTGCCGAAAAATCACCAGTACCACCAGCAAGATCCAATACTTTCTGACCTTTACGCACACCACTGCAATCAATAGTAAAACGTTTCCAAACTCGGTGAATACCGAATGAAAGTAGATCATTCATCAAATCATACTTATCTGCTACAGAATGAAAAACATTGGCAACCAGTTTTTGTTTTTCTGATTTTGCGACCGTTTTAAACCCGAAATGAGTTAACTCTTCATTATTTAAATTCGGTTGTTGTTCCTGTTCCATTATCTCATCCTATTTTTGGGGCATTGTTGCCAATAATTCTGTTAATAATTGCCAATAAACTGCCACAGCAGGAATATGACAACGTTCATCCGGAGAGTGAGCCCCCAAAATGGTCGGTCCAATTGAAACCATCTCCATATTTGGATAAACTTTATTGATTAACCCGCACTCCAATCCGGCGTGAATCACTTTGATTACACTCTCTTTGCCTAAAATACGGTCATATAACGTTTTCGTGCGTTTAACAATATTCAAATCTGCCTGCGGTTCCCAACCTGGATAACGCCCGGAAAAAACAACTTCAGCATGAGCTAAACGACAAACAGAACGTACTAATCCTGCCACATCATCTTGTCCGTACTCATTCAATGAACGGGCTAATAGCGTTAATTTAATCTGTTCTGCTTTAGTTTCCAATACGCCTAAACTGATAGAGGTTTCCACCACATCCGGCAACACATCACTAAAACGAATAACGCCATTAGGAAGTGCATTGATTAAATCTAATATATTTTGTGTCTGACGCTCACTTAATCCCTGTTTAGCTGTCGCAATTTCAAAAGCAAAATTGATCTGTTTTTCAGCGTGAGATAACGCTTCAATGAGTTGTTGAGATAATATTTGCCACTCCTGTTTAAACTTTTCTACTGATGCACTAGAGATTAAAACTGTAGCAAATGCTTCTCTTGGGATAGCGTTACGAACAGAGCCTCCAGAAATTTCTGCCAAACGGAAGCTAACTTTGGTCAATACCTTTTCAAGTGTTTTTGCTAAAAGTTTAATCGCATTACCACGATTTAAATGAATCTCCGCCCCCGAATGACCACCTTTTAGCCCTGTTAACGCAATATGTACTGCCACTTCATTTTTGCGTAACTCTTGCCATTGCACTGGGAAACGAATATCAACATCTTCACCGCCAGCACAACCGATATAAATTTCACCTTCATCTTCAGTATCGGTATTAATCATCACCTCACTTTGCAACCAATTCGGCTGTAATCCCAAAGCCCCGACCATTCCGGTTTCTTCACTGGCAGTCAATAAAACCTCCAATGGCGGATGCGCAATATCATTGCTATCCAACACTGCTAAACAGGACGCCATACCGATACCGTTATCCGCCCCTAAAGTTGTACCTGTCGCTTTTACCCATTCGCCATCAACATAAGGCTCTATTGGATCAGTTAAAAAATTATGTTCAGTATTTTTATTCGCTTGTGGCACCATATCCAAATGAGCCTGCAATGCCACTGGCTGATGATTTTCCATTCCCACCGTTGCCGCTTTACGAATCAAGATATTCCCTACTGAATCCTGTTCAACCCAGAACTGTTTCTGTTTTGCCCATTGAATAATAAAATCGGCAAGTGCCTGTTCGTGGTGAGAAGGATGAGGGATTGAACAAATTTTATCAAACCATTGCCATACTAATTTCGGTGATAATTCTGTAATTGAAGACATAATTTTTCCTTTGAAATAGTTACTTTTGCAGAAAACAAAAAGAAATTGCGTTAAATGATAGCATAGAAAGCAATTTCGCGTTATCCTTACGCAATTTTTTATAACTTCAAACACAAAGGTACATTTATTATGAGCGAAAAATATGTTGTTACTTGGGATATGTTTCAAATGCACGCCCGCAAATTATCCGAACGCCTCCTTCCGGCTTCACAATGGAAAGGAATTATTGCGGTTAGTCGTGGTGGGTTATTCCCAGCAGCGGTTATTGCACGCGAATTAGGTATTCGTTTAGTTGAAACCGTTTGTATCGCAAGTTATGACCACGATCAACAGAATGAATTAAAAGTGTTGCATCGCGCAGAAGGTGACGGCGAAGGCTTTATCGTAGTCGATGATTTGGTTGACACAGGTAACACTGCACGTGCTATTCGTGAGATGTATCCAAAAGCAAAATTTGTAACCGTATTTGCAAAACCTGCAGGTGCGCCTTTAGTTGATGATTATGTTGTTGATATTCCACAAAATACTTGGATTGAACAACCTTGGGATATGGGAATTACTTTTGTTCCACCTCTTTCTCGTAAATAAATAAAATTTCTTGGAGTTGCTGATGTATTTAACACAAATCAAAGCCGAACTGACACAAGCGGCAGATGTTTTAGACAAATTTTTATCCGATGATAAAAATATTGAGCTAATTCAACAGGCGGCACTCATTATTGCCGACAGTTTTAAACAGGGCGGAAAAGTTTTAAGTTGCGGTAATGGAGGTTCACATTGTGATGCAATGCATTTTGCCGAAGAGTTGACCGGTCGTTATCGTGAAAATCGTCCGGGTTATCCCGCCATTGCCATTTCAGATGTTAGCCATTTAAGCTGTGTAAGTAATGATTTCGGTTACGATTATGTCTTTTCGCGTTATATAGAGGCAGTCGGTCAAAAAGGTGATGTTTTGTTCGGGCTGTCAACTTCCGGCAACTCAAAAAATGTTTTGAATGCAATCGAAGCTGCAAAAGCAAAAGGAATGAAAGTAATCGCATTAACCGGCAAAGATGGTGGGAAAATGGCAGGTCTAGCAGATGTTGAAATTCGTGTCCCTCATTTCGGTTATGCTGATCGTATTCAAGAAATTCATATCAAAGTTATCCATATTTTGATGATGTTGATTGAATTTGAAATGGCGAAACAGAACTAATAATTTCATTATTTATGGATTATTTTGTGCATCAATTCACTTTTGATGCACATTTCCTTTTCACCGTCTAACGCTGTTTTTTTCACCACTAAGGACATTTTGATGAAAAAATTTTTCAATCTCTTCAAAAATCTTAATTTGAAACAGTTTTTTGTTGCCATCATTGCCTTAGTTTCTCTCTATTTTTCATCGCTATTTATGCTTAATGGCAGTGGCAAACAGATTGAAATTCAGGATGTTTTGCTGCTTTCCGCACTCATTCTTATTTTTAACGCTTCCCGTAAAGCATTTTATTTCGTTATTCTTCCTATTGCCATTGCTTATACATTATATGCGCCAGTAGGAATGATGTTCGGAGCGCCGAATTATCAATATTTAGCTTCTGTTTTAGCGACAAATCTCGCCGAAGGTAGCGAATTTTTACAACAAATCCCTTTGCAATATTATTTAATGGCTATCGCTATTGTGCCATTATTACTTTTATTCCGTTATTTAAGCCAACATTTTCAATTAAAATTCTATAAAAATAAAACATTGCTCTGTTTCATTCTCTTTTTTGCATTAATTAATCAATCACCATTTTCCTTTTTTCATCAATTTCTCGCTGCTGCCGCTCAAGTCAAAGACGAATTAGTTCGTTTAAATCAATTTCAACTGAAAAGCCAGTGGGGAGACTCTCAATTTAACGGCAAATATAAGAATTATGTATTGGTTATTGGTGAAAGTGTTCGCCGTGATTATATGCACGCTTACGGTTATCCTATTGAAAATACCCCCTTTATGGAAAACGTCAACGGTATTATCGTCGATGGTTTAGAATCAGCCGGAAGCAACACTATCGCCTCTTTACGCCTTATGCTAACAAAACCTGATAAACAAAATTGGGCGCCTGATTATTCATTAAATTTAATTGATTTAATTAAATCTGCTGGCATAAAAACTTACTGGCTATCCAATCAAGGTTTTTTGGGTCAATTTGATACACCGATCACCGCCATTGCCGATTTAAATGATGAACATTACTTTATCGCTAAAAATGATTCTATTAGTAATGACTCCAGTGATTTTCAATTGATTGCGCCATTAAAAAATATTCTTGCACAACCTAGCAATCAAACAAAATTTATTGTAGTTCATCTTTATGGATCACACCCTAAAGCGTGTGATCGTATTAAGGATTATCAAAATATTTCTCCAGTAAAAGATAAGAAATATCAATATCTTAGCTGTTATGTTTCATCTATTAGAAAAACCGATCAAGTACTACAACAAATCTATCAAGCATTACAACAACAATATCAGCTACACCAACAGTCATTTTCAATGATCTACTTTGCTGATCACGGATTGGCACATAAAACTATTGATAACGAAGTACTATTTTTCAACAATGCTGGCAGTCCGTTACATCACGATGTTCCACTATTTATGACCTCTTCTGACAGCCAACAGCATCAAAAATGCACTAGTTTCAAATCTGGCTTGAATTTCACTGAAGCAATTGCAAATTGGATGAATATTCAAAATCAACAGATTTCAACACAATTTAATCTGTTCGACTGTAAAAGTGACAACGATGATTATGGATTAAAAGAACGTCTACCTAAAACTAAGCGTGATCCAGCAATAGACATTAGAAATAAATAAGAAGTCATTGATCAATCTACATAAATTACGTTTCTATTTTATGATAGAATTTCACTCATTTATTTTTAGATCAACTTTATAATATGAGAATTCTACTGGTTGAAGATGATCCAATGATCGCAAATGTATTATCCGATAACTTGAAAGACGCAAGTTACGCAGTCGATTGGGTGGAAAATGGAGAACTGGCATTAAGTGCAGTAAAATCACAGCCTTATGATTTAGTTTTATTAGATTTAGGGCTACCTAAAAAAGATGGATTGGAAGTTTTAGCACAGTTACGCCAACAACAGTTTGGTTTTCCGATTATTATTCTTACCGCACGAGATGATCTACCAAGCCGTTTACAGGGTTTGGATGGTGGAGCCGATGATTACATCATTAAACCGTTTGATATGGCTGAGCTTTTGGCTCGCATTCGTGTTGCGCTGCGTAAACAGAGCGGTCATCATACTGCAGAGATTCGATACGGCAATCTTTTATTGAATTTAAAAACTTATCAAGTGCAAAACCTCACTACTCAAGAAACGCAGCAGCTCACAAATAAAGAATTTGCTATTTTGCAAACATTATTACAACATCCAGGCGTTATCTATTCGCGTAGCGATCTTGAAGATAAGATTTATGGTTGGGGCGAAGAAGTTGAAAGTAACGCTATTGATTTTTTGATTCACGCACTGCGTAAAAAATTGGGAAAAGAAGCAATTAAAAATATTCGAGGTGTCGGTTGGACTATTCCAAAATAACTAAAAGATTATTACGCTGGCGTTATTCCATTCAAGCAAAATTAACCTTAACACTTGTAATCGTTACTTTTTTCACCGCCACCGTTACGGCAGTTTCTACTGCTTATAATGCGTTTTATGCCGCTTATCAGTTACAGGATGACTTATTAATTCAGACAGCACGTTTTACTTCACTTCGTAACAATTTTTCCGAACAAATGCCTTTACCATTAAACGATGATGACAACCAAATTTATGTACAAAGCATTTTTACTTCACCTAATAATAAATATTTCATTCCATTTCTCTATCAAATGAGAGAAGGATTTCATACCGTCAAAATTCATAAAAAAGAATTTCGTGTTTTCGTACGACAAATAAAAACACAAAATAGGATGCAAAAAATTGCAGTAATGCAAGAAACCGAATTCAGAACAAAAAAAGCGATTGATGCCACTTGGCAAACTATTTTGCCATTCTTAATTTTTATGCCAATTGTCATTCTACTATCAATTCTAGTGATTAATTTCACTTTTATTCCACTGCGTAAACTTTCAGTAGCTATTCAACAACGGCAAAAAAATGATCTCAGCATTATTCCTTTAGCAAAAACACCTTATGAAGTACATAGCTTTATTACAGCCATTAACCATTTATTGAAACAAGTAGATAAGTCGGTAAAAGAACAACAACAGTTTATTGCCAATGCCGCCCACGAATTACGTTCTCCAATGACGGTTCTCTCTTTACAGGCAGAACGTTTAGCAACTCACGCTGTTCCGATAGAAACTAAACAGCAAATTGAACAGCTTATTCAAGCAATTCAGCGTAATCGCCATTTATTGGATCAACTGCTATCTTTTGCTCGTAGTCAGGCACATCAAACTCAACAACCAGATATTAAACCAATTTCGGTAAAAGCTACCTTTAAACAGGTTATTGAAACCTTGTTACCATTGGCAGAACAAAAGCAGATTGATATTGGCGTGATCAGTGAACAGGATGCTGAAATTTGTATCGGTGAAACGGATCTCTTCACCATTATTAAAATTCTACTCGAAAATGCGATTGTTTATGCTCCGGAAGAAAGTTTTGTTGATTTATCAGTTGAACTACAAGACGATAAAGTGAAAATCATTGTAGAAGATAATGGCAACGGGATTGTAGAAGAGGAGCGAGAAAAGGTTTTAAAACCATTTTACCGCATTTTAGGAACTCAACAGCAAGGTACTGGATTGGGATTAGCAATCGCATCAACTTTAGTGCAGTATTATGGTGGCACGATTAAACTTAAAGCAGCACAACAATACACACACGGTCTGCGTGTAGAAATTATCTTGCCAATCCATCAAAAACTTCCAAATAGTTAGAAGGCATAGAACAAAAAACGCATATTGTTGTCAATATGCGTTTTTCTTGAATGCTGGTAACTTAATAAAGTTTTCTTGATGTATTGAACCAATCTTCTTTAAAGCTACGTTTCATATTTTGAATAGCATCAATAATATCATGATGAACGAGTTGTTCATTTTGGATACCGACACAACGACCTTTTTCACCTTGCAATAATAATTCAACCGCATAAACTCCCATTCTGGAAGCCAAAATACGGTCAAAGGCACAAGGCGCCCCACCACGTTGAATATGTCCCAATACTGTCGCACGAGTTTCGTGATGGACACGTTCTTCGATCTCTTTCGCTAACTCGTTAACGTCACACATATGTTCAGTAATCGCAATAATGGCGTGACGTTTACCCTTTTCAATACCATATTCTACTTTACGAATTAATGCTTCACGTTCAAAAGGGCGTTCCGGAATCACGATAAATTCGCAACCTCCGGCAATCGCTGCTGCCAAAGTTAAATCACCACAATGACGTCCCATAATTTCCACGATAGAGATACGTTGGTGAGAACTTGAAGTATCACGTAAACGGTCAATCGCATCCAATGCAGTTTCTAATGCTGTTTGATAACCGATAGTATAATCAGTACCGGCGACATCATTATCAATTGTGCCAGGCAAGCCGATACAAGGAAAATCGTGTTCCTCAGTTAATAATTTTGCTCCCATATAGGAACCATCACCACCTATAACAACAAGAGCATCAATACCGTGAAAACGCAAATTTTCAACACATTTTGCACGTACTGAAGGATCTTTAAATTCTGGGAAACGTGCTGAACCCAAGAATGTACCGCCACGATTAATCACATCAGAAACACTAAAACGTTCCAATTTTTTAATTTTATTAAAATATAATCCTTGGTATCCGTCATAAACCCCATAAACTTCCAATCCTTCGTATAGAGTCGCACGAACTACGCCACGAATTGCGGCATTCATTCCAGGCGCATCGCCACCACTTGTTAATACGGCAATTTTCTTAATCATATGTTGTCCTCATTAGGAAATATTTTATCGAAAAAAATAAATCAAAAACTGCGCTAAGATTACACTATTCACCAAGCTCGCTCTAGCAAAATTTTCGATTAGTGTGGTAATTTTTGATCTAATTCGTCATTATGTTGTCGTTTGAGCCATTTCTTGTTTTACCACTGTGGTTGGCTCTTGATGAATCATTATGTCGGAGTTTGGGAAAGCCTGTCGCAATTCCTGTTCCAATTCTTCGGTAATAGCGTGAGCCATCATCAAAGGGAGGTTATCCTCCAACTCTAAATGCAACTGAATAAAACGCACCGCTCCGGCACGGCGTGTTTTTATATCGTGAACGCCCAATACTTTCGGATTTCGTTTCGCAATTTTCTTAATCTCTGTGATCTCCTCTTCCGGCAAAGCCACATCCAATAACATTTGCACTGATTCCGATACCATTTTTAATGCATTAATTAAAATATAAACAGCGATAATTAAGGCACAAATCGCATCTGCCATTACAAAACCGTAATAACTGATCACCAACGCAATCAAAATACCTAAATTCATAAATAAATCGGTCTGATAGTGCAAACTATCCGCCTTAATCGCCGGACTATCAGTACGTTTTATTGTATATTTTTGAAAACTCACCAAAATAGCAGTCATTATCACTGAAACAATGGTAACTGCGATCCCCCAAATATTATGATCAGTAATTTCAGGCGAATGAAGACGTTGAATGCCTTGCAAAAATAGAAAGACGACCGATCCGCAAATAAACATCCCCTGCGCCAATGACGCCAGTGATTCTGCTTTACCGTGACCGAATGAGTGATTATCATCCGCCGGCATTAATGCAAAGCGAAGAATCAACATATTCGTGAAAGAAGCTAACAGATCCAAAAGTGAATCCGTAATTGCCGCTAAAATACTGACTGAACCGGTTTTCCACCAAGCAATAGCTTTAATTGATACCAAAAAAAAGGCAGTAAAAATCGCTAAACACGCTGCTCTTTTTACATAAATCGAATATCTATCTTTCATCACAACTCCAAGGGAATACAAACTTTGCTAATTTTTGCATCATTGGTTCCGCCACTTGTTGTTGCAAATTTTTCAAAATAGCCGTTTGGCTACTCTTAATTGGGGCAAACTGTTGCGTATATTGAAATTGAACAAAACCACATTTCGCCAAATTTTCACCTTTTGCGACATCCACTTGATAGTCAATAAACTGCTCATCTGGCGGATAAACCACATAGCTATATAATTTTCCTTGTTCTAATTTATTGTTATAAACATCAACACCTGTGTTACGGAACATTCTTTCGCGTAATTGAATACGTTGCTGATATTTCGCATCCGTTTTCACAAAATTCTGTTGTAAATCTTGAAAAATTTCTAAATGTTTCTGTTGATCTTTATTTATTAATTCATAGGTATATTTCACCACTGAACCAAGATCATCAGTTTTACTCAATTGATAGTGCTGTTGTTCAAACTCAATTTTATTCGGTACAGTCACTTTCTGTTGCATCATCGGTTGACTAACACAGCCAGATAAAAGCAATAAACCCAACCAATAGCTCCGTTTAATCATCATTTAACTCCCGTTTAAAGATTAATTCCGTTGTTGTAGATAGATTTTCATCAAACCAATATCCGCCTAAATCAAATGTTTTTAACTGTTCAATTTCGGTTAATCGTTGTTGTAACAGATAGCGACTCATTAATCCTCTAGCTTTCTTAGCATAAAAACTAATCACTTTATAAGTTCCGTTTTTACGATCCATAAAAATAGGCTTTATAATTGTTGCCTGTAAACGCTGTGTATTGACCACTTTAAAATATTCATCAGATGCCAAATTCACTAATATATTATCACCTTGCTGATCCAATGCTTGCCGTAACTGATCGGTGATCACATTTCCCCAAAAATGATACAGATCATTTCCTCTTTCATTTTTCAACTTTGTTCCCATTTCTAAACGATAAGGTTGCATTAAATCCAACGGCTTTAATAATCCATACAATCCTGACAACATTCTTAAATGTGATTGTGCAAACTGAATATCCTCTGCTGATAATGTTTCCGCCTCTAATCCAGTATAAACATCACCTTTGAAAGCATAAATTGCTGCTTTACTATTTTCCGTATGATGTTGTAGCACCCACTCAGCAAAACGAGCAGCATTTAATCCTGCCAGTTTATCGCTAATTTTCATTAATGAAGCAATTTCTGCCGGTGTTAATCGGCGACAAATTTCAATTAATTGCTGACTATATTGTGTTAAATCTGGTTGTGTATAACTTGAAATCGGACTCGGTGTTGAAAAATCCAATGTTTTTGCAGGTGAAATAATAGCTAACATATTTTTCCTTTTAATTATAAATTGGGTAATGACCAATCAATCGGTGTTTTACCCTGTTGTATTAAATACTGGTTGGTACTTGAAAAGTGGTGACAACCTAAGAAACCTCGATGAGCAGAAAGTGGCGATGGATGTGGAGCCGTCAAAACGCAATGTTTCTGTCGATCAATAAATTGCCCTTTTTTCTGAGCGTGACTCCCCCATAATAAAAAAACCAATCCTTGCGTATGCTGGTTTAAAGTAGCAATAACGTGATCTGTGAACGTTTCCCAACCAAAATTAGCGTGTGAATGTGCCTTTCCCTGTTCCACAGTTAATACGGTATTTAATAACAACACGCCTTGTTGTGCCCAAGTAACCAAATACCCGTGGTTTGGAATGTGGAATCCAGTAATATCTTGCGATAACTCTTTATAAATATTCTGCAATGAAGGCGGTATCTGCACATTCGGACGTACTGAAAAAGCTAAACCGTGAGCTTGATTAGGACCGTGATAAGGATCTTGCCCTAAAATCACCACTTTTACCTGATCAAACTCAGTGTAACGAAATGCATTAAATACATCTGTTTTTGGTGGATAAATTATTTTCCCTGAATCTCTTTGTTGCTGAACCTGTTGCAAAATATGTTGGAAATAAGGTTGCGCTTTTTCGCTGCCTATCATATCTTTCCACGTTCTCATCTCGTTATCCTTTTTATCACTTATCGCATTTGAAAAGGCAATTATAAAAATCTTATAACAAAATCGCCAATAAAAAATACATCACAAATTGTTACAACTTCATTATTAAAAGGTAAAAACAAATATTTAATACAGACTTCAAGTTAAACAATTATTGATTAAAATCAAATTTAAAATCAGAAAAAAACTTTTTATTAATCAATAAAATGATTTATTGCAATTTAATTTGAAAATATAAAATATTTTGATAAAATTCACTCAATTCATTAATTTTAAACCTAGGCTTTTGGAGGCTATTATGATTAAAGGTATTCAAATTACACAAGCTGCAAATGACAATTTAATTAACTCTTTCTGGTTATTGGATAACGAGAAAGGTGAAGCACGTTGTCTATGTGCAAAAGGCGATTACGTTGAAGACCAAATCGTTGCAATCAATGATTTAGGAAAAATTGAATATCGTGAATTGCCAGTTGATGTTGCGCCAACTGTAAAAGTGGAAGGTGGTCAACATTTAAACGTTAACGTTTTACGTCGCGAAACTTTGGAAGATGCAGTAAAACATCCAGAAAAATATCCACAATTAACTATTCGTGTTTCTGGTTATGCTGTGCGTTTTAATTCATTAACTCCGGAACAACAACGCGATGTAATTACTCGTACTTTCACTGAAAGTTTATAATTTTTTTCCTCTTTAAAAATTTAGCGGCGATATTTCTATCGCCGTTTTTTTACTTAATTTTTTATTACTTTCACAACCAAAGTAATCCCCTTTATTGATACTACTTCTACAACATCACCTTGATGTAATTGATTACCTTCAACACGCCAACTACCGTCACCAAACTTGGCACGAGCAATATGATCTGTAAAAACTTCGGTAATTACACCTTGTTGCCCCAACATTGCCAAACCTCGTTGATTCAACATTTCGGCAGCAATATCCTGCTGATTACGTTTACTCTGAATTTTCCACCAACACAAACTAGCAAGCACTGCTATCGCCGCAAACAATATTCCCCCAATCACTAATGAAAGCAGAAAAAAATAACTCAATATTGCCAACACTAATGCAGCGATTCCCCACCATAAAAAGAAAATTCCAGGGACAACAATTTCCAAAATTAAAAGCACAAACCCGAGTACCAACCAATGAATTGCTCCCCATTGCGCTAACCATTCCATCATTTTTGTGTTCCCGATTGTTTTAACAATTCATTGATACCAGCAATTGATCCCATTAAATTGCTCGCTTCCAACGGCATCAATACCACTTTGCTATTCTCCGCTTGTCCAATTTGTTGTAAAGCTTCAGTATACTTTTGAGCAACAAAATAATTAACCGCTTGAATATTACCAGCTGCAATAGCCTCAGACACCATTTGTGTTGCTTTTGCCTCTGCTTCCGCTTCACGTTCACGTGCTTCGGCACGTAAAAAAGCTTCCTGCCGTTCTCCCTCTGCTTGCAAAATTCTGGACTGTTTTTCTGCTTCAGATTGCAAGATCTGTGCCTGTTTTTCACCTTCCGCCCGAAGAATTGCAGCTTGACGCACTCCTTCAGCTTCAAGAATTTCAGCTCGCTTATTACGCTCCGCTTTCATTTGCGCATTCATTGAATTAATCAACTCTTTTGGTGGACGCACATCCCTAATTTCAATTCTTGTTACTTTCACACCCCAAGGATTGGTTGCTTCATCTACAATTGCCAATAATCGACTATTTATTGCATCACGCTGCGATAACATTTCATCCAACTCCATTGATCCCAGCACAGTACGAATATTAGTCAAAGTTAAATTAATTATTGCCTGTTCCAAATGATTAACTTCATAAGCAGCATTACGAGCATCAATCACCTGCACAAAACAGACTGCATCAATCGATACATTTGCATTATCTTTGGAAATTACCTCTTGTGATGGAATGTCCAACACCTGTTCCATCATATTAATTTTACGACCAATACGATCAATAAACGGAACAATAATATTCAATCCCGGCGTTAATGTTCTGGTATAACGTCCGAATCGTTCAATAGTCCAATGATACCCTTGTGGCACAGTCTTTACCGCTGAAACCAAAACAACAATCACTAAAATAATGAAAAAAATTGTTCCAATTGGAATACTCTCTAAATACATAACGCCTCCTAAATTAAATTGAAGCTACATCATCCCACAACAATAAACGATTGCAATAGAGAAATGGAATCTATTTACAAATTTATAATTTACCACAAATTATACCCATAAAGGCTTATCAACTTAACCTAAACAAACAAACTAAGTTACGCTACAATGCACTATCACTATTTATAAGGATAAATTTATGGCTGAATTATTAACCTTTGAACAAGCATTAGACTCACTTTTACAACAACTTCCAGCTCCAAATAAAACACACTGTGAAACTATTTCTCTTGATCAGGCAGATCAACGTATTTGTGCCGAAGCCGTTATTTCACCAATCAATGTGCCGGCTTTCGATAATTCTGCAATGGACGGTTACGCTGTTAGAATAGCTGATTTGGAAAAATCAATGACACTAACGGTTGCCGGTAAAGCTTTTGCGGGACAACCTTTTAATGGAGAATGGGTGGAAGGCAGCACAGTAAGAATTATGACTGGTGCAATGATCCCTGAAGGAACCGATGCGGTGATAATGCAAGAAAAAGCTATCGTCAATGCTGACGGTAGCGTTACTTTCCTACAACTTCCTAAATTGGGTGAGAATATTCGCCGTATTGGTGATGATGTCAAACAGGGTGAAGAGGTTCTATCTCAAGGTGCAAAATTAACATCAGTATCCTTGCCACTACTCGCTTCATTAGGTATTGAAAAGATAAAGGTTTTTCCCCGAATCAAAGTGGCTATTATTTCCACTGGTGATGAATTAGTTCCAGTCAGTCAACCATTACAAGACGGGCAAATTTATGATACCAACCGTTTTGCAGTTAAATTAATGTTGCAACGTTTAAATTGTGAAATACTGGATTTCGGTATTTTACCAGACAATGAACAGCAATTTGAGCAAGCATTCCGTGATGCTCAGCATCAGGCTGATCTGATCATTACCAGCGGTGGCGTTTCTGTTGGAGAAGCAGATTTCACCAAAAATGTGCTTGAACGTTTAGGCAATATTAATTTTTGGAAATTAGCCATTAAACCGGGTAAACCTTTTGCTTTCGGCAAATTAGAAAATGCTTGGTTCTGTGGATTACCTGGCAATCCAGTTTCAGCGTTTGTCACCTTTTATCAATTAGTGCAACCGGCAATTGCCAAATTAAGTGGGTTTAGCCAATGGAAGGCACCACAAAAATTACCAGCAATTACAGCACAACCATTGAAAAAAAGTATAGGTCGCTTAGACTTTCAACGCGGTTTCTATCACATCAATGAACAGGGACAACTTGAAGTTTCTCCCGTCCGTTTCCAAGGTTCACATATGTTCAGTTCTTTTGTCCAAAGCAATTGTTTTATTGTGTTGGAGCAGGAGCGAGGCAATGTAGCTACAGGAGAATCAGTAATGATAGAGCCTTTTAATTTTTTAATTAATTAATAGATAAAATGAAAATTGAATTAACCAATTACGAAATGTTGCGTTATAACCGGCAAATTGTGATGAAAGCAATTGATTTAGACGGTCAGGAAACATTAAAAGCAGGTAAAATGCTGATTGTCGGGCTGGGTGGTTTGGGTTGTGCTGCCGCACAATATCTTGCTGCTGCTGGTGTAGGCGAGTTAACATTGTTGGATTTTGATAAGGTATCGTTATCTAATTTACAACGTCAGATTTTGCATACCGATCAGCGTATTGATATACCGAAAGTTGAGTCAGCTAAAGTGGCACTTTCGCAAATTAATCCTCTTATCAAAATTAATACCATTAATCAGAAACTGACCTCGCAACAGTTGGAAAAATTAATTGCTACTGTTGATGTCGTATTAGATTGTACTGACAATGTCGAAAGTCGCAATCAGCTTGATCAGGTTTGTCAACAACTAAAAAAACCGCTTGTTTCCGGTGCAGCAATCAGAATGGAAGGGCAAATTACTGTTTTTACTTATCAACCCGACACACCGAACTATCGCAATTTAAGTCAATTATTCGGTGAGAATGTTTTAAGCTGTGTTGAAGCCGGCGTCTTATCACCGATTGTCGGCATTGTCGGCTCGATTCAGGCGTTAGAAGCAATTAAAGTGCTTCTAAACATTGGCGATATTTTATGCGGCAGATTATTGATGATTGATGGAATGTCAATGCAGTTTAGGGAATTAAAACTCCCTGTTTATTAAGCAAAAAATGGGCTGTTTGCCCATTTTTCTCAACAACTACAGCACTTTTGCGTGATATCGTAACTTCTCCATTGCTTTAATCAACTGCTCATTGCTGACTTTATCCGTTGTAATCACTTTCACCGTATGTGCATTCATATCTGCTTTAGTTTTCAAAACCCCATCAATTGATCGCAACTCTTTATTCACCAAATAGACGCACAACTGACAATTCATCTCATCAACTTGCATGGTCAGTTCTCTTTGATTATTTGTTACCGACTGTTCGTCTGCATAACTGTAACCACATAACGAGATTAAAAATAACCATACTGCAAAAAATTTTTTCATCTTTAAGCCATCCTTTCTAAAATCCACGGTAAGACTGTCGGATAAGTGAGAAAAAATAAAATAATTACAAACACTAACCAATATAAAATCATTAGCCATTTACGCGATAAATATTTGGTACAGATAATTTTTTGAGAAAACATCAGTAACCAGAAACCGTAACCGAATGCTACCAATGAAATAATCAACATCGGAATACGAAAATAGTCATATTGATTAAGCTCAATTAGCCAAGTGGAAGAAACACCAAAAACTAAATAAATCAATGGTGCAATGCAGCATAACGTTGAGGTCACTGCTGCAACCACAGCAGTGACACAACTTGCAAAAAAGCGATTATTTAATTTCTTTTGAGATGAATTCATAACCGAACTCTTTAGCATCAAAAGAGTTAAGCGGATCACCGCCTACTTCAGCATACGGATAACCAAAGTTATTAATTGGTTTCAATTCAGGTGCCGGATAGAGATCAAAATCACGCGCGTGATTAAAGCCAACCCAGTTTGCTTCCCAGTTACCAAATAAATATTTCGCTACCGCTTGAGTATCCGCATCCTGCACTGATTTTTTCTCAGTTAGGCGCATTTTCGCCACATCAGCAGAATCGACCGGCACCCAGCCGTAACCGGCTAAATAAAATTCAGCTCGGCAATGTTGACCGCCGTTTTCATTCGCAACGCCGTCTTTAGCACTGCCAAAAGCTTTTTTAGAATATTTTGACATTTTCGGTGCATCACCCAAACGAATACCGAAAATTTCTCGCGCCGGAATACCGGAAGCTCTAGCCAACGCAACAAATACTGAATTAATATCAGTACATTTACCTTTTAATACGCCTGTTGTTAGGATTTTTTCAACATCACCGTCACCACAGCCTAAAACAGAATTATCACGTTCCATATTGTTGACGATCCATTCATGGATCAATTCTGCTTTTTTCAATGGATTTTTTTCATTGCCAACGATTTTATCGGCATATTCTTTAACAATACCATCAATTTTGATATGAGATGTTGCTTTTAAATAGGGTTGAACATCCACTGAATATTCAATCTTTTCCGGAACTTTATAATCTTTCAATGCACCGGTAACCATCGGTTCACGGTCCTTAGTCTCAATCACCATTTTTACTTTAAGCAGACGTTTATCCGCTTTTTCATCCCAATTTGCAAACAATGTTTTTGCACCGTATTGGTTATTTTCCGTCACATAGGCATTGCGATAATTGCCTTCAAATTCAACGGATTTTAAAGTCTGATAATCACTATTGAAAGGCAATGGAACCCACAAATTTGTTTCGCCCTGAGCACCTTTAGGCACAACAAGATCGTAACTATTAGTAAATTCATAGGTGTGAGTGGTTGTATTTGGATTAACTTGAGTAACAGGTGCTGCAAATGCCATTCCGGACATCAGCATAGAAGCTAAAAGAAGTTTTTTCATATTGTATAACCTTAAAATAAACATAACTTGTTATATTTCATTTGTCCGACAAAAATGCCGGACGACTAAGAATACTCACATTATCGGTATAAGAAAAGCTTCTTTTTATAAAAATGAAAATTTTTTTGAGAAAAAAGAGGGGAAGACAAAACAAAAATGCAACGATAAAGACTTTAAAATAAAATGTTTATCGTTGCATTTTCATAATTGCGTTTAACGTGTTTCGCCTTACGTTGATAACTGCCTTTGCCTTTGCGATTACGCTCAACTCGAGCTCTGAACAGTTTATCCGTCACCAGTGCTTTCATCGCACTCTCTTGAATGTCACCTCGTTGGTGTTGATATTTCATATTCATCATATATCTCCATAATAAAATTATAAAAACGCCGCTGATTAAAGCGGCGGCTATTATGACAAAAAATTAACGAGTTGACTATAAAATTTCCAAAACTTGTTCCGGTGGACGACCGATGCGCGCTTGATTACCATTTATGACAATCGGACGTTCCAACAAAGCGGAATGTTCCACAATTGCCTGTAATAATTGTTGTCGTTGCGCTTCCACATTTGGATCAAGCTGATCCAAACCTAATGATTTATACAGTTCATCTTTTGTACGCATCATTTTTCTCGGATCATCAATCGCTAATTTACGCATCAAATCTTCAAGCTCCTGCAATGAAAAATGATGTTGCAAATAAAGC
Organism: Gallibacterium sp. ZY190522; assembly: GCF_054166015.1. Taxonomy (NCBI): domain Bacteria; kingdom Pseudomonadati; phylum Pseudomonadota; class Gammaproteobacteria; order Pasteurellales; family Pasteurellaceae; genus Gallibacterium; species Gallibacterium sp. ZY190522. The sequence continues at coordinate 1,322,418 of NZ_CM135118.1, forward strand.
TCTATTTCAGGCTTCACTTGCTTTTCTTCTAATAATTGCAATGTTGCTCTGCTTTTCGAACAACGTGGGTTATGCAAAATTTTAACACTCATCTATTTATTACTCCTTTCTTGTATGGCAAAGAGATGATTACTTTAACACGTCAGCTTTCATTATGTGGAAAATCCGAAAATAAACCATAAAAAATAAAATTTAAATAGTTTTTTAATTTTGCTTACTGTATAATCTTGCGACCCTGTTAATTACATTGGTTTTCCCGCCGTGTAATTTTTTTATGCTTAAAATCTACTCGAAGGGGTATGACGACAAGCGAAAAGGTGTGTTCAAATTCTTGGGCACAGGGTGTTAAATTATTATTTTGGTAATGAAATTAATGAAAACTTTTGTAGCAAAACCAGAAACAGTAAAACGCGACTGGTATGTAGTTGATGCGACAGGCAAAACTTTAGGTCGTTTAGCTACAGAAATCGCACGTCGCTTGCGTGGTAAACACAAAGCTGAATATACTCCACACGTTGATACAGGTGATTACATCATTGTTATCAATGCAGAAAAAGTAGCCGTAACCGGTCGTAAAAAAACTGATAAACTTTACTACTGGCACACTGGCTATGTTGGTGGTATTAAACAAGCGACTTTTGCTGAAATGATTGCTCGTCGTCCTGAACGCGTGATTGAAATCGCAGTTAAAGGTATGTTACCTAAAGGTCCTTTAGGTCGCGATATGTACCGTAAATTGAAAGTGTATGCAGGTAGCGAACATAATCACGCTGCACAGCAACCACAAGTTTTAGATATTTAATCACGAGGTTTAGACTATGGCAGATCAAAACTACGGCACAGGCCGCCGCAAAAGCTCTTCAGCTCGTGTATTTTTAAGACCGGGCACAGGTAAAATTACTATTAATCAACGTGAAATTGATGTTTATTTTGGTCGTGAAACATCACGTATGATTGTTCGCCAACCATTAGAATTAGTTGATATGGCAGATAAATTCGATCTTTATATCACTGTTAAAGGTGGCGGTATTTCTGGTCAAGCAGGTGCAATTCGTCACGGTATCACTCGTGCGTTAATTGAATACGATGAAACATTACGCCCAGCATTACGTGCTGCAGGATTTGTAACCCGTGATGCTCGTCGTGTTGAACGTAAAAAAGTGGGTCTTCACAAAGCACGTCGTCGTCCACAATACTCAAAACGTTAATACGATTTTGCACGATTCAAGATCAAAAAAGGGCTGTTTTCAGCCCTTTTTTCTTTTTTGCCCTATATGCCTTCTTTTCTGTATTCTAAAATTGAAGTTAATAATATCTTTTCTTATATTTGCTTTCTGCTTCTAATAAATAGCAAATATAAAACCTGTCTTATGTTCTAATCACTAGTTTTTTAAGACAGGTTTTTCTTTCGTATTTCAGTGTATAAGCACTGTTTTTACTACTCTTTAGTTTTCTTCAGCATTTCCGCGTGTAAACGACTCTGCTCCTTCATTGCTTTTTTAATTTCTTGACGTTGTTTTGATGCTTCAGCATTACGAATCATATAATCATCCACACGAGATTCATAATCATCACGCATATTAGCAATAATGACCCGAATATCCGCTACTGACATATCATCTGTGATATATTGATTCAAGTTGTCAAGTAATAAAACCCTTTTCTGGTTATCTCGGATTTTGCGATCATTATCGGCAATATCACGCAAAAGTTTATTCTTTTGACGATACATACGCACATACTCCAACACATCTTCAAAACATTTTTTACTTACATTTTCCATAGTCAACTCTCTTATTGATACATAATAAAATATTCTATGCTTACTGTAGCGGTTTTTTAGGGTATCGTCAAAAAGATGTAATGATTTTCTTGCTCGGATCAATTATGTCTGTTCAATAATTCACAAACCGGATAGAAAGCGATTGATAATTCACATTTCTAGTGTTAAAACTAAGCACATTTATATGAATAAAATAAACAAGAAGGTGAATAAATATGACAGACGTATTTAATTTTAGTGCAGGACCGGCAATGATGCCTAAAGAAGTTCTACTACGAGCCCAAGCAGAACTGCTTGACTGGGAATCTCTCGGAACTTCAGTAATGGAGGTTAGCCATCGTGGTGCCAATTTTATGGCGTTAGCCAAGCGTTCTATTGAAGATTTACGCAAATTATTTAATATTCCTGAAAATTATCAAATTCTGTTTGCACAAGGTGGTGCCAGAGGGCAATTTGCCGCTATTCCAATGAATTTGCTTTCCGAAAACGGCAAAGCACTTTATTTAACCAGTGGACACTGGTCAACAGCAGCAGCCAAAGAAGCAAAATTATTCGGCAATGTAGATGAAATCAATATTTTAACGGAAGAAAACGGTAAAACTGCCATAACTGATCTTGATTTCAGCAATATCGCCGAACAATACGATTATGTACATTACTGCCCGAATGAAACTATTAGCGGTGTAGAAATCTTTGACGTTCCTAACGTCGGTAATGCTACATTAATTGCGGATATGTCATCAAATATTCTTTCTCGCAAAGTTGATATCAGCAAATTCGGTATGATTTATGCCGGTGCTCAAAAAAATATGGGGCCATCAGGGATCACATTAATCATCATTCGTGATGACCTTATCGGTAAAGCTCGTCGTAGTACACCTTCCGTTTGGAATTATCAAATTTTGCGCGATCACGATTCTATGTTTAATACACCACCAACATTTGCTTGGTATCTCTGTTCATTAGTATTTGAACATTTATTAGCAAATGGTGGAATTGAACAAATTGAGTTAAAAAACCGTGCCAAAGCAGAATTGCTCTATCGCTATATTGATCAAAGCAACTTTTATCAGAATAAAGTTGCGTCCAAAAATCGTTCATTAATGAATGTGACCTTCACCACCAATAATGATGAATTAAATGCAAAATTTGTCAGTGAATCCAATGCTGCCGGTTTAAGAGCATTAAAAGGACATAAAGTGCTTGGCGGTATGCGTGCTTCTATTTACAACGCAATGCCAATTGCCGGAGTAGAAGCCTTAATAGCTTTTATGGAAAAATTTGCTAAAGAAAATCAATAATTAATCACAGGAAATCATATGAAATTCTTAGATGTTGCCAACACTGGCGTTAAACAGTTATCTCCTTATCAAGCAGGAAAACCAATTGAAGAATTGGAACGAGAATTAGGTATTAATAATATTATTAAATTGGCTTCTAACGAAAATCCTTTTGGCTTTTCCGATGTTGCCAAGCAAGCTATTTTAAATGAGCTCAACCAACTTACACGTTATCCTGATTCCAATGGTTTTTACTTTAAACAAGCAGCAGCAAAAAAATTTGGTCTTGATCCGTCACAGATTACATTAGGCAACGGTTCAAATGATCTTATTGAATTAATTGCTCACACCTTTGTCAGTGAACAAGACGAGGTTATTTTCTCGCAATATGCCTTTATCGTTTATCCTTTAGTGACACAGGCGCTTAACGCTAAAGCAGTCGTCATTCCGGCAAAAGAGTGGGGGCACGATTTACCTCAATTTTTAGCGCATATTACTGATAAAACTAAATTAATTTATATTGCTAACCCAAATAATCCGACAGGAACATTCCTTACAACGGCAGAAATTGATCAATTTTTGGCAAAAGTACCGGAACATATTATTGTAGTACTTGATGAAGCTTACACTGAATTCACCGATCCTGCCGAACGTGTCCCTTCATTCGAACTACAGAAAAAATATACTAATTTAGTGGTATGCAGAACACTTTCAAAAGCATACGGCTTAGCAGGTCTTCGTATAGGTTATGCTGTTTCTAACCCTGAAATTGCCGGCTTATTTAATCGTGTTCGTCAGCCGTTTAATTGCAACAGTCTTGCTTTAGCCGCAGCTACTGCAGTGATTAATGATGATGATTTCGTCAATAAAGTGGCAGAAAATAATCGACAAGGAATGAAACTTCTCATAGATTTTTTTGAAAAACAAGGATTAGATTATATTCCATCTAAAGGTAACTTTATTACAGTTGATTTTAAACGACCAGCCTTACCTATTTACGATGCATTACTGCATAAAGGCATTATTGTTCGTCCTATTGCCGGTTACGGAATGCCAAATCACTTACGTATCAGCATTGGTTTACCGGAAGAAAATCAAGCATTTATCGATGCATTAACTGAGATTTTAGCTAATTAATTGATAATTAAAAGGAACACTGCTGTTTATGAATTCCATTACATTGAATCCTATCGCTTATATTGACGGAGAAATTACACTACCCGGTTCGAAAAGCCTTTCCAACCGAGCATTATTATTAGCCGCCCTAGCAAAGGGAACAACAACAATCACTAATCTTTTGGATAGCGATGATGTCCGCCATATGTTGAATGCACTAAAAGCATTAGGTATTCAATATCAATTATCCGAAAATAAAACTGTCTGTGAAATTCAAGGCAATGCCGGTGCTTTTGAATGGCAAAACGGATTAAGTTTATTTTTAGGAAATGCCGGCACAGCAATGCGTCCTTTAACGGCGGCACTCTGTTTAGCGCCAAACAAAGCTAAGCCTAGTGAAATTGTCTTAACCGGTGAACCAAGAATGAAAGAACGTCCAATTCAACATTTAGTTGATGCTTTGCGGCAAATGGGCGCTGAAATAGACTATTTGGAACAAGAAGGTTATCCACCGCTTGCCATTCGCAATCACGGATTAAACGGTGGCAAAGTTGAAATCAATGGCTCTATTTCATCTCAATTTCTTACTGCGTTATTAATTGCTGCTCCGTTAGCAAAACAGGATAGCGAAATTCATATTATCGGAGATCTGGTATCCAAACCTTATATTGATATCACATTGAAGATGATGGCTGCTTTCGGGGTGCAAGTGCAACACCATAACTACCAGATATTTTTCGTTAAAGGTAACCAACAGTATCAATCGCCATCCTCCTTTATGGTTGAGGGTGATGCCTCTTCCGCCTCCTATTTCTTGGCTGCTGCTGCCATAAAAGGTAAAGTCAAAGTCAACGGTATCGGTAAAAAGAGTATTCAGGGCGATATCCAATTTATTGATGTTCTTGAACAAATGGGAGCAAAAGTACATTGGCACGATCACTATGTTGAAATCGAAAAAAATGAGTTACACGGTATTGATTTGGATATGAATCATATTCCAGATGCAGCAATGACAATTGCCATCACCGCGCTTTTTGCTGAAGGCGAGACGGTCATTCGTAATATTTATAACTGGCGCGTGAAAGAAACTGATCGTTTAACGGCAATAGCTACCGAGCTAAAAAAAATAGGAGCTGAAGTTGAAGAGGGAAAGGATTTCATACGAATTCAACCACTTACTCTAGATCAGTTTAAACATACAGAAATAGCAACCTATAATGATCACCGAATAGCGATGTGTTTTGCACTAATCGCTCTATCAAATACACCAGTAACTATTTTAGAACCAGAGTGTACGGCAAAAACATTTCCGACCTTTTTTGAGGAATTCAAAAAAATTGCTCATTAACAAAGAGGAGATATTGATATTACAATCAATATCTCCGCTCTTTCAGTATAATCACTATGAGGTATCTTTTCCTGCTAAATCAAAAAATTTCCTGCTTTCATTTGCTAGTTGTTACTAGATTATTTAAAATCTTGCGATGTTCTGTTTTGTTTTTTTAATGTGGGAATAGCGGTGTTCCGCTAGTAAAAGAGTGATTTATGGCAATTTTGGTATTAGGTATTAACCATAAAACCGCAACCGTGGATTTACGTGAAAAGGTTTCATTCGATAATGATAAACGTCAACTGGCACTACAACAGTTACAATCCGAATTAGCAGAAAGTGCAGTTATTGTATCAACCTGTAACCGCACTGAAATTTACTTACACAACCGCCATATTTCACCACAAGAAGACAACAAACAAAATCAAGAGTGGTTACGACAAATCAAGAACTGGTTTGTACAATTACATCAAATTTCAGAAGAAGAATTACAGCATTCCATTTACATCCAACAGAACCAACAATGTGTAACGCATCTAATGCGTGTTGCCTGTGGCTTGGACTCATTAATACTAGGTGAGCCACAAATTTTAGGGCAAGTGAAACAAGCATTTCAATTCAGTGAAACTTTTTATCAGCAGCAGAATTCTACTATCTCTACCGAACTTTCACGCCTATTTCAGAAAATATTTTCTACCGCCAAACGGGTAAGAACAGAAACTGAAATTGGCGGTAGTGCCGTTTCTGTTGCTTATGCAGCTTGTAGCTTAGCTAGACAAATTTTTGATTCTTTTAAACGTTTACGCATTTTATTAGTTGGTGCCGGTGAAACTATCGAATTGGTTAGTCGCCATCTGTTTCAACACGGTGCAAAACACATTATGATTGCCAACCGTACTATTGCTAATGCGACAACATTGGCGGAGCGCGTAGGAGGGCAAATGGATATTCTGTCACTTGATCAATTACAACAAGGATTGAATCTCGCCGATATTGTAATTACTTCTACTGGCAGCCCAAATATCCTTATTACACAAGAAATGGTCAAAGCTGCACAGAAACAACGCAGATTTGATCCAATGTTAATAGTTGATATTGCTGTTCCTCGTGATGTTGAAGATAAAGTGAGTGAACTTGAATCAGTCTATCATTATAGCGTTGATGATTTACAAAACATTATTCAGCACAATATGCAACAACGAAAACAGGCTTCCGTTGAAGCGGAAAATATTATTCAAGAAGAATGTGCTGATTTCTTCGTTTGGCTAAAACTACATCAATCCTCAAGTCTTATCAAAAATTATCGCCAGCAGGCAGAACAAATCCGTTTGGATCTGCTCGAAAAAGCATTAACTTCACTACAACAAGGCACAGATAGTGAAAAAGTAATTCAAGAATTAAGCTATAAATTAATGAATCGTTTATTACACACACCAACACAAGTAATGCAACAATTAGTTAAATCAGGCGAAACAAAAAGTTTACAACTATTTTCTAAATCACTTGGTCTCAGTGATGATAATGAACAACAGGAGAAGTAATGTCACCCTTAATAGGCTTTCATCATATCGCCCTAATTGTTTCCAATTATGAAGTTTCCAAGCATTTTTATATCAATATTCTTGGTGCTGAAGTTATTGCTGAAACTTATCGCAATGCAAGACAAAGTTATAAATTAGATTTACGTTTTCACGATGGTAGCCAAATTGAGCTGTTCTCTTTCCCAATAACACCACCAAGGTCAACAATGCCTGAAGCTTGTGGATTGCGTCATCTTGCTTTTAAAGTAAACAATCTTGAACAAGCTATTAAATATTTGAATCAACACAATGTTGAATGTGAACCGGTACGCATTGATGAACTCACCGGCAAGCAATTCACTTTTTTTAAAGATCCTGACGGTTTACCGCTGGAGCTTTATCAGTGGGAAAACCACTCAAATCACCACTGGTAATGACATCAAAACCGTATTGGCGTAAAATAATCTTGAAACCATAAGCTTACTTAAAGATATCCAAGCTAAAGAGATTTTCAACGCTGCACACGACCGCATTGAGCGTGAAGTGGGTAAACAAACCAACCTGACGATGAACAATGAAAAAATCCTCCTGAATTTTGGCAAAAACACTATTTTGATAAATAAAGAAGGGATTTAGTTAGATGGTGTACATATTGGGATGCAGAAGAAGGAGTTGCAAGTGCCTGAGAATACGAGGGAATTAAAACCACGCTATCGAATCCAGTTTCATCTATTAGATGATGAAGGAAAACCTTACCAAAATACGCCATTTACCATCAAACTTGTAGTGGTACACTACAAATTCCAAACAAAAAGAAAGCCCCAAAAGGAGCTTTCCAAAAGGATTGCTAATAGACGTGATTAGTAAGCTAATACTGCACGACGATCTTTAGCATAATCTGCTTCGGTGTGACCTAAAACAGCTGGTTTTTCTTCACCGTAAGAGATTGTTGATAATTGGCCACCTTGAACGCCTTTACCTTCTAAGTAGCTTTTAACTGCATCAGCACGACGTTGACCTAACGCGATGTTATATTCTGGAGTACCACGTGGGTCAGTATGACCTTCAACTTGTACTTTTGAAGAAGTATCTGTTAAGTATTGTGCATGAGCATCTAATAATTGAGCATATTCTGGTTGGATATCATATTTATCAAAACCAAAATATACAGTGTTGTAGCGTTGTTGTAATTCTTGCGCAGTCATATTACCGTAAAGTTTACCTTGTTGATCAGCTGCTTTATCAGAGCTGCTACAAGCTGCTAACGCTAATACTGGTGCTGCAACCATTAACACTTTAGCTAATTTTTTCATTTTATTCTCCTTAATTTTGAGTTAAATATGGTGACCAAGCAGGGAATTTAATTTGTCCCCCTGAACCAGGCAACCTTGCTTTGAAACGTCCGTCTGAGGACACTAATTGTAGCACTTTGCTTACACCTTGGGTAGAACTATAAATAACCATAGTTCCATTAGGTGCAAAGCTTGGGCTTTCATCTAGGAAGGTAGAAGTTAATGCAATAATACTTCCACTTTCTAAATCTTTTTTCACTAATTTATTACCATTGACCATGACAATTTCTTTACCATCTGGAGACATTTCACCACTATAGCTATTTCCCGGAGGACTAACTAATGATGCACCACCACCATTAGCCCCCATCATATAAACAGCCGGCGCACCACCTCTATCAGAAGTAAAGATAATGGAAGAACCGTCACTAGACCAGCTTGGCTCTGTATTATTACCGCTACCACTAGTTAATTTTACAGGTGAACCACCACCAACACCCATTACATAAATATTCAACACACCATCCTCATTCGAAGCAAATGCTATACGAGAGCCATCCGGTGAGAATGATGGTGCGCCGTTATGACCTGGTAATGATGCAATAATTTTACGGGATTTACTAGCAAGATCTTGCAAAACTAATAAAGATTTTTTATTTTCAAATACGCTATATGCTAATTTTTTACCATCTGCAGACCAAGCTGGCGACATAATAGGTTGCGAACTATGGAATACATTAAAAGCATTATAACCGTCATAGTCAGATACTTGTAAATCGTAAGAACCGGAATTATTTTGGATAACATAAGCAATGCGCGTTCTAAATGCTCCTCTAATACCGGTTAATTTTTCAAACACCTGATCACTGACAGTATGTGCTCCCCAACGAATCCATTGATTGGTTACGGTATAAGAATTCTGAGATAGAACAGCACCAGGTGTACCTGAAGCTCCAACAGTATCAACAAGCTGGTATGAAATATTATAACCACCACCTGCAGGTGTTACCTGTCCAACAACAATAGCATCAATACCTAATGCTGACCAAGCTTCAACATTGACTTCACCAGCAGAAGTTGGCTGCTGAGGCATTCTGTCCACCGGGATAGGATTGAATTTACCGCTAAAGCGTAAGTCTGAAGAGATAATATCTGCAATATCAGCAGGTGCTGAACCGGGACCATTCCATTTAAAAGGAACAACCGCAATTGGGCGTGCACTATCAACCCCTTCATCAATAACAATTCTGACTTCAGCAAATAGCTGTGTCGACTGCGTTAGCAAGCATACCACTGCAAACATCCAACTATATACAAATTTTTTAATCATAAGGTCACTCTTCCTCAAGTATTACCTATCTCAATTTAAAATCAATTACCGGCTTTTGATATTTTCTATACACGGCATCTGATGGTGGCGCCGGCACTTTCTTCGTTAAGGCTACCGCTCTCAATGCTGATGTACAGATATCATCTGAACCAGAAACTTTGTGATAATTTAAAATTGTTCCATCTCTCGCCAATTCAATTTGTACCGTACAAACTTTATTGGCAAAACTTGAATCTTTCAACCAACGGCGTTGAATTTCACGCTTAATAATTGCTGTATATTGATCTCCAACAACATCTCCTTCACCAGCACCATTACCACCGCTAGAGCCTTCTGCTCCTTTACGGTTACTGTTACTTCCTTGACGACTACTACCACCGCCAATATCACCATTATTAAGGAAATCATCCAATGCATTCTGTTGAGCTAAACGTTGTGCTTTTGCTTCCGCATCTGCCTTAGCCTTTGCAGCGGCTTTTGCTTCTGCAACAGCTTTCGCTTTAGCCTCAGCAGCTGCTTTGGCTTTTGCTGCTTGTTCCGCTTTTGCTTTAGCTTCAGCTGCTGCTTTTTCAGCTTTTTCTTTAGCCTCTTTTTCCGCTTTAGCTTTAGCTTCAGCTGCTACTTTTTCAGCTTTCGCTTTAGCCTCAGCAGCTGCTTTAGCCTCTTTTTCTTTTGCCTCTTTTTTTGCTTGTGCTTCAGCTAAAGCTGCCTTTTCCGCTTGTTCCTTCGCTAATTTTTCTGCTTTCTCTTTTGCTGCTTTTTCCGCTTGTTCTTTCGCTAATTGTTCAGCTTTCTCTTTAGCTTCTTGTTCCGCCTTTTCTCTTGCCGCCTGTTCTGCTTTTTCTTTTGCTTCTTTGATATTTTGCTGTTCTTGGCGTTCTTTTTCAGCCTGTTCTTTACTTTGCTGTTCTCTTTCTTTATCAGCTATTTCTCGTTTTGATGGCGGATTACCTTTCTTCTCTTGCTGTAATCTGCCCCATTCTTGAGCGGCAGCCCCAGTATCAACCATAATGGCACCCAAAACTTCGCCATTGCCCTCACCGCCCCCCATTGGTCTTACTTCTTCCAGTCTTGAACCGATAAAAAGTAAACCAAAAAGCAGAATGTGCAAAAGAATTGAAATCAAAACTGCTTTTTTGAATTTCTGTTGTTGATTATATTGCACAATACTATCCTAATCTTTATAGCGGATCCGTCATTAAACCCACGCTTTTTATCCCTGCGGTATGCAGTAAATTTAACCCTTTGATAATTTCTTCATAAGGTGCATCTTTTGCCCCACCAACAAGAAACAGTGTTGTATTATCCTTTTCAAATGCTTCTTTTGACATTTGAACAACCATTTCTTCGGTTAGATTTTCATTTCTTACACCATCAATAGAAAGCGTATATTGATTTGTACCGTCAACTTCCAAAATAACAGGTGTTTTATCTTCATTAGAAACGGTTTGACTGTCAGTAGAGTCCGGCAAATCAACTTGCACACTTTGGCTAATAATCGGTGCAGTAGCCATAAATATTAATAATAAAACTAACAATACATCCAAAAACGGGACGATATTAATTTCAGACTTTATTGATCGACCCTGACGACGAGATTGCATAATGTCCTCTTCAACATTAATAAAAATTAGTTATGAAAATTACTTTGACCAAATACTTTGCGGTGCAAAATTGTCGTAAATTCATCAATAAAATTTGCATAATTCTGTTCAAGCTTATTCACTCTTAAACTCAAACGGTTATAAGCCATTACCGCAGGAATTGCCGCAAAAAGCCCAATTGCAGTTGCAATTAGAGCTTCAGCAATACCAGGTGCCACCATTTGCAAGGTTGCCTGCTTAACATTACTTAATGCCATAAATGCGTGCATAATTCCCCACACTGTACCGAATAACCCGATATAAGGACTCACTGAAGCAACTGTCGCTAAGAAAGGCACTGTATTTTCTACATCTTCAATCTCACGATTCATCGCCAAATGCATTGCACGCGAACTTCCTTGGATAATAGATTCTGATGCGTTAGGATTAGCCTGTTTAAGGCGAGAAAATTCTTTAAAGCCAACGAAAAAGATTTGCTCACTACCAGAAAGTCCGTCACGACGATTGGATAATCCTTCATAAAGTTTAGTTAAATCTTCACCTGACCAAAAGCGTTCTTCAAAAGCCATTGATTGTTTTAATGCTTTAGAAAGAATCTTACTGCGTTGAATAATAATTGCCCAAGAAATAATTGAAAATAGGATTAAGATTGAAATCACTATTTGTACAACTACACTGGCTTTAAGAAATAAGTCGAAAAAATTCAATTCAGACATTTAATGCTCCATAAACTGTCTATCACGGTTTTTCATCTTTGAGTAATCTTTTGATTTCTTGAGGAAGTGAGGTGGGTTTCATGAGATTTATATTTACGCAAGCTACTTTCACTATTGCAGAACAATAAAGTTTGTTCTCTTGAATTAACTTCTGTGTGAAAACCAAACTGGCATTTTTAACTTCAACTAAAGTCGTTTCGACAATTAATAAATCGTCTAGGCGAGCTGGGTAGCGGAAATCAATTTCCATCTGTTTAACAACAAAAGCAATACCTTGCTGTTGTATAATTTCATTTTGAGAGAACCCTTTTTCTCTCAAGAATTCTGTTCTCGCTCGTTCAAAAAAATGAAGATAGCGAGAATGATAAACAACACCCCCTGCATCAGTATCTTCATAATAGATGCGAACCGGATATGTAGAGTTATTTTTCATTGCTACTGCTATCTGTTTCTCTATAACAAAAAAGTTTCGCTATTCTAATGAACGCGCAAATTAACTGCAATAGGCTTGATGACTTAAACGTAAAAATTTTTTCTTTGCCATCACATAAAATAAATAAATATGAGTGCAATAATCGCAACAATATAAGAAAAAATCGGTAAAAACAATAATTTCCATATTGTTTTATAAATTTCCAAACCAAAGCCGTGAATCCATAGTGTCGCTACGCTCCAAAAAATAATCAACGTATAAAGCGGCGAAATACCACCATAATCCAATGCAAAGCGTTCCGTATGCAAAAAAATTGTTGCTGTTAGAATAAATGCGAGAACGAATGAAAGGGCTCGAATTGAGCCCTTATTTGTTAATTGATACAGTGTTTGAATCATATCGTATTATTACTCATCAAACTTACCAGTTTTTTCAATACTGATATTGATCACTGCTGTTAAGCAAACTGCAAATAACACGCCCAAAACCCAAGTTACATAAAACATAAATTTCTCCTTAGTATAATGAGTGTTTGTTATTTTCGATGAAGTTTTCATCGATACGACCAAACATCTTAATATATGACCAAATTGTATAGCTTAATAGGATAACTACAAAAATCACAGCTAAGATTAACATTAATGTCAATGTTAATTGGCTTGAGCTTGAATCCCATAATAATAAGCTCATTTCCGGATGAGTAATTGATGGCATTAAGAATGGGAACATTGAAACACCACAAGTTAAAATGATGCCCGCCATTGTCAATGATGAGAATAAGAAGGCAAATCCGGAACGATCCGCTTTAGAGAACACAATATTCAATAATGCGGAAACAACTGCCAATGCAGGGAAAATCCAAAGAATAGGCATTTCTTTGTAATTATTGAACCAAGCACCTTCCTGCATAATCACTTCTTTACCAAACGGTGATGTAGGAGCACTGTGATCGATCGCACTAGTTACAACGAAACCGTCTTTGAATAATAACCATACTCCAGCTAATACAAATGCAACTAAAGTGATTAACGCACCGACTTGAGAAATCACTCTTGCACGATTACGTAAATCAGCAGTTGTTTTCATTTGTAACCAAGCTGCACCTTGTGTTGTTAACATTGCTAAACTAATAACTCCACAAAGAAGTGCAAATGGATTTAATAATTCAAAGAATGATCCTGTATATTTCACTTGAACAATAGAACTAAATTCAAAAGGTACGCCTTGTAATAAATTACCAAAAGCTACCCCAAAAACAAGTGAAGGAACAAAACCACCGATAAACAATCCTAAGTCCCACGCTTTACGCCAAGTTGGATTTTCCACTTTAGCACGATATTCTAATCCAACAGGACGGAAGAATAATGCAGCTAAAACAAGGATCATTGCAATATAAAATCCTGAGAAGGATGTTGCATAAATAAGTGGGAATGCAGCAAACATTGCACCACCGGCAGTTAATAACCAAACTTGGTTACCATCCCAGTGAGGAGCGATAGAGTTAAGCATAATACGCTTTTCCACTTCTTTTTTACCTGCAAAAGGAAGAAGTGTTAAAACCCCCATATCGAATCCGTCAGTAACTGCAAAGCCAATAAGCAACACACCTAAGAGGATCCACCATACAAATCGTAGAAATTCATAATCAATCATGATTTAGGCTCCTGCTTATTTAGTTGATTGTTCAAAATAGTAACGACCTGTTTTTAATGAACTTGGACCAAGTCGACTATATTTAACCATTAGATATACTTCTGCAACTAAGAAGATAGTATATAACGCACAAACTAGACCAATTGAGAACCAGAGATCTCCAGTTGTCAATGCAGAGTTCGCTACGCCTACCGGTAATACCTCAAAGATTGCCCAAGGTTGTCTTCCATATTCAGCTAAGAACCAACCTGATTCAATTGCAATCCACGGTAAAGGAAGCCCATAAAGCAAAGCTTTAAGTAAAAACTTGTTTTCACCAACAGTTTTTCTGATATTTGCAATAAATGCACCGATAATGAGAAGTAGTAATAAACCGCCTGCAAATATCATAATACGGAATGACCAGAAAGTAGGTCCAACATCAGGAATAGTATCGGCTGCTGCCTGTTTTACTTGTTCGTCAGTTGCATCAACAACATTATTGGTATAACGTTTTAACAATAAACCGTACCCAAGATCTTTTTCCACTGCTTTAAATTGAGCAATAGTATCTGCATCTTTTTGACCTGAACGAAGTTTTTCCAATAAACCGTATGCAACCATACCATTACGTACACGTTCTTCATTTTGAACTCGTAAATCATTCAAACCGGTAATTTCTTTATCTAAAGAACGGGTTGCAATGATACCTGCAGCGTAAGGAATTTGTAATGCAAATTCATTACGACCTTCTTGTGAATTCGGAATGATAGCAATATTCCACGCAGCCGGAGCCGGTTCAGTATCCCACTCTCCTTCCATAGCGGCAAGTTTAGTTGGTTGAGCCTGACCGACTTCATAACCTGCTTCATCTCCCATAATTAAAACAGATAATATTGCAATGAAGCCGAATGTTGCACCAACTGAGAAAGAACGTTTTGCAAAACCGATATCACGACCTTTAAGCAAATAATAAGAACTGACTGCTAATACGAAAATTGCACCACAAACATACCCAGAAGACAAAGTATGCAAGAATTTAGTTTGTGCTTGAGGATTTAACCATAGTTCTAGGAAACTACTCATTTCCATACGCATAGTATCAAAATTGAATTCTGCGCCTACAGGATCTTGCATCCAGCCGTTTGCAACCAAAATCCACATGGCAGATAAGTTCGAACCGAATGCAACGCAGTAAGTTGATAACAAGTGTTTCGCTTTTGAAAGTCTATCCCAACCGAAGAAGAATAAACCCACGAAAGTAGATTCTAAGAAGAATGCAAGTAACGCTTCAATTGCTAATGGTGCACCGAAGATATCACCTACATAGTGTGAATAATAAGACCAGTTAGTACCAAATTGGAATTCCATTGTGATACCAGTTGTCACTCCTAGAGCAAAGTTAATACCAAACAATTTGCCCCAGAACTTAGTCATATCTTTATATACCTCTTTCCCTGTCGTTACATAGATGGTTTCCATTATTACAAGAATAAAGGACAAACCCAATGTTACAGGTACGAATAGGAAGTGGTATAGTGCAGTCAATGCAAACTGCAATCTCGAGAGTTCAACAATGTCTAACATCTCAATCAACCTCTTGTACTCAATACAAGTTTAAAAAAGATTACAAATCCTGTAATCACCCCATTAGCTATTAATCAATATCAATTAATTAGCTTAAATATCAAACTCAGGTAAAGATATGATTTATTTCACATTGAAATAAAGGATAACTCTAACCGTTTAATACATCTTTTATTTTACTCCTAAAAATGGGGTAGAGGAAACCCAAAAAGTTTTAGATTGATCACAAAATCGCATTAAAATCAAAAAAATAAATTTCAATAACAGAATATTATTTGATACATATCAATTTTTATATTTTTTGTAACATTTTATTAAAAACTTATTTTTTGATTTACCGACAAAAACAACTTTTTATTCCTTTGATGAAGTCATTTTTTATAGACAATACCTTCTTTTTTTGTTATTTTTATTGCACATTTTTTCAACGGATTTTTTAAAATCTTACGGTCAGTATATGTTTAAATTTAGTTTCTTAGTAGCGCTGTTTTTTTGTGCTTTAACTTCTAATAGTTTTGCAAACAAAAACCCTCAAATCCCTAGCCAATGTCAACAATTATTCCAACAGACAGAAGAACTCATTTCAGAAGCAGAAAAACAACCCGGAACTCATCTACAGATTGCAAACATCAAAAATAAACTATCCGAAAGCAAACAAAAAATCTTACAAATGAGCGTTGAACACCAAATTAAAAGTTGTGATAAAGGACTACTTGCATTAAATAATATGAAAGGGAAAGAAGAATAATTAATCAAAAAGATTCTATTATAGCCAATAGAATCTTTTTCTTAAAAAAAGAAAATAGATAAACTTTTACCATAAAAATAAATTTAATAATGTTTAATTATCAAAATTATTTATACTTTTAACTATATTATTTTCATTATTTGAATACTACATAATAAACAAAAATTGGGGTAATTATTCCTTATAATTACCCCAATTTTTTATCTATAGAAACCAAATAATATAGTAAACAGAATGTCTACTAAAAAGCGACTTAAAGGCTGATACTATAAGACATCAGGCTACATTCCCATCTCGTATCATTAAAGTCATTTAATATTTCTATTCACCAAACAACATATAAAATTTTTCTCTATGAATACCCCTGATTTAAAAGAGGTTATGCCTCTAAAATATATTCATCATCGTGAACATCAAGAACTAGAACTATTTAGAAATTTTTTAATGAAACTATTAACGAATTAAAATAAACCTATTTTTTCTTGTCTAGCGACTGCTGCTTCTAAAATTTGACGATTAGTCATCATACTATCAATTTTAATATAAGCACTTTGCTCTTCAGGAATAATAATAGCCTCACACACTCCAATTTGTTGTAAGAAAAAATCTTTCCACACAGTAGAATTTCTACATTCAGTAAGACGAATACGCAAATTAGCCAAATATGGAGGTTCATTCATAGTAAAAGCAAGTGCAAGCCATAAAATAGCCAACAGCATTGCTGTTAGAAACAATACCTCTGTGCCAAAATGCCCAACAATCCAACCGCCGATACTTCCTCCGGCGGCAGCACCAAAAAACTGGAATGTCGAATAAATTCCTAACGCTGTGCCTTTGCTTCCTGCCGGTGCTTCTTTACTAATAAGGGAAGGAAGCAATGCTTCCATAAGATTAAAGCCGATAAAAAACAATAAAGTTCCAAGAATAAGCACCCACAACTGATTATCTGCACACCATAAAGTTGCTTCAGCAGCAATCAAGATCATAATACAGAACAAGAAAACAACCTTCATTTTGCGTTTAGTTTCAGCAATAATAATCCCCGGAACTACACTTACAAAAGCAATCAACATTGTGACAAGATAAATCTGCCAATGACGATAAGCTGGAAAACCAGCCTGCTCAAAACAAAGAGGTAAAGCAATAAAAGTTGTCATCAACAAACAATGCATACAGAAAATACCAATGTTAAGTTTCATGTGGTTGCTGTAATACCTCTTTCAAACACCCCTTAATCACTGCCGATTCACTGTTACGTATGTGATATTGACTTTTTGGGATCACTGTTATGGTTAAGAAAATCCCACCTGTAGCCAATACCGCTATAAACCAAAATAACCCTTGTAAACCAATCTGGTAGGTAATGATAGGTCCTGTCACCATAGCAACCGCAAAAGTAATACCAAAAGATACACCTATAAATGCCATTGCTTTAGTACGAATCTGTTCACGTGTCAAATCGGATAATAATGCCATTACCGCCGCAGAAATTGCACCACTACCTTGTAAGGCTCGCCCAATAATCACTCCCCAAATTGAGCTAGACAAAGCAGCAATGATGCTACCAATCACAAAAATGGATGCCCCTAAAATAATTAAAGTTTTACGTTCTATCTTATCAGACCATAAACCAAAAGGGATTTGAAAGATCGCTTGCATAAAACCATATATACCAATAGCTATACCGATAAGAATCTGATTCGCTCCCTGTAAATGCATTCCATAAGTAGTTAATACTGGTAATACCATAAACATTCCAAACATACGTAAGGAAAAAATTGTACCGAGTCCCCAAGTAGCTTTACGCTCTTCAACGGTCATACAATTATCATTATTAAGCACTGTTTTATTCATACTATTTTTAACAAAATTAGGAAAATATAAAAAATCTGCCCAAAGGACAGATTTTTTATATGATGCTGAGTAAGTTTATCAAACAATTAATTGGTCAAACTAACAATTGAATGTGCCGGAACCATAAAATCAATAGACATCATAATATTTAGGGTACAAATAGCAATGATAGAAAAGACAAACAATTTTCTTGCCCAAACATAATCATTATTCTCTGATTTATAACCCGATAATGCCATACATAACCACCACACACTTACAGCAGTGGCTACCACAAGGTATTTATAACCGACATAACCACCTATTGATAACATAAGTGCAGCAAACATAAAGGCTATGATATACAGCAAAATATGATGCTTAGCAACAGCAATACCTTTTACCACTGGCAACACAGGAATATTGGCTGCTTGATAGTCCTTGAAACGGAAAATCGCAATAGCATAAGAATGTGGCATTTGCCACAAACTAAAAATAGCTAATAAAATCAATGCACCCGTATCAAATTCATTACTTACGGCACAATAACCAATAACAGGTGGAGCGGCACCAGACAAACTACCTATGAGCGTACCATAAACAGAATGACGCTTCATATAAAGGCTATACACAAACACATATACCACAAAACCCATAACAGCCAGCCACATAGCCAGAGGATTGGCGCCAAAATAAAGGATAGCAAATCCTAAAATACCTAATACAATGGCTAACGCAAAAGTAATATGTACTGAAACTAAACCTTTAACTAATACACGATTTTTAGTGCGTTCCATTTTACGATCAATATCACGATCAATCAGATTATTAAATGCACAACCTGATGCTACTACTAATGACACACCAAGAATCGTATAAGAAAACAGCGTATGATCCATATGCCCTTTGGCCGCTAACAGAAACCCACCGACAACCGAAATAAGATTGCCGATGATAATTCCCGGTTTGGTTACTTGTAGGTAAGATTTAATCATAGTAAATCCTATTAGCCTGCCATCATATTGGCATTCAAACTCCACATAATCCAGATGGATAATGCCACCAATAATAGAATCACAATTGCGGTAAAAATAAATGATATGAGATTCCAGCGTCCATCTTCAGAAGTTCCCATATGCAAGAAACAGACAAGCTGAACAATTAGCTGTATCACAGCAGTGACAGCAATAATTACCAATAATGATATTTTGGATGCACTGCCATTCATCACCATCAGGAATGGAATTAATGTCAAAATAACAGATAAACCAAAACCAATAAGATAGCTTTTAACACTACCGTGTTCAGTAGTGGCATAATTGTGGTTATTGTAACTCATAGCAAGACCCCCATTAAATAAACAACGGAAAAGACACAAATCCAAACAATGTCAAGGAAGTGCCAGAATAAACTTAAACACATTAGACGAGTACGGTTAACCGCAGATAAACCGCGTGTAACCACCTGAATCATCATTACCACCATCCAAATCAATCCGGCAGTAACATGTAAACCGTGTGTACCGACCAAGGTAAAGAATCCGGAAAGGAAACCACTACGATCAGGCCCTACACCTTGTGCAATTAAATGGTGGAACTCATTGATTTCCATACCAACGAAAGCAGCACCAAATAGGAAAGTTACTACTAACCATAATAAAACCTGCCTAACATTATTGCGATTCATTGCTAAAACAGCAAACCCATAAGTAATGGAACTGAACAGCAATAGGAAGGTTTCCACTAATACATAAGGTAACTCAAAAATATCTTTGCCGCTCGGTGCCCCTGCTGTACCAGGTAACAACACGATATAGGTTGCGAACAGACAAGAAAAGAGAATCAAGTCGCTCATTAAATAAATCCAAAACCCGAAAACTTTAATCGGCCCAATATCGTGGTGTCCTTGATGGACACCGTTATGTATTACAGTATTTGTTGACATTATTGCAGCCCTGCTTGAGATAATTCTTTAAAGTGTTTATTTTCAATCGTTTCAATTTGATCGACAGGAACATAATAATCCACATCTTGATCGAAACTTTTAGCAATCCAAGTAACAACCATACCGACGAAACTCACGATTGCTAACCACCAGATATGCCATATCATTGCGAAACCAAAAATCATAGTAAATACAGCAATGATGACACCCGCAGCGGTATTTTTCGGCATATGAATAGGGGTATAAGTTGTTGGTTTAGCATAAGCCACACCTTTTTCTTTGTTATCCCAAAAAGCATCACGCTCTTCTACTCTAGGAGTCACCGCAAAATTATAGAAAGGTGGTGGTGAAGAAGTTGCCCATTCAAGAGTGCGTCCACCCCAAGGGTCGCCGGTGGTATCTCTGTTTTTATTTCGATCACGGATAGATACACCAAGTTGAATAAACTGACAAGCAATACCCAAAGCAATAATCACTGCACCAAGTGCTACTACGCCGAGTAATGTATGATATTCAGGATCAATTTGTTGGCTTAATCGGCGAGTCATTCCCATAAAACCTAATGCATATAGCGGTAAAAACGCAACAATGAAACCGATTTGCCAGCACCAGAATGCACGTTTACCCCATTTTTCGTTTAAAGTAAAACCGAATGCTTTAGGGAACCAGTAGTTCAATCCGGCAAAGAGCCCGAACACCACACCACCAATAATAGTGTTATGGAAGTGAGCAATTAAGAATACGCTGCCGTGTAACACAAAGTCAGCAGCCGGTACTGCCAATAGCACACCTGTCATTCCACCAATAGCAAAGGTCACAATAAAACCAATAGTCCATAACATCGGTACACTAAGTTTGATACGCCCTTGATACATAGTGAATAGCCAATTGAAAATTTTCACCCCTGTTGGAATGGAAATAATCATTGTTGCTATACCAAAGAAAGCATTAACATTTGCGCCTGATCCCATAGTAAAGAAATGGTGTAACCAAACGATGAAAGACAAGATAGTAATACATACTGTCGCCCACACCATTGAGGTATAACCAAACATTTTCTTACGAGAGAAAGTAGCAGTAACTTCTGCATAAACCCCAAACATAGGTAATACCAGAATATATACTTCCGGATGCCCCCACGCCCAAATTAGGTTGATATACATCATCATATTGCCACCCAAATCATTGGTAAAAAAATGGGTACCCAAATAACGATCTAATGTAAGTAAAGCAACGCTTGCGGTTAAAATCGGGAATGAAGTTAAAATCAACACGTTAGAACAGAAAGAAGCCCAACAGAAAATTGGCATTTTCATCAAGCTCATTCCCGGTGCACGCATTTTGAGGATAGTGGCAATAAAGTTAATCGCACTTAATGTCGTTCCTATACCCGATATTTGTAACGTCCAAATCCAATAATCAACGCCCACATCAGGACTATATTGCAATTCCGACAATGGCGGATAAGCCAACCAACCGGTTTTAGCGAACTCACCACCCCCAAAGAGAGGTTAATCAAAACCACACTAACAGCAGTAAACCAAAAGCCTAAATTGTTTAAAAACGGATATGCAACGTCGCGAGCACCAATTTGCAATGGAATAACAATATTCATTAAACCGATCACAAACGGCATAGCTACGAAGAAAATCATAATAACACCGTGAGCCGTAAAGATTTGGTCATAGTGTTCCGGTGGCAAAAAGCCTGCGTAGCCCCCTGATGCTAAAAACTGCTGACTACGCATCATAATTGCATCGGCAAAACCACGTATTAACATAATGATAGCTAAAAAGATATACATAATACCAATACGTTTATGGTCAACAGTCGTAATCCAGTCACGCCATAACGGCCCCCACAATTTAAAATAAGTTAAAGCGATAATGACAGCAATACCGCCCAAAATAATACCGCTAACCGTTACCATCACAATAGGTTCATGAAACGGTATCGCGTCTAATGATAATTTTCCTAACATAGTTATTCCTTCGATGCTTATTTAACTATTCAGTAATTGCGACTGATGACTCATTATGTGAAATATGTGTGCTATGCCCTTGCATATCCGGCTTATGCATATGCGGACTACCAAATTTTGCCATAATGTCATAAAAGAGATTCGGAACTACACTGGAGAAATATTTCGGCTTATCATATTTACTCGGGATAGCGACTTGATTATATGCATCCATAGTGTTCAAAGAATCTGGTGACTGTTTCACTTTAGCGACCCAATCTGCAAAAGAGGCTTCATCCGGAGTAGCAATCGCGTTGAATTTCATACCCGAAAATCCTGAACCACTATAACTCGCAGAAATACCTTTATAAGTACCGGGTTCATCAGCGATCAAATGTAGTTTAGTCTGCATACTAGCCATCGCATAAACTTGGCTACCCAATTGTGGAATGAAGAAAGAATTCATCACAGTATCTGAAGTGATTTTGAATTCTATAGGGGTATTTTGTGGGAAGGCAATTTCATTCACCGTCGCAATGCCTTGTTCAGGATAAATAAACAACCATTTCCAATCTAGAGAAACGACTTGAATAGTGATTGGTTTATTCTCATGTTCTAATGGGCGGTATGGATCAAGTGAATGGGTGGTTTTCCAAGTGATGGTTCCTAAAATAAGGATAGTGATGACAGGAATTCCCCAAACCACCATTTCGATCTTATTGGAATGCGCCCAGTTTGGAGAGTATTTCTCTTTTACATTGCTTTCCCGATATTTTCTGGCAAATACGATTGCCATTATGATTACCGGAATCACGACAAGCAACATTAAACCGGTTGCAATCAGGATGAGTCACGCTCCGCCATCCCAATTTGACCTTTAGGATTGAGCAATACAGCATTCTCACAACCACTTAATAAAAAAGTAGCACAGATAAGTACCAAGCTCCATTTGGTCTGTTTACTACTCAGTTTCATAAAAAATAACCTCAATACAGAAACAAACTAAAGTTTTAGAGAATGAAGCACAAAATGTTTATGCTGGCGGATAAAATAACAGCACTTTTACATATGTAATCATGACTCTGCTTCTTAGGATGATATAAAAATGGAGCAATACATTAACATTTAATTAATATTTTTGTCATCTTTTTTATTAATTTTTATAATTTTAATGTATTTTTTAATTTTATACATATTAATTTAACATAGTTTGATAAACTAGGAGGTAGAAGAGATTTAAGGATTTGTACAGCTGTACAATTGATAGTAAATACTAAGAATACATATGGTTATACTCATCCGCACACATTATGTGCAAAGAGGTTGACAAAATGTATAATTGATAAAAACAAAAAAGCTCGAAAACAGGTGTTTTCGAGCTATACAAAAACGTAAAAAAATTATCGACGTAAACCTAAACTTGCGATTAATTTAGTATAACTGTCTAAGTTAGAACGTCTTAAATAATCTAACAATTTACGACGACGAGAAACCATCCCTAGTAAACCACGACGACCATGGTGATCTTTTTTGTGAACTGAGAAATGTTCTTGTAAGTGGTTAATTTGTGCAGTTAATAATGCAATTTGAACTTCTGGCGAACCAGTATCTTTTGCATCACGACCGTATTCGGCAACGATTTTCGCTTTTGCTTCAGTACTTAGAGACATAAATAAACTCCTAATAAAGTTAAATTAAAACACATCGTAGCCGATCTCTAATCCAGCCACGATAAGAGTCGCATATTCTACCTTTTTGCTATTGCAATAGCAAATATTTACCTTCATATTTCTGTGCTTAATTTGTTAATACAAATTCTTCCGGTTTTTCCGGTGGAATAATCTCTATTTCCGCACTATTCTGTATACCGCGTGGTAATGGAGTGCCTCTACGACCACGTTCACCGTAATAATGCCTGATTTCTTTCGCATCCAAAGTCACTTTACGCTTACCGGAACGGAATATCAAAGAACTGCCCTCTTCAATTACAAATAATCTCACCAACAACTCCTCTCTTGCTTTTGCTTTCGCAGCAGGAATATTGATAATTTTATTTCCTTTTCCTTTTGATAACTCCGGCAATTCACTGAGTGGGAAGAGTAACATTTTGTTCGCTGAAGTAATTGCCACCAATAAAACCGATTTGTTTTCAATCACTACCGGAGGCAACACTTTTGCATTTTCAGGTAATGAAATCGCCGCTTTACCTGCTTTATTACGAGTGATTAAATCTTCCGTATTGCAGACAAAACCATAACCGGCATCAGATGCCATTAATAGTGCTTGTTCTGCTTTCGGCATCAATAGCTGTTCTATCATTGCGCCTGTCGGCAATGTTAATTTACCGGTTATCGGTTCTCCTTGTGAACGAGCAGAAGGTAAAGAAAGGGGATCCAAACTATAACTCCGCCCTGTGCTATCAAGAAAAATCACCTGTTGATTAGAACGACCACAAACGTGAGCCAGATAATTATCTCCTGCCTTATAACTTAAACTTTGTGGATCAATATCATGCCCTTTGGCGCAACGCACCCATCCCATTTCAGAGAGAATCACTGTTACCGGTTCTACCGGCACCAAAGCACTTTCAGAGATTGCTTTTGCCTCTTCACGCTCAACAATTTTCGATAATCTCGGGCTGGCATACGTTTTTGCATCTTGCTCAATCTCTTTTTTGATCAATTGGTTCAAATTTTTATCCGAAGATAATATTTTTTCCAACTGTTTGCGTTCCTGCTCTAACTGTTTCTGCTCCGCTCTTAATTCAGTTTCTTCCAATTTCGCTAAATGACGTAAACGTAAATTCAGAATCGCTTCCGCCTGCTCTTCTGATAAGGCAAATCTCGACATTAACTCCTGTTTAGGTTCATCTTCATTGCGAATAATATGAATAACTTCATCAATATTTAAGAAAGCAATCAACAACCCGTCTAGAATATGTAGTCTTGATAACACTTTATCCAAACGATATTGCAAGCGACGAGTGACCGTTTGACGACGGAAACTGAGCCATTCCGTTAAAATCGTATATAAATTTTTCACTGCCGGTTTACGATCTAAACCGATCATATTCATATTGACACGATAACTTTTTTCTAAATCCGTAGTAGCAAACAGATGCGCCATGAGTTCATTTTCATCAACTCGATTAGAACGTGGAACAATCACCAATCTGGTTGGATTTTCGTGATCCGATTCATCTTTAATATCATCTACCATCGGCAATTTCTTATTGCGCATCTGTGTCGCAATCTGCTCAATAATTTTAGCGCCTGAAGCCTGATAAGGCAGTGCAGTAATCACAATTTCGCCATCCTCTTTACTCCATACCGCCCGCATTTTTAGTGAGCCTTTGCCATTCAGATAGATTTTTCGCAAATCCTCTTTAGGCGTAATAATTTCTGCCTCTGTTGGAAAATCTGGAGCTTTAACAATATTTAATAATTCATCCATTGAGACATCTGGATTATCCAACAACAAAATTAATGCTTGAGCAATTTCATTAATATTATGTGGAGGAATATCAGTTGCCATTCCCACCGCTATCCCAGTTGTACCATTTAATAAAATATGCGGTAATCTTGCCGGCAAATATTGTGGCTCATCAAGAGTACCGTCAAAATTTGGTTGATAATCGACCGTTCCCTGCCCCAATTCCGAAAGCAATAATTCTGAAATTTTTGATAAACGAGATTCGGTATAACGCATTGCCGCAAAAGATTTCGGGTCATCTGGTGCGCCCCAGTTACCCTGCCCATCAACCAGAGGATAGCGATAAGAAAACGGCTGAGCCATCAATACCATTGCTCCATAACAAGCGATATCGCCGTGCGGATG
The DNA here is from genome assembly GCF_054166015.1 of Gallibacterium sp. ZY190522. Taxonomy (NCBI): domain Bacteria; kingdom Pseudomonadati; phylum Pseudomonadota; class Gammaproteobacteria; order Pasteurellales; family Pasteurellaceae; genus Gallibacterium; species Gallibacterium sp. ZY190522. The sequence continues at coordinate 1,348,363 of NZ_CM135118.1, forward strand.
GAATTTACCCAGTACGTCACCGACCGTACGCGCCGATTTTTTATACTTCGCACTCGCATTCAAACCTAATTCGGACATCGCATAAATAATACGACGCTGCACCGGTTTTAAACCATCGCCGATAAATGGCAATGCACGATCCATAATCACATACATTGAATAATTGAGGTACGCATTCTCCGTAAAATGCCCTATCGGCATCTGCTCAACGCCTTCGTAATTAATTGTACTCATTTCTCTTTACCAAACTTAAACGTTTAACTCTGCGTGATCGCCTTTTTCTTGTAACCAATTTTTACGATCATCCGCACGTTTTTTCGCCAAAAGCATATCTAACATTTCTAATGTATGATCCGCCTCGTCATCACTGCCTTGATTCGGTTGATACACCAACTGAACTAAGCGACGTGTATTCGGATCCATTGTGGTTTCGCGTAATTGCAAAGGATTCATCTCACCCAAACCTTTAAAACGCTGCACATTAATTTTGCCTTTTTTAGATTTTAGGCGTTCCAAAATGGCCTCTTTTTCATTTTCATCCAAGGCATAATGCACCTCTTTACCTAAATCAATACGGTACAACGGCGGCATCGCAACATAAACGTGCCCCTCTTCCACCAATTTAGGGAAATGACGCAAAAACAATGCACATAATAAGGTGGCAATATGCAAACCGTCCGAATCCGCATCCGCTAGAATGCACACTTTGCCATAGCGTAATTGCGATAAATCATCAGTATCGGGATCAATGCCTAACGCCACAGCGATATCGTGAATTTCTTGTGAGCCCAACACTTGATCGCCAGCCACTTCCCAAGTGTTAAGAATTTTTCCGCGTAACGGCAAAATCGCCTGATACTCACGATCACGTGCCTGTTTTGCCGAACCGCCGGCAGAATCGCCCTCCACCAAAAACAGCTCGGTACGACTCAAATCCTGTTGGGTACAGTCTGCTAATTTTCCGGGCAATGCCGGACCGCTCACCAATTTTTTACGCACGACTTTTTTCGCACTGCGTAAGCGACGTTGTGCCGAAGCAATCGCCATTTCTGCCAACTGCTCCGCTTGTTGAATATTCTGATTAAGCCATAAACTAAAACTATCTTTGACGACACCGCTGACAAACACCGCACTCTGACGAGAAGATAAACGCTCTTTTGTCTGTCCGGCAAATTGCGGATCCTGCATTTTTAACGACAAAATATAAGCACAGCGCTCCCAAATATCATCCGCCGTTAACTTAACGCCACGCGGTAATAAATTGCGGAATTCACAAAATTCTCGCATTGCATCCAACAAGCCTTGCCGCAAACCATTGACGTGCGTGCCTCCTAGTGGCGTAGGAATCAGATTAACATAACTCTCGCCAATGATATTCCCACCCTCCGGTAACCAGAATAACGCCCAATTCACCGCTTCAGTATCACTTTTAAATTCGCCGATAAACGGTTGTTCCGGCAAAGTTGCCACGCCATCAACGGCTTCTAATAAGTAATCAGAAAGCCCATCCTGATAACACCAACGCTCTTCCGTTTGATTAACTTTATCAATAAATTTTATTTCCAATCCCGGACAAAGCACCGCTTTCGCGCGTAGTAAATGACGAAGACGTGAAACAGAGAATTTTGCTGAATCAAAATATTTTGCATTAGGCCAAAATCTTACTGCCGTACCGGTTGTGCGTCTGCCGCAAGTGCCGACCACTTCCAGCTCTTCTATTTTTTTACCGTCGGCAAAGGCAATATGATAAATTTCACCATTGCGTTTAACAGAAACATCAACGCGTGCAGAGAGTGCATTTACAACTGAAATTCCCACGCCGTGTAAACCACCGGCAAACTGGTAATTTTTATTTGAGAATTTTCCCCCGGCGTGCAGTTTGGTTAAGATCAGCTCAATACCGGAAATTTTTTCTACAGGATGAATATCAACCGGCATTCCTCGCCCATTATCAATCACCTCTAACGATTGATCCTGATACAGAATAACCTCAATTTTAGTCGCATAACCGGCTAAAGCCTCATCGACACTATTATCAATAACTTCTTGACCAAGATGATTAGGACGGGTGGTATCAGTATACATTCCGGGGCGCAACTGCACCGGTTCGAGATCCTTCAGAACGGTTATATCATTCGCATTATAAATATTTTCACTCATCTTTTTTTCTGTCGCTGTTGATCACAAAGCGCAAATTCTAGCATTTTTTTAACAGCGAACAAAGGCGAACCCTGCCCCGTATTTATTCAGCTATGTCGTTGCTAAGTAAAGCACAATCAAAAAATAGAGTGAAATAACGAACTCAATTAAACCAATCTGTTTTACCGATAACTTATATTTCGGCAAAAAAATCGCGCGTAACATCGGTAGCAGATAAGCCAAAGCAATACCAATATTAACGAACAAGCCAATAACAACACAAAGTGTATGAAACACACAGGAGAGATAATAATAACGAGGATTTTTGCGCTCGCGCATTACGCTCTTCACATATAAAGTCGTACCGACAAAGAAGAGTGTCGGATAAAGCGCGATTGAAAGCATATTTTGATCCCACTTTTGTTGCGAAAAGAAATAAGCCGCCATTCCGGCAATCGCAAAAATCAAAATAGCAGCAATATCATTCAATAATGCTCGCTCATTTTTCTGCCTTGTATAGTAAATATTGATTAAAACAAATGGTAGCATTGCACCTAAAAAGCAAAGAATACGAGGGTTATACCATAAAGGCAAAATAGCAAACATCAAACTCGCCCCTCCATAAATAAAGGTCCAACGGCGATACAGTGCTAAATTCCTCCCTTTAAATAGTGCTAAAAACGGATAGGTCATCAGATAGAGTGAAAACCAAGATAATAGAAGAAGAAAATGTAACCAGATCGGTTTAGAAAGCAGCATTCCATATAAAAAAGGCAATAATGCCATCACAATCGCTCCGTGTTGATTAGAAATTAACGGTTTCATCAAAAACTCCTTACTAGTTGAAACATCGCTATGCAGGGCTGTAGAATGTGGTCCATTTTCGGGAAGTTCCCCTTCCAAATCAGTGTAAAATTCATAGAGCAACACTTTATCGATTGTTCTATTAATTGAAACTCATTTTACCCTTAAAATAATTCATCAGCTATAACTTAAAGGAGTGCTTTATGAGCGAAATTAAACATATTGATTCTAATAACCGCCTATCAGAAGCCACTATTTATGCAGGAATTGTCTATTTAGCAGGACAAGTTGCAGAAGACTCATCATTGAACACCTATGAGCAAACTCGACAAATTTTGCAACTTATCGATATTTTATTGGAAAAAAGCGGTTCAGATAAATCTCGTATTTTACGCGCAGAAATCTTCTTAGCTAATATAAATGACTATGCTGAAATGAATCGTGCTTGGGATCAATGGGTCGTTGCAGGTAAAGCACCTGCACGATCTACCGTTGAAGCAAAACTTGCCGATCCAAACTGGAAAGTAGAGATTGTAATTACTGCGGCGTGTAAATAACAGCTTCTTATGCCATAATAAACACTTTCTAATTTATTCAATACTGAAATTATTAATGCTTATGACATTTATTGAAAACTTCCCTATTTATATGCAGTTTTTTATTGGATTATTTGCAGTCACTAACCCATTAGGGTCATTACCTATTTTTATGAGTATGACGAGTAACCAATATGAAACCGAACGCCAAAAAACAATGTTAGTTACATCCACCGCAATTGGTGTAGTTTTACTTACCAGCCTGTTTGTTGGTCAAGCATTGCTTAATTTTTTCAGTATTTCTATTAACTCCTTCCGTATCGCCGGTGGTCTGCTCGTTATTTCGATTGCAATGACAATGATCAGCGGTAAATTAGGGGAAGAAAAACAAAATAAAGAAGAACGGGCAACCAATTTTTCTGAAAGTGAAAGCATTGCTGTTGTTCCACTTGCAATGCCGTTAATCGCAGGACCAGGTGCTATCAGTTCAACTATTGTCTGGGCTTCACGTTATAACAGCTGGATAGATTGGCTCGGTTTCGCGATGGCTATTTTAATTTTTTCGGTAATGTGTTATGCCATTTTCCGCTCCGGTCCAATGATTATGAAATATCTCGGTAAAACTGGTAGCAATGTGGTCACACGTATTATGGGATTAATTCTAATGGCGCTCGGTATTGAGATCTGTGTTACAGGAATTTCTAATTTGTTTCCAGGATTATTACACTAATGTGGCATAAGTTTTTAAATAAAAAAAGTTTTATTATTTGTGCATTATTGGCAATAGCTAGTTGTGATCAACAGCCCTCTTCACAAACAACAACTGCAATCACAGAAAATAAAACACCATCTCGACAAACACTTATCCGCGGAGGCGAGTTTTCACATTTTCAACTCAATCCCCAACAAGTTACAGATCTGCAAAATAGTGCGATTATTTATGATCTTTATGAAGGGTTGGTAAGTTACGATCTTCACGGCAATATTATTCCGGCTATTGCTCAATCTTGGCAAACAAAAGATAACAAAGTTTGGCTATTTTCTTTACGAAATGATGCTAAATGGTCAGATGGTTCTAGCGTTACCGCTACCGATTTTGTGAAAAGTTGGCAAAATTTATTTATAGAAAATTCACCATCAGCACAATATTTAGCTTTTATTGCAACTAAAAATGCCAAAGCTATTCTACAGAAACAGGCTGAACCGACCGCATTGGGAGTAACTGCTTTAGATGAGCACCATTTGCAAATTGAACTGGACAAAGCGAATGCCAATTTTCCCTTAATGTTGGCACATATTTCCTTATTACCAATAAAAAACTCTCTACATAACGGTGCTTATACTTTAAATAACATTGATGAAAACAAAGTAATATTAACGCGTAATCCCTTTTATTGGCAAAAATTGCACGTTTCTTTCCAAAAAGTTGAATACTGGAGGACAAATCTTAAGTCAAAAGAAATTGATCTACGCTTAAATACCAATAATGATACGCAACAAACCGTACCGAAATTATGTAGCTATTATTATGAATTAAACCCTAATCACCACACTTTAAAAAATAGTGCAGTAAGACAAGCATTAGTGAGCCTAATTTCCAGTAAAAGTGCAATTAATGGCGTGAATATTAACGGTAAAGCCAGTACTAATTTATTACCTTCATCAATGTTATTAAGCGCCTATTTCAATTCAGCACCACCAGAACGATTATTACAACAGGCAGGGATCACTATTCAACATCCATTACAGTTAAATTTAATCGTTGATAACAACTCGACAAATATTGCTATTGCACAAAATTTAATTCGTCAGTTTTCTCAATCCGATTTGATCAGAGCAGATATTCAAGTGAAAACTCAACAGGAATGGGCTCTATTGCATAGTAAACAGCAATTTCAACTTATTCGTAGTGGTTGGTGTGCCGATTACAATGATATTTCAGCATTTTTAAATAATTTTCACTCTAGAAGTCCGGATAACCTAATGCGTTATCATAACGAAAAAGTGGATCAATGGTTAGAACAGGCAATGCTAGAAACAGCAAATGAAAAACGACAACAAATTTATCAGCAGGTTCTTGACACGCTAACAACTGATGCCATTATTTTACCAATCTATCACTATTATTTACCGATAAAAATCTCTGCCGACCTTGCCGGTTATGACTTAAATAATCCAACACAAATTTTTTATAGCAAAGATCTCTATCGTTCCGTACAATAAAAATGCGATCACATTGATCGCATTTTCTCTTGATAACAAGTTTACTTCAACGGTGGTTTAACGTCCGGACGTGCTTCTGGTTTGTCTAATTCAGGAAATTGTTTTTGTTTGTTGTTTGCTAAAACCTGTGCAATTTCTTGCGCCTGTTTATCTAAATGTAATGCGGCATAAGCCTGTTGCAACATTGGCAATGCTTTATAAGCATAACTTGTATCCGGATATAAACGGAGCAAATTATCTTGAATTCGATTCACCACCGCAACGTAAGCGTCACGTTTCAGATAAAATTCCGCAATTTCATATTGATGTTTTGCCAAACTTTCACGAATATAGCTCATTCGTTGTTTCGCATCCGGCGTATATTCACTATTCGGGAAATAACGCACTAAGGTTTCAAAGTTATGATAAGCATCTTCTCTCGGCTTAGTTTCTCGTGAAGAACGCTCTACTCCAAAGAAGTCCTGGAATAAATTATCCCCCAATGCCATATTGGTTAAACCAGCAATATATAGCACATAATCCAAATGAGGACCTTGTGGATATTTTTGCAAATAACGCTCCGCTGTCGACAAAGTATTCACATAATCTTCATTGCGGTAATAGGCATAAATTAAATTTAAATCTGCCTGTTGTGCATATTCGCCATATGGAAAACGATTATCCGTAGCTTCAAGATAACGGATTGCTTGACGATAATTCTCATCCTGCAAATATTCTTGGGCTTTTTGATATAATTCACTCACCGGAGCCTGCTCAACCTGCTCTTTAGAAGAGTTGGAACAAGCTGATAATACCAAAGCGGATAAAGCAGTCACAGCAATTACTTTTATCTTATTCATATGCATCTAAATCCTTAATTTTTTATTAGGTGAATTGCACAACAATTACACAATTCTTGATTCGATCTATAAACTCGTGAACAGTTAAGGTAAAATCACGACTTTAACTCTATTGGTTGCTGTTATTGTATAGTGTATCAGCAAATAATTAAATGTTTATATTACTGGAATTAAAAACACGATGGAACACAAAAAACTAACAGCAGAGGTTCAACCTCATCAATTAGGTCAACGTTTAGACCAAACTTTAGCAGAATTGTTTCCGGAATATTCTCGTTCTCGCATCAAAACTTGGATCGAAGCTGGTTTAGTGCAGGTAGATAATAGGATTGTTACCGTACCTAAAGAAAAAGTGTTCGGCACGGAACAAATCATTATGCAGGCAGAAATAGAAGAAGATACTCGTTTTACACCACAAAATATTCCGCTGGATATTGTATATGAAGATGAACATATTCTCGTCATTAATAAAAGCAAAGATCTTGTTGTTCATCCGGGTGCCGGCAACCCAGATAATACCGTATTAAACGCTCTTTTATATCATTATCCGCCGATTGCGGAAGTGCCGCGTGCTGGGATTGTACATCGTTTAGACAAAGACACCACCGGTTTAATGGTGGTTGCCAAAACAATAGAGGCACAAACCAAACTGGTTAGTGCATTACAAAAACGGCAAATTACTCGCGAATACGAAGCCATTGCTAGCGGAATTATGACTAAAGGCGGAACAGTTGATCAGCCAATGGCTCGCCATCCGACCAAACGTACACATATGGCGGTACATCCATTAGGCAAACCAGCAGTAACCCACTATCGCATTATGGAACGTTTTCGCAACTACACTCGCTTAAGATTACGACTTGAAACCGGACGTACGCACCAAATTCGTGTACATATGGCATATATAGCCCATCCGTTACTCGGTGATCAAACTTATGGTGGGCGACCTAAACCGCCAAAAGGTGCAAGTGAAGCCTTATTAGAAGTATTACGACAATTCCAACGTCAAGCATTACACGCTATTATGTTACGCTTAGAACATCCGATTAGTCGGGAATTAATGGAATGGTATGCCCCCTTACCAGATGACTTTGTTGAATTAGTCAATGCCCTAAAAACAGATTATGAACTACACAAAGATAAATTGGATTATTGATGAATGCTATTTACCCAAATTGGCAAGTGCCGAATAATATTCACGCATTAAGTACTTTACGCACCGGAGGTTACAGCTACGGTGCTTATGTCGGTATGAATTTAGGCGATCACGTTGGCGATACCGCAAAAATCATTGCTAAAAATCGACAATTGTTAGTAGAACAATTTCAATTGCCACAATTACCAACTTTTCTCACGCAAATACACAGCAATCTTGTTAAGAGATTGCCTCTTAACAGCGAAGATAAAACGGCGGATGCCTGTTACAGCAACCAACCTAACCAAGTCTGCTTAATTATGACAGCAGATTGCTTGCCGGTTATTTTTGCTGCAGAAAATGGTAAAGAAGTTGCCGCTGCACACGCTGGTTGGCGGGGATTAGCCAACGGTATATTAGAAAATACTTTGTGCTGTTTTAACGCTCCAAAAGACAAAATTAAAGTCTGGCTTGCTCCGGCGATCAGTGCTAAAGCATTTCAAGTCGGACAAGATGTTTTTGACGCTTTTTGTCTAGACAATGAAAGAGCAAAACAGGCTTTTAAGGTTGATGCCCAAAATCAAGGTAAATATTTTGCAGATATTTATCAGTTAGCAAGAATCCGCTTACAACAAGTGGGAATATTGCCCCAAAATATTAGTGGTGGTGAGTATTGTACTTACTCCGAACCAGAAAAATTTTATTCTTATCGTCGCGATAAAATTACAGGAAGAATGGCGACATTAATTTGGTTTGAAGATAAATAACTCTCGTTTTAGGGATTCATCAATGACTTTTTATTTAAACTTTCTCTTTGCTCTGACAATTTTATTTTTCTATTATATTATTCAAACTACATTAATCAGAAAATCTATGGTAAAAAGTTTTGTCGAGCCTGACTTATTTCAAGATCCTAAAAACCATCATTCATTCTCTCGTATGAGGAAAATGGGGTATCGCTATGATGCTAAAATTAGTGCAATAATTATTGCTGTTCCATTTATTATTGGTTCAGTTTTAATCGCATTTTCGCTTTATCAAGCGACAATTAGCTTATTCAGTTTCTATATTTTTCTAATTTCATTACTCTTTACCGGCATTAATATCGGTAACTATTTTTACTTTAAAACCTATAAAAGCTATTACAATATTTTTATGTTTGGCATTATTGAAGATGATACTAACGCTGTCTTAAATAATATTTGGGAAGATTATCCTATTCTTAAACTAATATTCCTCACCATTATAGCTGCTGTTTTCCCTACATTTGTTTTTATTTGTATTCTAAATCAACAACCCTTAGCAATAGAAAATTATAGTACATTCATTACTACTATTTTTAGCTTAATCATTTTTATCTATCTTGCTTATGCTGCTAGAGGGTATTTTTTCACTCATCCATTAGCAAAAATGCACGCCCAAGTTTCAGCATTAAGTATTATTAATCAGATGGTTCCAAATGGTATTATTGCAATGAAATGGGCTTTTGAAGATCGAAAACGTGATATTCAATTTTCAAATGTTGACAAAGAGCAAGGTTTAAAACTAATCAAGCAATTCACAAAATTTATTCCAACTAGCCAATCCCTTAAATACGAAAATCCTCAGCGATTTTTTGTTGATAAAACAGAAAAAAATACTTTTCTAGAACAGAATCCACCACATATTGTTATGGCTTTAATGGAAAGTTTTGGCAATAATTTTTTACAACTTGATCACGCTGAAACTAATGATTTATTGGGGAAATTACGCCAATATTTTCAGCAGGATTATTATTTTAAATTTTTCACTTCTGACTATAACGGAACAGCTCCATCATTATCTTCCCTTTATTTTTATAGTCCAATTCAAAATATTAGCCAATCGATAGCACAAAATAAAAGTTTGGCACAAACACCATTCTTTATTTATAAAAGTAAAGGTTATAAAACAGTTTTTATTACTGCAGGAAATATTATGTGGCGAAATTTAGCCAACTATATGCCACTGCAAGGTATTGATGAACTTTATGATCAAAACTCAATTATAGATACATTCCCCGAATCAAAAGCTACTCTATCCTATTGGGGTGTTGCTGATGAATATGCTTTTAAATTGGCAGAAAAATTATTGCAAGAAAGCAGTCAACCACTTTTTATTAATATTCTGACAATGACAAATCATCCACCTTTCAAAGCTCCGGACAATTATCATCCTTTTGTGGTCAATCCTGATATATTAACTGGGAAGATTTTAGCTAAGGATAAAACTGAACAGAAAAATATTTTGCAGGCATTCCAATATGCAGCAAATGCATTAGGCGAATTTATTGAAAATATAGAAAAAAGTAATATTGCAGAAAAAACAATTATTGCCGCAACAGGTGATCATTATATGCGTGCAATGGAAAATCGTTTTCCGCTTGATCTGTTTTTAGATAAAACAGTACCATTTTTTATTCATATCCCATCAACTATAAAAGAAAATTTACCAATAGACTTTAATCCTTATAGACTAGGATCACATAAAGATATTATGCCAACTTTATTCTCATTAAGTCTATCTGATTGCGAATATTGGCATTTAGCTGGCAGAAATTTATTATCAAATAAATCAGATAACAAATTCAATTTTGCTTTTAATGAAACCGTATTTATTACTCCCGATGCAGTTTATGATCTCCATTCTGAAAACATTATTAAATATCAATGGAATAAACAGAATGGTGAAATTAAATATCAACTTGAAATAAGTGAAATGGAATCTCAAGGAATAAAAGCCTACTTAGATTTGTTATATTGGCAAATTAATTATCAAATTAAAGGTATAAAAGAATAACATTATTTATTAATAACAAACCTACGAGCTATCGTAGGTTTTTACTTATATTTTTAAGGCATATCTTCAAAAAGATATGCCTTTTATTTCTACTTATAACGCTTCAATAGCAGCATATTGTGCTTTTAATTTATCAAGACCATCCAAATAGCCTTGCATTTTTTCGCGTTCTTTAGCAATGACTTGCTCAGGGGCTTTCGCCACAAAAGCTTCATTGCTCAATTTGTTTTCAATGCGCGCAATTTCACCATTGAGTTTCTCTAGTTCTTTGGTTAGGCGTGCTAATTCAGTGGCTTTGTCGATGAAACCTGCCATTGGAATAAGAAGTTCCGTGTTGCCAATCAATTTGGTTACTGAGAATGGTGCTTCTACTCCATCGTTTAACACTTCAATGCTATCTAATTTCGCCATACTTGCTAATAATGTGCAATTATCGGCAAGAATTTGTTGCTGTTCTGGCGTTAAATGGCGTAATAATGCCTCTAAGCCTTTACTTGGAGCAATATTACGTTCCGCACGGATATTACGCACCGCGATGATAATGTCTTTCAGCCAGTTGATTTGCTGTTCAGCTTGCTCGTCAATTTGGCTCGGCTCATACTGCGGATAAGGTTGTAGCATAATAGTATCACCATTCACACCTGCAAAACCTTTCACTTTTTGCCAAATTTCTTCCGTGATGAATGGAATAATCGGGTGAGCTAAACGCAACAGTTTTTCCAACACATTCACTAGCGTACGGCTCGCCCCACGTTTTTGAGCTTCTGAGCCTTGAGCGAACACAGGCTTGGTGAGTTCCAAATACCAGTCGCAGAACTGATCCCAAGTAAATTCATAAATCGCGTTGGCTGCCAAATCAAAACGATATTGCCCGAATGCAGTGCGAACAGCTTGGGTTGTACGGTTAAACACCGATTGAATCCAACGATCCGCAAGGCTATATTCCACCTCACCCTCAGACAAATCGAGCTTCTCATTGGTTAGAACGAAACGGCTCGCATTCCACAATTTATTACAGAAATTGCGATATCCCTCTAAGCGTTTCATATCCCAGTTAATATCGCGTCCATTGCTCGCAAGGGCGGCGAGGGTGAAACGCAAGGCATCAGTACCATGAGCGGCAATGCCGTCGGCAAACTCTTTGCGGGTGGCTTTAGCGATTTTTTCCGCTAATTGTGGTTGCATCATATTGCCCGTGCGTTTTTCTAATAAATCCTCAAGGCTGATACCGTCGATCATATCAATCGGATCAAGCACGTTGCCTTTTGATTTCGACATTTTTTGTCCGTTTTCATCACGGATCAAGCCCGTTACATACACGGTTTTGAACGGCACTTGCGGCTTGCCATTTTCATCTTTGATGAAGTGCATTGTGAACATAATCATTCGTGCTACCCAGAAGAAAATAATGTCAAAGCCTGTGATCAGCACGTCAGTTGGGTGGAACATCGCCAAATCTTTGGTTTGCTTCGGCCAACCTAAAGTCGAGAATGTCCACAAGGCGGACGAGAACCAAGTGTCTAGCACGTCTTCATCTTGCTTCAGCACCACATCAGAATTTAGCTGATATTTTGACCGCACTTCAGCTTCACTGCGTGCCACATAAATGTTGCCCTCTGCGTCATACCAAGCAGGAATGCGATGTCCCCACCACAGTTGGCGAGAAATACACCAGTCTTGAATATCACGCATCCACGAGAAATAGAGGTTTTCATATTGTTTCGGCACAAATTGGATTTCGCCATCTTCCACCGCTTTGGTCGCCACTTCTGCCAACGGTTTTACGCTCACATACCATTGATCGGTCAGCATTGGCTCAATCGGCACACCACCACGATCGCCATAAGGAACTTTAAGATCGTGCGGTTTAATTTCTTCCAACAAACCTAAAGCCTCAAAATCCGCCACGATTTGTTTACGTGCGGCGAAACGCTCCATTCCACGATATTTCTCAGGAATTTCCGCCACATAATTTGCCAACGGTTTATTATCCACACCGATAATTTCCGCTTCATCACGAATATCCGCATTCAAAGTCATCACGTTCACCATTGGCAACTGATGACGCTTACCCACTTCGTAGTCGTTGAAATCGTGAGCAGGTGTGATTTTCACTACCCCCGTTCCAAATTCACGATCCACATAATCATCAGCGATAATCGGGATTTCACGATTCGCCAGCGGTAAGATCACGGTTTTGCCGATAAGAGATTGATAGCGTTCATCTTCAGGGTGTACCGCCACCGCTGTATCGCCCAACATTGTTTCAGGACGGGTGGTCGCCACCACTAAATAATCCTTACCGTCTGCTGTTTTTTCACCGTTCGCCAATGGATAGCGGAAATGCCAGAGCGAGCCTTTGCTTTCCTTATTTTCCACTTCGAGATCGGAAATTGCAGTGTGCAGTTTTGGATCCCAGTTTACCAGGCGCTTACCGCGATAAATCAAGCCCTCTTCGTGCAAACGCACAAAGACTTCTTTCACCGCATCAGAAAGACCATCGTCCATTGTGAAACGCTCACGTTCCCAATCAATGGAATTGCCCAAACGTCGCATTTGCTGGCTGATCGTGCCACCTGAATAGGCTTTCCAATCCCAAATTTTTTCGATAAAAGCTTCGCGTCCGTAATCGTGGCGAGTTTTGCCCTCTTCCGCTGCGATTTTACGTTCCACCACCATTTGCGTAGCGATCCCAGCGTGGTCAGTCCCCGCCTGCCAGAGGGTGTTATCCCCCTCCATACGATGAAAACGGATAAGCGTATCCATTAAGGTTTGCTGGAAAGCGTGCCCCATATGCAACGATCCCGTTACATTCGGCGGCGGAATCGCAATACAATAACTCGGTGCATTCGGGTTTTCATTCGGCTTAAAATAGCCCTGTTCTTCCCAGTGTTTATAAAGTGCTTGTTCTACGGCAGACGAATCAAAGCGATCTGCCATTTGGAATTTTTGTGTCATTGGTTTTTCTCTGTTTTTAACTAAACTAAATTAAAATCTAACTGTAATAATTCTGCTAATAAATCCTCACACCAATCAGGTAATACTTTTTCAAATTGAGTAATCCTTTTCGATTTAGAAAGATGAAAAATAAGTATCGGCATTTCCGCTGAATTATCATAAATAAATGCTTCATCACAAAAAGGTAATGCTAAAATTAAATTTTGCCGACTAATATCATAACGTTTACGAATGGTAGTTTCATCAATAAAATGTCCACCATTAGCTACTCTCGCCTGCACCCTTTTCACATTAATGTCAGGATCATTGACCCCGATATAATTTAATCTTACGTAAAACCCTTTTGATTTAGCTTGTTGCATACGATGCAAAATAGACTTTCCTGCAAGAGTCGATTCCATTGAAAACGAAACCTGATTTTTAAGTGCATACTTAAATAATTCAACCGCTTTTCTCCCCGCCTCTATATCTGCGCGTCGAGGATTTTGTGGATTAAGTTCCATCGCAATATGATCAGAATCAATCACTACTTGAACAGAATCCTGATTAAAAGAACGTAAGGTGCTTTTTCCAGCACCATTTGTCCCACAATAGAAAATGGCTAAATTATTCTGCATATTTAATCACTTCTTCGTGTCCATCTGGATAATGCTGAACAATATTTCCATTAGGACGTTGAAATGTCAGCACCTCACGCTTTTTCTTATCTTCCATCCACGCTTTAAAAAGAATATGCAACTGCCGTTGTTGTTCAATGATTTCTTCTTTTGTCATTGGTTTCATTATTTCTTCCTCATCACCTTAGCTCACTAATTTCATATCCAAATGCGGTATGCCATCTTCTAAATATTCCGTTGAAATGGCTTGGAAGCCGAAAGATTGATAAAAATTCCGCAAATAAGTTTGAGCTTGGATTAGCACGGGTTGGGTTATCCAATGTTGTTGGCAATAATCGAGAGCTTGTCGTACCAATTCTTTAGCTAAGCCGTTGCCCCGTGCGTGCTGTGCGACTAACACTCTGCCAATATGCACGCCGTCATCTTGCGGAATAATGCGGCAGTAGGCACAGATTTTACCGTCAAATTCTTGCCAAAAATGCACCGCACTTTTATCCCAGTGATCCACTTCTTGATAGGCACATTGCTGTTCCACCACAAACACGGCGGTGCGTAATTGATAAATGGCAAACAATTCTTCTGTGCTAAGTTGGGCGAAAGATTTTGCAATCCACGACATTAAATTTGCTCCGTACTCAACTGCCACCCTAGCTGCCGATAATATTTATAGCGTTCTCTGGCTAGCGCTTTCAGTTGTTCATCTGCCGGAACAAATTCTATCACTTGAGGGAAAAGTAATGCAAATTCAGGAACCTGTAATGATAATGAAATTAATAGATCTCGCCGTTGTGAATTACGCTTTCCCGGCCAACAGATTTCTACCGGCGTCATAAAACCGCTAACCTCACCGGATAAATTATGCGGGACAAACTGTTGTGGCTCTCGTTGCCATAACAGTTCATCAATCAACAAAGCCTGCTCTTCATTTTGGCAAGAAATCAGTACTTTCTTTCCTAATCGCCACGCATCTGCTGCCAAATCACACGCTTTATTTTCTAAAGGATTTTCTTGTATAGTTACCTCAGAAAAAACATAAAAAAGAGCCTGTTTTGCCATAATTATCCTGCTTATTCATAGAATTGAGTTATTGTAACGTAAAAGGAAAATAGGATAAAGAATCGCCCATACAAATGATGAAAATCCAATTTGCTTTACTACTTTAATTCTCGTCTTCCTATAAACGAATGTGATAACGTTGTACCGTCCACCATTTCCAGCTCACCACCAACCGGAATACCGTGAGCAATACGGCTCACTTTTACACCATACTGTTGACACATTTCTGCAATATAATTCGCCGTCGCATCGCCTTCAATTGTTGGATTAGTCGCTAAGATCACTTCAGAAAAAGATTCTGTCTGCAATCTTTTCTGTAATAAGTCCAAGCCAATCTCTTTTGGCCCGATACCATCCAATGGCGATAAATGTCCCATTAGTACAAAGTAACGACCTGAAAATTGCCCTGTCTGTTCAATCGCCTGAATATCAGAAGGCATTTCCACTATACATAACTGCCCGTTCTCTTGGCGGCGATAATTATTACAAATATTACACACCTCCTCTTCTGTAAAAGTTCGACATTGACTACAATGACCGATATGCGCCATCGCTTCTGTCAACGTTTTAGCCAAATTCATTGCACCGCTACGATCACGCTGTAATAAATAATATGCCATTCGTTGTGCAGATTTTGGGCCGACTCCCGGCAAACAACGTAAAGCATCCATCAATTCATCAAGTAAAGGGCTAATTTGCATAATTAAAGAAAGGACCTAATTGAAATTATATTTAACAACATAGATAAGGGAGCCTATTGCTCCCCATCTTTATTAGAAAGGCATTTTAAAACCTGGTGGTAATTGCATTCCGGCTGTAACGGAAGCCATTTTCTCTTTTTGTAATTCATCCGCACGGCGTACTGCATCATTAAATGCAGCAGCAACCAAATCCTCCAACATTTCCTTATCATCTTCTAATAAAGAAGGATCGATCTCCACACGGCGGCAACTATGTGCACCATTAACTGTTACTTTAACCAAGCCGGCACCAGATTCTCCTGTAACTTCCATCTGTGCAATCTCTTCTTGCATTTTCTGCATCCGTTCCTGCATCTGTTGGGCCTGTTTCATCAAGCCTCCCAATCCACCTTTTCCAAACATAATGTTTACCTATCTATTGTGTAGTGAAAAATAAAAGCTGTATTTTAACTGAAAAGTATATTTGTGCAATTCTCAATGATTCGATTTACCTGTCGGACGAACGGAATCTAAAGCAATCTTAGCCTCAAATTGTTGCATAAAATCCTGTAACACCGGATCTTGTTGCAAATTTTGTTGTGCTTGAATCACTAATTGCTGATAAATTTCGTTGCGTATCTCAAACGGTGTTTTTTGATCTCCTTGATAAACATCAAGCTCAATCCGCATTTGATTCCCGTAAAAATCTTTCAATGCTTGTGTAATAAAAGCCGAATCTAAAGTTTTTAATAAATTAAAGGCTTCAGGACGCAGACCTAATTTCAAAAAATCATCTGTTTTCTCAAGGATCACCGATTTTAATAAAATACCTTTGCTATTGCCCTTAACTGCCATTTTTTCAATATCACTGCTCCACTCACTCTGTTTTGCAGTTAAAGCAATAATCTGCTCCAATACTTCAGGCGTATATCGTTTCAATAAAGTTTGTTTAATTTCCGAAGGCTTTACTGCCTGTCCCTGAAGTGCCAATGAAGGATCGCTCCAAGACCAGTGATAATCCTCATTGATACTTTCATTTTCGCTTTCTTCTTCATCGTTGGCTTCAGTACTAGCTTTTTCCCACAACGAAGATGATGGTTCTGCAACATCTATATTATGAGCATAATCATTTGTTATAAGCTCCCTATTTTCAGGTTCAGAATTCTGTTTTCTTGAAATTGAAGGAGATACTTCATTTACTGACCGAATAGCTCGATCTTCTACAAGATCAAACTTTTTTTTTTCGCTCTCTACAACATTCTTATTATCCAGAACCATATGTGCCGTCTGCCCTTGTTCTAGATTAGAAACCGCCTGCAGAATACTCAAAGATTGTTGTGCTGAAGACTTAATCGACTGTTGTTGATTGCTATCCGCCGGTATAATCGCTTCATTACTGTCAATTTGCGGCTGCACGACCTGTTTCCAACTACTACCTGTAGTTTCCCTATTCACAGGGGTTATTTGTACATCATTACTCGTACTCTGTTGTAGCGAATGCTGTACAGAAAAAGGTGACTTCTCACTTTTTTCAGAGGTAATTTCTGTATGAGAAACAACTGCCATTTCATTAGGCAAGGAAAAACGCTTTGGATGAAACGCCAATGCACGCAACATCGTCATCTCAACACCAATTTTGGGATCCGGTGAATAAGACAGTTCTTCTCGTCCTTTAACCATTAATTCGTAATAGAACTGCACATCTTCTGGCGAGAGATTTTTTGCTAATAAAGTTAATGCCGTATTCGCTTGTTCGGGATTTGGCGGTAGGAACTGCAACATAGCAATTTGATGTAACGTTTCTGCCATCTCCTGCAATACTCTTTCCCAATCAACGCCTTGTTGTGCAATCTCATACAAAACTTGCATTGCTTGCTCACCATCGGCTTGAGAAAGCGCTTTTAATAAGGCGATGGATTTATCGTTATCCAACAAGCCAAGCATCATATTGACATCATTGACATTAATATTGCTATTACTCAAGGCTATCGCTTGATCGGTTAAACTTAAAGCATCACGCACACTGCCTTGTGCCGCACGCGCAATTTTCATCAAAGCTTGTGGTTGATAATCGATATGCTCTTTTTGCAATAATTTCTGCAAATGTGCAGCAATCACATCCGCATCCAACGCTTTTAAATGAAATTGAATGCATCGGGAAAGAACAGTAATTGGCAATTTTTGCGGATCGGTCGTTGCCAAGAGGAATTTGACATATTCGGGCGGCTCTTCCAATGTTTTTAACAACGCATTAAAACTATGTCGAGATAACATATGCACTTCATCGATAAGATAAATCTTGAATCGACCACGTACCGGTTTGTATTGCACATTATCCAGCAACTCTCGAGTATCTTCGACTTTAGTACGTGAAGCCGCATCGATTTCAATCAGATCAATAAAATTCCCTTCTTTAATCGCACGACAATTTTCACATTCACCGCACGGAGTAGCTGTAATCCCTTTTTCACAATTTAATCCTTTGGCAAACAGACGAGCAATAGATGTTTTTCCAACACCGCGAGTGCCGGAAAACAGATAAGCATGGTGTAATCGTTGATTATTTAAGGCATTGGTCAACGCAGCAATAATATGCTCCTGCCCTACTACATCAGAAAACTGATCCGGTCTCCATTTACGCGCCAATACCTGATAACTCATACTTTCCCTTTTTATCTTATGTTAGTGTCCGGCAAAATCCACCAATGTAAAAGGTTCTACACCCAATTTACGCAAACGCTCTTCACCACCTAATTCGGGTAAACTAATAACAAATGCAGCGTGTTCAACTTTACCGCCTAAACGTTGAATTAATTTAATAGTGGCTTCCACTGTGCCGCCGGTCGCCAACAAATCGTCAATAATAAGCACATTATCATTTTGATTGACTGAATCGGTATGCATTTCTAGAGTATCCTGACCATACTCTAATTCATAAGATTGCGAAATCACTTCACGCGGCAATTTACCTGGTTTTCTCACTAAAATAAAAGGCACATTTAAAGCCAACGCTACCGGCGCACCGAAAATAAATCCTCTTGATTCTGTACCGGCAACTTTTGTAATGTTTTTATCTTTAAAGTACTCTGTGATTAAATCGATAGTTGCTTTAAATGCTATCGGAGTTTCGACTAAACTGGTAATATCACGGAAAATAATGCCTTCCGCAGGATAATTTGGAATAGATTTAATTGATGATTTAATTAATTCTTTTTGCTGTTGGTTCATTATAATTTGCCTAACAAAAATTATACAGCTTCCGCTGTTCTCAAAGTTGCGTATTCTAACAGTGCTACTTCTGAAAAAATACACTTTTATATCAAAAAATAAAATTTCTATTGATAAATATCAACGCCGTCTTTACGCGTTCTCAGTAATCGTAAAATCCAAACATACTGTTCTGGTGTTGCCGTTACAAATTTTTCGATTACTTCATTCATTAACCTTGCACTTTGATGCTCATCGTCTGTCAATGCTAATGGTGCATCAATCTCAATTTCATAACGTCCTTGTTGTGCGTTATAACGGGCAAACATTGGAATTACCACAGCTTTAGCGATTTTGCACATTTTATTCAGTCCGGGTAATGTCGCCTTGTAAGTTGCAAAAAAATCGGCATAAACACTTAATTCTTCGCCATAATCTTCATCCGGCAGATAATAGCCCATCTCCCCTTTGCGGACTGCATTCAGAAAAGGCTTAATTCCATTTTGGCGTGCGTGCATTTTGCCGCCGAAACGTTCTCGAACCGTATTCCAAAGCCAATCTACCAGTGGATTTCGATGTGGATTATACATTGCGGTCATTGGCATTCCTTGCGTATGCAAAATGATACCGGAAGCATCAATAGCCCAAGTATGAGGAACCAGCAAAATAATATTTTTACCCTGCTGTTTTGCCTGACGTAAATGCTCTATACCTAAAAACAGACTCCTTTTTTGCAAATGCTTAGTGGAACGCAATGCTATTTCTCCAATTCCCAACATTGTTTGTGCCACTGTAATAAACATTTTGTCGATTACTTGCTCACGCTGCTGTTCACTCCAATGTGGAAAACAGTAACGTAAATTGACTTGTGCCCGTTTTCGTTGTTTTTTTGCTATTTTCCCGACCAATAAACCAATTTTCGCTGCCAAAACATCACGGCAACGAAACGGCACAAAAGCCAATAAAGCTAATAAAAACACACCAAACCAAACACCCCAAAATTTTGGAAGCAGATAACTCCAACGGAACTGAGGTTCATACCCTGCTCGTGCTGTAATTCTTCTATTTTCGTCAGACATCTTATTCTATTCAGTTAAACCAACCATAGTCATACATCATTTTTGCCGTCATAATAAATGCCATTATCACTACCATTGGACGAATTAATTTTTGCCCTTTGGTTAATACCATTTTGGCACCTAATCTTGCTCCTAAAAAACCACCAATCATCATAACAAATCCAAGCATCCAATAAACTTCTCCACCCAAGATAAAAAAGACTAATGAGGTAAAATTGGAAGTGAAATTCAAAATTTTAGCGTGAGCTGTTGCTTTTGCTAAATTAAATCCTAATAAAGTAACAAAAGCGACACACAAAAAAGAACCTGTTCCTGGGCCAAAAAAGCCATCATAAAAACCAATCGGGAATGCCGCTGCTAATGCAAATGCAGTAAAACTTAAACGTTGATGACAATCTTTCTCACCTAATTTAGGGGAAAATAAAAAATACAAGCCAACAATCAACACCAAAATAGGTAATAACGATTTGATCACAGATGCATCAATTAATTGCACTGAAATCGTACCAATCATTGCACCAGTAAAAGTACCAATAACCATCTTCCAAACAGTACGCAAATCTACCGCTTTTTTTCTCACAAAATAAAGACTTGCAGAAAAAGAACCGCCACTTGCCTGTAATTTATTAGTCGCTAATGCCGCTGCTGGCGGTAATCCAGCTGCCAATAATGCGGGAATCGTGATCAATCCCCCGCCTCCGGCAATAGCATCAATAAAACCGGCTACCCCCGCCAATAAAAAAAGAATCGCATAAATATCTAAGCCGATGTCCATTTTTTCTCCTCTATTTGCTGTGTTATTGTGCAAACCACTGCTGTTTATCAGGGGAATCTAATAATTGTTGACACAAAAAAGGCAATTGTGGTGTTTTTTTCGGTGAACTCGGCACAGTTGTAGAATGAGGTTTAAACCACGACATCAGCTCCTCACCACAACCGTCTCCAGCAGGAATCGGTGTCTGCTCTTCACAATATTGAGCTCCCTTAGGGCAATGTAAACGTACGTGAAAATGAGCATCGTGTCCAAACCACGGACGTAATTTTCTTAACCAACTACGATCACCATTAACAGTTTGACACAGTTTCAATTTAATTGCTGGATTAACAAAGATTCTTGCCACTTTATCATCCTGAGCCGCTAAACGAATTAATTCAGTCTGATTTGATGTCCAAACACGCTCATCTACCCGTTGCGCTTTGCGATCCACCATTAAAATAGCTGTCGGGTTTAAGGCCTGCTTTGCGCTCATTGCCCCCATTTTTAACCAAATATCAGCATCCAATCCCATTTGATGGCTAGCGTGCCCGCTAGCAAAACGACCACCAGCGGGCATTGCAATATCGCCAACTAACATTGTCGGCAAACCTGCATTTTTAACCTTTTGTCCCAAACGCTGCAAATAATTCAACATCTCTGGATGCCCGAAAAAACGCAGCTTTTGAGAGCGAATCACCTGATACCCTTCACCTTGTAAAGGCAACGCCTGTGCGCCAATAATACAACCATTGCTGTAACTGCCAATTGGCAACGGATCACCAGCAATCGGTCGCTTAATTCTCTGCCATTCTGTTTCCGCTAAACCAACATTCATCAAACTAAAAATAACACAGAGCGCTAAAACAATTCGCTGACTAAGCTTCATTTTTTAATCCACATTGTCCTTGATAACGTAATAAATGATCCATTAACACGATCGCTACCATTGCCTCTGCAATCGGCACTGCACGAATACCGACGCAAGGATCGTGTCTGCCTTTGGTGACCACCTCAACTGCTTGATTGAGCAAGTTCACGCTGCGTCCCGGAATAGTGATGCTAGAGGTCGGTTTTAATGCAATTGTCGCTACTATTGGTTGCCCCGAACTGATCCCTCCTAAAATTCCACCGGCGTGATTGGAACAAAAACCTTGCGGTGTCATTTCATCACGATGTTGACTACCACGCTGTGTTACCACTGCAAATCCATCACCTATTTCCACACCTTTAACCGCATTAATTCCCATTAAAGCATGTGCCAAATCGGCATCCAAACGATCAAAAACCGGTTCACCTAATCCAACTGGAACATTTTCCGCCACCACGGTCAATTTTGCACCAATAGAATCACCGGTTTTCTTTAATTCTCGGATTAATGCATCGAATTTTTCAATTGTTGCCTCATCCGGACAGAAAAATGGATTACTGTTAACAAAATCCCAATCAATTTTCTCTAATTGTTGTGCCGGCACTTGGATATCACCAATTTGAGATAAAAATGCACGAATTTTGATGCCGAAATGCTGTGCAAGATATTTTTTAGCAATCCCTCCAGCTGCAACACGGATTGCGGTTTCCCGTGCGGAAGAACGACCGCCACCACGATAATCTCTAATGCCGTATTTCTGTTGATAGGTATAATCAGCGTGTCCGGGACGGAAACGATCTTTGATCTCACTATAATCTTTAGAACGCTGATCGCTATTTTTAATCAATAAACCAATACTTGTTCCCGTTGTTTTTCCTTCAAACACACCTGATAAAATCTGTACTTCATCATCTTCCCGACGAGGAGTTGTATAACGAGACGTTCCCGGTTTACGTCGATCCAAATCCGGTTGAAGATCTGCTTCACTCAATTCCAATCCTGGCGGAACACCATCAACAATACCACCTAATGCAATACCGTGCGACTCTCCAAACGTCGTTACTTTAAATAGTTGTCCAATACTATTGCCTGCCATATTCTCTTCCTCTTTCTAATACTTTATTGTGTTAATTTATTTTCTGTCGATGTCACCACTTTCATTTCTTCACCGCTTTGTTGATTTTTGATAAAAACATCCAACTGATTAAAGGCGATTTCAATATTATTTTCTGCAAATAATTGATTAATTCTGCGATTCAAAAAATCTGTTGTTGGCAATCTGTCCGACAAATCTCCTACATAAACACGTAATTCGTGATCCAAAGTGCTGGCACCAAAAGTCAGAAAATAGGCTTTTGGCTCCGGTTCTTTCAACACTTTTTCACAATCCTTCGCTGCTTGTAACAACAATCTTTTCGTTAAATCCAAATCTGAACCATAAGCAACACCGACAGTAATCACCAAACGCGTGATCGTGTTAGACAATGCCCAGTTTGTTAAACGTTCCGTTACAAATGCTTTATTAGGAACTATCACTTCTTTACCATCATAATCAACTAATGTTGTCGCACGAATACGGATTTTGGAAACTGTGCCTGAATACTCACCGATAGTAATGGTATCACCAATACGTACCGGACGTTCAAACAGGATAATAATACCAGAAACAAAATTTGCAAAAATTTCCTGCAAACCGAAACCAAGACCAACAGATAATGCCGCAAATAACCACTGCAATTTCGACCACGACATTCCCAATGTTGAAAATGCCCAAGCAGCGCCAATTGCTACGATAAAATAGGTTAATAAAGTTGTAATAGTATAAGGCGCACCTTGTGAAAGTTTAATTCTCGAAAAAACAAACACCTCTAATAAACCAGCAATATTTCTGACTAACACATAAGTGACTAATAGAATAAAAATCGCTAATAACATATTTAATAAGGTGATAGATTCCACTACCGTGCCTGTTTCAGTGGCAACCGTCTGTTGCCACAAAGTGATGCTTTCCAAGTGATACGCCACTGCTAATAAATCTGACCATACAATATAGTAGAAACCGACTAATACCGCCCATAATGCCCATTCAGCAATACGCGCCACCTGTTGTTTAACCTGACTCAATGCCAATTCGGAATCTTTAGTATCAATTACAATTTCCTCTGAACGCCCACTTTCATTTTTATTTTGATTTTTCTCTCGCTGCTCTTTTAAGCGTTTATACGCTAAACGTCTTGCTGATACCGCTAATGTACGATCTGTAATCTGTTTGATTAATACCCATAAAACAGTAACCAAATAACTGGCAATAAAGTGCGTAATTAAATTTAAAGCAGTATAGTAATAACCAACGACAATCAACACGATCAATGCTATCGGAATTAATAGTAACAATACACGAATAACTTTCAACAATACAGGCCCAACGTGTTGAGAACCACCATCATTTTCTTGTGTTGCTTCATACTTTCTTACCGCATATCCAAAACGAGGGGCAATAATTAAGACACAGAAAATCAACGCCGAGATAGTAATAACCTCGCCAATAACATCATTAGTCAACGGCGTATTACTCATATCGCTAATCAGAGTGGTATTAATTAAGAAAATAATCGCCCAAATCGAACGCTTTAATACCGCTAAAAATAACTTACCACTCTCTTTCGCCAAACCAAAATGGCGATAAACAAGACCATTCGGTTTCAATAATTCAATCAAGAAAGAAAATAGCCACCAATAACCTGCCATTTTTAATGTCCACGGCCACGCTAAAATAGGATCGGCAATGATGAAATGCCCCACCAACACAAAAATGATTAAAAACATCAATGGATAAGGCACTACTAATATTGCTGTTAACAAAATAGCTAACGGTGTATGCCACTGACTATCTGCATTTAATGAACCAACTTGAGAATTTATCTTTGCTAGCCAAGATTGTAGTTTCACTTTTTGTGAATAAATCAATGCTGCAACTAAAGATAGGAACAAAACAAAGCCTAGCATCGGAATAAGATTACGACTGAAATGGCGCGTGTCAATCGCATTACTTATATTCTTTAACTGTGTCAACGCCAAATTCGGAAATGAGACTATCCAATCCCAATCAATTGGATTATTGCTCTTAACCCAGAAACTCTGCTGTTGTAATTTTTGTTGCAAATCATCACTAATTAACCTGACCTGTTGCTGATTTAACTCAATAGTAATCGCTAAATTTAACTGTGTATTTAATAACTTAAGAATATCCGAATAAATTTTCTTCCGCTCAGATAATACCGAAATTAAAGTGCTTTTCTCAGCATCACTCAACCCTGAAGAATTAGGTAGCTTAGTGATATACTCTTCCGGTGCGTAAATAGCATCTCTTGCTTGCGTTAAATCAAAAATCTGTACACGCAGATCAGCAATACGCTTTCCCAAACCTTCTATCGTTTGATCGGTCGGTAAATTCTGTTTTTGCTGATTAATAATACGGGATAAGACTAAAGTCCCCTGCAATGCACTAATCTGTTCATCAATACTACGCTGTGTTTGTGTTAAGTTATCCAACACATTTTTAATGCGTAAACTCTCTTGCGACAATTGATTGGAAGTTTGAGTTTCACTCAATAACTGCTGACTTAATTGCGTATTCTGATTTAACTCATTCTGAATCAATGGATTAACATTGTCATCCTTTGTCTGTTGAGATTTCTCTAATTGCGCTAATTGTTTTTTAGAGGCATCTAAACGTTTGTTATTGAGTACAGATTGCAATGCTTGTTGTTCACTTTTCGCCTGCTGTAAATAGTAAGTTTTTTGATCACGCTGTAATTCATACCAAGAGTTCAACGTAGAACTCTCTTTCAATAAAGTTTGATTATAGTCATTCTGCGCTTCAATCAATGCTAGCTCAATTTGATATTTATTCACAAAAATCGGATCGAGCTGACTATCCGCTAACGCTTTATTAATCGCCTGTGTTTTTGCCAAATTATCCCTTAATATCGATTGAATTCGATCCGGTAATGTTTGTTGGCTTACTAATTTAGAGGCAATTTCATTTAGTGTAGTTTGCAACTCATCCACTTTTTGAAAAGAGAGCTCCATTCTCTTTTGTAGATTATCTTCCGACAATTTTGCTAAATCATCGGTATTGACTGCATTATTAGAATTTGTTTTAAGTTTTTGTAACTCTGCCTGTAATTTAGGAATTTCTGTTGATGCTGTTTTGATTTGATTATTCAGTTCATTTGTCTGTTTTTTCTGCTCATCCAACTGTTTCAATAAATCCAAACTGTCATTCAATGCAGTTAGTAATTGTTGTTGCGTGGCTTCATTACTGTTAGGATTTGCTTTTTGTGCGGCAATTTGCGTCTGGATATCGTTCGCGGAAGGAATTTGAGCCTGCACATTAATACAGGCAAATAAAGCCGCCAAAAACAGCACGAAAACAAAAATACGTTTGCACATATTATTCCTCTGAATTTTGTAAAAATAATGATAATTGTTGAGACAAAAAATGTCGGGAAACTTTAATACCTACAGCCGATGGCATAACTCTTTCAAATGGATAATAGGCGATAGGTTGCTTAAATTTTTCTAATTTTTTTCGCAAAATAGCTTGAACTCCATTCACTTTATCAAAACTAAAGCCTCCCACAAAATCAATAACAGCAACCGGACGCTGCCCATATGTTTGATCTTCAACCGGCAAAACAACAACCTGTTTTACATCAGGTTGTTGCAAAATAAAAGACTCAATCTCTTCAGGTTGGATATTTTCTCCACCTGAGATAAACATATTATCAATCCGTCCCTGAATAAATAATTCTTGCGTATTTTTTCCCAGATAACCTTTATCCCTCGTTGCAAACCAACCCTCTTTATTCAGTAATGTTTTTATCTCACCATTTTTTTGCCAATAACCTAACGCCAGTGTTTTACCTCTCACCCAAATTTCCCCTTCAACCAATTGATACTCTCGCAACGGTAAAAGATAACCGACACCAGCACTGGAATCACTTTTTTTCGCAAATACAGTCGATGCAGCTTCCGTCATTCCATAACCAGAATAACAGTGAATACCAGCATTGATTGCTTGTTGAGTCAACGCCACCGGAATATGCGTTCCACCCAACAAAATATGAGTTAAACGAAAGGATGAAATTTTATCGTCCTTAAGGAACTGAAGAAACTGTTGTAATTGTGTCGGTACCAAAGAGCTGTGAGTAACCTGTAATAAATCTTGGTAGATATTGTCACCGACACAACGTAAACAACAACCGTTTTGTAACCAACGCCAAATTACGCCTTGTCCGGAAACGTGAAACAATGGCAATGACAGCAACCATTCACTGCTCGCATCAATCTGCAATAACGGTGAAATACCTTCAGCACTGGATAAATGATGAGATATTGTATGAACTACAGCTTTCGGCAGCCCAGTTGAACCGGAAGTTAAAGTAAAAGTCAATGGGCATTTTGTCGCCAACCTTTGTTGAATTACATCATCCGCTAAACCAAAATCAAGCTGTTGCAACTTACCTACTTCCAAGCTATTTACATTTAGTTGCGTGCAATCTAGCAAATAATCCATATTGCACTGCTCACAAATTTGTATGATTTTTTCTGCCGGAAACATCGGATTAATCACCAACACGCGACATCGCAAACGTAATGCGACCAAATAGGCAATCACTAATTCAGGCTGATAACGTCCAATCAATGCAATACCTTTACCTAAACTGATACCTTGTGTTTGCCAATTCTCCGCCCATTGCTCAATTAATTGATATAAATCACGCCACGTCAAATAATGTTCAACAATAGAAAAGCGGGTTTTATTCCCGCTTTTAATTTGCCGTTTTAATTTAAATTTTAATGCAATTTCCGCTGGTTTTATCTCGGCATATTGTTGCCATAACATCAAATTGTTTCCTCTTCAATATGTGGCGATGTAAACTGAAATGCCACTAATTGTACTAAATGTTCTGGCACATACATTGCTCGCATAACAGACTCTAACATATTTAATTTTCTAGCTGTATTATTATTTGTTGCCACCCAAAACGGTGATTTCGGAATTTGTTTAGGGTTAACGCTACTACCGGAAGCTTCGATCTCAGCTACTTCCAAAGAAAAATAAACTCTTGAACGACCTTGGCTCACTTCTGTTGCACTCGAAAAGCCTTCCGGATTAGCACGGTAAAGCATACTTAAAATCATTAAAAAACGATTAACCTGTTTATCTTCGTGCAGAAATTCTGCGGAACTGATGAGTTTTTGAATTTGTCGATTCGTATGCTCAATTACCTCTTTGCTCGGCTGTTTCGGTAATACAGGCGTTTGTTCAGAAGTCGTCAGACTGAATTCTCTCTCCGCAGTGGCTTCGCCTTCCGAACGGCTATTATTACTCTGATTACCCATCTCCACAACATTCGATGAGATATGCTCTTTTTTTGTTTGAACTTGAGGAAAATTTAATAATCTACGTAAAATTGTTGAGGCATCTTCACCGATTGCTTGCGTGTTACTGGCAATATATTGGTAAATTTCGTCATCAATACTAATTGTTTTCATCATTTGCTCCAAGTTCTGCTAAATGACCATTATTATACGTCATAACAAGACAAAGCCGAAAATAAAATCCGCATTATGTTTAATTTATCAACCATTTTTTCATAACTGATTAAAACTTGATCCTTATTAAGAAATATTTTATCTTCAACCATCATTTCCTTAGATAAAATTTATTATGACCACTCCATTACTTAATTTCGATTATCAACCCTCTGCAAATGCTCAAGCAGATACTCTTGTTTTTATTCACGGACTTTTTGGTGATATGAACAATTTGGGCATCATTGCTAAAGCTTTTGATCAACAATATTCTTTATTAAGAATCGATTTACGTAACCACGGCAGAAGCTTTCATCACGATGAGATGAATTATCCATTAATGGCTGATGATTTATTACGAGTTCTGCAACATCTTGGCCTGAAGAAAGTCATTATTATCGGACATTCAATGGGGGGCAAAACCGCTATGCAATTTGCATTGACTTACCCTGAATATGTAAAAAGTTTAATTGTACTCGATATTGCACCGGTTACTTATACCCATAACGAACACAGCACTATCTTCCAAGCATTGTTTACTGTAGCTGAAGCGCAATCGGAAACACGCCAACAAGCAAAAGTTATTATGGAACAGTATATTGAAAATTCGGCAATTTTACAGTTTGTCTTAAAGTCATTTGATGTAAAACAACCTCAACGATTCCGTTTTAATACCAACGTGTTGTTTAAACGTTATCAACAACTTATGGATTGGTCTGAAAACGATAATGTATGCACGTTGCCTACGCTATTTATTCGTGGTGGAAATTCCAATTATGTATTACCTCAATACAGAGATAAAATTATGCAGCTTTTTCCTAATGCTAATGCATTTACTATCAATGGTGCCGCACATTGGGTTCACGCCGATAAACCACAATATGTGATTCGAGCAATTGAAAGACATCTACAACAAAAGTCATAAATTTAAATGGCGTGATATTTTCAGTTTGCTGGAAACTGTGATATATTGCACGCCACAAAACAGCTTATCAATCTCAAGTAGTCTGAAAGATGGTTTTCAGTGAGTATAATAATGGCAAAACAAGAAGCAGATTGCATAACATTAGACTTATTTGCTCACGTTGCTAAAGTCGGAAGACCTCGCACAAATCCGCTTAGTCGCGAACAACAAATCCGCATTAATAAACGAAATCAGTTACGTCGCGATAAAGCTGTGGGTCTAAAACGAGTTGAACTAAAATTACACACAACAATGGTAAATCAACTTGAACAATTAGCAGAAACGGCAAATATGAGTCGTCAACAATTGATCGAACAAATATTACAAACATATTTAGACAAAAATAGGAATTAATATGGCACTTATTGGTTTATTTTATGGTAGCGATACTGGTAATACAGAAAATATTGCCAAAATGATCCAAAAACAGTTAGGTAGCGAACTCGTTGATATTCACGATATAGCCAAAAGCACAAAAGAAGATATTGAAGCTTACGATTTTATTATGATCGGAATCCCGACGTGGTATTACGGTGAAGCGCAGTGTGACTGGGATGACTTCTTTCCAACCTTGGAAGAAATAGATTTTACAGATAAATTAGTTGCTATTTTCGGTTGCGGTGATCAGGAAGATTATGCTGATTATTTCTGTGATGCAATGGGAACAGTCCGTGATATTATCGAACCTCACGGTGCGACAATTGTCGGTTATTGGCCTACGGAAGGTTATCACTTTGAATCATCAAAAGCACTGATCGATGAAAAAACTTTTGTCGGATTATGTATTGATGAAGATCGCCAACCGGAATTAAGCAATGAACGCGTTGAAAAATGGTGTAAACAACTTTATAGCGAAATGTGTTTAGATCAACTTGCTTAACCCCTTTAATTATCATTTGCATTCAAAAACGAAATAATCCATACTTCTGAAATGGATTATTTCTATCTTCTTAATAGAAATTTTCAGTTATCCATTTATCATTCATAAAGTTAAGATATACAAAAATTTATGACATTGATTTAATTAGAGGCGAGTATGACAACAAATATTGTAGACGAAAACATTAAGTTATTAAAAAAAGTGGGATTAAAAATTACTGAACCACGTTTAAAAATCCTCTCATTAATGCAACGTACTCCGGTACAACATTTCTCAGCTGAAGATGTTTATAAATGGTTGCTTGAAGAAGATGAAGAAATTGGATTAGCAACCGTATACCGCGTTTTAAATCAATTCGACGAAGCCAACATTCTTATTCGCCATAATTTTGAAGGAAATAAATCTGTATTTGAGCTTGCACCGCAGGAACACCACGATCATATTATTTGTATGGATTGTGGCAAAGTGTTTGAATTTAATGATGATCTTATTGAGAGAAGACAAAAAGAGATCAGTGAACAGAACGGAATAAAATTACTTTCACACAGTCTATATCTCTATGGTAAATGTGCTGACATTAAAAATTGTGAAGAAAAAAATCAAAATAAATAATTAATATAAATAAATGGTTGCTGTTTATTTTTTAACTTACCAGCAACCATTTTCATTTTCGACTTTTTGCTCTACTTTTTCTTTGGTCTAAAACTATCAACAATTGTTTTATGAGTATCAATATAAATACCGCTTAATAACTCCAAACAATAAGGTACAGCAGCAAAAATACCTTTCACAATCACTTTACCGTTTTCATCTTTCAATCCTTCCAACGTTTCTTTAATTGCTTTTGGCTGCCCTGGCAGGTTAAGAATTAAACTTTCTTTACGGATCACCCCCACTTGACGCGAAAGAATAGCGGTTGGCACAAATTGCAAACTAATCTGTCGCATTTGTTCTCCAAAACCCGGCATTTCTCGATCAGCCACTGCTAATGTTGCATCAGGCGTTACATCTCGCTTTGCTGGCCCTGTTCCACCAGTAGTCAACACTAAATGACAACCACACTCATCCACCAACTCTTTTAATGTTTGTTCAATTAACGACTGTTCATCAGGAATCAAACGTTTTTCTACCGTAAAAGGCGCTATTAATGCCTGCTCTAGCCACTGTTGCAAAGAAGGCAATCCTTTATCTTCATAAACACCTTGAGAGGCACGATCTGAAATAGAAACTAATCCAACTTTAAACTGAGTCATTATTTATCCTTTTATTGAAAACCACTTATCACCGAAAAAGAATAGCAATAATCCTCCCATTACCACCAACATACCTACCATTTTCCAGACAGTAACCTCTCGCACCGGCATATAAATTAAGCCAAAATGATCAATAATCATCGCTGCAACCAACTGCCCAATAATGATAAAAAATAGCATATTGGTAATGCCTACTTTCGGAGCAAGAAAAATCGTAGTAAACACCACTAACGCACCTAATGGCCCGCCAATAAATTTCCAAAACGGTTGCCCAGCAAGATTTTGCAAGCCTTCCCATAAATTTGTTTTAATCAAACATACTAACAACAATGCCAATGTTCCTGTAGCAAAAGAGATTAATGCCGCAATTAATGGTTGCCCGGCAACCACTTTACTAAGCTGACTATTAATTGCCGCCTGAGAAGCAAGCCCAACACCAGCAACTAAAGCAAATACAACATAAATTATTCCCACTAAATTGCATCCTCGTTTTCTTCTCCGGTACGAATACGAATTACCCGTTCGACATCATACACAAAAATTTTGCCATCACCGATTTTTCCAGATTGAGCGTTATCAATAATCGCCTCAACGCACTGTTCAACCTGCTCATCAACTACAACAATTTCCAATTTCACTTTAGGCAGAAAATCTACCATATATTCCGCTCCACGATAAAGCTCGGTATGACCTTTTTGTCGACCAAATCCCTTTACCTCGCTCACTGTCATACCGGTAATTCCGAGATCCGATAATGCTTCACGCACATCATCCAATTTAAATGGTTTAATAATTGCTTCAATCTTTTTCATATTTACCTCCTGCGGTGAAACTTATTTAGTTAATTGTAACAACACTAACACTTCATAGTGTGCTGTGTGTGGAAACATATCAAACAACTGCACTTTGCTTAAATGATAACCAGATAAGCGTTGTAAATCCTGCTGCATTGTCGTTACATTACAACTGGAATATAGCAAAAAACGAGGTTGGAGTTCATTTAAATATTGTATTAATTTTTCACCAATACCTCGTCTTGGCGGATTTATAATTACTAAATCTGGTTTATCACCTTGATGTGCTTGAAATTTACTCGCATCAAGATCCTGAAATATCGCATTATATAATCCAGCTTTTTCAGCTGCTAAACGTGCAGAGCGGATTGCCGATTCTGAAATCTCAATACCGACTAATGACACCTCCGGTTTAACCTTTTTTCTAGCTAACGCACAATGCAAACCAAAACCGCCTACCCCACAGAACAAATCCCAAATCTGTTTAATCGGCAATGCTTGTGTCCATTGTTGAGCAGTGTGATATAAAGCAGCAGCAACTTGCGGATTAGTTTGAAAAAAGCCCTGTGGGCGAATAAATAGGGAAATCTGATTGAATTGCTCTTCCAACACCTGTTGTTCTGTGAAGTAAATTTCTGTTTCACCCTCTAAAATAGCCGCATGTTGCGGTTGAATATTGGCACTAATCACGGCTAACTGTGGCAATTTTTGTTGTAATGAAGGCAATTCTCTACGAATCAAAGGCAATTTTGTTTCACTACGCAATACAAAACGCAACATAAACTGTTGATTAAATTGGCTTTGTGTCAGCAATAGATATTTTAACTCGCCTTTACGCTTCGCCACGTTATAAGGTACAAGCCCGGCTCTAGCAATAAAATCTTTTAATTGAGAAAAAATCTTTTTAAATTCAATCGGATAAAGAGGACAATCAGTAAGATCAATTGCACTGTTCATATCATTGGGATCGGTTAAAATACCCAATATCGGTTTTTCCACTACACCGCTCACCACCATTTTGGCGCGATTACGCATCGCCTGTTGTGCCGATTGCTGTGACGGAAACCAAATAGTTTCTTCGCTCACTAATTCGGATAGACATTGCTGCAAATGCTGTTGTTTACGCTCAATTTGCTGTTGATAAGGTTGTTCCAGCCAAGCACAAGAGCGGCATTTTCCTTGTGCAAAATAAAGACAATGCATCAGCCTTTTACCTCTAACCATTTCTGTTGTAATGCAGACAAAAAGTGGTGCGCTTTTAGCCAACGCTCACTGGCTTGTAATTGAGATAATGAAAATGTTTTTTTCTTCGTTAATTGTAAATAAGCTGTTTTTTCTTGTTCTGTTGGCTGATATGACAATTGATCCAGCACTTCAATCACCCCAGCACGCTCATTACATAATAGTAAAATATCACAGCCTGCCTCTAAAGCCTGTTGGCTCCGTTCGACAAAACCGCCCATCGCACCGGCACCTTTCATTCCTAAATCATCAGAAAAAATAATCCCTTTAAAACCAAGCTGTTGTCTTAACACCTGTTTTAACCAAAAACTTGAGCCACTTGCCGGTTGTGTATCTGCCTGAGTATAAATCACGTGTGCCGGCATAATTGCATTCAATTTCTGTTTTTCAATTAATTGCTGGAACGGTTGCAAATCTTGCTGTTGAATCTGGGCAAAAGGGCGTTCATCCCTTGGCGTTTCCAAATGCGAATCGGCAATAACGTGTCCGTGCCCCGGAAAATGTTTGCCTGTCGTTGCCATTCCTGCCTGCAACATACCGTCACAAAAAGCTTCCGCTAACGGCAATAACTGCCGCCAATCCTGATGAAAACTGCGATCTCCGATCGCTTTACATTGATGACCGACATCCAAAACCGGGGCAAAACTTAAATCAATATCCATTGCAATCATTTCGGATGCCATCAACCACGCACTCTCTTGCGCCCAATATTGTTGTTCCTCTTGTGCCAATAATGCACTAAACGCCTGCATTGCCGGCAATTGCGTAAATCCGTTACGAAAACGCTGAACTCTGCCGCCCTCCTGATCAACACAAATCAATAGCGGGCGTTTTACTTTTTGTCGGATGGTTTTAATTAAATACTGCAATTGCGGAATATCTTCAAAATTACGCGAAAACAGAATAACGCCGGCAATTAACGGATGATTAAGAATTTCAATCTCTTCCGCCTCTACTGATTTACCTTGTAAATCAACGATTAATTTAGACATAACACCCTCAATTCAGTTGTTGATGACAAATAAGCCATAATGCGATCAAATAATCTGCCCATTGCAAACAAGACTTTTTTTGCGCTTGCCATTGGCGAAATGAAAGCAGTGGATGATCGCTAAAATAATG
Organism: Gallibacterium sp. ZY190522; assembly: GCF_054166015.1. Lineage (NCBI taxonomy): Bacteria > Pseudomonadati > Pseudomonadota > Gammaproteobacteria > Pasteurellales > Pasteurellaceae > Gallibacterium > Gallibacterium sp. ZY190522. The sequence continues at coordinate 1,382,936 of NZ_CM135118.1, forward strand.
CTTTAAAAAATAATTTTCTTGTCTTTTTGCTAAATGGTTAGCTTGCAAAAATAACGCCAGCTCCCAAAACGGATGAGCATAACCGGCATATTCCCAATCAATAAAGGCTAACTTTTGACCGGTTTTTACAATATTACCAAGATGCAAATCAAAATGGCACAAGCTTTTCAGCTCCGTTAATTGCGGTTCTATTGGTGGCGCAATTAAATGCGGTGCATATTTAGCCAGAGCAGAACAACGCTCACTAATATTCACCTCATCCAACGCTGCAAAAACGGTTTGTTGTTGTAGCTGTTTTAGTGCCATCGCGACCTTTTTTAACAAAGGCTTCGTCCATTTTTTTGCCGTTTTCCCCCAAATATAGCTCACAACCAGTTGCTGTGAATGTTGTTCTATCATTGTAGGGGAAATCATTGCCTTATTATCAACCGCAGCCAGATAGTTTAAAACCGCCGCCTCTCGCGCACGATCAACACCAAGCAACGCCAATTCAGGCGTTTGATAACGAACAACATAACGCTGATCGGCAATGGTGATAATCTCACTGCCTCGTGTCATTCCCGATGTTTGCAGCTCCATTTTACTTATTTAATCAGCTTTAAAGTAGACACGATAATTCACGCTGTTTTTATTCGGCTTTTGTAATTGAATCGTTTTTTGTTGCTGTGCTGCCAAAGTTAATCCGATCCACTGCTCTTCCTGTTGCCAATCGGCACGTTGAGTAACGCCATTTTTATCATACCAAGTGAGCAGGAAAGCCGTTTTAATCAGTTTATCGGCTCGATTTTTCACTTCAAGCTGTGATGAATTGGCTGACACCTGCAACGATGGCGCTAACACAGCTTCAATATTAATCACCGGCTGATTGCTGCGTAACGGTGATTTCACCGATGAAGAGCAAGCACTTAATCCCAACAGTATAATCAACATTAAAAAAAGTGTTCTCATTTTGCCTCCATCTACGCATTTTTTATCGAAAAAGAGATGACATCTTCAATATTGTCTGTCGATAACGCAATCATTAATAAACGATCCACGCCCAACGCCACACCGGAACAGGATGGCATTCCGGATTTCAATGCTGCCAGAAAACGGCTATCCATTTGTTGCGGTGGCAAATGCAATTTTTCACGCAACAAATTGTCCTGTTCAAAACGGTGCATCTGTTCATTGGCATCTGTTAATTCGTGGAAACCGTTCGCCAATTCCAAACCTTTATAATAAAACTCAAAACGCTCCGCTACACGATGATCTTCCGAACTGATTTGTGCCAATGCCGCCTGTGCTGAAGGGAAATGATACACCGCAATAGGGCGTTCCTGTCCGATATTTTTTTCCACGACTTCACTGAAGAGATATTGCAACAATGTATCTCTTCCTTCCATATCCGCATTGACCAACCCCTGAGCCTTTGCCTTTTCTACCAGCTCCGCTTTGCTGGCTGATAATGGATCAACGCCGACATATTCCTGAAACACAAACTGATAGCTCAAAGATTCCGCCGGCGGACAATCTAAAATTTGTTGCAATAAATCATCCACTTCATTGATTAAGCGATACATATCAAAAAAAGGACGGTACCACTCCAACATCGTAAATTCCGGATTATGGCGTTTTCCCGCCTCTTCATTCCTAAACACTTTGCAGATTTGGAAAATCGGACCGCTACCCTCTGCCAATAAGCGTTTCATATGGTATTCCGGGCTGGTAATTAAATGTAGCGTTTTTTTCTGATCAAAAGGCGGTGTAAATTCTGTTTGGAAGGTAGAAAGATGAACATCCGTCACCGAAAACTCGCTTAAAATAGGGGTTTCAACTTCCAATAAACCACGATCAACAAAAAATTGTCGAATATCAGCAATAATTTTGGCTCGTTTTAACAGATTCTGAATGGATGAAGTGGATTTCCAATTTAATGATTGCTCAATATCTGACATAGTAATTCCTTAATCAATAGAAAATCCGTTTATTGTAATGACTTCAACTATAAATAACAATTTAGCTCATAATACTTAACTATGCTTTTCCGACAACAGCAACTGTACGCTGCTTTGCCAAAGCTGTTCTGCAATATTCTCCTGATTTTCCGATCTTAATTTGCATAATTCTGCAAAAATAAGCGGTAAACATGCCGGATGATTAGGCTGCCCTTGCCAGCCCATTATTGGCATATCCGGACTATCCGTTTCAAGCACCAAAGCAGATAACGGCAAACGGGCAATCGCCTGCCGAGTTTTATTCGCACGTGGATAAGTAATAGTACCGCCAACACCAATTTTATAACCGAGATCCACGAATCGTTTCGCCTGTTCATAGCTGCCGGAAAAACCGTGAACAATACCCGTTTTCGGCAATTGATGTCGCTTTAAAAAGGTATAGAGCTGATCATGTGATCGACGAGAATGTAAATTCACTGGTAAATGATAACGGTTTGCCAAATTTAATTGCGCATCAAAAAACTCGCACTGTTTCTGCCACATTTCCGCTGTAATAATTTCTGCTGGATAACGATCCAGACCAATTTCTGCCACCGCAATACATTGTTTATTTTGTTGTGCCAAGTGCTGTTCAAGATAATCCAAATCTTGACTTTTATGCGTGGCAATAAAAAGAGGATGCAATCCCACACCATAATAGAGGTTAGGTTGATCGCTAAGCCAATTCGGTAAATAATCAATACTCTGTCGATTAATACCAACAACCAACATTTTCTCAACCTGATGAGCTTTTGCTTCCGCTACCAGATGAGATAATGATTGATTCAGCTCTTGCACCAAATAATCCAAATGCGTATGTGTATCAAAAAACGGCATAATATTAATGGAAATAGCCTAATAACATCGCGACAATAAAACTAATTAATGCAGGTAAAATGAATTTATTTTGTGGATTTTGTCGTTTAAATGCTTTTGCTGCCAAAATAATATATAACACCAAAGCAATAAATTTAATTATTAACCAATTCATTAATGGAAATTGAAAAAAGAGTAGAAAAGAAAGACCACTCAATAGCAAAACAGTATCAATAATATGCGGTAAAACACGTAACAATTTATATTGACGCCAATCTTTTACCTGTAATTGCAAGCCACCACGAATCACGAACAGAATTAAACTTAACCAAGCACTAAATAAATGTAGGTAAATGAATGTTTTCATAACAAAAATAGCCATCTATAAAAGTAGATGGCTATTTTGCATAATCAATTAATTAAAATCAATAATTAAGCAGAGGTAACCTCTGAATCGGGATCTCCATTAGCAATTGGTTTTAATAACAAGAAGAAAGCAACAACAGCTATTACTGTCATAGCAACACCTAACCATACTGCCACAGTATAATCTAAGCCAAAGCCAATTTTCGCATATGCTAAATAAGTTGCCGAAACCATTGTCATAAATATAGCCGGTATAGTACAAATCCAATGAAATTTCTTATAACGATAGAGATATGCCCCAGCTGTCCATAACATCACCATTGCCGTAGTTTGGTTTGCCCAACCAAAATAACGCCAAATCACTTGGAAATCTACTTTAGAGATAATGAATCCTATAACGAATAATGGAATAGCAATAATTAATCGTTTAACTAAATGGCGCTGATCCATTTTGAAAAATTCAGCGATAATTAATCGAGCTGCACGGAATGAAGTATCCCCAGAAGTAATTGGCAACACTACCACACCAAGTACTGCTAAGAAACCACCAAACATACCTAGCATAGTTGTTGCTGATTCATAAACTACTTGTGCCGGTGTTCCAGCTTTAATCGCTTCATTCATTAATTCAGGGCTATCATAGAAAGTTAAACCTACTGCACACCAAATAAGAGCAATAATACCCTCACCGATCATCGCACCATAGAATACAAACCTTCCTTCTTTTTCGTTTTCCATACAACGCGCCATTAATGGTGATTGTGTAGCGTGGAAACCTGAAACTGCACCGCAAGCAATAGTTACAAATAATAATGGCCAAAGTGGTAAACCTGATGGATTAAGATTTTTAAAGAAATCCGTTAATGATATATCTCCGCCAAAGGAATGGAACAAAGGTTTGCCTTCAACTAATAATGCAATGAACATTCCTGCAGACATAAATAACAATAAAGCACCGAATAATGGGTAGATTCGACCAATAATTTTATCTACCGGCACAAGTGTGGCTACAATATAGTAGGCAAAAATAATTAATGTCCAAATAGCTAAAGTTGAACTTTTATCAAAAGAAACATCAAAGAAACGTGGTAATTCATTAACTGTAAGGTTAGTCAATAAATTAGCAGGTGAAGTAACAAATACTACCCCAACTAATACCAACAATAGCAGTGCCAAAATATTCATAAAATGTTTGGCTGGTTGTCCTAAATATTTACCGGCTAAATTAGGCACGGAAGCACCACCATTACGCACACTCAACATACCACTAAAATAATCGTGTACTGCTCCAGCAAAAATACAACCAAAAACAATCCATAACATTGCTACTGGCCCGTATAATGCACCAAGTATTGGTCCAAAAATTGGTCCAGTCCCTGCAATATTTAATAATTGAATTAACCAAATTTTGCCTTTAGACATAGGAACATAGTCAACACCATCTGCCATTAAATGTGCTGGCGTTTCGCGTTTAGGATTAATCTTAAAAACTTTCTCTACGATAGATCCATAAATAAAATAGCCAGCTATTAATAAAGCAACAGCAATAATGAACCACAACATAATTTCACCTTTAACAATAGTTATTTAAAACGGACGAATTCTAGCAAAAGCCTTAACTTATTGTTAAAAATTTCTGTAAAGATGTGATTAATATCACAACAATATGCTTTATATGATGAAATTTTTAGCAACAATAACTAAAAATAGGTATAAATTTTAGTCTAAAAAGTAATCTAAATGTTAAACCGATAGATAACCTGATTAGTAGAACCTCTCCAAACTAAACTTGGGTCTGCCTGTTCTTGTATAAATTTACCATCAATCAAAACATCAATATAATGTAACATTTCTCGCTGTTGTTGATTTAATTCGTCTAAACGATACCCTGTCCAACACCAAATATCTTTGCCTTTGCACTCCGTTTTAATGCGTTTCACTAATGGCAACAGTCTTTCAACATTTCGCGGATGTAGCGGATCGCCGCCGGAGAGCGATAGCCCCTGACGACGAATACGTGTATCCTGTAAATCCCGAATAATCTGTTCTTCCATAGCATCGGTAAAAGGCACACCGGCATCAAACGACCAACTTTTTTGGTTATAACAGCCTCGACACTGGTGAGTACAACCGGCAACGAACAGTGTACAACGAGTTCCTTCACCATTAACGACATCAACAGGATAATATTGTAAATAATTCATTTTCAAACCTTATAAATGTTTAACCCGTCTTTTCACCTCTTCCTGTTTTCCAGGATTAAATGGTCTAGCATCTGGGCTACCCAAATAACCGCATACCCGGCGAATAACCGACACTTTAGCACTATCGTGATTACCACATTTAGGGCAAACAAATCCTTTACTGGTACATTCAAATTCACCAGTAAACCCACATTCATAACACTCATCAATAGGTGTGTTAGTACCATAATAAGGCACTCGGTCATAACTATAATCCCAGACATCCTCCAAAGCTTTTAGGTTATGTTGCAAATTCGGATACTCTCCATAGCAGATAAAACCGCCGCTCGCTAAAGGCGGATACACCATTTCAAAATCCAATTTATCGTAAGGATTCACTTTTTTCTCAACATCCAAATGGAAACTGTTGGTGTAATAACCTTTGTCGGTTACCCCTTCAACAACGCCGAACTGCTTGCTGTCCAAACGACAAAAACGATCACACAGGCTCTCACTTGGTGTTGAATATAAACTGAAAGCATAGCCGGTTTCCGCCTGCCATTTTTTGGTTGCTTCGCTGAGATAACGCACAATTGCCAGACCTTTTTCCCGTAATTTGTCAGAATCAAAAATATGACCTTGTCCATATAACGCATTGATCGTTTCGTGAATACCGATATAACCGAGTGAAATTGAAGCTCTGCCCTGCTTAAAGATGTCTGCAACATTGTCATCTGCTTTCAATCTCACTCCGCAAGCGCCCTCCATATAGAGAATCGGTGCTACTCTTGCCTTGGTTTGTTCCAAGCGTGCAATTCGGGTTAATAAGGCTTGTTTAGCAATCGCTAAACGCTGATCTAAAATATGATAAAAACGTTGTTCATCGTGTTGAGCCTCCAACGCAATACGCGGTAAATTAATGCTCACCACACCAAGATTATTACGTCCGGCGTGAATTTCCTTACCATTCTCAACATAACGACCTAAGAAACTACGACAGCCCATCGGTGCTTTAAATGAACCTGTCACTTTCACCACCTGATCATAATTAAGAATATCCGGATACATTCTTTTAGACGCACATTCCAATGCCAACCGTTTAATATCATAATTCGGATCTTGTGGTTGTTGATTTAAACCGCGTTTAATCGTAAAAACCAATTTCGGAAATACAGCAGTTTTGTGATTTTTTCCTAAACCAAAAATACGATTCTGCAAAATCGAACGTTGAATTAATTTTGCCTGCCAACTTGTCCCCAGCCCTAAACCGAAGGTAACAAACGGAGTTTGTCCATTAGCGGTATGCAACGTGTTGACTTCATACTCCAAAGATTGAAATGCATCAAAACACTCTTTTTCAATTAAAGCTTTTGCATACCCCTCCCGATCAGGAATATGCCACACTTCCGCATTATGCAGATGTTTTTGGTAACTTTTTTCAACATAAGGCGCTAACACTTCATCCAAGCGATCGATGGTTGTTCCACCGTAAATATGGCTCGCCACTTGAGCTATAATCTGAGCTGTAACTGCTGTTGCAGTCGTAATTGATTTAGGCGGTTCAATTTCAGCATTGCCCATTTTAAAACCTTTAGTTAACATACCTTGCAAATCAACCAACATACAGTTAAACATTGGGAAAAACGGTGCATAATCCAAATCGTGGTAATGAATTTCACCACGTTCGTGAGCTTGTACTACCTCTTTTGGCAACAAATAACTTTTTGCATAATGACGTGCAACAATACCAGCCAATAAATCTCGTTGTGTCGGAATCACTTTTGCATCTTTATTAGCATTTTCATTTATTAGCAACACATTATTTTGTTCAATCAGCCCTTCAATTTCTTGCGTTAATCGGCTTCTCTTTTCACGTTCTTTATCTCTATCGTGACGATATTCAATATAAGCACGCGCCACTTGCGGATACCGGCTTTGCATTAAATGGTTTTCAACCCGCTGTTGAATATCAGCAATATCAATCTGTTGATTCACCCCATTCAGAATTTCAAAACTAATTTCCTGACTAAGTTGTTCAAAATAGCTGTCATCCTCAATATTGACCGCCTGTGCAGCGTTTTTCATCGCATTTAAGATAAATTGGGAATCAAACTGTGCTTTAGAGCCGTCACGTTTAATCACAATCGGTAAAACAGATAGATCTCGATAATTTACGGAATTAAGTTGTTGTTGAGAGGAATAAGTAAACATAGCAATCTCCTTTTTAAAATCGGAAGATACTATATATAGATATTTTTTATAATGCAAACACAATATATTGTACTTTATTGCTATTTTTCATTGTTTTTTACTAACTTGTAAAATGTTTTTTCCTGCTTTAAAAAAGATAGCTGTTATACCCTAGTGGCGCTATAATCACTGGGTTTTAACAAATTTAACATTTCTAAAATTTATTTTTCCTACTGATAAACAAAGGAGTGTTTTATGAACAATAAGCAATCTCTCATTCAAAAACTGCAACAGATCGTTGGCAAACCACACTTACTTACCGATGAAACAAAAACCTTACCTTATCGACAAGGATTCCGGTTCGGAGAAGGAAAAGCGATTGCTGTTGCTTTACCTGGTTCGCTGTTAGAACAGTGGCAAATTTTACAAGCCTGTGTTGCTGCCGATGTAATTGTGATAACACAAGCTGCCAATACCGGATTAACCGGCGGCTCTACCCCTGACGGCAACGATTATGATAGAGATATTGTGATCGTCAACACAATGCGTTTAGATAAAATTCAAACTATTAACAATGCCGAACAAGTAATTTGCTTACCGGGAAGCACCTTATTTAAGTTGGAACAAGAGTTAGCTAAACACGGCAGAGAGGCACACTCCGTGATTGGTTCGTCCTGTTTAGGCGCATCTGTATTAGGCGGTATTTGCAATAATTCCGGCGGTTCTTTGGTTCAGCGTGGACCGGCTTATACACAAATGGCACTCTTTGCACAAATTGATCAGCAAGGAGAATTAAAATTGGTCAACCATCTAGGCGTTGATTTAGGCTCTTCACCTGAAGAAATTTTAACCCGTTTAGAAAATCAAGATTATACAGCGCAAGATATTCATAATGATGTCGGTGTCGGACACGATCACCACTATTGCGATCACGTACGTCAAGTTGATGAAGACACGCCGGCACGCTTTAATGCCGATCCTAACCGTTTATATGAGGCCTCCGGCTGCGCCGGTAAATTGATGGTTTTCGCGGTTCGGGTAGATACTTTCCCATTAGAAAAAAATACACAGGTTTTCTATATCGGTACTAATGATATTCACGAACTAAATGATATTCGTCGCACCATTTTAGCTGAATTTAAACAGTTGCCAATTTCAGGTGAATATATTCATCGCGAGGCATTTGATGTTGCAGCAATCTATGGCAAAGACACATTCTGGGCAATTAAAATTCTTGGCACTAACAACTTACCTAAATTATTTAAATTAAAGAATAATGTTGATCGTTTTTGTCGCAAAATCCCGTTTTTACCGGAAAATATCTCCGATAAATTAATGCAACTTGCAAGCCATCTATTACCACAACATTTACCGCAAAAACTGCGTGATTATCGTAATCAATATGAACATCATTTGATTTTAAAAATGGCAAATAACGGTATTAATGAAGCCAGAAACTTTTTACAAGACTATTTCTCGAATAAGAGCGGTGCATTTTTTGAATGCAATCCACAAGAGGCACAAGCAGCAATGCTACACCGTTTTGCAGTTGCCGGCGCAGCGGTGCGTTATCGCATTATTCACCACCAACAAGTGGAAGATATTGTCGCACTGGATGTTGCTTTACGCCGTAATGACAGAGAATGGTTTGAAACCTTACCGGACAACATTAATCAAAAATGTATCCATAAACTCTATTATGGACACTTTATGTGCCACGTTTTCCATCAGGATTACATCATTAAAAAAGGTGTGGATACTCAGCAGCTAGAAGAAGAAATGTTGGTATTACTGGATCAACGCGGTGCGCAATATCCGGCAGAACACAACGTTGGGCATCTTTATCATGCCAAACCGACTTTGAAAAAATTCTATCAACAGTTAGATCCGACAAATAGTTTCAATCCGGGTATCGGTAAAACATCTAAGAAAAAATATTGGGCATAAACCTAAAAACAAAAACCACATTGTCTAAAACAATGTGGTTTTTTAATCTTTGATGATGACAGCAATTATTTTCTAATTACTAATACAACAGATTCTCCGGCAACTGCTTCACCAGATTTTTTCTCCATATGTGTCACTTCATCCATATTAGAGATAACAATTGGAGTTAATACTGATTTTGCCTTTGCTTCCAATAATTCAAGATCTAATTCGATTACTGTATCACCACGTTTCACAGTTTGTCCTTCTTGTGCAACACGATTAAAACCTTCACCTTTTAGTTCTACCGTATCAATACCAAAGTGGACAAATAATTCAACACCTTCTTTTGACTCCATTGAGAAAGCGTGATTAGTTTCAAAAATCTTACCGATAACACCATCAACCGGTGCTACAATTTTATTGCCGGTAGGACGAATTGCAACTCCATCGCCTACGATTTTCTCAGAAAATACAACATCTGGAACATCTTCAATATTAACAATTTCACCTGTTAACGGTGCATAAATCTGCACTTCAACAGATTTATTTTCTTTAGAACCGAATAGTTTATCGAATAAACCCATTTTCTTCTCCTTATCAGAATCATTTCTAAGCTCAAGCTGTGCTTAATATTAGCGGAAAATTTTATATTTGTATCTAATTTAATGCTTTTTCAGCTAAAAAATTAGAAATAAGTTGTTCAATATCTTCTGCTGTAGGCTGCTGTAAAACTTCTTTTGCAAGATCCTGTGCATCCTGATAATTCACATTACGGATTAATTTCTTAATTTTCGGCACAGAAATTGCACTCATACTGAACTCATCCAAGCCCATACCAAGCAATAGTATGGTTGCTTTTTCATCCCCGGCTAATTCACCGCACATTCCTGTCCATTTTCCTTCCGCGTGTGAAGCATCAATCACCTGTTTGATTAATGATAATACTGAAGGAGTCAATGGATTATAAAGATGAGAAATCAATTCATTACCACGATCCACTGCTAATGTATATTGTGTTAAGTCATTTGTTCCGATACTAAAGAAATCAACTTCTTTCGCTAAGAATTTAGCATTAACAGCTGCTGACGGTGTTTCAACCATTACGCCAACTTGAATATTTTCATCAAAATCTTTACCTTCTTCACGTAACTGTTGTTTTAATGTTTCCAATACCGCTTTCAATTCCCGCACTTCCTCAACGGAAATGATCATTGGAAACATTACAGCTAATTTACCAAATGCTGAAGCACGTAAAACCGCTCTTAACTGAGCAATTAAAATTTCTCGACGATCCAACGCAATACGGATAGCGCGCCAACCTAAGAAAGGGTTCATCTCTTTCGGCAAATTCATATAAGGCAAATCTTTATCGCCACCAATATCCATTGTACGTAAAATAACTAAACGGTTTTTCATCGCTTCCACCACCGCTTTATATGCTTGGAATTGCTCTTCTTCGCTTGGTAGCTGATCACGATCCATAAATAAAAATTCTGTACGATATAAACCAACACCTTCCGCACCATTACGTTCTGCTCCATCAATATCACGAATTGTCCCAATATTGGCACAAACATCAACTTGACGACCATCTAACGTAACTGCTGGCAAATCTTTTAATTTAATTAATTCCGCTTTTTCTTCTTTATATTTTTGTTCTAATGCTCGTAAATGGCTTATTTCTTCTTCTGTAGGATTAACATAAACAGCATTATTAATTGCATCAAGTACAACATAATCACCGGTATTAATGCGTGAAGTAACATCATTTGTACCGACAATTGCAGGTAATTCTAAAGAACGTGCCATAATAGAGGTATGGGATGTTCTTCCTCCAATATCAGTAATAAAACCAAGCACTTTATCTAAATTAAGCTGTGCAGTTTCTGATGGAGTAAGATCATATGCTACTAAAATAGATTCTTCCGAAATTTCACCCAAATCTATAATGTTCATACCTAAAATATTTTTCAACAAACGATTTCCAATATCACGAATATCTCCAGCACGCTCTTTAAGATATTCATCATCGATATCAGAAAGCATTGCGACTTGCTGATCAATAATGACAGAAGCCGCAACATCCGCTGTTACTTTATGTTCTTTTAAATAGGCTACGATTTCTTCTTCCAACTCCTCATCTTCCAAGATCATTAAATGACCTTCAAAAATGGCTTCTTTTTCTTCACCTAAAGTTTGACGTGCCTTTTCCTTGATTGCAGTTAACTGTGCTGACGCCGCTTCTCTACCTCTGTAGAATCGAGCAACTTCGCTTTCCACTTCATCATCGGAAATTTTACGTTTATCAAGAACAATTTGTTCCTCTTTCAATACTAAGGCTTTACCAAAAACAATGCCTGGGGAAGCTAAAATACCTGAAATCATAATATAACCTTCTTTAAAATCACTAAACAGAACAGAATGATAACTTCGGAATAAATTATTCTAAAGTCGGAATTAATGCGACAAGATGATCAACCGCCGCAACTTCATCTTCACCTTCTGCAGAGATAGTGATTGTAGTACCTTGAGTTAACCCTAAGGTTTGTAATTTAAACAAACTCTTTGCACTTGCACTTTTACCGCCTGAAGTCACGGTAATATCTGATGAGAAACCTTTGGCTTCTTTTACAAATTGAGCAGCTGGACGAGTGTGTAAACCATTTGGCGCAGTGATGGTAATTTCTTGAGAATACATTTTTCTCTCCTTAAATCTCATAGATGGTTAAATAAAAAATAACTACACTTTATCGTTTAACTGCAACGCAAAATGTAGAATAGCAACATTTTTTCAATATTTATTTTATTTTATAAAATAAATGTCATCGCTAGTATCGACATTCTTCGCTAAGAATCAAGTATAAATCCTCGAAAATTTGCGTTACCGCACAAAATTACGTATTTTTATTAAATAATTTTAAGAAAAAATAACCCAATTGCCGAATATTTAAACAGAAATCAAATACTTTTTTCTTTTCTCATCTTAGCGCTACTAAAATGTCGTTGGGATTTTGTTTCATTTTTGGCTGCAATTAAACGGTGATAATTTTCCAAACGTATAGGATCAATCACGCCTTCTTCTACCGCCTCTCTTATTGAGCATCCCGGATCTTGAAGATGCTTACAGTCTTTAAACTTACAAGTCCCCAAATAAGGTAAAAATTCTCGATAACCACGAGTAATATCATCAGTTTCTAAATGCCACAACCCGAATTCACGAATACCGGGTGAATCGATCAAATTGCCACCTTGTGGTAAATGGTAAAGCGTTGATGCTGTCGTCGTATGCTGTCCTAAACCAGAAGATTCACTGACTTCCCCCACTTCCGTTTTAATTTCTGGGAGAATAGCATTCACCAAGCTGGACTTTCCAACACCTGATTGCCCAACAAAAATAGAGTTTCCCTGCGATAATAATGTTGTCAGTTCATTCATCCCTTCTCCCGTTAAAGTGGACAACATTAAGGTTTGATAGCCTATTTTCTGATAAATCATCAGTAAATTTTTTACTTTGTCACGTTGTTCATCATCTAACAAATCCACCTTATTAACGATGATAATAGGTGTAATATTTGCCTTTTCACAAATCACTAAATAGCGGTCAATAATATTTAATGACAATTTTGGCATAATAGCTGAAACGATAGCGATTTGATCAATATTGGCGGCAATAACCTTTAAGCCATCGTAATAATCCGGACGAGTCAACTCACTTTGGCGTGGGTGTTTTGCTTCAATCACACCGCTAATACCATCCATTTCCTGTAAGCCTTTGCGCCAAATAACTCGATCACCGACCACAATATCAGCCAACGTTCGACGTAAATTACAGCGAAACTTTTCTCCTTGGATATTTTCTACATCAGCGTGTTGCGAATAACGTGTCACAACAACACCCTCTTCCACCGCCCCCAACATATCCTCACTCCAAGTATCTTGCTGTTTTAATTGTTGTTGATGTTTATGCAAATTTCTATGCTGATTAGAGGCTATTCGCCGTTGTTGATTGTACGTCAGCTTACGTTTACTCAATTTCGCTCCTTATCGTTTTTATAAAAATAGCGTAAAATGTTGCACAAAATTAGAATAAAGGATACCCGATATATGCAATTAGATAAACAAAATCTCATCTGGATTGATTTAGAAATGACAGGACTTGATCCTAATAAAGACAGGATCATTGAAATAGCTACTATTATTACTGATAAAAACTTGAATATTCTTGCAGAAGGCCCAGTATTAGCAATCAAACAAGATGATAAAGTTTTGGCTGGAATGAATGAATGGTGCCAAAAAACACATAATGCAAACGGCTTAATTGAACGAGTTCGACAAAGTAAATTAACAGAACGTGCTGCTGAATTACAAACTATTGATTTTCTGAAAAAATGGGTACCCAAAGGAGCTTCACCAATTTGCGGTAACAGCGTTGCACAAGATAAACGTTTCATTTTTAACTATATGCCCGACTTAGCCGATTATTTTCATTATCGCTATCTTGATGTTAGTACATTGAAAGAATTGGCTGCCCGTTGGAAACCGGAAATTTTATCGGGCTTTAAAAAGAAAAATTCACATTTAGCATTGGATGATATTCGCGAATCTATTGCTGAATTAGCGTACTATCGCCAACACTTTATCAATCTTGATTAATCGACTGCTTGATAAATCATCAGATTTTCTTGTTCGGTAGTTGCACTGACGAAAAATATTCGTATAATGCACTACCGTTATGCGGGAATAGCTCAGTTGGTAGAGCACGACCTTGCCAAGGTCGGGGTCGCGAGTTCGAGCCTCGTTTCCCGCTCCATTTTTCCTCCTATTTTTCTATAATGCGGGAATAGCTCAGTTGGTAGAGCACGACCTTGCCAAGGTCGGGGTCGCGAGTTCGAGCCTCGTTTCCCGCTCCAATTTTTTTATTTTTATCAAAATGTATTTAACAATTTGAGAGTAAGATCACATTTCTGATTTTTGCTACTCTAGATTCTCTTTTTTTATTTGACAGCTGTTGCAATTACCTTTAAAAACTTAACTGTTTTTTAACGGGAGTTATCACTAATGATTACATTTTCCTATACTAGCGAACATTCATTACTTGTCTTATTACCGCCTCCGGCAGAATTAAGTAAACAACAGCGTATTTGGCTTATCGCCGACTTGGCACGTCAGCTTCCGGGCGTGGAAGAGGTTGTTGTCGGGATGAATAACTTCACCCTCTACTATCAATTTGATCTCAATAGTCAAATATTGGAACAACAACTGCTACAGTTATGGCAACAAACTGAACATCAACAATCGCAACCACAAACACGATTAATCGAAATCCCGGTACATTACGGCGGAGAATTTGGCGAGGATCTTTTTGATGTTGCTCACTTTCATCAAACCACACCACAAGAGATTATTCGTCGCCACACTGCAGCTACTTACACCGTATTTATGATGGGCTTTCAACCCGGTTTCCCTTATTTAGGCGGTCTACCTGAAAATCTACACACCCCAAGACGCAGTCAACCTCGCACCAAAGTGCCAGCAGGTTCAGTCGGCATCGGTGGTAGTCAAACCGGCGTCTATCCGTTTACTTCACCGGGTGGATGGCAACTTATCGGCAGAACGGAAATGCCACTTTTTAATATTGAAAAAACACCGCCGGTGCTATTGCAAGCCGGAGATAATGTTCGTTTCGTTGCAGAGAGTATTCATCTATGATTTATATTGAAAATATCAATGCATTTGCTCACATTCAAGATTTAGGACGTTTCGGATATCGCAATTTCGGGATTGGTCACGCAGGCGCAATGGATACACTTGCATTACAAGCAGGAAATATTTTATTACATAATGAAGAAAATACTCCTGCAATTGAAATTACACTAGGGGGACTAAGCATTACTTTCGATTGTGATACCCCATTTTGTATCACTGGTGCATTATGTGAAGCTAATCTTGATGATACACCAATCTACTCCTATTGGCGTTATACTGCCAAAGCTAGACAACGCTTAACAATTAAACGTATCACACAAGGAAATTATGCTTATCTCTGTGTCGCTGGTGGTTTTTTAATACCTAAAGTATTGGATTCTTACAGTACAGATATCAAGGCAGCTTTTGGCGGTTATTGCGGTCGTTTATTAAAAGCAGGTGATCATATTCCTACGGTAAAACGCGACCAAACATTATCATCTATCGGTATCGAGCCTATTTCTTTTACTAACCATATTTATGTGATTACTTCCTCTGAATTTGATTCTTTTACCACAGAAAGTCAGCAAAGTTTTACAGAACAAGCGTGGAAATTAGCAGCAAACAGTAACCGTATGGGCTACCGTTTCTACGGCGAACAACCTTTGAAATTAAAAAGTACACTCGAAATGCTTTCTTATGCCGCACCAATGGGGACAATACAAGTACCACCGGACGGTCAACCGATAATTTTAATGGCAGATACACAAACTACTGGAGGTTACCCTAAATTGGGTTGTGTTATTCAAGCTGATCTTGGACGTTTAGCTCAAAACCCTTTTGGTAGCGAGATCTATTTCCAATTAACTTCACGACAATACGCATTAGAAATTTATCAAAAAAATCAGAATTATCTCAACAATATACGGAGAGTTATAAATGAAACACGTTGATTTGAATGTTGATCTCGCCGAAGGCTGTAGTAACGATCAACACTTATTGCAGTTAGTCACTTCCGCTAATATTGCCTGCGGACTACACGCCGGTGATTTTAATGAAATGCATAAAGCAATTCGATGGGCTAAAGAAAACAATGTGCGTATCGGTGCACATCCCAGTTTTCCTGATAGAGAAAATTTTGGACGCACCAATATGCAGTTACCCGATGAAAAGCTAAAAGCCTGTTTGCTATACCAACTCGGTGCCGTCAAAGCCTTATGTGATGCCGAAGGTGTTTCACTATCCTATGTTAAGCCTCACGGTGCGTTATACAATCAAGCAGCTAAAGATGAATCGTTGGCAACATTAATTGCGCTAACGATTAAGCAATTTGATCCTTCACTTAAACTGATGGGTTTATCCGGCAGTTTAATGTTAAAAGTCGCACAGCAGCACGGCTTGGGCATTATTTCAGAAGTGTTTGCAGATCGTCATTATTTAGCTGACGGTTCCTTAGTACCACGTTCTCAAGCAAATGCATTAGTAGATAATGATGACGAAGCAATTAGCCAAGTTCTACAAATGGTCTTACAAGGTTCGGTGAAAACTGTTGATGGGAAAGATGTTTCTATCCAAGCGGACAGTATCTGTTTACACGGAGATGGAGAACACGCAATTTTATTTGCTGAAAAAATTCGTAAGGCATTAATTGAACACCAAATTCATTTAACCCCTAATTAATTTAATCATATAAAAAGGAGTACCTATGATAAAAAATCGTAGCGCATTACTCGGTGCCGCTTTTTTAATGGCAACCTCTGCTATCGGACCGGGATTTCTCACACAAACTGCCACCTTTACTCAATCGTTATTAGCCAGTTTCGGCTTTGTTATTCTACTTTCCATTCTATTAGATATTGGAGCTCAACTTAATATTTGGCGAATCGTTGCCGTTTCAGAAAAGAAAGCTCAAGATATTGCTAATCAAGTACTACCAGGCGCAGGTTATTTCCTTGCTGTTCTGATAGTGATGGGAGGATTAGCTTTTAACATAGGAAACGTTGGTGGTGCCGGTCTCGGTTTAAATATTTTAACTGGGCTTGAACCCGAAGTAGGAGCTATCATCAGTGGTGCAATTGCGGTAGGTATTTTCTTATTTAAAGAGGCTGGGAAAATAATGGATCGATTTGCACAATTAATGGGGTTTGTGATGATTGCACTCACTATTTATGTTGCCGTCAATGCACAGCCTCCATTAGCAGATGCTGCCATACACACATTTATCCCAGAAAAAATTGATGTTATCGCTATCGTTACTCTTGTTGGGGGAACAGTTGGTGGGTATATCACTTTTGCCGGTGCGCACAGATTACTTGATGCCGGCATCAAAGGACAAGATTCATTAAAAGAAGTCAGTAAAAGTTCTGTTTCTGCTATTTTAATCGCCTCTATTATGCGTGTCGTACTCTTTTTGGCAGTGCTTGGTGTTGTTTCCTTAGGCGTTAAACTAAACCCCGCCAATCCAGCTTCCACTCCATTTTCTCACGTTGCCGGTAATGTAGGGCTGATTATCTTCGGTATCGTGATTTGGGCCGCATCCATTACATCTGTTATCGGGGCTGCTTATACATCAGTTTCATTCATTACCAGTTTTTCACCAGCAATTGAAAAACATAAAAACTACTGGATTATTGCCTTTATAGTTATATCAACAGCCGTATTAGCAACAGTAGGTAAACCTGCGCAAGTTTTAGTTTTTGTCGGAACATTAAACGGTTTAATTCTACCTATATCGTTGGGGTTAATTTTATTAGCCGCACACAAAACAAAAATTGTTGGCAACTATAAACATCCAATCTGGATGACAATATCAGGTGCTATCGTTGTTATTTTAATGGCAATTTTAAGTGCAATCACTTTATCTAAATACATTGGAGGATTATTCAGTTAATCTCTTGTGAAGCAGAAATAAAGTGCCAATAACAAAATTTCTTTTGATCCACTTCACAGAATTGCAAAAATTTTTATGCAAACTCAATTTGACTGTTATAAAGTATTTTACAAATTCTAAACTTAGCATCTTAAGCTAAGATCACCACTCACTAAAAATGGGAAGAGCATTTTCTTCCCTCTCTTTTTAGTAATAATTGACAGACTTGAAATCAGTGTAAGGAGTTGTTTATGACTAAACTGGAACTCTTGATGGAAGGCGTAAATCTTATGTTTTCCGGTATGGGCTTCGTGATCGGTTTTCTTATTTTACTGATCTTTCTAATTAGCCTAATGTCCAATATGATTAATCGCTTTTCCCCTCCTCCACTTGCAACTACATCCACTGAGAACTCTCAAATTTCAGCACCAAAAACAACAGATGATATCGAACGGTTGCGCCCGATCATCATTGCTGCAATAGCGCACCATCGTCGTCAACAAGGAATCAAGTAAGGAACTAAATTATGACAGTACAAGCTAAAAAAATCGCAATTACCGATGTCGTTTTACGCGATGCTCATCAATCTTTATTCGCCACTCGTTTACGTTTAAAAGATATGTTACCAATTGCCGCTGAGTTGGATGAAGTCGGCTATTGGTCTTTAGAAGCTTGGGGTGGTGCTACTTTTGATGCCTGTATCCGTTTTTTAGGCGAAGATCCTTGGGTTCGTTTGCGTGAATTGAAAAAAGCAATGCCAAAAACGCCTTTGCAAATGCTTTTACGCGGTCAAAATATTCTTGGTTATCGTCATTATGCCGATGATGTGGTCGATCGCTTTGTTGAACGCGCCGTCGCCAACGGAATGAGCGTATTCCGCGTTTTCGATGCGATGAACGATCCTCGTAATATGAAACAAGCATTGACCGCTGTGCGAAAAAATGGTGGTCACGCACAAGGTACATTGAGCTACACTACCAGTCCGGTTCATACTTTGGAAACCTGGTTGGATACTACTGAGCAATTGCTTGAAATCGGTATTGATTCTCTTGTTATCAAGGATATGTCAGGTATTTTAACGCCAATGGCGGCTTATGAACTGGTCAGTACAATCAAAAAACGGTTTGATGTTCGCTTGCATTTACACTGCCACTCTACAACCGGTATGGCAGAAATGGCTCAATTAAAGGCAATTGAAGCCGGGGTTGACGGTATCGACACTTCCATTTCTTCAATGAGTGGAACTTATGGTCATCCGGCTACAGAGTCAATGGTTGCCACATTACAAAATACGCCTTACGACACCGGGCTTGATCTACATAAAATTGAAAAAATTGCAGCTTATTTCCGTGAGATTCGTAAAAAATATGTCGCTTTTGAAGGTCAATTAAAAGGCGTTGATAGCCGAATTTTAGTCGCACAGGTTCCAGGTGGAATGTTGACCAACTTGGAAAGCCAATTAAAACAACAAAATGCCTCTGATAAATTGGATCTTGTATTAAAAGAAATTCCACAAGTACGCAAAGATTTAGGCTATATTCCACTGGTAACACCAACTTCTCAAATTGTCGGCACTCAATCAGTGATCAATGTTTTAATGGGCGAACGTTATAAAAATATCGCCAAAGAAACCGCCGGCATTCTAAAAGGCGAATATGGCAAAACACCGGCGCCAGTTAATGCCGAACTTCAAGCCCGTGTTTTAGAAGGAAAACAGCCAATTACCGACCGTCCAGCAGACCATATTGCACCGGAAATGGATAAGTTAATCACAGAAGTAAAACAACAGGCGGCAGAAAAAGGAATTCAACTGGCAAAAGATGAAATTGATGATGTGCTTATTGTTGCATTATTCCCTCAAGTCGGTTGGAAGTTCCTTGAAAATCGTAATAATCCAGCGGCATTTGAACCTGAACCAACCGGTAAACCTGTTGAAAAAGCCGCAGTTAAAGCAGAGGTTAAACCGGCTACTGCAGAATCTGCGATTTATACCGTTGAACTTGAAGGCAAAGCCTTCGTAGTGAAAGTCAGCAACGGCGGCAACATTGATCAAATTACAGCCAGCCAACCGCAAACTCCTACTCCTACTCCTACTCCTACGCCAATACCAACACCTATTGCCTCACCTGCTGCTCCGGCTACACCAGCTTCATCATCCTCTCAAGGCGAACCAGTAAACGCACCAATGGCAGGATCAATTGTTAAAGTCGTTGTTACAGAAGGACAACAGGTAGCACAAGATGATGTGTTGCTTGTACTTGAAGCGATGAAAATGGAAACTCAAATCTGTGCTGCCAAAGCTGGTACCGTACAGGGCATTAAAATCAAAGCAGGCGATATGGTCGCCGTTGGTGATACGCTAATGACATTAGTCTAGGGACATCAATATGGAAAGTTTTGTTGCATTAATACAAGGTATGGGGTTATGGCACCTCAGCCTTGGTCAAGCCATAATGATGGCGGTCAGCCTACTCTTAATCTGGTTAGCGATTGCCCGTCAGTTTGAACCGCTGTTATTGCTGCCAATCGGTTTTGGTGGATTATTATCCAACATTCCCGAAGCCGGTCTAGCAATGACGGCTTTAGATAATTTATTACATCAAGGTATTGCCGATCAATTAACACTTGTTGCCGCTAAACTCGGCAGTGCCAGTGATCCGGCTTCTATTAAAGCGGCATTAGCCACTGCACTGCCTTCCGTACAAGAAGAGTTGGAAAGTTTGGCAACCGATTTAGGTTACACGCCGGGCGTTTTGGCACAGTTTTATCACGTTGCTATCCACTCTGGTGTCGCTCCGTTGATTATCTTTATGGGAGTCGGGGCAATGACCGATTTCGGTCCATTGATTGCTAATCCTAAAACATTGTTACTTGGTGCAGCAGCACAATTCGGTATTTTTGCCACCGTTCTGGGTGCATTAGCATTAAACTATTTCGGCATTATTGAATTTACTTTACCGCAATCAGCAGCCATCGGAATTATCGGTGGGGCGGATGGACCGACTGCAATCTATTTAGCCAGCAAATTAGCACCAGAGTTACTGGGAGCAATTGCCGTTGCCGCATACTCTTATATGGCTTTGGTGCCACTAATCCAACCGCCAATTATGCGAGCATTAACTTCTGAACAAGAACGAAAAATTCGTATGGTGCAATTACGTCCGGTCAGCAAAAGGGAAAAAATTCTATTCCCTATCATCTTATTACTGTTAGTTGCGCTATTACTTCCAGATGCTGCGCCGTTGTTGGGGATGTTCTGTTTCGGAAATTTAATGCGTGAAAGTGGCGTTGTAGAACGTCTAAGTGACACAGCACAAAATGCATTAATTAATACCGTAACAATTTTCTTGGGGCTTTCCGTTGGAGCCAAGCTGGTTGCTGATAAATTCTTACAACCTCAAACACTTGGTATTCTTGCATTGGGAGTGATTGCATTCTGTATCGGTACTGCTAGCGGTGTTTTAATGGGCAAATTGATGAATCGCTTCAGTAAAACCCCATTAAATCCATTAATTGGCGCTGCCGGCGTTTCGGCAGTACCAATGGCAGCACGCGTTGCCAATAAATTAGGTTTAGAAGCGGATAAACAAAACTTCTTACTAATGCACGCAATGGGGCCGAATGTTGCCGGAGTTATCGGTTCAGCAATTGCTGCCGGCGTGATGTTGAAATATATTTCAGCATTGATGTCATAATAGACAAAATTTTTTAAATTCATCTATCAAAAGGGGAGATATTCGCTCCCCTTTTTTCACTCCTAAAAAACAATCTTTTATTAAAAAAATATTTCAAAATCATTTCTTAACTGTTAATATCAGATCAATTTTTAACCACTATAGGAGATCCAATATGGAACGCATACTTAAAGATCAAACAGCAAATCCTACACCGCTTGGTTTATTTGGTTTTGCGATGACGACCTTCCTTCTAAATCTGCATAATGCCGGTTTCTACCAGCTCGATGTAATGATTATGAGTATGGGGATTTTTTATGGCGGATTGGCGCAATTTATTGCAGGAATTATGGAGTGGAAAAAAGGTAACACTTTTGGCTTTACTGCTTTCTGTTCCTATGGCGCATTTTGGTTAGCACTTGTTTTCATTTGGGTCGCGCCTCTAGCTGGATTAACCGCCGTCAATTCAACATCACTAGGCTTTTTCTTATTAATTTGGGGATTGCTCTCTTGTGTGATGTTTATTGGCACTTTAGCCGGCAACACTATCGGAAAACTGGTTTTCGGCTCGTTGGTTATCCTATTTTTCTTATTAGCGGCAGCCAATTTTCTCCATAGCGAAACATTGCATACCATTGCCGGTATTGAAGGCTTGATTTGTGCGGCATTCGCCTTTTATGAAGCCGCCGCCTTAGTGATTAATGGCAAATTCGGCAGAACCGTTTTAGCCTTATAATAATTAGTGCGCAATTATCCACAAAAATGTCCGAAAAATTCGGACATTTTAACATCAAGATGAATCTTAGGATTAGCTTTTCCAAACTCCTTTAAAGCCGGCACTAACCAACGTGCACAAAATGTTGGGTGGGAAACAAGATTAAGCGTTTCTGTTTCAGCACCGTGTGCCATCACATCAATCGTAGAAAGCTCGATTTGTTTCAAGATATTTTCAATTTCAATATAAAACTTTTTACCAACTGGTGTGAGATAAAGACTTTGTGAAGAGCGTTCAAACAGTTGTAACTGTAACAAATCTTCCAGTTGTGCCACCTGTTTGCTAACGGCACTTTGTGTCATATACAATTCCTGAGCAGCTTTAGTAAAACTTAAATGTCTAGCAGCAGTTTCAAAACATTGCATTGCGGTAGTTGAAGGGTATTTGCGGAAACAAAGCATAATGAAAGATCCTACGATAATTAAGGCATACGCCTCAGTTTATGCTTTTCGCTTATTTTTTACAATCTTGTAACAAATAAAATTTATCCGATTTCAATAATTTTGCTATGATAAGCAACTTTTCTATCTTTTTTCAGGATTGTAGGATTTTTTATGGCAGAATCATTAACTCTTTTTCTTGCGAATGAAGAGGCTACTATTGCTTTAGGGCAAAAATTAAGTCGTTTTTTACTCACCCCGACACAAAATTTTGTAATCTATCTTAATGGGCAACTTGGTGCTGGTAAAACTACCCTAACGAGATCAATTATTCAAGCAATGGGCTATCAAGGCAATGTAAAAAGCCCAACTTACGCTTTAGTGGAAGAGTATCATTTGTCACAAAAGAGCATTTACCATTTTGATCTGTACCGGTTAAGCGATCCGGAAGAGTTAGAATTTATCGGTTTCCGTGACTATTTTCGTGAAAATGCACTCTGCTTGCTAGAGTGGGCAGAAAAAGGTGGTGACATAATTCCACAACCTGATTTGCTCATCAATATTGAATATCAGGAACAAGCACGCCAAATCACACTCATTGCAAATTCAAATATCGCTGCTCAAATGATTTGCGCTTTAAAGTCAGATCTAGCAAAATAACGGCTGCTGTTTTTACTGTAAATAACTAACCTGTTGATATTAAAGAATAAGATGAAGAAATTAACGCTATTTGTTTATTGGTTAATCACACTGCTATGTTTTTCCGTCAGTTTGTCGAGCGTTGCCGGCACATTAAAATCGATCAATATCAGTAATAACAATAAAGAAACCAGAGTCGATTTTCGCTTTAGTTTTCCAACAAAATATAGTTATTTTTATCTTGAAAAACCAAATCGTTTAATCATAGATTTTTCTAATAGTGATAGCGTTCGTGGCATTTTACCTCGTAAGAATAACACTAATCTACAAAGCATTGAACAAGCAAAAGCAGCTCGTCCAAATAATCTTAGAGTTGTATTACGGCTAGAACAAAGTGTTCGTGCCATTTTTATGCACAACAACAATACCATTTCAGTAAAAATTGCTAATCCGAACGGTACAAATAAAACGGTTGCTGTCAAAAATAATGATAAAAAAAGCATCCCCTCAAAAACAAACCGAAAAGAAGCAAGTGTTAATTTTGCGCCACCAACTACAACACCATATCGTGCATCTACATACATTGTAGCCATTGACCCAGGACACGGTGGTAAAGATCCAGGTGCTATTGGTAAAATTCTAAAAATCAAAGAAAAAAATATCACTCTTTCTATTGCTAAAGAGCTAAAAGCATTGCTTGATCGAGATCCAAACTTTAAAGCAGTTTTAACTCGTTCCGGCGATTATTTTATTTCTGTGCCGGATCGTTCTGATATTGCGCGTAAATATAAAGCTAATTTTTTGATTTCTATCCACGCCGATTCGGCACCAAGTGCTTCGCCAAAAGGAGCTTCCGTATGGGTTTTATCCAATCGTAGGGCCAACAGTGAAATGGGAAAATGGCTTGAAGATCACGAAAAACAGTCAGAACTATTGGGCGGTGCCGGTAATGTACTATCCACACATAATGAAAAATATTTAGGGCAAACCGTACTTGACTTACAATTTGGGCATTCGCAACGGGTAGGTTACGAACTTGGTGATAATATTTTACGCCGTTTCGGTCAAATTGCTCAATTAAGTCGCAAAGAACCACAACACGCCAGCCTTGGTGTACTACGTGCGCCAGATATTCCATCGGTATTAGTTGAAACCGGATTTGTTAGTAATAAGATTGAGGAGCAAAAACTGAATACTCTCTCTTATCGCCGTCAAATTGCTCACGCTATTTACCTCGGCTTAGTCGATTATCGTAAAAATAATCTAAGCAACAACCATAATATTGAAAATACATCTCCTCATACAAACAGCAATAAGCAACAGCAAAATAAAAATAAAGACAAAAATGAGAAATTACCAACATTCCATACTGTCAGGAAAGATGAGACGCTATATCAGATTTCACGTACTTACAATATTTCTGTTAACAGACTATTAAAGCTAAATCCTAAATTAAATCCAGATCATCTTTTAGTCGGACAAAAAGTACGATTAACGGAGAATTAATTATGCCTATTCAAATACTACCTCCACTTCTCGCTAACCAAATTGCCGCTGGGGAAGTGGTTGAACGCCCAGCTTCCGTTGTCAAAGAATTGATTGAAAACAGTCTTGATGCCGGAGCTGATAAAATCCAAATTGATATAGAACAAAGTGGCAGTCGTTTGATCCGTATTCGTGACAATGGCTATGGCATTGCGAAAGAGGAAATTCAACTTTCTTTAGTACGCCACGCTACTAGCAAAATCGCCACTTTGGATGATTTGGAAAATATTTTAAGTTTAGGTTTCCGTGGTGAAGCCTTAGCTAGTATCAGTTCCGTTTCTCGTTTAACGCTGACTTCTCGAACAGCGGAACAGACCGAAGCGTGGCAAGTTTATGCCCAAGGGCAGGAAATGGATACTACCATCAAACCGGCTTCTCATCCAATCGGTACAACTGTTGAGGTAGAAAATCTCTTTTTTAATACCCCCGC
The DNA here is from genome assembly GCF_054166015.1 of Gallibacterium sp. ZY190522. Classification (NCBI taxonomy): domain Bacteria; kingdom Pseudomonadati; phylum Pseudomonadota; class Gammaproteobacteria; order Pasteurellales; family Pasteurellaceae; genus Gallibacterium; species Gallibacterium sp. ZY190522. The sequence goes on from NZ_CM135118.1 coordinate 1,408,393, forward strand.
ACGCCGTAAATTTTTGCGTTCCGATAAAACTGAATTCGCCCATATTGATGAGGTGGTGAAAAGAATTGCATTAGCAAAACCGACAGTGCATTTTACATTAACCCATAATGGGAAATTGATTCACCAATATAAAGCAGCAAATGACACTAACAGCCAATTAAAACGTCTTGCGACAATTTGTGGTACTGACTTTACCGAACACGCTTTACGTATTGATTGGCAATATGAAGAAATGCACTTACAAGGTTGGGTAGCAGAACCAAGATTTTTCCGTTCTCAAAATGATTTTAACTTCAGTTATGTCAATGGCAGAATGATGAAAGACAAAGTGATTTTACACGCCGTTCGCCAGGCCTATGCCGATTATCTTTCGCCTGATCAATATCCTGCTTTTATTTTATTTCTCGATCTCGATCCTACTTTGGTTGATGTGAATGTTCACCCTACTAAACACGAAGTACGTTTTCATCAGGCACGCTTAGTACACGATTTTATTTTACAAGGTGTTGCCAATGCATTGGCACAAACGACAGAATTATTTGCACAAAACGATAAAACCGCTATGGTTGTCGAATCAGAAAAATCGCAAAATATTGCTGAACCTAATGCTCATTATCAATCAACTCTCAACCTAGATAATACATTTCCTCCGGCATTCAAAAATAATCGACAAGCCGCTGGAGATAATATTTTTAATACAAATGCAATAAACCGTTGGGCAATCCCTCATTCCTCTCAAAATGATAAAGCTGCTTATCGTCAATATGAGAAATTACTGCAATCTTCACATTCAGACAAAAATATTTCATCTGAATCTCTCAGTAGTAATCATTCTACTACAACAGAAACAGACGTTATTATGCCATCATCGAATCGAACCGAACAAAATGATGATCACTTGAAAGTCTTAACCTTATTGCCTCAAGGCTATTTATGCTTACAGCAACAAGAACAGCTGTATTTATTGTCAATACAAAAATTACAACAGTTGCATTGTAGTTTACAGCTACAAAAACCAGATAAACCGATGCAAGCTTTGCTGATTCCAACAACATTTCAGTTGGATAACTCTCAATTGGAAAATTTTAACCAATATCAAACGTTTTTCACTCAAGCCGGTTTTCATATTCAATGTTACGATCAGCGTATTACTATTACTCAAGTAGCAACGCTATTACGACAACAAAATCTACAACAGATTGTAATTTCGTTACTTAGTCAAACGTTTGATGATTTCCCTCAATTTTTAAATTCCGTTTGCCAACAAATTACATTTAAACCTATTAGTGTATTGGCAGATGCCATTACTTTATTACAGGATACGGAACAATTATTGCCGGGAAACCAAGATATTATGCAATATTGTCACCAAATTGACTTAACGCCTTATTTCGTTACAAATTAACATTATGGATAAAAAACCGCTTGCACTCTTTTTAATGGGACCGACAGCATCAGGCAAAACCGGTCTGGCATTACAATTAGCAAAAAAAATACCTTGTGAAATTATCAGTGTCGACTCTGCACTTATTTATCGAGGAATGGACATTGGCACAGCCAAACCGACAACGGAAGAATTAGCTATCGTGCCACATCATCTAATTGATATTAAAGATCCTGCAGAAAGCTATTCTGCTGCCGATTTTCGTAATGATGCTTTAACTTTAATGCAAAAGATTGCTGCTAAAGGAAAAATTCCATTGCTGGTTGGTGGCACAATGCTCTATTACAAGGCCTTATTGGAAGGGCTTTCTCCACTACCACAGGCACATGCTGAAATCAGAACGCAAATAGAAAAACAAGCAGAACAAATAGGATGGCAAGGGTTACATCAGCAACTTGCGGTAATTGATCCTCAATCAGCACAACGTATCCATCCAAATGATCCACAACGTATTAATCGTGCATTGGAAGTCTATTATTTAACCGGAAAATCACTGACTGAATTAATTGAACAAAAAGGAGAACCTTTACCTTATCAACTGTTGCAATTTGCTATTACTCCAAAAGAACGTGCTATTTTGCATCAGCGTATAGAGCTTCGTTTCCAACAGATGTTGGAACAAGGTTTTCAACAAGAGGTAGAAAAACTCTTCGCTAGAAAGGATCTGCACTTAAATTTACCATCCATTCGTTGTGTCGGTTATCGTCAAATGTGGGAATTTCTACAAGGAAAATATGATTTTGCAGAAATGAAATATCGTAGCATTTGTGCTACAAGACAACTAGCAAAACGGCAAATTACTTGGCTTCGTGGTTGGAATTCACCAATAAATTGGCTGGATAGTCTAAATATCAAACAATCAGAGCAAGAAATTCTTGAAAAAATAGCACAAAATTAAAGATAAATTCCTGATCAGTTAATTTCATTGATGACAGCACAAAATATTATTGTTATATTGTTGCATAAGCTGTTTAAAGCTGGTTCAGTTTCTTAGTTTAATCGATTGCATAGCTACTAAAACTAAGATCTTACAGACATTATTGATTATTTTAATAAAAAAGGAAAAGAAAATGGCAAAAGGACAATCATTACAAGATCCTTATTTAAATGCACTTCGTCGTGAACGTATTCCGGTTTCAATCTACCTCGTAAACGGTATTAAGTTGCAAGGTCAAATTGAATCATTTGACCAATTTGTTATTCTTCTTAAAAATACTGTAAGCCAAATGGTATATAAACACGCTATTTCTACTGTTGTCCCTGCACGCGCAATTTCTCATCATAATCATCAAGCAAATGCAGTCAATCAGGAAGAAGACCTCGCCGTAACAAGCGAAGAAGAATAATTTGTGACAAATTAACTTAGATTCAGGATTTCCTTTATTCTTTAAAGGGAATCTATTCTTATTATTCTTTCAAATATCCTTTATCTATTAAGATAAAGGATTTTTTATTAACAGCTTAGTGAAGTTTATTTTCATTATATCTCTTCACTATAACCATTAACCTCACTATTCACCCACTAAAAACATAACAAAATAATCACATTTGTTAAAAATATTGCAAAAATAAAAATATTTTGTTAAATCTATATTTCATTCTTATTATTCCCCAATATGGAGTTATTCTATGCCAAAATCATTTCGCAACCGGAAAAAGAATTTATTCACTTTATTACTAACATTACCATTAGTCAGCACTGCCGTATTCTCAAATACCGCGCCTCAACCAATACAATCCTCACAACAAATTGATAGTAAATACTCATCGTTAGAAGATACATCTCAAACAACACAAGCTAGAAAACAAACTATCGCTGCTGCTTTACGTTATGACAGCAGTAAAGATATTTTTCATCCTGTTTATGGTACACAAGGTATTGTGGCTACAGAACAACATCTTGCCAGTCAAGTGGGTTTACAGATTTTAAAAGAGGGAGGGAATGCTATTGATGCTGCCGTTGCAGTCGGCTTTGCATTAGCTGTTGTTTTACCAAATGCAGGTAATATTGGTGGCGGTGGTTTTATGGTATTACACGATGCAAAATCTGGTGAAAATTTTGCAATAGATTTTCGTGAAATAGCGCCATTAAAAGCTCACAAAAATATGTACCTTGATGAAAAAGGTAATGTTATTGATGGAAAATCATTATTCACTCACTTTGCCGTTGGTGTCCCCGGAACGGTAGCAGGAATGGAATATGCTTTGAAAAAATGGGGAACTATGTCATTGGAAAAAGTGATCGCACCAGCAATTAAACTTGCCAATGAAGGCTTTATTATCAGTGATACCCTAGGGAAAACATTAGCTATAGAAAAAGATAATCTTGCTAAATGGGAAAGCACAAAAGCTATCTTTTTCAAAGGTGAGCAACCTCTGACAAGCGGTGATCGTTTAATTCAGAAAGACTTAGCTCATTCATTACAGCTTATTGCCAAACAAGGTTCTCAAGCATTCTACCAAGGTGAAATTGCTGAAAAAATTGTAAAAGAAATGGAAAAATACGGTGGCTTAATCACTTTAGAAGATATGAAAAGCTATCGTGTTATTGAACGCAAACCTGTTACTGGAAATTATCGTGGATATAAAATTGTTACTATGCCACCACCAAGCTCCGGTGGCGCACATCTTATTCAAATATTAAATATTCTCGAACATTATCCTTTAGAACAATATGGGGCAAACAGTGCAAAAGCCATTACTAAATATGCGGAAGCAATGAAACTAGCTTATGCCGATCGCTCTGAATATTTAGGCGATCCGGATTTCGTTAAAATTCCTTTAAATGGTTTAATTTCTAAAAAATATGCGGATGAATTAGTCAAAAAAATTCCTTCAGATCATATCGTTCCATCAAAAGAGATTAAAGCGAGTGAACCACAACTCTATGAAAGTGATCAAACCACGCACTACTCTATTATGGATAAAAGCGGAAATGCTGTTGCTGTAACCTACACACTCAATCTTAATTTCGGCAGTGGTATCGTTGCTGAAGGTACAGGAATTTTATTAAATAATGAAATGGATGATTTTTCTTCCAAGCCTGGTGTACCGAATGCATTTGGATTAATTGGTGGCGAAGCTAATGCTATTGCAGCAAAAAAACGACCGCTATCATCAATGACACCAACATTGGTAATGAAAGATAATAAACCATTTCTCGTTACCGGCAGTCCGGGCGGCGCACGAATTATTACAACAGTTCTACAAAGTATTGTGAATACCATTGATTATAAAATGAATGTTGCTGAAGCAATTTCAGTGCCTCGTGTTCATCATCAATGGCTACCTGATGAGTTAAGAATTGAAGAAGGCATTAGTCCTGATACTATTCACCTTTTACAAAAAGAGGGATATAAGGTAGTCACCAAAGCCTCAATGGGACGTGTACAGATTGTACAATCTACAGAAGATGGTTTCTTCGGTGCATCCGATCCGAGAAATCCTGATGGTGCAACTTTCGCTTATTAAACGCTTAAAAATAAAAATATCCCTAATTGAACAAATTAGGGATATTTTGATATTAATCTTAAATCTTCAATTTCAATGTTCTTGCCACATTTTGAGCGGTGGAAATCAGATTTTCTCGTCCTTGTGCCAAAGTATCCGACAATGAAGCCAAATTACGAATAATTGGGAAGACTGCATCGATACCGGCATCATAAACCACTTCATAATCTGCTCGCAAACATCCCACTATGGCAATCACCGGTTTATGGGAACGTTTTGCCGTTTTTGCTACACCAACCGGTGTTTTACCATACACTGTTTGGCTATCCATCCTGCCTTCACCAGTAATCACTAAATCAGCATCTATCATTACTTCCGCTAAATTTGTTGCTTCGATAACTATGTCAACACCTGACTTAAGATGACAATTAGGTAATAATTGTAGCCCTGCCCCCATACCACCAGCAGCACCAGCACCTGCAATATTGGCAATATCCTTATTTAATTGCTGTTCTACTTTTTGCGAGAAGAAAGAGAGGGCTGCATCCAATTCTTTAATCATTGCCACTGTAGCCCCCTTTTGGGGACCGAATACTGCCGAAGCACCACGTTCACCACATAACGGGTTATCCACATCACAAGCCACTTCAATCTGTGTTGTTGCCAATCTTGGATCCAAAGTAGACAGATCAATTTTAGACAACTGTTTTAATGCAGCACCGCCTGCTACTAACGGTTTCCCTTCATCATCTAAAAATGCGGCTCCTAATGCCTGCAACATTCCAACACCTGCATCATTTGTAGCACTGCCTCCAATGCCTAAAATAATTTTCTCTACACCTAAATTTAATGCAGCTTTAATCAATTCACCTGTGCCATAACTACTAGTAATAAGAGGATTTCGTTTATTTTCATCTACAAGATGTAGCCCAGAAGCCTCTGCCATTTCAATAATGGCAGTCTTCCTATCAGCAGATAACCCCCACTTAGCCAATACTTTATTACCCAAAGGAGCGGTAACTTCTGTTATCATTGATTGCCCTTTCCAAGCATCAATCAGAGATTGCACTGTACCTTCACCTCCATCTGCCATCGGCACTTTAACATATTCCGCATCGGGAAAGATTTTTTTAAACCCAATTTCTATTGCTTGCGCAACTTGTAATGCGGTCAGACTTTCTTTAAATGAATCAGGGGCAATCACAATTTTCATATTAACTCCTTAGTTACAATAAGATGAGAGATAATAGATAAACTGTTAATATACCCACAATTCCCATAATAAAAGTCAATGCTGTTTGTGTACGATAGCCCTGTTGCGGAGTCATTTTACTAAAGTTGGTCACTACCCAGAAATAACTGTCATTTGCGTGAGAAACACACATTGCACCCGCAGCGATTGCCATTACGGTCAAGGCTGCGGCTATTTCAGAAGTTAATCCCAATGTGCTCATTAAAGAGTCATTCACATTAAACATTCCCATAATCGCTGCGGTTGTAATCATTGCCACTGTGGAACTGCCTTGTGCAGTTTTCAAAATGGCAGAAATTAAAAATGGGAAGAAAATGCCGGCAGTACTGATAGTAACCGCATTCTGTTTAATATATTCAACAAAACCAGCTTCAACAATAACTTTGCCTAATACACCACCAGCTGCGGTGATAAACAAAATCGGACCAACAATTTTTAATGTATCATTAGTTAATTGTTCAAATTCGTTCGCTTTTCCTGAATGGAAAATCAAAATTACAGCAAACACCACGCCAACTGCAAGTGCAAGGATTGGATGACCTAAAAATAGAATTAAATTGCTGACATCACCACTTAAACCTAAGATTTTAGTAATTGATCCTAATGCCATCAAAATAATTGGAATAAAAATCGGAGCTAAACTTAAACCACCACTCGGTAATTTACCGTAACGTTTAAGCAACTCATCATAGCTTTGAGCAATTAATTCATCATCTTTGCCATCACTGCTAACAGTAACACGTTTACCAATATATTTTGCAAAAAGATAACTTGCCGCTAAAACCGGTATGGAAACGACAATCCCCATCACAATGACTAATAATAAGTTATGTTCAAGACCGATTCCTCCAGCGACTGCAATTGGTCCCGGTGTTGGCGGAATGAAAACGTGTGCCGCATAAAGACCACCACTCAATGCCACTGCTGTTCCAACAGGATTAGCGGCAATTTTTTTCTGTATTGCTTCTCTGATCGGGTTTAACACTACAAAACCACTATCACAGAAAACAGGAATACCAACAACCCATCCCATAATCAACATTGCTAATTCCGGTCTTTTTTGACCGACAACTTTAACCACCATATCGGCTAATTTAAGTGCCGCACCGGTTTTTTCGAGGATAGTACCAATAATTGCCCCAAAGATAATCACAATACCGATACTTTTGAATGTGCCACTAAAGCCCTCCCCTATCATAGACGGAATTTTATTGAGCGGTATGCCTGCCAATAATGCCAACGCTAAAGAAACACTCATCAAGGCTAAAAACGGATGAACTTTCAATTTTGCAATCATCCAGATCATAACCATAATCACGATGATAAAAGTGATAATAAGAGAAACGCCTGTCATAGAAGCCTCCTTTGTCATATTGTGCATCTATTAGGCATTATTTAACCTTATTTTAAAAAATACATTGTCTAAATTAACAATAAAATAAGTTTTTAGACTTATTAATTTGTACAAAAATACAATTAACGTTGCAATAATGTACTGATATATAAAATAAAAAGATCTTCTATCTTATTGAAAGACAAGCCTGTTATTTGCTCAATCCTATTCAGCCTATAACGTAATGTATTGATATGAATAAAGAGTTCTGTTGCAGTGCGTGCCGGATCACAATTTGAGAAAAAATATTGTTGTAATGTTTTTTGTAATTGATGAGAATGATCTTTTTGATATAACTTTTGTAGCGGTTTAAGCAATTCGGACACTTGCCACGATTGTAATAGCTCATCCAGCAAGACCGGCAATTTATACTCCTCAAAAAAATAGACATTCCGTTTCGGGAAAAAACGCTGTCCATAAGCTAATGTTCTTACCGCTGTTTTATAAGAGAAAGAGAGATCAACATCATCCGATCGCATTGCGCCTACCGCAAATTTATAGCGATGAACACTGCTATTCGGTGGCAATAATTTAGATAAATATTGGCGATTTTTCAGCTGCGGATTGGCACTCAACGCCACAACAGCTTCAAAAGAAAGCAGGGCAAAATGAAGATCCTGTTCATTTTGTACTTGCGCTAAATAATTAATCAATTCCTGTAAATCTGCTTTTGTCGAATCAATTAATTTAATAATCACAGCAACATAAGGCTTCGTTAAATCGATCGCAAAAAAAGAGGCTTGCTGTGCAGAGCACTCCGCATCCAAAACACCATTTAATAATTGCAATATAAACTCTTCTTTATAGCGGTGATGCCAACGCTCCTGTTCAAGCACAAATGCCTGTTCGGCAATCAATTCCGCACTCATTTTCACTAATTCTGCAAATGGCTTCACCTCATCCGGTTTACCGGAAATGCCGACAACACCAAGTATTTTGCCTTGATAATTGATGGGTAGATTGATCCCTTCTTGCGCCTCAAAATTCCATAATTTTGCCAATTCTGCCGTAATTTCCACTACCCGATTTTCTCTAATCGCCAGAACAGCACCTGTGTGACGTTGGTTCAAACGAGAAGCATTGCCTGAAGCGATAATCACCCCATTCTCATCCATCACATTAACCGAATAGGGAATAATCTTCATTGTGCGCCACACAATTTTTTGAGCTATCTCTTTATTTATTTTCATAATGCCTTTTAATCATCTAAATACATTTATTTCCACCTTTACAATATATTTATATGGGCTTTTTCAAAATACAAGTAAATTCATAGCTCAATAATTTTTTGTGTATTTTTTCTTCTCCTTTTCCTATCAAAATCGAATATAACAAATAACAAAAAAGTGTTGGTTTTGACGCCAACACTCTTCCCTATTGTAAATCATTTTTTCCTATTACATTCCGACAACCACGCAATCTACACCTTTCCCAGCAAGAGCAGATTTATTATTTGCTGCGGTATTGTAACTGTCAACCGGTCCAACAAAAACACGTGTCCAGTCTGCTGAACTTTTAGTAAAAGCATTAAAGCCACTCATTACTAAACGTGCCTGTAAATTTTCCGCTTGAGGTTTGTTTTTAAATGCACCGCACTGCAAGCCATATTTTCTACCACCTTTATCTGCATTTTTATTACTTTGACTGTTATCTGCTGTTTTTGCTTCGGACACCACAGTTTTTGCTGGTGCTATAGACTGACTCTGCTGTCTATTCGCATTTCTCTCTTTTTCAGCTTGACGCTGTTGTATAGCCTGCTGTTTTGCCTGCTCTTGTTGGGCTTTTGCTAACTCCTGCTGTAATTTTGCCTGTTCCTGAGCTTTTTGTGCTTGTGCTTTCTGTTCCGCTAATTTTTCCTGTTCCAACTGTAATAAAATTTTCTTTTGCTCATCAGTTAACTGAACATTTTTTGAAATTGACGATACATTATCATCAACCGGCACTTCTCTTGTTTCAAGTTGTTTAATATAACTCCAAACCTCTTCCGGACGACTCGGCAACGCACTTTTCTTGGTAGTAGTCGAAGTATTCACTGCTGGATCAACTGTTATTTCCTGTTGATTAACTGGTGATTTTTCTTTTAGAAAGAACAATGCTACTGCGAATACAATTACAATAACTAAAATAAGGGTAACTAATAGTTTTTTCTTACCACTATTTTGTTGCCTTTTACGCGGCGATGAACTTCTAGAAACATAATCTCGTTGTGCCACAACAATTTCCTAACTGAATAAATAATATAAAACGTTTAAGCAACTGATAATTCTACTGAAATTTTGCAATATTGACTAGGGGATTAGCTAAAATCATAAGGATCAATATCCAACGATAGTCTTACTCCTGATACAAACTTATTCGTATTCAGCAACGTTTCAATATAAAACAGCACTTGATGCAATTTACTGCGTTGTTGATGTTGAAACAGAACGTACCAACGATATTTGCCGGCTCTTTTTTCCATTAATGCTGGCAATGGACCGACAATTTGTAACTGCTCCAAGCACGCCTGCGGCAAATTTTTAACCTGTTCAACAAAAAAAGTTAGGCTCTGTGACAGCTGAGTTTCATTATTTCCGCTGGCTTTTAACAATGCCTGATAACTATACGGCGGTAATTGAAACTGTTGCCGTTGCAACAACGCCTGTTGGCTGAATGCCGAATAACCTTTTGAAACCAAGGTATTAAACAATGGATGTTCCGGATAGTGTGTTTGCAATAAAACCACCCCTGCTTTATTACCGCGTCCCGTTCTGCCGGCGACCTGCACATAAAGCTGCGCCAAACGTTCTTCCGCTCGAAAATCAGAAGAAAAAAGTGCAGAGTCAATATTTATCAATCCCACCAATCCAACATTAGGGAAATGATGCCCTTTTGCCAACATCTGTGTACCGATTAAAATTTTACGTTTTCCTTGGCCTATCTCATCCAAATAACGATCCAATTCACCTTTTTTCGTAACATTATCCCGATCCAAACGAGCGATTTGATATTGTGGAAACTTCTGCTGTAAAACTTGTTCCAACTGCTCCGTTCCTATTCCTGTCGTCAAAAGATGGGTCGAACCACAATTCTTACATTGAAACGGAATTGTTTTTTGTGCATCACAATGATGACATTGCAAAATATTCCTCGATTGATGATATGTATAGGGTCGATTACAACGTGGACAAGTTTCAACCGTTCCACATTCGTGACACAAATAAACAGGAGCAAAGCCTCGACGATTTAAAAAAAGCAACACTTGCTCACCCCGTTCTAACACTTGTTTCATCTGTTGCAATAAAGCATAGGACAAACCATTTTCCATTGGTTGCGTTTTTAAATCTACTACTATTTGATGATTTGTCACTTGATTTGTTGCCCGATAACGCAAAGGAATAAAATGATATTTTCGATTTTCTACATTGTGTAAGCTCTCTAAACTCGGTGTCGCACTGCCTAAAATAATCGGTATATGGTGCTGTTTTGCTCGATAAACTGCTAAATCTCTAGCGTGATAACGCCAGCCTTCCTGTTGCTTAAAGGATTGATCGTGCTCCTCATCTAGCACGATTAATCCCAAGTCATAAAACTGAGTAAAAATCGCCGATCTAGTACCGATTACTATTGCCAATTCACCTTTCTTAGCCTGCTGCCACACCTGAAGACGTGAATTATCCGTCATATTGGAATGTAAAACGCCAATCGGCACATTAAAGCGCAAATTAAAACGGCGAATGATTTGCGGTGTTAAGCCAATCTCCGGCACTAAAACCAGCACCTGCCGTTTCTGTTTTAATACTTCTTCGATCACTTGCAAATAAACTTCTGTTTTTCCCGAACCGGTTACACCTTGCAATAACCAGCTATGAAATCCTTGTCGTAAAGAGATTTGACTCACAGCTAACGCCTGTTCTTTATTTAACATCAATTTATTCTTTTCATTCACTAATGGGATAGCGCTAATTATCGCACGCTCAAACCATAGCTTAGGCTGTTCATCTGTAATTAATTCAACATAATTTTTCTGCAATAATTGGCGCTTTATCGTTGCGGAAAAAATATCGCTCTCTTTTTCCAAGCGTTGATGTTGCAACAAAAATCGCAACATTTCTTGCTGTTTTAATGCGCGTTTTAGGCTATTTTCTGCCAGCGCTGCTTTGCCCGATTCAGTTAATTGATAAAATTGTAGCTGCGTTAATGAGGGATGTTCTTCTTTGCGGAATTTTATCGGTAAAGCCGTAAATAAAGCTTCACCGATAGGATAGTGATAATAATCTTTTGCCCACAACAATAATTGCCACATTTTTTCATCAAACAGTGGCTGTTGATCCAATACTTTCAGCACTGCTTTTAAATTTTCCACTTCACTTGCGGGCAAAAATTCACTCACAATGCCAATGCGCTTTTGTGTACCAAATGGAACCAGCACTCTTGTGCCAATTGTAACTTCCAATGAATCAGGCAATAAATAATCAAACTGATTTCTTAATGCGATATCTAACGCAACACGGACAATTTTCATCGCTACCTCAATAAAATAAACAGCTTATTATAGGCAAATTTCCATAAATCCCCTAATATTCAGAATAATTAATCTGATTGTATTGAATTTCACCACCATTTCTTATATGATGCGCATTCCTTTTTACTGTCGCCGTTGTGCGATGTTTTTTTGTAAAAATATGTACGGTGTTGGTGCTTAAGCGACCAATAGCGGTACATCATCAAATGAGGTTATTATGAAACAAGGTATTCATCCTGAATATAAAGAAATCACAGTGACTTGCTCTTGCGGTAATGTGATTAAAACTCGTTCTACTATTGGACACGATATTAACTTAGATGTGTGTAATAAATGCCATCCATTCTTTACCGGTAAACAACGTGTTGTTGACACTGGCGGTCGTGTTGAACGCTTTAACAAACGTTTCAGCATTCCTGGTACAAAAAAATAATAAAAAGATAAAAACCTGCTTCTGTAATAAGCAGGTTTTTTATTTTTATACAAAATTTATTTCCAAAATTGCCACCAAGATTTTTCTGATGTTTCTGCTCCTGTTTGTGATTGCCCCACTTCTACCTTTTCCACCTCAACTGGTTGCAAATCCGGTGAATAATTAAAACTTTCTACCGTCCGCTGAGGATTAAAGTGAACTATCAATTTCTTTTCAACAGGCGTTTCATACCCTTTTTGAATACGTTGCACATAAATCCAATTTGCACGATTAAATGGATCAACCAATAATGGGGTTCCCAACAAATACTGTACTTGTTCTTCAGTCATCCCTTTCTGCAATTTCTGCACCAACGCAGCATCAATATAATTACCTTGAGGTACATCAATACGATACACCAATTTTTCTAACGGTGTAGAACAGGCTGTAATCCCCAATGCAAAAAATGATGATAGTAAAACAATCTTTAATTTCATAGTAGTTAGCCTTCTTAATAATCGTTAACTCATTCTGATGATACCGAAACTTAGCCTAAATGCCAATTTAATATTTATTTCGCTGTAACTGATCTTTCAAATTAGCTGGCACACCTTTGATTGTCAACGTATCATTCTCTTCATCCCAAATCACACGTTGCCCTAATAATTCGGCATTAAAGGTTAAAGTTACGCCACGCCCTGCACCAGAAAATTTCTCCAATTTCTTTAATGTTGACGCTAGAGGTGGAATATTTTCTTCAAGAGCATACTCCTCATTTTGTGCAAATTCGACAAATGATTTACCATTTAATATACCCATTTCGCTAGACAGTTCAGTAACATCAATATCTTCCCCTTGCTGTGCTTGGGTTTTACAATAAGTCAATGCCTGCTGTTTGACCTCTTGTGCAAGTTTTGGTTCAATCTGCTCTTGGTGACAATAATCCTGTACAGCCTGCACTAATAGCTGATTTTGCACTTTCGGATTTAAGCCCTCTTCCGCCCCCAAAAAGTCCATAAAAAAATCACTGACTTTTCGCCCAACACGTCCTTTTAAAAAGGTCAAATAACGATTAGACTGAGCATCCATTTTTAGTTCAGTTAAGTTGATACGAGCAATGATATCGCACTTACTAAGATCCAAATATTGAGTATCGTGAACATTTAATTCATCATCTACTAATAAACTGCTGCGACTGTCTACCAACCCTAAAAAGAGATACTCCGTTGCTAAAAAGTTGTATTGACTAATAATAAAATTCCCACCATTGGCAAAAGTATATTTACTGATTTCCTGCGCCAATTGCTGTGCTGCCTGTTGACTAAAAGTTAAAAAATCAATGTCATTTTCTAAATAGCGGTTTAATAATTGTGCAAAACTGGATGCATCGGTAAAAACGGCATAAGTCTTATTTTTTGATTGATAATGTTGATGAAGCTCCAACATTAACTGCCGCACTAATTCGTTATCCGGCAATAACTGCTGACGCAATCTGGTATCTATCTCTATTGCTTCACTTTCTTCTGCTGGTTTACGAAATAATTGATGCAAAATAATTTGTTCAACATTTATACTCATAATGTTATTCTTCGCCTATACAATATAAATAATTGCCATTATAGGTGATTTTACTCATCATTTTTAGCCGATTTTCTGAAAAAATCTGTTATTATAATCACCACGTTTTTTGTCTATTTCAATACTATGGCTACACATTCAAAATATTCTAATAAACAAATCGAACTGTTGATGAATGAGATGATCAGCATTTTAGAAAAACAGCAAGCACCGGTTGATCTCTCTTTAATCGTTCTGGGGGATATGGTAAGCAATCTTTTATTAAGCAGTGTGCAGGAAAACAAGCGTATTGAACTAGCTGAAGCCTTTTCTCAAGCACTATTAAATTCATTGAAAACACCCAATAAAAAACATTAATTAATTCATCCAGCATAATGTTAAAACTAAATCACACACGGCAAGATCGCGAAGAATTATCACGAAAAATTTCGTGGGGTCATTGGTTTGCCTTTTTTAACATTATTATTTCTTTCATTATTGGTGCTCGTTATGCTTTTAATTCCGATTGGCCGGATACATTACTCGGTAAAATTTACTTTTTTATCAGTATTATCGGGCATTTCAGTTTTATTGTTTTTGCTATCTATTTATTAATCATTTTTCCACTCAGTTTCATTATAAAAAACCATCGTACATTTCGTGGAATAACCGTTATTTTGGCAACGATTTGCACTACTTTACTATTGTTGGATAGTGAGATTTATAAACGCTTTTATATTCACCTCACTTCTATGGTATGGGATTTAATGATTAATCCTGAAAATGGTGAATTAGCTCGCGACTGGCAACTCTTCTTTGCACCGATGCCAATTATTCTACTGTTACAAATGCTATTTTCTCGCTGGTCGTGGCAAAAATTACGCAGTCTTGAACGACAAAAATGGATTAAACCCGTTTCCTATACATTTCTGTTAGCTTTTATAGCTACTCATTTAATTTATGTATGGGCAGATGCTACTTTCTATCGACCGATTACTGCTCAACGTTCTAATCTACCGCTTTCCTATCCAATGACAGCACGAAAATTCTTGGAAAAAAACGGTATTTTAGATGCAGAGAGTTATCAGCAACAGCTAACAAATAGTGGACGTGCAGATGCTCGTTATCTCGACTATCCAAAACACGAATTGAATTATTCTCCATCACAACAACAACCGAATATTCTGCTTATCAATATTTCTGGGCTGAAACGTAGTGCTATTTCATCAACAACTACACCGGCAATTTATCAATTTGCTAAACAATCGATAGATTTTCAAAACAATTACAGCAGTAGTAATTTATCTCAAGAAGGGTTAGTCGGCTTATTTTATGGGCTACCGGGTAATTATCTTGACAGTATTTTATTCAGTAAAACTGAACCGGTGTTGTTACATCACCTACGAAACTTAGAATACCAAATTCACGCTAATACCACAAAAGAGAATAATCAACCACTCTTTGCCGTGTTGTTTAATAAAAAAGAGCAATCTGTAGCGGAAAACAACAAAACTGCCTTCCAACAATGGCAACAATGGTATCAAAAACAGGCTCAACAAGCTTGGTTCAGTTTTATTGATGTCAGCTTAACCGCAACAAACAATCCTATAAACGCTACCAAAGCGGCGGTTTCCGATACAGTATCTCCTTATCAATATGCCGAAAGATTAATTGAAATTGATCAGCAATTTTCTGATTTGATTAATCTGTTAAAACAACAGCAACAATTTGACGACACTATCATTATCGTGACTGCCGATAGTGGCTTTAGTGAAGCGCATCAGAATGATTTGTCAGATTTTTCAGCAGATAATATCCAAGTGCCGCTTTTGGTTCATATGCCAACATCCGGCACTGCACAGCGTTTTGATTTGAGCAGCACTTTGGATATTGTACCAACGCTGCTTAAACATATTTTCCTTGTTTCTAATCCGGTCGCAGATTTCGCCCTCGGCAATAATCTGTTTGCTATCAACCACTCACCGGATAATTGGACACTCAGTGCCAATAATCGTTGGGTAGTTATTATCGATAGTGACGGCGTGCAATATCAGATTGATAAATACGGAAATTACAAAAAATTTAATGCGAAATATCAGCAACAAAACTCTACCCGTCCGCCATTAGGGCTTTTCCTTGCTGCTTTTGGTGAACTTCGTAGCTTTAGTGAGCGTTGATTTTTTTAAATTATTGCTCTTGAAAAGACAAGATTAGTTGCAGAATTGCTCGTTTTTGACTATCTGAAAGTGTTGCAATCAACCCTATCAAGGTTTCATCTATAACATCGACCTTTTCATTCTCCAAAACACCATATCTTAACCATTCCGGTTTAACATTTAACCATTCAGCTAATGTCTGAATTTTATCAAATGCAGGGATAGCCAAACCGTTTAACCATTTATAAACAGCTTGCTGAGTAATAGGTTCATTAGGGTGACGAAGATTAAATTTTGTTGCTATTTCGCTATTTTTCAATGAGTTAGAATATTTTACCGAAATAGCTAATTTTAATCGTTCACTGAATTTCTCTTTTTCACTAGGTATTTTCATATAAAGAATTATCACCTATTAAAAAAAACTCTTGTAAACCATATCAGTTTAAATATAAACTATAACGGTTTAATTCATTAATTTGTCTTAAACTTAACTGTATTAATTTTAAGAGGATTTTTATATGAAACTAAATAAACTATTTATCGCAACAATGGTTATCGCATCGACGGCATTAGTGGGATGTGCAGAATTGAAATCAAACTTACAAGATATCGGGCAATCTGCAAAAGATTCGGCTGTTACTAGAGCAAAAATGGAAACAAATCAAAAAGTATCTGAAGCGACAGGAAAAATTTTTGGTTCTGCATACTAATATGTACAAAGGCTGCTTCAGCAGCCTTTATATATTATGAGCATAACAAATTGCAGTTGCACAGGCATAAGCAGAACTCCACGCCCATTGAAAATTATAGCCGCCAAGCCATCCAGTAACATCCAGCACTTCACCAATAAAATAAAGCCCTTTAATATTTTTCACTTCCATCGTTTTCGAAGAAATTTGGTTTGTATCAACGCCACCTAAAGTCACTTCTGCGGTTCGATAGCCTTCCGTACCATTCGGGACAAATTGCCATTGATGAAAAAGTTGGCTTATTTCGGCAATTTTTAGATTGCTTAAATCAGCTAAAATAGTCGTTGGTAATTGATAATGCGAAATAAAAAATTCAACCAGTTTATTCGGTAATAACCGCTGTAATGCCGTTTTTAACTGCATTTTCGATGAAGATTGGCGCATTGCTTGCAAATATTCATCCAATCTGATCTTCGGCAGAAAATCGATAAATAGAGGTTGATTCGGTAGCCAATAGTTAGAAATTTGCAACATTGCCGGTCCGGAAATGCCCCGATGGGTAAATAACAAGGCATTACTAAAGCTCATCCCACTTTTTGCGGTAACCGTAACTGGCAGCGAGATCCCAGCTAAATCGGCAAAAACTTGATCTTGTTCACGCCAAGTAAAAGGAACAAGCGAAGCTCGCGGCGGAACAACAGACAAGCCGAACTGTTCCGCTATTTGATAACCGAAAGCGGTTGCGCCCAATTTCGGCATTGATAAACCGCCACTAGCAATAACCAAATTTTCACATTGCAAACACAGCTCATTGCCATATTTCACTTCAAAACCCTCAGTGAGCTGTGTTACTTGAGAAATTTGCACTTGCAGTTGAATCTGTACATTTGCTGCCTGACACTCCTTCAACAACATTGCAACAATCTGTTCCGCGCCGTTATCGGTAAAAAGTTGTCCCAGCTCTTTTTCGTGATAGCTGATGCCATATGCCGCCAACAAAGCGATAAAATCCCATTGGTTATAACGTGCTAATGCCGACTTCACAAAATGCGGATTTTGCGATAAATAATGCTGTGCTCCCACGTCTAAATTGGTGAAATTACAGTAGCCGCCACCCGACATCAAAATTTTGCGCCCAACTTTTTTACCATTGTCCAGCAGCAACACTGACTTGCCTTTTTTACCAATTTGAGCAGCACAAAACAGCCCTGCCGCTCCGGCGCCGATGATAATCACATCATATCGTTTCATCTTATTTTGTTCCTGAAACATCAATAATCATCACTTCAGACTGAGAACCTAAACGGAAAGGCACTCCCCAAAAGCCGTAGCCTGATGTAACAAACGTATGCATTTGCTTAATCTGTTTGTAACCATAACTCAATTCATACACCCATTTTTCAATCACATTACCCGGGAAAATCTGTCCGTTATGGGTATGACCGGAAACCTGAATATCTGCACCCGCATTTGCATTTTCCGCTAATGAGAACGGACGGTGATCCATCAATAAAATCGGTAAATTTTGTCGTTTCTCCGCCGGAATAGAGGCTAAGATTTGTTCAGTGGTTTGGCGAAGCTGATCCATTTCATCATTACGACCGGCTAAGATAAATTTATCGGAAACAATCACGGCTTGATCTGTTAATAAATAAACACCCTCTTTGCGAACTTCGTGGGCAATTTGTTGCGGTTGTTGGAAGAAATCGTGATTGCCTAATGTCGCATAAACACCCAATGGCGCAGAAAGTTTAGCAAAATGAGGTCCCATTTTTTCCGCGAAATAAGCATTTAAATTATCATCCATTAAATCGCCCGGCAGCAAAATAATGTCCACTTTTTGTTGTTCAAAAATATGCTGTAATTGTTCCAACTGTTTGATACCAAACAATTTTCCCAAGTGTAAATCGCTGGCAACACCAATACGCAACGGTTGCATTGTTTTATCTATTTTGACGCTATAATGCACAATTTGCGGTGTATACGCCTGATGAATACTGTATGCAAATAGAGCGGATAACGATACTAATGCAAGACAACGGCTGATCATCGGGAATGCTGCCAACTCAACAGCGAACAGCAATAATACTTTGCGTAATAGGAAAATCATCACGGCTACAAGCGTGATATACCATAAAGTGGTCAATATATAAGCTGAATATTTAAATCCATCAGGAATAATGCGTGCAATAGATAACAAAATAAACGCATTGATCGCAATATAGCTCAACCAGAAGAAAACCCGTTTATAGTGTGGTTTTGTTGGTTTGACAAAGAAAAACCAATCGATGGATCTGATAGCAATAAATATAAAAAGTTGTAACGCAATCAATGCGATATATCGAAACAACATTGTATTTATTTCCTCCGAATCTGGATTACGGTTTAAGATTTTATGGGCAAAGCCACAATGCTTTACCCATTATTTATCAGACTAAGTATTAAAGTAATTTTTCTAACTCTTCTAATACTAATTGCGGTTGAATATCAATAAGAGATTGATGATAGCCCTCTTGGCTATCTTTGCTTTTACGCACTTTGATCAATCCGCCACTGATCAAACGAATCACCTTGACTCGTTCAGATAATGGTGGCGTATATTCCGGACTGGTCGGCCCATAAACTGCAACCAATGGTCGTTTTAAAGCGGCAGCAATATGCATTAACCCTGAATCATTGCTCACAACACCATCACAGCTTGCCAATAAATCAATTGCCTGTGGTAACGATGTTTCACCGGCAATATTGATACAGAAAGCTTGCTCTTTCTCAGTTAAACTTTGACGGATTTCCTCGCCGACAGCCTGATCTTTTGCCGAACCGAACAATAATACTTGATAGCCCTTATTAATCAATAACTTAGCTAAATCGGCATAATGATAATGAGGCCAACGCTTTGCTGGTCCAAATTCTGCACCGGGACAAAAACCAATCTTTTTTCGTTCAGTATCAATCGCAAATTTTTTGCAGAACTGTGCCAAAGTTGCCGCAACCTGATCAGGTTCTGTTTGCAAATAGGGATAAGAGAAAGAAAGATCTTTTGCTGCCGGAATAGCGCCTTGTTCATAAGCCAAAGTAACATAACGTTGCACCATTAGCGGATAATCCTGCTTATTACTCCGCAGATCATTCAATACAAAATAGCGACTCTCTCCCTTCCAGCCACGACGAACCGGAATCTTTGCAAATAACGGAATTAATGCGGATTTAAAAGAGTTAGGCAACACAATCGCTAAATCATACTGTCCACGTAAGGATTTCCCAATTTGATAACGCTGTTTTAAATCAAACTCACCATGACCAATCGGCATCGCAATCGCATTACGCACTTCCGGCATTCGTGAAAGTAATGCGCGGCACCAATTCGGCGCCAACACATCAATGACACAATCAGAATATTGCTGCTTTAACGATTGGTATAAGCTGTGCGACATCATCATATCGCCAACCCAAGATGGGCCTATTACAAGAATTCTCATATTTACCCATTATTTTTTATTCAACCACGCCATATATTCCGCCACACCTTCGGCAACAGTCTTAAACGGTTTATCATAACCGGCAGCACGTAATTTGGTTAAGTCAGCTTGAGTATACTCCTGATAACGGCTCTTTAAATGTTCCGGGAACGGAATGGTTTGAACTTGTCCTTGACCGTGATATTTAATCACCGCTTTAGCCACTTCCGCAAAACTTTCCGCATTGCCGGTACCGCAATTAAAAATACCCGATACTTTATGCTGCCAACACCAAATATTTACTGCGGCTACATCGCCAACGTAAACAAAATCACGACGGAAATGTTCGCTGCCTTCAAATAATTTCGGATTTTCGCCATCCAAAATTTGGTTATTCAAATGAAACGCCACACTTGCCATTGTGCCTTTGTGATTTTCACGCGGCCCATACACATTAAAATAGCGGAAACCGCAAACCGGCGATTCTGCTTGTGGCAAAATCTGACGCACATATTGGTCGAACAAAAATTTAGAGTAACCATAAACATTGAGCGGATGTTCATATTGACGTTCTTCAATAAATTCCAAACGATCACCATAAGTTGCCGCTGAAGAGGCATAAAGGAAAGGAATGCGACGATCTAAACAGTAATGCAATAACTCTTTGGAATATTCATAATTATTCTGCATCATATATTTGCCGTTCCATTCTGTAGTAGACGAACAAGCCCCTTCGTGGAAAACGGCATCAATTTCGCCAAGATCATCGCCGGCAATAATAGAAGCGATAAAATCTTCTTTATCACAATAATCTGCAATATCCAAATCCGCCAAATTAGCAAATTTGGTGCCATCAGTTAAATTATCAACCACTAAAATATCTTTTCTGCCTAAGTCATTGAGCGCTTTAACAATATTGCTACCAATAAAGCCGGCACCGCCTGTTACAATAATCATAATTTTTCCTTACTTGTTAAATAACTTGTGGCTATTTTAATAGATTTAACAAGTTGAAAAAACAAAAAAATCCCATCACGATCACGTGATGGGAAAAGTTTGGAGATTAATAAGAAAAAGTAAACTTAATTCTTAGCTAAATAATCAAACCGCAGTTTGGAAAATGACTTCATCCGCTTTTTTCACATAAGCATTGATCTTATCGAAATTCATATAACGATAAGTATCATCTTTATCTGCTTGTAAATCAGCCGCATAGCTTAAATACTCTTCCGGAGTTGGTAATTTACCTAACAATGCCGCAACCGCCGCCAATTCAGCAGAGGCAAGATAAACATTTGCACCTTGACCTAAACGGTTCGGGAAGTTACGGGTCGAAGTTGAAACAACAGTTGATTTCGGTGCAACACGTGCTTGGTTACCCATACACAATGAACATCCCGGCATTTCTGTTCTGGCACCGCTCTTACCGAAAATGCTGTAATAACCCTCTTCTGTTAATAAAGCGGCATCCATTTTGGTTGGTGGCGCAATCCATAAACGAGTAGGAATAACATCGGCAAATTTATTCAATAACTTACCTGCCGCACGGAAATGGCCGATATTGGTCATACAAGATCCGATAAAGACTTCATCAATTTTATCGCCTTGTACTTCAGAAAGTTTGCGAGCATCATCCGGATCATTCGGCGCACAAAGGATAGGCTCTTTAATCTCATCCATATTGATTTCAATAACTGCCGCATATTCTGCATCCGGATCTGCTTGCAATAATTGAGGATCAGCCAACCACGCCTGCATATTTTTAATACGACGTTCTAATGTGCGCGCATCACCATATCCTTCTGCGATCATCCATTTCAATAAAGTGATATTTGAATTCAAATATTCAATAATCGGCTCTTTATTCAATTTAATGGTACAAGCTGCCGCAGAACGTTCAGCTGACGCATCGGAAAGCTCAAATGCCTGTTCAATTTTGAGGTTTTCCAAACCTTCAATCTCTAAAATACGACCGGAGAAGATATTTTTCTTACCTTTCTTCTCAACGGTTAACAAGCCTTGTTGGATCGCATAATACGGAATGGCGTGAACCAAATCGCGCAATGTAATTCCCGGTTGCATTGTACCGGTAAAGCGAACCAATACAGACTCAGGCATATCTAACGGCATCACGCCGGTGGCAGCCGCAAAGGCAACAAGACCGGAACCGGCCGGGAATGAAATGCCGATTGGGAAACGAGTATGTGAGTCACCGCCTGTACCTACAGTATCCGGCAATAACATACGGTTTAACCAAGAGTGGATAATACCGTCACCCGGACGAAGTGAAACCCCACCACGATTCATAATGAAATCAGGCAATGTATGGTGAGTGTTAACATCAACCGGTTTCGGATAAGCCGCAGTATGGCAGAATGATTGCATTACCAAATCTGCAGAGAAGCCTAAGCAGGCTAAATCTTTCAATTCATCACGAGTCATCGGACCGGTAGTGTCTTGAGAACCGACAGAAGTCATACGCGGTTCACAATATTGTCCCGGACGAACACCTTCCACACCACAAGCACGACCAACCAATTTTTGTGCCAAAGTAAAGCCTTTATTGCTGGTTGCCACAGCTTGAGGTTTAATGAACACATCGCTTTCACCAAGCCCTAATTCCTGTCTTGCTTTATGGGTTAACCCACGACCGATAATTAATGGAATACGACCGCCGGCACGCACTTCATCCAATAATACTTGAGTTTTTAAGGTGAACGTTGCTAATACTTCATCGCTGTTATGGCGACAGATTTTGCCTTCATAAGGATAAATATCGATCACATCGCCCATATTTAGTGAAGTGACATCCACTTCGATCGGCAATGCACCGGCATCTTCTAATGTATTAAAGAAAATTGGTGCAATTTTACCGCCCAACACCACACCACCGGCACGTTTATTCGGAATAAATGGAATATCTTCACCCATATGCCAAAGCACAGAGTTGGTCGCAGATTTACGTGAAGATCCTGTTCCAACCACATCACCGACATAAGCAAGTGGGAAACCTTTTTCTTTTAATTTATTGATTTGAGTAATTGGACCAACTTCTCCATCCTTATCCGGTGTAATACCGTCACGGCTGTTTTTCAACATTGCTTTTGCATGTAATGGAATATCCGGTCTTGACCAAGCATCCTGTGCCGGAGAAAGATCATCAGTATTGGTTTCACCGGTTACTTTAAACACAGTAACGGTAATTTTATCCGCTAATTTAGGACGAGATAAGAACCACTCGGCATTCGCCCAAGATTGTAATACCTGTTTTGCGAACTCATTGCCGGCTTTAGCACGATCCGCTACATCGTGGAAACTATCAAACATTAATAATGTGTGAGAGAGTGCTTTCACCGCCAATGGCGCTAACTCCGGATTATCCAACGCTTTCACTAACGGCTCAATGTTATAACCGCCTTGCATTGTGCCCAACAATTCAAGCGCACGCTGTTTGCTGATTAATGGAGAACTGACATCTCCGGCAACCACAGCGGATAAGAATGATGCTTTCACATATGCCGCTTCATCTACCCCTGCCGGAATACGATTTTCAAAAAGATCCATTAAATATTCAGTATTCTGCCCTGCCGGTGCTTTCAATAATTCGATCAATTGTGCAGTTTGTTCGGCATTAAGAGGAAGAGGAACAACACCAGCTGCTTTACGTTGTTCAACGTGTTTTTGATAATCTTCTAGGAAATTAGCCATAGTCCATCCTTAATTATTAATAGTAGCGTAGAAGTAACATTTGATTATTAAAATGCCTAATGTTAATCGTTTGTTAATATAGACCTATGATGAAGGAATGTCAAAAGGTAGATTATCGGATATTTGATCTAGCTCGCAAAATTTTTTATTTATCTAAAAAATAAAGCCGAACAATACATTGCTCGACTTTACAGCAATAAAATGAGAAAAGACTTTCAGCTATTTTAAGCTAAATGGATCGGAATATGGAATAATGCCAGTATTCAACATTTTACTAACATTGCTACCGTGACGATTTCCTAGTCCGGAAATTTCAAAATTAACACCGAAAGAGTGATTGTAATATGTATCCTCTAACGACGAATATTTACCATCAGGTGATGCTGTTAAATAACGTCTTGCTCCGACATTTACTTTCCAGCAACAAGTACTATATTCTACACCTAAGTACTGTTCAACCGGTTTATTTAATTCCACATCCTGATAGATATGTCCAACCATCGCCCAGTTATCGTTTATCTGCCACGATGCAGCCATTCCAACCTGACGAATACTCTGTCCATAAGAGTTTGCACCTACTAAATTTTGATCAATATAATCTTTGCTAACATAACGATAAGTTAACTGAATCAAATTTACACCGGATGGACGATACTCCAACGCCGTGTTCATCAATGAAGTCTGTTTCAATAAAGTATCATATTGATAACTACCCTTCCAATTCCATTGATCGCTAATTTTCCAGTTAGTATCTAGTGCCCAAGAAGAGGAGGAACGTTGAGTACGATGTTCCGGATCGCTATCAATTTTTGATGGCATTAAATAGAAAATTTGTCCAAGTGAAAGGTTAAAACGTTCGTCCGCATTTTTATCAAACCAACGCGTTGTACCACCAACCGTAATCTGATTGGCAGAAGCAATGCGGTCTAAACCACTATAACGACGATCACGGAATAAGGAGAAATAATCTTGCTGTAATAACACGGAGTCATAACCGAAACCTAAATAACGATATTTATCAGTTCCAATATTGCTTTGATCACGATATGGTCGGTATAAATATTGCACTTTAGGTTCAAGTGTTTGTGTATATCCTTCAAATAAAGATTGATCGCTTGCCAATACAGTTGCCAATTCTGCTTTAAATTGAGGAATTACTCGATTTACTGAATGTTCTATTTTATATGCATTATCAGCATTCCCTTCTTTTTGACGGTAGTGAGTTGCATATAACTTTGTTTCTAAATTCAAGCTACCATAACGATTTGCTAATGGCATTGACAACGCTGGCTCAGCGTGAAAACGCCACGCAGAAGGCATTCTTTCACTGTCATTTTTAAATTGTACCGCTTGCGCAAAAAGTGAAAAATCTAAACGATCATTCCATAAAGAATCACGGTAATAGTTAAAATCAATCTGCGGCAAAGTTCTGTATGGGCCTGCACCAGTTAAAGTATCAAACACTTGAAATTGTGTTGCTGAAACGGTTAAATTATAGTTCGGTTTGTAATAACTTAACGCAAAACTCTGTGTTGCATAACCGTCAGTACTGCTACCATAAGGAGAAGAAAAATCATTAAAATATTGTTTATCGCTCACTTTAGTATAATTTACATTAAAACGCCAACTATCCCACAATGAGCCACTGTTACGCCAATAAAGTAAATAGCGAGGATCATCCAGTTTATAATCTTTATAACGATCATCTTTATTATACTCACCTGCCAGTACACCTGAACCTAGAACATTGAGATAACGTGCTTCACCCAACATCTGCCATCCACGGCGACTCATATATTTCGGTGTAATAGTCATATCATAATTTGGTGCAATATTAAGATAGATCGGTTGCGCATAAAAATAACCATCACTACCAGATGTTCCAATTTCTGGCATTAATAATCCGCTACGGCGACGATCACCGATTGGAAACTGCACATAAGGGAAATAGAAGACTGGAATATCTTTCACATAAAAAACAGCATTCCACAAATCAGCATATTCCTCTTTAATATGCTGTTTCATTTCAGAAGCACGTAACTTCCAAGAGTTATTATTTGGTAAGCAAGAAGTAAAAGTAGCATTTTTCAATAAGCGATAATCTTGCCTTAATTCCGCTTTTTCTGCAGTTCCTCTACCTTGACGATTAACAAACTGATAATCAGATTGATAGATATCAGCATCTTTTGAATTGAGATGAATATTCGCTTTTTCACCTAAAACGTGTACTAAGTTATCTTGATAATTTAAATTACCATTGATATAAGCATAACGCTGAAGATTGTCTTTCTCACCTTTCTGTTCAACAAAAACAGAGTTTGCATTCAATTTTCGATTTCCCTGCTCTACCTGAACATTCCCTTGATACAACGCATTTTGGGGCTGATTAATTTCAGCACTATCTGCATCAATATAAACCGGCAACTGGTTAGGATCGGTTTTCACCACCTCACCGGTAAAACGAGGAACACCTAATAAGCATTGCGCTGTTAAATCGGCAAAGCTTTGTTGACTGTAAAGTGCCGCCATAATAGATAGGGATAAAAGTGAGTAATATTTTTTCATCTGTTCAATTATCTTTTACTAATGCTGTTTAAAATAAGGAGGCATTATAGCCTAAATCCACATAGAACATAAAAACTTAATCTGCATTTATCTAAAAACGAGCAAAAAAAAGGCGGTGATTCACCGCCTGAAAAACATCAACTATTAAAGTTTTGCTGCCAACATCGCTTCCAATTTTTCAATATCTGCTGCAAATTTACGAATACCTTCCGCCAACTTCTCAACTGCCATCGCATCCATATTATGTTGCCAGTAAAACTCGCTTTCTGTCATCGCAGCTGGTCGAGGCAATACATCACCCTTATAATCCAATTTACGTGGCAATTCCGCTTCGCTTTCCTGCAACTCTTTCAATAACGCCGGCGAAATAGTTAAACGATCGCAACCTGCCAATTCAGTAATTTCTCCGATATTGCGGAAGCTTGCTCCCATTACTACGGTTTTATAGCCATACTGTTTGTAATAGTTATAAATTTTTGTTACTGAAATTACACCAGGATCTTCACTCGGCACAAATGCTTTCTTATCACTGTTCGCTTTATACCAGTCTAAAATACGACCAACAAACGGCGAAATAAGGTAAACACCTGCTTCTGCACACGCCCTTGCCTGAGCTTCAGAGAATAATAATGTTAAATTACAGTTAATCCCTTCTTTTTCTAGAATTTCCGCTGCACGGATACCTTGCCAAGTAGACGCAATTTTTATCAAAATTCGATCATTACTGATTCCTGCTTCATTATAAAGTGCAATAAGTTTACGTGCTTTTGCTACAGTTGCTTCTGTATCGTAAGATAAACGAGCATCCACCTCAGTAGAAATACGTCCTGGGACGATTTTCAAAATTTCCAAACCAATATTTACCGCTAATTTATCTTCTGCATCAATTAATTGTTGTGCTTTATCTGAACTTTTACTTTTTGCATAATCAACAGCTTCATCAATTAACGAAGCATATTGTGGTAGTTGGGAGGCGCTTAATACTAATGATGGATTGGTGGTTGCATCTTGTGGTTGGTATTTTTTGATTGCTTCAATATCGCCGGTGTCGGCAACAACCACTGTCATTTTGCGTAGAGCTTCAAGTTGTGACATAAAATTTACTCCTTAATTTTATTTGAAAAGTGCTGGCATAGTACCACAGAAACAATTACTCTGAGTAGTACGTTTTCTATTATTGCGATTTACGATATTTAATATTAGCGTAACCGCCTGTTTCAAGACTGAAAACATTACGCTTAAAGACCTAATTGTTGCCAAATCTCATCAATTCGTTTCACGACATTCGGATCTTTTTTAATAGGACGCCCCCACTCCCGTTGAGTTTCTCCCTGCCATTTATTGGTTGCATCAATTCCCATTTTGGAGCCTAACCCCGCTACTGGTGAAGCAAAATCAAGATAATCTATCGGGGTATTTTCCACTAATGTAACATCCCGTGCTGGATCGCATCTAGTTGTAATTGCCCAAATTACATCTTTCCAATCGCGTGCATTAACATCATCATCACAAACCACTACAAATTTAGTATACATAAACTGTCGTAAGAATGACCAAACTCCCATCATTACACGTTTAGCGTGGCCAGCATACTGCTTTTTGATCGTCACTACCGCTAAACGATAAGAACACCCTTCCGGTGGTAAGTAAAAATCAACAATTTCCGGAAATTGCTTCTGCAAAATAGGAATAAAAACCTCATTCAATGACTCCCCCAGTACCGCTGGCTCATCCGGTGGACGACCAGTATAAGTCGAATGATAAATCGGGTCTTTACGCATTGTTAGATGAGTGACGGTAAATACCGGAAAGTGTTCCTGCTCATTGTAATAACCGGTGTGATCGCCATAAGGCCCTTCTAATGCAGTTTCATTCGGATCAATATATCCCTCCAGCACAATTTCCGCACCAGCAGGAATCTCCAGATTGCAACTTAATGCTTTCGACACTTCTGTTTTATTACCACGAAGCAAGCCTGCAAAGGCGTACTCAGAAAGCGTATCTGGAATAGGTGTTACTGCACTTAAAATAGTTGCAGGATCAGCGCCCAACGCTACAACAACTGGGAATTTCTCGTCTGGATGGACTTCTTTCCATTCCTGAAAATCTAAAGCACCACCACGATGCGATAGCCAACGCATAATTAATTTATTTTTTCCAATCAGTTGTTGACGATAAATACCGATATTTTGCCGTTTTTTATAAGGCCCTTTTGTAACTGTCAATCCCCAAGTAATTAAAGGGGCTACATCATCCGGCCAACAGTGCATAATCGGTAAACGGTATAAATCCACCTGATCTCCACTTAAAACAACATCCTGACATTCCGGTTTACTCACCGTTTTTGTCGGCATATTCAACACAGGGCGAAATTGCGTAATGCTGCTGAATAGATCTTTGATCCCTTTCGGTGGCTCTGGTTCTTTCAAAAATGCCAACAATTTGCCTACTTCACGCAAGGCGCTAACATCCTCTTGCCCCATCCCCAATGCAACTCTCTTCGGCGTACCAAACAGATTACATAAAACAGGTATATCAAATCCTTTTGCATTTTCAAACAACAGTGCCGGCCCTCCTTTACGCAAAGTACGATCCGCTATTTCTGTCATTTCTAAATACGGATCCACTTCAACAGTAATACGTTTCAGTTCTCCTTGCTGTTCCAACAATGCAATAAATTCACGCAAATTTTTATACTTCACCCTCTGCTCCTTATTAAGCCAATACTATCCAAGCTAATAAAATTGCTAAGATAAAGCGATATATAGCAAAAGAAACGAATGAGATTTTACCAATTAAATGCAAGAATGTTCGAATAGCAATCATTGCTACTACAAATGCGGTAACGAAACCAACCACAAATAACGGTAAATCATCCCACGAAAGAAAAGGACGGCTTTTATATAAATCCAATGCTGTTGCACCAATCATCATCGGCACAGCTAAAATAAAAGAATATTCTGCTGCTGCTTTTTTACCTACTCCCATCAACAACCCACCGGAAATAGTCGCTCCGGAACGAGAAAAACCAGGGAATAATGCCAAACACTGGAATAGCCCGATCGCAAATGCCTGACGGTAAGTAATTTGATCCAACTCTTCCGCATATGCCGGTTGCGGACGAAATTTTTCCGCCAAAATCAATAAAATACCACCGGCAACCAAAGCACCGATAACATTATGAATATTAAACCAAGATTTGATCGTGGAATGAAATACTAACCCCAACACCACTGCTGGGATCATCCCTAAAATAATATGTATTAAATTTAAGTGAGCTTTGTTACGCTCCACTTTCTCACCGAAATGAATACCGATCAATCCGAACATTTTGCGCCAGTACACAAAAATAACTGCCAAAATCGACCCTAATTGAATAATCACTTCAAACGTTGCCGCTTTTTGCCCTTCAAAGCCAAGAAAATGACCGGCAATTATCATATGTCCAGTTGATGAAACAGGTAAAAATTCGGTTAAGCCTTCAACACAACCTAAAATGAAAGCAATTAATAATTCAGACATTCAAAACTCCTGCTTACGGCAACATTTTGCCAAGCTGTTTACCACCAACCAAATGCATATGTAAATGAAACACTTCCTGTCCGCCGTGTTTATTACAATTCACAATGAGGCGATAACCATCCTCATCAATACCTTGTTCTTTTGCAATTTTTGCAGCAATGACAAACAGATGCCCTAAAACTTGTTCATCTTCCGCTGTTACATCGTTGACAGTTGGGATGATTTTATTCGGAATAATCAAAATATGTGTCGGTGCTTGCGGAGCAATATCGCGAAATGCCGTAACTAAATCATCCTGATAGACGATATCTGCCGGAATTTCTTTACGGATAATTTTGCTAAAGATAGTTTCTGTTGCCATAACTTTTCTCCTTAAAAATAACTAATAATATGAAGGTTAAAATAACTCGTCTATTATAAAGGCTTTTTTATAGTTATGCTTGTAAAAGAGAAGAAAACTTCTTTACATTGTTTTAAAACAACTTTTTAACAATATTTCAATAACTTAATTTGAAATTTGATCTGTATCAACGATACCTCAAAACGGTAATTTCTAAACACTGAATTTGCTATTTATTCCCACTAAAACTTCCTATAATTAGCAAAATTTTTGAAAATATAAAATTTTTTTGAAGGAAATCGTGTTTATGAAAGATGCGACAACTATTGCACTGAATCCGGCACAGATGACAGATCTGGCGGAAGATGTTGCCGCTTATAAAGCACAGAAAAAACCTTTTCTCTCTTTTGCCTCCGGTATTTCCGCCGGTGCCTGTATTGCACTTGCCTTTGTGTTTTATACAACAACACAAACCG
Organism: Gallibacterium sp. ZY190522; assembly: GCF_054166015.1. Lineage (NCBI taxonomy): Bacteria > Pseudomonadati > Pseudomonadota > Gammaproteobacteria > Pasteurellales > Pasteurellaceae > Gallibacterium > Gallibacterium sp. ZY190522. The sequence goes on from NZ_CM135118.1 coordinate 1,439,319, forward strand.
GATTAACTAATGCTTCGTGGGGATTGGCTAAACTCGTTGGCGGTTTGGTTTTCTCTCTTGGTGTCATTATGGTAGTGATTTTGGGAACAGAACTTTTTACCTCCTCCACACTAACCGCCACCGCCAAAGCTTCCGGTAGAATTACTGCTGTACAAATGCTACGCAACTGGGTTGTTGTTTATTTTGGCAATTTCGTAGGCAGTTTAATCATTGTGGCGTTAATCTGGTTCGCTGGGCAAACAATGGTCGCGGAAGGTCAATGGGGATTAACTATTCTGAAAACTGCACAACATAAAATTCACCATTCTTGGTTAGAGGCTTTTTGCTTAGGTATTTTATGTAATATTATGGTTTGTGTCGCCATTTGGATGGCTTATTCCGGACGGACGGTAACCGATAAAGCATTAATTATGATTTTACCGATTGGGATGTTCGTTGCTTCAGGTTTTGAACACTGTGTAGCAAATATGTTTATGATTCCAATGGGTATTTTGACAGCACATTATAGTGATGCTTCATTTTGGCAACAATTGGGAATTGATGCTTCACAGTTTGCCGATTTAGATTTCTACCATTTTATTGTGAAGAATTTAATTCCTGTCACATTAGGTAACATTATTGGTGGTGCGGTTTGTATTGGCTTATTCCATCGCTTTTTAGCCAAAGCGCACTAAAGCATTTATTTTTATTCATTATTCAATTAAGGAAATGATTATGACTCAATTAACAGAACAACAACAATTAGCTTGGTCAGGTTTCCAAGCTGGTGATTGGCAAGAAAACGTCAATGTACGTGATTTTATTCAGCGTAACTACACTCCATATGAAGGTGATGAATCTTTCTTAGCTGGTGCTACTGCTGCTACCACCAAACTTTGGGATAAAGTTATGGAAGGTATTAAAGAGGAAAACCGCACTCACGAACCTCTTGATTTTGATACAGACATTCCTTCAACAATCATTTCTCACCCAGCAGGATATATCGAGAAAGAATTAGAACAGATCGTTGGATTACAAACTGATGCTCCTTTAAAACGTGCCATTATTCCTTTTGGTGGGATCAAAATGGTTGAAGGATCTTGCAAAGTTTATGGTCGAGAATTAGATCCTAAAGTAAAAAAAATCTTTACTGAATACCGTAAAACACATAATCAAGGTGTATTTGATGTTTATACACCAGATATTCTACGTTGTCGTAAATCAGGTGTATTAACCGGCTTACCAGATGCTTATGGACGTGGACGTATCATCGGAGATTATCGCCGTGTTGCCCTTTATGGTATTGATTTCTTAATGGCTGATAAATATAAACAATTCTCTTCACTTCAACCACGCTTAGAAAGCGGTGAAGATCTTGAAATGACCATCCAATTACGTGAAGAAATTGCTGAACAACATCGCGCATTGGGTCAAATCAAACAAATGGCTGCCAGTTATGGTTACGATATTTCCGGACCGGCAAAAAATGCTAAAGAAGCTGTACAATGGACTTACTTCGGTTACCTTGCAGCAGTTAAATCACAAAACGGTGCAGCGATGTCATTTGGTCGTGTCTCTTCATTCTTAGATATTTATATTGAGCGTGACTTAAAAGAAGGCACTTTGACTGAAGAACAAGCTCAAGAGTTGATCGATCATCTTGTTATGAAATTACGTATGGTACGTTTCTTACGTACTCCTGAATACGATCAATTATTCTCAGGAGACCCAATTTGGGCAACAGAATCTCTTGGTGGTATGGGTTTAGATGGACGTACTTTAGTAACTAAAAATACATTCCGTTTCTTAAATACTCTTTACACTATGGGACCATCACCTGAACCAAATATGACAATTCTTTGGTCTGAAAAATTACCGGATAACTTTAAACGTTTCTGTGCAAAAGTTTCTATTGATACCTCTTCTGTACAATATGAAAACGATGATTTAATGCGTCCAGATTTCAATAGTGATGATTATGCTATTGCTTGCTGTGTGAGTCCAATGGTTGTTGGTAAACAAATGCAGTTCTTCGGTGCGAGAGCCAACTTAGCGAAAACAATGCTTTACTCTATCAATGGTGGTGTTGATGAGAAAAACGGTATGCAAGTTGGTCCGAAAACAGAGCCAATCAAAACTGAATATCTTGACTACGATGATGTTATGACCCGTATGGATAGCTTTATGGATTGGTTGGCAAAACAATATGTTACTGCCTTGAACATCATCCACTATATGCACGATAAATACAGTTATGAAGCTGCATTAATGGCATTACACGATCGTGATGTTTATCGCACAATGGCTTGCGGTATCGCCGGATTATCCGTTGCGGCAGACTCACTTTCTGCTATCAAATATGCAAAAGTTAAACCTATCCGTGGCGACATCAAAGATAAAGATGGTAATGTTGTGGCTAAAGATATTGCTATCGACTTTGAAATTGAAGGTGAATATCCACAATTCGGTAACAACGACAGCCGTGTAGATGAAATCGCTTGCGACTTGGTTGAACGCTTTATGAAGAAAATTCAAAAACTTAAAACTTACCGCAATGCAGTGCCTACTCAATCTGTATTGACCATTACTTCCAACGTGGTTTACGGTAAGAAAACCGGTAATACTCCGGACGGTCGTCGTGCCGGCGCACCATTCGGACCAGGTGCAAACCCAATGCACGGTCGTGACCAAAAAGGCGCGGTAGCTTCATTAACTTCTGTGGCTAAATTGCCATTCGCTTATGCGAAAGACGGTATCTCTTATACCTTCTCAATCGTACCAAATGCGTTAGGTAAAGATTACGAAGCACAAAAACGTAATTTAGCAGGCTTAATGGACGGTTATTTCCACCACGAAACGACCATTGAAGGCGGACAACACTTGAACGTGAACGTAATGAACCGTGAAATGTTGTTAGATGCAATGGAAAATCCGGAAAAATATCCACAATTAACCATTCGCGTTTCCGGTTATGCAGTGCGTTTTAACTCTTTAACTAAAGAGCAACAACAAGACGTTATTACTCGTACTTTCACACAAACTATGTAATTAATAACTATTGATTAAAAAACTGCCTTTCGGGGCAGTTTTTTTATATCTTTTATTCAAAAATTAAACATATTTCAAAAATATCCGGTTTATTTATATCTCATTTAACTTTTCTTATTTTTCTTAAAAAAAACTAGCCTTTTTTTTGCCTTGCTTGCTACACTGACTAACAATTCAAACATAACAACAAAATAGGAAGGCAAACATATGAATGACTTAACACTTTTATTCGAAAAAATTAAACAACGTGATCCGAACCAAGCACCATTTCATCAAGCAGTTGAAGAGGTTTTCGGTAGTCTAGCACCTTTTATCGCCAAACATCCGAAATATGCACAACAAGGCTTACTTGAACGTATCGTTGAACCGGAACGAGTAATAATGTTCCGAGTATCTTGGGTTGATGACAAAGGTCAAGTGCAAGTAAATCGTGGTTATCGTATTCAAATGAACTCCGCCATCGGTCCTTATAAAGGCGGATTACGCTTCCATCCGACTGTTGATCTTGGTATCTTAAAATTCCTTGCTTTTGAACAAGTCTTCAAAAATGCTTTAACCACGTTACCTATGGGTGGCGGCAAAGGCGGTTCTGATTTTGATCCTAAAGGCAAATCTGATGCGGAAGTAATGCGTTTCTGCCAAGCATTTATGACCGAACTTTCTCGTCACATCGGTGCCGATCTTGATGTACCTGCCGGTGATATTGGTGTTGGCGGACGTGAAATCGGCTATCTATTTGGACAATACAAACGTGTTCGTAATGAATTTGCTTCTGTATTAACCGGAAAAGGTTTACCTTACGGCGGTAGTTTGATTCGTCCGGAAGCCACCGGTTACGGTGTGGTGTACTTCGCACAAAGTATGTTAAAAACCAAAGGACAAAGCATTGAAGGTAAACGCGTGCTTATTTCCGGTTCAGGTAATGTTGCGCAGTATGCAGCTGAAAAAGCGATCCAATTAGGTGCGAAAGTCTTAACCCTTTCCGACTCAAACGGTTTTGTTAAATTTGCTGACAGCGGTATGACAGAAGCTCAATTAGCAGCATTAATTGAATTAAAAGAAGTGCGTCGCGAACGTATTTCTGTTTATGCCAAAGAACAAGGCTTAGAATATTTTGCCAACCAAAAACCTTGGGGAATTCCTTGTGATGTCGCACTACCTTGCGCAACTCAAAATGAATTGGATGCAGAAGATGCCAAAACATTATTGAGTAATGGTTGTATCTGTGTTGCCGAAGGGGCGAATATGCCTTCTACTTTAGGTGCTGTAAACGTATTTATCGATGCAAAAATTCTTTATGCACCGGGTAAAGCTAGCAATGCCGGTGGGGTAGCGACATCAGGATTGGAAATGAGCCAAAACGCAATTCGTTTATCTTGGAGTCGTGAAGAAGTGGATCAACGTCTTTTCGACATTATGGCAAATATCCACGAAAACTGCGTTGCTAACGGTAGCGAAAATGGCTACATCAACTATGTAAACGGCGCAAATATTGCCGGTTTCCGCAAAGTGGCCGATGCAATGTTAGCTCAAGGTATCGTATAACCCTTTTCTACAATTCCTTTTATCTCTTGAAGATGGGTATTTCCCATCTTCTTTTTTTATCATTCTAATTATTCCTTCTTCAAAAAAGATCAACATTATTCAACATTATTTTAAATGCAGATTTCTTATAACATTTCCGATTACTATCATACTTTTATTTCTTTTAGTTATAAAAAATAATAAAAAGTGCTAAATAGCCATCTAGCCGTATAGAAATAAATTTATATAATGCCTTTATGTTTTAGTTTAAATGGAATCTAAAAATGGATTGGCAATACGTTGTTAATGCAATTCCAAAATTTATTGATGCAACCTTACTCACACTTTATTTAGCAGGAGCCGGTATTATTTTCTCTCTAATTATCGGCATTATCTGTGCAGTGCTGCTGGTGTATCCGGTACGGGTTTTATCTCGCATCACTAAAGCCTATATTGAAATCTCTTGCAAGATTGTTTACCACGAAATGACTTTCGCTCGTCAAGTTTCAGACCACATTATTTTTATGGATCAAAGCAATATTATTGAATAGAACACTCCAGAACAATTTTTAAGAAGTCGGTAAAATAGATTCCGTCATCACTGATATTCAGCAATTAACTGATAAAACATTATTAGTTAATAAGGGCACTACCGCCGATGCCTTCTTCACAAAAAATTATCCTAATATCAAATTATTGAAATTTGAACAAAATACAGAAACCTTTGATGCCTTAAAAGATGGGCGTGGCGACGCATTAGCACACGACAACACACTATTATTCGCGTGGGCAAAAAATAATCCAGGCTATACCGTTGGTGTGCGTAGCTTGGGCGAACAAGAGTTCATCGCTCCGGCAGTACAACAAAATCAACCTGAATTATTAAAATGGTTAAATGATGAAATCGTAAAACTAACTAAAGAGGGTAAAATTAAAGCCGCTTACGAAAAAACACTACATCCAGTTTACGGCGATACCATCAGCGAATCTGATATTTTGGTAGATTATTAGTAATAGACAAAAAAGGTAAAGGCTTATCCTTTACCTTTCATAACTTCTCATCTACCAGCGATACCAATATCTGTGAGACCAACGTGGACCTAAATCGTATGGAGGAAAATCATCATAATAAAATTGTCGCTCAATCTCCATCTGTCGAATCTGTTGTTGAGCCATATAATTTTGTAATGCTAATTTATAACAAGATTGGAACATTAGATCATTCACTCGTTTGGTATATTCCACTTTAAATGCTTTCTGCTCTTTTTCCGTTAAACCAATATCCTGATCAAACTGACGCTTCATTAAATATGCCGTTTCTTCATCACACTGTTTTGCCAAAGCAACCTGTAACGCCTGCTGCTGCCGAATTTGGGCTTCCTCTCTAGCTCGCTGTTGCTCCGGTGTCAAAGCACAAGAGGTTAGAAGGACAACAAGACTCATAATCAATATTCGTTTCATAATCTCACCTTATCTTCACAAGATTCTGTAAGATTAGAATACTACCAATAACGATTAAAAAACAGTAAATGATTTTATGATAGTTAATATTATATTTATGCATCAATTGATATCCGAATAGTCCAAGTAGTAATCCTATAATAAATGCAGGAAACATACTTACTATGTGAGAAAAGACCTCTCCTGTTAGCAAATCTTTATTCCAAAATCCTATAATTGCCCCTATCATTTGCAACATAAACAATGGCTCACTATTTTTGAAAAACAAGTCAAAGCGTGTGAAGCAAAAATTCAAGAAGAGGATCAAGCTGCATTAAAATAATAAAAAACAACCTCCTACTACTTGCCCCATAATATATGAATATGGGGCTTTTTTATGCTTTGAATATTTTTTTCTTATATGTTGTAGTTAGGTTATATATTCGAGACAAAAAACCGCATCTAGTCGATGCGGCTTTATTATAAACTTGTGGAAGAAAGATTATTTCTTCTTCGCATATTTTAAAGAATCTATTGCTACTGCAAGGATAATGATAGTACCTTTGATAATATATTGCCAATATGGGTTTACACCAATGTAGGTTAAACCATAGTTGATAACAGTGAAAATAATAACACCTGTGATAACACCAATAACAGTACCAACACCACCGGCAAAGGATACACCTCCAACCACGCAAGCGGCGATTGCATCCAATTCGTACATAAAACCGAGATTGTTAGTAGCACTACCGATACGACCACCTTCCAACATCCCGGCAAAACCGTAAAATGCACCAGCAAGTACATAAACAAAGATTAGGTTCCTAGCAACGTTTACACCGGACACGCGTGCTGCTTCCGGATTACCGCCGATAGCAAACATATTTTTACCAAAACGTGTTTTATTCCACACGACCCAGACAAAAAATGCAGCGATTGCAGCATAAATGGTGATGTAGGAGAGTCTGAAATCACCAAGTTGGAAGAAACCTTGAGTAAATTCAGAGAAAGATTTGCTGAAACCGGCGATCGGAGAAGAGCCAACCGCATCATAGTAAAGTGAGTTTGCACCATAGACGATAATCATCGTTCCTAAAGTCGCAATAAACGGTGTTACATTCAGATAGGCGACGATTAAGCCGTTAATCATTCCGATAACTGCACCGATAGCACAAACGATTAAAATCACAACAGGAATTGGCATTTCAGCAAGATCAGGGAACACGCGATTGGTATTATCCAACGCTTGTAACATTGTGGCGGAAACCACCGCTGCCAAACCGACCTGACGACCGGCGGATAAGTCCGTACCTTGCGTAATCAAAATTCCAGCCATCCCCAATGCAATAATTAAACGCACGGATGATTGTGTCAAAATATTACTGAAGTTCAATAAACTTAAAAAGGTATCATCTTGTGAAACGATCACCCCTAACAAGATTAAAAGAACAAAATAAATTGCATTTTGTTTCATAAAATCAAGTGATTTTTTTTGTTGAATACCAGCCATAATTCAATCCTTTTATCAACTTATAAATATTTTGCTGCAAGTTGCAAAATCTGTTCTTGCGAGGTTTTTGCCGTTTCGACAATCCCTGCTACCCGACCATTACTCATCACTAAAATTCTATCCGTTACTCCGAGCAACTCCGGCATTTCGGAAGAGATCATAATGATACCTTTATCTTTCTCTGCTAATTGCATCATTAATTGGTAAATTTCAAATTTCGCACCGACATCAATACCGCGTGTCGGTTCATCCATCATTAGAATTTCCGGTTGTGTTAATAACCAGCGCCCAATAATCACTTTTTGTTGATTACCGCCTGATAATGAACCGATATTGGTACGATGTGATGGTGTTTTCACATTCATCGAATCAATTACCCATTGTGTATCGCTTTTCATCTTTGCGGTGCTGAGAAGACCTAATTTACCTAGATACGATTTCATATTAGAAATCAATGAGTTAAATTCGATACTTAAATTAGCATAAATCCCTGTTGAACGGCGTTCTTCTGTGATTAAGGCAAAACCGTTATTAATCGCTTCCAATGCACTTTTATTGCGCATCTCTTTGCCGTGCAGTTTGATCGTTCCACTTGCTCTTTCACGAATACCAAAAATAGTTTCAACAATATCAGTTCGTTTTGCGCCCACCAAACCGGCAATACCTAAAATTTCACCTTTACGAAGTTCAAAACTGATATCTTGGATAGACGGTTGATTTTTTGCCGTTAGGTGTTCAACAGTAAGAATGGTTTCTTTCGGCACATTGCGTTTTTCAGGGAAACGCTGGGTTAATTCGCGACCAACCATCATCGTTACTAATTGATCCATATTAGTATCTTTAATTTTGACGGTATTGACCCATTTTCCATCACGTAAAATGGTCACTTCATCACAAATCTTAAAAATTTCATCCATTTTGTGAGAAATATAGATAATGCCACAACCACGATCTTTTAGTTTGGCAATAATTTTGAACAGATGCTCCACCTCTTTTTCAGACAATGATGAAGTCGGTTCATCCATAATAACGATTTTGGCGTTATAGGAGAAAGCTTTTGCAATTTCAATCATTTGCATCTGTGAAACAGATAAATTGGCAACTTTCTCTTTCGGATCAATATCAATATCCAATTCATCAAAAATCGCTTTTGTATCACGATACATTTTCCCGTGATCCACTAAAAAACCATTCAACGGATAACGCCCCAACCAGAGGTTATCCATTACACTTCTTTGACGAACGAGATTCAATTCTTGGTGTACCATCGAAATCCCATTTTCAAGGGCTTCTTTTGAGGTACGAAAATTAACGTCTTTGCCTAAATACAGAATTTCGCCTTCATCTTTCGCGTAAATTCCAAATAGGCACTTTAATAATGTGGATTTTCCCGCGCCATTCTCGCCCATTAATGCGTGAACGGAATGTGCGTGAACTGTTAAATTGGCGTGGTCAAGTGCTTTCACACCCGGAAATGACTTGCTGACATTTTTCATTTCTAGCAGCACTTGACTGCTATTTGTTTCGGCTTGTACTACCATATTCAACCCCAAAGCAGGAAAGAGGGGGATTGCTCCCCCACGATCTGGTAATCAGATATTATTTTAAGAAATCACTTAAATTTTCTTGATCGACACCTACATAAGGAATACGAACAACGCGTTTTTCTAATTTCCATTGTGTTCCCTCTGTCGCTTCTTTGCCTTTAGCTAAGTTGCTGGACAAATCAACAACTGCTTGAGCTTGACCAACACCATCATTCAAGACAGTGCCGGCAATTTCACCTTTCTTGATAAGTTGAAGCACTTCAGGCAATGCATCCACACCATAAATCGGTAATTTTTTACCGTGTGCTTTGGTTGCTTCTAATGCGCCCATCGCCATACCATCATTGTTGGAGATGATCACTTCGATATCGTTAGCTTTTGAACTGGACAACCAAGCATCAGTTTTATCTTTCGCCATTGCGGCATCCCACATACCAGTATCCAAGAAGAGTTGTTCGGTTGGAATACCTTTTGCATTTAATTCTTCAACCACATATTTTGTACGAGCCTCCGCATCAGGATGTCCCGGTTCACCTTTTAATAAGGCAAATTGGATTTTACCATCTTTATTTAAATCCCATTCCGGATGTGCATTCCACTGTTTTGCAATCAAATCACCTTGGATAATACCTGATTCTTTTGGATCAGTTCCTACATAGTAGGCCGCATCATAACTGTCAATTGCTTTTTGACCTGGATCTTTATTGAAGAAAACAATCGGTACGTTCAAACCTTTCGCTTTATTAATCACTGTTGGCGCTGCAGATGGGTCAACCAAGTTAATCGCCAATGCTTTTACGCCTTTAGAAAGTAAAACATCGATTTGGTCGTTTTGAATAGATTGTGCATTTTGTGAGTCATTCATCAATAATTTAATGCCTTCCACTTTTTCAGCATCTTTATTGATTTCTTTGCGCATCAAAGACATAAAGTTGTCGTCATATTTGTAAATGGTTACACCGATACGAACATCTTTTGCCTGCGCCATAGTGCTTAATCCTAAGCCTAATGATAATGCAATCGCACTGAGTACAATTTTCTTCATAATACACATCTCCTATTAAATTTACTGGAAATTCATAATCTTAAGAGCAGCTCACTCTTTATTTATACAGTCAAAACTATCGTTATCAACTGTCGGTTATCTTTCCATACCGCTATTGCAGAAATATAACTGTGAATAGCATACAGATTTTTTTAAATATTTGATGTGATCGGTTTCACAAAAATGTAACTCAATTACAATTTTTTTTATTTTATCCGTCTTTCAACAGAAAAACGCCTTACCAAAGTCGGATTAAATTGAATCGGTTCCGGCAGATCAATATCATTATTAGCTAGGCTTAATGCTAATTTAGCTGCATAATTTGCCATCAAATCAATAGGATAACGGATAGTCGTTAATTTAGGGATTAAATGATTGGCGATCGGCATATCGTCAAAACCGATTAAAGAAAAATCTTTAGGCACAATAATACCGTTTTCACTCAATACCGACATTGCACCGGCTGCCATTGAGTCGTTATAGGCAACAACTGCTGTTAAGTCACTGTTATAACTCAATAAATTAATCATCGCCTCTTCACCGCCTTCAAAATTCGGTGAGCTTTTCGTAATTGCTAATTCTCGGATAGGAATTTTATATTTTTGCAATGTATTTAAATAACCTTGTAGTCTATCAGTTTCATCGTGTATCGGATGATTAGAACCGATGTAACCAATACAACGATGTCCACTCCGAATTAATGTTTCAGTAGCGATTTCTGTTCCTTTGACATTGTCTAAACCTATACAGCGGTTCTCGAATCCAGGAACAATACGATTAATAATTACCATTCCTTTAATCGCCGTTAAATATGAAGACAACTCCTCATCTGATAAGGCTTTTGCGTGTATTACCAAGCAGGTGCAACGTTTTCGTAGCAGGTTATCAATCGCTTTGCGCTCTTTATCCGCATTGTGGTATCCCATACCAATCAAAATATTTTTCTGATAACTTTCCGCCACTTGATCTATAGATTTCACTAAAATAGCAAAAAACGGATCTGTTACATCTGTTACAACAACACCAATAGTATCTACAGCGTGTGATGCTAAGGCCTGAGCATTTGCATTCGGTTGATAGTTTAATTCTGCAACTGCTTGTAATACTTTATTTTTTGCTTTTTCGCTAATACTTGGATGATCATTGAGTACACGAGAAACCGTTGCAACTGAGACCCCAGCTACTTTAGCTACATCGCGAATTGTTACCATATTTTTATCCTATACCAATCTTTGTTACATTATTTTCGTAAATAATAACGCTAAATAGATACATCGTACTAAAAATATGTTCTTTTTGTGATCTGGATAACAGTTTATTGCGAAAATAATTGGTATCTTACGCATTAAATTGTAACCGTTTACATTTGATAGCAAGGAATACTTTATGAGCGAAATTTTTGATCCTACAGAACATCCACATCGCCGTTATAATCCATTAAAAGGCGAATATGTGCTGGTTTCACCACATCGAGCAAAACGCCCTTGGCAAGGTCAACAGGAAAAAGCAACAGATGAACAAAAACCAAGTTACGATCCAAGCTGTTATCTTTGTCCGGGAAACAGACGCATCACGGGTGAACAAAATCCACAATATACCCAACCTTTTGTCTTCAAAAATGATTTTTCAGCACTATTGAATGAAACACCAGCACCACCAATAAGTACTAATCCATTATTTCAATTTAGCCAAGCAACCGGTGAAAGTCGTGTAGTTTGTTTCTCTCCAGATCACAGCAAAACCTTACCGCTGTTGACTGAACAAGAAATTTTTCAGGTTATTCAAGTGTGGCAACAACAACTTAAAGAATTAGGGAAAACCTATCCGTGGGTACAGATTTTTGAAAACAAAGGGGCAGCAATGGGTTGTTCCAATCCTCATCCACACGGCCAAATTTGGGCAAACAGTTTTTTACCAAATGAAATTACGCGCGAAGATCAAATGCAACGTCAATATTTTCAGCAACATCATTCTGTATTGTTGGTCGATTATGCCCAACAAGAATTGGAACGGAAAGAACGTATTGTGGTAGAAACTGAACATTGGCTTGCCGTTGTGCCGTTTTGGGCAGTTTGGCCGTTTGAAACACTACTCTTGCCTAAAGCTCACGTAACTCGAATGACAGAATTAAACGACTCACAAAGTCGTGATTTATCCACCGCTTTGAAACAATTAACAACAAAATATGACAATCTTTTTATGACCTCTTTCCCTTATTCAATGGGCTTTCACGGTGCGCCATTCACTAATCAAGATCAGCAACATTGGCAATTACACGCCCATTTTTACCCACCACTGTTGCGTTCAGCAACAGTGCGTAAATTTATGGTTGGTTACGAAATGCTAGCTGAATCACAACGTGATTTAACCGCAGAACAGGCAGCCGCTCGACTAGCCGCATTATCCACCACCCATTACAGCCAAATTTGATTGAGAGGAATTTATGCAACCTATTGAAATTGCCAAAAAAGTATTTATTGAACGTTTTACCACTCAACCGACATTGCAAGTTTATGCACCCGGTAGAGTAAATTTAATCGGTGAACATACTGACTACAATGATGGTTTCGTTATGCCTTGTGCCATTAATTACGGCACTTCAATTTGTGGGAAACCACGAGATGATCATCATTTTAATGTTTATGCCGCTGATTTAGATGAACAGGATCAATTTTCATTGTTGCAAGAAATTAAACCGAGTGAACGGAAATGGTGTAATTATGTTCGAGGCGTTGTCTATTTTATTCAGCAAGCCTGCCCTAATTTTACACAAGGAGCAGATATTGTAATTAGCGGTAATGTTCCGCTTTCATCAGGGTTAAGCTCATCCGCCTCATTGGAAGTGGCAACCGGCAAATTCTGCCAACAACTAGGAAATCTACCACTAACTAATACACAGCTCGCCTTAATTGGTCAAAAGGCAGAAAATATTTTTGTCGGTTGTCAATGCGGTAATATGGATCAGCTTATTTCTGCCTTAGGACAACAACACCACGCAATGATGATTGATTGTCGTAGTTTAGAGACAATTCCAACACCGATTCCGGATAACTTAGCCATTATGATTATAAATTCTCACGTCAAACACGATCTGGTTGATGGCGAATACAATACGCGCCGGCAACAATGTGAAACCGCTGCTAAATTTTTCGGAGTCAAGGCATTGCGTGATGTGAGTGTGGCGCATTTTAATGCTTACGGAAAAGAGTTGGAGCAGCGAGATCCGCTAGCTTATAAACGTGCTAAACATATCGTGACCGAAAATGCTCGTGTATTAGAAGCGGTTGAAGCTTTAAAACATAATAATATCAAATATTTAGGTGAATTAATGGCTCAATCGCATCAATCTATGCGTGATGATTTTGAAATCACCGTACCGGAAATTGATTATTTGGTGGAATTAGCTCAACTAACTATAGGCAATAGCGGCGGTGCAAGAATGACAGGTGGCGGTTTTGGAGGTTGTATTGTCGCCATTGCACCATTTGAAAAAGTGGAGTCTGTGCGTAAGATAATCGCCGACAACTATCAAAAACAGACCGGCTTAAAAGAAGATTTCTATGTTTGTACCGCTTCACAAGGGGTTCATTTATGCTAACTTCAACAAAAATTATCGCCGCAGATAACTTGCCCTATCAATTGGTGACACTCACAAACAAAAACGGAATGCAAGTGCAATTAACCGATTGGGGCGCAACCATTTTATCCATTTTAGTGCCAGTAAAAGGCAAACTTCGTGAAACAGTTTGTAGCTGCCCTCTCTCGAAGTTAGCAGAAAACCAAGCATTTTTAGGGGCTACTATCGGACGTTTCGCTAATCGTATCAATCAAGGTCAATTCCGCTTGGCAGCAAAAACACAAAAAATAGTGAAAAATCAAGATAATAAGCACACTCTTCATGGCGGTATAGGCTTTGACAAACGCCGTTGGAAAATTGAACATATCGGTGCACAAACAGCTGTTTTTTCCCTCTTTTCAGCGGATGGTGATCAAGGTTTTAGCGGTAATTTACAGGTTTCACTACAATATCGCTTGACTGACGATAATGCCTTACTTATTGATTTCTCAGCGCAATGTGATCAAGACACTGCCTTAAATTTAACCAATCACAGTTATTTTAATCTTGATGAAGGCGTTACTGATGCTCGTCAACATCAATTACAACTGTTTGCCGATTACTATTTGCCGGTCAACGCAGAGGGTATTCCAAATCGTCCATTGACCGCAGTTGAGGCAACACATTTTGATTTCAGAACAGCAAAAATCATCGCTACCGACTTTCTAAAAGATGCCGATCAGCAAGCGGTCGGTGGTTATGATCATGCGTTTCTGCTGCAAGGTAAAAATGGTCAACTAAAACCTGCAGCCAAATTAACCTCATCATCTGGTGATTTGACATTACTACTTTCCACTACTCATAATGCAATTCAGTTTTATAGTAGCAATTTCCTTGCTGGCACCCCAAGCCACACTGGAAAATATCAAAATTATCAAGCCATTGCGTTAGAGCCTGAAGCATTACCAGACACTCCAAATCATCCGGAATGGTATCAATATGGCGGCATCCAAAAAGCCCACCAACCTTATCATCAACAAATTGTTTATCAATTTATTTAGCACAAAAAAAGGTGGTCAATAAAAAATGACCACCTTGTATTTTTCTTATTTATCAATTATTTAATAAATCATTTATCCAACAAAAACGCTTTCAACTTATCAAAATCTGCCGGCATTGTGATTGATAATAACGGTAAGGCGTTATGTTTAGCCAATGCTTCCGGTAATGCTACTTCAGTCTCTAAAATACGTTCAACACTCTCTTTAAATTTTGCCGGATGCGCAGTGCAAAGGAAAATACCGGTTTCTCCCGGTTGTAAATCCTGTTTCAGCACTCGATAAGCGATAGCACCGTGCGGTTCGCAGAGATAGCCTTTTGCAAACATATCCTTCAATGTCTGCTCGGTTTCAGCATCGGTTACACTATCGGAATGCAAGTCATTTAAGGACCAGTTTTCACGGCGGAATAACTCTTCAACACGCGGCCAGTTATTTGGACGGCTAACATCCATTGCATTGGATAAAGTTGCCACGGTGGCATTCGGTTGCCACTGATGAGAACGCAAATAACGCGGTACAGTGTCATTAGCATTGGTTGCGGCAATAAAACGTTTAATCGGTAAGCCGATCGCTTTGGCAATTAATCCGGCAGTTAAATTACCGAAATTACCGCTCGGCACAGAAACCACTACATTTTGGCGTTGCGCTTTCGGCAATTGGGCAACGGCTTCAAAATAGTAACAAATTTGAGCCAATAAACGGCTGATATTAATTGAATTCGCTGAATTTAGACCAATTGCCTCACGCAATTCCTGGTCATCAAAGGCCTGTTTGACTAGAGCTTGACAAGCATCAAAATCACCTTCAATGGCGATAGTACGAATATTGCCCCCCAAGGTGCAGAATAATTTTTCTTGCAATACACTGATTTTACCTTTCGGATAGAGAATTACTACATCAATATTTTCCAATCCATAAAATGCGTGTGCCACCGCCGCACCGGTATCGCCTGAAGTTGCTGTCAAAATAGTAATTTTTCCATCTTTACGAACAGTTGCTAATGCTTGAGCCATAAAGCGTCCACCGAAATCCTTAAAAGCCAATGTCGGACCGTGAAACAACTCCAATGCATAAATATGATCTTCAACTTTGACTAAAGGTGCCGAAAAGGTAAACGCTTTTGCTACCATATTTGCTAACTGTTCAGCACTAATTTCATCACCAATTATAGCAGATAAAATTCGTTGACTACGCTCTACCAAAGGCAGTGCTAATAATTCTTCAACATTCTCAAAATGCGGCAATGTTTCTGGGAAAAATAAACCTTGATCTTTTCCTAATCCTTGACTCACTGCCTGTGAAAAATTGACTTTCTCTTCCGGATGTTTGATGTTGTATAAATTCATTCTTTTTCCTTTTATTCCTTAACTAAGTTGTCTTGCACCTTGGTTGTCGACCTGACAAATATGCACAAAACCTTCATTATTTTGTAAATAGTGTTTTTCTAAATAATCCGCCACTTTATTTGCGGTGGTTAAATCCGGTGCAATAGCGAACATTGTTGGCCCTGAACCTGAAATACCTGTTGCCAACGCTCCAAGATCTTGCGCCGCCTGTTTCACTTCTGCAAAATTTGGTAATAATTGCTGGCGATAAGGCTCTGCAATGACATCTTTCATCATAATGGCGGCTAAATTTTCTTGATGAGTATGACAAGCGTGTACGAATCCCCCTAAATGTCTGCCGTGAGCAATCACATCCTGACGGGTATAACTCTTCGGCAAAATTGCTCGCGCCTCTGCGGTGGAAACTTCAATCCCCGGGTAAGCCAACACCCAATACCAATGATCGAAAAACGGCAAACGTTGACAAATTGAACCGAGCGACTGCACCATAAACTGCACACCGCCCATAAAGCAAGGCGCGACGTTATCGTAATGGATTGAACCGGAAATTCTGCCTTCCAATTCCCCCATCATCTCTAACAATTCCATATCAGAAAACGGTTCTTGGTGGAATTGATTTAATGCCACCAATGTAGCCACAATTGAACAGGCACTTGAACCTAATCCTGAACCTATCGGCATATTCTTTTCTAAGGTTAAACGCAACGGTTTTAATGGCTGATTACGCAATTTCAAACGCTCACTAAACAACACATAAGCCTGATAGACAATATTTTTCTGTGGCTCTTTCGGCAATTTACGCACAAAATAACCGACACTTTCAAATTCAAATTGGTTTACACAATCCTCAATTTGAATAATATCACCCAACAATGAACCATCAATCGGTGAAATTGCTGCCCCTAAAGTATCAAATCCGACACTGATATTGGCACTTGAAGCCGGAGCATAAATTCGTAGCATAATTAATCCTCTTTATTAACGGCGTAAAGTCCGCAAAATATCTGCAAAAATTCCAGCGGCAGTCACATTATTTCCTGCGCCATAGCCCCGTAATAATAAAGGAATTGGTGAATAATAACGAGTATAAAATGCTAATGCATTTTCACCATTTTTCACTTTATAGAGTGGATCTTCCGCATCTACCGCTTTGATCGCCACTTTACACTTACCGTGATTGATTTCACCGACATAACGCAACACTTTGCCTGTTGCCTGTGCCGCTTGCACTCGTTTTGCAAACTCTTCATCCAATTCAGGCAACATTGTCATAAATTCAGCGGTTGATTTACCTTCAGCAAAGCCTTTCGGCAACACCCCTTCCACTTCAATATCTTTGAGCTCCAATTCCAAGCCGGTTTCACGCGCTAAAATCAATAATTTACGCGCTACATCCTGTCCGGAAAGATCATCACGAGGATCTGGTTCAGTAAACCCTTTTTCTTTCGCTAAACGTGTTACTTCAGATAATGATTTTCCTTGCTCCAATTCACCGAAAATAAAGGAAAGCGAACCGGATAAAATACCATCAAACAGTTCAACTTCATCACCTGCCGCTAATAAGTTTTGCAAATTTTCAATCACCGGCAAACCGGCACCGACATTGGTGTCATAAAGGAAAAGACGCTGATTAACCAAGGCTGCATCACGCAATTTGTGATAATACGCCAAACTTGAGGTATTCGCTTTTTTGTTAGGCGTAACTACGTGGAAACCGGAATTCAAGAAAGTTAAATAGCTGTCGGCAATCTCTTGATTGGAGGTGCAGTCTACAAAAATCGGATTCAGAACGTGCTGATCTTCCACCGCATCAATAAAACGGTGTAAAGAGAAATGTTCATTTGAATTTGCCAATTTTTCACGCCAATCCGTTAAATCCAAACCATCAACATTCAATAAAAGACGTTTTGAATTGGCTATGCCGCAAACACGAATGGCAATATTTTTTTCCGCTAAAAACTGTTGCTGATGAGCGATTTGATCCAATAATTCACCGCCTACCCCACCTGTTCCGACCAAAAAAATACGCAATGATTGTTGACTATTAAACAACGCACGATGTGTTGCTTTTACTCCTTCTATTGCTTTTGATTGTGGCACTACAGTTGAAATAGAACGCTCAGACGACCCTTGAGCAATCGCAACGATGTTGACATTCGCCTGTGCTAATGCAGTAAAGAATTTTGCGGCTATACCACGACTTTTACGCATTCCATCTCCAACAACAGAAATAATTGCCAAATTATCCAAAATTTCAATTTCATCTAAAGCACCAGAAGACAATTCATTAGCAAAAGCACGTTTTAAAGCACTCTTCGCTTTAGCAGCAGATTTTTGTGGTACACAAAAACTAATACTATATTCTGATGAAGACTGAGTAATTAAAATCACTGAAATACCAGCTCTTGACATTGTGTCAAAAACACGTGCCGCCATACCAACCATTCCTTGCATTCCCGGTCCAGAAACATTAAACATTACCACGTCATTCAAATTGGTAATACCTTTCACCTGCAAGGTTTCAGAATGCACATTGCCATCAATCAATGTGCCTGCTGCACTTGGATTACCGGTATTTTTAATCAAACAAGGAATATTAAATTGAGCAATCGGTGCAATGGTACGTGGATGAATAACTTTCGCACCAAAATAGGAAAGCTCCATCGCCTCCTGATAAGACATTGTTTCCAACAATCTCGCATCTGGCACTAAACGCGGATCACAAGTGTAAACACCATCCACATCAGTCCAGATTTCACAACAATCTGCGTGTAGACAAGCGGCTAAAACCGCTGCGGAATAATCCGAACCGTTGCGACCTAACACCATTAATTCGCCTTTATCATTACCGGCAGTAAATCCTGCCATTAGTACCACACTCTGTTTCGGAATTGACGGTGCATTAATGCGTTTAGTGGATTCCTCAATATCCACAGAAGACTCCAGATATTCCCCTTGTGCTAACAGTTGTTTTACCGGATCAATAACGTGTACTTGGTAACCTTGCGCTTCAAACCAAGCTGCCATCATCGCAATTGACAGTTTTTCACCACGAGAAATGATAGAAGCATTAATATTATCCGGACATTGAGATTGAGGAGAGAATTGAGAAAGGGCAGATTCGATTTGGTCAAATTCCTGCTGGACAACTTGTCTTAATTTTTCATCATCAAATTTCACATTTTTTTGTTTCAAGCCACTCAAGATATTCTCAAAAATCTGCTTGGCTTCTTTGACATCCTGTTGTTTATCCTCGCCTTTATTTGTCTTATCCACCAGTGCCACCAAATAGTTAGTGATTTTTGCCGGCGCAGAGAGCACGGCAGCTGCCTGATCTTTTAAATGTGCTTGCAGAATAAGCTCACCCGCTTGAGAAAAACGTTCCGGATTAGCTAATGATGTTCCACCAAATTTTAATACTCGCATAATGTTGTCCTCTTTATTGTATTTTGAAAATTATCTAAAAACTGCTCATAAAAAAACCCGCACTTTTTTAAGATGCGGGTTTAACAATCCTGTTTTTTGAGTGCTAACCCGCCCCACTAATAATAATGGTCATCATAATGCGGGTCATCGTAATAACAGTCATTGTCATGGAAATCTTTATAGCTCATTTTGAATTTCAATAGTGATAATAAGTACCTAAATTCATTCCACTTGTCAAATAAATTTATGAGAATAATTGAAATTTTTTCTATAATAAAAACAGTTTTAGACATTTAGGAGATCAAAATGGAGATTGCACAAAATTTAGCACATATTCGCCAACAGATTGCGGATTGTCATCCCACTCAAAAGGTAACACTTTTGGCTGTCAGCAAAACTAAACCTTTCGCCGACATTCTCACCGCCTATCACGCCGGACAACGTCAATTCGGTGAAAATTATGTACAGGAAGGTGTGGAAAAAATTCAGCTGGCACAACAACAAAATCTTAACGACATTACTTGGCATCTGATCGGTCCGTTACAATCCAATAAAACACGGAGCGTGGCGGAGCATTTCGATTGGGTGCAGACAATTGATCGCGTAAAAATTGCCGAACGTCTAAGCCAACAACGCCCTGATCACCTCCAACCGTTGCAAGTGTTGATCCAAATTAATATCAGTGATGAAAATTCAAAATCCGGCATCACTCCTCAACAAATGGAAGAACTGGCACAGCAAATCATTAACTTACCAAAATTGCAATTGCGTGGACTAATGGCAATTCCGGCACCGACAGAAGATATTAACCAACAAACTGCCGTTTTTAATCAGATGAAAGTGCTGTTACAACAGCTGCAACAACGTTTCCCTCAACAAAAAATTGACACCTTATCAATGGGAATGACGGACGATATGCAAACGGCAATTGCTTGTGGTTCTACGATGGTACGCATTGGTACTGCCATTTTTGGTAAACGAAATTACTCAATTTAAGGTATTTTGATTCCCCTTAGGGAAAGGCTTATGCTGACCAACGTTTTGATTTTTTATTAACTTAAGCAAAGGAGTAACAATGAAAAAACTACTGTCAGCAGCTGCCATTTTCGTATTTGCCTCTTCTGCCTCTGCCGGAATGATGCATTCCCAGCAGATGTCAGCAGCAAACGAAGCTTATATGCAATCTATGGGCGCAATGCACGATTCAATGATGAAAGGCATTTCCCACCAAGATCCGGATGTTGCTTTTGCCGCCGGAATGTTACCCCACCATCAAGGTGCGGTAGCGATGGCGGAAGTCGAATTAAAATATGGTAAAGATCCGGAACTAAGACAACTCGCTGAAAATATTATTAAAGCCCAACAAGCAGAAATCGAATTTATGCAAAAGTGGTTGGAAAAACACGGCGAGAAATAAGGAACTCACAATAATAAAAAAGTGTTGATTTTAATTATTTTTGTAATTATTACCAACACTTTTGTCTACTATGCCTAAAAGAATCCACATCTTAATCAGTTAGAAAACTAACTTTTTGGATCTGGATTCTTTTTTTGTTCTGTTTTACTTTTAGTGATTTACACCAACTTTTCCAACACTGCCAACACAATCTTAGAAGACTGTTTTACCGCAATCGGTAAAAACTCATCAAAAGAGAGATGTGACTCTTTATCCGCCACATCGGAAATAGCACGAATAACGACAAACGGCACATTAAAAGCATAACACGTGTGTGCTATTGCCGCCGCCTCCATTTCCACAGCCGCCACCTCAGGAAAATTCTGACGAATTTGAGCAATCATTTCTGCTCCGTTGATAAATTGATCGCCAGAACAAACCAAACCGATAACCGCATTTTGCGCCTGCTCGGTTACCACTGTTTTCACCGTTTCAATCAATTTTTTATCTGCCGTAAATTTTTCCGGACACGCCGGTAACTGCCCTTTCGCATAACCAAAAGCGGTAACATCAGAATCGTGATAGCACACTTTATCAGAAATAATAATATCGCCGATATTTAATTGTGAATTTAAACCTCCTGCCGAGCCGGTATTAATAATACAATCCGGTTGGCAAGTTAAAATCAATGCTGTTGTTCCCATTGCTGCTGCGGTTTTGCCAATTCCTGATTGCAATAATGCCACCTGATGACGACCGATTTCGCCCTCATAAATTGTACAAGTCGCTAATTTATTAATGCGTTTATTTTTCATTAAATTCTGTAAGATTTCGACTTCTTGTGCCATCGCACCAACAATACCTATTTTCATTTTTTTCCTCGTTGTTCTTGTACAATTTTTGCTATTAATGAATCCAAAACCGCCATTGTGTAATCGTCATTATAGAGCGTACTGCCGGTTAAAACATAACGCCCACTGACCGAAACAAACGGCAAGGTAAATACACCATATTTTAAGGTCGAGTTAATGGATTGATTCACTTTAGCGGCAACCAATTCCGAATTAAACACATCCAAAAAGGTTTCAATATTAATCTGCTTGCGTGTCAGCCACTCTTGTAAGAATTTGCCTCGATTACGGCTATTTCGATTAAACTTCTGTTCCGCCGTATCAAAAATAAATAGATCGGCAAGATCCGGATGTCCCATACTCTCTAGAGAGTAATAAACCGCTGCCGAAAAATAACCTCCCGGTGTCGCCGCCGGAATCCATTCAATATCAACTTTATCCGGATTCATGCGTTTATATAAACTCAAATTATCCGCCGCCATTAAACAAATACGACACTCATAGGAAAAGAAAAATTTAATTTTGATCTTATTGTCTGCTGCCGGTTCTTCTTGTATCGGTTGCTTATAGGAAAAATAGTCCTTACCATCTTTAAAAATCGGCAACTGTTCTGCGTAACTCACCGTCGCCGATAACGCAAAAAGCAAAAAATAAAAAATTTGCATTGCCAACTTAATACTGTTCATTATTTATTCCAATACCTCTATATAATTGACTAATAGTTGCACTTGTCTATTACATCTATACTCATTGATTGAAAGATGATAGACCATCCGTGCTGTTTTAATCGATAAATCAGGGAACCGTCTAGTATCGACATTAAACTGAATTGCATCAAACAATCCTCCTCCCTGTATCGGTTCCAGCAACATTTTTAGATGTTTTTCCCCTACAAGTCGTTGCTGTAAGATGCGAAATTCTCCATCAAATTGAGGCTCTGGAAAATGTTGCCCCCACGGACCGGCAAATTGCAACATTTCCGCCGTTGTTACATTCATTTGTTGAGCGCCTAATTCACCATCAGTATAAATAACACCTTGTAATGATTTTTCATTCAACCAAGCTTTTGCATACTGGTTGAACAATCGTTGAAATTCCGGGAAATATCTCTGGTGAATACTCAAACCGGCTGCCATTGCGTGACCGCCGAATTTAATAATGATTTCAGGATGTTGACAATGGATATGATCAAGCAGATCACGAATATGCAAACCTTCTATTGAACGCGCAGAACCACGCAAAATGCCCTCATCTTCCTGTGTAAAAATCGCTGTCGGACGATGAAATTGATCTTTCATTCTTGCCGCTAAAATGCCTAATACGCCTTGATGCCAATCCGGACGATAAAGCGCAATAGCAAAAGTATCTTCCTGATAGATCGGTTTTAACTCACGCAAATAATGCAATGCTTCCTGTTTCATCCCAATTTCTATCTCTTTGCGCGTTTTATTAAGTGTATCCAATTCCAGCGCTAACGCTCGCGCCTGTTCCATTGTTTCTGATAAAAGTAACTCCACGCCAATCGACATATTATCAATTCTACCGGCAGCATTTAATCGGGGAGCAATAGAAAAACCTAAATGACTAGAAACTATTTGTGTAATATCAAGATTAGCGACTTCAATTAAAGCACGAATTCCACAATGGCAATGTTGAGCGCGTATTCTTGCCAAGCCTTGAGAAACAAGAATACGGTTATTGTGATCCAACGGCACCACATCAGCCACCGTTCCCAATGCGACAAAATCCAATAATTCCGCAAAGTTAGGCTCTTTTTTATCGGCAAAAAGTCCTTGTTGGCGAAAGGCAGCGCGTAATGCCACCATTAAATAGAAAGTTACGCCCACGCCGGCGAGATATTTGGATGGGAAACCGCAATGCGCTAAATTAGGATTAACAATAACATCGGCATTTGGCAATTTTTCTCCCGGCAAATGGTGATCGGTCACAATCACTTGTACCTGATGCTGTTTTAAATAATCAACTCCCTCTAGTGAGGAAACGCCGTTATCAACAGTAATCACCAACTGCGCCTGTTTGTCCAACGCATCTTGCGCCACAGAAACACTCAAGCCATAACCTTGTTCAAAACGATCCGGCACTAAGAAATCAACTGACTGAAAACCTAACTGACGTAAAGCGAATACCGCAACCGCAATACTGGTTGCGCCATCCGCATCAAAATCACCGACAATCACAACCCGCTTTTGTTGATGATAGGCTTCAATCAATAACGCCGTTGCTTGCTCCAAATGCGTCAATAAAGAGGGCGGCAACATATATTTCAAGGCATAATTCAATTCCGCTTCAGATGCTATGCCTCGACTGCGATAAATGCGATCCAATAACGGATCAGCGTTCACTTGAACTCCGTTTGCAACTTCTCTCCGTTGAATAATTTTTACAGCCTGATCGTTCATACTATTTTTACTGCTCTATCTACTACAATTCTGCTTTTAAGCCTTCAAGTATTACTCTTGTAAGATTTTTAACAACTCTTGCGGCGGCACGTAACCTCCCAACAATTCACCGCTAGGCAAAATGATACTCGGTGTGCCACGCACGCCATATTGTAAACCTAATTGGTAATGTTTGCTGACGATATTCGGCGTTTTCATTTTGGTCGGCAAATGACCTTTTTCAGCTTCATTCAACGCATATGCCGGATCTTTATCCGTCCAAATACTTTCCATTTGTTGTGCCGCTTGGCTGGATAATCCGCCTCTTGGAAAAGCTAAATAACGTACGGTAATACCCAAATCATTATATTGTTTCAACTGTTCGTGCAGAATATGGCAATAATGGCAGGTAATATCCATAAATACCGTAACCACATATTTTTCTTTTTTTGCCGGATAAACAATCATCTCATTTTTTAAATTTTCTACTTGTGCTGCCAATAATTTATTGGAAAGATTAATTGCACCGTCATCCGTTAATTGATACAAATTGCCTTGCAATACATATTTGCCATCTTCAGAAACATATAAAATGCCTTGATCGGTAACTGCCGCTTTCAAGCCATTTAATGGCGAATCTTGAACTTCCACTTTTTCAACGCCCAATTTCTTTAATTGCGCAATAATTTTCGCGTTATCGGCGAAAACTGTGGTCACCATAGAAAGTGCCAATAATGCTAATAGCTGTTTTTTCATAATTTATCCTTTTATATATTTTTTTACTGGTGCAAAACTTTGTCGATGTTCAGCCAAAATGCCATATTTTTCAATCGATTCCAAATGCAATTTGGTCGGATAACCTTTGTGACGATCAAAGCCGTATTGCGGATATTTTTGATGCAATAATAACATTTCCTGATCTCGTGCAACTTTTGCCAAAATGGATGCCGCACTGATTTCCGCTACTAAACTATCTCCTTTTACCACTGCTTGTGCTGCTATCTTTAACGCTGATGGAATTCTGTTACCGTCAATCAAGACAAAATCCGGCTGAATGTGTAATCCTTGTACTGCACGGCACATCGCTAACATTGTTGCTTGTAAAATATTAATCCGATCAATCTCTGCTGCTTCTGCTCTACCCAAACTCCACGCTAACGCCTTTTCTTTTATCTCTTCAGCAAGCAACTGACGTTTTTTTTCAGACAATTTTTTAGAATCGGCTAAACCGGCTATCGGTCTTTCTGGATCTAAAATCACTGCTGCTGTTACCACTGCACCGACTAATGGACCTCGACCGACCTCATCCACGCCGGCAATCAGTTTTGCATTCGGATAGACAAAATCGGTCATACTTCAATATTTCCTTCTAAAATATCGCTTACCGCTTCTGCCGCTAATTTATCCGCATCTTGTTGGATAGATCGATGCAAATCGGTAAACGTTTGCCGTAATTCAGCACAATAGCGGCGATCCTGTTCACTTTCAGAAAAGTAGATTGTCAATTTTTCTGCCAATAATGTCGGCTCACATTGTTCTTGAATCATCTCCGGCACCAACATTTTATTCGCTAAAATATTAGGCAAGGAAATATAATTGGTTTTCACTAATCGTTTTGCTAACCAATAAGTGCTGCCTTTCATTTTATAGCCAACTACCATCGGTGATTTACATAACATTGCTTCCAATGCTGCCGTGCCGGATGCCAATAATGTCGCTTCCGCCGCAATCATCGCCTGCTTAGCGTGTCCATTTAATAAAATCATTTCCAGATCCGGTGCAGTCTGCTGCAAAATTTGCTCAAACTGTTGACGACGTTTCTCGTTCGCCAACGGTACTAATAATTTGATATCTGGATATTGTTGTTTAAGCAAAATAGCGGTTTTAATAAAAGTTTCCGCCAAAAAAGCAACTTCATTATGGCGACTACCAACTAAAATCGATAAATAACGTTGCTGCGGATCAATTTGTAAAAACTGGCAAGCTTCTAATCGATCAGGTTTCAATGGTAAGGCATCCGCCAAAGTATGCCCTATAAAACGGCAAGGCACTTGATGTTTATCATAAAACGCCTTTTCAAACGGCATAAAAACCAACATCATATTTACTGCCTTAGCAATTTTATGAATTCTATTTTGTCGCCACGCCCATACTGACGGACTCACATAATGCAAGGTTTTAATGCCGTTCTGCTTAAGTTTTAATTCAACATCAATATTAAAATCCGGCGCATCAATCCCGATAAAAACATCTGGTTTTAAGTTTAATAATTGTTCAATCAGTGAGTGGCGTATTTTTAACAAACGAGGTAAATGTTTCACTACTTCCATTAACCCCATAACACTCAACTCTTCCATATCAAAAAGCGACTCAAAACCTTGCTGTTGCATTTTAGTGCCACCGATACCGATAAATTTCGCTTGCGGATAACGAATTTTTAAGGCTTGAATTAATCCTGCACCTAATGTGTCACCGGACACCTCTCCAGCAACAATCGCAATAGTAGGTGCATAATTCACACTAAGCTGAAGATCCTGCATTCTCTTTCTCCTTATTCAACACGTTTGCTGTTTCAATCTCTTAATTTATAGAAAATCAGATAAAATATTCTCTATAAATTCTTTGATCTGGAAGGGCTACACTGCTCCCAAATTAAATACATTCTGCCACCGTAAATGGTGAAGTTATAGCTGCTAACAAGTTTTGATAAATAAACCGCACTTTATTGGTATATAAAGTACGGTTTAGATTCAATTAATAATATAAATACAACAATTAACGAATAATGCCACGTGTTGAACGTTTAAAGAAATCAATAAAGAAACTGATTGAGGACTCAGTTGAAGCAATCTGCTCAATTTCCGGCATAATCTCTTCTAAAGTTTTATCACTACGATAGATCAATTTATAAACACTACGAATAACGTGTAGTGTCGACTTATCAAAACCACGCCGTTTCAATCCTTCAATATTGATACCGAATGGACGAGCGTGATTTCCTTGTGCCATCACATATGGTGGCACATCCTGACTTACCATTGAACCACCACCCAACATTACATGCGCACCAACAATAACAAATTGATGGATAGCTGACATTCCGCCTACGATGACGAAATCATCTAATTGAACGTGTCCTGCTAATGTTGCATTATTAGCCAAAATACAGTTATTTTTAATTTGACAATCGTGTGCAATATGCGCATTCACCATAAATAGATTATTATCACCAATTTTGGTGATTCCACCACCTTGCACTGTGCCTCGATGGATTGTAACGTGTTCACGGATACGGTTATTATTACCAATAACCGTTTCTGTCGGTTCACCAGCATATTTCAAATCCTGATTAATTTCACCAATAGTAGCAAATTGGAAAATATGGTTGTTTTCACCAATTTTCGTTTTGCCTTTTACTACAATGTGTGAATTTAATATAGTATTCGCTCCGATTTCGACTGTTTTCTCTACAATACAAAACGGGCCGATCACCACGTTTTCGGCGATCTTCGCCCCCTCTTCGACAATAGCTGTCGAATGAATCTTGGCACTTGGATGGATCATATTACACTCCTCGTCTGGCACACATCAAATCAGCTTCGCACACTAATTGCCCATCAATTGTCGCTACACCTTTAAAACGCATTACACCACGTCTTTCGCGTTCAAACTCAATCGTTAGTAACAATTGATCACCCGGGAATACCGGTTTTTTAAAACGCGCATTATCAATCGCGGCAAAATAATAAAGCTCATTTTCAGAAAGCTGTGTGGTTTTAAATGCCAACACACCGGCTGCCTGTGCTAATGCCTCAAGGATCAACACGCCCGGAAAAATTGGTTTTTGTGGGAAATGACCGGTAAAACAAGGCTCGTTAACGCTTACATTTTTGATCGCTTTAATCCATTTTCCTTCTTCAAAATCCAGCACTCGATCAACCAACAAAAATGGGTAACGGTGTGGCAAAAGTTGCATAATTTCATCAATATCGACTATTCGTGGTTCTCGTTCGGTTGTCACTGTAGTTGCCCCTTAAAAATAGAGTTAATTGTTGATATTCTTAATTTGTTTTTCTAACGCTTTCAAACGCTTATTCATATCGTTAATGCCCAATGTTAAAGCTGCGGTCTTACGCCACTCCTTATTAGTTTGTAACGGAATGCCTGAAGAATAGACGCCTGGTTTGGTGATCGGACGCATCACCATCCCCATACCAGTAATGGTAACACCATCACAAATTTCCATATGACCGTTAATCACGCTTGCACCACCAATCAAGCAATAACGCCCAACGTGCAAACTACCAGCCATAATCACACCTCCAGCAATAGCCGTTCCTGTACCAATATGGACGTTATGTGCAATTTGACAGAGGTTATCAATAATTACATTATCTTCAATTACGGTAGAATCCAATGCTCCACGATCAATACAGGTGCAAGCTCCAATTTCAACACGATTACCGATAATCACGCTACCAGTTTGAGGAATTTTAATCCATTTCCCCTTCTCATTCGCATAACCGAATCCATCACTACCGATAACTGCTGAGGATTGAATTAAACAGTCTTCACCGATCTCAACATTGTGATAAACCGATACATTTGCCCATAATTTTGTTCTTGCACCAATTTTAGCATTTTTACCAATAAAACATCCGGCACCAATACAAACATCATCACCAATGATAGCTCCATCTTCAATTACGGCATTCGCTCCAATGCTGACATTTTTTCCTAATAATGCGCTTGTAGAAATCACTGCGCTTTCTGCAATATCGGCAGAAGGTTGCGGTGTAATATCCATTAATTGTGCCAAAATTGCATAAGCTACATAAGGATCTTTCACAACAATCACATTCTGATCATCAGCGCAATAAGGCAAATCGGCTTCGCTAACCAACAACACACCGGCTTGGCTTTGTGCAAGTAGTGGGCGAAGCTTAGGATTAGAAATGAAGGTTAATTGTTGCGAAGTCGCACGTTCCAACGGTGCAATACTCTCAACGAAAATATCGGCGTTACCCTTAAGAGTACCGCCGACTTTTTCCGCCAAATCAATTAGACGGTATTGTTGCATATTCCAGCGAGCTCCTATTTTTTATCTGCTGCCGGTGCAAGTTTAGCCATTACATCTTTAGTAATATTTTTGTTATCTGTAGCAAAAGCAACAGCATTTGCATCAATCACGAAAGTGTATTTTTTCTCTTTAGCAATTTCATTAATTACTTTTTGAATAGACTCAACAACTTTATTATCCTCTTCTGCACGACGAGCATTGATTTTTTGTTGTAATTCACTAGCTTCTTTATCATAGTCAACACGTAATTTGTTGATTTCGTCTTCACGTTTTTTGATATCTGCTTGACGTAAGTTTTTCGCATCTTTCTGTAATTTTTGGATTTTATCCATAATTACTTTTTCTTTCTTCTGTAATTCCTCTACAGGTGTTTTGAATTCAGCATCCAATTTTTTCAATGCCGCTTCACGTTCCGGTGCGTGTTGGAAAATATAAGCAGAATTAATAAATACGATATTTTCCTCTGCATTTGCTGCTGAAGCAAATAATGCACTGCTCGCCAATGCTAAAGTTAATCCTGCAACTTTTAATGATTTTTTCATAAAAAACTCCTAACGATTTTTAAATTATTGAGTATATTAGAGAACTTATCCTTTAATAAGTTCCCTTTTTAATGATTTAGAATGAACCACCAATACTAAATTGGAACTGTTCAATATCATCACCATCATATTTTTTAATAGGTTTTGCATAAGAGAATACCAATGGCCCAATCGGTGATTGCCATTGAAACGAAATCCCTGCTGATGCTCTAATTCGGCTTGGATCGCTATAATCTGGAATACCTTGTGTTGATAACGACTTATCCCAATGTGTATCCCAAACACTTGCCGCATCTACGAATAATGAAGTTCTCACTGAAGTTTGATTCTTATCGCTAACAAACGGAGTCGGCATAATCAACTCAACACTTGCGGTTCCCATTACATTACCACCAACCACATCGTCATCAATACCATCTTTATAACAATTAAAGTTTGTATTAATTTTGTTTCCTACTACCGACTTACATATATTGGTATCGATATACAATGCATTTGGACCCACAGAACCATAAGAAAATCCACGTAATGAGCCTATGCCACCAGCAGTATAATATTGATAAAACGGTAATTTCTTACCACCAAAACCATTAGCATAGTTAATGCCTGCTCGTCCGGAAATTACCCACGAATTATCTCGATTTAATGGATAATAGCCAATAATATTGGCATTCAGTTTATAGTATTTGTTATCAGAACCCGGAATACTCACTCTACCACCGATAGTCGCTTTCACCCCTTGAGTCGGAAAGAAACCACGATTCAAGCTGTTGTAAACCCAACCTAAACTAAAATCAAAATCATCATTGGAGAATTCCCAAGAATCCGCTTTGATAGAATCAAGATAAAGCGCACGATGATATTCAGGATCGATATCTTTTAATTTATTATGTGCGTAACTTAAACCAAGATAGTAAGAGTTATTTTCATTAACAGGAAAACCTAAAGTAGCATCTACACCATAAGAGGTTTTTGAGTAGGATGCTTGGTCATCATTTTTCGAGTTATCATATTTATCGTAGAAAACACTTCCGCCAAGACTGACACCATCTTTAGTAAAATAAGGCTCGTTATAACCTAATGCGATACTCATACCATAATCATTTTTTGTACCTGATAAACTAGCCGATGCCCCTGTTCCCAAGAAATTATCCTGTTTCACGCTAGCGTTATAACTTAAACCGCTTTCAGTACCGTAACCAATACCGAAGTTGATACTTCCGGTATTCCGCTCTTTTACATTATAGATGACATCCATTTGATCATTAGTGCCATTAACCATTTCTGTGCTGCTTTCAACCGTTTCAAAGAAACCAGTACGCTCTAAACGTAATTTACCTTGTTGAATTGCAGAAAGTGAATACAATGCACCTTCCTGTTGACGCATTTCCTGACGCAATGTTTTATCTGCACTGGCATCATTTCCTTTAAATATGATATTTCGCACATAATAACGACGACCTGCATCCACTACATAAGTCAAATTCACTTTATGATTAGCTTCATCAAATTCCGGTACTAAATTCACTTGTGCTGCGGCATAACTATGATTACCTAAAATATTCTTAATACCATCTTCCACATCTTTAGCGTTATCACCGTTAAACAACTCACCAACATAGATTTTTTTCAACAACGGCTGCATTTCATCTGATAAACCGGCAGTATCACCGACAATACGAACACCGCTCACTTCATATTTATCGCCTTCGGAAACATCAATGGTAATGTTGATGTCTTTCTTGTCTTCGCTAACATCAGTTTTCACATCGATAATATTGAATTTCGGATAACCGTGATTGAGATAGAAAGTTTTTAATGCTTGTAAATCTTTTTGGAATTTTTGTTGATCTAACTTACTGCTAGCAAAGAAATTCCACCAAGACACATCTGGCTGAATTTCCATCTGCTCTAATAAAGTAGAACTATCAAAAGATTTATTTCCTTCAAATTTGATCTGTTTCACCAATGCACGATCACCTTCTACAATCTCTAACTTCACATTAGCTTGATTACCGTTGACGGTATCGACATTAAAATGCACTTTGGCATTATAAAAACCAATAGAATGATAATAATTAACCAGTTCCGTGCTGAATGCGTCCATTTTTTCACGATTCAATAGACTACCTTGTTTAATATTATTAGCATCTAAATTTTGTTGTAATGCGTCTTTTGGAATCGAATCATTGCCAGAAATTTCAAGGCTACTGATCGTAGCCCGTTGAGTTACGTTAACGACTAGTGTATTCCCTTCCTGTGAAGCTTGTACATTAGCAAAAGAACCATTCAAATATAAAGTCCGCACAACATGCGCAATATCTCGATCTGTAATAGTTTGCCCTACTTTAACCGGCAATTGTGCCATAACGGCAGGCTTATTATCCGCCGCTACGCCATCAATACGGATATCTTTTACTACAAACGGTGCAGCAAACGTTGTTGTGCTGCTGAATAATAAAGTGGTTAATAAAAGTTTTTTCATATTGCTTAATCCTGTTGTTCGAATAACAGTAAAATCTCATTTTTTATGGTTGTATTATAAACGCATTATATCATTAAATAATACAAAAACCGTGAGCCATAATAGTAATGCAATCCCAATTCGGTATGCAATATTCTGTATTTTTTCCGATACTGGTCGTTTAGTGATACCTTCTATCAATAAAAACACTATTTGACCACCATCTAAAACTGGCAATGGAAACAAATTCATCATTCCTAAGTTTACACTGATCAATGCCATAAAACGTAAGAAATAGGTAAAACCATTTTCCGATGATATACCCGCTCCTTGTGCAATCGAAATTGGCCCTCCTAAGCTGTTTAGACCAACCTCACCAGTAAAAAGTTTACCAATAATTTTTAGTGTCGCCCACGACAACTGCTCTACCATTTGCCACGAATGTGAAAATGCGGAAAGCGGATCATACTGCTGCGTTTCAATATATTTTGCATCAACTTGATGTACTGTTGGCATCACACCGATATAAGGCTTTCCTTTTTCGTTTAATTCAGGTTGAATCTTAACTGTTTGTGCTTGACCATTTCTTTGAATTGTCAATTCAAAAGGCTGTAATTTATATTGTTGAATTGCTTCAACAAACTGTCGCCAATTCACTTTCTGTCCATTAATTGCCACTATCTGATCACCAACTTTCAAGTCACTTTTTTGTGCCGGAGAATTTTCTGATATTTTAGCAATCACATTTTCAATTTTTGTTGCTTTCGGCTCAATTCCCAATGCCGTCATTGCCGATTGTTCACTTGGATCAAAATGCCAGTTTTCCAAGTGCAATACTTTATTCACAGAATTATCTGATGTGGTATCCCGTAAAGAAATAGTTACGAAAGGTTCCCCCATTTTCGCCGCTAACACTAGATTAACATCTTCCCAGTTATGAATAGCCTGCTGATCAATAGCTGTAATCTGATAATCTTTTGGCAATTTTGCCTGTGCTGCAATAGAGTCAGGACGGATATTATCAATAATAGGACGCAAAGTAGGAATGCCAATCAGATATACGATCCAAAAAGCGAACAGTGCAAATAAAAAATTCGCTAATGGTCCAGCGGCATAAATCAGCAGGCGATTACGTACAGGTTGATAATTAAATGCCTTTTGACGCAATTCCGGTGCAACAGTTTCATTGCGCTCATCCAGCATTTTGACATAGCCACCGAGAGGAATAAGAGAAATAGCAAACTCAGTACCATATTTATCCGTCTTGCGCCATATTACCTTTCCAAAGCCTATGGAAAAACGTTGCACCATTACCCCACATCGTCTAGCTACCCAAAAATGCCCAAATTCGTGTACAAACACGAGAATAGCAATAACAACAATAAATGATAAAGTTGTCCACAAAAATGATGGCATAGCAATCCTTAATTTAAAACAAAGAAAAAGGCACTGAATACAGGCAACGCAGCAGTTAAACTGTCAATACGATCCATAATACCGCCATGTCCCGGAATCAATTGACTACTATCTTTGATGCCGCAATGGCGTTTAAACATACTCTCACTTAAATCGCCAAGAATAGATACAAACACAGTTAATATAGATACTGTAATTAATTGTAGAAATGAGAGATCGCTTTGTTGATAAAAAGGTGTAATGCTAAGAAAAATACAAGCTACCAATGCAGACAATAATACACCACCAATCGCTCCTTGCCACGTTTTCCCCGGAGAAACTTTAGGTGCTAACTTATGTTTACCAAATTTCCTACCGGCAAAATAGGCGCCGGTATCCGCTGCCCAAACCAATAAAAACACATAAAGTAACAATACAATACCTTGATACGGATTGCTGTTGTAATGATAAAAGCGTAATGCCATCAAGCTTAAAAAGAAGGGAACTAAAGTAAAAAATGCAAATAACAGTTGGGCAATGCTAGAATTTCCCCAAAATGCTGTACTTTTCGGATAACTCAACACCAAGCAAAAAGCAATAATCCACCATACCAATGAAGAAACAATCAATAATTCAGACATATTATTCAGAATATTACCAACTGAAATATAATCGCTATTAGCATAAAGGAATAAATAAAGAAATGCCGCAGCAATCGTAGCAATAATCAGGCGAACAATCGGTTGTTTAATATTAGCAAATTGCGTCCATTCCCACACTGCCAAAGTAACCAACAATGCTACAGTACAAGCAAACAGCAATGGAGGAAAAACAAATAATACAATGAAAACAATGGCAACTAATACCAATGCAGACAAAATTCGAGCTTTTAACAAAATAGACTCCTATGATCCTTTTGAAAGGGCTCCGAACCGGCGCTCCCGTTGTTGATAAAAATATAATGCTTGTTCAAACTCTTGCTCTGAAAAATCTGGCCATAAAACTTCTGTAAAATAGAATTCAGCATAAGCCGCTTGCCACAGCAAAAAATTACTGATGCGTTGTTCACCGCTGGTACGGATCAAAAGATCAACCATCGGTTGATTTTCGGTTGTTAAATAATTTGAAAACAGAGATTCATCCACATTTTCCAACTCAATAACGCCACGCTGAACTTCATAACACATATGTTTTGCTGCCTGTAAAATATCCCATCTGCCGCCATAATTAGCAGCAATATTTAGCGTTAATTGGGTGTTATTTTGTGTGAGCTGTTCCGCATGATGAATTCGTTTTTGTAATCCTTCACTGAATCGGGAAATATCGCCAAGAATATTTAATCGAATATTATTCTTATGCAATTTATTCACTTCCAGATCAAGCATTCTAATAAAAAGATCCATTAGTGCATTCACTTCATTCTCTGGCCTCTGCCAATTTTCACTGCTGAATGCATAAAGTGTTAAATATTTGATACCGGTTTGTGCCGCATAATAAACTGCACGTTTAACTGCTTGCGCACCATTTCGATGCCCAAAAACGCGCAATTTACCTTTTTGTTTTGCCCAGCGACCATTACCATCCATAATGATAGCAACGTGCTGAGGAATATTTTCCGGATCTAACGACATTTTTCACCAAATAGACTAATTAAAATCGAGCGACAATATACCACGTGAACTATAGATTAAAAACTTAAAATACGATCATTAGCAACTTCTCTGGCGATTTTATCAACATCTAACACATCATCTACTGAATTAATTGCTTGTGAAGGAATTTTTTCGACAACAAATCGATTAATTTCGGCAATTTGAGTAAATTTAAGTCTTTGTTGTAGAAATGCCTCAACCGCTACCTCATTTGCGGCATTCATTGCTGTTGTTGCATATTGTCCAGCAGCAAATGCTTCAATCGCTAACTTTAAATTAGGATAACGTTGAAAATCCGCTTCCATAAAAGTTAACTCAGAAATTTTGGTAAAATCTAATGGTGCTACCCCGGAAACAAT
The DNA here is from genome assembly GCF_054166015.1 of Gallibacterium sp. ZY190522. Lineage (NCBI taxonomy): Bacteria > Pseudomonadati > Pseudomonadota > Gammaproteobacteria > Pasteurellales > Pasteurellaceae > Gallibacterium > Gallibacterium sp. ZY190522. Next base: position 1,474,942 of record NZ_CM135118.1, read on the forward strand.
CCGTTTCGGGTAAGACATCGCTTCAGCAATAGGTGTCCGCATATCTGGAGTACCCATTTGTGCAATAACACTACCGTCAATATAACGTACCATTGAATGAATAATTGATTGCGGATGAATAATAATTTCCATCTGTTCCGCACTCGCATTAAATAACCAACGAGCCTCAATATATTCCAGCCCTTTATTCATCATTGTGGCAGAATCAACAGAGATTTTTGCTCCCATAGACCAATTAGGATGCGCAATAGCCTGTGCTGGAGTAATAGTTTCAAACTCATCCAACGGTTTAGTTCTGAATGGTCCGCCGGAACCGGTTAGCACAATTTTACTAATACCTAAGCGTTGTAATTCACAAAAACCGATATTTTGTTGTGCTTCCACTGGTAATGATTGAAATATCGCATTATGTTCACTGTCCACCGGCAATAATGTTGCACCATATTGTTTTACTGCATTGAGAAAAACCTGTCCGCAAGTTACTAAAGATTCTTTGTTTGCCAACAAAATACGTTTGCCTGCTTTAATTGCCGACAAAGTCGGTAATAATCCTGCCGCACCAACAATTGCCGCCATTACCATATCTGCTTTTTCGTGTGCCGCCAATTCACAAATCGCTTCTTCGCCCGCCAATACTTCTGTCGCACAACCTTGTCGTTTTAATTTTTCCGCTACCTGTTTAGCGGCATCATGGTTTGCTAAAGCAACAAAGAGCGGTTCAAATTCTAAACATTGCTCTGTGATCAGCTCAACATTACTATTGGCAACTAACGCAAAAACCTGATAATCCTTATTTTGTTTAATGACAGAGAGTGTACTTTTCCCGATTGAGCCGGTAGAACCTAAGATAACGATATTTTTCATAATGTTAGATTGATCTGTTAATAGACGTATTTCAATATTGGATAAGCGCTGTAATATTAATCTTATTAGCCAAGTTTAGGAACAATTCCAATCCCGATTTACCATATCTGCTAAAATTTTAATAAAAAATAACTGGTACGAGCCGCACCAGTTACTTCATATTGCAATTAGAAATCCATTAATTCTTTTTCTTTTTCTGCTAATGCTTCATCAACTTTCTTCACATAAAGATCTGTTAATTTTTGGATTTCATCCTGTGCCTTACGTTCATCATTTTCACTGATTTCTTTTTCTTTCAATAATGCTTTAATTTTATCATTTGCATCACGACGAATATTACGAACTGCAACGCGCCCTTGTTCCGCTTCAGCTCGAACAATTTTAGTTAAATCACGACGACGCTCTTCTGTTAATGGTGGGAGTGGAACACGAATTATAGTACCTGCAGATGCTGGATTTAATCCCAAATCTGATGCCATAATCGCTTTTTCTACAGCAGAAATAAGGCTACGGTCAAATACAGTGATAGCAAGTGTACGAGCATCTTCAGCCACTACATTCGCTACCTGACGCAAAGGTGTTGCTGCACCATAGTACTCAACGTGAATACCATCCAATAAACTTGGATGAGCGCGTCCGGTACGAATTTTTGAAATTTGATTTTTTAACGCTTCAACACTTTTTTCCATACGTTGTTGCGCTTCATCTTTAATTGTTTTAATCACACTATGTTCCTTTTATTTTGAATGAAATGACAATTTCTGATATTTTATTTGCAAAATAATCCATAAGGGTTTACTGCCTTATGGATTTTGTGCAAATATGAATCCAGTTTTTACTCTTTCAATCCTATTCCCGCCATATAGCGGTTGCCAATTTAGAGGATTGCTTGAATTGTAACGAATGCAAAACGATTTTTAAATCTATTTTTTGTCTGTAATTAATGTACCTTCCGGTTCACCGAGGATAACGCGACGCAATGCGCCTGGTTTATTCATATTAAATACACGAATCGGCATTCCGTGATCACGTGCCAATGTAAAGGCTGCCAAATCCATCACTTTTAACTCTTTTTCCAACACTTCCTGATAAGTCAATGTAGAATAAAGTTTAGCATTCGGATTGGTAGCCGGATCACAATCATAAACCCCGTCTACTTTGGTCGCTTTCAATACCACATCTGCTTCAATTTCTATACCACGAAGACAAGCTGCTGAATCAGTAGTAAAGAACGGATTTCCTGTCCCTGCTGAAAAAATAACAACTTGCCCCTGTCTTAATAAACGAATCGCTTGCGCCCAGCTATAAGTATCACACACACCGTTTAATGGAAACGCCGACATCAATTTTGCATTTACATCGGCACGATGTAAGGAATCGCGCATCGCTAAACCATTCATTACAGTCGCCAACATTCCCATATGGTCACCAACAACACGGTTCATACCCGCTTTAGCCAATTTTGCACCACGGAATAAATTCCCCCCACCTAATACAACCGCTACTTGCACACCTAACTCAAGCAAATCTTTAATCTCCATTGCCATACGGTCAAGAATAGAAGGATCAATACCAAAACCCTCTTCTCCTTGCAAAGCTTCGCCACTTAATTTAAGCAAAATACGGTTATAAATCGGTTTTAATTGACTCATTGTGCTTTCCTTTTTTATTTCCAAATAAATTATTTATCATTCTTTTTAATATCACTATAATTTCAAAAATACTAAATAATTTATTTATAAAAAAAGCGAGTTTCCTCGCTTTTTTCACTCATTAATTAGGCTTTTGACATCGCTGCAACTTCTGCTGCGAAATCAGATTCAACCTTCTCAATACCTTCACCTACTTCTAAACGAATGAAGCTAGATACTGTCGCACCTTTTTCTTTTAATAATTCACCAACAGTTTTTGATGGATCCATTACAAATGGTTGACCTGTTAAAGACACTTCGCCGGTAAATTTCTTCATACGGCCTTCTACCATTTTTTCTGCAATTTCACGAGGTTTACCAGATTGCATTGCAATATCAACCTGAATTTGACGTTCGTGAGCAACAACATCTGCTGGAACATCAGAAGGATTTACATATTCAGGACGACTTGCTGCAATGTGCATTGCGATATGTTTCATTAATTCTTCATCCGCATTGCTTGCTGCAACCAATACACCGATTTTCGCTCCATGCAAGTATGAACCGACAGCATCGCCACTGATTGCAGAAACACGACGAATATTCATATTTTCACCGATCTTCGCCACTAATGCAGTACGTTCATCTTCAAAGTGAGCTTTTAATACATCAATATCTGTTACTTTATTTTCTAACGCATAATCAGCAACTTTGTTTGCCAATGCCAAGAATCCTGAATCTTTTGCTACGAAGTCTGTTTCGCAATTCATTTCAACAGCAACACCATAACCATCTTTAATACGAACGATGATTACACCTTCAGCAGCAACACGACCTGCTTTTTTAGCTGCTTTTGCTTGACCTGATTTACGCATATTGTCGATTGCTAATTCGATATCGCCGTTTGCTTCAACAAGTGCTTTTTTACACTCCATCATACCAGCGCCGGTACGTTCACGTAATTCTTTTACTAATGATGCTGTAATTTCAGCCATTTTTAAATCCTCTCTGTCTACTCGACTTATAAAACAGGGAACTTAAAAAAGTCCCCTGCTAACCAGTTAATTTACTGCGGTTAATAAGGGATTTAACCTTATTATATCCCGATACAATTATTCAGCTTTAGCTTCGGCGTCTGCAGCTAATTCTTCAAAAGCTTCTTCAGCTACTGCACCTTGAGCTTGAGCCTTACCTTCTTTAACAGCTTCTGCCGCTGCAGTTAAGTAAAGTTGAATCGCTCTTACTGCGTCATCGTTACCTGGGATCACGTAATCAACGCCATCCGGATCAGAGTTAGTATCAACAATAGCAAATACAGGAATACCAAGGTTATTTGCTTCTTTAATTGCAATATGTTCGTGGTCTGCTGCGATAACGAATAATGCATCAGGTAAACCACCCATATCTTTGATACCGCCAAGACTTAACTCTAATTTTTCCATCTCACGAGTACGCATTAACGCTTCTTTTTTGGTTAATTTATCAAATGTACCGTCTTGAGATTGAGTTTCTAAATCTTTTAAGCGTTTGATTGATTGACGTACTGTTTTCCAGTTAGTCAACATACCACCTAACCAACGGTGGTTTACATAGAATTGTTGGCAATCTAATGCTGCTGCTTGCACCGGATCGGTTGCTGCACGTTTTGTACCAACGAAAAGAATTTTACCGTTATTTTGTGCAATACGTTTTAATTCTTCTAACGCTGCATTAAACATAGGTAAAGTTTTCTCTAAGTTGATGATATGAACACCATTACGAGGTCCAAAAATGAAAGGTTTCATTTTTGGATTCCAATAACGAGTTTGGTGACCGAAATGAACGCCAGCTTGTAGCATCTCACGCATTGTAACTTGTGCCATAATTTTTTCCTTATTCAATTGGGGTTTAGCCTCCACATATCCCTAAACAACCGACCGTTTGGCACCCCGATTGCTAGTGTCGATATGTGTGTGAATTAAAATTAAACCTTTCAAATTTTTACGACAGAAAGGCGGTGCGTTTTATACCACAAAATACAGTAAAAAACCAATATTATTCGGAAATATTTTATGTATTAATCATTAAAATCCATCCAACACCTGCAAAGCATCACTTAATTTTTTAACTGAAAAAACTTGCATATTTTCAATTGTGTTTTTAGGTCGATTAGCAAATGGCACTATTGCTCTGCGAAAACCGTGCTTAGCTGCTTCACTGATACGTTCCTGTCCACTTGGAACAGGGCGAATTTCGCCTGCCAAACCAACTTCACCAAACACCACCAAATCACGAGGAAGAGAGCGATTACGAAAACTAGAGATTAACGCTAATAATAATGCCAAATCCGCACTGGTTTCTGTCACCTTCACGCCACCAACAACATTGACAAAAATATCCTGATCTGCCATTTGTAAACCACCGTGTCGATGAAGCACTGCTAATAATAATGCTACACGGTTATGATCCAATCCAACCGCCACACGTCGAGGATTTGCCAACAAAGAATGATCTACTAATGCCTGAATTTCCACTAAAAGAGGTCGAGTTCCCTCCCATAATACCACTACGGAACTGCCCGGCGTTTGTTCTTCACCACGGCTTAGGAAAATAGCTGATGGATTTTTAACCTCTTTTAATCCCTGTTCTGTCATTCCAAATACACCCAGTTCATTTACTGCACCGAAACGATTTTTTTGGCTGCGAAGTGTACGAAAACGAGAATCTGCTTCTCCTTCTAATAAAATTGAACAGTCGATACAATGTTCCAACACTTTCGGCCCAGCTAATGTACCGTCCTTTGTCACGTGACCTACCATAATAATCGCCACCTGATTCATTTTGGCATAACGCGTTAAATAAGAGGCGCATTCCCTAACTTGAGAAACACTTCCCGGTGAAGATTGAATGTCTGCCAGATGCATTACCTGAATGGAATCAATTACCATTATTTTCGGTTTTATCTGATCAGCTGTGATACAAATTTGCTCGACCGAAGTTTCTGATAACATTTGTAAATTATCCATCGGTAAATTCAGGCGTTTCGCCCTCATTGCCACTTGCTGTAATGATTCCTCACCCGTAACATAGAGAGTCGGCATTGATTGTGCTAAACCGCACATCACTTGTAATAACAATGTACTTTTACCAGCTCCCGGATGTCCACCAATTAAAATTGCACTGCCCGGCACAATGCCACCGCCTAAGACACGATCAAACTCATTAAAACCGCTACTGAAGCGAGGTAATTCCGACAAACTAATATCAGACAATTTTTGTACTTTACTGCCACTTGCTCCGGCATAACCACTAAAGCGATCATTCTTATTATTTGTGGATGCAATCCTTACTTCTGTTATCGTATTCCACGCGTGGCAAGCACTGCATTGCCCCTGCCAACGAGCATATTCCGCACCACAATCATTACATACATAAGCTGTTTTTACTTTTGCCATACTTATTTCAATGTCATTTTTAATAGATTAATCATTTTTTGTAGATATCTTCCTTGAGAAGTTAATTCCACCAGCCGTTTCAATACGATGTGATTATCCTGCTGCTCCACGTGTTGAGCAATAATTTTTCGGATTTGTTGATATACAAATAAGTTTATTTCAATCATTTCTGACGCATCTTCTTTGTCTGAAAATTGTGCAAACAACACTTCTTGCTCACAACTATGTTGATAAAGCGTGAAGAATAGTCCAATTAATGCTGTTGTTTCCATTTGATTTTGTGATATGAGATCAAGATTGAGTTTTTCTAAATTTTTTAATAATTTCAATTCATATTGAAATAATGCCTTTAATTGCTGCTGTGGTGATTGAAATACCTGTTCAAGAAATTGTCGCCATTCATCGATTGTCATTAGTGTAGCTTTTGGAGTTATTCCAGCTAGTCGATAACCTCTTTCTGCTTTACTAATCTGCCCTAATCTCATTCCATCTAAAAAAAGAAAATGCTGCACAAAATTCAGTACATCCTCTACATTTCCGGATTTTAATTCAAATTCAACCTCACAAATCGGCGCTTTCGCATTATTCGCCTTAATTTCCCCTTGATCGATAGCAATTTCCAATTGTGTACCATTACCAGTTTCCAGTAAATAATATTCCCGCTGAAAATCAGTATAAAAAATAGGTTGGAGTGAACGTTGCAATTCCTCATAAGGACGAGCTAATGTCAATTCAGAAAATTGACTAAATAACTTCAAGTCCGGCTGCTGTTGCGATAAACGAACATTATATTCCGGACGCATATGCAACCCACCTTGTGCTATACCGGCTGTTTTTAAGGTCATCGTATAAACATCATCTTCCTTGCGAACTCGTAACCCCATTCTTTGTTGTGAGAAAAAATAGTCTTCTGTATCAAAATAACAATTTTGACTGGTTGTCTGATAATGTTTTAATAAACGAAAATGACTCAATTCTTGCTTTAAACCATTGATAACTTCTTGATTTGTCGTTAATTTCAATTCTATTTCTTGCATTTTTTCGATTCTCTTACTTAATTTTATCAATTTCGTTACTTTAACAAATTTTGCTATCACTGTATAAAATAAAATCTTGTCAGTAGGAAATACTCTATTGTAAAATTCGCGCAGCTTTTATCTGGCATTACAGCCAACAAACCCAATTAAGGAGATGTCTATGGCAATCAATAATATTCTTGGTCTATTTGCCCAATCCCCCCTTAAACCATTACAAAAGCATTCCACTAAAGTTAATGAAGCATGTGCAATGTTAGTTCCCTTCTTTGAAGCCTGTTATGCCAATGATTGGGATACTGCACAGCAAATTCGTAATAAAATTTCAGAATTAGAAAAGCAAGCTGATTTATTAAAACGTGAAATTCGTTTAAAACTGCCTCGTGGTATTTTTATGCCTGTCGAACGTGGTGATTTGCTGGAATTAGTCACACAACTGGATAAATTGGCGAACTATGCAAAAGATATTTCAGGTCGTGTAATTGGTCGAAAATTACACGTTCCAGAACAAATTCAAACTGAATTTTTAGCTTATGTGCGCCGTAGTTTGGATTCCAGTGATCAAGCTCGTCGAGTAATTGATGAAATGGATCAACTGCTTGAAACCGGCTTCAGAGGACGTGAAGTAAATTTCGTAAACGATATGATCAATGAATTGGATAAAATTGAAGATGATACCGATCATATGCAGATTGTTCTACGTCGCACCCTTCTTGATCTGGAGGCTTCTTATAATCCAATTGATATGATGTTCTTATACAAAATTATCGAATGGGTCGGTGTATTGGCAGATCAAGCACAGCGTGTTGGTTCTCGCATTGAATTGATGTTAGCGCGTTCATAATACAATAACGCGACTTTAATAATTAGGGTTCATTATGGAAACACTATCTAATTACAGCACACTGTTAGTTATCTTAACTGCCGTCTTTGGCTTTTTAATGGCATTTGGAATTGGAGCCAATGACGTTTCAAATGCTATGGGAACTTCTGTCGGCTCAAAAGCAATTACTCCACGTCAAGCAATTATAATTGCAATTATTTTTGAAGGTGCCGGTGCTTATTTAGCCGGTGGTGAAGTAGCGGAAACCATTAAAGATGGTATTATCGATCCAACACTCTTTATTCATCAACCGGATATTCTGGTGTTAGGAATGATGGGTGCTTTGCTCTCTGCCGGTTTCTGGTTAGTATTAGCTTCTCGCTTAGGTTGGCCAGTTTCCACCACACACACCATCATTGGTGCGATTGTTGGTTTTGCCTGTGTTACTATCGGCAGTGATGCTGTAGAGTGGAGCAGTCTATTAGGTATTTTCGGTAGCTGGATTATTACCCCTTTTATCGCAGGTATTATCGCTTATCTCATTTTCGTCAGTACCCAAAAATTAATTTTTGATACCGACAGTCCTTTACTGAATGCAAAACAGTTTGCACCATTTTATATGGGGTTAACCATTTTTATCATTTCATTGGTTACTATTAAAAAAGGCTTAAAACATATCGGCTTACATCTCTCCAATGGGGAAACATTCATTATTTCTTTAGCACTCAGCATCATTGCTATTATCGGCTGTTTTATCTATTTACGTAGCCAATCTTTTGAAAAGAAAGCCAGTGCCGGTTTCGGTGCAGTAGAAAAAGTATTCCGTATCTTAATGCTATTAACCGCTTGTTCTATGGCGTTTGCTCACGGTTCAAATGATGTTGCCAACGCAATTGGCCCACTCTCTGCTGTCGTTTCCATTATTGATCACGGAGGCGTTATTGCCGGTAAAACGACAATGGCGTGGTGGGTATTACCATTGGGTGCGTTAGGTATTATCGCTGGTTTGGCAGTAATGGGGCAACGTGTAATGGAAACCATCGGTACAGGTATTACTGATTTAACACCAAGTCGTGGTTTCGCTGCACAGTTTGCAACAGCAACTACCGTTATTTTAGCATCCGGCACCGGTTTACCAATTTCCACAACACAAACCTTAGTCGGAGCAGTTTTAGGAGTTGGTTTTGCTCGTGGTATCGCAGCATTAAACCTAACCGTTATCCGCAATATTATCTCTTCGTGGATTATTACATTGCCTGCCGGAGCAGTTTTCTCCATTATAATTTTCTATATCCTTAAAGCGATATTATTGTAAAATAATCTCCATAACTTATGGCTAAATATGTAAATTGCATATTTAGCCGCTTTCTTGTTTTATTACGGTTGTTTCAATTCACAAAACAACATTAAGTATCAGGCGATGAATTGTGCTGATTTGGAAAAGATTACACCTCTTCCAAATTAAATTAATTGCACCACCGTGAACGGCGGATTTTCAACCATTTAGGAGTTATTGATGAAGAAAATTATCTCTCTACTTCTCATCTTACTTACTTTTTTAGGCATCGGTTTCAGTGCAAATGCAGAAACTCAATATGTATCAGAAAATTTGAATACCTATTTGCGTAAAGGAGCAGGTGATCAATTCAAACTCGTCGGTACAATTAAATCAGGTGAAGCCGTCACTATTTTAAATAAAAAAGATAAATATACCCAAATCAGAGACAGTCGTAATCGTGAAGGCTGGATCTTAACTAGTGAACTCACTCCCAACGCAAGTAGCAAAGAACAACTACCTGTTTTGCAAAAACAGATTGATGAGTTGACGTTAAGACTAAATCGGATTAATAACGACTGGCAACAACGTACCAACGAAATGCAACGTCGAACTCAACAAGCTGAAAAACAGAGCAGCGAATTATTAGAGCAGAATTCCCAACTTAATCGCCAAGTCGAAATTCTCAAAAATAAGAATAAAGATCTTGAAGCAATGTTAGATTCTGAGAAACGTGGATTGATTATCCGTTGGTTTATTTACGGCGGTTCTGTGCTTGCTGTCGGTTTAATTTTAGGCCTGATTATTCCTATGATTATTCCGAGAAGACGTAGAGATCGTTGGTAATGACAGAAGAAATTAAAATCTATTTAGTTGGTGGTGCAGTGCGTGACCGTCTTTTAGGATTACCGGTCAAAGATAGAGATTGGTTGGTCGTTCACGCCACTCCTGAATGGCTATTAAACCAAGGCTATATCCAAGTGGGAAAAGATTTTCCGGTTTTCCTCCACCCACAAACAAAAGAAGAATATGCCTTAGCGCGTACTGAACGCAAAAATGGTCGAGGATATACCGGTTTTTATTGTGATTTCTCCCCTGATATTACGTTAGAACAAGATCTAAAACGTCGTGATTTAACCATTAATGCTATTGCTCAAGATACTGACGGCAATTTATATGATCCTTTTCACGGCATTCAAGATCTAAAACAACGTAAATTACGCCATATATCTCCGGCTTTTTGCGAAGATCCATTGCGAATTCTACGTGTTGCTCGTTTTGCAGCACGTTTTTATGCATTTAATTTTACTATTGCGCCGGAAACCATCGATTTAATGAAGTCTATGGTAAAACAGGGAGAATTAGCTGATCTCACCGTTGAACGAATTTGGCTAGAAACTGAAAAAGCATTATTATCGCCACGTTGTGATGTCTATTTTTCAATATTACATAAAATAGGTGCCACTTCATTATTTCCCGAATTTAAATCACTGTTTCAAGGTAAATGCGATTTACTGACACAAAGTTTGAAACGGCTAAATTTATTGTTAGAAGATCAACCCCCTGATCAATCCACACTCTTTCATTTTGTGTTGTTCTGTGCTTTGTTGGTCAGTTCAGAAACATTGTCAGCAACACAACGAAAACAATTGATAGAAAAAATTCAACAATTGTGCCAACGTTACAAAATACCTAACCACTACGGCGAACTAGCGAAAATTGCAATGCAGTTTACCTTACCGTTTGCTCAAACAGAACGCCTTAGTGCCAACGATGTAATAGATGTACTTGATCAATTAGATTGTTGGCGAAAACCACAGAGATTACAACAACTTAATATTTTATATCGTGCCATATTTACCGATTTTGGTTTAGCACAGGAAAAACAGTGGGAACATTGGTATCAACAAGCGAAAAATGTTGATATTCAACAAATTATTGCGGACGGTTTTCAAAAACAGGCAATCAAAAAAGAGCTATATCGCCGCCGTGTCGCCACCATTTCACAATACTTTAACGGATAAAACACTATGTTAAACAATTTAGAATTAGAATCTATTTTAAATCAATTACTTAACAGCACAAAAATTAATGATTATGCCCCGAACGGTTTGCAGATTGAAGGCAAATCCGCTATCCACAAAATCGTTACCGGTGTTACCGCTTCACAAGCTTTAATTGACTATGCCATTACTGTCAATGCCGATGCTATTTTGGTTCATCACGGTTATTTTTGGAAAAATGAAAATCCGTGTATCCGTGGAATGAAAGGAAAAAGGATCAAAGCATTACTACAAAATAACATCAATCTATATGCTTATCATCTGCCATTAGACATTCACCCTACTCTTGGTAATAACGCACAACTCGCTCAACTACTCGGTATCGAAAATCTGCAACCTTTAGAAGATAGCCCTTTTTCTATTCCAATGTGGGGAATATTAACTCAACCGATCAGCGGTAAACAATTTGCGCAACGCATTAATCAATGCTTAAAACGTGAATGTTTACATTGTGCCAATCAGCCTAACAAACCGATTCAAAAAATCGGAATTTGTACCGGTGGCGGTCAAGGTTATATCGATTTAGCGGCAAGCAAAGGTTGTGATGCTTTTATCAGCGGCGAAATTTCCGAACAGACCGTGCATTCCGCACGAGAACAAGATATTCAATTCTTTGCTGCCGGTCATCACGCCACCGAACGCTACGGCATTAAAGCACTGGGAGAATGGCTACAACAAAATTACAATATCGAAGTATTGTTTAAAGATATTGATAATCCGGCTTAAAATCCAAATTTTTATACTTCATTTACCTAACAAAGCGTCAAATTAATTTATATCGTCTATCGGTCTGATTTGTTCAAATCTTGATTTCTGATATAATCCGTCCGTTTTATTGCTATAAAGATAGGAAAAAATTTATGGGATTTTTAACAAATAAACGTATTTTAATTGCCGGTGTGGCAAGCAATCGTTCTATTGCTTATGGTATTGCACAGGCAATGCACCGCGAAGGCGCAGAATTAGCATTTACTTATCAAAATGACAAATTAAAAGGTCGTGTTGAAGAGTTTGCTAAAGAATTAGGTTCTTCTATTGTCATTCCTTGCGATGTTGGTACCGATGAAAGCATTGAAAACTGTTTTACCGAATTAAAAAAACATTGGGATAAATTTGATGGTTTTGTCCACGCAATTGCATTTGCACCTGGTGATCAGCTTGACGGAGATTATGTTAATGCCGTAAATCGTGAAGGTTTCCGTATCGCTCACGATATTAGTGCCTACAGTTTTGTAGCAATGGCAAAAGCGGCACGCGCAAATCTTAATCCGGGTGCAGCATTATTAACACTTTCCTACTTAGGAGCAGAAAGAGCCATTCCTAACTATAACGTTATGGGATTGGCGAAAGCTTCTCTTGAAGCTAATACTCGCTATATGGCATCTGCATTAGGTAAAGAGGGAGTACGTGTTAATGCAATTTCAGCTGGTCCGATCCGGACATTAGCAGCTTCTGGTATTAAAAATTTCAAGAAAATGTTAGGACATTTCGAAAATACTGCTCCATTACACCGTACCGTTACCATTGAAGATGTTGGTAACACAGCTGCGTTCCTATGTTCTGACTTAGCAGCAGGCATCACCGGTGAAGTGGTTCACGTTGATGCCGGCTTTAGCACCGTTGCAATGAGTGAATTGGAACTCGCTTAATTTAACACTTATTTACACTTGCTCCGTTATATTCTAACGGAGCAAATTTTTTCTTAAACTGGAATTTTTATGCTTCTTGATAATCCTCTTCTTAGCCAACTCAAACAACAAATCCGCGATAGCAAACCACACGTTGAAGGCGTGGTAAAAGCCACTGATAAAGCTTTCGGTTTTTTAGAGTGTGATAAAAAAAGTTATTTCATTCCACCACAAGCAATGAAAAAATTGATGCACGGCGACAAAATTAAAGCATTAATCGATACTGTCGGTGATAAAGAGCAGGCAGAGCCTGACAGTTTGATTGAACCGATGTTAACCCGTTTTATAGCCAGAGTTCGTTTTAACAAAGAGAATAAATTACAACTTTTGGTTGATCATCCCAATATTAAATTGGCGATTCCTGCCAATCAGCATAAAAAAGTGAAGGAAACACTGAACGCCGGAGATTGGGTTGTCGCTGAATTAAAAACGCACCCATTGCGTGATGATCGTTTTTTCTTTGCGCAAGTTACCCAATTTATCTGTCACGCTGATGACCCGCAAACCGCGTGGTGGGTAACGCTTGCCCGTCATCAACAACCTCGTACCGCAGTTGCCGGTTTAGCGGAATATCCTTTTGAGGAAACAGCGATCCGTCAAGATCTTACCGATCTGAATTTTGTCACCATTGACTCGGAAACCACCGAAGATATGGATGATGCATTAACCATCAAGCCGATTCTTGAAAATCAGCAGCAGATTGGCTGGAAACTGAGTGTTGCGGTTGCTGATCCGACAGCTTATATTCCACTGGATTCACAAATTGAAGCCGATGCGAAACAACGCTGTTTTACCAACTATCTTCCCGGCTTCAACATTCCAATGTTGCCGCGCGAATTATCGGATGATCTCTGTTCATTGATGGAAAACGAAAAGCGTCCGGCGTTGGTGTGTGAGATTGAAACCGATATGCAAGGTGCTGTGATTGCCGAGCCGATTTTTACTTTAGCGTGGATTCGTTCCAAAGCAAAATTGGCATATGATGCGGTTTCCGATTATTTGGAAAATCGTGAAAACAGCTGGCAACCACAAAATGAAGTAGTTAAAACACAAATCGATTATTTGCATCAATTCAGTTTGGCTAGAATTGAATGGCGAACTAAAAATGCGATTATGTTTAAAGATCGTCCGGATTATAACTTCATTCTGGATGAGAACGGTGCTGTAGCGGAAATTTGTGCCGATCATCGCCGTATTGCCAACCGTATTGTTGAAGAGTGTATGATTATTGCCAACAGTTGCGCTGCTAAATTCTTAGCGCAACACCAAGCAGCAGCCATTTTCAATACGCATAGCGGTTTTGACAGCAAATTCTTAAGTGCCGCCAGTGCTTTTTTACTCAACCACCTAGCAACTGATGATAATAGTGATCAGCTTACTCCTCGTTATGCGACCGAACAATTGGCAACCCTACAAGGTTATTGTGATATGCAACACGATTTAGATCATCTTGGCGCAGAGTATCTTGAAGCAAGATTACGTCGCTATCTTACTTTTGCAGAATTTAAAGCAGAAGTCGCACCGCATTTCGGTTTAGGTTTAGCCGAATATGCAACTTGGACATCACCAATTCGTAAATATTGCGATATGGTCAATCACCGTGCCATTAAAGCGATTCTACAGCAACAAACACCTAGTGTGATTGATGATGCAATATTGGTACGCTTACAGGAGGCTCGTAAACAAAATAGGTTGGTTGAACGTGATATTGCCGATTGGCTTTATTGCATTTACCTTACCGATAAAATCGCTGAAAAGACAATTTATCAAGCACAAATTATTGATATTATGCGTGGTGGTTTACGAGTACAGCTGCTTGAAAACGGTGCGACGATCTTTGTTCCTATGTCATTGATTCACGATAAAAAAGAGGAAATTGAAGTCAATAGCGATGATATTGCACTTTATATTAAGGGTGAACGCCGCTATCAACTTACTGATAAACTCAATATCCAATTAACCGAAGTGAATTTAGATACTAGAAGTATTATCGGGCAACCTGTCTAAGCTGTGCATAAAAGTATATGCACACAATGTGCATATACTTTATTCCTCAAACCGTTTCTGTTGAATTCTTACCATTTCCAGCATATCTTCCAATGCCATACTTAATAAGGCTCTATCGTGGCGATAACTGATATCATCGGCATTCAATTTGCGGCTTAAAATACAATATTGCCGGCGAAAATCACTCGGCAACGAAAAATCAGCATCGGTAATAATGCCGTCAATAACTCTACAACCAATATAATTATGAATCCAATCTATGCGTTGTACTAAATTTAATTGTGCCGACGGGCTATGCTCCAAGCCGAGATTATCAATAAAAATTTTTACTGCCGTACTCTGTTGCAATGCAGTTTTAATTTCCGACAACAACAACGGCGGCATAATGCTGGTAAAGAAACTGCCCGGCCCCAATAGAATAACTTCAGCACGATTAATCGCGGTTACCGCCTCCTCCGTTGCCGCCACATCAGGTTCAATACTTAACTGCAGCGGAATCGCATCCAGTTTATCTACATTGACTTCACCGACCACTTTTTCACCGTTTGCCAGCTGCGCCGCTAAATGCGCCGGCTGTTCCGACATTGGAATAATAAAAGGCTCAACGTGAAGCAGTTCACGGATCAAATTTACGGCATCTAACGGTCTTACCTTAATATTTTCCAATGCTTTTAACATTAAATTGCCTAAATTATGCCCGGCAAGCTCGCCTTCGCCCTCAAAACGGTATTCAAACAGTTCTGAAGCCGTGGTCGGCGTGGTGATAATCTGATTAAGGCAATTGCGTAAATCCCCCCAAGCAATGCCGCCGAATTGCAATCGAATACGTCCGGTTGAACCGCCGTTATCGGTCGTTGTCACAATGCCGGTCAAACGAGAACGCATAAAACTGAGTGCAGACATCACCCTACCCAAGCCGTGTCCACCGCCGATCGCAACAATATGTTTTGTTTGATTTAGATTTGGCGTAACAATTGATGAAAACGTCATAACAAAATCCTGTTAGAAATTAACAACCCATTTTTTCTTTATAATGACGGCGACAAACCGATAAATAGTGATCATTACCACCGATTTGGATCTGATCACCCTCTTTGATCACTTCGCCCTGCTCGTTTAAGCGTAATACGAAATTGGCTTTGCGACCACAATAACAAATGGTTTTTAGTTCCTCCAGCTGATCTGCCCACGCCAGCAAATAACGGCTGCCCTCAAATAATTCCGCCTGAAAATCGGTTCTTAAGCCGTAACATAACACCGGAATATTTAATTTATCGACCACTTCACTGAGCTGATAGACCTGCGCTTTAGTTAAAAACTGCGCCTCATCCACTAAAATACAGTTGAGATGTTGCTGTTGATTAATGCGTTCAATTTCACTAAATAAATCCGTTTGCTGATCAAACAGTTGCGCCTGTTCTTCAATGCCGATGCGCGAAGTCACTTTGCCAACACCATAACGATTATCGATTGCTGCGGTATAAACCAACGTATTCATTCCGCGCTCGCGATAATTATAAGAAGATTGCAATAAAGTGGTTGATTTTCCCGCATTCATTGAAGAGTAATAAAAATAGAGTTTTGCCATAACTAAAATCCATTATTTTTTTGCGCGTTAGTATAGCGTATTAAGCCCCAATAAACAGCTTTACCAATGGATTTGATAATTGATCCGTTTAGACTTTATCAACTGAACTCTCTATAATAATCGCATTAAATTTTAGGCTAGAGGTAATTATGCAGTTTTCTAAAATGCACGGCTTAGGCAACGATTTTATGGTGGTTGACGGCATTACACAGAGTGTCTATTTTTCTGAAGATATCATCCGCCGTTTAGCTGATCGGAATCGCGGCATCGGTTTTGACCAGCTGTTATTAGTTGAACCGCCTTACGATCCGGAACTGGATTTCCATTATCGGATTTTCAATGCAGATGGCAGCGAAGTGGAACAGTGCGGTAACGGTGCCAGATGCTTTGCCCGTTTCGTTCGTCTTAAAGGCTTAACCAATAAAAAAGAGATTAACGTCAGCACCGCAAAAGGGAAAATCGTGTTGATCGTCAATGATGACGAAACCGTGCGCGTGAATATGGGCGAGCCGATTTGGGAACCGGCAAAAGTGCCTTTTATTGCCAACAAATTTGAGAAAAACTACATTTTACGCACCGATATTCAAACCGTACTTTGCGGTGTCGTTTCAATGGGCAATCCACACTGTGTGTTGCAAGTTGAAGACGTGAAAACAGCCAATGTTGAGCAGCTTGGACCTTTGCTTGAACATCACGAGCGTTTTCCGGCACGTGCCAATATCGGCTTTATGCAGGTGCTTAACCGTAAACAGATTAAATTACGCGTTTTTGAACGCGGTGCCGGCGAAACTCAGGCTTGCGGAACCGGTGCCTGTGCGGCGGTGGCGGTCGGTATTATGCAAGGGCTGCTCGACAATCAAGTCGAAGTCGAATTACCGGGTGGAAAACTAATGATTGAGTGGCAAGGTGTTGGTTATCCACTCTATATGACTGGTGATGCAACTTTTGTTTACGACGGCAATATTCAGCTTTAAGGGGAAATTATGAGTGAAATCAATGCTGATTTTGAGCAACAAATTCACGATTATTTAAATGATCATTCCGACTTTTTCGCTCGTCATTTGTTATTATTGGATAAAATGCAAATTCCTCATCAACGTAAAGGGATGATTTCCTTAGTGGAAGCACAATTGGGGCGGCAACGTGAAAAAATCGCAACACTAGAGCAACAGCTCTATCAAATTGGTAATACCGTACAGCAGAATGAAGAGCTTTTTTTTAGTTTGTTGCCTTTGCAAAAATTACTATTACAAGCAGATAATTTTACAAAAGCCAATCAAAATCTTAACCAATGGGCAAAAGCATTAGAATTAAAAAGTGCAAAAATTTTATTACTCAAAGATGTTTGGGAAGAACAAAATGAGATTAAAGCGCAATATTGGATCGATAGAAAAGCTTTTGAAATTATTCGATTAGAACGTTTCGGTTTGCAATCTTTTTATCTCGGAAAACTTACTAATCGAGAAAAATCATTGTTATTTTTACCTGAAGAACTGCCTGTCGGTTCCGTTGCTCTCTGTTTATTAAAACAGAATCATCAACCTTATCATTCGGTATTAGTGTTTAGCTCACATAATGAAGATCACTTCTATCGTAGTCAAAAAACTGATTTTTTAGAAACCATTGTTGATTTAATTGAACCATTAATCGAACAATGGTTAACAAAGAAAGCATAGTTATGTTACAAGATTGGTTAGAAAAATATTGGGATTATCTGCGTATTGAACGTCAGCTAAGTGCGAAAACGTTGCAAAGTTACCAACAACAAATTGTTGCTTGTGTTGAATTATTAACTAATGAAGGCATTACTGATTGGCGACAAGTGGACGGGAGCGTGATTAGATTTATCCTGACACAAGGGAAAAAATCAGGTTTGCACGAACATAGTTTGGCGTTACGTCTTTCCAGTCTGCGCGGTTTCTTTCAATTTTTATTACGCAATCAACAAATTAAGGTCAACCCAACTGATGGAATTTCCGCCCCAAAGGCTGGCAAACGACTACCCAAAAGTATTGATGCAGAATCTATTTCTCAATTACTTGATATAAAAAGTAAAGATCCACTTTCACTGCGCGATAAAGCTATTATGGAATTGATGTACAGTTCCGGTTTACGTCTTTCCGAATTAAGAGGACTCAATTTGGAAGACATTAATTTTAAAGCACGAGAATTAAAAGTTTTAGGTAAAGGTAACAAAGAGCGTATTTTGCCATTTGGGCGTTATGCCGCTGGTGCGTTACATCAATGGCTAGAAGTAAGATTACAATTTAACCCTCAAGACAATGCTTTATTTATCAGTCATTTAGGACATCGCCTTACTAGCTCTGCGATTCAACAGCGTCTTGAACAATGGGGAATCAAGCAAGGATTAAATGTGCATTTAAATCCACATAAATTACGCCACTCCTTTGCCACTCATATGTTGGAAGCCAGTTCGGATTTACGCGCCGTGCAAGAGTTATTAGGGCACGAAAACCTCTCCACCACCCAAATTTATACACACCTTAATTTTCAACACTTAGCGCAAGTTTATGATTCCGCACATCCTCGTGCAAAACGGAAAAAATAGGAACGGAAAAATAGGAAAAGTTATGCTGCATTTTTACCGCCAATTACAACCAATTAAAGTGATAACGTTCGATTTGGACGACACTTTATATGATAACTATTTTGTAATCAGAGCAGCAGAACAAGCATTTCTTGATTGCCTGCAACAACTGGCATCAATTGATATCAATAATTGGAAAAATTATAAACAACAACTTTTTCAACAAGATCCACTTCGCTATGAAGATGTCATTGTATGGCGAGAAACCGCAGCAACACATCTACTTCAAGCTCAAGGCATAAAAGACGCCAATATTGAAAACATTATTCAACAAAGTATGCAATTGTTTATCGAATGGCGACATAAAATTAATGTTCCAACACAAAATCGTCAATTTTTAACGGAACTTGCCAAATATTACCCACTCGTTGCCATTAGCAACGGCAATGTTTATCCACCTAAAATTGGCTTGGATCAATTTCAACTGATTTTACGTGGTGGTGAACACGGAAGAGCTAAACCCCATCCAGATCTTTTCCAACAAACAGCTCATCATTTTCAATGCTCGATGCAACAAATATTACACGTTGGCGATAACCTTGTTACCGATGTTCAAGGAGCAATTGAAAGCGGTTGCCAAGCGGTATGGATTAACAGCCAACAACAATCATTATTTGATTTTCCAGAAGCGACAACTCTGCCTACACTTGCTGTTGAAAAAGTAATCGACCTTAAGTTTTTGTTTAAAATTTAATCTAAACTTGATATTGGTAAACTTTTTTTGAAATTTTATTAATTTTTTTGAAATTTCTGTTGCGATCTTTTGCGCTTTCATTATGATTACCCCAGTTTAGTTATCTTTCCAACAATTTTTATGAGGTTTTTATGCTATATGCTGAATTTATTCTGTTGCTGTTCTTCCTCTATGTCGGCAGCCGTTTTGGTGGTGTCGGGCTCGGGGTCGTTTCCGGTATCGGTCTGTTAGTCGAAGTCTTTATCCTACGTATGCCGCCATCTTCCCCGCCAATTGATGTGATGTTAATTATTATCGCCGTTGTTACCTGTGCTTCCGTGCTTGAAGCCGCCGGCGGTTTAAAATATATGTTACAGATTGCGGAACGTATTCTTCGTAGTAACCCTAAACGTGTCACTATTCTCGGTCCAATGGTTACCTATTTTATGACAGTGATTTTAGGAACAGGTCACGCTGTTTATACTATTATGCCGATTATAGGCGATATTGCCTTGAAAAACGGAATCCGTCCGGAACGTCCTATGGCAGCGGCTTCCGTTTCTTCACAAATTGGAATTACCGCCAGCCCAATTTCCGCAGCAGTAGTTTACTATTTAGGGCAAATCTCAGAACTCCCAGGATTCTCTCACATTACATTATTAACCATCGTATCTATCACTATCCCAGCAACTTTTTGTGGAGTGTTGGCACTTTCACTTTATAGCTTACGCCGTGGTAAAGAGTTAAAAGATGATCCAGAATATCAACGTCGTTTGCAAGATCCAGAATGGAGAAAATTAATTCAAAGTACTACCAGTACCAGTTTAAATGAAACATTGCCGGCTTCAGCAAAAAATTCCGTATTGTTATTCCTTTTTGCCTTAGTTTGTATCGTAATCGTGGCAATGATTCCTGCAATCCGTACTATCGGAGAATCAAAAGCGATTTCAATGGGTGTCATCATTCAAATGATGATGCTAGCTTTCGCCGGTGTAATTCTGCTTCTAACTAAAACTGATCCTAAGAAAGTACCAAACGGCGTAGTGTTTAAATCAGGTATGGTAGCAGCAATTGCTATTTATGGTATCGCGTGGATGAGTGACACCTATTTCACTTATGCAATGCCTTCTTTCAAAGCCGGTATCACCGAAATGATTCAGGCTTATCCGTGGACATTCGCATTTGCACTCTTCGCTGTATCCGTTGTTATCAACAGCCAAGCTGCAACCGGAAGAATGTTATTACCGGTAGGTATCGCTATGGGATTGCCAGCACCGTTATTGGTGGGTTTACTTCCTGCAACCTATGGTTACTTCTTTATCCCTAACTACCCATCAGACATTGCGACCGTCAATTTCGATGTATCCGGTACAACCAAAATCGGTAAATATTATTTCAACCACAGCTTTATGGTGCCGGGTCTAATCGGTGTAGTTGTCGGATGTGTGGTTGGTATCAGTTTAGCCAATGTATTGATGTAATTCTTCTCTTCTACAAAAATAACAAGACCGCTCAAAGGCGGTCTTGTTTCATCTATCTGTTAAACAATTAAATTTTGTAAAATACAAAAATTATTAGAACACTTTCTTAAAAGGTTTTACGATCACATCACCGTAAACACCTGCCTCTACATAAGGATCTTGTGCCGCCCAATTTTGTGCTTCTGCCAAAGAAGAAAATTCAGCAATAACTGTTGAACCAGTAAATCCGGCTGTACCCGGATTTTCATCATCAATTGCTGGGTTCGGGCCAGCAGTTAATAAACGTCCTTGTTGTTGCAATGCAGATAAACGAGCGAGATGTTTTTCACGCACTGCTAAACGTTGTTCTAAAGTGTCGGGTAAATCTTGGGCAAAAATCACATAGTACATAATTACTCCTTATCTTGATGTTGTTTAATCATTTGCAATGCTTGTTCCAATTCAGCGTTATTCTCTTTCGGAATCGGATAAGGTTTGCCGTTTTCATCTATCGCAACATAGGTAAATACCGCTTCGGTCACTAAATCGCGTTCAGAAACAAAATCCCGAAAGGCGTGTTTTACCCACACCTCCACTTCTATTTGCAACGAAGTATTACCAACTCGAGTACAGCGTCCGTAACAACATACAATATCACCAACCGACACCGGCTTATGAAATGTAATGTTATTAACGTGTACAGTAACCACACGCCGATGTGCAATTTCATTAGCTAAAATCGCACCACCAATATCCATTTGCGACATAATCCAACCGCCGAAAATATCACCGTTGGCGTTGGTGTCAGAAGGCATTGCCAATGTTCTTAACAACAAAGTGCCACTTGGCACACGCTCTGTCGTACTCATTTTTCATCCCTATTTTTTTGTTGTGAAAGATGCGGATAAATATAAACACCGGTTAATAGTGATGCTGCCAAAGTCAAACCAAAAAAGCCGAAAGATTTAAAATCCACCCAGATATCATCTGATAAAAACAGGCTGACATAAATATTAATCAACATACAGATAATAAAGAAAATTCCCCATCCCAAATTGAGGTTTTCCCATACTTTCTGTGGCAGTTCAATTTCCTTGCCTAGCATACTTTTTATCAATAATTTCTTAAAGCCAAACTGGCTAATTAATAAAATCAAAGCAAATAATGCATAAACAATGGTGACTTTCCATTTCAAAAATTCAAGATCATTAAAATAGGCTGTCAAACTACCGAAAAAGATGATAGCTATTGCCATAATCCATTGTGATTTCTCAATTTTGCCGTATTTGATTTTCAAAATCGCAAATTGAATCATTGTGGCGATAATTAAGGTAATTGCCGCCTCACGCACGCCAAAAAATTTATAAACGGCAAAAAAGAGAATAAGTGGAATAAATTCTAATAGTTGTTTCATAATGATACTTTTTTCATAAACACGCGATAAAAACGATAAGCAAAAATAAGCGAAAACAGATTAATAAAAGCAGTGAGAATGGTTGAAACCACCACTAAATTTTTGCCTAACAATAAAATTAATTGATTGCTAACCATCATAGGTAGCACATAAACCAAAAAAAGATAACCTAGAATAGCTTTCCATTGACGACGTTGATTAATTAATTGATACAATTTACCTAAGCCCTGCTTTTCCGGTTCCAATAAATAGGCAAACGGCAACAGTGCTACTTTAGTTAAAAAATAACCACTGATAACAAATGAAACAATAGCACTGATCACTAATGTAGTTACATCATTTGAAATGGTTAAAGCACTCAACCCCATAAACATTGGGAAAAAAGCCAGCAACAAAATAATATTATAGCCGGCAAAACCAAATACTTTTTTTAACGCTTCCCCCAAATAAAGGAACATATCGCTGATGCGATTCGTTAAAATTTGATCGACTGTCAAAATAAACCAAACCGTAAACAACAACGTTAAAAACAAATTGATGAATGCAGCAAAAACAAGTGGTGACGGAATTAAAGTCGGAGTAGACAATAATTTTTCTAAACCACCGTATGAATTCACTATAAGTTGAAATACCAATGAGTTTAAAGCAAATAAAACGGTAAAGGTGATCACAATCGGATAGCGATTGCGAACAAAATAACCACTTTCTTGGAAAATACGAAAAAAGTTGATAGGCATTGTTTCCTCTGTCTATTACATAAGTCAAAACAGCAAGAGTATAGCAACTTCAAGTAAGAAATTCAGCATAAGTATGCTAAACTTCGTGTCTTTAATATTTTAATGTGTGATAGCTGACTTATGATTAAAAAATATTGGCAACTTTTTTGTATCATTTTCCTTGTTAACCTATTTTCTAGTGCTTATGCAGGTCTATTTGATAAAAAAGCGGAATTTCTTACTGTCGAACAAGCATTTCCATTTTCAGTACAGGCACAAGCACAACAAATCATCCTACATTGGGAGATTCAACCCAATTATTATCTCTATAAACATACAATTCAGGTTAAAGGTGAAAATATTGCATTTACACAGCAAATTGAGCCAATTGTAGAAAAAAGTCATCAAGATCCCTATTTCGGTAATACACAAGTCTATGAACAGGGCTTAGAAATCAAATTGTTACCAAAACAAGGTGTTTTCCACGCAGAAGGCAGTTTAGAAGTGAGCTATCAAGGGTGTACCGCAGGTTTATGTTATCCACCACAAACACGACAAATACAGCTTACAGAGCTATTAAACCACGATACATTAAACACAAATACGACAAATAATCAGGAAACATCTCTCACTCAACAGTTATTCCAAAGCAAATATGCTGCATTTTGGTTTTTTCTACTCGGTATAGGTTTAGCCTTCACCCCTTGTGTATTGCCTATGCTGCCTTTACTATCAGCATTGGTAATTGGGCAAAAACAACGTGCTAATACAGCTAAAGCACTATTACTCAGTTTTGTATATGTTCAAGGAATGGCATTCACTTATGCATTATTAGGATTAGCTGTCGCTGCTGTAGGGCTTTCCTTACAAGCGTGGTTGCAAAGCCCTTATGTATTGGCTTTCTTTGCGCTTTTATTTATTCTGCTTGCCTGCTCTATGTTCGGTTTATTTAATTTACAAATCCCCTCTAGCTGGCAAACTAAATTGAATGCATTAAGTCAAAAACAATCTGCTGGTATTTATGGTGGCGTATTTATAATGGGTGCTATTGCTGGTTTAATCGCTTCACCTTGTACATCTGCACCGCTTTCAGCAGCGCTGCTTTATGTCACACAGTCCGGTGATCTACTGACCGGTGCATTAACACTCTATTTATTAGCCTTAGGAATGGGCGTACCATTAATTGCAATTACCATCTTCGGCAATAAAATTCTACCTAAGTCCGGCGCTTGGCTAGAAAATGTGAAAGTTGCCTTCGGTTTTGTACTGCTAGCATTGCCGATTATTCTGCTTTCCCGTATTTTACCGACTTATTGGGAACAGATTTTGTGGTCATTATTGGGTATCTCTTCTTTTAGTTGGTTTATTACTATCGTTGGTAAAAAACATCGTTTTTGGCAGCTTTTTGCTCTTATCGGCATTATTTTATCTGCCACTCCGCTTTACTTCAGTTGGCAACAATATTGGCAAAATAGCAATGGTAGTAATAGCGATAAAACCTTTATCACTGTAACTTCACTTAATCAATTACAACAACAATTGCAACAAAATCCTCATCAAATCGCAATGGTTGATCTTTATGCTGACTGGTGTGTTGCTTGTAAAGAGTTTGAACATAAAACCTTTAATCAGCCACAAGTACAACAAAAGTTGTCTCAAATTTTATTAATTCGAGTCGATATGACAAAAAATAGTGTAGAAAATCAGATATTAAGTAAGAAATATAATGTGCTAGGCTTACCAACTATTCTCTTTTTTGATCAACAGGGAAATGAAATTGCCAATAGCCGTATTACCGGTTTTTTAGAAGCACAACCATTTTTAGACTGGCTGGAAAAAATTCAAGGAAAACAGTAATATTTTTTCCAAATTGTTCATAGTAAAAACAGAATAGTAAGTTTTCATATTAGAATATTAAGAATAAGTTCTCATCTACCGGAAAATTTATAGGAAAAGTAAGCTAAATGACTGCTGTAAATAGTTTAAACTTATTTTTGTATTAGAAAACTATTTAAAAGTGCTGATTTTCTTATTTAAATTTTTACATACCTATTTCATCAATAGCCATTTCATAACAAATATAACTAAAATGAGTTATATCTATATTTCATTTGTGTCTATAAAATCCCCGACATTTTTGTACAATATTTGAGTAACATTCAGATTTTTTGAAATATTTCGTTTTTTATTAATAATATTTTTTGTAGGAAACGGATTTCTAGCACAAAAGAAGCATAATCAAACGCGTGTTCTTTTTTGTTTAAAGAATCGCAATTAGGAATTTATGAGGCATTGCAATGAACAAAGTTTATAAAATTATTTTTGACCCGATTTTAGGCTTATTTAAAGTGGTTTCAGAATTAGCAAAAGGGAAAGGAAAAGCAAATAAAGGGAAGAAATTAACTACACTTGTAATCTTAACATCTTTATCTTCTGTTGCTGTAGCAACTGATTATACGGCAGGGGGGGGCAAAGAAGAAGTAGTGTAGCTGGCTCAATTGTTATTGGTGCAGGAGATACAAATGGAGATGCTGCATATGTAGGTAAAGATGGGCAACATCCTGCTGGAAATAATGGTACTGTGGTCGGACGAACTGCTATAGGCTGGAGTACTGGAGATACCGCTTACGGGGCATTCAGCAATGCGAAAGGAAGTTCAGTTTTAAATTCCAATTTTGGTTTAGCTGATTCTTTTGATCAGATTTATTCAAGGTCTTCAGGAGAGGCATTTCATCTCATCACTAATTCTAATAATAAACTAAGTTCTAATACAGGCGGCGATAATGTTGCTTTAGGTTTTAAATCTTCTGCTTTTGGTTTGCAATCTGTTTCTCTGGGAATGAAGAGCATTGCCAGTGGCACAAATGCCTTATCCGTGGGAACACGTTCTGTTGCCCGCGATAGCTACAGCGTTGCCATTGGTAGCGAATCAAAAGGAATGGGCGAAGCCTCTGTGGCAATGGGAACATTCTCCAATGCTTTAGGGAATTACCAACTAGATTTAACGAAATTTAATGATATTAATAACGATGGTTATAGCACAATCACCCAACCTGAGCAGACCTATCAAACTTCTAATGGAAGCGGTTCTCTAAAAGACAATTCATCGAAATATCAATTAATTACCTCCACGCTCAAAACGGGAACGGATGGCTCAACCACAATGGAAAGTAAAATTACTGCCCAAAACACATCTTCTAATAAAGAAGATGCAGCGTTAGGGGTAAAAGCTATTGCATTGGGAGATAGGTCGGCTTCTGTCGGGGTAAAAACCATCGCTAATGGAACAGCGGCTCTTGCATTGGGTACAGAATCTGTGGCAAGAACAAATTATGCCATTGCTCAAGGTTATCAAGCTAAAGCTTGGGAAGAAGGAGCAATTGCGATTGGTAAAAAAGCTAAGGCGAATGCAGAAAACGCTATTGTTTTAGGAAATGAATCTTCAAGTCAGTCACAAAATGCACTTGTATTGGGGAATAATTCTTCAAATCAATCACAAAATGGCGTGGTGATCGGTAACAATATTAATCTAAAAGACTCTTATAATGATTCTGTTGTAATTGGTAATAATTCTACAGTTGCAACCAATGGTGAAACACGTGGCATAAGTTCTTATAGCTCGGCAGAGATTGGCGGTTTAACTTATGGTGGGTTCACGGGAACTCCAACAAGTGTATTTAGCATTGGACCAGCAGGGGGCAGAACGTTACAACATGTTGCCGCAGGTAAATTAAGTGCCGATTCAATGGATGCCGTTAATGGTTCACAACTTTATCGCACTAATCTTGCATTAGGTAATTTAGCCACAACGCTTGTTAGCAATTTAGGTGGTAATGCGGCAGTTGTTAAAGAAAATGGCAATGATTTAGGCAATTTGACTTTTTCTGATATTGGAGGGACAGGGGAAAGCACTGTACATAACGCAATCCAGAAAATTGCAAATAGTACAGTAACTCTAGAAAGCGATAATGGTTTGAAGACGACAGCACAAAATCGTCAAACCAATTCTAGTTTTGGTATTAAAGGGGCTACTAATGGTGGAATCACCACCACTGCTTCTGGAGCTGATGTGCTAATTTCCCTTGATGATAAAACTAAAACGACTTTAGATAAAGTTTCTACCATTGAGGGAGAGCTAACCAAGACGAAGAGCGATCTTGCAACAACTAAAAACAATGTAACCACTATCCAAAATACTGTAAATCAGCTTTCATCAGGTAGAGCTAATACTGCGTTAAGTAATCTTACTGATGAAGGTAAAAACGCCATTACAGGGTTAGTGGATGTAAAAAGCAGTTCAACAGCTTTAACAGTAACTCCAGAAACAGATCAATCAACTCAAAAGAAAACCTTCAATCTCGCTTTAAATGAAGATGGTATAAAAGAGCTTGCTGGCACAAAAACACTAGCAAATGATATTAGTACAGCAAAAACACAAGCCATTAATGCTTCAAAAACTTACACTGACGGAAAACTAGGCAACATCCCATTAACAGCTGTCAATGGGAATAACAATGTTGCACCAACTACCATCACTCAAGCCATTAACCAAATTACAAGTGCGGTAAATTCTGGTTGGGAAATTCAACAAGGCAGCACAAAGAAAGGGGATATTGGTGCAGGCAAAAAAGTAAACTTTACCGATGGCAACCTAACTACAGCAAATGTAGAAATGTCTAATGATGTAGCAACAGTTAAGTTTGATGTGCAAACCACAAACTTAACCAATGATCAAACCACAGGTGCCGTTTCTGTAGCAAACGCAGATAAAAATAAATTGGTATCTGCTGAAAACATCGCAACAGCTATTAATAAAGCTACCAGTAGCCTAAGTTCTTCTTTGGCATTCAGAGGGGATGATAATGCTAATGTGAAAGTCGATGCAACAGGTGATACTAATACTAAAGTTGATTTAAAAAAACAAGCTCTTAAAGTGTTAGGCACTAAAGGGCAAATTAAAACAAATGCAACATCTGATGGCCTAACAATCTCCTTAGATTCAACAATTACAGATACATTAACAAACCTTGAAAAGGCTTCAAGCAGTGCGGCAGGGAATATTACAACTATTCAGAATTTACTCGGAAACACAGCCCCAACCACAACAATTAACGGAAATACCGCCGCACCTACAACAATTAGCGAAGCGGTTCAACAACTTTCTACCGCAGTGAACACAGGATGGAAACTAAAAGAAAATAATGCAGATAAAGGAAATGTTGGAGCAACTGAAGCTGTTGATTTTATTAATGGAAGCAATACTACCGCTATAGTTACAGCTAAAACAGCGGATAAACCAGCCGCAGTGAGTTTTAATGTAAATACTGCGACATTGGCAAATAATGATAGTACAGGTAAGATTATCGCACCAACAAAAGATGATGCGGATAAATTAGTCACGGCTGGAAATCTTGCAACAGTAGTAAATAATGCGGTTGATCCTAGTAAATTAGCGGCTAATGTAAAACTGAGTTATACCTCAACAAATGACACATCAACAGCGACTCCAGCAAAACAAGTCTCTTTATCAAAAGGACTGAATTTTAAATCGCTAAATAATAATTTAACTATTACAGCAAAAGATGATGGCGCAGTTGAATTTGAAGCGAAAGATTGGACAGATGATATTAACACAGCAAAAGCACAAGCCATTAGTGATGCACAATCTTATACTGATAAAAAATTAGGTGATACAACAACATTAACCTCTGTTAATGGTATCACAACTGCACCAACGAGCATTACACAAGCCATTAACCAAATTACAAGTGCGGTAAATTCTGGTTGGGAAATCCAACAAGGTGGCACGAAGAAAGCAGAGATTGGTGCAGGCAAAAAAGTAAACTTTGCCGATGGCAAATTAACTACAGCAAGTGTAGAAATGCCTACAGATAGCAATGTGGCAACAGTGAAGTTTGATGTGCAAACCACGAACTTAACCAATGATCAAACCACAGGTGCTGTTTCTGCTAGTGATAAAACTAAATTAGTTACTGCTGGCGATATTGCAAATGCTATTAACACGGCTACCAGTAGCCTAAGTTCTTCTTTGGCATTCAGAGGGGATAATAATAAAGATGTGGCAGCCACTGAAACAGGTGATACTAATACTAAAGTTGATTTAAAAAAACAAGCTCTTAAAGTACTAGGAACTTCTGGTTATGTTACAACAACAGCAGAAGCAACAGAAACAGGGAAAACCTTAACCATTGATTTAAATAAAACTTTAAAAGAGAAATTAGATAATTTACCTACTAATGTGAAGGAAAGTTTACAAACGATCAATAACAAAATTGGTACAGCACCACCTACTACAGAAAATGCAAAAACTCCAACCTCATCTGATGGACTAAATGGAAAAAGCCTAACAGAACAAATTCATGCTTTACGAGATGGTTTAGCAGGTAATGTGGTTTATACAAACCAAGATGGCGAGCGTTTAGTAAAAGGTTCTGATGGCAAATATTATGTTGCTGAAAAAGTGGGTGATAAAGTACAAGGACCTAATGGTAAATGGTATCCAAAGGGAACAACATTTAAAGAGGGCAATCCTATTACGAAAGATGGTTCTCCAGCTACCGCTTTGGCTGATGCGGATACACCAAAAGAAGTGGCTAAAGATAGCATTGTTTCAACAGCAGTGAATCCAGATGGTAGCACAGAAAAGCCAATTCAAATGGGCAATGTGAAAAGTGGTTTAGGGTTGGATGAAACAGCGACACCGATTACTGCTAAAAAAGCGAAAGAAGCTATTGCAGGAGCGGATGGGAAACCTGGTTTATTAACCAAATCTGGAGCAGGCTTAAACAAAGTGGCAACCGTTGGCGATTTACAAGCCCTTGCTCAAGCGGGTATTGATTTCTTAGGCAATGAAGCAGAAGGCAAAGCCATTCATAAAACCTTGGGTTCTACTTTGAAAATTGAAGGGAAATCTAACACTACTTATGGAGATGATAATAAAGCAAACTACAGTGCGGACAATTTAATTACCCATAATGATAAAGGCACATTACGCATTGAAATGTTGAAAACCCCAACTTTTGAGGGCGTGAAACTAGCAGCAAATGAAGGAACACCAATTAGCTTAACACCAAGCAAAGATGGTTCTTCTTTAACTTTGAGTAAACCAGGCGATGATGGTTCATCAACAATGCCTGTTGAATTGAAAGGCATTGCAGCGGGGAAAACAGAGAATTCTGCGATTAATAAAGGCCAATTAGATGAACTGAAAAATCAATTAGGTTTATCTGATACGCAAGAAGTGTCGCCAACAGACAGCCCAGCAGGAAAAGACGGTTTAGACGGTAAAACCTTAACCGAAAAAACCAATGCCTTGCGTGATGGTTTAGCAGGTAATGTGGTTTATACAAACCAAGATGGCAAGCGTTTAGTAAAAGGTTCTGATGGCAAATATTATGTTGCTGAAAAAGTGGGTGATAAAGTACAAGGACCTAATGGTAAATGGTATCCAGAGGGAACAACATTTAAAGATGGCGAGCCTATTGCGAAAGATGGTTCTTCAGCTACCGCTTTGGCTGATGCGGATACACCAAAAGAAGTGGCTAAAGATAGCATTGTTTCAACAGCAGTGAATCCAGATGGTAGCACAGAAAAGCCAATTCAAATGGGCAATGTGAAAAGTGGTTTAGGGTTGGATGAAACAGCGACACCGATTACTGCTAAAAAAGCGAAAGAAGCTATTGCAGGAGCGGATGGGAAACCTGGTTTATTAACCAAATCTGGAGCAGGCTTAAACAAAGTGGCAACCGTTGGCGATTTACAAGCCCTTGCTCAAGCGGGTATTGATTTCTTAGGCAATGAAGCAGAAGGCAAAGCCATTCATAAAACCTTGGGTTCTACTTTGAAAATTGAAGGGAAATCTAACACTACTTATGGAGATGATAATAAAGCAAACTACAGTGCGGACAATTTAATTACCCATAATGATAAAGGCACATTACGCATTGAAATGTTGAAAACCCCAACTTTTGAGGGCGTGAAACTAGCAGCAAATGAAGGAACACCAATTAGCTTAACACCAAGCAAAGATGGTTCTTCTTTAACTTTGAGTAAACCAGGCGATGATGGTTCATCAACAATGCCTGTTGAATTGAAAGGCATTGCAGCGGGGAAAACAGAGAATTCTGCGATTAATAAAGCCCAATTAGATAAGTTGAAAAATCAATTAGGTTTATCTGATACGCAAGAAGTGTCGCCAACAGACAGCCCAGCAGGAAAAGACGGTTTAGACGGTAAGACCTTAACCGAAAAAACCACTGCCTTGCGTGATGGTCTAGCGGGTAATGTGGTTTATACCGATCCAGATGGCAACCGTTTAGTGAAAGGGAATGATGGCAAATATTATGTTGCTGAAAAAGTGGGTGATAAAGTACAAGGACCTAATGGTAAATGGTATCCAGAGGGAACAACATTTAAAGATGGCGAGCCTATTGCGAAAGATGGTTCTTCAGCTACCGCTTTGGCTGATGCGGATACACCAAAAGAAGTGGCTAAAGATAGCATTGTTTCAACAGCAGTGAATCCAGATGGCTCAACTACTTCTCCAGTTCAAATGGGGAATGTGAAAAGTGGCTTAGGGTTGGATAAAACAGCGGAACCGATTACTGCTAAAAAAGCGAAAGAAGCGATTGCAGGTGCGGATGGGCAATCTGGATTATTGGCAATGAAAGGAGCTAACAACCTCAATAAAGTGGCAACGATTGGTGATTTACAAGCCTTGGCTCAAGCAGGATTGGATTTTAATGGAAATAATACTTCTACTATTATTCACCGTCCACTTGGTACGAAATTAGAGATTGTTGGCGATAACTCAGCGACTGATTTTACAAGTGCGGTCGGAAATATCAATGTTTTTGGCGACCCAACGAATAACAAACTAGTGATTCAGTTAAACAAGGTGCTGACGAATATCACGAGTATCGGCGGTGGCGTTAAAGGTTCGGTAACAGATAAAACATCAACAAAACCTGAAGATCAAAAGGCACAATTAACCTTTAATGATGATGATCTTGCATTAAATAATAAAACCTTATCTGGTGTGAAAAGTGCAATTAAACCAACAGAAGAAACACAAGGTAAAACAATGTTAGATCACCTTAAAGATGCAGCAGAAAATAAAGGCTCTAGTGTTGTGAATGTGGAAGATCTTGCAGGGGTTACCGCTGCGTTAGAAACTAAATTAGAAACTGAATTGACTGATAAAGGCTTATCTTTTGGTGGCGACAGTGGTGAGAAGGTTTCTCGCAAATTAGGTGAACAACTGAATGTGAAAGGCGGGGTAACTGATCCAGCGAAATTAACCGATGATAATATTGGTGTGGTTACTGATCCTGATAACAATGCGTTAATAGTGAAATTGGCGAAAGAGATTTCAAATATTTCTTCTATTACAACAGAAACGAAAGATGGGCAAAGTGCTACCTTTAATTCTGCGGGAATGACAATTACAGGCTCTGATGACAAAGCAGGACAAAGTGCGAGCTATGGTTTAGGTGGCACAACGCTTACGAATGGAGAAAATAAAGCGGAACTTAAGCCAGAATCTCTTACCTTTAGTGATGCGACAAATCCTGATGGGGCTAAGTCTTCACTGAGTAAAGATAGTTTGAATTTTACTAAAGAAGACGGCTCAAAAGGTATCAGTGTTAATGGTAAAGATGGCACTATTTCAAACTTGGCTGATCGCACCCTAGTAGGGAAAGACGGTAATGGCCCATTGAGTAGTGATTATGGTACAGGCGATAACCGTAATAATGCAGCTACAGAAGGAGCATTAAAAGATCTTGCGGATAAATTGGGTGTAAGCACACCGAATACTTTACCAATTGATAGTACTACTGGCCCAAGTGGTGCTGATGGTTTAAATGGAACTTCTGTGTTAGATAAAATCCAAGCATTGCGTGATGGAACTGCGGGTAATACGGTTTATACCAATGAACAAGGTGAACGTTTAGTGAAGATCACGACGCCAGATGGTTCATCAGCTTATTATAAAGCGGGAGATTTAACGAAAGATCCTACAACGGGAGCATTAACACCAAATCCGAATACAACACCTGTACCATCAACGAATATAGTGATATCAAACGTTAATCCAGATGGTTCAACCACTTCTCCAACGCAGATCGCCAATGTGAAAAGTGGGTTAGGATTAGATGGTTCAGCGGGTAATAATGGTGTGGATGGTAATCCGGCAAACCCTCAAGCAATTACTGCTGACGCAGCGAAAAAAGCCATTGCAGGAACCGATGGGCAATCTGGTTTATTAACCAAATCTGGAGCAGACTTAAACAAAGTGGCAACGGTTGGTGATTTACAAGCACTTGCTCAAGCTGGATTGGACTTTGTGGGTAACAATGAAGAAAATGTTCATCGCCCATTAGGTACGCAACTTAAAGTGGTAGGTGATGGCGTTGATGCAGCTAAAGCAGAAAGCTTTGAGAGTGCAACAGGCAATATTAATGTGAAAAGTAATGCCACAGATAATAGCTTAACAGTGCAGTTAGCCAAAGATCTGAAAAACCTAACATCATCTGAATTTAAAGATGCAGAGGGAAATACAACCACTGTAAATGGAGCGGGAATCACTATTACACCTCCAGCAAAAGATGATGGTAGTGTTGCACCTTCCGTTTCACTGAGTAGTAAGGGTTTAGATAACGGTGGTAATAAGATCACTAACTTGGCAAAAGGTGAGGATGATGGTGATGCTGTGACTATTGCACAGTTAAAAGAACTTACTCAAGCTGTAACGGGAAGTAGTAATATTAATATCGCGAATAAAGAGGTTAATAAAGATAATAAAGGATTAGATGACGGTACCATCTTTGAAGGTGAAACGAGTGGTGATGTTCTTGTACAAGATGGTAAACCTGTACTTAAAACCTATAATGTTTCTGACCAGAAAGAGTATTTAACCAACTCGGTATATACTGCAATTAGCAATATGAACGAGCAAGGGATTAAGTTCTTCCATACTAATGATGGTGAAACAAAACAGACAGATCAAGCGAGCAATACAGAAGACTCAAGTGCAAGTGGAGCTTACGCAACAGCTGTCGGTTATCAATCCAGTGCAGAAGGTGAAAATTCTTTGGCGATGGGTAGCGGTTCTGTGGTTAAAGGTGAAAACAGTATTGTTATTGGTTCTGAAGGCAGTGTTCACGGTAGTGATAGCATTAGTGTCGGAACAGGTAATGAAGTTTTCGGGAATAACTCAGGGGCTTTCGGTGACCCGAGTATTATTAATGCAACAAGCAGTTACTTAGTTGGTAATAATAGTACCCTTGGTTCAGGAGATGAATTGACAGCATTAGTTGAAGAACGGAAAGCATTAACTCGCCCTACGCGTCCAGGTAAATTGGAAAAGAAAGGTACAGACGAAACCGATCAAGACTATCAAAACAGAGTCAATGCTTATTTAGAAAAAATGGCGGAATATAACACCGCACTTGCGGATTATATGGAAAAACGCGAGGCAATTAATGAGAAAATCACCGCATTAAGTGAGAAAACTCAGGGGGTTATGGCAATGGGTAACAATGTGACGGTAACACAAGGGTCACACGGTGCCTTAGTAATGGGAAGTAACAGTTATGTTAATGTACTCAATAGTGGACTTGATACAAACATACAAGGTATTGCTATTGGTAATAACACCCGTGTTGATACGAATGCAAGTAGTGTTGCATTAGGTAGTGGTGCTCACGCTTTACAATCTTTAGAAGCGTTACAATCTGCAACCGTGTATGCCCACGAGCAGGCAGTAGGTAAAGGTAGTGAGGTTATTGGTGAGGTATCTTTCGGTAAAGAGGGAGAATACCGCCGTTTAACTAACGTAGCTGCTGGAGCTGCCGATACTGATGCGGTGAATGTAAGTCAGTTGAAAGGTGTTGCATCAAATATCAATCAACAACTGAATAATCTTTCTCAAAACATCAGTGGTGTTGCGGCTTCTTCCGCTGCAATGGCGAATTTACCTCAAGCTTATCTTCCAGGTAAAAGTATGGTTGCCGTTTCCACGGGTTACCATAAAGGGCAATCTGCTATTGCCTTAGGGGTATCTCGTATTGCGGATAATGGAAACTTGATTATTAGAGCAAGTGCTAGCCATAATACACAAAACGACTTTACTGGTGGAATTGGCGTTGGGTATCAGTGGTAAGATAATCTGCCCTCTTATTTTAAGAGGGCGATACTTGAGATTCGCTGAGATTTAATATTCAATAATATTCAAGTTGCAAATAAGGTCTAGATGAAAATCTAGACCTTTAAGTTATTTATAATTCTCTATTTTGAACTTTCTCTTTTTGAAAATTATTTTCAATAACTGAATTCTAAACCTCTTCTCTAAAATCTAGAAAACGTTTAATACCTTTTCCTTTTAGAGAAAATCAGAAGGTTTTATATAAAAAAGATAATGATAATTAAGATTTTAAATAATCAATCACAACCTGATGATGCTCTCCGGTTTTGAACTTATCGAATACTTTTTCAATCTCCCCTTGTTCGTTAATTAAAAAACTGATGCGATGAATGCCATCAAATGTTCTGCCCATAAATTTTTTCGCTCCCCAAACACCGAAAGCCTCTGCGACTTTGTGTTCTGGATCGGATAACAGAGTGAAATTAAGTTCTTTCTTCTGTTCAAATTGCGCCAATTTTGCCGGTAAATCAGGGCTGATACCCAAAACTTTCACATTTAACTTCTGCCACTCTGCTTTTGTATCACGAATGCCACACGCTTGGGTTGTGCATCCCGGTGTTAACGCTTTCGGATAGAAATAGACCAGCACTTTTTGTCCACGAAATTCGTTTAATGATACCGGTTGGGAATGTTGATCCAATAAGGTAAATTCTGGTGCCTTTGCACCTGCGGTTAAAGTTTGCATTGATTTTCTCCTTTAATTTTTACTCGCTTGTACTTGGCTTCCCTTCATTAAGAATGCTGAAGCTTCGTACAATGAAAGTATCAAGCTGTTTTTATTTGCAGCGGCTTTGTCCGCGCTCAAACAAATTATAGTGAAAAATAAAAAAATTGCTTGCAATGTAAGGTAATTTTGGCAATCTAGAAAACATTGTTTTTCTAAAAATTTTGTATTACAGCGAACAAACGCTCAGGAGAAATTTATGTCATCACAACCTTTATTTTCAGGCAGCATTGTTGCCCTCGTAACCCCAATGGATAGCGCCGGTGAAGTCAATTACGGTCAATTAAAAAAATTGGTTAATTACCATATCGAAGCCGGCACCAATGCGATTGTTTCCGTAGGTACCAGCGGTGAATCTGCCACACTAAGTATTGAAGAAAACATTAAAACCATTTTAAAAACGCTCGAATTTGCCGATGGACGCATTCCGGTAATTGCCGGAACCGGTGCCAATGCCACCAGTGAAGCGGTTACAATGACCAAATTATTAAACGGCAGCGGTATTGCCGGCTGTTTAACTGTAGTGCCTTACTACAACAAACCGACACAGGAAGGGATGTATCAGCATTTTAAAACCATTGCTGAATGTACCGATTTACCGCAAATCCTTTATAACGTACCGGGACGTACCGGTAGCGATTTATTGCCGGAAACTGTCGGTCGCTTGTCTAAAATCGAAAATATTGTCGGTATTAAAGAAGCAACCGGTGATGTTAGCCGCGTGAAAAAAATTAAACAGCTTGCCGGTGAAGATTTCATTGTGTTAAGCGGTGATGATGCGACTTTCTTAGATTCTATGAAAGAGGGCGCAGAAGGGGTGATTTCAGTTACCACCAATGTGGCAGCAGCAGATATGGCAAAAGTTTGTCAGTTGGCTTTAGCCGGTAAATTTGATGAAGCGGAAAAAATTAATCAACGTTTAATGGCATTGCACCACGATCTGTTTGTTGAATCCAATCCGATCCCGGTGAAATGGGCGTGCTACAAACTCGGCTTAATTGATGAACCGACACTGCGTCTACCGCTCACTGTATTAAGTGAAGCAGCGCAACCGAAAGTGATTAAAGCGTTGCAAACAGCCGGTTTATTATAATATTTAGCAATTTAATGGGGTGTTTATGCACCCCATTCTCATTTTTAGGGGAAAATTATGTCTTATCAAGTTGTCGCTTTTGATTTAGACGGCACATTATTGAACAGTAACGGTGAAATCTTGCCAAGCAGTG
This sequence comes from Gallibacterium sp. ZY190522, assembly GCF_054166015.1. Classification (NCBI taxonomy): domain Bacteria; kingdom Pseudomonadati; phylum Pseudomonadota; class Gammaproteobacteria; order Pasteurellales; family Pasteurellaceae; genus Gallibacterium; species Gallibacterium sp. ZY190522. The sequence goes on from NZ_CM135118.1 coordinate 1,512,397, forward strand.
TTGAGGCGATACAAAAAGCCAAAGCTCTCGGTAAAAAAGTGGTGTTGGTAACCGGTCGCCATCATACAGCGGTGAAACCCTATTATCATCAACTTGGCTTGGATACGCCGGTAATCTGCTGTAACGGCACTTATCTATACCAAATGCAAGATGATCAGGTGTTGGCAGCCAATCCGTTGACTGCCGCCAAAGCGAAACGCATTTTGGATTTAGCCAATCAATATGGCTCTCACGTGTTGCTCTACTCCCGAGATGCAATGAATTTTCAGGTATTTAATCCCCATATGACAAAATTCAAAGCGTGGGCAGACAGTTGTGATGAGGCGGTTCGTCCGAATGTACGCCAAGTGCCTGATCTCTATCACTTTATTAGCAGCGGCGATATTATTTGGAAATGTGTTATCAGTGCACCAAATCGGGAAGTGATGTTGCAAGTGGTAGATCAACTGCCGGCGGATCAATTCAGTTGCGAATGGTCGTGGGTTGATCGTGTTGATATTGCCAATGTCGGCAACAGTAAAGGTGGGCGTTTATTGCAATTATTGCAAGCGTGGCAAATTGATCCGCAACAGGTCATTGCATTTGGCGATAACCATAATGATACCAGTATGCTATCGAGTGTCGGCTTAGGTGTTGCGATGGGTAATGCTGAAGAAGAAGTGAAACAACAGGCCAACTTGGTCACCCTTAGCAACGATGAAAATGGCATTGCTGCTACACTTGAGCAATATCTTTTTAATTAGTCGCAGGTAAACCGCTATATTGCGTAACACGTCCGTGGCGGGCAAAGCCGAATAAAGTGAGGTTGTGTTGTTCCGCCATTTCCACCGCTAACGCCGTCGGTGCGGAAATTGCCACCAGCATTTCAACACCACAAGCCAAGCATTTTTGCACCATTTCATAGCTGGCACGACTGCTCACAAAAACAAACCCTTGCGGACGCTGATGCGTTGCATACCATCCTAATAATTTATCCAGTGCAACGTGCCGTCCGACATCTTCACGAATTGCCAACAATTCACCTTGAGGATTAAAAAAAGCGGCGGCGTGTGTTGCGCCGGTTGCTTGCGCCAAAGGTTGATGCTGTTCCAGTTGTGTTAAACAACCATCGAGTCGATTTAACTCCAATGTGAACGTTGGCGTAATAGAGGCATAATGACGTTTCACTTGTTGTAACTGCTCCACGCCACAAATACCGCAACCGGTTCTGCCGACTAAATTTCGCCGATATTGCTTTAAATCGACAAATTTGCGCGTGGACAGTTCTATTTGCACTTCAATCCCTGCGCAACTCGGTTCAACATCAATGCCATAAATCTGTTTCGGATCATCAATAATGCCTTCGGTCAAAGAAAAACCAATCGCAAAATCTTCTAAATCTTGGGGTGTGCACATCATCACACTGTGAGAAATATCGTTATAAACCAAGGCTACCGGCATTTCGACCGCTAACGTTTCCATTTTTTCTTCCGCAATCAAGCTCGGATCACAAAAATTCACTTTTTTTTGATAAAAAACACTTTTCTTATTAATGAACTGCATCACATTTTTCCCAAAATACCTATAATAAGTAGGTGTATCTTTCTAGCGATCGGCATATGCTTGCCGACGTAATCCTCGATATAAACAGACAATTGAACGTTGATTATATTACAAAGAAAGAGTAACCTACACCGCAAAATGTATGGATTACATTTTGATTACAATCTAAAACAAATTTATTAACCACTCTATTACTATCCAACAAGGAGTATCTATGCAGGTCACAAGAAGAAAATTCTTTAAGATCTGTGCAGGTGGAATGGCTGGCACAAGTGCCGCTATGCTCGGGTTCGCACCGGAAGCGGCATTAGCTGCTCCTCGTGAGTATAAATTATTACACACGACAGAAACGAGAAATACCTGTACTTACTGTGCTGTTGGCTGTGGAATGTTACTTTATTCCATTGGCGATAAAGCAAAAAATGTTAAAGGCAAATTGTTCCATATCGAAGGCGACCCAGATCATCCTGTAAGCCGCGGTGCGCTTTGTCCAAAAGGCGCAGGTGCCTTAGATTATGTAAACAGTCCGAATCGTTTGCAATATCCGGAATATCGTGCTCCGGGTTCTAAAGAATGGAAACGTATTTCTTGGCACGAAGCAATTACTCGTATCGCTCGTTTAATGAAAGATGACCGCGATGCCAACTTTATCGAAACCAATGCAGAGGGTACTCCGGTAAACCGTTGGTTAACCACAGGTATGTTGGCGGCATCGGCAGCGAGTAATGAAACCGGCATTTTGACCCAAAAATGGGTAAGAATGTTAGGTATCCTTTCTGTAGACAACCAAGCGAGTATCTGACACGGACCAACGGTAGCAAGTCTTGCTCCATCATTTGGTCGCGGTGCGATGACCAATCACTGGGTTGATATTAAAAATTCCGATCTCGTTATCGTGATGGGCGGTAATGCCGCTGAGGCACACCCTGTCGGTTTCCGTTGGGCAATCGAAGCGAAGAAAAACAATGGTGCGAAAATTATGGTGGTAGATCCACGTTTCCATCGTACCGCGTCTGTCGCCGATATTTATATGCCGATTCGTTCAGGTACCGATATTGCATTCCTCTCAGGGGTAATCAACTATCTATTAAGCAACGACAAGATCCAGCACGAATATGTTAAACACTATACCAATGCAACTTTCTTAGTAAACGAAGGCTTTGGTTTTGAAGAGGGTCTATTCAGCGGCTACGATCCTGAAAAACGCCAATATGATAAATCCACTTGGTCTTATCAGTTGGATGAAGAAGGTTTTGCTAAACGTGATATGACTATGCAAGATCCGCGTTGTGTCATTAATCTATTGAAGAAACACGTTTCCCGTTATACACCGGAAATGGTTGAACGTATTTGCGGAACAAAACAAAAAGATTTCTTAACTTTCTGTACTGAAATCGCTAAAACAGCCGATCCGGCGAAGGTTGCCACCTTTATGTACGCATTAGGTTGGACTCAACATACTGTCGGTTCACAAAATATTCGTACTATGGCAATGATCCAGTTATTACTCGGTAATATCGGGGTCGCCGGTGGTGGTGTTAATGCATTGCGTGGGCACTCAAATGTACAAGGAATTACTGACTTAGGTCTATTCCCGCATATGTTGCCGGGCTATATGGGCTTACCAACCGATAAAGATATTTCTTTAGAAACTTATCTCAATCGCATTACACCGAAACTTTCACAAAAAGGTCAGGTCAATTACTGGGGCAACACACCTAAATTCTTTATCAGTATGTTGAAAACTTTCTTTGGTGATAAAGCAACTGCCGACAATCAATTCGGTTATCACTTCTTGCCGAAGATGGATCAAAAATATGACCACTTCCGTTTCATCGATATGATGTATGCCGGCAAAGTCAACGGTTATCTCTGCCAAGGCTTTAACCCGATTGCTTCATATCCGGATAAAAACAAAGTGATCAGCGCACTCAGCAAACTGAAATTTTTAGTTGTTATGGATCCGTTAGCAACAGATACTTCCGATTTCTGGAAAAACTACGGTGAATATAACGACGTGAAAACCGAAGATATTCAAACTGAAGTCTTCCGTTTACCGACTACCTGTTTCGCTGAAGAAGACGGTTCAATCGCCAACTCAGGTCGTTGGTTACAATGGCACTGGAAAGGTGCTGCTGCGCCTGAAGAAGCCAAACCGGATGTTGCTATTCTTTCTGAAATTCGTGAAGCAATGTTAGAGCTTTACGATAAAGAAGGCGGTCGCGGAATTGAACAACTTCACGCGATGTCGTGGAATTATCTAAATCCAATCGAACCAACAGCCGAAGAATTAGCGAAAGAAAATAACGGTTATGCACTTGAAGATCTTAAAGATCCGAACGGCAATATTTTGGTTAAAAAAGGTGAATTATTACCAAGTTTCGGTCTCTTACGTGATGACGGAACAACCTCCGCCGGTAACTGGATTTATACCGGTCAATGGACAGAAAAAGGCAATATGATGGCTCGCCGCGACAGCTCTGATCCATCAGGTTTAGGTAACACTTTAGGTTGGGCATTTGCGTGGCCGTTAAACCGCCGTATCATCTATAACCGTGCGTCCGCCGATTTACAAGGTAAACCTTGGAATCCGAAACGCCAATTAGTGAAATGGAACGGTAAAAACTGGAACTACGTCGATGTTGCCGACTTTGGTGCTGCACCGCCGGGAAGCGATGTGACTCCGTTCATTATGCAACCTGAAGGGGTTTCTCGTCTGTTTGCTATCGATAAGATGGCAGAAGGTCCGTTCCCTGAACATTATGAACCGATTGAAACACCGATTGGTACAAACCCATTGCATCCGAACGTGGTTTCAAACCCTGTGGCGCGTATTTTGGCATCAGACAAGGAATCTTTCGGTTCACACGAAAAATTCCCTTATGTTGGAACAACTTATCGTTTAACTGAACATTTCCACTTCTGGACGAAGAATTCACTATTAAATGTGATTGCACAGCCGGAACAATTTGTGGAAATCAGCGAACAACTTGCTGCCGAAAAAGGCATTAAACACGGCGATAAAGTAAAAGTGACTTCTGTTCGTGGTTATATTAAAGCAGTTGCTGTTGTTACCAAGCGTATTCGTCCACTAGAAGTTGACGGTAAGCCGGTACATACTGTCGGTATTCCGATTCACTGGGGCTTTGTCGGTGTCGGTAAAAAAGGCTTCTTCGCCAATAACTTGACACCTCGTGTCGGTGATGCCAATACGCAAACACCGGAATTCAAAGCGTTTTTAGTTAACATTGAAAAAGTAGCGGAGGCATAAGATGGCAGTTCAAACTCAAGATATTATCCGCGCCTCAGCCACTTCAGCGCTAACACCGGCACCACAAGTGCGTGATCACACGGTAGAGGTGGCAAAATTAATTGACGTAACAACCTGTATCGGTTGTAAAGCGTGCCAAGTGGCTTGTTCCGAATGGAACAATCTACGTGCCGAACCGGGTGAATGTGTCGGTAGTTACGACAACCCGGTTGATTTAGAGCCAAAAGCTTGGACAGTGATGAAATTCAACGAAGTTGAAGAAAATGATCGTCTTGAATGGTTAATCCGTAAAGACGGTTGTATGCATTGTGCCGAACCGGGCTGTTTGAAAGCTTGCCCGTCGCCGGGAGCTATCATTCAGTATGCAAACGGTATTGTTGACTATCAATCTGATAAATGTATCGGTTGTGGTTACTGTATTGCCGGTTGTCCATTTAACGTTCCTCGTATCAATCCGGAAGATAATCGTGCTTATAAATGTACGCTTTGTTCTGATCGTGTCAGTGTCGGTCAGGCTCCGGCTTGTGCGAAAACTTGTCCGACCGGTGCAATCCATTTCGGTAGCAAACAGGAAATGTTGGAATATGCTGAAAAACGCGTAGCGGATCTTAAGAGCCGTGGCTATGAAAATGCCGGTATTTATGATCCTCAAGGTGTTGGCGGTACTCACGTAATGTATGTGCTACACCACGCTGATCGTCCTGAACTCTATTCCGGTTTACCAAAAGATCCACATATCAGCGAAGTGGTTTCGCTCTGGAAAGGCATTCTTAAACCACTTGCCGGAGTGGCAATGGGCGCATTAGCGGTAGGTGCGGCAGCTCACTACATTGCAATAGGTCCAAACACTGAAGAGATGGATGAAGAAAAACCGCTTGATCCGCACGAAAATGATGAAAAAGGAGGGAAATAACGATGGTAGATTTAAACAAAAAAGTGTTACGCCATAATACCAAAGAACGTTTAAGTCACTGGCTTGTTGTTTTCTGTTTTTTCACAACAGGATTGTCCGGGCTTTCATTCTTCTTCCAAGACTTCTCTTGGATTGCTGATATTCTTGGTACACCGCAACTGGCAAGAATTGTGCATCCATTTACCGGATTAATTATGATTGCGGCTTTTATGGTGTTGTTTAAAACCTATTGGCGTGACAATTTAATCGAAAAAGGCGACTGGCGTTGGCTGTTAAATGTGGTGGAAGTGTTGAAAGGCAACGAACACCACGTGTCTGATGTCGGTCACTACAATATGGGACAGAAATTGCTTTTCTGGACGCTCATCGGCGCATTATTGCTGTTGTTAGTGACCGGAATAATTATGTGGCGACCTTATTTCGCGCCATCATTCCCAATTCCTGTTATCCGTGTTGCGATTTTATTACACGCTTGCAGTGCAATCGCTTTAATCCTCGGCATTATGGTCCATATCTATATGGCGATTTGGGTGAAAGGGTCAATTACCGGAATGCTTGTCGGTACTGTTACTGCACGTTGGGCGAAAAAACATCACCCACGTTGGTTCCGTGAAGAAATCAAACCGATTTTAGAACGAGAAGAACAACAGGAAAAACAATAATATGAGTATTCGTATCCTACCGGAAAGCGAAATCAAACAGGCAGCGGAGGGGCTAAACAGCCCCCCGCTTCTTTTCGCGAATCCTAAAAATTTATATCAACGTCGAGCGAAACGCTTACGTCAATTAGCGGAAAACAGTCCTTTCAAAGATTATTTGCAATTCACCGCAAAAATTGTTGATGTACAGCTAAGATTATTACAAGAACAACCTATCGCAAAAGATCCTCGTTTAGATAAAGAGGTTCTAAGCGCAGAAGTTCTCGCCTCACAGCCATTACATTTCAAAAACTGGAAACGTGATGCTGTTTGGCAAACGCTACTCACTCATCTACTTGAAGAGTGTAAAAGTTTTGCCGATGGTGTCATTGCCGATACCATCGAAACATTAGAAAAAATGTCTATGCAACAACGTGAACAAATTGCTGATCATCTATTGAACAGTGAATTTGAAGCGGTAAGCAGTGATCAGGCAATTTTTGTGTGGGCAGCTTTAAATCTTTATTGGGTACAATTAGTGCAACAAATTCCACATCACGCTAATGCGGAACTCGGTGAACATCGCCATTTCTGCCCGGTATGCGGTTCAGCACCAATCACCAGTGTGGTTCATTTCGGCACAACACAAGGCTTGCGTTATGTACATTGTGCGTTGTGTGAAAGCGAATGGAATATTGTGCGCAGTAAATGTACAAATTGCGAACAAACTGCACATATCGATTATTGGTCACTTGATAGCGAATATGCGGCGGTCAAAGCGGAAAGCTGCGATGATTGCCACAGCTATTTGAAGGTGTTATATCAAGATAAAGATCCTAATGTTGAACCGGCGGCAGATGACTTGGCAACCTTGTTGCTCGACAATGAAATGGAAGAAAAAGGCTATGCTCGTAGCGGCATTAATCCGTTGCTCTTTCCAGTCGGTTAAATGCTAATAAAAAGGCTTTGTCATTAGATTTCATCTTTGCGGCAAAGCCCCTATTTCCTCAAATTTATTCTACTAATTCCTTTCTTAATTTTGCCGCCACATAACCACAACTTGCCTTGAGTTTTAAATTTTTCTCAGCAATAAAATGCCGCAACGCTTGAATTAATTTATCTCCTACACCTTGATTACGTAAACTCACATCAACGAAAGTATGATCAGCATTAATCATCGTTTCATTCAGATAAACATAACTCAAAAATGCGACACACTGATGCTGTTTCTCAATAAAAAAACGCCCTTGTTTCCCATTATCCTGATGTTGAATTTCCAACTCCATCTTTTATTCCCTCGTTTTTAGCTGGTTTAAAATCGAACAAAACAGCATAAATGCTCAATAAAAATTCATTGTTCTCAACGACAAATCAGCTCATATATTTAGCCTGATCAATTTCAGTGGTAAATGGGCTCTCTTCGGTCGGGATTTTCTTCTCTTCCGCCGCCCATTCGCCTAAATCAATTAATTGGCAACGCTTACTACAAAACGGACGATAAGGGCTTTTCTCCGACCATTCCACCTCTTTGTGGCAAATCGGGCAAGGAACAGTAAATATCTCTTCTTTTTCACTCACTTTATCTGACATCTTTCACCTCTGTTTGTGCTAATCGTAGATACTTTTGATGCAACTGCTGCACTTCATTTTTTAACGTTTGTAGATTTTCCGGCGTTAACTGCTGTTCATTACTGATAACATCATCCGCCTCTGCTAAACGTTGTTGACGTGAAACTTGTGATTGCATAATTTTTCTAATCAATGCTGCTGAATTTTGATCACGTCGGATTGCCCGTTGCAACTGGGTTTCTTCACTGACATCAACCACTAAAATACGATCACAATAATGCTGCAGATGATTTTCCAACAACAAAGGCACAACCCATAATACATAAGGTGCTGTTTGTTGCTGTAATTGTCGCAACATTTCCTCTCTGATTGCCGGATGTAACAACTGGTTAAGCCACTGTTTCTGCGCTTCGTCATTAAATACTTTTTGCCGCAACGCACTACGATCCAATGCCCCTTCGGCAGTTAATATCTCCGAACCAAAATGTTCCGCAATTTTTGTCAACAGTGGAGAACCTTTTTCCACCACCTGACGAGCCACAATATCGGCATCAATTATCGGCACATTGAGTTCCGTAAACAGATCGGCAATCGTGCTTTTGCCGCAGCCGATACCGCCGGTCAGCCCGACCACATAACTCATTCATTACACTCCACTTAATTTAAAAAAGAGAGTTTGCCGCTCTCCTGTAATAAAAATAGACTTAACGCTGCAATCACCAAACTCGGTGCAAAGGGGATATAACGCCCTCGACCACCGCTTAAAAGTAAATAGTGCAGTATGGCTATTATACTGGATATGAGTAACAGATAGGGAAGAAAATATACTGAAATCAATAACGCTAACGAGGGGAATAATAAAACATCACCGAGCCCTAATGCGTTTGTTTTTCCGCTTAAATATAACAAAAGATAAAGCAATAATCCGGAAACAAAAGCGGTAGAAAAGCTAATCACCGCATCAAAAAGTGCTAGTGAACTTATTTCAAACGCTGCCAACAATAATGCGCAAACCAACAATAAATAACAGTGGATCACAGAAATTCGCTGATATTGATAATCCAATATTGCGACCTGATAACATACGGAGTAAAGCACATAATACAACCACGCTACCCAACTCTTCATCGTTAAAAAATAACAGGCTAGTGCAATCAGTAAGTAGCAAAGAAGATGCAAGCTGCTCTCCACGTTAAAACAAACTGAAGATTTTTCAGACAAAATAGCGTGCTGTTGTTGATGCCAACAGAAGAAAGCAACACTCAACAACAATAAAACCGCAACCATCATAAAACCACATTGCCCATATTAAAAATCGGCAGATACATACCGGCAATAACCACACCAATAATCGAGCCGATTATTAACATTAATATCGGCTCCAATAATTTAGAAAACACCTCCACTTGATTAGATAAATTTTGTTGGCTCTGTTCCGCTAAATAGTGCAACATCTGCACCAAATTGCCGCTATTTTCACCGATAATAATCATCTGTTTTGCCTGATAGGGAATAAAGCGACTGCTCAACCCTGAAGAAAATCGTTGCCCTGCCTGCAAGCTCTGTAAACATTGCTGTGCTTCGATCGCTAAAATGGATTCTGTTGCTGCTCGGCTTCGTTGATAACCGGATTGAGGCACAAAGGTGGCTAAACTCTGTTGCAAGGTTATGCCTGAATTTAACATTGAAGAGAGAATGGTATAAAACTGAATTTGTTGTAACTGCAAATAAAGCCGCTGAATTGACGGCACTAAACAAGCCAATTTCAATAATTGCCGACGTAATGAAGGAAACATCAGATAACACCACCGTAGCACCACAATGCCTACGACAAATACCGCCAATAATTGCCACAGATAATTTTGCAAAAATTGCGAGCTCTGTAATAAAACTTGTGTAATCAACGGTAAGGCGTGCTGTTGTTGATCATATAAATCAGCAAATTTAGGCACAATAAAGAGCAGCAATAACACCGTTAATAACATTGACACCGACAACATCATTAACGGATAAAACATTATTTTTTTCATCTGCTGCCGTAACTTTAGTTGTCGCAATTTATTATCCGCTAATTGTTTCATTACCTTTGCCAATTGTGCGCTGATTTCACCGCTGTATAACAATTGCCACTCCTGTTCCGATAAAAATTGCTTTTCATTTTTTAATGCCGTTGATAATGAAAAACCACTGTTCAATGCGGTTAAGCACCGCCCTATCAGTTGGTATAAAGAGGTTGAATCACAACTTTCCTGTAACATCTGCAACGCCGGTTTCAACGGTATCTCTGCCTGCAACAATAATGCGAACTGCAATAAAAATTCAGCTTGTTTCTCTAATGTTAGTGTGGAGAAAAATTGCCAATTTTTATTTAATGAGGATAAAAAGATCCCTTGTGCAAAAAGGCGTTGACGTGCCTGTTCCCGATCGTCCGCAATCAATACTCCTTTGACGCTATTACCAAATTGATCTTTTCCTTTCCAACGATATTCCGGCATTGTTTTTCTCCATTTTTAGCTGTTCTCCGTCTTGCCGAAGACGCGTTCAACCTCTGCTGTTGTCGTGATCCGTTGCTGTAATTTCAGCTGTGCTGCCGCCAATAATGTCGGATAATCCATTTGAATTTGTTGTTGCTGATAATGTAACAGTTGATAAACGCCGGTTCGTCCGCGATAACCGTCAACACAATCGCATTGCTGAGATTTATCACCTTGGCATAAGGTGCAACGTTTGCGGACTAAACGTTGTGCCGCCACCAGCAATAATGAATTTTCCAATTCGTGTTGCGCAATTCCCAACTGCTGCAATCGGGAAATTGCACCGATTGCCGTATTGGTATGCAGTGTCGATAACACTAAATGTCCCGTCTGTGCCGCGCGTAATGCTATCTCTGCCGTTTCCTGATCTCGAATTTCCCCAACCATAATGACATCCGGATCTTGGCGTAAAAAACTCCGCAATAATGTCGCAAAAGTTAACCCGATTGCGGCATTTGCTTGGGTCTGAATAATACCGTTTAATTGCAGTTCTATCGGATCTTCCGCCGTAAGAATGTGGCGACTTTCCTGATTTAAAAAATGTAAACCGCTATATAATGTCAAACTTTTACCACTTCCGGTCGGTCCGGTAACCAAGATTAATCCTTGCGGTTGAGATAACGCTTGCCGGAACAGCACAGCCTGCTCGTTTGTCATTCCCAGTTCGGTAAAATCATCAAACACCGGTGTGTTAGGTTGCAATCGTAATACGATTTTTTCACCATATTGTGTCGGTAGAGAAGATAACCGAATATCTAATGTTTCACCGAATGCGGTTTTAAAACGAAAACGACCATCCTGCGGCAAGCGTAATTCGTTAATATCCAGTTTTGCCAACAATTTTAGGCGTGAGTTTAAGCGTTGACCTATTGACAATGTCAGCACCTGATGCCGTTGTAATACGCCGTCAATTCTAAAACGGATCTGGAACTCCTGACGTAACGGCTCAAGATGAATATCAGAAACGGAATATTGCAAACCTGATTCCAATAATTGATTGAATAGTTGAATAATCGGCTCTTGTGCATCAACTTCCGCAATTTCATCCGATTTTGCGACAATATCATTTTGCTGATAACTATGCAGTTGTGATTCTTGCACTTGATTTGTCGCCGTTCCGGGTTGCAACTGCTGTAATAACTGTTTCAGTGCAGTTTGTCCGATCGCAACCGGCTCAATCTGTTTGCCGGAAAGAAAAGCGAAGGTCTCGCAGGCTGCTAAATTATCGAAAGACTCAACCGCTAACCATAACTGTTGCGCTTGTTCCTGCAACGGTACCGCTAAATAACGCAATAACAGTTCATATTGCTGTTGATTCTTCTGCCATTGCAATTCTGAAATTTCAAACAGCAGCTCCGAATCCAATGCCTTTACACAATAGCCCATTTTCGCTGCTCCCTAATTAATTTGCAGAAGTATTGCTACAAAACCCTGCCGGAAACAGTCCATTATCACCGCTACAAGTTACACTCCAATCAATTAATTCACCGTTATTGCCATCACTTGGTGTCATCGTATAACTGATGTTCTCCAGACTGGATTTACCGGAAACAGAAATAACACCGGCAGCCACATTAACCTCTTTAAGATATTTAAATTTATCCATATTAGACGGCTTCGCCTGAATGCCGTTTTGACCGGCGTTACAGCTTGCTTTACTCTTAGTGTTATAAATACAGAGCTCAACTTCCGCCTTATAGGGTGAAGAGGCTTGAATCAATTCTGATATTGCCGCCTTTTTGGTGTAATTTTGATAAGAGGGAATGGCAATGGTTGCCAACACGGCAATAATCGCAATGACGATCATCAATTCAATTAAAGTAAATCCGGCATAATTCGCCTTTAGTTGTTCACGTTTTTTCATATCAGCTCCTCGCAAAAAAATTTGCTAAAAAATGACAAAAACAGCTTCATTAGCCTAGAAACTCGTTAAAATATTGTGATACTGATCGAAAAAAGAGAATTTTTATGTACAAAATAATAGATGGTACGCTACAAAATGCAGTACAAATTCCTTCACCGCATTTTGATCAGCGCCCCGATGTTAATGATATTTCATTGCTGGTGATTCACTATATCAGCCTACCGCCGGAACAATTTAGAGGCGATTTTATTGATGATTTCTTTCAAGGGAAATTAGATCCGACGCTTCACCCCTATTTTGCTGAAATTTATCAACAACGGGTTTCCGCACACTGTTTGATCAGACGAAACGGTGAAATTAAACAGTATGTTAATTTTAATCAACGTGCGTGGCACGCCGGCTTATCTTCGTTTCAAGGGCGCGAAAAATGTAATGATTTTGCTATCGGGATTGAGTTGGAGGGAAGCAATAATCAACCCTTTACTGAACAACAATATTACACTTTGGCTGAAGTCACCGCTGCCATTATGCAAACTTACCCGTTAATTACGCCCGATCGGATTGTTGGCCATTGCGATATTTCGCCCGGTCGTAAAATCGATCCCGGTCAATATTTCAACTGGCATTATTACCGACAAAAATTGAGCTATATCAAATAATCACGTGATTTACCTCATTTAAGTAATTAAAGCCTGCGTTATCCGGGCTTATACTGCCGCCAACGATTTATCAGAGAGGTACGAATATGGAAAATCCATTTGATGCACACTGGTCATCGAAAGGTAATACCCTTTGTTTAGGACATTGGGAAATTACTTATCAAGGCAAACCCATTACTTTGCCGGAAGAGAAACGCGAACATGATATGGGCACACGCGGAATTTACAATTTTATCGATCCGGAAGATGAGCTTTATCTTGAAGGATTGGATGAAAATGACTGGATTTTAGAAAATATTGAATGGTTAACCGATGTTTTTATTCAGGAAGATATTCCGATTGAAGAACAAAATATGCGCTTTTTTTATCAAGCCGTAAATAAAGATGATTGGCGTTGCGGCAGCTGTGGCGGTTGTATTTAAATCACAGTTGATATTCGAGAAACGAAAAAACCGCAAAAGCATTTCGATTCTCGAATATTCTTGTTTATAATGACCGCCATTTAGTCAATTTTGCTCAAGCCTATTTTTATGCTTTCTCAGTTAGAACAATATTTTTCTCATTTACGCCATTATTTAAAACACAAAACGCATCAAACTTCTCGTCTTTCCCGCAAAAGTATTGAATTTATCTGTTTACTGCTTGGCGCACTCTTAGTGGCACTTGTTTCTTGGGGTTTTGCAAAACTGGTTGAATTGGGGTTGGAAATTAATACTTTTTTAGTAAATCTCAATCCAATCGTTGCTTGGATTTTACTTCCTTTCGGCATTGCAGCACTTGCGTGGTTTACCCAAAAATTTACGCCTTATGTTGCCGGTAGCGGTATCCCTCAAGTTATCGCTTCTATTGCTTTACCGCACGGCAAACCTAAAGAAACATTGGTACATTTCGCTCAAACCGTCTGGAAAATTCCGCTCACCTTTTTGGCGATGTGTTGCGGCGCATCCGTTGGGCGTGAAGGGCCTTCGGTACAGGTGGGCGCGGCAGTAATGTTATCTTGGGGGAAATTCTGTCGCAAATATAATTTGGCATTTAAAGGCTTGAGTTATAACGAATTAATTGCTACCGGTGCTGCCGGCGGTTTGGCAGCCGCATTTAATGCTCCCTTGGCAGGGGTTATTTTTGCCATTGAAGAGATCGGTAGGGGCACGCCGTTACGTTGGGAACGTCGTGTATTATTGGGGGTTCTTGCCGCCGGTTTTATGCTGGTACTGATTCAAGGGAATAACCCTTACTTTCCGCAATATCGCGGTGCCGACAGCGTACAAAATATTGTGCTGTGGTTACTGATTACTGCCGTTATCTGCGGTTTCTTCGGTGGTTTATTCGCGCGTCTATTAGGTAAAGGGCTTGCTGCTTATTTACCTGCATTTATGCGTGGCTTTGTGCGCCGCCATCCTGTCATTGTTGCCTTTATTCTCGGTCTATTATTAGCGGCACTTGGTACATTCACCAATCATCAAACATACGGCACCGGCTATGCTGTGGTTACTCAAGCATTAAATGATCAGGCTTTAGATAATTCTGTCGGCATTGCTAAACTATTTGCTACTGTCTTTACTTACTGGTCCGGAATTGCCGGTGGGATTTTTACACCTGCATTAACCACCGGCGCTGCAATCGGTAGCAACATTTGGCATTTGAGCGGCGGTATCGTTGATCAACGTTTTTTAGTGTTATTATCAATGGCAGCTTTTTTAGCTGCGGCAACACAATCACCGGTGACCGCCAGTGTGATTGTAATGGAAATGACAGGAAGTCAGCCCGAATTGGTCTGGCTGCTCAGTACCAGCTTAATGGCTTCTATCGTGTCACGCCAAATTTGCCCTAAACCGTTTTATCATTTTGCGGCGGGACGCTTCCGTCAACGTATTCAAGAACAATTTAATCAACAACAGAAAACCAATGACAACAACACAAATTGATTTTTATCGTGGGCGATTTTCTGTCGCCCCAATGCTGGATTGGACCACACGTCACTGCCGTTTTTTTCATCGACAATTCAGTCGTCATACCTTGCTGTACACCGAAATGGTCACCGCACCGGCGATCATTTATGCTAAATATGATCATCTGCTTTATCATCCTCAAGAATTGCCGTTAGCACTACAATTAGGCGGCAGCGATCCGCAACAACTGGCGGATTGTGCCGCACTTGCCGAGCAGCGTGGTTATAGTGAAGTTAACTTGAATGTCGGTTGCCCATCAGACCGCGTGCAAAACGGTTTCTTCGGTGCCTGTCTAATGGCAAAAGCAGACTTGGTGGCACAATGTATTGACGCAATGCAGCAACGCATCAATATTCCGGTCACGGTTAAAACCCGAATCGGCATTGATGATCTCGACAGTTATGAATTTCTTTGTGATTTTGTTGAAAAAGTCGCCGCTGTCGGTTGTCAGGATTTTATTATTCACGCCAGAAAAGCGTGGCTTTCCGGATTAAGCCCGAAAGAAAATCGAGAAATTCCACCGCTTGATTACACGCGTGTTTATCAATTAAAACGGGATTTTCCACAACTGAAAATTGCGATCAACGGCGGCATAAAAACGATTGAAGAGATACAACAGCATCTACAATATGTCGATGGCGTAATGGTTGGGCGTGAGGCTTATCAAAACCCACAATTATTGGGATATATTGATCAAGCGTTGTTTGATCCGAATGCAGCAATCGTTACCTCATTAGAAGCGGTTGAAAAAATGTTTCCTTATATTGAACGAGAATTACAACAAGGCGTGCCGTTGGGAGCAATCACACGTCATATGCTGGGTGCATTCCAAAATCAACGCGGTGCAAGACAATGGCGACGTTATTTAAGCGAAAATGCACATAAAACCGGCGCCGGTATCGAAGTGGTTGAAAAGGCGCTGTCTTTCGTGCAATAGCGGTAATAAGTGATTGCATTGATTTGCCTTTTCTTACTAAAAATAACGTAGAATGGACAGGCTTTTGAATTTGAGTCATTCAGATCAAAAATAAGTGATAACGCAATCAACTTCACGACAAAATAGTGGTAAAGTAAATGCGGTTTTTCTAAGAGAAATGCTCTTATCTACTCGAAATTAGCTAGCAAAGAAGGAGAAAAATATGGCAACTCGCCGAGAATTAGCAAACGCAATTCGTTTTTTAAGTATGGATGCGGTGCAAAAAGCAAAATCAGGACACCCAGGCGCACCTATGGGAATGGCGGATATCGCTGAAGTTTTATGGCGTGATTTTTTATCTCATAATCCGAACAATCCAAAATGGATCAATCGTGACCGCTTTGTGCTTTCCAACGGACACGGCTCAATGTTGATTTATAGTTTATTACACTTAACCGGTTACGACCTTTCAATTGAAGATTTAAAACAGTTCCGTCAATTGCATTCTAAAACACCCGGACACCCTGAATATGGTTATGCACCGGGTGTAGAAACCACCACTGGGCCATTGGGGCAGGGCATTACTAATGCTGTCGGTATGGCGATTGCCGAAAAAACGTTAGCCGGTCAATTTAATCGACCAGGACACGATATTATCGACCATTACACTTATGTTTTCTTGGGTGATGGCTGTTTAATGGAGGGTATCTCTCACGAAGCCTGCTCTCTTGCCGGAACTTTAGGTTTAGGTAAATTAATCGCATTCTATGATGATAACAATATCTCCATTGATGGACACGTTGATGGTTGGTTTACTGATGATACCCAAAAACGTTTTGAGGCTTACGGTTGGCAAGTCATTCCTGCGGTAGATGGTCATAATGCAGCAGAAATTAAAGCCGCTATTGAAGTGGCAAAAGCAGAAACCTCAAAACCAACATTAATTATCTGTAAAACCATTATCGGTTATGGCTCACCAAATAAAGCCAATTCTCACGACAGTCACGGTGCGCCGCTAGGAGAGGAAGAAATTGCATTAACGCGTAAAAATTTAGGTTGGAATTATGCACCATTTGAAATTCCAGCTGAAATTTATGCGGAATGGGATGCAAAACAACAAGGCGCAGAAAGAGAAGCGGAATGGCAACAACGCTTTGCTGCTTATCAATCAGCATATCCAGAATTGGCAGCTGAATTATCACGCCGTTTAGCCGGAGAATTACCATCAGATTGGCAAGCACAATCTCAAGCATTTATTGAAAAGTTACAAGCGAATCCAGCCACTATCGCTAGCCGTAAAGCATCACAAAATGCGATTGAAGCCTATGCGAAAATCTTACCTGAATTTTTGGGCGGTTCCGCTGACTTAGCGGGTTCAAACTTAACCTTATGGTCGGGTTCAAAACCATTACGAGCCAATGTGATTGATGGAAACTATATTAACTACGGTGTGCGTGAATTCGGGATGTCCGCCATTATGAACGGCATTGCTCTACACGGTGGATTTATTCCTTACGGTGCCACTTTCCTAATGTTTATGGAATATGCGCATAATGCAGTGCGTATGGCAGCGTTAATGAAACAACGTGTGCTTTTTGTTTACACCCACGACTCTATTGGTTTAGGGGAAGATGGGCCAACCCATCAACCGGTAGAACAAACGGCAACATTACGTTTAATTCCGAATTTAGAAACTTGGCGCCCGTGTGACCAAGTGGAATCTGCGATTGCGTGGCAAGCAGCGGTTGAACGCACTGCAGGCCCAAGTGCATTAATTTTCACTCGTCAAAACTTAACACAAATGGAACGTAACGCCCAACAACTTGCCAATGTTAGACGCGGTGCTTATGTCTTAAAAGATTGTGAAGGTACGCCTGAATTAATCTTTATTGCAACCGGTTCAGAAGTGGAATTGGCAGTGAAAGCAGCGGAACAATTAACTGCGGAAGGACACAAAGTGCGTGTAGTTTCTATGCCAAGCACGAATGTATTTGATAAACAGGATGTCGCTTATAAAGAAAGCGTATTACCAAGCAACATCAAGAAACGTGTTGCAATTGAAGCCGGCATTTCGGACTTCTGGTATAAATATGTTGGCTTGGAAGGTCGTGTTGTCGGAATGAACCGCTTTGGTGAATCTGCTCCAGCAGGCGAGTTATTTAAATTATTCGGATTTACTGTGGATAATGTCGTTGCTAAAGCGAAAGAAATTCTATAATTTTGCTTTTGTGATTTAATATTGAACACTCCCCCATTAGTAAATAGTGGGGGATTTTTCGTTTTTAATCACTTTATCATTTTACAATTATCTAACTAAGTTAAAGATAAAATGCTCAAATATTAGTTCGATTTTGTTTTGATATAGCATAAAACAACAATTTTCTTAAATTTATCATTATTGATCTGTTGCCATTGTCAAAATTTCGCTGTAAAGTAATCGACCATTAGTCGGGGTGCTGTTTAACAGCTGAGAAAATACCCGTTGAACCTGATCCAGTTAGCACTGACGTAGGAAACTAATTATGCAACATTTACACCTTTTATCTATTCCCATTTCCCTTCTGATTTTTACTTATTACTGCTATTTATCATTAACTCATTGATATCAGGTTATTGATAATGAATGCGGTAGAAATCCGGCAATTAACATTGTCATTTACTGACAAACCACTTTTTGTCGACTTTAATTTCAATATTGCTCATTCTCGCTGGAGTGCTGTTCTTGGGCGTTCCGGCGTCGGCAAGTCAACTTTATTGCGTGCTATTGCCGGATTAGAACAAAATACAATAAAATCTGGAAAAATTATAGTTAAACATTGTCCGAATCATCAGCAAAAAATTGCTTTTATGGCGCAAAATGATGGCTTGTTTCCTTGGCTTTCCGTTTTAGACAACGTACAACTGGCACATCATTTACAGGGATCAAAAAATAAAGCTAGTCGCCAACAAGCGTTATCACTACTAGAGCAAGTGCAATTAGCGGATTATCAGCATAAGCCTTGTTATCAACTTTCCGGAGGACAACGACAACGTGTAGCATTGGCGAGAACGCTAATGCAATCTTCCGATTTGATCTTAATGGATGAGCCTTTTTCCGCTTTAGATGTGGTTACTCGCCAACAGCTCTATCAACTTGCGACAACCTTATTAGCCGGGAAAACTATCCTATTGGTCACACACGATCCACAAGAAGCATTACAACTATGTGATGATATTTTTGTTCTACAAAAACAAACTGATCGGGTTGTTCTCTCACAAAAAGTTTCAACCGCTGTTCATTCTCCGCAACAACCGCAATTTTGGCAGATATACCAACAGTTATTCTCTCTTTTGCAGGAGGAATTTTAATGTATTCACTATCCTCACTGTTAAAAACAGCTCTGCTCTGTCTATTTTTATTAGCGTTATGGCAAGGCACAATTCTTATTTGGAATTTACCGCACTATCTGTTGCCGACACCGTCTGATGTGTTCCAACAGCTCATTTCCCATCATCAGTTGTTGTGGCAGCACACAATGGTTACGCTATTGGAAATTTTTCTTGGCTTGTTTCTTGGGTTTGTTTTTGGCTTGTTTTCCGCCATCTTGCTCTCTATATCTAATCGGATTGCTACTTTTTTATTGCCGTTACTACTTATTTCTCAAGCTATTCCTGTTTTTGCGATTGCGCCACTGCTGGTGTTGTGGCTCGGTTATGGATTGGCTTCAAAGGTCGCAATGACAATTCTAATTATCTATTTTCCGGTTACCGCCGCCTGTTATGACGGTTTGAGAAATACGCCGAAGATTTGGTTGGAACTGGCACAAACCATGCAAATTACTCGTTGGCAAATGCTGTTTAAAGTTCGTCTACCGGCTGCATTACCTGCGCTCTCATCCGGTTTACGCATAGCCGTTTCCATTGCACCGATTGGCGCAGTCATCGGCGAATGGGTCGGGGCAAATCAAGGTTTAGGCTATCTAATGCTACACGCCAACGCACGTATGCAGGTTGATTTAATGTTTTCAGCACTCTTTTTATTAATGTCGATCACACTTTTACTCTTTTTTATTACCGATAAATTACTGCACCGTGCATTACCTTGGGTAACGCAATTACGTTAAGGAGAAATGATGTCAATTACACAACAATTTATTCAGCAAGCACAACCAGATTGGCAACGTTATGTCAGACATTCATTTGTACAACAACTAGGAAATGGTTCTTTACCACTTGAATGCTTTCAACACTATCTAATTCAAGATTATCATTATTTGTTGCACTACAGTCGCGCTTTAGCATTAGCAATGTATAAATCTCACCATTTTGTGCAACTTACTGCTTTTAATCAAGATTTACAGAATATTTTGGCAGAAGTGCAATTACATATTCATTATTGTCAGCAATGGCAAATTTCTAAAACAGAACTGGACAATACACCAGAATCACCTGCTTGCGTTGCTTATACCCGTTATATGCTCGATTGTGGCTTACAAGGGGGGTTAGCTGAACTCTATACTGCGATTGCACCTTGTGCTTTAGGCTATGCAGAAATCGGTAAACGACTAGCGGCTTTACCACAGTCGAAAAATAATCCTTATCAGACTTGGATTGATACCTATGCCTCCAAGGAGTTTCAAGCTGCTACCAATGCTATTGCTCAACAGCTGGAACAACTTTGCGCCGGCATTTCTCCACAACAACAGCAAAAATTGCAGCATATTTTTACCACCGCTACCCGAATGGAAATTGCCTTTTGGCAAATGGGGTTGGATCGTTCATAACATTAATCAGAGGAAATCTTATGAAAACTCGTCTATTTTTTACTACATTTTTACTCTCATTTTTTGCTTGGTTTGCGCAAGCTGAAAAATTAAGTTTACAACTGGATTGGTTCGTTAACCCTGATCACGCCGCCCTCATTGTGGCGCAACAGAAAGGATTTTTTGCGAAAAATGGAATTGAGCTGGAAATCATTGAACCTGCCGATCCCTCTATGCCGCCAAAATTAGTTGCTGCCGGCAAAAGTGATTTGGCTGTCGGTTATCAACCACAACTTTATTTAGATGTCGATCAAGGCTTGCCTTTAGTGCGTATAGCCACATTAATCGCAACGCCATTAAACAGTATCATTGCCTTAAAAGAGAGCAATATCAAAACATTAGCCGATTTTAAAGGCAAAAAAATCGGTTATTCGGTCAGTGGTTTTGAAGAGGTTTTACTCGGCACAATGCTGAAATCCGCCGGCGTTAATCCGAATGAAGTGGAAAAAATCAATGTAAATTGGTCATTATCACCGGCATTGATGAGCAAACAGGTGGATGGTGTAGTCGGTGCATTTCGTAATTTTGAACTTAATCAGCTTAGTTTAGAAAAACAACAGGGAATCGCTTTTTATCCGGAAGAACACGGTGTACCAATTTATGATGAATTGATTTTATTAGCCAATAAAAACAAATTAGACAACCCTCAATATCAAGCAAAACTCTCCGCTTTTCTCTCTGCTATTGAACAGGCGACCGTTTATATCAGCAATCATCCGCAAGAGGCGTGGCAAACATTTATTAGCTATAAACCGCAAGAATTGGATAACGCACTGAATCGTGCAGCGTGGCAAGATACTTTGCCTCGTTTAAGTTTAATGCCACGTGCATTGGATCAACACCGTTACCAAACAATGGCGGAATTTATGCACCAACAAGGATTAATTAAAAAAGTACCGCTTTTATCCGATTATGCACGTCAAATTAAGTAGAAAGGAAATAATATGAACTTCAATTTATTAGAAAAAATTCGCCAAACAAATCCTTTAATCCACAACATCACCAACATTGTGGTGGCAAACTATGTAGCGAATGGACTATTAGCCTTGGGCGCATCGCCGATTATGGCAGATGCCGAAGAAGAAATGGCGGATCTTGCCCAATTTAGCGCTGCCTTAGTAATTAACATTGGTACGCTCGATCCTTTCAAGGTAAAAGCAATGTTGGCGGCAGGCAAAGCCTCGAATAAAGCGGGTATTCCAGTGGTGCTTGATCCTGTGGGCGTGGGTGCAACACAATATCGCAAGGACGTAGTCACCGAATTACTTAACAAGGTAAAATTCACAGCTATTCGTGGTAATGCTGGGGAAATCGCTCAGTTAGCAGGGGTGAATTGGGTAGCGAAAGGCGTGGACGCAGGACAAGGCGAAGGCGATGTGGCACAAATTGCAAAACTTGCCGCACACCGCCATCAATGTGTTGTGGCGGTGAGCGGTGCGGTAGATTACATCAGCGATGGCGTGCAAGTGACAGCCATTGATAACGGCACGCCAATGTTTCCAAAAATCACGGGGTCAGGCTGTTTGCTTGGTGCGGTGTTAGGGGCTTTTTTAGCAGTCAATCCGAACCAACCTTTTAATGCAGTAGTGCAAGCCAGTGCAGCTTATGCGGTGGCAGGGCAACTCGCAGCAAAAGAGTTAGGAAGCACAAAATATGGGCAGTTTTACACCACTCTTTTAGATCAGCTTGGCGAGCTGAGCGATCAACAAGTGGCGCAATTCGCACAGGTTCACATTGAAAACTAAGGAGCAACAATGACTCATATTTCACAAGCTCTAACCATTGCTGGTTCAGACAGTGGTGGCGGTGCAGGTATTCAAGCCGATTTGAAAACCTTTCAAATGCGTAATGTATTTGGAATGAGCGTGATCACCGCCGTTACCGCACAAAATACCTTAGGCGTAACGGATATTCATTTGATTCCCCTTAGCACCATTGAGGCGCAACTCAAGGCGATTGTGGAAGATTTCACGCCCAATGCGGTAAAAATTGGTATGCTCGGCACGGCTGAAATTATCCAAACCGTGGCAGCTTTTTTACGTCAGCACCCATTTGAGAATGTGGTTATCGATCCTGTGATGATAGCCAAAGGGGGTGCAAGTTTGTTGCAACAATCAGCAATTCAAGCGATGCGTGAGCAATTATTACCATTAGCCGATGTGCTAACGCCAAACCTTCCTGAAGCAGAAGCCCTAACAGGATTGAAAGCTAAAGATCAGCACAATATTGCGAAAATTGCTGAACGTTTACAACAAATGGGCGCAAAAACTGTGATTATAAAAGGTGGGCATCAGCAAAACAGCGAAAGCGCAGTATGCCAAGATTTTATTTTCACACCAACAGAATTTTTTATCTTGGAAAGCCCACGTTTTAACACGCCACATACCCACGGCACAGGTTGCACTTTTTCCGCTTGCTTAACCGCTGAACTAGCCAAAGGGCAATCTTTGGAGCAAGCCTGCAAAACTGCCAAAGCCTTTATCACTAGCGCAATCAAGCACCCTTTAAATATCGGACACGGACACGGCCCAACCAATCACTGGGCTTATTCACAGGAGCAAAAAAATGGATAAATCAATTTTACGCTGTTATTTAGTCGCAGGTACGCAAGATTGCCGTCATCTACCACAATATAATGCAAGCCAGCCACAACAAACCTTATTAGATCGTTTAGAACAGGCATTAAAGGCCGGCATTACTTGTTATCAATTTCGTGAAAAAGGGCAATTTTCCCTGCAAAATCCGCAACAAATTGAGCAACTTGCTCTCCAATGCCAACATTTATGCCAACAATATAATGTGCCTTTTATTATCAATAATGATGTGGCGCTGGCAGAAAAATTGCACGCAGACGGCATTCACGTTGGGCAAAAAGATTTTGCTGTGGATAAGCTAGCCCAACAAATTCAAGGCAAAATGCTCATTGGTTTGTCAGTAAATACCTTGCAACAAGCGCAGCAACATAATGCTTTCGATGGTGTGGATTATTATGGCTGTGGTCCGATTTTTCCCACTTTTTCCAAAGCAGATGCTGCTCCCGCTGTAGGAATAAACTTTGTGCAATTTTTACGTGAGCAAGGAGTCTACAAACCATTAGTAGCCATTGGAGGAATTAAAGTAGAACACGTCCCTGCCCTATTACAAGCAGGAGCAGACGGTGTAGCAGTAATTTCGACTATTATGCAGGCAACCAACATAATTTCTACAGTAAAACAGATTTTAAACGCATAAAAAATGGGGCTTACCGCCCCATAAATACTAGTTTGCAGATGTTTATTTATGACGTTCTTTTAATTTTTCAATAACATCACTCCAGTCTAAATCGGCATCCTGCAACAATACGGTTAAATGGTAGGCTAAATCCGCCGCCTCGCAAATGGTTTCTTCGCGATCTTTCACGGTTGCCGCCAATGCAGTTTCTACCCCCTCTTCGCCGACTTTTTGTGCAATGCGTTTTGTGCCTCGTGCATAAAGTGAAGCGGTATAAGAACTCTTCGGATCAGCATTTTTACGCGCATTCAACAGTTTTTCCAATTTACTCAAGAAAATCCAATTCGGTGTTTCAGAAACCGGTGAAAAACAGCTATCAGTACCTTCGTGACAGGTTGCACCAATCGGATTTGCCAAGATCAACAAAGTATCACAATCACAATCTAATGTATAATCAACAACATTTAAAAAGTTGCCAGAAGTTTCCCCCTTTGTCCATAAGCGTTGCTTGGTGCGTGAATAAAAGGTAACTTTCCGCTCCACAAGGGTTTTCTCAAGGGCTTCTGCATTCATATAGCTCAGCATTAACACTTCGCAGGTGGTTGCATTTTGTACGATAACAGGGAGCAAACCGTTCACTTTTTGCCAATTAATTTGTTCTGTTAATAATTTATTGCTCATTTTATTCCTAACCTCTCACTTCAATTTTTTCATTGCTTAAATACTGTTTCAACTCCCCAATATCAATAATCCGCTTATGAAACACGCTAGCGGCTAATGCACCGTCCACATTGGCTTCAATAAAGGCCTCGCGGAAATGCACCATTTCGCCTGCTCCTCCTGAAGCGATCAGTGGCACGTTGCAGACTTCCCGTACCTTTTTTAGTTGGACTAAATCATAGCCTTGACGCACGCCGTCTTGGTTCATCATATTTAGCACGATTTCACCTGCCCCGCGTTTTTGCACTTCTTGCACCCAATCCAGCGTTTGCCAGTGGGTTTGGCGGATGCGTTTTTCATCACCGGTGTATTGATTGACCCAATATTTATTTTGTTCGGCATCATACCAAGTATCGATTCCCACTACGATCGCTTGCACGCCAAAGCGATCCGCTAAGCGAGAGATTAAATCAGGATCGGCAAGTGCGGGGGAATTTATGGAAATTTTATCTGCGCCAAAAGTGAAAATTTGCTCGGCATCCGCAATGGTTTTGATGCCACCTGCCACACAGAATGGAATATTGATCTCTTTGGCGACCCGCTCCACCCAGCTTTTATCTACGGTGCGACCGTCTGACGAGGCGGTAATATCATAAAACACCAACTCGTCCGCCCCTTCTTCCGCATAACGTTTTGCTAGCGGCACAATATCGCCGATAATCTCGTGGTTGCGGAATTGCACGCCTTTCACAACCTGCCCATCACGAACGTCTAAACAAGGAATTATGCGTTTTGCAAGCATTATGCCCTCCTTTTATATTCTTGTAATTCAATATTACTGCTAATGTACAATGGATGATGAGGCTCTCCAGTTTTATTAATTTTCAAACAATATAAATGATTAAACATATCATAAACTTCTTTGGAGCGTCCTTTGTAAGCACCATTGTTTCCCCAAGCTACAACAATTTTTTCCGATAATCTTGCATATTCTTTTAGATATTTATTATTAAGTTCTCCAATAGGATCTTTTTCATAGTAAAGTTCATTTTGATAGGTATCTACAAATGCAAATAAATTAAGCATATAAATACCCCCATAATTCCATTTTTTAGCGTAATTGATACATTTATTTATAGTACTATCATCTTCATTTTCATCAGCAGTTGATGGATTTAATCCAATGAACATTATTTTAGGTAACGAATCGTCCCATATTCTAGATAATACATACCTGTATCTCCTATCTTCTGAGAATTTCGCATCTTTTTTCATTTGCTCCAACATTGAATTGCCTCCGCTACGTCAAATTTTCCTTCTAGTAATGCACGACCCACAATCACGCCAGCCACGCCCGTGTTTTTTAACGCAGCAATGTCTGCTAATGATCCGATGCCGCCTGAGGATTGAAATTCAATCTGTGGAAAGGCGGTGCAGATTTCTTTATATAACGCAACATTCGAGCCTTGCAATGTGCCATCGCGAGAAATGTCAGTGCATAGCACGTGCTGTAAGCCCACTTGGCTGAAATCTTCAATCACTTGCTCCAAAGTGAGTGAGCTAGTTTCTTGCCAGCCGTGAATGGCGATGCGTTTTTCACCGTCCACGATATGAATATCTAAGGCTAAAACGAATTTTTCCGCACCGTATTTTTGAAACCATTGCTTCACCATTTCAGGCTGTTTGATCGCTGTTGAACCAATGACCACACGGTTCGCCCCAACACGCAATAGATCCGCCACATCTTGTTCTGTACGAATGCCCCCGCCCACTTGAATATGAGCTTGCGTTGCGGCAATGATTTCGCCAATAAGTTTAGTTTGGCGTTGGTTCGGATTTTTCGCCCCCGTTAAATCCACCAAATGGAGCTGTTTCGCCCCTTGCGATAAATAATGCTGAAATTGGGCGATGGGATTGTCGCTATATTGGGTTTGCTGTGCGTAATCCCCTTGATACAACCGCACAACCTTGCCGTCAATAAGGTCAAGTGCGGGGATAATTTGTGATGTTTTTTTCATTGTTGTGTTCTCTTTTGTTTTTATTAACTAAGCCATAAACGTAATTTCAAGCCCCACGGGCTGCTTAAGCCTGTGGTAGTGTGAACGATTTTACCGTTTTTAAATTACAGATTTTCCATAAAATTCCGCAATAACTGCTCGCCCACCTTACCTGAACGCTCGGGGTGAAATTGCACACCGTAGAAGTTATTTCTTGCAATCGCCGCAGAAAATGGCACGCCATAATCACAGGCTGCAATGGTATTTTCATTCGGCAACACCGCATAGCTATGCACGAAATAGAAATAACTATCTTGTGGGATATGTTCAAATAGCGGGTGGAGATCCTGATAATGCACCTTATTCCAGCCCATATGCGGCAATGGCAGCCCTTTATTTGGCAAGCGTTGCGTGTTGCCGTTAATCAGTCTAAGGGTTTTTATTTCACCTTCAGCGGAATAATCGGTCATTAGCTGCATTCCCAAACAAATGCCTAATACAGGCTGAGTGAGCTGTTGAATTGTTTCAGTTAATTGTCGAGATTGCATATTTTGCATTGCGGCTGACGCAGTCCCCACCCCCGGCAAAATAAGTTTTTTTGCACTTTGGATTTTGGCTAAATCATCGGTAATTTCCGCCTGATAGCCCAAACGCTCAAACGCAAATTTCACTGAAGAAAGATTAGCACAGCCTGTGTTGATGATAGTAATGGTTTGCATTGTTTTATGAATTTCCTAGCTTTCTTGTTGTTTTTGTTCAAAATTTTCGATTTCTTTGCGTATTTCTGTCAGCAATAATTCTTCTGACGGCAGATAAAGTTGATATTGGCTGGCGAAAATTTGCTGTTGATTTTCGGGTAAAGAAAATTTCACCACGCTATCATTTTTATCTGCACATAATAAGATGCCAATGGTTGGATTTTCTCGTGGCAGTTTTTCAACGCGATCAAAATAATTCACATACATTTGCAACTGCCCCAAATCCTGATGAGTTAATTTGTGGGTTTTGATTTCGATAATCACAAAGCATTGCAACAAGCGATTGTATAAAACGAGATCCACGAAAAAATCATCGCCGTCCAGATGCAAACGTTTTTGCCGTGCCACAAAAGAGAAGCCATTGCCTAACTCTAACAGAAATTCTTGCAAATGGGTGATAATTGCCCGTTCAAGATCCTTTTCATAATAGGCACTTTCACGCTGTAACCCCAAAAATTCAAGCACCATTGGATCTTTAATAATTTGTTTCGGATCGCTTGGGATCAGTTCATTATTCGCCACAGCGAGTACGCTGGCTTTATCGTTACTGAGCAATAAACGTTCATATAAACTACTATTAATTTGCCGCTCAAGTTGGCGAGAACTCCAGTGATTTTTAATGCTCTCCGCAATATAAAATTCGCGTTTGTCAGGATCGTTAATGGAGATTAAACTTTTGTATTGCGTCCAATTTAATTGCGTCCGCAGTGCAGACGCAATTGGAAATGTACGATAAAACTGGCGGTAACGCTCTAATTGACGAGCAGAAAAGCCGCTACCAAACTCGGGCTGTAACTGCTGAGCAAGTGATTTAATCAAATAAGCACCATAATCCGCTCGCTCTTGCCCTTGCTGTTCTTCTTCAAAAATACGCTTGCCAATGTGCCAATACATCAGCACACGCTGAAAATCCACCGCTCTTACCGCATTTTCACGGGATTGAGCGATGATTTGTTTAATATCAGTAATGATGGTTGTGTTGGTTAGCATTTCTCTATCCTTGAAATATGAATATCACCCTTACTATTCGTTTTATATAAAGGCTTGTTTCTATAAGTTTTAAACAAGCCTTTAAAGAAGTTGAATTAAAGATTATTTAATTTCATAAACTGAAACACCGCAATGTTCCAAATTAGAGCTAGGTGCAACTTCATAATCCTTACCAGCAACTGGTACAAAAGTGACTTCATTACCTGAACAATGTTTATATGTTACAGTTGTTATGCCTGTTGCAACATTTTCAAATTTATGAGGCGGTGTTTGAATTGAATTTTTTACCGTAATTTCTTTACCAGCAGGTACGACAAATTCTTTAAAAAATGCCCCAGATCCGATATTGGATAATTGTGAAGGATCTTTGCTTAATGGAGTTTCAGGCATACCAATAGGTTCATTGCCCTTCATTCCTAATAATGATGCCATTGCTTGTCCAGCACTACCGCCAACAGTAATTTTTTCTATTTGACCGTTAATTTCAACTTTCATTGAACTTGGTCTGCCATTTTGTCCGAAAATACGTACTCTAGCATCAGTTGATGGATTATAAGATTTATCTTTAATCGATAAATCTGTACTTTGACAAGCTGATAGTGAAATGGTTAATAACGCAAATAAAAGTTTTTTCATACGCTACTCCTTAATGGATAAAAATACTAAGAGTGGAAATATTTAAAAATTTCGTAAAATTCCACCGCACTTTACTAAAAATATCAATTACAAAACCCCCTTACTACTCGGCATTTCATTGCCTTCAATACGAATGGCTTGTCTTAAGGTTCGTCCGAACACTTTAAATAGGCTTTCGATTTTGTGGTGATCGTTGTCGCCGCTGGCTTTTAAATGCAAGGTGGCAAGCATTGTAAAGGCGAGGGATTGAAAGAAATGTTCGGTCATTTCTGTGCTGAAATCGCCCACTTTATCTCGTTTAAATTTGGCTTTAAATTTGAAATAAGGGCGACCAGAAAGATCCAACACACATTCCGCTTTGCATTCGTCCATTGGCAACACAAAGCCAAAGCGGGCGATGCCACGTTTATCACCGATAGCTTGTTTTAATGCTGTGCCGAGTGCAAGAGCGGTGTCTTCCACCGTGTGGTGTTCGTCAATATGCAAATCCCCTTTGCAACTGATGTTCATTCTAAAACCGCCGTGAGTGGCGATTTGGTCGAGCATATGATCGAAAAAGCCCACGCCCGTGTGAATGTGGTTTACGCCCGTTTCATCTAACCACACTTGCACTTTGATGTCTGTTTCTTTGGTTTTGCGTTCCACTTCGGCATAACGTGGCGTGCGTTCGCCGATATTGGTAACAGGTTCAGCCAATAATTTTTCTGCGATCAAATCCCAATTCAACTTTTCTGGGTGATATTGCAGGGCTTGAATACCCAGATTTTCAGCTAATTGTATATCAGTGGCACGATCGCCAATTACAAAGCTGGTGGCAGGATCAAAAAGCTGTTTTTCAATGTATTTTTTGAGCAATTTAGTTTTTGGCTTACGGCATTGGCAGTGGTCTTCAGGTTTATGCGGACAAATTAAAATATCATCAAATTCAATGCCTTGTGAACGAAAAAGATCAAGCATTGCATTATGCGGTTTATCAAAATCTTCTTTAGGAAAGGAATCCGTGCCTAAGCCATCTTGATTTGAAACCATTACAAAGCGATATTTCTTTTGCAGTTTCAACAACGCAGGAATAACGTTTTTTTCAAATTTAAGCTTTTCCAAGCTGTCAATTTGAAAATCCGTTTTCGGTTCGTCAATTAATGTGCCATCACGATCGATAAATAAGACTGATTGTTGTTTTTTCATATTATTTTCCTTGCTGTACAAATTGATTAATGGCTTCTAATGTACGGCTGTTTTCTGTTGCCGTACCGACAGTAATACGAATACAATTTTCTAAAAATAATTGACTATTTTGATTACGCAAAATAATGCCGTTATCCCATAAATATTGAAATAATTTTTGTCCGTCTTGTGCTTTAAACAGAATATAATTAGATTCACTTGGATAAACAGTATCAATAATTGGGAATTGAACCAACGCTTCACTTAATTTAACACGATTATTCAACACCTCATTAACACGTTGCTGCATTAATGCCACTCCTTGTGTAGAAAGTGCTTGGGCTGCAATATCAACGACAGGACTAGGCAATGGATAAGGAGCGATAACTTTTTGCAATACACCTATTAACTCTTCATTAGCAAGAGTAAAACCACAACGCAAGCCAGCTAAAGCAAAAGCCTTCGACAAAGTACGGATAATAGCTAGGTGTGGATAATTTTTTAACTCAGAAACCATTGTTGCATCTGGACAAAATTCGATATAAGCTTCATCAACCACCACAATTGCACGATTTTTTGTCATTTCTAGCAAAGAAATTAAATCCTCACGTTTTAATAAATTCCCAGTAGGATTATTCGGACTGCAAACAAACACAACTTTCACATTATCCAATTGACGTTCAATTTCAGCTAAATTTAGTTGAAAGTCTTTAGTCAATGGCACTTTTTTGCAAGCAATTCCGCAGGTTTCTGCACTAACTGAATACATCCCATATGTTGGAGGACAATACAAAATAGCATCCTGACTCGGCTCACAAAAAGCTCTGATAATTAATTCAATACTTTCGTCTCCACCACGACTCACTAATACATTGTTCATAATCACACCAGCATAATTTGCATAAGACTGGATCACTGCCTGTGGTTGTGCTTCAGGATAACGATTAAAATTTTGAACGCTTAATGAGAAATCCGGTGAGATTGGGTATTCATTGGCATTTAGCCAAATATCTCCTTTTCCCCCCAACCGACGTGCAGATTGATAAGGGGTTAATGCCTGAATATTTTTACGAGAAAGTTGTGTAATGCTCATAATTTTTTCCTATAACTGAAAATAAAAAATCCTCTCGAAATTATCTTCCGAGAGGATTGTGATTCATATCGAATGCTCGGAAGATTATTAATCTTCCACGCACCATCGCCTGAAAGATTAATCAGGTTGATGATGGTGATGATGAGCAATTCGAGAAAATTTCATTTTTTGTATCCTTAATGTTAAAACTGTCACTTACACTACTGGATCATCTACAAAAATGCAATAGATCTTTGACAAAAAATTTATTAAACCGCCCTATCCGTATAAAGCTCTATGCCTGACATCAATGACATTTTTTTCACATAGGCAGCAACTTTATTCGGAAATTCAATTCCTTTCACAATCGTTAAATTACGTAGAACCGGGAATAAGACAATATCTTCGATAGACAACTCACCAGAACTGGCTTTCGGACTAATAATCAAATCGTTCAATTCTTTAAGATCCTGATTAATTTTTGCTAAATATTGTGGGGTCTGCGCTAAATTTTCAGCAAAATTACCAATTATTTTGCTTTTTTTCATAGTGAAATATTCCACTGATTCCGGCATTGCAAACTCTTTTAAGCCGATTTGTGTAAATCGAGGAATCACTAAATGATTATAGTAACTCCCTACTTTTTGCAACCATTGACTTACCTCCTCACGAACATTTTCTTTTAAGCAAGGCTCACCATATTTTTTATCAACATAACGGACAATATCCAAACTTTCCGGCATTACCATTCCATCACTATCGGCAAGAATCGGCACTACTTTACGCCCCACCAATTGCATAGGGGTATCTTCGTGATGATTTGCCAACACAATGACATCAACCGGGATATTTTTTAAACCGAAAATCATTCTGGCACGGACACAATATGGACAATGCTCATAAGTATAAAGTCTCATTATTTACTCCTCAGTTGTGTTAGGTAACTTTAGTTAGTTTTAATACAAATCAACTGTTTTATCAAGGATTAGACTACTTTTATCTAAAAAAACAAGCTCCGAAAATTTCTTATTCTCGGAGCCTGACTTAACTGACTTTCAGTAACAATTAAAGTGAATAATACAATTCAAATTCTGCCGGATGTGGTAGTAAACGAATACGATCAACTTCTTTATTTTTCAATTCGATATAAGCTTCAATAAAGTCGTTGCTGAATACACCACCACGAGTTAAGAATTCGTGATCTGCTGCCAATGAAGTAAGCGCCTCATCTAAAGAGCCAGCTACGGTTGGGATCTCTTTTAACTCTTCAGGCGGTAAGTCGTATAAGTTTTTATCCATTGCATCCCCTGGATGGATCTTATTGATAATACCATCTAAACCTGCCATTAAAATTGCAGAAAATGCCAAATATGGGTTTGCACCTGGATCTGGGAAACGAACTTCAATACGACGCTCTTTAGGACTTGATACTGTAGGAATCCTAATTGATGCAGAACGGTTACTTGCTGAATAAGCTAACAATACTGGTGCTTCATAGCCAGGTACCAAACGTTTATAAGAGTTGGTTGTCGGGTTGGTAAACGCATTCAATGCTTTAGCGTGTTTAATTACACCCCCAATAAAGAAGAGAGAAAGTTCAGATAATCCAGCATATTTATCACCGGAGAATAAATTCACACCATCTTTACCTAAAGAGATATGGCAGTGCATACCTGAACCGTTATCGCCAAAAAGTGGTTTTGGCATAAAACAAGCGGTTTTACCGTGTTCAAACGCAATATTATGAACAACATATTTATAAATTTGTGTTTCATCCGCTTTTAAAGTTAACGTATTAAAACGACAAGCAATTTCGTTTTGTCCGGCTGTTGCTACTTCGTGGTGATGAGCTTCAATCACTAAGCCCATATCTTCCATTACTAAGCACATTTCAGAACGTAAATCTTGTGAAGAATCAACCGGTGGAACAGGGAAATAACCGCCTTTAGTTGCCGGACGATGACCTTTGTTTCCACCTTCATACTCTTTGTCGCTATTCCAGCTCGCTTCGATATCATCAATTTCATAGAAAGAACCTGACATTCCTGTTTTGAAACGTACATCATCAAAGATAAAAAATTCAGGTTCCGGTCCAACTAATACAGTATCTGCAATACCAGATGCTTTAAGGTATTCTTCTGCTCGAATTGCAATTGAACGCGGATCGCGATCGTAACCTTGCATTGTAGTTGGTTCATAAACATCACAACGAATAGAGAGTGTCGGAACGCTAAAGAAAGGGTCGACTAATGCACTTTCTGGAATCGGCATCAATACCATATCGGATTTATTGATAGTTTTCCAACCGGCGATAGAAGATCCATCAAACATTTTTCCATCTTCAAAAAAATCTTCATCAACAGCACTAACTGGCACAGAAACGTGTTGTTCCTTCCCTTTGATGTCTGTAAAACGAAGATCAACAAAACGAATTCCGTGTTCTTCAATAAGTTCAAAGACTTTTGCAATTGCTTGAGTGTTTGCCATAATCAATCCTCTCGTATTTGACTAGTTAATTTATAAATATAATGTTGGTTTTTTAGATTCAGATAAACAATATCCTATTTTTATTAAAAACAAAACAATTTTTTTCATTTTTAATAAAAAAATATCTAAATCAAAAAATTGTAACACCACATTATTTAATAGCCGTCTTCATTAAAACGCTGTATAATTTGCCACCTTTTCACTCGCTATACTGAAATGACAAGGCTTCAAAGGCAACAAGTATATTCAGTATAGCCAAACTATTTCAAAATACTACAAGATAATTTTTACATGAAAAACGATTTAGATATTAGTAAATTGCGTAATATTGCGATTATCGCTCACGTAGACCACGGAAAGACTACACTCGTTGATAAACTATTACAACAATCAGGCACACTGGAATCATCTCGTTCCGGTGAAACAGATGAACGAGTTATGGACTCCAATGCGTTAGAAAAAGAGCGTGGTATCACTATTCTTGCAAAAAATACCGCCATTAATTGGAATGATTACCGCATTAATATTGTAGATACTCCAGGACACGCTGACTTCGGAGGTGAAGTAGAACGTGTTCTCTCTATGGTTGATAGCGTTTTATTATTAGTCGATGCATTTGACGGTCCGATGCCGCAAACTCGTTTCGTTACCCAGAAAGCCTTTGCGCACGGATTAAAACCGATTGTGGTGATTAATAAAGTGGATCGTCCAGGCGCAAGACCAGATTGGGTTGTTGATCAAGTGTTCGATCTTTTTGTC
Source organism: Gallibacterium sp. ZY190522 (assembly GCF_054166015.1). Taxonomy (NCBI): domain Bacteria; kingdom Pseudomonadati; phylum Pseudomonadota; class Gammaproteobacteria; order Pasteurellales; family Pasteurellaceae; genus Gallibacterium; species Gallibacterium sp. ZY190522. The sequence continues at coordinate 1,546,787 of NZ_CM135118.1, forward strand.
AATTTAGGTGCAACTGATGAACAGCTCGATTTCCCGATTATTTATGCCTCTGCATTGAACGGCGTTGCCGGTTTAGATCACGACCAATTAGCGGATGATATGACACCTCTGTTTGAAGCGATTGTAAAATATGTAGTGCCACCAGAAGTACATTTGGATCAACCATTCCAAATGCAAATTTCTCAATTGGACTATAACAATTACGTTGGCGTTATCGGTATTGGTCGTATCAAACGAGGTTCAATTAAACCGAACCAAGCCGTTACTATTATTGATAGTGAAGGTAAAACTCGTAATGCTCGTGTTGGTCAAGTGCTAGGTCACTTAGGTTTACAACGTTACGAAGAAGATGTTGCTAATGCTGGCGATATTATTGCATTGACAGGTTTAGGCGAATTAAACATTTCTGATACCATTTGTGATATCAATAATGTGGAGGCATTGCCGGCATTAACCGTTGATGAACCAACCGTAACAATGTTTTTCTGTGTAAATACATCTCCATTTTGTGGGCGTGAAGGTAAATATGTTACCTCTCGTCAAATCTTAGAACGTTTGAACAAAGAGTTAGTACATAACGTAGCATTACGCGTTGAAGAAACAGAAGATCCTGATGCTTTCAAAGTATCCGGTCGTGGTGAGTTGCATCTTTCCGTTTTAATCGAAAATATGCGCCGTGAAGGTTACGAATTAGCCGTTTCTCGTCCAAAAGTAATTTTCCGTGAAATTGATGGTCGTAAACAGGAGCCATTTGAGCAAGTTACTATTGATATTGAAGATCAGCATCAAGGTGCCGTAATGGAGGCGTTAGGGATTCGTAAAGGTGAAGTGCGTGATATGGTACCAGATGGTAAAGGGCGTACCCGTCTAGAATATATTATTCCAAGCCGAGGTTTGATCGGTTTTCGTAATGAATTTATGACAATGACTTCCGGAACAGGGTTACTTTACTCAAGTTTCAGCCACTATGATGATGTTAAACCTGGGGATATTGGTCAGCGTCAAAACGGAGTATTAATCTCCAATGCCACTGGTAAAGCTTTAGCTTACGCTCTATTCGGCTTGCAGGAGCGTGGAAAATTGATGATTGAACACGGTGCTGAAGTCTATGAAGGTCAGATTATCGGCATTCATAGCCGTTCAAATGACCTTACTGTTAACTGTTTGCAGGGGAAAAAATTAACCAATATGCGTGCAGCCGGTAAAGATGATTCCATAGTATTAGTTCCGCCAGTAAAATTCACGCTTGAACAGGCTCTAGAGTTTATTGACGATGATGAGTTGGTTGAAGTTACACCAAGTTCTATCCGCATTCGTAAACGTTTCTTAACAGAAATAGATCGCAGAAGAGCGAATCGTACTACAACCAGTACCAGTACTCGTTAATTTTTGTTGTTATACTCCCGTTATTTTCCCTAAAATAGCGGGTGTTTTTTATCTTTATTTTCATAATGTTCCAATTCACAGAGCGACCTATAATACATAGTATGTTACGCTATGAATTGCATAATTGGGAAAGATTACCTCCTAGCTTAAGATAAGTCTGCCATCGTGAACTGTGGAATCTCAACCATTAAAGAGTTATTGATGAATACTTCCCATAAACGCCCAACATTACAACATATAGCCGATCATTTAGGTCTGACTAAAATGACCATCAGTCGTTATTTACGTAATCCAGATTCCGTTGCTGAAGAAACTCGCAAAAAAATTGCAACAGCGATAGAACAATTCGGCTATATTCCGAATCGGGCACCAAGTATGCTCTCTAATGCTAAAAGTCGGGCTATTGGTGTTTTAGTTCCTTCATTAACCAACCAAGTTTTTGCTGATGTAATTAAAGGAATTGAAACTATCACCGATAAAGCCGGTTATCAAACAATGCTTGCTCACTATGGATATAGTCTGGGAAAAGAAGAACAGCGTGTAGAATCACTACTTTCTTATAATGTTGATGGATTAATCCTTTCAGAAAATCACCACTCCGAAAAAACCTTAAAAATGATTGAAGTGGCGAATATTCCAGTAATTGAGATTATGGATAGCCATCAGTTAGGTATTCAACAAGTTATTGGTTTTGATAATAACGTTGCTTCCCAAGCAATGGTAGAAACAATGATTCAACGTGGGCATCAGCATATTGTCTATTTTACTGCACGAATGGATAAACGAACCCATCTCAAAATGCAAGGCTATGAAATAGCAATGAAAAAACACAATTTAGTGCCTCATAGCTTAATCACTGAGCAGCCATCATCATTCTCATTAGGAGCAGAACTGCTTCACCAAGCATTAAAACAGTATCCTCAGATTGACGGCATTATCTGTACTAATGATGACCTTGCCGTTGGTGCATTATTTGAGTGCCAACGTTTAGGAATTAAAGTACCGGAACAGATTGGTATTGCCGGTTTCCACGGACACGATGTTGGTCAATCAATGACACCTCAACTGGCTACCGTTATCACGCCTCGTCTGGAAATAGGTAAACGTGCAGCAGAAGAGTTACTTAATCGCATTAATGGTATTCCACAACAAAGTAGTATTATTGATTTAGGCTATCATATTCATATTGGGGAAAGTATTTAGCGGTAAGTCACCGAAATTGCCTGTCATACATATAAATTATTTGTTACAAAACCGTAATTAAATGCTCATAGAAATAAGCCAAGCATATGATTAAATATATTTAAGCATCGCTGTAGTTTAAAGGAACTAAGCCCCACAACATTTCATCGCTCCATTAAATATTTTTAACAAAATTGTCAATTTTGTGATCCCGATCATTCTGTTTTTATGACAATCATCATAACAAGGCGTATTGTTCTTAATTAAGCTAATCTTAAGTTTCAACTCATCTTGTTCATTTCTAGGAGGAAACGATGAAATCATTGAAAAAACTATTAGCTGTGAGTTTAGCTGGTGTGCTTGGTCTGTCTCTATTAACAGGCTGTAAAGAAGATAAAAAAGCACAGCAAGAATGGCCTTCAGGCCCTGTGACTATTATCACCCCTTGGGCGGTGGGTGGTTTAGCGGATCAAGTCAATCGTGCGATGTCTGAATTTGGTAAGGCTCAATTTGGTCAGCCTCTATTAGCGGATAATATTTTAGGGTCTGGCGGTGCGGTGGCACTGACGGAATATCTCAAAGAAAAACCAAATTCCACGAAAATGATTTTTGGTGGTGAAGGTAGCTTCGCCATTGCGCCATTGACAATGAAAGTAGCTTACAAATTTGAAGATTTTGTTCCTGTTATTAACGTGTATTCTTCTACCTTCATCTTGCTGACTAATCCGAGAACTGGCGTGAAAAGCTATCAAGATTTAGCCCAAGCCATTAAAGAAGGCAAGGAAATCAAAATAGGGGCAAATGGTGTCAATTCTTCAGAAGCATTACAATCTGCGGCGTTAATTGATGAAATGAGTGGCAAATTCAAAATTATCCCTTATGAAGGCGCAAACCAAGCCCTTGCAGCTGTTGTTTCTGGCGAAATTGATTTTGCGGTTACCCACGCCTCTCTTGCGAAAGAATTTGCTAAAGCGGGTAATATTATTCCGGTCATTGCTTTCGATAATAAACCGCTGAAAGATGATGTGTATGATTTGCCGAGTGTGACCCAATTTGGGCACGATACTTGGATGACCAATATCTGTGCGGTATTTATGCGTGCCGGTACCGATCCTGCCAATGTGGAAAAAGCCTACAACGCCCTAAAAAATATTATGCAGGAGCCGAAATTCCAACAAGTGGCAAAAAATATTGGCGTGAACATTGATATTCAAGATAGTCAATGGGTGAAAAGCTATATTGATTCCACGATGGTGAAAGCGAAAAAATACGCTGAGTTGGTGAAATAAACACAAATAAGGGGTAAGCAATGAAAATGAAAATTTATAAAGAATTTGTTGGTGCGGTGTTATTTTTAGGTGTTTCCACCGTCTTATGGTGGCTTATCCCCTCTCAAATTGAATTAAGTAAAAATGCAGAAGCTATTAATTCACAAACCTTCCCTAAAATGATTGTTGGGCTAATGTGGATTGCTAGTCTGATTTTATTAGTCCGTGAAATATGGCGAATGGTGCGCCAAAAATCTGTCAAAGTAATGCTCTTAGATCTGCAAGAAGAAAGTCGTTCACTCTTAATCATTGGTTTGCTGATTTTATATTGGGGACTGCTCTATGTATTACCATTCTTAGGCGCATCACTGATTTTCGCGTTACTTTTCCTCTATTTAAGTCATTGTCGAAAATGGCTTTATTATCTCATTGTTGTGCTAACAATTTTAGCGATTAGCTTGGTTTTTGAATATGTGTTAGGGGTTTCTCTGCCTTAAGGAGGCATTGATGTTAGAACATTTTGTCAATGGCTTTGAAGCTTTCTTTTCTTGGAGTAGCTTCTTTTATATGAACCTCGGGCTGTTCCTTGGGATTATTTTTGGTGCTGTGCCGGGACTAACTGTAATGCTTTGTCTTGTGCTACTTCTGCCTCTTACTTATAACTTAGGCGCTATCGATTCTTTTATGTTTCTGCTTGGCATTTATTGTGCAGGCAGCTACGGTGGCTCAATCTCAGCCATTTTAATCCGTACCCCCGGAACGCCTCACGCAACGGCAACAATGATGGATGGTAATCCGCTTTCCGTGCAAGGACATTCGCAAAAAGCCTTGAATATTGCCCTTTATGCCTCTTTCATTGGGGGAACATTTAGCGCCTTAGTGCTACTTTTCCTTGCACCAGAAGTTGCCAAGGTGGCAATGAAAATGGGATCGCCTGAATATTTCCTTATTTGCGCCTTTGGCTTAACAATTATTGCGGGCGTCAGTGGTGATAGCTTGCTTAAAGGTATTATTTCTGGTTGTTTAGGATTATTCATCGCAACGGTAGGACAAGATCAAATCAGCGGTGGCACAATGCGTTTCACCTTTGATAATGTGTATCTCTATGGCGGTTTCGATTTAGTCATTGTTCTTATTGGCTTGTTTGCTTTGGTGGAAATCATCAATAAAAGCGCTTTATTCTTAAAAGAAAAAGTGCGGTCAGATTCCGAGCAAAAAATTACCTTTGAAAATGAAAAAATGAGCCGTGAAGAATGGAAAAGCATTAGTAAGCCACTCACACTTTCTTCTATTATCGGCTCAATTATTGGGATTATCCCGGGGACAGGGGCGTCAATGGCATCTTTCTTAAGTTATGATGTGGCAAAGAAAATCTCTAAAAAACCACAATTATTTGGTAAAGGTTCTATTGAAGGTATTGCTGCAGCAGAATCAGCCAATAATGCGGTGACAGGGGCAACCTTGATCCCACTTTTAACCCTAGGTATTCCCGGTGATGGTGCCGTGGCAATTATGCTTGGTGCTTTAATGATTAATGGCTTAACACCTGGGCCTAATTTATTCCAAAATCACGGCAGCACAGTCTATGCCATTATGATTGGGCTCATTTTTGTGAATTTATTTATGCTTATCCAAGGCAAATATCTCACCCGTGTTTTTGCCAAAGTGGTGAAAATTCCAAGTGTGATCCTTGTACCAATTATTGCGGTTTTCTGCTTTGCTGGTGCTTATTCCATCAAAAATTCAATGTTTGATGTAGGTACTATCATTGCTTTCGGCATCATCTCTTATGTGATTAGTAAACTCGGATTTTCCGCCATTCCAGTATTACTCGGCTTAGTGCTTGGGGCATTAACAGAAAAGAATTTCCGCCGTTCACTGATGATTTCAGACGGTAACTGGGATATTTTCGTTACTCGTCCTTATGCCCTTGCTTTCCTTATTCTGCTCATTTTGGCATTAATAATGATTATTTACACTAACTATAAAAAATCTAAACAAACCGACCGCACTTATAAAGTGGTCAAGGAGCTTGTAAAATGACCCGTCCAAATATTCTCTTTTTCTTTTCTGATCAACAACGCTGGGACACCATAGGCGCTTATGGTCAGCCACTTGATGTTACCCCACACCTTGATGAACTCGCTAAACAAGGGGTACTGTTTGAAGAAGCCTATTCCCCACAACCAGTTTGCGGCCCGTGTCGTGCAATTTTCCAAACAGGGCTTTATCCAACCCAAACAGGTTGTTTCCGCAATAATATTGCGCTGCCGAAAAATACCAAAACTTTAGCCGATTACTTTACTGAAAACGGCTACGACACCGCCTATATCGGCAAATGGCATTTAGCGAGTGATGGCGAATTGGAGCAAGCTCCAACAGTAGATTACACTATCACTGCTATTCCTCCTGAACGCCGTGGTGGCTATAAAGGCTTTTGGCGAGCAGCGGACGTGTTAGAATTTACTTCTCACGGCTATGACGGTTTTGTTTTTGACGAAAATATGAATAAATGTGAATTCAAAGGCTATCGTGTTGATTGTATTACTGATTTTGCCTTGGAATATTTAGATCAATATAATGGTGATAAACCTTTCTTTATGACGATTTCCCATATCGAACCGCATCATCAAAACGATCGTCAAACCTATGAAGGCCCTGAAGGATCGAAAACGCGTTTTAGCCAATATCAATTACCACACGATCTCAAAGTGCTAAAAGGCAATGCAGATGAAATGTATCCTGATTATTTAGGTTGCTGCCGTAGCCTTGATGATAATTTAGGACGCATCATTGACAAATTGAAAGAAAAAAATCTGTTCGATAACACCATCATTATTTATGCCTCTGATCACGGTTCACATTTTATGACGCGTAATAAAGATGAACATCTTAACGGTTATGATGATTACAAGCGTACTTGTCATTCTTCCGCATTACACGTTCCGCTCATCATTGCCGGTCCCGGTTATCGTGGTGGTTTACGTATAAAAGATTTGGTCAGCACCGCAAGCCTGCCAAAAACATTCCTTGCAATGGCTGGAATTAATGTCGGCGATAAAATGATCGGAGAGAACTTACACGATGTTGTAAAACATACCGATCCACAGCGTCCAAATGAAATTTTCGCTCAGATTAGTGAAAGCCGCATCGGACGTTGTATCCGCACCGATAAATATCTCTACAGCGTCTATGCTCCTAATGTGCAAGGCGGCGAACAAGCTAGCAGCAATTACTATCGCGATGATTTTCTTTATGATTTAGATAAAGATCCATTTGAACTTACTAATGTTGTCGCTGATCCTGCTTATACGGAAATTAAAGCAGACTTACGAGAGCGGTTGTGTGAATTAATGGAAGAAGCGGGAGAAAAACGCCCTGTGATAGAAGATTAATCGAAAAAATACGGCATAGTAGATAATATTTTCTACTATGCCAAACACTTTCCAGTTTGTGTCAGAACAAACTACTCAAATTCATCTAACCAACATAAAAAAATCGCTTCGAGGATTTTTTCATTTGATTTCTTCGGATCATCATCAAATTCTTCTAATTCGCAGATCCAGCGATGCAAATCTGTGAAACGAACTGTTCTTGGATCAAGGTCAGGAAAACGATCATACAGTGCTTCTGCAATTTGTTGTGAATCCTGCCATCTCATCTTAATGTTCCTCTTTTGCGTGGTTAATAGTATAGCGAGGAATTTCAACCACTAAATCCTCATCACCGACAATTGCCTGGCAACTTAATCGACTATCCACTTCTAGCCCCCACGCTTTATCTAACATATCATCTTCCAAATCTGAACTTTCATTCAATGAATCAAAACCTTCACGCACAATTACGTGACAGGTTGTACAGGCACACGATTTTTCACAAGCGTGTTCAATCTCAATTCCAGAACGCAATGCGGCATCTAAAATACTTTCGCCAGTTTCAGCATCAATAATCATTCCTTCTGGACAATGTTCTTCATTAGGTAAAAATACAATTTTTGGCATACTGTTTTCCTTTTATTTATTATTTTATTCAGTAAATTGTTCAACCGAATGACCGGCCAACGCTTGTTTAATAGAATTATCCATTCTTTTAGCAGCAAAATTTCGAGTAGCTCGATCCAGTCGCTTGATACCTTCCGCAATTTTTTGACTATCATCCTGCTGTTGCAACTGTTCCAAATTTTCTATAGCTATCCTGACCTCCGCCAACTCCTGCTCATCTAATAATGATGCATCTTCCGCCAAAGCACTATACACATTTTCTAATACACGTGCCGCCTCAACACGCTGCTCTGCTAATTCACGTGCTTGCATATCCGCTTTAGCGTTTTCGTGCGAAGACTTAATCATTTGTGTAATTTCTTCATCTGTCAGACCGTAAGATGGTTTCACTTGAATTGAAGAATGAACACCGGTGGATTTTTCCATTGCTGTTACACTAAGCAAACCATCAGCATCAACCTGGTAAGTTACTCGAACGTGCGCTGCACCCGCAACCATAGGAGGAATGCCTTTTAAACTGAATCTGGCCAAAGAACGGCAATCCTGTACCAACTCACGTTCACCCTGCACAACGTGTACTGACATCGCTGTTTGCCCATCTTTAAATGTGGTAAATTCCTGAGCCCTAGCAACTGGGATTGTAGTATTGCGTGGAATAATTTTCTCCACCAATCCTCCCATTGTTTCAATCCCGAGCGATAAAGGAATTACATCCAGCAACAACATTTCACTATCTGGCTTATTACCGACTAGAATATCCGCTTGAATAGCTGCACCCAATGCCACTACTTTATCCGGATCAATAGAAGTTAGAGGTGCTTTTCCAAAAAACTCGGCAACCTGTTCACGAACAAACGGTACACGAGTTGAACCACCTACCATTACAGTTTCAATCACTTCATTAACTGAAACATCAGCATCTTTCAACGCACGACGGCACGCTAATAAAGTACGTTTTACTAATGGCTGGATAAGACTATTAAATGTTGCTCTCTCCACCACAATCGAATGATTGTTTAGATTAACTTCAACTTGTTCCGCTTGGGTTAATTCGATTTTTACTTGAGTAGCAAGCTCTAATAAACGGCGTTTTTCTTGATCGGTTGACGCCACAAATTTAGTCTGTTGTGCTAAATAATCCGCTAACAGATGATCAAAATCATCACCGCCTAGCGCAGTATCACCACCGGTTGCTAGAACTTCAAAAACACCTCTGCTTAGACGAAGAATAGATATATCAAAAGTTCCACCCCCAAGATCATAAACCGCAATAATGCCTTCCTGTCCACTATCTAAACCATAAGCAATTGCTGCGGCTGTCGGCTCATTTAATAAACGAAGTACATTTAAACCAGCTAAACGCGCCGCATCTTTCGTTCCCTGACGCTGAGCATCATCAAAATAGGCTGGCACAGTGATGACACAACCGACTAATTCACCTGCTAAACGTTTTTCAGCCAATGAACTCAAGCGACGTAAAATATCGGCTGATACTTCAATTGGGCTAATAGCTCCCTTTTGAGTAACGATCATTGGCAAGCCGTTTTCACTCGCTTGAAAACGATAAGGTAAATTCGGGTAACGGCTCTGTACATCCGCTAAACTGCGACCAATTAAACGTTTGACTGAAATAATCGTATTGTGTGGATCTTGTCCTGCATTTGCTTTGGCTTCATAACCGACTATCGGTTCTTTCGCTCCATAATAAACAACGGAGGGAATTAATGCTCGATCTTGCTCATCTAATAAAATATCAGCTTTACCGCTACGCACAGTCGCTACTAATGAATTGGTTGTACCAAGATCAATACCAACGGCTAAACGAGCCTGATGAGGTGCAGCACTTTGTCCCGGTTCTGCAATTTGTAATAATGCCATTTACCTTGTTTCCCACTGTTAAAAATCAAAAAATTTTTCTTCTAAACGTTCAATTTCTTGTTGTAATTTTCGAATAAACTTTAATCTATCGATAGTCTGTTTAGTACTATTCCAATCCTGTTGTTCAATACTGTCCGATAAAACCTCGATATTTTCTTGATAACTTTGCTCCACTTGTGAATTAAGTTGTTCCAACAACTCCTGATTATGCTCTTGTTGTGCTTGTTCAAGTTGTTCACGTAATTCCATTTGTTGCATTAAAAACTCAAGATCGTGGGTAGTATTCTCACTATCCACCGACTTATCTAAAGCTAATGCCAGAATTGCTTCTGCTCGTAAAATAGGATCTTTTAAAATCTGATAAGCATCATTCACTTGTGTTGACTTCTGCAATGCTAAACGTTGTTCTTGTTCACTTGCAGTTGAAAAATTATCTGGATGTAGTTGTTTTTGCAATTGCAAATATTGTTGAGATAGTTGTGTCGGATCAATCTGAAAACTTACCGGCAATGAAAATAGTTCAAATGGATTAAACATCATATTTTAATAACTTAGAATTTTATCAATACTTACACGTGAAAACTTTCACCACAACCGCACTGCTCTTTGACATTAGGATTAGTGAATTTAAAGCCCTCATTTAACCCTTCTTTCACAAAATCAAGTTGTGTTCCATCCAAATAGACCAAACTTTTATTATCGACAATAATTTTTACGCCGTGATCTTCAAAAACCTGATCATCATCATTCAACGTATCAACAAACTCTAAAACATAGGCCAAACCAGAACAACCAGACGTTTTGATACCTAAACGCAACCCAATTCCTTTACCTCGATTAACTAAAAAATCTTTTACACGTTGTGCTGCACTTTCGGTTAATGAAATTCCCATCGTGATCTCCCAAATGAGCAAAGTGCTATCTAACGATAGCACCTACATTTTATTTACTATTTTTTGCTTTATAATCAGCAATTGCTGCTTTAATCGCATCTTCTGCAAGAATTGAGCAGTGCACTTTTACCGGCGGTAATTCAAGTTCGGCGGCAATATCACTATTTTTAATTGCTTGCGCTTCATCCAATGATTTACCTTTTACCCATTCGGTGATTAATGAACTGGAAGCGATCGCAGAACCACAACCGTAAGTTTTGAATTTAGCATCTTCGATAATGCCGTTATCATTTACTTTAATTTGTAGCTGCATTACATCGCCACAAGCCGGAGCACCAACCATACCGCTACCAACTGCCGGATCTTTTTTATCAAATGATCCAACATTACGCGGATTTTCATAATGATCGATTACTTTTTCACTATATGCCATAATTTTCTCCTATTAATGTGCAGACCATTCAACAGTGCTAAAGTCAACGCCTTCTTTATACATATCCCAAAGTGGCGAAAGTTCACGCAATTTAGCTACTGCTTTTTTCACTAAATTAATGGTGTAATCAATTTCTTCTTCTGTAGTATAACGCCCAACAGTAAAACGAATTGAGCTATGTGCTAGTTCATCATTTAAACCTAAAGCACGTAATACATAAGAAGGTTCTAAGCTAGCAGAGGTACAAGCTGAACCAGATGACACAGCAATATCACGCAATGACATCATTAAAGATTCACCTTCAACATAGTTAAAACTCATATTTAAATTTGTACCAACACGATGTTCCATTGAACCATTGACATAAACTTCTTCAATATCTTTCAAACCGTTGTATAAACGATCTCGTAATGCAGTCAAACGAGGCATTTCAGTTGCCATTTCTTCTTTACAGATACGATAAGCTTCACCCATACCGACAATTTGGTGAACCGGTAATGTGCCTGAACGCATACCTCTTTCGTGACCACCACCGTGGATAATCGCCTCTAAACGCACACGTGGCTTACGACGCACATATAGCGCACCAATACCTTTCGGTCCATAAACCTTATGCCCAGACATAGACATCAAATCTACTTTTAATTTTGATAAATCAATCGGTAACTTACCAACTGATTGTGTAGCATCAACGTGAAAAATAATCTTACGTTCTCGACAAATTTCACCAATTTTTTCAATATCCTGAATCACACCAATTTCATTATTTACGTGCATAATTGATACTAAAATTGTGTCATCACGCATTGCTGCTTTCAGTTCATCTAAATCAATTAAACCATCTGATTTCGGAGATAAATAAGTTACTTCAAAACCTTCACGTTCTAATTGGCGACAGGTATCTAAAACTGCTTTATGCTCAGTTTTTGAAGTAATAATGTGTTTTCCTTTGGTTTGATAAAAATGTGCTGCGCCTTTAATTGCCAAGTTATCAGATTCGGTTGCTCCGGAAGTAAATACAATTTCACGAGCATCCGCACCAATTAAATCTGCAATATGATTACGAGCGATATCAACAGCTTCCTCAGCTTGCCAGCCAAATTTATGCGAACGTGATGCCGGATTACCGAATGTTCCGTCAATGGTTAAATAATCCATCATTTTTTTTGCAACACGTTCATCTACAGGGCAAGTTGCCGCATAGTCTAAATAAATAGGTAATTTCATTTTCACTCCGATTTAATTCGTTAAGCCAGCCACTTAACTATCTATATTTTCATTTTCGAGATGTTGCTGTACGCTGATCTCAGCACGATAACGCTGCTGCATTTTTTCTTGTTGAGAACTGACCAATTCAGCGACAGTAATTTCATTTAAAAAATCTTCGATACGATCACTTAGTTTTTGCCATAATGAATGGGTTAAACATTGAACGCCATCCTGACAATTTCCTTTGCTCTTACATTTTGTGGCTTGGACATTCTCATTTACTGCAGAAATAATCATACCAATCGAAATTTCTTCGCTGGCATAGCCCAATTGATAGCCACCGCCGGGGCCACGGGTACTTTTAACCAAACCGTGGCGACGTAATTTCGCAAATAATTGTTCTAAATAAGAAAGTGATATTTTTTGACGTTCAGAGATATCCGCTAAAGTAACAGGGCCATTGCCTGCATTTAATGCAATATCTAAAATTGCAGTTACCGCATAACGCCCTTTTGAAGTAAGTTTCATCGCAAATTCCCTAACCTTGTTAAAACAGGGGAAATTCTCACATAACCTACTAAAACAGTCAAGTATTATCACGCCGTTTTTAGCTATTGTTATTTCCGATGACTTTCCGTTAGCACTTTTTCTACTGCGGTCAACATTCCTTGCAGAATATTCAGTTCATTACGTTGAATTGCTGTTCTCAAATACAAACGGCGTAATTTTTTCATTACCGCACTGTTTTGAATAAAACCAAGTTGCTGATAAACCTGTTCCGTTTTATTAAAGAAATATTCTAACTCCTCTGCTACCACGCCTTTTGCCGGTATCTCTGCAACTTGTGAATGACGTAATTGATAACCTTGCTGTTTTTGCAAATACGCCATTCTTACTTCATAACTAACTAATTGCACCGCCATCGCTAAATTTAATGAAGAATACTCAGGATTTGCTGGAATATTAAGATGGTAATGACATTTCAACAGTTCCTCATTGGTTAAACCGATCCGTTCACGCCCAAAAACAATTGCCACTTTTCCGTGCGCTGAACGTACAATCGCCAACTCTCCGCAATCCCGCGGTGTTACAGCAGTGGTGGTCAAGTGTCTGGCTCTTGCACTGGTGCCAATCACCAAGGAACAATCAGCAATGGCCTCTTCAAAAGAAGAAACAATATGTGCCTGTTTAACCACATCATCCGCACCGGCGGACAAAGCAATGCTCTCTTCATTAGGCAGGACTTTCGGTGAAACTAAATAGAGTTGGGACAATCCCATTGTTTTCATTGCTCTCGCCGCAGAGCCGATATTTCCCGGATGAGATGTTTCAACTAATACAATTTTGATCTGATCTAATGACATAATGAAACGATTGGATAAAAATAATGGCGGATTTTAACATATTTTCCTTAAGAAAATGACTCGCAATTTAAACGAACATTCCCTATAATGCACGCCGAAATTTGTCAAACTTAAATCCGTTCTTTAAAATCCAGTGGAGAAAATAATGAATCCAATGTTAAATATTGCCATTCGTGCTGCACGAAAGGCAGGCAACATTGTTGCCAAAGGTTTTGAGCGCCGAGATGAAATCGAAACCAGAGAAAAAAGTGCTAATGATTATGTCACCAATATAGATCGCGCCTCTGAAGCTGCCATTATTGATATTATTCGTAAATCTTATCCAACCCACACTATTATTGGAGAAGAAAGTGGTGCGCTGGAAGGCGATAATGAAGTACAATGGGTTATTGATCCGCTGGATGGTACTACTAACTTTGTAAAAGGTTTGCCTCATTTTTCCATTTCAATTGCAGTTCTCGTCAAAGGACGCACTGAAGTTGGCGTCGTATATGATCCAATTCGCAATGAATTATTCACTGCGGTTCGTGGTGAAGGAGCAAAATTAAACGAATACCGCTTACGTTTGGACAGCCGTACCGAATTAAACGGCGCAATTATTGCCACCGGCTTCCCATTCAAAATTAAACGCTATATCCCTGTTCATCTTGAAATGATCAGTTCATTAATCAAAGAGTGTGCCGATTTCCGTCGTACTGGCTCAGCAGCATTGGATCTCTGTTATGTAGCATCAGGTCGTGTTGACGGCTACTTTGAAATGGGATTAAAACCTTGGGATTGTGCAGCAGGTGAATTAATTGTTCGTGAAGCTGGCGGTTTAGTTACCGATTTTATCGGTGGACATAGCTACCTCAAATCAGGCAACATTGTCGCCGGAGGTTCGCGTATCACAAAACAAATCCTCACTAAATTACAGCCTTGTTTAATCCCTGAATTAAAAAAATAATTTGAACGCGCAATAAAGGCGTATTTCCCAAAATACGCCTTTTCCCATTCATAGTGCTTTCCACTCTACCTTTCTACCTCATAAAGTTACCTTCTTATTAGAGGTTAGACCAGAAACCACCCTCTATATAATAATATAGAAAATTAATCAATTTACTGATATAGTTACGTTACTATTTCACACCCTTTATAGGTAGTATATAAAAATTCATTTTTCACTAATTTAATCTTTATCTCTTTAACCGCAAAACTTCAATAACTTAAGTAAAATTCATTTTATTTTTACTATTTTCACCTTGGGAGGTATTAATGTTCGATTCAGGAGTCGAAACTGTAAAAGAAACAGTGCTTTCACTAAAAGAAAAAATTACTGGAATAGATTTTAATTCAATCAAAGATAAAGTGATTTCATTAAAAAACACTGTTTCAACCATTGATTTTAATCTAGTAAAAGAAGATATATCCTCTTTAAAAAGCAATGCTTTATCCATCGCTGCATCAGATTTTAAAAATAAACCGGTGTTATTCAAAGACTCTTTAGACTTACTTACTGATGCTACAAATACACTCAGAAAGATTACCAATCAAATGTCATCAATTAGCGAAATTTCTAATAAGTCATTAGATTTGCTGGATTCTCTTTTTGAGGCTGCCAAAGATATTGTAAACATTGCCTATTCAAAAGGTGGTGTCGAAATTACTAAGTCTGCGACAGAATTAGCGGCAAAAGCGGCATTAATTGTTGATAAAAGTATCATATTAGCAAATAAAGATAATACAATTAGTGAAGCTTTTTATCATTCTATTAACAACTCATTACAAAATATTCAAAAAACAGCTATCAATATTGCTACACATTCACATAATGAAGATAAAGCTGAAATTGCTAAAGCTTCTTTTGAGCTGTTATCTCAAGTTAGTGATGTTATCAGTAATGCCTTAAAAAACTCAGGTGATATAGGTATCGAATCACAACTCTTAGCCGATATTAATCAGTTTTCTCATTCTATTTTGAACACAGCTAAAACAGTTACTGATATAGCTACTATGGATATGAATGATAAAACCTCAATCGCTAAAAATAGCATTTCATTAATAGCCAATGTGAATGATGTTATTTCCGATATTCTAGTAATGACGGATAAAGATACCGAATTATTAAATGCGATTCATAATGTTACTGCGAAAAATCTACAGAATATAGAAGAAAGTGCTGTCAATCTTGCCAATGCGGATGTGCTGTCTCAAGAAGGAAAAGTGAGTATTGCCATTAACTCTTTAACATTAATATCGCAAACCAACAAAATTGTCGCTCAAGTGCTAAATGAAGCTAATTTAAGCACCTCAAAAACCCAGTTTGTTGGTGAATTAACAGATGTATTATTAAATACAGCAAAAAGTATTACATTGTTAGCCACTGGCAATAATTCAACGCCGTTAGGAAAGGAACAACTTGCCGTTGCATCAACAAATCTTATTGGCAATGTGAATGATCTTATTCAATCTATTACAAACTTTAACGGTAAAGAGGATATTGGTAACGCCTTACATAGTGCAGTTGATGGGCAATTATCTCAAATCAAACAGCTTGCTATTGCATTATCAAATAGTGATCTTGATTCTTCTCAAGGTAAAACTGCGATAGCCATTACTTCTTTCGGGCTGATTGCACAAGCAAATAATATTATCAATAAATTCTTGGATAATATGAGTTTAAGTACTAATGTGAGTAAATCGGTTCATAGTTTGACTAATTCAGTGCTAGATGCAGCAAAAATTCTCACAAACGTAGTACAAGTAGATGCTAATAACAATCAAGGAAAGGTCGTGATTGCCAATAGTTCATTAGAACTTTCTAAAACAGCAAGTGATATTGTGTCTACTGTGTTAAAAAGCACATCTATTTCAACACAACATATTGATATAATTCATAATGCAGTAAATAAAACATTAACAGAAATGAAAGATAGTGCGGTAGCAATAGCACTTGCTTCATCTGAAAATAATAGCGCTGAAATTGCAACGCATTCATTAAGTCTGTTATCCGATGCAAGTAATATGTTGAAAGATATTATGCAAGGAATGAGCCCTAATAATGTCATTGCTCCGAAAACATTAGAATTATTTAACTCACTATTTGCAACAGCTCAAAATATCGTTCAATTAGCTGACGCAAAATCTTCAGAAAACATTGCTAAAGCTAGTGTTGATTTGGTGCAAAGCGCAACGATTATCCTCAATAACGTATTAACGTTGGCTAACGTTGATTCTTCTTTAAGTAAAGCTTTTCATCAATCATTTGATGCTTCAGTTTCTCAAATTAAAGAGGTAGCAGCTCAATTAGCTACCGCGTCTTCGGCTTCTGATAAAGCTGAGATTGCAAAACTCTCTTTTGATTTTATTAGTCAAGTAAGCGATTTAGCAACCAACACCTTAACAACAGCTAATACCGGATTAGATACAACACTACTGAATAACGTTAATAGTCTTTCTCATTCTGTCTTAGATGCAGCAAAATCAGTAACTAATATTATTGTTAGTGATAACCCAGCGAATACCGCCAGTTTATCCGTTTCATTAGTTAATAATGCTAATGAAATTGTTTCAAATATCTTAACCTTATCTGGAAAACAAAACGCACTCTCTACGGCAGTACACGATGTAACAGCTAAGCATTTAGCGCCGATTGAGAAAATAGCGATTAACCTTGCGAATGCCGATAACTCAAGCAGTGATGGAAAAGTTGCTATTGCGTTAAACTCATTAACATTAATTGCACAAAGTAATCATTTAATTGAAGAGGTGTTGAAAGAGGCTAACTTAGATAATGCTAAGACTACATTCGCTCACAATTTAACTGATTTAGTATTAGATACTGCGAAAACGATAACTGCATTAGCATCTGCTGACACCAATAAAGTAGATGGCAAACAGCAAATTGCCTCTGCTTCTACACATTTAATCGGACAAATTAATGAGATTGTAAAATCGATCACTACAATAACCAATTCAGAAACAAAAGTTGGTAATGCAGCATATCAATCTTTAAAAAATCATTTAGATCAAGTAGAAAGTATCGCGATGAAACTCGCTGCCGCAAATGCTTCAACAGCGGAGGGCAAAACAGAGATTGCTATTGAGTCTTTCAATTTAATCTCAAAAACCAATGGCATAATGACCGATTTCTTAAATCAAATTGGAATAAAAGAAGAGTTAACCAAACCAATCCAAGGTTTATCTAATTCTATTTTAGATACTGCCAAAACCTTAACTTATGTTGTACAAATTGACCCAACAACAGACAAAGGTAAACTTTCTATCGCAGATAGCTCATTTGAATTGGCAAAATCTGCTAACCAAATTGTCTCATATATTATGGATTTATCCGGCAGCTCAAGTGAACTAAGCCATAATATTGCGAATACGGCTCATCAAATCTTGTCTATATCCCAAGACAGACTATTAAGCATTGGAAATAATATTTCTGCATTGGCAAATGCCGATAAACTCACAAAAGAAGGCGTGAAAATTATTGTAGACAGTTCATTTGCCATCACCAGCGATGTAAATGGCTTTATCACTGATGTGGTGAAAACAGTAGGCAAAGACGGCAATCCTAAAGTGGGGTCAGCCCTATCATTATCCAACTCCATTATTGATATGGGACATTCTATCGCAAACCTAATTCAATCGGATGTTAATACAAGTAGCGGAAAAGCGGCTATTGCTGAAGGCTCAATTAAATTAATTGGCAATATTAATGGCTTAGTCAGTGATGTGTTAAGCCTTTCTAATGCCTCTACCGCCGTTTCTGAAGCAATAAGTTCTTCTGCAGGAGGTATTTTAACTAATTTATCTTCTTTGATAGGTTCATCAATTAAACTTCATAATTGGTCTAATATGACCCAAGCCGATCAAATTGCAGTGGGGTTTGATATTGGATTGAAAGCGGTAAGCACTATTGCGACAGGAGTTGGCACAACAGCACAATCCATTGCAAAAATAATTGGTACTACTACGATGTTGCCACAAATTGGTGCTGCTGTATCAGGAATCGCTCTGGCAGCAAGTCCGTTAGAGATAAAAGGCTTAGTTGACGAACATAAATATGTAAAACAAATTGATTCTCTTGCATCAGAAACAAAAACTTATGGTTATCAAGGTGATGAATTATTAGCCAGCCTTTTAAATGAAAAATTTGCACTTAATACCGCATATACAGCTACAGACATTGCTTTAAATTTAGCAACTACAGCGATCTCTGTGGCAGCAACAGCAAGTGTCATTGGTGCACCGATTGCGGCAATTGCAGGTGTAGTGAGAGGAGCTATCGGCGGTATTATGTCGGCGATCAAACAACCAGCATTGGAACATATTGCTAAACGTTATGTCGATCAAATTGAAAAGTATGGTGATATTCAAAAATACTTTGATCAAAATACTGAGGCGACATTAAATAAATTCTATGCTAACCAAGAAGTGATTCAATCATTTAAGCAATTACACAAATTATATAATGTTGATAACATTATTACTCTGGATGGCGTTTCCAGTTCAAATAGTGCTATTGAATTAGCCGCTATTACCAAATTAGTTGATCAAATGAATAAAGCAAATAATTATGCTCAACTAATTCGTAACGGTGAAATAGATAAAGCTCTCAGCGCTCAATATTTGAGTATGGACGCTAAAACTGGCGTATTAGAAATTACTGCTCCCGGCAACTCATTAATAAAATTTAATAGTCCTTTGTTTGCACCGGGTGTTGAAGAAGCTCGTAGAAAAGCGGTTGGCAAAAATAATTTCTATACGGATCTTATTATTAATGGTCCAAATGAACATACTATTAATGACGGCGCAGGTAATAATATTTTTATTTCTAATGATAAATATGCCTCCGTTTTATATGATGAAAATGGAAAATTATTGAAGCATATTAATCTCAATATCAATGCTGGCGATGGAAATGATACTTATATTGCTGATAACGGACATTCTCTATTTAATGGAGGTAATGGAACAGATAGTGTAAGTTATAATAATGAACATATTCACGGCATTGTTGTTCATGGGCGAGACGCCGGTACTTATTCTGTAACAAAACATATTGCTGATGCAGAAGTGACTGTTGAAAATATTAAAGTGAAAAATCATCAATACGGTAAACGACAAGAACGAGTTGAGTATAGAGAGTTACATATTGAAACAAAATCTTATGATGCAAGCGATATGCTTTACAACGTCGAAGTTATCAGTGCCAGTGACTATGATGATGTTATGTATGGTAGTAAAGGTAATGATTACTTCCTCGCACAAAATGGTAATGATCTCGTTTATGGTAAAGAGGGTGATGACATTATTTTCGGTGGTGCTGGTGATGATAAACTTTATGGAGAAACCGGTAACGACACCTTAAATGGCGGTTTAGGCAAAGATTTAATTTATGGTGGCGAAGGAAATGATACCATTATTCAAGATGATGCTCTTAGTTCCGACACTATCTTCGGCGATGAAGGGATTGATACATTAGATCTTCGTCATTTAGTGATTAATGATGAAGGACTCGGTGTTGTTGCTGATCTCCAGTCCGAGAAGCTTTATAAAGGAACCATCTTTGATCATATCTATGATATAGAGAATATTATAGGTACATCAGGAAATGATAACCTTATTGGAAATCATAAAGATAATATCTTAATCGGTAATGATGGCGATGATATTTTAGAAGGCTATAGCGGTAATGATGTACTTGCCGGAGGAAGTGGCATAAATAAACTTTATGGCGGACAGGGAGCAGATATTTATCTC
This sequence comes from Gallibacterium sp. ZY190522, assembly GCF_054166015.1. Taxonomy (NCBI): domain Bacteria; kingdom Pseudomonadati; phylum Pseudomonadota; class Gammaproteobacteria; order Pasteurellales; family Pasteurellaceae; genus Gallibacterium; species Gallibacterium sp. ZY190522. Next base: position 1,567,154 of record NZ_CM135118.1, read on the forward strand.
TTATCCACCAACGCCACAAATTATATCTTCGATCTGACAAAAAATAATTTAGCAAAATTAGAGAATTCAGAAGATCTTAACCTTCAATTCACTAAAGATAGCGATGACAATGTTACCTTATCTTTCAACAAAGATGGCAATACTATCGGTAAAACCATTATAGAAAAAGCGAGCCAATTTGGCACATTCTCAATAGGTGATGGATATTACTTAGATCTTAATGATGGCAAATTTAAGTATATTTTATCCGGAGAAAGCGCCAATGCCGATTTAGCTCAAAATACATTACATTTTAATAAAGGTGAAGAACTTCAAGTTCATGCTGCTGCCAAGGATAACCAAATTATATTAGATCACGAACATCAGCATTACATTAATATTTATAGTAATACGCAGACTAATATTAAAGGCTTTGAAGTTGGTAAAGATAAGCTACAATTATCACTGCTCAGCAACAATTTAAGCTCAGACACCACATTAAGGTTCAGTGGTTATGATGTTGAAGGAGGAGATGTTAATATTACTTCCGGCAATACCTATATTACGTTGTCCGGTGTGGGGCATACAGATTATGCGAGCAAAACATTTAATGAACTGGTCACTATGTATCTTGTTTAATTATTATGGATAACTTCTCAACTTTAGGAAAAGTAATGTGGCTGTGGAGCCATTCGGCTCTACATCGTCGCTGGCCAATTGAATCAGCGATACATTACATTATTCCTGCAATAGAAAAAGCGCAATGTAGACTACTGGTCAATGAGGAAGGAATACCTATCGGCTATGCCAGTTGGGCGTGGTTAAGTGCGGAAGCTGAAAAACGCTATATCTTAGATCCTAACTCATTACGCTACCAAGATTGGCAAAGTGGAGAGCGACTATGGTTTATTGACTTCATTGCGCCATTCAGTTTTCGTGATACGATTAAATTACGCCGATTAATGGGGAAAATTCACGGAAACAGCTATCTTGCTCGCTCAATACGTTTGCGAAAAAACAATAAAGCAGAGGTATTTGAACATATGGGCGGAAGTGTTGATGTGAATGAAAGCAGGAGAATGAAAGAAGCTTTTTATCAAGAAATCAAGGCTTCTTTTATGAAGGGAAATTCATAACTACTTGATAGCAAAAGACTAATTTGCCATTTAGCAAATTAGTCTTTTTTCATATTAACAAAAAATAATGTTATTTTTGAAAATAAATTTTCTTCAGTGCCAACTCTAATCCTCTAAATTCTGCTAAACCACGTAACCGCCCAATCGCAGAATAACCTGGATTGGTTTTCTTTTTCAGATCATCCAACATTTGATGACCGTGATCTGGTCGCATAGGAATTAAACGTTTTTCCCCATTATTCAAACGGCGATATTCCTCATCTAATAAAGCTTTCACTACATTAAACATATCCACATCCCCTTCTAAATGAGCAGCTTCGTGGAAGCTCAAAGGATTATCTTCACGACAAGTTGAACGCAAATGAGCAAAATAAATACGATCAGCAAACTGTTTCGTCATTTTAACAAGATCATTATCAGAACGCACACCATAAGAACCGGTACACATTGTAAAACCGTTCGCTTGAAGAGGTTCAGTTTCCACAAACCATTGCATATCTTCTATTGTTGATACAATGCGAGGCAAACCTAAAATCGGACGTGGAGGATCGTCCGGATGAATCGCCATTTTAATGCCAACTTCCTGTGCAACCGGCACAACTTCGTGCAAGAAATAAGTCAAATGAGTGCGAAATTTTTCTGGAGAAATATCCTTATAGCGATCTAACTGAGCTTGAAATTCATCGAGCGTATAGCCTTCTTCCGCCCCTGGTAAACCAGCAATAATATTACGAGTAAGTTGCTCAATCTCCTCTTTTGACATCTTATCATAATAGACTTTTGCCGCTTGACGTTCCTGTTCAGTATAAACTGTTTCTGCTCCAGGTCTTTTTAATATATATAATTCAAACGCAGCAAATGCAATTTGATCAAAACGAAGTGCTTTAGAACCATCTGGCAATTGGTATGCCAAATCTGTACGAGTCCAATCCAAAACAGGCATAAAATTGTAACAAACCGTATCAATACCGCATTGTGCTAAATTACGCAAAGTCTGCTTATAATTTTCAATCCACTGTTTATAATTGCCTGTCTGGGTCTTAATTTCCTCGTGTACAGGTACACTTTCCACCACAGACCAAGTCAATCCCGCCTGTTCAATTAACTGTTTACGCTGATTGATTTCATTAATATCCCAAATTTGACCGTTTGGAATATGATGTAATGCTGTCACAACACCAGTTGCTCCAGCTTGTCTGATATCCGCTAATGATACAGGATCGTTAGGACCGTACCAACGCCAAGTTTGTTCCATAATTTACTCCTTAATAGTACTTTTGGTCGTTATATTTATTTTGTTTCAATTCCCACCACTACAGGGCTTAGATTAAATAGATACCCATCAAAATTTGGATCATCTACGTCAGAAAGTTCAAACAATTTCTGTTTTACATTTTCTAAATGCTGCCACATTGCTTTACGAGCTAATACTGGATCTTTTTTTTGCATAGCAAATACAATATTCTCGTGATCTTTTATCCATAAATAACGATAATTTTGATTTGGTATATGGGCGTGTAATCCTTGCCACATTTTGCTATTTGTTCGCAAATCCCATAACACTTTCTGCATATGAATAATCACTTCGTTTTGAGTAATCTCCGCAATAGTGCGATGAAAATCTTCATCAGCTACATAATCTTCATCACCGTGTTCTAAAGTTTGCCGCTCACGTAATAGGATTTCTTTTAATTTAGTAATATCTGCTCTTGTTGCTTGAATAGCTGCAAACTCTGCAATACTACTTTCTAAAAGTTGACGAGCTTGTAATAACTCAAATGGTCCAACATCTATTTGTTCTAATGAGTCGTCATTTTCCGCAATACGGGGCAAATCAATAAGATAAACTCCAGATCCTTTTCTTACTTCAACAAACCCCTCAATCTCCAACATAATCAGAGCTTCACGGATTACGGTACGGCTAACATTAAAAAACTCAGCTAAATCCCTTTCTGTAGGTAATTTATCACCAATATGATAAGTACCATTAAATAGTTGTTTTTTTAATTCATTTCCTATTTTTTTATAAGAACGCAAATCTTCAGTAATCATTATGATTTCCTAGTTAATTCAATTAATTTCAGATAAAGAAACCGATACACTCGGAATCCACTGTTTACCATTAACAAATAAAACTCGGCTTTCATTTTTTGGTAATCTGAAATGTAACACGTCATATTTAGGGCTAAAAGAACCTGAACGTTTTAATTTGAGATTAATACTGTTTTCATCACAAATCATAAGGCAATTTATTAACAAATATTTATTCTCTAAATACCCAAAACTTTCACCATCATCATCAAAAATTTGCAATTCCACTTCACCTTTATCAATAAAAGGAACAATGAACAACTCACGATAATCATCTTGTTTTGTATTACTTCCACTATAAGGGTTCAATGGCAATATTGTGCCTGCCTTAATAAATAAAGGTATATGTTCTAAAGGCGCTGGTACAGTGATTGTTTGTTTACCGCTATACCATTGTTCCGTCCAAAAGTCATACCAACCTACGTTATTATCAGGTAAATAAACGGTTCTTTCTCTCTGATTTGGTTCAACTATAGAAGCCACCAATAAATCCCGTCCTAATAGATAATCATCTGTTTCATCAAATGTCTTATGATCACTTTCATGATCTAAAAAAGTCGGTCTTAGTATTGGTTCATCATATTTGTGTGCCATCCATAACAAATTATAAAGATATGGCATTAAATGATAACGAAAACGTATAGTTGCTCTAATGATTTCTGTTACTTGCGGATACATCCAAGGCTCATTTACTGTATGATCATCATTCCAAGAATGAATAGTAAAACGAGGGTGCATTACACCATTTTGAACCCATCGCACAAATAATTCTGGATCAGGTTTATCTCCTGCAAAACCACCAACATCGTGCCCAACATTGTAGAGTGCTGAAAGGCTCATTCCTAAGCCCATTCTGATATTATATTTTAACGTATTCCAACTGGTTCTATTATCGCCACTCCAAGTTTGAACATAACGGTTCATCCCCGGAGAACCGGAACGAGAAATTAAATAAGGTCTTATATTTGGTTTATATTCTAGCTGTGCTTCATAAGAAGCTTTCATCATTAATAATGGCATTAATGGGCGTAATAATTTTATTGGCTTTTCATTACCAAAATAATAACAACGTGCCTGTTCATCCCACACTTCAAATTCATTATTATCATTCCACGTAGAATCAATACCATATTCTAATAATTGTGTTTTTACATTCTGCTTCCACCAATTTATTGTCGCTGGATTGGTAAAATCTAAATGAGAACCTTCATCATCCCAAAACATAGATCTTTCCGGACCTTCAGATTGAGAATCTTTAATAAATAACCCTTCTTCACACGCTTGTTGATATTTAGGATGATCTTGCAATAAACAAGGCTTAATATTAGCCGCTAAATTCATTCCCCCTTGATGGAAATAATTGGTCATTTCCTTTGGTTGAGGGATTTTTTCCCTATTCCAATTAAAAACATAACGTTTATCTTTAATAGAAGTATAGCCGGAAGATAATTGAAATGAATCACAAGGAATATTATATTGTTTACATAAATCAACAAATTTTTTTAACTGTTCTTGTGCATCCGTAGCATCTGTATAATGCATTGTCGAACCGCTATAACCTAAACTCCATTTAGGTCCAAATATAGTTCCACCAGTAAGGCGACAATATTTTTTAGTAACATCAATAATTTTAGGTCCTAAAATAAAATAATAATCCAAGTCTCCATCTTCTGCCCGATAAGAACGATAATAAGCGTGATAATTATCCAACTCATTACCTAAATCGAACCAACAATTTGATAAATTATCATAGTAAATTCCATAACTTCCCTGCTCATTATGTGTAATATAAAATGGAATATGTTTATAAAGAGGATCCGTTTTCTCTGCATTATAACCCATTGCATCAAGATTTCTCATTTCAAATCTACGACCATAACGATTCAAATTTCCTGTTTTTTCTCCTAATCCATAATAATATTCTGAAGTATTTCTTTGCATAAAATGAGAAGTTTTATTCTGTGATATTCCCATTAAATATGCACCTGTCTTCCTATCTCTAGCAATTGTTTTCCAATTTCCTAATTCTGTTTTATATTGCCATTCCAACCATAATGGATGGTGAATAATCACTTTCAACTTTTCAGTTGAAATTTCTAACGTTTCATCTCCTTTAGTCAACTGATATTGAGGCAAACTAAATCCATCTACGGACCACTTATCTCGTCCCGTCCATTCAATATCAGGTTGATTCGGTGAAATAGCCCAAGTATTAGGCAATCTAAATTGATGATCTTTTGCAAAAGCAATTCTAAATATATCTTCTTCTAATACAAAAATATGCAGAAAAAAACCATATTCACATTCAATATCTATTCTATTATTTTGCTGATATTGTAAATTCCAATTCTTTAATGTTTTCATTTTATTTCTCTCCCAATTTTAATTAATATCCTAATAAAACTCTCGGTAAAAATAGGCTAATATCAGGGATATATGTAATTAATAACAAACTAAGAACTAATGCAAAATAAAAAGGTAGCAATGGTTTAATAACCTGATTTATTTTTACGCCACCTACTGAGCAACCAATAAATAATGCACTACCTACTGGCGGTGTACAAATACCGATAGAAAGATTGAATGCCATTAATATACCGAAATGAACAGGATCCATTCCTAATTCAGTAACAATAGGTAAGAAAATTGGTGTGAAAATAAGTAATGCCGGAGTCATATCCATAAATACTCCAACAACCAACAAAATAATATTGATGATAAGTAAAATAATGATTGGATTATCTGAAACGGCTAATAAAGCATCGCTGATTGTATAAGGTATATCAGCATTCGCCATTGCCCAAGACATCCCCATAGAAGTTCCAATCAATAACAAAACAATCGCTGTGGTCACTACAGAATCTAAAATAATTTGTGGAAGTTCTTTTAATTTCACTTCTCTATAAATAACCATTGCTAAAATTAAGGTATATACAACAGCAAACGCAGATGCTTCTGTAGCAGTAAAAATACCACCAATAATACCGCCCATAATTACAATAATTAATCCAAGACTTGGTAAAGCATCTAATGTTTTTTTCAAAGCCTCTTGGCAAGTTGGTTTTGGCGAAACCGGATAATGACGTTTTTTCGCAATAAATCCGATAATCAACATAATCGATAATCCCATCAAAATCCCTGGAATATATCCAGCCAAGAATAATGCTCCGATGGAGGTACCACCTGAAATTAATGAATAAACAATGAAGGTATTACTTGGCGGAATTAATAATCCTGTAGGGCAAGAGGCGATATTTACTGCCGTTGAAAAAGCAGGATCATAGCCTTCTTTTTTCTGTAATGGCGACATTATACCGCCCATTGCCGCCCCAGAAGCCACCGCAGAGCCTGAAATAGAACCAAACATCATATTGGCAAGCACATTAACGTGTGCCAATGAACCAGGTAATCGGCCACCAATTACTTTAGCAAACTCAATAAGGCGTAATGCAATTCCACCTCTGTTCATAATATTTCCTGCGAGAATAAAAAAAGGAATTGCTAAAAGAGAAAAACTATCCAAGCCGGACGCCATTTTTTGCGAAATAACAGCAATAGCTGAGTCAAACGGCAATGACAACATTATGGTTAATAATGATGCAATACCAATTGAAAAAGAGATAGGAACTCCTATAAAAAGGAGTATGAAAAAGCTAGAACTTAATACAATAACTGTAGACCATTCCATAATATGCCTCCGAAACTAATGAGAAATCATTTTAACGTTATCCAATACATCACGAATTAGATAAATCAGCATAAAAATACCGCTAATTGGAATAGCCATATATACCAAGCCCATTTCAATACCCAGTACTGGTGAGATCTGACCGTGAACTATTGTATCCTGTACCAATTTAAATCCACCGTAACACATAATAATGGTAGAAAAGGCGATTCCAACAAGATTAATAAATAGATTTAACAAACACTGTTTTTTAGGATCTGCTTCCAATTTCGTGGCTAATAAATCAATCGCTAAATGTTTCTTTTTCCCTAATGCATAAGCTGCACCGATAAGACCAACCCAAATAAACAAAAAACGCGCCATTTCATCAGTGTAGGTACTAGGCGTATTAAGGATATAACGAGAAAAAACCTGCCATACCACGCAGCACACCAATACTGAACACAAAATGACACACATTGTTGAAAGGATTTTATTAATTAAATTAATGAACTTTTCCATACCAATTATCTCCCCTTTTCAAATTGGTATTCCAATTCTGTTCAAAATAAGAAAAAAATCAACAAGAAGATTTAAATTTTGTGATCTGGTTCACCAATTTAGAAAAATTGGATTGAACTCTTTTTCAATATGATTATATTTAAGCCAACAACGCATTTAACATCGTTGTAAAGGATATGATTGGTTCACCTCTTTAACCTTTCATCTTTTTATTTTGCTAACTGGCAGGAGTAACTTTTATGAAAAAAACTATTCTTTCTACCGCTTTAACAACGCTTTTATCAATGGGTGTTGCCTTTTCAGTTCAAGCTAAAACCGTATTGAAACTTAGCCATAACAACGACAAAACCCATCCTGTACATATTTCTATGCAATATATGGCTGATGAAGTAAAGACACTGACTAACGGTGAAGTCATTATTCGCATCTATCCAAATAGCCAACTCGGCACACAGAGAGAATCAATGGAGTTATTACAATCAGGCTCATTAGATATGGCAAAATCAAATGCTAGTGAAATGGAAGCCTTTGAAGCAGAATACGGTGCATTCAACTTACCATATTTATTCAAAAACAGAGAACACTATTATAAAGCCTTAGTCGATAAAGATGTTGGGCAAAAAATTCTTGAATCTTCTAAAGACAAAGGATTCATTGGTCTTACTTATTATGATGGTGGTGCAAGAAGTTTTTATGCGAATAAACCAATTAAAACACCTGCCGATCTTAAAGGTCTAAAAATTCGTGTACAACCAAGCCCAACAGCAGTTGAAATGATCAAATTAATGGGAGCCTCACCAACTCCTCTCGCCTACGGTGAACTCTATACCGCATTACAGCAAAAAGTTGTTGATGGTGCTGAAAATAATGAAACAGCATTAACTCTCGCTCGTCACGGTGAAGTTGCAAAATTCTTTAGTGAAGATCAACACACTATGATTCCAGATGTTTTATTAATCAGTACTAAATCTTGGAATAAACTTACTCCAGAACAACAAGCCGCCCTTAAAAAAGCAGCCAATGACTCTATGATGTATCACAAAGATCTCTGGACCAAAATGATTGCTGAAGAGGTTGAAAAAGCAAAAACACAATTAAATGTGCAATTTATTGAAGTAGATAAACAACCATTTATTGACGCAGTTAAAAGTATGCACGATACAGCCAAACAAAATCCTGTATTAAAAGGCTATATCGAGCACATTGAAGAATTAGGTAAATAAATCAAATAGATAGCGACATTCTAATACCAATAGTGTGTCGCTTAAGATTTTAAGAGGTATTATATTATGATAGAGATATCCAAAAACCATAATTTCAAAGACAAAGTAATTGTCATTTCCGGAGCTGGCGGTGTGCTTTGCGCCTTTTTGGCAAAAGAATTAGCAAAAACTCAAGCAAAAATTGCATTACTTGATATCAATTTAGAAGCGGCAAATAAAGTAGCTAATGAAATCACCCAACAAGGTGGAATCGCAAAAGCTTATAAAACCAATGTACTTGATTTAGAAAGTATTCAACAAACACGTAATATTATTGCAGAAGATTTCGGCACTTGTGACATTTTAATTAATGGTGCTGGTGGTAATAATCCTAAAGCAACAACCGATAACGAATTTCATCAACTGGATTTACCGGAACATACTAAAACTTTCTTTGATTTGGACAAATCAGGCATCGAATTTGTATTTAATCTCAACTACTTAGGCACATTATTGCCAACCCAAGTTTTCGCCAAAGATATGATGGGGAAAGCAGGAGCAAATATCGTCAATATTTCCAGTATGAACGCCTTTACGCCGCTCACTAAAATCCCTGCTTACTCGGGAGCCAAAGCGGCAATCAGCAACTTCACTCAATGGCTTGCCGTCTATTTCTCAAAAGTGGGGATTCGCTGTAACGCCATCGCCCCAGGCTTTCTTGTCAGCAACCAAAATAGGGCATTATTATTTGATGAAAATGGCAATCCAACCGCCCGAGCCAATAAAATTCTCACCAACACCCCAATGGCACGTTTTGGTGAACCAGAAGAATTATTAGGGGCATTATTATTTTTGATCGACAGCCAATATTCCAGTTTCGTTAATGGTGTCATCATTCCTGTTGATGGTGGATTCTCTGCATATAGTGGGGTGTAAAATGAAAGCGTTTATGGATCAGGATTTTTTATTATCCAGTGAAACAGCAAAATTGCTTTATCATCAATACGCCGCACCACAGCCGATTTTTGATTATCACTGCCACCTTAGCCCGAAAGATATTGCGGAAAATCGTCAATTTAACGATCTCAGTGAAATTTGGTTAGAAGGGGATCATTACAAATGGCGAGCAATGCGAACGGCGGGCATTGATGAAAACCTCATTACAGGAAATGCGTCAAACTATGAAAAATACCTCGCTTGGGCGAAAACCGTTCCGCTTTGTCTTGGTAACCCGATTTATCATTGGACGCATTTGGAATTACGCCGCCCTTTTGGCATTACTCAAATCTTATTTAACCCTGACTCAGCCGAAAAAATTTGGCATCAATGCAATGAAATGTTGCAACAGCCCGAATTTTCAGCACGTGGCATAATGCAGCAGATGAATGTTCAGCTGTCTGGCACAACAGACGATCCAATTGACAGCCTTGAATATCATCAACAAATTGCCAATGATCTTAGCTTTAATATTGAAGTTGTGCCAAGTTGGCGTCCAGATAAAGCATTCAAAATCGAGCTTGATGGATTTTCCAAATATATCTCTCAACTTTCAGAAGTAAGTGATATTGAGATCTGTTCCTTTGATACATTGAAACAAGCCTTATCAAAACGCCTTGAACATTTTGATCGTAATGGCTGTAAATCTGCTGATCACGGGATGGAAATTGTTCGTTTTGCCCCAATTCCTGAAGAACGAGTTTTAGATCAAATTTTACAACAACGTTTACAAGGTAAAACATTAGACGAAGAAAAAATCGCTCAATTTAGCACCGCACTTTTAGTTTGGCTTGCCAAAGAATATGGTGAACGCCAGTGGGTGATGCAAATGCACATTGGAGCTTTACGCAATAATAATACGCGAATGTTTCGTTTATTAGGGGCAGACAGTGGTTTTGATTCCATTGGCGATCGCACTTATGCAGAACCGTTAGCAAATTTGTTGGATTTAATGGATCAAACCAACCAGCTTCCAAAAACGATCTTGTATTGTCTAAACCCCCGCGATAACGAAATGATCGCTAGTATGATTGGTAACTTCCAAACAGGAGGCATTGCAGGAAAAATCCAATTCGGCTCAGGCTGGTGGTTCAACGATCAAAAAGACGGAATGCAACGCCAACTACAACAACTGGCTCAACTTGGACTGTTAAGCCAGTTTGTCGGAATGCTCACCGATTCCCGTAGCTTCCTCTCTTTCACTCGCCACGAATATTTCCGCAGAATTTTATGTGAAATGATGGGAAATTGGGTAGAAAACGGCGAAGCTCCTAATGATCTCGATTTACTCGGACAAATGGTCAAAAACATTTGTTTTGATAATGCGAAACGCTATTTTAAATAAGAAAAAATACTTAATCAGGCAGATTCAGCTAACGGTAAATCTGTCTGATTAACTAAAAAAGAAAAAGGACGCTATTTCTAGCATCCTTTTCCAGCCCTCGATGGGAGTAAGTGCATTACAAAACAGAAATTTCAAGTCTTTTTCCTAATGCCTGAAATGCTCTATTTAATGTATCTATTTTTGTACTATGATTTAAATTAGTAATACGTTGAACCTCTTGTGGTTTTACATGAATACGTTTTGCTAACTCTACATTTGATATATTTTGTTTAATCATTTCATTTAATAACATCACCTTAGCTGTAACACTAGGCGGCAACTCAATTAATACTTCGCCCTCTTTTGCCTCGCTCGGCATTGGCACGCTACGTTTATCTTCAAAATAGAAATCCATTGCAGTAACTAGTGCATCTTTTGCCATAACTAAAGCATCTTCATAGTTATCGCCACAAGTAATCGCTTCCGGAATATCTCTAAATGTTACCGAATATAAACCGCTCTCTTCTTTCTCAAAAATTGCCGGATATAACATATAAATCTCCTCTAAAGATAGCCCTCTTCAGAGGGCTATTATTATTTTAGACCTAATTGCTTTTTAACAGCCATTTCAGTTCCTTTTGCTATCTCTTTGCCGGAATGGCGAGGTAACACGGATTGCTTGCCGTTTAAGTAGAGTTTAATATGATTGCTTCCATCTTTAACTTCTACTCCTTGTGCTTTCAGCCATCTTAAAAACTCACTTTGTTTCACTTAGACCTCCGTTCGTTTTAAGACATAACAACAATAAACAAAAATGTTTACAAGATCAATGAAAATTAACAAATTAAGAAAGCAAAATTATTTGCTCACACCAACACTAATTTAAAATTTTCTTTCGATAAAACAGGACGTATGGAACTAATTAAATTATCATCCGTCACAATATCAGTAAATTCAGATAGTTTTGCTACACCAAATAAAGAATACTTGCCATATTTACTGCTATCAGCAACTAATACTCGACGTTTAGCGTGCTGTAATAAAGCACTTTTTAACTCGGCTTTTTCTTCTGTTGGAGCAGTTACTCCTCTCTCTAAACTCCACGAATTACAGCTAATAAAAGCTAAATCCGGATAAATATTATTCAATAAAGAAAGGCTGTGATTACCAATGCATGATTGGCTAGAACTGTCGATATAGCCTCCTGTAATCATCAATTCAATTTGTTTATATTCGGACAAGAAAAGCGCAATATGAAGATCTGTAGTAATTACTCTTAATGGTAAATGAGCAATTTTTTTTGCAATGCTCAGCGTTGTTGTTCCTGCATCTAAAACGATAGAATCTCCTGCACTGATAAAAGAAGAAACATATTCTGCAATCCGATCCTTTTCCACCATAAACTTCAGTTGCTTTTCATTAGTGGTAGGTTGAAATGGAATAAACTGATTTAGACTCACACCGCCGTGAGTTCGGATAATCGTTCCTTGCTGATTAAGTTTAATCAGATCGCGGCGAATTGTTGCTGGCGATGCATTTGTTGCTTTCACTAGCTGATCAACAGTTGCCAAATTATGATTTTTTAAAAATAACAGGATTTGATCTAAACGGTCTGCAGACATATTCGCCCCTAAGTATGAGAAAACACGCATTAAAGACAATGCGTGTTGAAACGTTTAAGAATATATTAATTATTCACTAAATTTTTGTTTTTCTCAAATAGTCGGCAATACATTAATGTTAATTCAATTTCATAATATCACTTAATAAATGATTATTTCCGAAACCTCCTGATTTTGTCATTACAGTTAAATTTTCATATTGACTATTTTGAATCTGGCAGACCGGCACTCCTGGAACAATCGAATAAAGCAATTTCATCTCTGTTACATTCATTTGTTCCAAAAGTGTAGCTGCCCCGTCACCACCAAATAAAATTAAATGATCAAAATGTTTATGATTTAAACAATATAAACTTAATTCAGCCAAATCTTTTGCAAGCGTTCTAGCGATCATATTTATATCGTTTTCTGCATTAACAACCTTTGTTGGATTAGCTCTAATGATGACATCAGATTCACTAGAGGTAATTAATGCATTTAATTGTTCTCTTAATGCTTTTGCCGAAATTTTATGATTGAGTAATTGCGACGGAGATGGGTTAAAAACTATTGCATCACCACCATTGTGTGCAATATATTCATCCACTTGATTTTGGCTAGTTTCGTGGATAGATGTTACCAAGATTAGGCTTCTTCCATTAGTTAAAGCTCTCTTATTATTTGAAGAGGGTAATGTCTGAAGTTTTAATTTATTAGCCAAACCTGCTGACCCTACAGGAATCACTGACTTACCTAAGTGATCAATAACATGAGCAATTATTTCTAAATCATTTTCTGTTTTTGCATCAACAACTATTTGCTCTAAAGTGGAAGATTGCACTTTTTGCAATAATTCTTGTTCTGTACTGAATGAAACTTGCTCTGCATTCGGTAAAAGATCCGTCATAATTGAAGAGGTTACTGGGCAAATAACATCTTTTCCAGATGGAGTATCTGTAACAGGAATCCCATTAACATACAATATGCCTTTTTCTATTGTTCTTCCCATTTCCGGATACGCTGAACAAATGATTGCTTTTGCATTTGGGTAGCGCGTTTTCCACGCTTTTAATGCACCATCTATCTGATATTGAACAGATCCCCTCATAGTTGAATCTATTTTCAAATACAGTTGAGAAATACCGTTTTCTATAGCAGAGCGAATCACTTTAAATGTTATATCTTCTGCTTTTTGTCGTGATGCCCTTGAATCTGTAGAAACTGTAAATACATCTGCTTGAGAAAAATTTGTTTGATTTAATAATTGCCTATTTATCTTTAAAATAGTCGAATAACCTTTTTCTGCAAACATTACCCCCGTATCATTAGCCCCTGTAAGATCATCAGCAACAACTAATAAACAATTTTGACTCATTTTTAAATTTCTCCTTTTGATTCATTCGCTAAACCACTTTGTTTTTTCAACACCCAAGCAGCAAGCAAAGGAGCAACAATGGCTGATACTAAAACAGCTGCTGCAATTTGAGCTGTTGCAGTTTGTACAAATGGTGCAAAAGTTGGATCAGCTTGAGCTACAATTTCCGGTGTAATAATAGCATTTCCAGCTGTTGTTCCTGCTGCGAAACCTATACCAGATAAATTACCTCTTCTTAAAATTGTCTTATATCCAATGAATACTAAGAATCCGGTTAATACGGATGATATAACCCCTAAAATAACGCCTGTCGCCCCACCTGTAACAATCGCGTGTAAATTAATACCTGTTCCCAAAGCAAAAGCGAAAAATGGGATAACTATTGCGCCTGTTGGTTTCATAAGATCTGTCCATTTAGGATCTAAATTTCCTATTACCATACCGATAATTAAAGGAATAACAGCAGCTAACATTAGTGATAAGGGAATATCCGCTAAGCCTGATGCACCTAAAAACAATAATACGAAAAATGGTCCATCATTCACTGCTGAAGCAATATATGCTCCTCTATCACGATAATCGCCATATTTACCTGTAAATGCCAACCAAATACCACCATTAGAATTAGCAACTACTGTTAACATAGCGAGTAATGAAATTCCTAATACGCCATCATTACCGACAAAAAAGCCAAAAGCAGTTACTAATGCTGCTGGCAAAATGGTTTTAAAGAAAAGAATTACACCTGTATGAGCAAGCACTGGACCAGAACTTTTTAAAGTAATTTGCATCCCTGTAGAAAAAATTAATAATGCGATCAATGGTCCTGCAGAAGATTTAAATAATGCCGTTGTAAACGAGCCTAACCCTAAAAATTCAGGAAAAAATGTACCTATAACAGAGCCTAAGATTAAAGGAATAACCATTGCTCCACCTGGTATTTTATTCATTCCATCATACAGAGGAATAATAGATTTGGTAGCTTGTTGTGTAGACATAATTCGCTCCTAATTAAACTTAATTTCCAAATTTTATCTGTGCCATTTGAGCGGCAAGATAAAGTGATTCAGTCATACTCTTACTGTCCGCGATCCCTTTACCTGCAATCGGGAATGCCGTACCGTGATCGACAGAAGTACGAATAAACGGTAGACCGACAGTAACGTTTACACCGGTATCAAATCCCAACAATTTAATTGGAATATGACCTTGGTCGTGATACATCACCACCACAATATCGAATTCATTTAAATTGGCAGCACGATGAAACACAGTGTCCGGTGGGATCGGGCCACTGACATTAATTCCTAACTGTTTTGCCGCCTCAACAGCCGGTACGATTTCTTTACTATCTTCATCACCGAACATTCCGTTTTCGCCTGAATGCGGATTTAATCCCGCTACTGCAACTCTTGGTTGTTTAAAACCAAGCATTTTTGCGTTTTCATCTGCTAATTTAATGACTGTCAATACCCGTTCTTTTTTCACTAAATCACAGGCTTTACGAAGCTGAACGTGCGTTGTCACGTGAATAACACGAAGTTTTTCACTCACTAACATCATTGAATAATCTTTTGTGCCGCTTAATTGCGCCAAAATTTCAGTATGACCCGGAAACATTTTCCCACCGGCGTGTAACGCTTCCTTATTCAAAGGTGCTGTCACCACCGCTTGAACTTTATTCGCCATAGCGTATTGAACTGCCTTTTCCACATATTCATACGCCGCCTTACCCGCTCGAGGATCTACTTGAGAATAAGGTAAATCCGACGGCACATTGTCCAAATCGACTAAATCGATAGTTCCATATTTCGTATTTAAATTATCTAAATTTGTTACAACATTTATCTTTAACGGTGATTGCAATAAATCCAATGCTCGTTGCATCATTTTCTTATCGCCAATGACAACGGGTTGAGCAATTTCATAAAGATGTTTATCCGCCAGAGATTTAACAATAATTTCAGCCCCAATCCCTGCAGCATCCCCCATTGTTATTCCTAAAACTGGTTTCATTTAACACTCCTATTGATTAAATTTAATCACAAAAATATAAGGAAATCACATAGCACTCCTCATACCTCCTAAATTTCGTTGGAATTATATGCAAAATAAGCTGTAAAAACTGTGAACAAGATCATAAAATGATTAAATTAAATCAAAAAGATTTTATTTAATCATTTTATAGGTTAGATGTGATGATGCGATAAATGATCTATTAAAAATAGGTTGAACTAATAAATCTTTATGATTATTGGAAAAATCTATTTCATTCACTAGAATAGTTCGATTGATATTCTCCTTATACCATTTGAAACTATGAAAAAAACAACTCTAAACTTACTACTTTCTGCATTTTTAATCGGGAATTTGAGCTTATCTGTTGCCGCACAATCTACAGATGCGCCGCATAAGGTGGAGCAAAATGGTCAAGACGAAGTTTCATCTCTTCCGGTTATTGATGCGGAATTGACTGTTGCGCCAAATGTGCCGGCACCCATTAAACGTGATTATCCGGCTCGTGTAATTGTGAAATTAGAAGCGTTAGAAAAAATTATGGAAATTATGCCGAAAGTGCAATTTAAATATTGGACTTATAACGGTTCTACGCCGGCGCCGTTTATTCGTGTGCGTGAGGGCGATACGGTGGAAGTGCATTTATCCAATCCGATTAACTCAAAACTACCGCACAGCATTGATTTCCACTCTTCAGCAGCACCTGACGGAACGGCAATGGCGAGTAATACATTGCCGGGGCACACCAGTATCTATCGCTTCAAAGCACTCTCTCCCGGACTTTATCTTTACCATTGTGCCGCAATGCCCGGCGCACCGACACATATTGGTAAAGGAATGTTCGGGCTAATGCTGGTGGAGCCGAAAGCGGGATTGCCGCCGGTTGATAAAGAGTTTTACATTGTACAAAACGAATTTTATACCAGTGGTGGGTTTGGCGAAGAGGGATTACAAGTTTTCAGTTCACAAAAAGCAAGTTATGAACTACCAGATTATGTCGTATTTAATGGTCATTTTGCCTCAATGATGGGAGATAATGCTTTGAAAGCCAAAGTTGGTGAAAAATTACGTTTTTATGTTGGTAATGCTGGTCCAAACAAAGTGTCATCTTTTCATTTGATTGGGAAAACTTTTGATACGGTATATGTCGAAGCCGGTTCATTAAAAAATCATAATGTACAAACTACCCTAATTCCGGCTGGAGGGGCAATGATTGCAGAAACAACTATTCCAGTGCCGGGTCAATATACTTTTGTAGATCACGCTATTTTTCGTACAGAGATAGGTGCAAAAGGAACACTAATAATAACAGGCGATGAAAACCCTAAAATATTCAGTGGAAAACTAAAAGATGAATCTTATCAAAAACGCAACCCTGACGCAGATGTTTCAACAGGGTTCCAACATTAACAAGAAATTTCAAACAATAAAAAACGGCAACTTATGTTGCCGTTTCGTTTTTTACCATTCACTAGCTTTGAAATTAATCTGCGTTGTAATCATCAACCGCATCGTTTGCCAATACGCCCGATAAGGTATAAACACGTTTTGTGCGAGAAATACGCGCACGATATTTTTCCCAAGTTTTTTCAAAAAAAGTTTCTGCCGGACGTTCACCACGGCAAAAAGCCACAAATTGTTTTTCTTCTTCAGTAACCGGTTCACGATTACCATTTTCTAGCTCAAGAAAAGCTAAACCGTGATTTTCTAACGCTTGAGATTCACGAATAGTATAATCTCCGTGTCGAGCAAAACCACGCGGATAATTTTTATCATCAAAGAAACGGCGAGTAACGCTAAAACTTTCAGACATAGTTAAAATTCCTTCATTTTAATCAAAAAGCGAAAAATCGCATTTAAGCAACTTTTCGCCGTAAGTCAATTATTTTTTCAAAAGATATTGGGTTAAATCGACATAACGCTGAATAAACTCTTCAATCGTCTGCACTTTTGAGAAACCGCTGTCATTGCCGGTTTCGATATGGTAATTCCCGTTGATATAGAAATCCGGCACGCCACGAACTTTAAATTTCTCTGCTGCCATTTCTTGTGCGGATACTAATGCATTAACAGCAAAACTATTAATTGCACCATCGAACTCTTTAGCATCAATACCGTTATCAATAAAGATTTGACGAATATCGTCCATTGAAGATAGGCTGTTTTTCTGAGCTGCTTCAAATAAAGGCGCACGCACTTTATCTTCAGCACCAATCGCCATTGCTAACGCCCAAGCTCGAGTTAGATTTTCTGATTGAGCACCTAAGAAATTAACGTGATATTGTTTAAATTCAACATTTTTCGGCAAAGATTGTTTAATTTTTTCCGGAATATGGAATTTCATTTCATAATCATAACAATGAGGACAATAAAAGGAGAAAAACTCAATCACACCACCATCAGGATGCGGTTTAAAGCCAAGCGAAGTGTAATCCTTTCCTTCAGTAAAATTTTCCGCCGCCACTGCCGGTGACACATTCACCGCAAAAAACAAGGTTACGATTGCCAATAACAATTTTTTCATCGTTGTTAAACTCCTATTTAATAATTCCTCGCGCCTTTAATAACGCCGTTTTAAAATCTTCTTCGTAATCTTTTTTAATTCCCGGAATCGGTTCATTTTTATCTTTATCCGCCATTTTCAGATGATAAATAATAACCTCATCACTTAACTCGCTTAATTCGCCATCAAAACCAGCTTCTTTAGCAATTTTTTGCAAAATTTGCATTAAATTCAAATCCGGATCTTTTGACCAATAAGGTTGCAATAGTTCTAAAACTTCATTTAAACGATGACATTTCATCGGATTTTCCTCACAGTTTTTAGTTGGTGTGCGATAATACCACTTAATTTTTTAATTGCCAAAAAGAGATTACAATGCAGGAACAGATTAGTGCAGTTATTTTGTGTGGTGGGCAAGCTCGGCGAATGAACGGTGTTGATAAAGGCTTACAGCGATTACAAGGAAAACCATTATATCAATGGGTTTATCAAGCAATTGCAACGCAAGTCGATGAAGTGATCATCAGTGCCAATCGTTCATTATCACAATATACCGAAAGCGGATTGCCTGTGATTTCAGATCATATTGAAGGCTTTCTTGGGCCGTTAAGCGGAATGTTTAGCGGATTACAGACAGCTAAACACGATTGGGTGATATTTGTGCCTTGTGATACGCCTTTTTTACCTGTAAATTTAGTAACTCGTTTGTTGAATAAACGCCGTGAGAACACGGAGGTTGTTTATGTTTCTGATGGTGAACGTGAACACCCTACCTGTTGTCTGTTAAAACGAACTTTAAGTGCCGATCTAAAGAGTTATTTGCAACAGGGAAATCGGCGTGTATTACAATTTTTTCAACAACATAATTATGAAACTGCTGATTTTTCCGCACAAAAATCCTGTTTTGCAAACATAAACTCACTTGAACAACTAGCTTTTTATCACCAAAGAGGGAATTTGAAATGAATCAATCTGTATTAACTGTGATCGGCAAAGACCGAATCGGTATCGTCTATGATGTTGCAAAATTACTTGCCGAACAACAAATCAACATTGTGAATATCAGCCAACAATTAATGGATGGTTATTTCACAATGATTTTATTGGTTGATACCACTGAATGTAAAAAAGATTATCAAACCTTAGCCGCTTATTGCAGTACAGAGGGACAAAAATTAGGGTTAGATTTACGCCTACAAAACACTGAAATTTTTAACGCAATGTACCGCATTTAAAGGTGGATATATGAGCAACAGTATTCAATCTTATGAAATTCTAGAGACATTGCGAATGGTATCGGATCAAAATTTTGATGTCCGCACCATTACTATCGGTATCGATTTACACGATTGTATCAGTGATAACATTGATGTATTAAATCAAAATATTTATAACAAAATTGTGCGTATTGGCGGTGATCTGGTGCAAACTGCTCGAGAACTCTCAGCTAAATACGGCATTCCTATCGTAAACCAACGCATTTCCGTCACACCTATTGCACAGATTGCTGCAGCTACTAAAGCAAATTCTTATGTTTCAATTGCACAGACTTTGGATCGTGCCGCCAAAGCTATCGGTGTATCTTTTATCGGCGGTTTTTCCGCCTTGGTGCATAAAGGGATGAGTCCTTCTGATGAAGTGTTAATCCGCTCTATTCCGCAAGCAATGAAAACCACTGATATTGTTTGTAGTTCGGTCAACATCGGTTCAACCAAAGCCGGCATTAATATGGATGCAGTTAAATTGGTTGGCGAAATGGTTAAACAGACCTCTGAAATCACGCCAGAAGGTTTCGGTTGTGCCAAAGTAGTGATTTTCTGTAATGCGGTGGAAGATAATCCTTTTATGGCTGGTGCTTTCCACGGTGCCGGTGAGGGTGATGCGGTGATTAATGTAGGAGTATCAGGTCCCGGTGTGGTAAAAGCTGCTCTAGAAAATAGCCAAGCGGTAACCTTAACTGAAGTAGCAGAAGTGGTGAAAAAAACAGCTTTCAAAATTACTCGAGTAGGGGAGCTGATGGGGCAAGAAGCAAGTAAACGTTTAGGCATTCCGTTTGGCATTTTAGATCTCTCACTGGCACCAACTCCTGCAATTGGAGATAGTGTTGCTCGTATCTTAGAGCAAATGGGGCTAAGTGTCTGCGGAACACACGGTACAACTGCTGCGTTAGCGTTACTTAATGATGCAGTGAAAAAAGGTGGAATGATGGCGAGCAGTTCTGTCGGTGGTTTAAGCGGTGCTTTTATCCCTGTTTCCGAAGATGAAGGAATGATTGCTGCTGCTAAACAAGGCGCTTTAACATTGGATAAATTAGAAGCAATGACGGCTGTTTGCTCTGTCGGCTTGGATATGATCGCCGTTCCCGGCTCCACTTCCGCCAGTACCATTTCCGGCATTATTGCTGATGAAGCAGCAATCGGGATGATTAACAGTAAAACCACCGCTGTGCGTATTATTCCTGTTCCGGGCAAAGATGTCGGTGAGATGGTTGAGTTCGGTGGTTTACTTGGTTATGCACCAATTATGCCGGTTAAAGAGGGATCTTGCGAAATTTTCGTTAATCGTGGCGGACGCATTCCGGCACCGGTTCAATCATTGAAAAATTAATTAAACAAAAGAAAAGCAGACAAAAGATTTGCTACTCTTGTCTGCTTACAACTAATGGTGCTTAGTGTTTTACGCTATCGGCGGCACATAATTGCCGGCAACAATAGCATCCTTAATTCTAGCCGCTTCAGATAAAACCTGATCTAATAAAGATTTCACATCATCCAAAGTCGCAATCGGACTTAATGTCGTCATTTTTAAGGCTTGTTGTTCACCCACTTTTGTTACGCCAATATTGGCTTCACCGCGTGCAAACAGCTCATCCGCCACATTCTGATTTAACAGATCAACATATTCTGCCGGATAACCTTGCGGATTAACACGGAACAGAATAGAGGCAAATTGCGGCTCAACTAACATTTCCAAATCATCGGTAGCATTAATATAATCACGAATTTCTCGCGCCAAATACACGCCGTGATCGATCATCGATGCATAAAGATCTTCCCCTAATGCTTCCATTGTGAACCACAATTTTAAGGCATCAAAACGGCGTGTTGTCTGCAACGATTTCGCCACTAAATTCGGTACGCCATACTCCTCATCATATTCAGAATTGAGGTAATCTGCTTTGTAATCAATGAAACGGAAGTTTCGTTCATCTTTCAATAAAAACGCACCGCAAGAGATTGTTTGGAAGAAATGTTTATGGAAATCCAACGTCACCGAATCGGCTTTCTCCAAACCATTTAACCAATGGCGGAAATCTTTTGATAACAATAATGCACCGCCCCACGCCGCATCAATATGCAACCACGCACCATATTGATCGCTGATAGCACGAATCGCTTCAATATCATCAATCGCACCGGCATCGGTTGTACCGGCAGTTACCACCACACAAGCAACCAGTTTGCCTTGCGCTTGAAGTTCGGCTAGCGTTTTTTCCAATGCCGCAATATCCATTTGTGCATTTTCATTGGTCGGCACAGTCACCACTGACTGAAATCCCATTCCCATCATTGCCATATTTTTTTGCACCGAGAAATGCGCATTTTCCGAACAAACCACTTTCACTTTTTGCAGAGCATCCGGCGGCAGACCGTTTTGCTGCACTAACCACTCCGAGCCATCTTCATTTTGCCAATGTTTAGCAATGCAGGCATCTCGTGCCAACAATACGCCCATCAAATTGGATTGCGTTCCGCCGGAAGTAAATACCCCTGCAGTGCCTTCGCCATAACCGACTTTTTGCCGCAGCCAATTAATTAGCTGCTCTTCCATAATTGAACCGGCAGGGCTTTGATCCCAAGAGTCCATTGATTGATTGGTCGCATTAATCAACACTTCAGCAATTTGGCTGGACACCATTGTCGGACAGTGTAAATGTGCCAAAGAGTGCGGATGATGCACTTTTAAACTTGGATTGAGGAAAATGGTTACCAATCGTTGTAAGGTATTTTCTAAACCGGCGCCCTCTTTTGTCGGCGCAAATTCAATCGTTGAACGTAACCGGCGGATACTGCCACCGGTATACATTTTGTCATTCTGCAACCATTGACAAACAGCCTCGACCGCTTTATTCATTGCACGCTGATAATCTTGAATAGATTGCTCATCGCGGCAAAACAGTGCCTGTTTATGTTGAGATAACATTGACATTGTTTTTTATCCTCAATTAACCACGAACCGCTGCTAACGCTTCCGCTAATGATTTGGTAAAGCGTTTGATCATCTCTTCGCACTCTTGCTGGCTGATGATAATCGGGCAAAGCACACGCACCACATTACCGTTACGTCCGCCACGTTCCAACAACAAACGATTGTCAAAACAGGCTTTTTGGATAGCCACCGCTAAATCGGCATCGCCCGGGAATGCGCCGGTATGATCGGCTTTCTGGCGTTCATCAACAATTTCAATGCCCATCATTAAACCGCGTCCGCGCACATCGCCGATACAAGGATACTGTTTTGCCAATGCTTGTAATTCAGCTTTTAGATAGTCACCGCGTTCTTGCGCATTTTTTGCTAAATTTTGTTCGCGCATAATTTTTAAAGAAGCATAACCGGTCGCCATCGCTAATTGATTACCACGGAAAGTGCCGGTATGACCTGCCGGTTTCCACGCATCAAATTCCTTGCGAATAGCCAACACTGCTAACGGCAAACTGCCGCCAACCGCTTTCGACATCACCACAATATCCGGTTCAATCTCGGCGTGTTCAAAAGCAAACATCTTACCGGAACGGCAGAAGCCGGCTTGAACTTCATCGACGATCATTAAAATCCCGTGTTTTTGTGTAACTTCACGCACTTTCTGCAAAAACTCAATTGGTGCCGGCACTACGCCGCCTTCCCCTTGAATCGCTTCTAAAATAACCGCTGCTGGTTTAACTACACCACTTTCAACATCTTCAATAAAGTTTTCAAAATAATGGGTAACAGCTTTTGCTCCTGCCTCTCCACCAATACCAAATGGGCAACGATATGAATGCGGATAAGGCATAAATTGCACACCAGCCATAAGATTTTGTACCGCATTTTTAGCACCTAAATTACCGGTTAACGATAATGCGCCGTGAGTCATTCCGTGGAAGCCACCTGAAAATGCGATCACATTACCGCGTCCGGTATAGGTTTTGGCTAATTTAATCGCCGCTTCGTTTGCATCCGCACCTGATGGGCCACAAAACTGTAAGCAGTATTTATCTTTCGGAAAGAAAGAGAGCAATTCTTCAGTGAAAGCGTCTTTCAATGGCGTAGTTAAATCTAAAGTATGCAATGGCAAACCGCTTTCAATGGTATCTAAAATGGCTTGTTTAATTGCTGGATGATTATGACCAAGTGCCAATGTACCAGCACCAGCTAAGAAATCTAAATATTCATTCCCTTCCACATCAGTTACCCAACAACCAGATGCTTTCGCAATCGCTAAAGGTAATTTTCTTGGGTAACTACGCACATTGGATTCCATTTTATTTTGGCGATCCAAATAATAGGCATTAGTGGCGTTATCGATTGATTTTACAGGAGTGATAATTGTCATAATAAAACTAAACCTTCTAATAGAGGTGAAAAAAATAAGTCGGGTGCCTTGCGGGAAGCCTAAACTTTCTGTTCCTGAAAAAACAGATGCCATGGGGCATTTTGACTCGCTACTTATTAAAAAAAGCGTTTCAGCTTTTTTAGCTTTCTCCGGATCAATTCAAGGATGATTGATGGAGAGTAGATGAATTGCAAATAAATCACCATAGATTAATAATTCATTCACAATGAGGGCGGTATAGTACCGATTTTTATTAAAAAAGAAAGTGTTTTTTGATACAAATAATGCAATTTTTTATTTGCTTCTTACAAAAAAATAGGGTGCTTGTCAGCACCCCGATTCAATCATTAAGATTTATTGTTGATCGCCGATTAAAACCGATTCCAATGCAATTTCGATCATATCATTGAAGGTTAATTGACGTTCTTCAGAGCTGGTCTGTTCTCCGGTACGGATATGATCGGAAACGGTACAAATCGCCAATGCTTTTGCGCCATATTCCGCCGCCACCGCATAAATACCGGCTGCTTCCATTTCCACGCCAAGAATACCGTATTTTTCCATAACATCGAACATCTCAACATCCGGTGTATAGAACAAGTCAGCAGAGAAAAGATTACCGACACGCACTTTTGCCCCTTTCTGTTTTGCTGCCTGAACAGCTGCTTGCGTCATATCAAAATCGGCTATCGCCGCAAAATCATTATCTTTAAAGCGGATACGGTTGACTTTAGAATCAGTACAAGCCCCCAAGCCGATAATCACATCACGCACTTTCACATCTTGGCGCACTGCACCGCACGAACCGACACGAATAATTTTTTTCACGCCATATTCAGTAATCAACTCTTTGGCATAAATAGAGCAAGACGGAATGCCCATTCCGTGCCCCATCACCGAAATTTTACGACCTTTGTAAGTGCCGGTATAACCAAGCATATTACGCACATTGGTCACTTCAACCGCATTTTCTAAAAAGGTTTCCGCAATATATTTCGCACGAAGCGGATCACCCGGCATTAATACAACATCTGCAAACGCACCATCAACTGCATTAATATGTGGAGTTGCCATATCTAATTTCCTCTTGTTATTTATTTTCAAAATTAATCATTGCTGTACCATAATCCATTGCACTCAAACCAAAATAATTGGCAATGGTCTGTCCAATATCAGCAAAAGTTTCACGTTTACCAAAAGATTGTTTCGGTACATTTGCACCATACAAAAGAACCGGAATATGTTCACGTGTATGATCGGTTCCACTCCAAGTTGGATCACAACCGTGATCAGCAGTAATGATTAATAGATCATCCCCAGTAACCAATTTGAGCAATTCAGGCAAACGTTTATCGAAATATTCCAATGCTGATGCATATCCTGCCACATTACGGCGATGCCCAAAATCAGAGTCAAAATTCACAAAGTTAGTAAATACAATGGTTTTATCTCCGGCTGCCCGCACCTCTTCTAATGTGCGGTCAAATAACTCTTCCAAGCCGGTTGCCTTAATTTTACGAGTAATGCCTGTATGAGCATAAATATCAGCAATTTTACCAATTGACACCACTTCGCCCTGTTTTTCATCAACTAATTTTTGTAATACCGTTGCTGAAGGCGGTTCAATAGAGTAATCGTGACGATTTCCGGTACGTTGGAAATTACCTGCTTTATCGCCAATAAACGGACGCGCAATAACACGACCGATATTGTACCCCTCCAACTCTTCACGCACTAAATGGCAAAGTTCATATAATTTTTCCAAACCGAAAGTCTCTTCGTGGCAAGCAATTTGGAATACAGAGTCAGCAGACGTATAAAAAATTGGTTTACCAGTACGCATATGTTCTTCACCCAATTGATCCAAAATAACAGTACCGGATGAATGGCAATTACCTAAATAGCCTGGAATGCCTGATTTTTCCACAATACGATCCAATAACTCCTGTGGAAATGAATTTTCGTGTTTTGGGAAATAACCCCAATCAAATAAAACTGGCACACCGGCAATTTCCCAGTGACCAGATGGCGTATCTTTACCTGATGAAATTTCTTTCGCATAAGCATAACCGCCAATAATCTCCGCATTTTCATCCAAACCGGCTGGAAATACGCCACACGACTCTTTCGCTGCCAATCCTAGCCCTAATTTAGTCAAATTAGGCACTTTCAATACGCCTTCACGCCCTTCATTAGCCAATCCATCAGCACAACGTTGTGCAATATGACCCAAAGTATTAGAACCAGCATCACCAAATTTATCAGCATCTTCCGCCGCCCCAATACCGAAAGAATCCAACATCATAATAAATACACGTTTCATAATATCCCTCTTTCATTTGATTATGATGATTAATAACCGGCACGCACCGCAGTTGTCTTCTCACCCAAAGTTGCTAATAAATTATTTAATAGCCCTGAAGCCCCAAAACGGAAATGACGCGGTGTAAGCCACTGTTCACCGAACAAATCCGCTGCAAGTTGTAAATATTGCTGAGCCTCTTCAGCAGTGCGAACACCTCCTGCTGCTTTAAAACCGACACGATCTTGAACACCTAAATCACGAATAGTTTCCAACATAACTTTTGCCGCATCCAAAGTTGCATTAACCGTCACTTTTCCAGTTGAAGTCTTGATAAAATCAGCACCAGCACGAATGGCAATTTCAGAAGCTTTACGAATCAACTCCGCCGTTTTTAATTCTCCGCTTTCGATAATCACTTTGAGTACTTTATTCCCACATACCTGTTTACAAGCTCTTACCAATTCTGCTCCAATTTTCTCATCGCCTGCCATTAAAGCACGATATGGAAATACTACATCCACTTCATCAGCTCCGGCTTTAATTGCCATTTCCGTCTCGGCTTTCGCCAATTCAATATCTGCTGCGCCTTGTGGAAAGTTAGTTACAGTTGCCACTTTCACTTGCGGATAACCGAGCTGTTGTAATCTTGTTTTTGCAGTTTGAATAAATGGTGGATAAATACAAACCGCTGCAGTCTGTCCGATACTATTTTGTTCTTTATCACAAAGTGAGATCACACTCTCATCAGTATCATCGGTATTTAATGTGGTTAAATCCATTAAGGATAGGGCTAATTCAGCCGCTTGAGTAAGAGTAAGTATTGTCATAATTATTCCTTTTTTATAAAAAGCAAACGTTTTCTATCCCCTGATAACAGAACACCACGACAAATTGTCGTGGTGTTTCACTATGCGCTATTCTAGCACAACTACTATCCCATTAATACAGGCCCAACCAAACCGATGAATAATCCTGCAATTGCCGCACTCATTAAATTAGAAAGCGAACCGGCAATAACCGCTTTAATACCAAGACGAGCAATATCCTTACGGCGATTCGGTGCCATTGTTCCCAATCCACCGATTAAAATAGCAATTGAACTGAAGTTAGCAAAACCACAAAGTGCAAAAGTAATAATTGCTTTAGTTTTTTCTGCCAATACTACGGAAGACTCAGGTGAAAGGTATTTAACAAAATCAACGTATGCAACAAATTCATTTAGTACCAATTTTTCACCGATCATTGCACCAGCAATTTCAGCCTCATTCCAAGGTACACCGATTACCCAAGCTAGCGGACGAAATACCCAACCAAGAATAGTTTGCAAATTAAGTTCGCCATAACCAAACCAGCCTCCAACGCCGCCGATAATACCGTTCAATAACGCAATTAATGCAATGAAAGCAAGTAACATCGCACCGACATTCATTGCTAATTGCATACCTGATGATGCTCCCATTGCTGCCGCATCAAGCACATTGGATGGCTTTTCATCAACATCATTTGATTTCAAATCATCGTTCGTTTTTTCAGTTTGTGGGAATAGAATTTTTGCAAATAATAATCCACCCGGTGCTGCCATAAAGGATGCAGCGATCAAATATGGAAGCGGTACGCCCATTTGTGCATAACCGATCATTACTGAACCAGCCACAGAAGCTAATCCACCACACATAATTGCAAACAATTCAGATTGGGTCATTGTGGCTATATACGGACGCACGATTAACGGAGCTTCGGTTTGCCCTACAAAAATATTGGCAGCGGCTGACATAGACTCTGTTTTAGATGTGCCAAGAATTTTTTGAAGGAAACCACCGATTAAACGGATAACCCATTGCATAATGCCTAAATAGTAAAGCACAGAAATTAAAGAGGCGAAGAAAACGATTGCCGGCAAGACCCGGAAAGCAAAAATAAAGCCGCCACCGCCAAACAATTCAAACATTTTATCGCTGACCAAACCACCGAAAAGGAAACTAATTCCTTCATTACCGTATGCAATAACTTTGTTCACAGCTTCTGCCGCACCGAGCAATGCTTGACGCCCTAACTCCGAGTAAAGCACCAATGCGCCGATACCGATTTGAATTAAGAATGCGCCACCGACCGTTCTAAGACTGATCGCTTTGCGATTATTTGATAATAGAAAGGCAATTGCCAATAACACAACAATGCCGATAATACTCATAAGTGAGTCCATAACTACCCCTAATTGGAAAATGGCTATTAATTGATAGAAGAAACCCTCAAGTTATCCCATAGCATCAAATATTCTCTACCTTAGGATAAACGCTGATAACTATACCTTTTTTCTGAAAATTTTGCTGAAAAAATTGTAAAAATGAGAACGGAATCGATTACTTAAAGCTCATTTTTACCATTTAAAACGATTTTTTATAATAAAAAAATGTTTCCGTTCTTTTATCTGCAAATTATCTACAGAAAAATACATTAGTTTCTCTATTTACTTTTTATGATGTACTACTATAATAGTGCAAAAATTTATCGGAGAATATATTATGAACCAAAAATTTCCTTCTTTACTTGGTGGCGCAATGATTATTGCTGGAACGGCAATCGGCGCTGGAATGTTTGCCAACCCAACCGCAACCGCCGGATTATGGTTTGTTGGTTCAATCCTAGCGTTAATTTATACTTGGTTCTGTATGACTACCTCCGGATTAATGATTCTAGAGGCTAATCTTCATTATCCTACCGGAGCAAGTTTCAGCACCATTGTTAAAGATTTGCTTGGTAATGGTATGAATATTATCAATAGTTTATCACTTGTGTTCGTGCTATATATTTTAACTTACGCCTATATAACCTCAGGTGGTGGCATTACAGAAAATTTGCTTAATCAACTACTTACCACCGATAGCAATGCAGTTGAACTGGGAAGAAGCTTTGGTTCACTTATCTTCTGCTTAATTCTTGCCGCATTTGTTTGGTTATCAACTAAAGCGGTAGACCGTTTTACCACAGTGTTAATTTTCGGTATGGTCGTTGCTTTTTTCCTTTCCACCACCGGCTTGTTAACTTCAGTAAAAACTGATGTTTTATTCAATACCATCGCACAAGGAGAGCAAAGCTATCTACCTTATTTGCTTGCAGCATTGCCTGTCTGCTTAGTTTCTTTCGGTTTCCACGGCAATGTGCCAAGCTTAGTGAAATATTATGATCGCGATGGTAAACGAGTACAAAATGCGATCATTTTAGGTACATTAATCGCATTATTTATTTATGTATTATGGCAGCTGGCAATTCAAGGAAATTTGCCTCGTCAGGAATTTGCACCGGTTATCGAAAAAGATGGTGATATTGCCGCATTGCTCGGCGCTTTAAATAAATATATTCAAACAGAATATATGGCGGTTATTCTGAATTTCTTTGCCTATATGGCAATTGCCAGTTCATTCTTAGGTGTTACTTTAGGGCTTTTTGATTACATTGCTGATCTCTTTAAATTTGATGACAGCATTAGCGGTAGAACTAAAACAACGTTGATCACTTTCTTACCACCGCTATTACTTAGTTTGCAGTTCCCTTTCGGTTTCGTTATTGCCATTGGTTATGCCGGTTTGGCTGCAACAATTTGGGCTGCAATTGTTCCGGCATTATTGGCTCGCGCCTGCCGCAAAAAATTCCCTGAGCAAAGCTATACTGTATTCGGTGGCAATTTTATGATTTACTTCATCATCCTATTCGGTGTGTTAAATATCATTGCACAGTTAGCTGCTCGTTTCGGCTATTTGCCTATATTTAAAGGTTAATAATGCAAACCAGCATCTATGATCAAGCGGATTTTTTCGAGTTATATCAAAAACTTCGGAAAAATCCGATTAGCTTAAATGAAGTTGTTGAAAAACCAACGATGTTTGCAATGGTTGGGGATGTGAGCAATAAAACTATCCTTGATCTCGGTTGCGGAACTGGTTCGCATTTATTGCACTATTTACAGCAAGGCGCTAAACAAGTAACAGGCATTGATTTATCAACAAAAATGCTAGAACAAGCGGCTATAAATCTTAAAAGTGCCGGATTTAATACTAATCAATTTAAATTGTTTGCTGGAGCGATGCAGGATCTATCTCAATATACCGATCTGCAATTTGACATCATTACTAGCTCTTTTGCTTTTCATTACATCGAAAATTTTCCTGATTTATTACGACAAATTTACGCAAAATTGCTACCGCACGGACAGCTCATTTTCTCTCAGGAACACCCAATTGTAACCTGCTATCAAGGTGGCGATCGCTGGTTAAAAGATGAAAATAAACAGCAAATTGCTTATCGGCTCAACTTTTATCGTGATGAAGGAGAACGACAACGAAATTGGTTTAAACAACCATTTAAAACCTATCATCGTACTATATCAACTATTGTTAATGATCTGATCAATAACGGTTTTCAAATAGCACAATTACAAGAACCTATGCTTACCGATCAAAAGCAATGGCATCAGGAGTTTAAAGATCTACAACATCGTCCAGTACTCTTATTTGTGAAAGCAATAAAACAATAAAGGTTACCAAGAGTTTAAAATTTATCCTTTTTTAGAGAAAAAACTTGCATAATCAAAAAAAATCGCATAGTTTAAATAAAGTTTTTCAATTAGAATTAAGCAAATGTTATTTATTCGTTACTCTCATCATCACCATCACGTTACTGAATAATCTTTCAGGCGTTTGGTATTGCTTGGAAGATTCAACTTCCGAGAGTACAAATTTCAGCTACACCCTTCGGAAGTTATTTCGAAGGGTTTTTTAATATTTAACAAGTAAAAAAAGGAAGTTACACAATGTCAGATAAATCTCGTTTACGCATTGCAATGCAGAAATCAGGTCGTTTAAGTAAAGAATCACAAGAATTACTCAAACAATGTGGGGTAAAAATTAATTTAAATGAACAGCGTTTAATTGCTTACGCAGAGAATTTACCAATAGATATTTTGCGTGTTCGTGACGACGATATTCCCGGATTAGTTTTCGATGGAGTGGTAGATCTTGGTATTATCGGTGAGAATGTGCTGGAGGAAGAAGAACTTCGACGACTATCCAGCGGTGAAGAAGCCAATTATAAAATGTTGACTCGTCTTGATTTCGGTGGCTGCCGTTTATCATTAGCCGTGCCTCAAGATGCCGAATATGATGGACCAGAATCACTCAATAATATGCGTATCGCAACGTCTTATCCGCAATTATTAAAACGCTTTATGAATGAACGTGGCTTAAAATTCAAAAGCTGTTTATTAAACGGCTCGGTTGAGGTAGCGCCTCGTGCCGGATTAGCCGATGCCATTTGCGATTTAGTTTCTACCGGTGCGACTCTTGAAGCAAATGGATTACGTGAAGTCGATGTTATTTATCGTTCAAAATCCTGCTTAATTCAACAAACCGGAACTTTAGAACCGACAAAACAACAATTAATTGATAAATTATTAACACGTATTCAAGGCGTAATGCAGGCTAGAGAATCTAAATACATTATGTTGCACGCGCCTAAGAGCAAATTAAAAGAAGTTGTCGCTTTATTACCGGGGGTTGAAGATCCAACTATTTTGCCACTGGCAAACGAAGATGATCGTGTAGCACTCCATATGGTAAGCCAAGAAAACCTATTTTGGGAAACAATGGAACAATTAAAAGCAATCGGTGCAAGTTCTATTCTAGTATTACCAATAGAAAAAATGATGAATTAAGGAATCGTTATGAAGACTCTTATTTGGAATAATTTAGATCAACAACAACGCCGCCAAGCAATGCAACGCCCAGCTATCGGTAGTTCAAAAACGATTCAAGCGGCAGTGGATGAAATCCGTGAATTAGTTCTTTCTCAAGGCGATGCGGCGCTGTTTCAACTCAATGAGCGTTTCGATAAGGTTAAATTGCCCCAGCTAAAAGTAACCAAACAACAGATTACCGAAGCTGAAGCTCGTATTGATCCACAATTAAAACAAGCTATTCAGACTGCACAACGTAATATTGCAACTTTTCATCAAGCACAAAAACCACAACCTGTTGATTTAGAAACTCAATCAGGCGTTCGTTGCCAAGTGTTAACTCGCCCAATCAACAAAGTTGGACTTTATATTCCGGGTGGTTCTGCGCCGCTGTTTTCAACAGTATTAATGCTAGCAACACCGGCTAAAATCGCTGGTTGTCAACAGATTATTCTTTGTTCCCCACCGCCTATTGCAGATGAAATTCTATATGCAGCTTCTTTATGTGGATTAGAAACCATTTATCAGGTAGGCGGCGCTCAAGCGATAATGGCGATGGCATTTGGTACAGAATCTATCCCGAAAGTAGATAAAATTTTCGGACCGGGAAATGCTTTTGTTACTGAAGCAAAACGTCAAGTTAGCCAAGATCCTAACGGTGCTGCAATTGATATGCAGGCAGGACCTTCAGAGGTATTAGTCATTGCAGATGAATACGCTAATCCAGAATTTGTAGCGGCAGATCTGTTATCACAGGCAGAACACGGTGCTGACTCTCAAGTTATTTTGGTTACCACCAGTGAAACATTGGCACAGCAGACAGAATTGGCAATTCAACGCCAGCTTGCACAGCTGCCACGTGCGGAAACGGCTGAAAAAGCGTTATCACACAGTCGTATTATTTTGGCACAGGATTTAGCGCAATGTGTTGAAATCAGTAATGATTATGCGCCTGAACACTTAATCGTGCAGGTTAAAGAAGCAAGATCACTATTACCTCAACTGGATAACGCCGGCTCTATTTTCTTAGGTGCCTATTCACCGGAGAGTATGGGAGATTATGCCTCCGGAACAAACCACGTTTTACCAACCTATGGTTATAGTAAAACTAGCTCCAGTCTTGGTTTAGCAGATTTTAGTAAACGAATGACCGTTCAGGAATTAACGCCGCAAGGCTTCTTAGATCTTGCGCAAACCGTTGAATTAATGGCAGAAGCAGAACAGTTACAAGCACATAAAAATGCCGTTACCTTAAGATGTAACAGCTTAAAATAAGCAAATAATTAAGCAAACAAAAAGCGGGTAAATCAAATTACTCGCTTTTGCTTCTTTAAACTTTACTCAACAACATCAACACCATAAAACGCATTATAGCCAAAAGGACTCTGTGCATAATTACGAACACGAGGGCTTAACGGTGTATAGCTGACCGAGTGAGCCACAGGAATCCACGGCACCGCTTTATGGAAAATTTCCTGTGCCTGTTCATATAACGGAATACGCACATTTTTGTCTGAAGTAACTATTGCTTTTGCCAGCAAAGCATCAAACTCTTTATTACACCAACGAGAATAGTTACTACCGTTATTGGCATTTTCACAACTTAACAACGGCGATAAAAAGTTATCCGGATCACCGTTATCACCTGACCAACCATAAATTCCGGCAGTAAACTCTCCAGCACGAGTGCGCTTAATATAATCACCCCATTCATAACTGACCAATTTTGCTTTTACACCAATCTTTGCCCAGTCATTCTGTAAAATTTCTGCGGTACGGCGAGGATTAGGGTTAGAAGCACGCACCACCGGCTGCACCCATAGTTCAGTTTCAAAACCATTAGGGAAACCTGCTTCCGCTAAAAGCTGTTTCGCTTTTTCTAAATCAAATGGGTAATCTTGAATACTGTTGTTATAGCTCCAAATTGTAGGTGGCAAAGGGCTTTTTGCAGGAATACCTGCCCCTTGATACACAGATTCAATAATCGCTGATTTATCCGCAGCATAATTTAATGCCTGACGTACTTTTTCATTATCAAACGGCTTTTTCTCAGTATTAAACGCAATATAAGCAACATTTAATCCCGGTTGAGAAACTAATTGAACTTTAGGATCTTTCTTCATCCGTTCAAGATCTGCAGCATTCGGGAAATCAATCATATCGCACTGCCCTTTCTGCAATTTTGCATAACGTGCTGTGGCATCCGGCGTAATACTAAAAATTAAAGTATCAATCGGGGTTTTACCACGCCAATAATTTGGGTTAGCTTTATAACGCAGTGCCTGATCCAATTTTGCACCTGCAAAAACAAATGGACCTGTTCCAATCGGATCGGTATCTACTTTTTCCGGCGTACCTTTTTTCATCATTTGATCTGCATATTCCGATGAGTAGATAGAGAGGAAATCCATTCCTAATGTCGGTAAAAAGGTAGCATCTGGACGAGTTAGGGTAATTTCTACGGTATTATCATCCACTTTTTTAACCGATTTTAATAATTGCGGAAATTTCATCGCATTAAAGTAAGGATAGGTGCCTTTCGACACGTTGTGATAAGGATGATTAGGATCAAGCTGACGCATAAAAGAAAAAATCACATCATCAGCGTTGAAATCACGTGTTGGCTTGAAATTTTTACTACTGTGGAATTTTACACCTTTTCTAAGATGTAGAGTATAAGTCAAATTATCGGTAGAAATATCCCAACTTTCTGCTAATCCCGGTTCAATCTCAGTCGATCCTCGTTTAAAGTTAATTAAACGATCATAAACTTGCTGTGAACTGGCATTATAAGAAATGCCATCCATTACCAATGCCGGGCTAATTCCCTGCGGATAACGGCTGGTACAGTTAATAAAGGTTTTATCTGCATAAACAAAATTAGCTGCTCCTAATAAAGTCGCTGCCACTGCACTTAAAGCAAAAACTGATTTTAACTTCATCTGATTACTCCTAAGTAATGTTTTTATTATGCGTCCAAGATCAAACTTACGCACTATAGCGATATAGCATAGTCAATCAGAACTGAAACTGAAATAACAAAAAGTTTCGTTTTATAACCAAATTGAATAACTATGATTCACCACGTTTATTTTGCATTACAGCCCCAACATCTGTTCGATAGAACAAGAATGTTACCAACGATAATATGCCAAAAATAGATAAGGTAAAGAAGGTATAACTAAAACTCGCCATCAACTCCGTACCTTGTGCTGTATGCTGATAGTATAAGTTTAATACCACAGAAGCAGCGGCAATTCCTAAACTGATACCGATCTGTTGTACCACACTTAATAGCGTTGTACCAGCACTAACTTGATCATCTTTTAATTCGCTGACCATCAAAGTATTGACACTGGAGAAAATCATTGAAATACAAGCACCATAAAACATTATGCTGATAATGGTCCACCATAATTGCTGATAAATACCGACCAAGCCCAAACATAGAATAGCCAAAGTTAATAAAATGCTGACACAAATTAAAGTCTTTTTATAGCCGAATTTCGCAATAATTTTAGTATTAATCGGCTTCATAATAATTGAACTGATTGCCAACGGCACCATCATCATTCCGGCTTTATCCGGCGGATAGCCCAAACCCAACTGCAACATTAACGGTAATAAAAAAGGTACGCCGGCGGAAGAAAGTCTGATCAAAATGTTGCCGATCATACTTAACGAAAACGTAGAATTTCTAAAGACTGAAAGCGGAAATAGCACCCGTTTTTTACCTTTAGCATACAACACATAACTCCCAACCAGTAAAAATCCAATAACAACGAATGAAGAAGCCAAATCCTTATCACGCATAGCTTCACCAATAAAATCTAAACCTAATGTAGCCAGAACAATTCCACCGGAAAACAGGGCAAAACCAATAATATCAAATCTACTTGCTGTTCCTATCAAATTAGGCATATAAAAACGTGCACACCAAATACCGATGACACCAACCGGAATATTAATTAAAAAAATCCAATGCCAAGACATATAAGTTACCAAAAAACCACCAAGTAACGGTCCCATAATCGGTCCGGTTAATCCTGCCATTGCCATTAAATTCCACGCCGATAACAACTGACTTTTCGGCACTGTTTTGATCAAAGTTAATCTGGCAACTGGCATCATCATTGCGCCACCAACACCTTGCACAATACGAGATAAAATTAAAACATTTAATGAAGAGGAGAAAGCACAGAATATCGAGCCGATAACAAACATCGCTACTGCATAACGGAAAACTTTTAATGTCCCATAACGATCAGCAATCCAGCCACTAAGTGGCATAAATAATGCTACAGTTAATGCATAACTAATGATGGTTAACTGCATATTTAGCGGTGATTCATTTAAATCGTGTGCAATGGTCGGTAATGAAGTATTTAAGATAGTAACATCGAGAGTTTGCATAAAAAACGCAATCGATGAGATCCACGCCAAGCCTTGATACTCTTTACTTAGCTGAGAAGCCATAAACTACTTCCCTTGATTATGATTGAAATATTTAACAATAAAATCGGCGATCTGCTGTGGTTGATTAATATCTAACTGAGGTACATCTGTTGTGCTTAAGGATAAGCGATAATCTAACGCCAATGCAATGGTGTAATCATCTATTTCAGGCAATGGCTTTTCCAATTGTTGACGATGCAACAAAATTTTTGCAATAGGTTCCTGTTTAAACCCCTCTACCAAAATGAGATCGACCAACTGCGGATCAAATTGAGTGGCAAGATAATTCAGTGAAACCGGTGCGAGCGTTTCCGTCATCAATGCCCAGCGTTGATCACAAGTCATAATAACCTGTTTTGCCCCTGCCTGTTGCATTCTCCAACTATCTTTTCCCGGTTTATCCAACTGCACATTGTGGTGAGTATGCTTGATCACTGCCGTACGAATCCCACGTGCTGCTAATAATGGCAATAACTTTTCCAATAATGTCGTTTTTCCGGTACCACTATATCCTGTAATACCCAGCATCGGGATCATTATCACTACCCCCTCTTTTTTATTTTTGTGATGAATTTGGCTGTTGCCGTTGCATTTCTTGACGCGCATTTTCAATGCTACGCTCCAATAATTCACGTTTCGGATCATCTTTTGGCAACAGTTGCAACATCATATTCCAACTGACAATCGCCATTTTATAATCACCACGCTGAAAACTATCAAATGCCAACAAGCCTAATGCATCGGCATTACTATGATCTTGACGAATTACTTCCGATAATAACGCCCGTCCTTTGCTATTGTCATTTTGATCTTGAGAAAACATTAAAATTCTGGCGTAAGCCAATTTATAGGTAAGATCACTTGGCTGTAATTGATAGGCTTTGGCATAACTATCCATCGCTAATTGTGCTTTATCTGTTGCCATCGCCATCTGTCCCATTAACCACCAATATTCAGCATTTTCAGGATTACGCTGCAATTCCTGGCGCAACGCAACAATAAACTGCTCCAATTCAGCATTGGATAATGGTTGTTTTTGTTCATCTTTCAAACGCTCAAAAAAGTGCGGTAAGTTTTGATAAGATTGCTCCAACATCTGTTCAGCTCGCCAAGATCCAACTGCAAAATAACTTGCTGACGCCATTGTTAGCAACAACAAAAAAGCGGAAACAAACCATATTTTGCCGAAGTTCCTTACTGAAAGCGGTGTCGCGTTAGACTGTTCCGGAATATCGGATAATAACGACTGCTGTAATTCTGTTTTTAATTGTTGCTCGTTATCCAATAATCCCTGCTTTGCAGCCTCCTCAATTTCTCTCACACGATCGAAATAAAAGGCTTTATTAAATACTTCACGTTTTATTTCCGTTGCTTCTTTAGTTTTTCGTAACAACGGTAAAAAACAGATAACGGCAATTACCAATGTTAATGCTAAAACACTTAACCAAAAATTCATCTATGCTTTATCCTTTTTTAATAACTGCTGTAACCGCTGTTGTTGAGCATCATCTAAATCTTCTTCAATTGCATTATCTGCTAATGAATGACGTTTACGCCAAAAAATTATCACACCAACAACTAAAAGAAATAATGGCACCAACCATAAAACCAGTGTCGCAGCAGTAAGTGGCGGATCATAAGTAACAAAATTACCGTAACGAGCTACCATATAATCAATAATTTCTTGTTTGCTTTTCCCTTGTTGTAGCAGTTCAAACACTTTGCCACGCATATCTGTCGCCACTAAAGCATTAGAGTCAGCGATATTGTTATTCTGACATTGCGGACAGCGCAACTCCTGAGTTAATTGATGATAAGTTTGCTCCTGCTCAGTAGAACTGAAATGTAACGCCTCAATCGCAGCATTGGCAGCAACAACATATCCGAAAGATAACAACAGAACAAACAACATTTTTTTTATTTGGCTGAACATACCGCCTCCTCCGCATATTTCTCATAAAGCGGCTGTAATTTCTGCTGCCACACTTGCTGATTTATGTCTCCAGCGTGGCGGTAACGAATAATGCCTTGGCAATCAACAATAAACGTTTCCGGTGCACCATAAACACCAAGATCCAAACCAAAGCTTCCCTTTTGATCGTTAATCACTTCTTGATAAGGATTACCTAAATCATTCAGCCATTTTTTTGCTTTTTCAACATCATCTTTATAGTTGATGCCAATAATGGTAATTCCTTGTTTCGCTAATTGATTTAAATACTGATGTTCAGCAAAGCAGGTTGGGCACCAAGTTGCCCATACATTTAACAATAGCGGTTTTTGCTGTAAAAACAGTTGATCGTTATAAGATTTGCTCTGATCAAATAGATTCATTAAGTGTGCTGTAACCGGTACTTTTTTACCAACCAATGCAGATTCCAAGGCTTTCGGATCTTCTCCCTGTGCATTACGAATCAACGCTACTGTTGCAACAATCACAAAGATTAAAAAAATAATTAACGGCAAATAGAGTTTTTTATTCATAAACTGCACCCTTAACCAATTTACTGAAACGATAACGGCGGTCACACATACATAAAACACTGCCGAATGCCATCAATAAACCACCAAACCAAATCCAACGGATAAATGGTTTATAATAGAGTCTTACCGCCCAAGCACCATTATCCAAACGTTCTCCTAACGCTGCATAAAGATCGCGTGTAATGCCAGCATCAATCGCCGCTTCGCTCATACTCATTCGACTTACTTGATAAAAACGTTTTTCCGCTTCTAATCGAGTAATTTTTTTGCCCTCTCTACTCACATCAATTTCTGCAGTAGCACCTAAATAATTAGGCCCATTACTCTCTTTAACCTGACTGAAAGTAAATTGATAACCTGCGACCTCGACACTATCTCCGACACTCATTCGCACATCTTTTTCAATGCTGAAATTCTGACTAAAAGCAATGCCGAACACGGTTACTGCGACACCAATATGGGCAAAAAACATTCCCCAATGTGAACGAGAAAGTTTACTGATACCTTGCAAAAATGAACTGCGATGTGTAGCACGTTGCTGTAATTCATAAGCACCTAACAATACGATAATTACCGTCATCATTGTACCTAAGACAACACTAACTGTTATTTTATCTGCTAATATTAACGGCAAAATAAAACCTAATAACGCCATTACAATTACACTGATCACAACCGGTTTTCTAATAACGGAAAATTGATCACGCCGCCATTTCACTAAAGGCCCAATGCCTAACAATAAAGAAAAAGGCACCATAATGATTAAAAACATCTGATCAAAAAACGGTGCACCAATTGAGATTGAACCTAAGCCCAACTGTTTATGCACCAATGGCAATAATGTACCTAACAACACTACCGCCAACGCCGTCATCAATAACACATTATTGAGTAACAGCATTGATTCTCGTGAATAGCGTTGATAATTATCCCGAGAGCGAATTTGGCTACCTTTATAAGCATATAACGCCAGCGAGCCGCCAATCACAACCACTAGATAAGCCAGAATATACAATCCTCGAGTTGGATCAGAAGCAAACGCGTGCACGGAAACTAAAATACCGGAACGCACTAAAAATGTGCCTAATAAACAGAGAGAAAAGACTAGAATTGCCAATAAAACCGTCCAAGCTTTAAAACTGCCACGTTTTTCTGTTACCGCAAGAGAGTGCAATAACGCTGTACCGGCAAGCCACGGCATAAAAGAAGCGTTTTCTACCGGATCCCAAAACCACCAGCCACCCCAACCGAGTTCATAATAAGCCCACCAAGATCCCAACACAATTCCCAAAGTTAAGAAACACCAAGCCGCTAATGTCCAAGGTCTTGACCATCTTGCCCAAGCAGTATCCAAATTACCGCTCATTAGAGAAGCAATAGAAAATGCAAAAACCACTGAAAAACCAACATATCCCATATACAACAACGGTGGATGGAAAATCAGCCCGATATCCTGCAACATCGGATTCAACTCTTTACCATCAACCGGTAGCTCCGGAAATGTTCGTGTAAATGGATTAGACGCAAAAATGACAAAAATCAGAAAGCCGATACTGATCATTCCCATTACTGCTAATACTCTGGCAATAGAATCTTGAGGTAAGCGACGGCTAAAAACAGCAACTGCCAAACTCCAACAGCTTAACAACCAAATCCACAATAACAAAGATCCTTCGTGCGATCCCCAAACGGCGGATAAACGATAATAGATCGGTAACTGACTGTTTGAGTTATTTACCACATATTGCACACTAAAATCGTTAATCGCAAACAGATACATTAATGCAAAAAAGGCAAAGGAGAGGGTTAAAAATAACCCCACCGTCATCGGTCTTGCTAAGGAAATTAATAATGGATTATTTTGTTTAACACCCCATAACGGCACGATTGTCAGTAAAACAGCTATCGCCAATGACAACGCTAACGCATAATTCCCGAGTTCAGCAATCATTGTTTCTCCTCAGCTTGCGATTTTTGTTCTAACATCATTTTATCCCGTTCCGATTCTGAGCTAAGATCTTTCTCAGATACGCCCATTGGATTATGAACTTTTTTCATTTGTTCACCCAATTCAGGCGGCACATAATTCTCATCGTGTTTTGCCAATACTTCACTTGCCACTAATGTCGTTGCATCTTTTAACGTACCTTGTGCAACTATACCTTGTCCTTCACGGAAAAGATCTGGCAAAATCCCTTCATATTCCACATTAATTGCCGGTCCAATATCGTTTAATTGAAATTTCACTTTTAAACTCTGCGGATCTCGTTCAACCGTTCCGGTTACTACCATTCCACCAACCCGAATACGTTGTCCAGGCTCAGGCTTCAAAGCAGCATCATTATTTTTGCCATATATTACTTCGCTCGGTGTATAAAAAAGATCAATGTTTTGACGTAACGCATACAGCATTAGCCCAGCCGCAATAGCAATACCGGCAAGTACAAATAACACTAAATACAGTCTTGATTTACGACGTGGGTTCATAATCTTTTCTCCGATGATACTTGTTGTTTCATTCGTTGTTGACGTTGTTGCTCTTTTGCAACTTCCTGCAAAATTTTTTCTTTATTTCTATGGCTAATGACCACTAATGCCAATACCGAAATCACTGAAATACCATAAGAAAGCCACACATATAAACCGTGGTTTCCCATCTGCCAAAAAGCACTCCAACTGTCAAAAAATGGTGTCATTCTTTCTTCCTTCTACTTTTTTGCGACCAATGTTTGCACCCACGCACGTTTCCTATCCGCACTGAGCAATTCATTACGATAACGCACCACTGTTAAATAAACACTCAATAACATAAAACCTAAAATCGCTAACAATAACGGGATCAACATCTCTGTAGCAATAGATGGTTTTTCAAATTTTGTGATACTTGCCCCTTGATGTAAGGTATTCCACCATTGCACCGAAAAGTGAATAATCGGTAAATTCACCACACCAACAATTGATAAAATACCTGCCGCTTTAGCACCGATACTTTTGTCTTGAAATGCACTATATAATGCAATAACACCAAAATAGAGAAATAATAAAATTAATTCTGAAGTTAAGCGGGCATCCCAAACCCACCAAGTTCCCCAAGTCGGTTTTCCCCATACCGCTCCTGTTACCAATGCCAAAAAAGTAAACACTGCACCAATCGGTGCCATTGCCACCATCGCAAGATTTGCCTGTTTAATTTGCCAAACCAATGCTACTAAAGCGGCAATTGCCATTGAAGCATAAATTCCCATCGACCAAATTGCTGCCGGTACGTGAATATACATAATACGAAAACTATTGCCTTGCTGATAATCTGCCGGTGCAAATGCCAACCCCCAAATCATCGCGACCATAAGTACAAGCAGTGAAGCAATGCCTAAAAACGGGATCAAACGCTGACAAATACGATATTGCGTTTCCGGTTTTGCGTATGGATGTAACCATTTCCACATAATTTTTCTACCCTTCTATTTATTTTATTGTTATTGCAAACTTACGCGTAATGCCGCCGCTACCGCAAAAGGACAACTGACCAAAGCTAACACTAACATTGCACCCAAAATAGCCAATTGTCCGCCGTACACCAGATGCAATGAAGCAGCATCTAATACGGCTGCTGTAAAAATAAGCACTGGAATAAATAACGGCACCACTAATAAACTTAATAACACACCGCCTTTTCTTAAGCCTACGGTCAATGCCACGCCTACTGCACCCAAACAACTTAAAATCGGTGTGCCGACAAATAAGGTTTGCACCAACGCCCACCATACGTCCACTTCAAGCGATAATAAAAGTGCGGCAATCGGTGATAACAGTATTAACGGGATACCGGTTAATAACCAATGCGAAAAAATCTTGGCAAGCGCCGTCATTGCTAACGGCATCGGCAATAAGATCAACTGTTCCAAAGAGCCGTCCAAATAATCATCTTTAAACAGACGCTCAAAAGAGAGTAATGCCGACAATAATGCCGCCACCCAAACAATACCGGGTGCAATACGGGATAACAATT
This sequence comes from Gallibacterium sp. ZY190522, assembly GCF_054166015.1. Classification (NCBI taxonomy): domain Bacteria; kingdom Pseudomonadati; phylum Pseudomonadota; class Gammaproteobacteria; order Pasteurellales; family Pasteurellaceae; genus Gallibacterium; species Gallibacterium sp. ZY190522. The sequence goes on from NZ_CM135118.1 coordinate 1,610,140, forward strand.
GCGGTTCAGGCCCGACAACCAATGGGAACAGCGTAATGACAATTAAAAAAAACCACAGCGGATTTAAAATCTCACCGGGTTTTCGCATTGCAATTTGTAATTCTCGCTTAATTACTTCGTAAAAAATCATCTTTATTCGCTTTCAATAAATTTATATTTTTCCAACTGCACTTTTTGCACTATTCGACTCGGCACATCCTGATGACTGGTAATAATCACAATTCCGCCCTGACTGATGTGAAACTCAAATAAATTCGTTAAAACCTGCACACCACGTTTATCAATCGCATTAAACGGTTCATCCAAAATCCATAATGGCGCGGTTGATAACCATAATCTCGCCAATGCTACACGTTTTTGCTGCCCTGCTGACAGTTGATTTGCCGGAATATCTTCATACCCTAGCAATCCCACAACTTGTAAGGTTTCCCACAATATCTCCACCTGTTGACGGCTATTAGTTGTTTTTTGGAAAAAACGCAAATTTTCCCAAGCAGATAATTCCGGTTTCGTGCCGGAATGATGTCCTAAAAACAGTAAATTTTGATTAAATTCTTCCTGCTGTTGAAAAATCGATTCATTATTCCACAAAACCTGCCCTTCTCTTGGTCGAGAAAGCCCACTTAATGCACGTAACAGCGTTGTTTTACCCACTCCGTTATGCCCTTCAATCTGTACAAAATCACCACTCTGGAAACAGAGATTAACATCGTTAAACAAAATGCGTTCACCTCGTTGACAACTAAGGTGATTAACTTGTAACTGATTGATTAGATTCATATATTTATAAATACATTGTGAGATTAATTTAACGAGCGGAAATTCTAACACAAGCAGGCAATAGGTGGTATTTTTATCTGAATACGAATTATACCTCTTTGGTAGTAATTTTCGGTATAAAATAAGATTAAATGAATTTTAATTCATTGATATATAAGATTTTTTTGATATATTGGTATCACACTTTTTTTTGATCTACCGCAAAACTGCACCAATGCTGGATCTTTTTATGAAGCTACTTAAATAACCAAGATAGCACTGCTTAAAACATTGGGTACACAGCACTATCTTTTATTCAACTAAACAGAAAACGGGTATTTAATTGCCGGATGACACTGATAATTATGCACTTTGAAATCATCTAACGTGACCCAAGTTTCCAAATCTTCCAATGTCTTGATATCCGGATTAATCTCCAACTGCGGTAACGGATAAGGTTCTCGTTTTAATTGTTCATCACGCATTAATGGCAGTTGATCTTCATAAATATGTGCATTGATAATCTTATGGAACGCTTTGCCCGGCTTATGTCCGGTAATTTGTGCCATTAATGCCAAAAAGGTAAACACCTGAATTTGATTAAACGTCAATCCGAGCGGCACATCACAAGAACGTTGATAACTGGTTAAGTAGAGCGTATCACCCAATAGCGAAAATGTGTGTGTATGCATACAAGGGCGCAAGCAGCCTTGTTCAATCTCGCCCGGATTATAAAACGTTAAAATTTCGCCACGATCATCAATGCCCTTGCTTAAATCATTGACAATTTTGCGCAACTGATCGACCGTGTCGCCATTTGGTTTACGCCACGAACGCCCCTGCACGCCGTAGACGCGCCCCATATCATCCTCACCTTTGCGATACGGATTGGCAAGCCACGCCGCATTTTCATTGGCATTCGCATCCCACGTTTTGGTGCCCAATTTACGGAAATCAGCTGCATTGTCATAGCCACGAATATAGCCCAATAATTCAGCAATAGCCGCTTTCCAGAAACTCTTTCGCGTGGTAATCAATGGGAATTCATTATCAGCGACATTGTAAGTTAATGAGGCATCAATCACGGTCAAACAACGTTTTCCGGTTCTCTGATTTTCTACCCAAACGCCTTCATCAATAATACGTTGGCAAAGATCAAGATACTGTTTCATTGTTTTTCCCCTTACGCTGATATGCAAACCAAATAATGACAAGCCCGATAACAATCATCGGTGTCGAAAGAATCTGTCCCATTGAAATTTCGTGTCCGAAATAAAGCCCTAACTGTGGATCCGGTTCTCTGAAAAACTCAACAATAAAACGGAACACGCCATAACAGAACAAGAACAGACCTGAAACCGCGCCGGTTGGACGCGGTTTACGAATAAACAGATTTAAAATAGTAAACAACACCACGCCTTCCAAAAAGGCTTCATAGAGTTGTGACGGATGTCGCGGTAAATAGCCGCCGCTCGGAAACAGCACTGCCCAAGAAACATCTGTTACTCTGCCCCACAATTCATCATTAATGAAATTACCTATTCTCCCCATTCCCAAACCGAATGGAATGAGTGGTGCGATAAAATCAGCGACGGCAAAGAATTGCCGTTTTTGTGCCTTGGCGGTCAACCACATCGCCACGATTACACCGATTAGCCCACCGTGAAACGACATTCCGCCTTCCCACACCCGAATCAGATAAAGCGGATCCTGCAAGAAAAGATCAAATTGATAGAACAGAACATAGCCGATACGTCCGCCTAAAAAGACACCTAAAAATCCGTTAAAAAGCAAATTATCAAACTGATCGGCGCTCCAACCGCTGTTAGGGCGTTTTACTCGACGCATTCCCAACCAGCGCGCAAATAAAAAACCGATCAAATACATCAAGCCGTACCAACGCAGCGCAATCGGTCCGACAGCAAAAATGACAGGATCAAATTGAGGATAGGTAAAAAATTCGCTATTCATAACCACTCTATTTAATAAACATATCTATCGCAATGGCAATCAACATCAACGCAAAATAACGTTTTAAGGTAGGAATCGGCAATTTGGTTGTTGTTGTCGCACCCAATTTTGAAGTAAAGAATGAAGTTGCGGTAATGCCGACCACCGCCGGTAAATAGACGTAACCCAAAGAGTAATCCGGCATATCGGCATTCCAGCCACCAATAATAAAACTTAACATACCGGACAAACCAAGCAACATTCCACAGAAAGCGGACGACCCAATCGCTTTTTTCATATCGATACCGCGAGAATTTAAAAACGGCACAATAAAACCGCCGCCCCCAATTCCGGCAGCACTGGAAGCGATACCAATCAATATTCCACCAACTACCGAAGCCGTTTTAGTCAATGTTTTCACTGCCTGTTTTGGCTTAATCGACAACGCCATTTTCAATGCAAGATAGACGACTAAACAGGCAAAAATTTTACTGGCAATCGCTTTATCCAGTTTGCCAATAAACAGCCCTGAAATAAATGTAGTTACCATAATGACAGGTGCCAAAATTTTCACGGCATCCCAAACAATATTGCCCAATTTATGGTGGCGTTGTGCGGAAGAAAAACCAGTAACGACAATGGTAGCGAACGAAGTACCCAACGCTGATGACATCAATAAATTATCCGGAATGCCTGCCATCGGTAATAAATAGACCAGCACCGGCACAATAATTAAACCACCTCCTATACCGAACAAACCGGCAAGAAATCCGACAAGCGCACCAACCACTAAACAGATAAGAAAAAATGTGAGCATTACTAACTCCTTGTTTTATTAAACAAACGTTTTGAATATTTTGCGGAAAAAGAGCGTTTATTATTGGCGTAATTACGCTTATTTTGAACGTTCTGATAATTTACAGTAGATGCAGTAGCTTCATTTTCTCTTTGGCTAAATAGAATCGCTGAGAACTCTTTCATAATTTTGCGATAAACATCTCGTTTAAATGACACAACCTGTCTTACCGGATACCAAAAACTAACCCAGCGCCAACCATCAAATTCCGGCGATGAGCCAACATTCATATTAATATTTTTTTCCGAACTAACAAGTTGCAACAGAAACCAACGCTGTTTTTGTCCGATACAAACCGGACGAGAATCGTGGCGAATAAGACGTTTAGGTAATTTATAACGCAACCAGTGTTTTGAACTATAAATAATTTTGACATCATTGGCGGTTAAACCCACCTCTTCATAAAGCTCACGATACATCGCTTGTTCCGGCGTTTCTTTTGGATTAATGCCGCCTTGAGGGAATTGCCACGAATTTTGATTATATCGCTTCGCCCAAAAGACCTGTCCCTTTTGGTTACAAATAACAATACCGACGTTAGGACGATAACCGTCGAAATCGATCACTATCGACAACCTTAAACTAAAATTCAGATAAAAAAGATAATGTTGATTGTTTCATACTATTGTTTTTTTCTCAAGTTTCCGATTCGGCTCCATATACAAAATCATGTATTATCACGGATCTCATTCTGCTTTTATGATAGTATAAAATCTATTAATTATAATTGAAGCAAGAAAGAGTTTAAGCAAATGAGCAAATCACACGCATTACAGACATTGATACATAACGTGTTTGCTTACTGCAAACGTATCGCTGCTACACACTACAAAAAATGCCTTATGTTTATACTCTCACTGCTTTCACTTACTATCGTATTGTTGGTTACCGTTGATGTTGGCATCAGCTGGTGGGTAAAAGATCGTATCTATCGCAATATTGATCTTCTGCCTTATCGACCTTATGGATTGGTGCTGGGAACTTCAAAATATTTTAAAAACAATACGTTAAATCTATTTTATTATAATCGCCTATCTGCTGCTGAATCATTAATTAAACACCATAAAGTCAATTATCTGTTGCTCAGCGGTGATAATAGAACACTCCAATACAATGAACCACAAAGAATGTTTAAAGATTTATTAAAAATGGGGGTACCGTCACAAACTATGTTTTTTGACTATGCCGGCTTTCGCACGCTTGATTCAGTTGTTCGTGCTGATAAAGTTTTCAAAGCACAATCTTTAACCATTATCACCCAGCGCTTCCATTGTGAACGAGCCTTATTTATTGCCAAACATTATGATATTGATGCTATTTGCTATGAGGCGGATAATCCAGAAGGTTATACTTGGGTGCGTTTTCGTGAATTTTTTGCCCGTGTGCAAGCAGTTTTAGATATTATGCTCGGTAAACAGCCCTATTTTTTAGGCAAACCAGAACCGCTACCGCCACCAATTTTGCCGCCCCCTGAAAAGTAATTCTTACGATAAAAATCGAACAAATATTCGCTTTTGGCTATTGTTCTTGCTTCAAGAAAACACGATAATAGCCCTCTTATTTTTAGCGATAGATCAATGATGAGTTATATTCTTTTAATTATCAGTACTGCATTAATCAACAATTTTGTGTTAGTCAAATTCTTAGGTTTATGCCCATTTATGGGAGTTTCCAAAAAAGTGGATACTGCTGTTGGAATGGGGCTAGCAACAACTTTTGTTTTAACTGTTGCTTCATTAGTTGCCTATTTGGTTGATCACTATATTTTGTTGCCATTAAACGCTATCTATTTACGCACATTAGTCTTTATTTTAGTGATTGCCGTTGTCGTGCAATTTACAGAAATGGTTATTAATAAAACTAGCCCTACACTTTATCGCTTACTCGGTATCTTTTTACCGTTAATCACCACCAACTGTGCTGTGCTTGGTGTTGCTTTATTAAACGTTAATTTAGCACATAATTTTATCCAATCTGTTATTTACGGTTTTGGTGCTGCACTTGGTTTTTCTTTAGTACTGGTGCTGTTTGCTGCTATTCGTGAACGGATTGAAGCTGCCGATGTACCTTTTCCGTTTCGTGGTGCATCGATTGCTTTAATCACCGCCGGATTAATGTCTGTCGCCTTTATGGGTTTTAGTGGATTAGTGAGAGTCTGATGTCTTGGTTATTATCTCTATCCCCTTATATGTGGATTTTAATCAGTATTGCATTACTTGCTTTAATTTTCGGAGCCATTTTAGGTTTTTCCTCGATTAAGCTGAAAGTAGAAGCTGACCCAATTGTGGACAAAATTGATGCTTTATTACCACAAAGCCAGTGTGGACAATGTGGTTATCCGGGTTGTCGACCTTATGCAGAAGCGATTGCCAATGGCGATATCATCACTAAATGCGTTCCCGGCGGACAACCTTTAGTCGAAAAATTGGCAGATTTACTCGGTGTGGATGCACCGCAAGGCGTATTTGAAGAAGAACCTGTGCCTAAAGTTGCTTTTATCCACGAAGAAATGTGTATTGGATGCACAAAATGTATTCAAGCTTGCCCAGTTGATGCCATTATCGGTGCTAATAAAGCATTACACACTGTTATTCCTGAGCTATGTACCGGTTGTGAATTATGCGTTGCTCCTTGTCCGACTGATTGTATTACGATGGAAAAAGTCAAACCTTCCCTCGATTCTTGGAACTGGAAATATGATCAAAAATTAATTATTCCTGTCGTACAAGTACAAAATAAAAATGAGTCGGAATAAGTAAAATCATAGGAAAGTTAAGATGTTAGATGATGTATTAACCAGAATAAATAAAAATCGATTATGGGATTTTCCCGGCGGGATTCATCCACCGGAAATGAAACAGCAATCGAATGGCACTAGACTTTCCCGATTAAAACTACCTAATACTTACTACATTGCATTGAAACAGCACGCCGGTAAAGCTGGTCAGCTCTTAGTTCAAGTTGGTGATTATGTACTAAAAGGGCAAGCATTAACTCAAGGCGACGATTATCGTACGCTGCCGGTACACGCCCCCACTTCCGGCACCATAACCGCTATCGGCGGTTATGCCTCTTCGCATCCGTCTGGATTACCTGAAACCACCATCACCTTACAAGCTGACGGTAAAGATCAGTGGCGTGAACGCCAACCTATCGAAGATTTTCTTACTGTACCACCTGAACAATTGCTACAAAAAATCTATCAAGCCGGCATTGCCGGCTTAGGCGGAGCAGTATTCCCGACTGCATCTAAAATCGCCAGTGCGAAAAACAAAGTTAAATTATTAATTATTAACGGCGCAGAGTGCGAACCTTATATCACCTGTGATGATCGCTTAATGCGTGATCGCAGTCTTGATATTCTCGAAGGCATTCGGATCCTACGTTATATTTTACGTCCGCAAAAAGTGGTGTTGGCAATTGAAGATAATAAAGCAGAAGCCATTGAGGCTATACAACAAGCCTTATCCGGTGCTAACGATATTGAAATTCGCGTGATTCCAACCAAATACCCTTCCGGTGCGGCGAAACAATTAATTCAGGTTTTAACTGGTCTGGAAGTGCCAAATAATGGGCGCTCTTCACAAATTGGCGTGTTAATGAACAATGTTGCCACTGCCTTTGCGGTAAAAAAAGCGATTATTGATGACGAACCGCTCATTGAACGCGTGGTAACACTGACCGGTGATAAAATTCCGCAACCTCGTAATGTTTGGGCAAGAATAGGGACACCAATTTATCACCTGTTACAACAAGCCGGTTATCAATATGATGATCGTTTTCCTGTCTTTATGGGCGGACCGATGATGGGATTTATTTTACCAAATCTCAACTCACCGGTAACCAAAGTGACTAACTGCTTAATTGCGCCGGATCATTTTGAATATCAGCCGCCGCCGCAAGAGCGTAATTGTATTCGCTGTTCTGCCTGTTCCGATCACTGTCCAATTAAATTGATGCCACAGCAACTCTATTGGTTTGCGCGCAGTGAAGATCACGAAAAATCAGAACAGTACAACCTAAAAGATTGCATTGAATGTGGCGTTTGTGCCTATGTCTGCCCGAGCAATATTCCGCTGATCCAATATTTTCGCCAAGAAAAAGCCAAAATCGCAGAATTAAAATTAAAAGCAAAACTGGCGGAAGAGGCGAAAGTCCGTTTTGAAGCTAAACAGGCTCGAATGAAACGGGAAAAACAGGAGCGAGATCGCCGAACTCAATTAGCGGCGGAAGCTCGTCGAGCAGAGATGGCAAAACAACAAGGCGTTGATCCTGTACAAGCTGCATTGGAACGTGTTCGTCAAAAACAGGCAACTAATGCAACACCACAAATCAAAACTATCACCAACGATAAAGGTGAAATATTGCCTGATAACAGCGATATTATGGCAGCTCGTAAAGCGCGCCGTTTAGCCAAACAAGCACAAACACAAACCGGTCAACCGACATCATTGGCAACAACGGATAAAGAGAATAAACAAGCCGCTATTGCCGCTGCCATTGCCAGAGCTAAAGCGAAAAAAGCGCAGCAATCGGAAAACAGCAATAGTGCTGCCGAATCCTCTTCAGTGGCAACTGAAAGCAGCGAGGATACCGATCCGCGTAAAGCCGCTATTTCCGCCGCCATTGCCAGAGCTAAAGCGAAAAAAGCGCAGCAAGCGGAAAACAGCAATAGCGCCGCCGAATCTTCTTCGGTGGCTGCTGAAAGCAACACAGATGCTGATCCACGTAAAGCCGCTATCGCCGCCGCCATTGCCAGAGCTAAAGCAAAAAAAGCGCAACAAGCGGAAAACAGCAATAGCGCTTCCGAATCTTCTTCTGTAGCTGCTGAAAACAACACAGATACCGATCCGCGTAAAGCCGCTATCGCCGCCGCCATTGCCAGAGCTAAAGCGAAAAAAGCACAAACGCTTACGAAAACGGAAACAGTCATTTTAATAACAAAAGACGAATCATTAGATAATCAACAAAGCAATAATACCGATGATCATTCCATTGATAATCATCAGAATACAGATCCTAAAAAAGCGGCGATTGCAGCAGCAATAGCCAGAGCAAAGGCAAAAAAAGCAGTAAGAGAAGGAAATCAAGATAATGTTTAGAATGGCAAGTTCTCCTCACGTACATTCCCATAGCTTGACCGCAAAAGTAATGTTGTGGGTAATTGTAGCAATGATTCCAGCAATTATGGTACAAATCTACTACTTTGGTTTCGGTACTTTAATTCAGCTGTTATTAGCTGTGATTTTCGCTATTTTACTGGAGTGGATTGTAACTAGATTACGCACTAAGAAAAATTTTGCTGATTTATCGGATATGAGCGTCATCTTGACAGCTATTATTTTAGCAGTTGCCATTCCACCTTATGCTCCCTATTGGATAATTCTGCTTGGCATTTTTTGTGCTGTTATTTTAGGTAAGCAAGTTTATGGCGGACTTGGGCAAAATCCTTTTAATCCGGCAATGGTAGGGTACGCTATTCTGTTGGTATCTTTTCCGGCACAGATGACCGCTTGGGCATTGCCAAATCATTTATTAATTGAACCTACCGGATTTAAAGATGCTTATTTATTGATATTTCAAGGTGTTACCAGTGATGGCTACAGCCTACATCAACTTACTTCTACGATTGACGGCATCACTCAAGCAACTCCATTAGATAGCGTTAAAACCGGAATAAAAAATCATCTAACATTGGGTCATATCGCGGCTTCACCAATTTTTCAACACGACAATTTGCATGATATCCTTACTATCACGATGGGGATCGGTTGGTGGCAAGTTAATCTTGCATTTCTGGTCGGTGGGCTTTTCCTTATATGGAAAAAAGTGATTCACTGGCAAATTCCTTTTGCAATGTTGCTCACCTTAGCCATTTTGGCTACAGCAACTTGGTTGATCGCACCACAAACTTATCCATCACCGTTATGGCAACTTTTTTCCGGTGCAACGATGTTCGGTGCTTTTTTTATTGCCACCGATCCGGTAACGGCCTCTATCACACCGAAAGGGAAATTATTATTTGGTAGTTTAATCGGTCTCTTACTTTATGTTATCCGCTTCTATGGTGGTTATCCTGACGGCGTAGCATTTGCTGTTTTATTGAGCAACATTTGTGTCCCGTTAATCGATCATTACACTCGTCCCCGTCTTTATGGCCGCTAAGGAGAAAAAATGGCAACGCTAAAACGTACAACCATTAACTATGCTTTAATCTTAGCCTTTGTTGCTTTGGTTTGCACTTTAATCACATTGGCAATGTACTCATTAACACAAGATAAAATTCAACGAGTAATGGAAAATCAACAGAAACAACTTTTATCTGAAGTGCTACCACCAAATTTTGCTGATAATGATCTGTTAAAATCGTGCTACATTCCAAATAATAACAAGCAGTTAGCCGATATTTCTAAACTTTATTTGGCAAAAAAACAGAATAAAACCGTTGCTTATCTGTTTGAAACCACCGCACCGGATGGTTACTCAGGTAATATTCGTATTTTGGTGGCAGTAACACCAGAACGTGAAGTGTTAGGAGTCCGTGTCTTGGAACATCACGAAACACCTGGATTGGGTGATAAGATCGAAACACGGCTTTCCGACTGGATCTTAGCCTTCAGCAATAAACAATTTAATCTTAATGAGTTAGACAAATGGGCAGTAAAAAAAGATGGTGGTGAATTTGATCAATTTGCCGGCGCAACTATTACTCCACGAGCGGTTGTTAATGCAGTGAAAAAAGGGTTACTGCAATTACTCTCTCAACCATTTGCATTTAACCCTGAAGATTACAATCGTTGCAATTAAGTAAAGAGGTGTTGAATGAATCATAGTACTTCAGAAGTAACTACTCACACTGATAGCGCCAATTCCGTTTGGAAAACTTTGTTTATTCAAGGTGTATGGAAGAATAACGCCGCATTAGTACAATTATTAGGATTGTGTCCATTATTGGCAGTGTCCAATTCTGTTGCTAATGCGTTAGGGCTTGGTTTAGCAACAATGCTAGTGTTGATTTGTACTAACAGTATGGTTTCTCTATGCCGGCACCTTATTCCTAAAGCTATTCGTATTCCGATTTATGTGATGATTATTGCTTCAACTGTAACTATCGTGCAGCTAGCAATGAATGCATATACTTATTCTCTTTATCAATCATTAGGGATTTTTATTCCATTAATTGTAACCAACTGCATAGTAATTGGTCGTGCCGAAGCCTATGCTTCAAAAAACAGTTTATGGCATGCAATGTTCGATGGTTTCTCAATGGGATTGGGAATGACGCTAAGCTTGGTTGTGTTAGGGGCACTACGCGAAACTATCGGTAATGGCACACTGTTCAATGGTATGGAACAGCTGTTCGGCGAATCAGCAAAAGCCTTGAAAATCACACTATTTCACTCTGACAGCCATTTTCTACTTGCGATTTTACCTCCCGGTGCTTTCCTTGGCTTAGGAATACTTTTAGCATTAAAGAACATTATTGAACGGAAGAAATAATGAACCAACAAAAAAGAATAGAAATTCTCACTCGTTTGCGTGATGCCAATCCGCACCCTACAACAGAGTTAAAATATAATTCAGTTTTTGAATTGCTCATTGCTGTAATTTTATCGGCACAAGCGACAGATGTTGGCGTAAATAAAGCAACTGCAAAATTATTTCCGGTAGCAAATACACCACAGGCAATACTTGATTTAGGTGTAGATAGTTTAAAAAATTATATAAAAACTATCGGTTTATATAATAGTAAAGCAGAAAATATTATAAAAACTTGTCGAGTGTTAATTGAAAAGTATAATGGCGAGGTTCCGGAATCACGTGAAGCATTGGAATCTTTGCCGGGCGTTGGGCGTAAAACCGCAAATGTGGTGTTGAATACTGCTTTTGGTTGGCCAACGATTGCCGTTGACACCCATATTTTTCGTGTCGCCAATCGTACCGGTTTCGCACCTGGGAAAGATGTGCTCGCCGTTGAAAAAAAATTATTAAAAGTCGTTCCGGATGAATTTAAAGTCGATGTTCACCATTGGCTTATTTTGCACGGACGCTACACCTGTATCGCTCGTAAACCTCGTTGCGGTGCCTGTTTGATTGAAGATCTGTGTGAATTTAAAGATAAAACCGAATATTAAAAACTATTGGAGATAATATGACTACTCACACAGAAAGACAGACCTGGTCAAACCGACTGACTTATGTTTTAACCGTAGCCGGTGCAACTGTCGGTTTTGGTGCTACTTGGCGTTTTCCCTATCTGGTCGGTGAAAACGGTGGTGGCGCTTATGTATTACTATTCTGTATTGCAATGATTGTGATCGGCATTCCAATGATTCTAGTTGAAAATGTTATTGGTCGGCGTATTCGTGTTAATGCTATCGATTCGTTCAGCGGAAACATTCACCATAAACCTATTCCTCGTTATTGGAAAGTTGTCGGCTATCTCAGCGTACTCGGTGCATTCTGCATTATGGCGTACTATATGGTGCTCGGCGGTTGGGTGATTAATTATATCGTCAGTTTGCTCAGTGGCGCTTTGGACATCAGCGCACCGATTACTGCCGACACCACGAAAAATTTCTTCCAAGCTACCATTATGGATAATCCGGCAATGATTAGCCTGTACACCTTTTTGTTTGTCTTGGTTAACTATGTGATTCTGGTGAAAGGGGTGATTGACGGCATTGAAAAATCGGTGAAATATTTGATGCCGCTGTTATTTATCTTTTTAATCTGTATGGTGATTCGTAATGTTACGCTGCCGGGTGCTTGGCAAGGCATTGTGTTCTATCTCAAACCTGATTTCTCTAAGATCACACCGCAGCTTTTCGTTTTTGTCTTGGGGCAAGTCTTTTTCGCTTTAAGTTTAGGTTTCGGCGTTATCGTTACCCTCTCCAGTTATCTGAAAAAAGGAGAAAATTTGGTGCAAACTGCGGTCATAACCGGCTGCGTCAATACCATTATTGCGGTCTTGGCCGGCTTTATGATTTTCCCGTCACTGTTCACTTTCGGGATTGCACCAAATTCAGGGCCAACCTTAGTATTCCAAAGTTTACCGATCGTGTTTTCTCATATGTGGGCGGGTAAGTTTTTTGCGGTGATCTTTTTCAGTTTATTGCTGATTGCGGCATTAACCACCTCACTCACCATTTATGAAGTCTTGATTACCGCCTTGCAGGAAAAAACGAAAATTAATCGCCGTTTAGCGATTCTCTTCGTTCTCGGTGCGATCTTTCTTCTTGGCAATGTGCCATCAATTTTAAGTTACGGTCCTTGGCACGACGTTCATTTCTTCGGCAAAAATATTTTTGATGCCTTTGATTTTGTCAGCGGCAATATTCTCTTTATGCTCACCGCACTATTCTGTGCTGTTTTTGTCGGTTTTGTAATGAAAGATGAAGCTAAACGAGAATTGAGATTAGGCGAAAATTCTAAATTGGCACAATGGTGGTTCAGCTATGTTAAATATATCGTGCCACTTGTCATTATTGTAATCTTTATCAGTAACTTAATTTAATTCGCTTTTGGCTTGAGAAGTCTTAAATTCTAGGTATTCTTCCAATTGTTCAATGGCGGCAAGACAACGTTGTCGCCGTTGTTGCAATAGTGCAAGCTGTTGTTGAAAGAGAGGTTTCTGCTCTCTCGATGCCAGTTGTTGCTGCTGTTCCAAATCAGCGATGCGATCATTAAAACGCGTTAAAAATTCATAATATTTATGAATTCTCTCCTCTGCCGGTAGTTCAAAAACATCATACTGTTTTTTCTCTGTTTTTTGTGGCTGACCTGCTACCGTTTCCGCTTTTTTCGCTGATCTTTCAGTGCGTTGCAAAGCCTCCAGCAACACTCGGAACTGAATGCTGATTTGCTCCGCCAAATAAGCAACCACCTCAACCTTATCTAAGGTCGCCAAGCGAGCGATATTTTGTTCAATTTGCGCAATGTAGTAGCGTAACGGCTGTCCCGATTCCGCAAAAACGGTGCGCTCAAACTGCTGCTTAATAATCTGCTCACCGTCATAACGGCAGAAAAGCTGTAATTGTTGCTGTAATTGAGAGATGAGTTGTTGCTGATTTGTCATAATAGGATAAGCACAAGATCCGGTGCGGCATTGTCACCGCACCGATAACGGAAATTACATTTTTTCGACAGTTTTAATGCCTAACAGATCCAATCCCTGTTTTAACACTTTCGCCGTTAATGCTACCAATTTCAAACGACTTTGTTTGACCTCTTCCGCTTGATTTAAGATTGGGCAATGTTCATAGAAGGAAGAAAATGCCCCTGCTAAATCATAAAGATAAGCGCATAAAACGTGAGGCGTACCCTCTTTCACTACAGTGTTAATCGCTTCTTCAAATTTCAATAAAGTTAACGCTAACTGACGCTCTTTATCATCCTTAATTTGAATTTCACCTGCCAACTGCTGAGGATCAATGCCACTATTGGCAAAAATAGAACGGATACGCGTGTAAGCATACTGAATATAAGGTGCGGTATTGCCTTCAAACGTCAACATATTATCCCAATCAAACACATAATCGGTCGTGCGGTTTTTGGATAAGTCAGCATATTTCACCGCACCGATACCAACGACTTCCGCCACTTGACGCTGTTCTTCAGCGCTTAAATTGGTTGATTTCTCGCTAATCAATTTTTCTGCACGCTCTACCGCTTCATCCAACAGATCCGCCAATTTCACTGTGCCGCCAGTACGCGTTTTGAACGGCTTATTATCTTTACCCAACATCATTCCGAAATTGAAATGATCCCAAGTTACGCTTTCCGGCACATATCCTGCTTTACGCACAATTAACCAAACCTGTTGTAAATGTTGGCTTTGACGACTATCGGTAAAATAGAGAATACGGTCGGCGTGCAAAGTTTCATAACGATATTTTGCACAGGCGATATCGGTAGTCGCATAAAGATAACCGCCATCCTTCTTCTGAATAATAACGCCTAGCGGATCACCCTCTTTATTTTTAAACTCATTTAAAAACACCACTACTGCGCCATCATCTTTCACCGCTAATCCTTTTGCTTCCAAATCGGCAACAATGCCCGGCAACATTGGGTTATAAAGGCTTTCTCCCATAACATCCTTATCGGTAAGTGTTACATTTAAGCGATCATAATTGCGCTGATTCTGTTTCATTGTAATGTCAACTAACTTGCGCCACATCTTACGACAATACTCATCACCACCTTGCAACTTCACCACATAACCGCGCGCTTTTTCGGCAAAAACTTCATCTTCATCATAATGTTTTTTCGCTTCACGATAGAATGCTTCCAAATCGCTTAATTCCATATCGGATGCATTTTCATTCTGCATTTTTTCCAAATAGGCAATCAACATTCCAAATTGTGTTCCCCAATCACCTACGTGATTAGCTCGAATCACATTGTGTCCGACAAACTCCAAAGTACGCACTACCGCATCACCGATAATGGTTGAACGCAAATGCCCGACGTGCATCTCTTTTGCCACGTTCGGCGCTGAATAATCCGCCACAATAGTTTGCGCTTTTACCGGCGAAATTAAAAAATGGTGATCCAGCAACATTTTATTGGTTTGTACTGCCAACCAAGAAGAATTAAGAAAAATATTGATAAATCCCGGTCCGGCAATTTCCACTTTTTCAATCATTTCACCAAGATCAAGATTTTCCACTACTTTTTGTGCCAAATCACGCGGTGGCATTGCCAATTTTTTTGCTGCCGCCATCACGCCGTTTGCTTGATAATCGCCAAACTGTGCTTTGCTTGACGGACGAACCAAAGCTTCACTTTGTTGATCTGCTCCGGCGGCAATCATTGCTTGTTTAATTTTTTCAGATAGAATGGTTTGAATATTCACAAATATATGCCTTATTGAATTTAAACGATAAATTTAAACTCGTAATGATACTAGGCTTTCCACTATCAGAAAAGTATAAAAAACAAAATACCCTCGCATTATGACTGAAGCAAAATTATTACAACAATTTCCTGAATTATCAGCCCAATTAGTTGAAGCAGAAAAACTATTTGCGCAAATTCTCACACTGACACAATTAGATCGATTAAAGCTCTGTATCGATCATATTGCATTACGTGTGAATGAATTTGATACTGCCAAACTTTGGCAACAAGCACTTGCTGCTGATTCAGAACTGTTAAGCAATAACAAGATCAACGGTCGCCCGATTTATCTTTATCAACTGCCACAACCATTATTCATCCTGAATCAAGCAGTGAATATCATTGAATTACCGTTTCCAAATGAAAAAAGATATCCACAACAAGGTTGGGAACATATTGAATTAGTTTTACCTTTTTTAAAGAATGAATCAATTGAACAATGGTTTCATCGTGCAGAAAATATGCTTAATATCGAACCCCACAAAATTATTTTGAAAAAAAACTGTCATAAAGCAGATGGCGAAGGTTTACCAAATCCAGCACTTGCCATAAAATTAACGGATAAAAATAATTTTACAACAATTAAATTGCATCCTTTTTCTATTAAAGAAATTGTGATGTCGGAACAGATATAATAGGAGAAAAATATGAAAAAGATCACTTTAATTGCAAGTCTATTAACAGCAGTTACGTTGGCAGGTTGTTCTAATTCTGATCTCTATAGTGGCAACGTATACGGTGGCGGGCAAGCAAAAGAAGCTAGAGCTGTCAGCTATGGACGCATCATTTCTGTACGTCCAGTAACCATTCAAGGAGAAAGCAATTCTCAAGGTGTTATCGGTACTGTCGGTGGTGGTGCATTAGGCGGTATTGTTGGTTCAACCATCGGTGGTGGTAAGGGACAAGCTATCGCTACCGCTGTCGGTGCTATCGCCGGTGCGGTTGTTGGTAATAAAATTGAACAAAAATTGGATCAAACTAACGGTGTTGAACTTGTAATCCAAAAAGAAGATGGTCAACGTATTGCTGTGGTACAAAAAGCAGATCCTAGTTTTGTGCCGGGTGCCAGAGTGCAACTTGTCGGCAGCGGTGCGTCTTTAAACGTTTCCGTACTTTAATCCCTTTTTCAGCGAATTACCTCGGTAATTCGCTGTTTTCTATTTAAGGCAAATAATTATGACTATGAAAATTCAATTATCCTCACAGCCGGCATCTGAAGTTTGGGGAGAAAATGCATTAATCTCATTTCAAAACGATCAAACCATTATTCACTTTACTGAAAAACAGAACATTAATGATATACAAAAAGCAGCTCGTAAATTACGTAACCAAAATTTCAAAGAGGTAGAATTAATTGGCGATAACTGGCAATTAGAACATTGCTGGGCATTCTATCAAGGATTTTATACTGCAAAACAAAACTTCTCTATTGAATTTCCTTGTTTAGCTGAAGATGATGAAGCGGAGCTTTATGAACGTATTCGTTGTAGCGATTTTATTCGTGAAATCATCAATTTACCTGCAGAAATCATCACTCCAACTGAATTGGCAAGCAGAGCGGCAAAATTTATTAGTGAACAAGCAGATAATTATGCCGTAAAAGGTTGCGTCAGTTATCACATTATTAGTCGTGAAGAACTGAAAGAACGTGGTTACAATGGTATTTGGGAAGTTGGTAAAGGTTCTCATAATAAACCGGCGATGCTGCAATTAGATTTCAATCCTAGCGGCAATCCTAATGAACCCGTTTTCGCTTGTTTAGTCGGTAAGGGTATTACTTTCGATTCTGGCGGTTATAGCATTAAACCAAGTAACAGTATGGACTCTATGCGTTCAGATATGGGTGGTGCGGCACTATTAACCGGCGCACTCGGTTTTGCCATTGCTCGAGGATTAACAAAACGCGTAAAACTTTACTTATGCTGTGCTGAAAATTTAGTAAGTAGTAAAGCATTCAAATTAGGTGATATTATCAAATATCGCAACGGCGTTACTGTTGAAGTCTTAAATACTGATGCTGAGGGACGCTTAGTGTTAGCTGATGGTTTGATTGAAGCTTCTGCACAAAAACCGGATATTATTATTGATTGCGCAACCTTGACTGGTGCGGCCAAAGTAGCTGTCGGCAATGACTATCACTCCGTACTCTCAATGGATGAACAGTTAGTTTCTGCACTTTTCAATTCAGCTAAAGAAGAAAACGAACCTTTTTGGCGTTTGCCATTTGAGCCGTTCCATCGTGATCAAATTAGCTCATCCTTTGCTGATATTTCTAATACAGCGAGTGTAAATACACCAGCAGGTGCAAGCACCGCAACTGCATTTTTATCTCACTTTGTTGAAAATTATCAGCAAAATTGGTTACATATCGACTGTTCCGCCACTTTCCGTAAAGTAGCAAGCCCATTATGGTCGGTCGGTGCAACGGGAATCGGAATGAAAACTTTAGCTAACTTATTAATTTCTTTTGAAAAATAGGAAATCTTTATGGCTCTAGAACGTACACTTGCAATTATTAAACCGGATATTATCGAACGCCACTTAATCGGAGCAATTATTTCGCGTTTGGAGCAGGCTCAATTTTCCATTGTGGCTATGAAAATGGTTCACTTAAATCAACAGCAAGCTGCCGGTTTCTATGCTGAACACGAAGGTAAGCCATTTTTTGAAAATTTAATTGCCTTTATGACCTCTACACCAGTGGTTGTTCTAGTGTTGGAAAAAGAGAATGCTATTGCTGATTATAGGGAATTAATGGGCAAAACAAACCCTGTTGATGCTCATATGGGTACTCTACGCCGAGATTTTGCTTTAGACGGCAGCCGAAACAGCGTTCACGGTTCAGACTCCATCCAATCAGCCGAAAGAGAAATTGCCTATTTCTTTACTTCAAATGAACTATTTTAATCACAAAAAATGCGTGAGCTATGGCTCACGCATTCTGTTCATTTAAATATATTCCAAGCGTTACACATTAAATCTGAAGTGCATTACATCGCCATCCTGAACGATATAATCTTTTCCTTCCAAACGCCATTTGCCGGCTTCTTTCGCCCCATTTTCACCTTTATACTGCACGAAATCATCATAACTGATCACTTCTGCACGAATAAAGCCGCGTTCAAAATCGGTGTGAATCACTGCCGCTGCTTTTGGTGCGGTGGCGCCGATAGATACCGTCCAAGCACGCACTTCTTTAACGCCAGCAGTAAAATAAGTTTGTAAATTCAATAACTTATAACCTGCGCGAATCACTCGGTTTAATCCCGGCTCTTCCAAGCCAAGTTCTTGTAGGAATTCGATTTTTTCATCATCTTCCAATTCAGCAATTTCCGCCTCAATCGCCGCACAAACCGGCACCACTACTGCGCCCTCTTTTTCGGCAATTTCACGCACACGATCAAGATAAGGGTTATTTTCAAAACCATCTTCATTGACATTGGCAATATACATTGTCGGTTTCAAAGTTAAAAAGTTATAACTTTTAATCGCTTGCAACTCTTCCGCATCCAAGCCGATAGAACGTAACATTCCGGCATTTTCAAGCACCGGCAAGCATTTTTCCATCACCGATAACTCGAATTTTGCCTCTTTATCGCCGCCTTTAGCACGTTTTTGCAAACGCAAAATGGCTTTTTCACAGCTTTCTAAATCTGCCAATGCCAATTCGGTATTAATGACTTCAATATCATCCGCCGGATCAATTTTTCCTGAAACGTGTACAATATCATTGTTTTCAAAACAACGTACAACGTGTCCAATCGCATCGGTTTCTCGAATATTGGCTAAAAATTTATTACCTAAACCTTCCCCGTTAGAAGCACCTTTCACCAAACCAGCAATATCGACAAATTCCATAGTTGTCGGCAATATGCGCTGTGGATTCACAATTTTTGCCAATTCATCCAAACGAGGATCTGGCATTGGTACCACACCGGTATTCGGTTCAATTGTACAAAACGGATAGTTTGCCGCTTCAATTCCTGCTTTAGTCAATGCATTAAATAATGTTGATTTACCTACATTTGGTAACCCAACAATTCCACACTTAAATCCCATAATTTATCCTTATTCAGCTCGGAAGCCATTCAAGCGATTCATCGCTTTTTCGACTCCCTCTTTTATTAAAATATCAATACAACTTTCTGCTTCATCCAACGCTTTATCAATTAAGCGTTGATCCTGCGGAGCCGGTTTGCTCAACACATAACTCGCCACCAAATTTTTATCGCCGGGATGCCCGATACCGACACGAAGGCGGTAAAAGTTTTTATTATTCGCCAACTGCGCAATAATATCTTTCAAACCGTTATGACCGCCGTGTCCGCCACCAAGTTTCAACTTCACACTACCAGGAGGTAAATCCAGCTCATCGTGAATAACCAAAATTTCTTCCGGCAAAATACGATAAAAATTCGCCAATGCACCAACTGATTTTCCACTTAAGTTCATAAAAGTAGTCGGCACCAACAATCGAATATCCTTGCCTGAAACAGTTGTCATTGCAGTTTTACCGAAAAATTTATTCTCCTCTTTTAAGCTGACATTAAAACGGCGTGCCAAACGAGTAATCATCCATTCACCTGCATTATGCCGTGTATCTTGATATTTACTGCCTGGATTTCCCAACCCTACAATTAATTTTATTTTTGCCACAATTCTTACCCTGTCGCTAAAATGGGCTGCTATTTTATGCAAAAACCCCTTTTTCTACAATCACAATCACGATTGATCATTTATCGGACGCAGTGAAATTTCTCCAATAGAAAAACTAAGTTGTTGATTATCTTCCGTATTCAACAATAGTTCCCCTTTATCATTTATTCCCTGCTCTATCCCAATAATGAATTGATTTTCCAATAATAATTTCACTTTCTTTTGATAAAATGCATCATATTGTCGCCATTGCGAAATAAAAGCCGATAATCCTTCTTGTTCAAACAAGGCTAATGCCCGTGCTAGATGTTGAATTAATTTAACAATCAATAGGTTACGATTTATATTTCTCTGCTTACTAATCATTGCAATTGGTTGATCTACTACAAATTTTTTCGGCAAATTGACATTTAAACCTAAACCGATTACCACCTGATTTTGTGCTAAATGCGGATTATGTTTCATCTCAATCAAAATCCCACCCAACTTTTTGCCATCTAACCAAATATCATTCGGCCATTTTAACTGAACTGAATGTAAGTTAAGTTCGGTCAATGCTTGAGCTACCGCCATTCCAACCGCCAAACTCAAGCCAGAAATATCACAATTTGTTGAGAAAATACGGTAGTAACTCATTATCACCTGTCCGGCAAACGGCGATAACCACTGACGACCACGCCGACCACGTCCAGCAAATTGATATTCCGCCAAGCAGACACTGTTATTTGATAATTTAGATAAATTGTTTAATAAATATTGATTGGTAGAATCAATCACAGGTTGGATAAGCAACTGTTGTTGTGGCAAATTTTTTGTTAAAAACTCACTGTCCAGCACCTCTGCCGAAGCTAGCCAATAACAACCGTCCGCTTCACAACAAATTTCTATTCCTTGTTGTTCCAATTGCTGCAAATCTTCCGCAAGTTGTTGTTTTGTTATGGATAATTCTTGGCAAAGATCAGTATAAAAATGTTTTTTACCATCTGATAATGCGGACAATAACGCAATCATTCCTTTTCCTTCCAATGCAAAATGGCGACAAAACACGTATAATACACCGCATTTGTCTTTATCTCTATCGCTTATGCCATTAGATAAACCGCTATGCTGCGATAACCTTCACTAAGGAAAACGAATGAATCGTGTATCTCAAACAATGTTAGTGCCGCACAGTGCCGAACAGATGTATCAGCTTGTGAATAATTATCAACGTTATCCTGAATTTTTACCCGGCTGTATTTCAGGCAAAACCTTATATCAACAAGGAAATGAATTGGATGCAGAACTGATTGTCAGCAAAGCCGGCATTCGTTTAGCCTTTACCACGCATAACACAATGCAACTGAATCAGTCGATACAAATGAAATTAGTGGAAGGTCCATTTAAACATTTAAATGGAGAATGGCGTTTCCTTGAGTTGGATGAATACAGCTCACAAATCAGCCTACAATTACAATTTGCTTTTTCTAATGCGTTAGTGGAAAAAATGTTCGGTAAAATTTTTCAACAACTCACTTCACAAATGGTACAAGCCTTCAAACAACGTGCAAAGGAGATTTATCGTGTCTAACATTAATGTAGAAATTGCGTATGCTTTACCTGATCACCATTTTTTAAAAAAAATTCAAGTCACCGCAGGCAGCAATTTGCAAGCTGCGATTTTGCAATCAGGTGTTTTACAGATCTATCACGATATTGATCTTCGTAACAATAAAGTCGGTATCTTCGGGCGTTTAGCCAAGTTAACCGATATCATACAGGAGGGAGATCGGATTGAGATCTATCGTCCTTTATTGGCTGATCCGAAAGAGATTCGCCGCAAACGTGCCGCCGAACAAGCCGCGCAACAACAAGCCAAAAAAGCACAAACAAAATAATTAGGAATGCCGTTATGACACACGCTTTTTGTTTACCCACAACCATTAATGCCGAAACTTTTCTCCGTGATTATTGGCAGAAAAAACCGCTTTTAATCCGTCAAGGTTTGCCACAAATCATCGGAATGTTTGAACCGCAAGATATTATCGAATTGGCACAAGATCCGGATGCAACCGCGCGTCTTATCCGCACCGATATGGTACAGAATCAAGCGCAATGGCAACTGAAAACCAGTCCGCTATCAGCACAAGATTTTAGCAATCTGCCGGAGAAATGGTCGGTATTAGTGCAAAATTTGGAACAGTGGTCTCCGGAATTAGGCAAGTTATGGCAGGCTTTCGCTTTTATTCCTCAATGGCAACGGGATGATATTATGGTTTCTTTTGCGCCCAAAGGTGGCTCGGTCGGCAAGCATTATGATGAATATGATGTTTTTCTGGTGCAAGGCTATGGTGAACGCCGTTGGCAACTGGGCAAATGGTGTGATCCTTCAACTGAATTTAAAGCCAATCAACCGATTCGCATTTTTGATGATATGGGGGAGTTAATTTTTGATGAAGTGCTACATCCTGGTGATGTGCTTTATGTACCGTCTCGCCTTTCTCATTACGGTGTTGCCGAAAGTGATTGTTTGACTTTTTCTTTCGGGTTGCGTTATCCGAATGCTGCTGATTTGCTGGAAAATTTGTGCAAAACGATTGAACATCACAGCGAACAAATCAATAGCAGTGACTTTGCTATTCCCTTCCGTTTATCACCGAAACCACAGCCGAATGGCCAATTAAATAGTGAGTCTGTTGCCAACTTTAAACAGCATTTGTTGGATTTATTGGCTAATTCAAACCAATTTGATGCCTTATTACAACAGGCTGTAGCACAAACCGTCAGCGCGCGCCGTTATGATTTATTACCAACGAACGCAGAGTATTATCCAGATGAGCTGCTCGAAATGTTGCAAGCTGGCGACAGACTCAGTCAAGATGCGAACTGCAAAATTACCTATACCGATAACGGCAATATTTTCATTAATGGTGAATGGATTGATGAGTTAAGTGAAATAGAACAAACACTTTTGGCAGATTTTGCCAATGGTAAATCACTTGATTGGCAACGTTTACAAAAACTTTCCGCTGACATTTCTCTCGATTTATTATTAGACAGTCTATGCGATTGGCTCGACAGCGGTTGGCTTCTATTAGAGAGTGTTGATGATGTTTAACCGTGAAAGCCAACCAACAATTTATTCCATTAGCCAATTAAATCGCCTTGCAAAAGAGATCTTGGAACAAGAGTTGGGAAGCCTATGGCTGAGCGGTGAGATTTCTAATTTTACACAGCCAGTTTCTGGACATTGGTATTTTACACTGAAAGATAAAAATGCTCAGGTACGTGCGGCGATGTTTCGTATGCGTAATTTACGCGTTAATTTTAAACCACAAAATGGAATGCAAGTTGTAGTGCGTGCCAATATTAGTTTGTATGAACCGCGTGGTGATTATCAGATTATTGTGGAAAGTATGCAAACTGCCGGCGAAGGGCTGTTACAACAACAGTTTGAACAATTAAAAATGAAGTTGGCAGCTGAAGGTTTATTTGCTCAGCAATATAAAAAAGAGATTCCAGCACATTGTCGAAAAATAGGCGTTATTACCTCCGCTACTGGTGCAGCATTACACGATATTCTACAGATCCTACGTCGCCGAAATCCCGTGCTTGAAGTGATTATTTATCCAACTTTAGTTCAAGGAAAAGAAGCTGCTCAAGATATTGTCGCTAGTATCAAAATCGCCAACATCCGCCAAGAGTGTGATGTATTAATCGTAGGTCGTGGTGGCGGTTCACTTGAAGATCTCTGGTGCTTTAACGAAGAAATTGTTGCCCGAGCTATTTTTAGCTCACAAATTCCAATTATCAGTGCTGTCGGTCACGAAACCGATGTAACAATAGCAGATTTTGTTGCCGATTTACGTGCATCAACACCATCGGCTGCAGCCGAGTTATTAAGCCGAGATCAAAAAGAACTTTGGCAAAAAATTGATTATCTACAACAACGTTTAGAAATTGGTTTTACTTATAAACTCAATCACTCTATCCAACGATTAGAACGTTTACAATTACGATTAAAAAATCAACATCCACAAGCCAGATTACAACTGCAACAGCAACAATATCTCTATTTGCAACAGCGTTTAAAACAAGCGATTTCTAACTATTTACAACGCCGTCAACAATCACAAATATCATTATCTAAACGGATTTCACAGTTACCGTTAACATTAAAAATTGAAACGCAACAGCAAACGGTTAACCAATGGGAAGTTCGCTTACATACAGCAATAAACACATTTATACAGCAGAAAAAACATAAATTAGCCAATCTTGGTGGTCGTTTAGATAACATCAGTCCATTAAAGGTATTACAACGCGGTTATACTGTTACCACATCAATGAATACAGAGTTAATCGACAGTATTAAACAGGTAACAATCGGGCAAGAAATCATCACTCGAACTGTTGATGGCAAATTGATCAGTCAAATTACTCGAATTGAACCATTACCGGGCAGAAAAATCTAAAGACAAGTATTATTTCTGCCATAATAGGAAGCATTATGACAAAAGCCTATTACCAAATTGCCCTACTGTTTAATGCCAACAAAGTTTATGATCGTGAAGTGATGGCAGGTATCGGTGAATATATTCAAACCTCTAAAACAGCGTGGAATGTCTTTCTGGAGGATGATTTTATTCATCGAGAATTAAATCTAGATCAACGCCATTTGGACGGTATTATTGCAGATTTTGATAACCCGGAGTTAGTACAAAAATTACAGCATTGTCCTATACCGGTTGTAGCGGTTGGCAGTTCCTATCAAAATCCTCAACATTATCCGCAAAATGTTCCCTATATCGCCACTGATAACGACGCTATTTTACAAGTAGCATTTGAACATTTGCAACGAAAAGGCATCAATCATTTTGCTTTTTACGGCTTACCCAATCCTGGTTTTCAACACTGGTCAAATGAACGCCGAATGGCATTTGAACGCATAATGAAAAACAACAATTATCAACCGGAAATCTATCTTGGACAAGAAACACACGCTGATAATTGGCAACAAGCTCAACAACAACTTAGTGAATGGATTACTGCATTACCAAAACATACCGGAATCATTGCCGTAACCGATGCACGTGCTAGACATCTGTTACAAACTTGTGAGCTGCTGGATATTCCCGTACCTGATCAACTCTGTATTATCGGAATTGACAACGAAGAATTAATTCAAGCATTTTCTCGTGTTTCACTTTCATCAGTCGTACAAGGCACTAAAAATATGGGTTACCAAGCGGCAAAGTTGTTACACGCTCAATTAGAAAATCGCCCGATTAAACAATACCAATATTTAATTCCACCATTACGCATTGAATCTCGTACTTCAACTGACTATCGTTCAATTCAGGATCCTTTAGTCATTCAGGCGTTGCATTACATCCGTGTTAATGCTTGTTCTGGCATTAAAGTCGAGCAAGTTTTGGATTATGTTAAGGCTTCTCGTTCTAACCTAGAAAACCGTTTTCGTATTGAAACTGGCAAAACAATTCATCAAATATTGCATAATGAAAAAATGAACAAAGCCAAGCAGCTACTGACAGATACGGATATTGCTATCCAAGAAATTGCAGAAGTATGTGGCTATCCTTCCGTACAATATTTCTATTTTGTATTCAAAAAAGAGTTCAACCAAACGCCAAATGAATATAGATTGCAAAAATCACGCTAAATACCTCTAAATAAGTAGAAAAATAAATTGTATAACTTATTGATTAATATAATTTAATTACCTATAAATAGGTATTAATAATAACTTACCTCCTATTTTTGCCACAATCGTGTAAAACTTTTTGATTAATCTCAAAAAAACAGCATAAAACCTTAGAAATTATAGCATTATTTGATAAAGTAACTTTTATTTACGGCTTATTTTGTCTTTCTCTTTTCTGTATAAAGTATAGACAATTGTTAGCTTTTTGTTATGTGAATAACTTTATGTTGGGGTAATTATCGTGAGAACTTTAAAACAAGCATTGTTTGTAATGCTAGCTGGAATAGCAACTATAAGTGCTATGTCCGCTTCTGCTGAAGATAAAACAGCTAATCCGGTACCGGATCAGAATCAACTGAATAATGACAAATTCAAAGATATGAAATTTGACATTGATAAAGTTGCCGTTCGCAATGACCTTTTTGCAGAAAAATATCCACTTCAATATCAATCTTGGTTAGGTACCAGCCAATCTGAAGAAATTGGTGATGCATTAGCTGAAGATCCTCGATTAGTAGTGCTTTGGGGAGGTTATCTGTTTTCATCAGAATATAATCATCCCCGCGGTCACTATTATGCGGTAACCGATGTACGTAATATCTTGCGTACAGGTGCTCCAAAAGATGAAAACAGTGGACCTCAACCAGCTGCTTGTTGGACTTGTAAAAGCCCGGATGTTGCTCGTTTAATTACTGAAAAAGGCGAAGATGGCTATTTCGGTGCAAAATGGGCAAAATGGGGTAACGAAATTGTTAATCCTATTGGTTGTGCCGACTGCCACGATACTAATTCAAAAGAGTTCGCTGAAGGTCAACCAGCTTTACGCATTGCTCGTCCACACGTTTTACGCGCTTTAGATAAGATTGATTGGAATTTTGAACGTTCCGATAAAACCGATAAACGCGCTGCCATTTGTGCTAACTGCCATGTTGAATATTTCTTCGCCGGCGACAAAAAAATCGTTACTTTCCCTTGGCAGAACGGTGTAAGCGTTGAACAGATGGAAAAATATTATGATGATCTCCAATTTAAAGATTGGACACACTCTCTATCCAAAGCACCAATGCTAAAAGCCCAGCATCCTGATTTTGAAACTTGGACGATGGGAATGCACGGTAAAAATGGAGTGACTTGTGTTGATTGCCATATGGCAAAACAACAAACCGCAGATGGACGAGTATTTACTAACCACAACATTGGCAATCCGTTCGATAACTTCCAAAATACCTGTGCCAATTGCCACGATCAAAGCAAAGAAAAACTACAAAGTATCGTTAATTCACGCAAAGAACGTGTACAATCTACAATGATCAAACTTGAAGATCAACTTGTTCACGCTCACTTTGAAGCAAAAGCTGCTTGGGATGCTGGTGCAACTGAAGCAGAAATGAAAGATGCTTTACAAGATATCCGTCACGCACAATGGCGCTGGGATTACACCTCAGCCAGCCACGGATTCTATATGCACGCTCCTGAAGTGGCTTTGGAAGTATTAAGTTCCGGTTTGGATAAAGCAGCAGATGCTCGTCGTAAATTGGCAGTTATTCTGACCAAACATAACGTAAAACAACCGGTTGCTATTCCTGATATTTCTACTAAAGAAAAAGCACAGGCTGCAATGGGCATTGATATTGAAAAACAGAAACGTGAAAAAGAAGAGTTCTTAAAAACGGTTGTACCTCAATGGGATAAAGAAGCTAAAGAGAAAGGTTTATTACCTGCTGATGCAAAATAAATTTTGGTCCGGTTGCTCATTATGAGCAACCGCTTAAATCAGGATTTCCTTGAGGATAAGAAAATGAGTTTTTATATGTCTTTTAAAAAAGTGCTGTTTGTTACGGCTTCTCTGCTGCTTGCCGTTAATGTTTCGGCACAGGAAACAAGTAACACAAAGGGTGCAAATACGTTAAGTTACCAACCGCAGTTGGAAAATCAACGTGATCCGAATCAATACTGTGCGAAATGTCATAAATTTAATGATCAACAATTTCACGGCACCCACTTGAGCAAGTTAAACCCGAATAACGGCAAGCCGATTAATTGTGTCAGCTGTCACGGTAAAATTTCCGAAGATCACCGTCGTGGCGTGAAAGATGTGATGCGTTTCCACGGCGATATTTTTGACGGCAAAACACCGATGTACACCGTTCAGGAACAGAACCAAGTCTGTTTCGCTTGTCATCAACCGGAAAAATTACGGGAAAAATTCTGGGTTCACGATGTTCACGCAATGAAATTGCCTTGTGCAAGCTGCCATACATTACACCCGGAACACGACGCAATGAAAGGTATCGAACCGAAACAACGCGTTAAATTATGTGTCGATTGCCACGGTAAACAACAGGCGCTTCGTGAAGAAAAACAGAATCAAGCGAATAAGGAAAAATGATGAATTGTTCACGCCGTAACTTTGTTTCGGGTATGAGTGCATTGATGTTGGTTGCCGGTACCAGCAATAAAACCTTGGCGGTTGCACTCTCCGAAGAAAAAAATAAACGCTACGGAATGCTGCACGATGAACGCAGCTGTATCGGTTGTACCGCCTGTATGGATGCTTGTCGTGAAGTCAATCAAGTTCCTGAAGGCGTTTCCCGCTTACAAATTATTCGTAGCGAACCTTATGGGGAATTTCCGGATGTGGAATATGAATTTTTCCGCCATTCGTGCCAACACTGCAGCAATGCCCCTTGCGTTCACGTCTGCCCGACCGGTGCTTCATTCATTGATGCCAAAACCGGTATTGTCGATGTGAATAAAGATTTATGCGTAGGTTGTCAGTACTGTATTGCCGTCTGTCCTTATCGCGTTCGTTATATCAATCCGATTACCAAGGCAGCGGATAAATGTAACTTCTGTCGCGATACCAATTTGGCAAAAGGTAAACTGCCTGCTTGTGTGGAATCTTGTCCAACGAAAGCGTTAACCTTTGGTGATTTGAATGATCCTCATAGTGAAATCAATAAAAAAATTCACCAACAGCAGGTTTATCGCACCAAAGTGGAATTAGGCACGGAACCTAACTTGTATCACATTCCAAGTAAACACGGGGAGATCAGACGATGAACAGTCCTTTTCATTTTCCATCCCTCGTGTGGGATGAAATTATTGCGATTTACCTTTTCTTATTAGGTATTTCCGCCGGTGCAACAATGATTGCGGTATTGCTCAAACGCAGCGGTATCGCCGGCAATCATCCCAGTGAAAATAATATTATTCGCTGTGCCGCCATTATTGCACCGACAACATTGCTGTTAGGTTTAACCATTTTGATTTTCCATTTAACTAAACCTTGGACTTTCTGGTATTTGATGTTCAACTACCACCACACTTCTATTATGTCGATGGGGGTAATGCTGTTCCAAGTTTATATGGTATTTCTGCTTTTATGGTTAGCCTTTATCTTTAAAACATTAGTGGCTCAACTTATTAACCGCTTTTTGCCGAAACTCGCTTTTATCAATAATATTATTGAGAAATTAGAGCGTTTCTGTTCGCCGGTGGAGATTATCCTAATTTTCCTTTCCGTGTTATTAGGTGCTTATACCGGTTTCTTGTTATCGGCATTAATCAGTTATCCGATGTTGAATAATCCGGTTCTGCCGGCGCTATTCTTGGCTTCCGGCACCTCTTCCGGTATTGCGGCATTAATGATTACTTCATTGCTCTTTACCAAAGAAAGCACCCATTCACCGGCCTTGAATTTCGTCCATAAGTTTGAATTACCGGTGGTATTAATTGAAGCATTTCTACTTTTTGCATTCTGTATCGGATTATTCCTTGGAGGCGGTCAAAAAACGGTTGCACTTTATAATGCAATCGGCGGTGGTTTTTGGTCTTATATTTTCTGGATAGGTTTAGTTGGAATTGGCTTAATTGCCCCATTATTCCTTAATGCAGTCGCACCAGAAACAGTAAAACATCGCAAAGGGTTTATACTCTTTGTTGCCGGACTAAGTTTATTCGGCGTACTTTGTTTACGTTTTTGGGCATTATATGCAGGACAAATGACACTTGCCTAAAATGCAAAAGCCTATAAGCTTCGACCTACTTCCGTTACAAGAAGTAGGTCATATTTTAATACTTATTTTCTGCCAATAATTAAAAATGTTGCCTGAACTTGGATTTTTAAGTTTACTCATTGTTGTTGCTTTAACCTTTTGTTTAGCTTTTATACCAGCTTACGGTCTATGGCGAAACAAACACGCTTTCGCACAATTGGCTTATCCGTTAAGCATTCTCTATGCTATTTTCTGTACGATAACGCTGATGGCGTTAGCCTATGCCTTTGCGACTAATGATTTTTCACTTGAATATGTCGCGCAACATTCTAATTCCAACCTGCCCTTATTTTATAAGATTGCTGCAACTTGGGGTGGGCACGAAGGTTCAATGCTGTTTTGGCTCTTTTCACTTTCGCTCTGGACAGCACTGTTTGCCCGTTATAACCGTCACAACGATCAGCGTCTTGTTATCTCAACGCTGGTGTTAATGGGAATGATCAGCTTTTGTTTTGCGGTTTTTATTCTATTTTTATCTAATCCTTTCAATAGGTTATATCCAATTCCACTTGAAGGACGTGATCTCAATCCAATGCTGCAAGATATTGGTTTGATCATTCATCCGCCATTGCTTTATCTTGGTTATGTCGGTTTAGCGATCAATTTCTCATTGGTTATTACTGCTTTAATTTATCAAAAATTTAATGCCGCATTCGCACGATTATGCCGTCCTTGGGTTCTAGCGTCTTGGGCATTTTTAACTATTGGCATTGTATTAGGTTCTTGGTGGGCTTACTATGAACTCGGTTGGGGTGGCTGGTGGTTTTGGGATCCGGTAGAAAATGCTTCATTGATGCCGTGGTTAATCGCCACTGCACTGTTACATTCACTTATTATCTATGAGAAACGAGGAATTTTACTCTATTGGGTGGTATTGCTCTCAATTTTTGCCTTTTCCTTGAGTTTATTGGGGACATTTATTGTTCGTTCAGGCGTCTTAGCATCGGTACACGCATTTAGCATTGATCCGCAACGCGGACACGCTTTATTAACAATCTTTCTGCTGTTCACTTTATGTGGACTATTATTATTTGCTTTACGTATCAAAGAGTTACATTCAATAGCCAGATTTGAGTTATTCTCCAAAGAATCTGCATTTTTATTCGCCAATATTTTATTCAGCCTTGCAACATTTATTGTTTTCATCGGCACATTTTATCCAATGATCTACCATATGTTAGGTTGGGGAACAATTTCTGTCGGTACGCCTTATTTTAACCGGCTCATCGTGCCATTAATTTTTATCCTTATGATATTAATGCTATTTTCGCCATATTTACACTGGCAAAAACTCCCATTTTCGTCAATTAAAAAAGTCACTTTATATCTGTTTCCAGCAGTAGTCATTACATCCTTTCAAATACTGGTAGAGCAGAATTTCAACTTCTCTTTACCTTCAATTTGGGCATTTATTAGTCTAAGTTTGGCTTGGTGGTTGCTACTCAATACTCTCTGTTCTTCGCAATGGAAAAATAAAAAACAATGGTCAATGCGCTTGGCACACTTAGGCATTGCTATCAGTATTATCGGTGGCACAATGAGTAACTATTATGCCAAAGAAATTAGCGTTAAAATGTCTCCCGGCGACACACAAACATTGCATAATTATCAATTCACTTATCTTGGTTTCCGCAATGAAATTGGTCCAAACTATACCGCAGAACGAACGTTTTTCGTGATTAGTCAACAGGACAGTCTCATTGCTGAGATAAGTGCTGAACGTCGCTATTATGATGTGCGTACAATGAATATGAGTGAAGTGGGGATAAAATGGGGATGGTTATCCGATCTTTACATCGTAATGGGAAATAAAATTTCAGCAAATGAATTTGCATTCCGCTTGCACTACAAGCCCTATATCCGTTGGTTATGGTTTGGCGGATTATTAGCAATGTTGGGAGGTTTTATTGCCGTTTGGAACGCTAGAAAACCAAAACTAAAAGGTGAAAAATGAAACGTTGGTTACTCTTTACTCCAGCACTTTTTATTTTAGCATTAGCTCTCACCCTATTTTTAGGAATCAGCCAAGATCCATTGCAAAAAATGAAATCACACCTCAATAAGCCGTTGCCGCCATTTTCCTTGCTTGATTTACACGATCATCATCGCTATTGGCAGAATCAAGATCTGCCACAAAATCAAGTTTTCCTGATCAATATTTGGGGTAGCTGGTGTCAATTTTGCAAACAGGAGTTCCCTTTATTGAAGAAAATAGCGCAACAACATCAACTACCGATTGTTGGTATTAATTATTTAGATAAGCAAGAAAATGCGGTGCAAACATTACAGCAGCTTGGCAATCCATTCACTATCAATGCCTTCGATAATAAAGGAATGTTTGCAGCAGAATTGGGTATCAACGGTGCGCCTTATACCTTTATTATCGATAAAAATGGGAAAATACGTTATTTTTTTGAAGGTGGTGCGATTAATGAAACGATTTGGCAGCAACAAATGTTACCGTTAATTCAACAATTACAAGCGGAAAAAGGATCATCTTTGAGGAGTTTTTAATGAAAAAATTACTATTTTTATTGCTCTGCTTTACTGCTTTTACACACGCTGAAATCGTTGAAACTTTTCAATTTAATTCGGAAGAAACGCAACAACGAGCTATTTCGTTAGCAAAAACATTACGCTGCCCACAGTGCCAAAATCAGAATTTAGTTGAATCCAATGCTGATGTCGCTACTGAATTGCGCTTGGAAGTTTACACGATGGTCAATCAAGGAAAAAGCAATGATGAAATCATCCAAATAATGACACAACGCTTCGGTGATTTTGTGCGTTATGATCCGCCTTTTACATCAAATACTTTTTTGCTTTGGTTGATTCCATTTGTTGCTGGCATTATTGCCTTGTTATCTTCACTGTTTTATTTAAAAAAGAGAAGAGAAACCATATTAGATCCACAACAAAAAAAGAGTATAGAGACTTTTCTACAACAACGGGAACAGAATGGCTAATTTAGTTTTTTTCGCAGGTGTAGTCGTTTATCTACTGATTTTAGTCGTTATTTTTTATTTACATTCTCCGACCGAGAGTGAGGATCGACATAATCAAAAACTAAATAATCAATTATTACAACAACAATTACAACAATATAAATTTAAGGAAAATGAAGCACTTGCCAATGAAATTGTCTATCGATTTATGCAAGATCAGAAAGATGAAGAAATTGCTAACAGTATGGCTGACTATTCTAAAAAAATTGCTTGCGGTATTGGTGTGATTATTCTAGTTGTAATGGTTGGCTATTATTTATATAGCGGTAGACTACAAACACTTAATCAGCAACAGAATACACAACAAACAGAAAATAGAGAAACAACTACAGTAAGCCTTAATGAAGACAATATTATTGCTATTCAGAATAAAATTCGTACTGATCCAAATAATGGTGAAAATTGGTATGAATTAGGTTTAGCTTATGCACAAAATAATGAATTTAGCAATGCTATCGAATCGTACTCTCGTGCAACCGTATTATTGGGTAGAAAACCTTATATTTTAGGTGCTGCTGCTACTGCACTTTATTATAAAGATCAACAACATATATCATCTCAAGCACAACAATGGCTAGATGAAGCATTACAGCTTGATGCAGAAGATACCGCTTCTTTATTATTATTGGCAAATGATGCTTTTAGGCAGGCTCATTATGATTTAGCGATTAATTACTGGCAAAAAGTGTTAGACAGTCATCGAAAAGTGGATCGTAAACTATTGATCAACCTTATACAAATCGCCCAAGAGAAACAAAAATTAATAAAAAAATAGTTGCAGTCGAAAAACTGCAACTATGCCAAAATTTATGAAGAACATTTACTAACTGATGCGTTGTAATCCTGCTGCCAAATCATCAATCAGATCATCACTTGATTCCAAACCAACGTGAACTCTAACTAAGCTGCCACTCAATTTACGTTCAATATTCGGGCGAATTTTCGCAATTTCTTCCGGTTGATTGACCAAAATTAATGATTCATACCCTCCCCAAGAATAAGCCATACTAAATAAACTAAAATGGTCAAGAAATTTCGACATTTCCTGATCATTCAACCGCTTATTTAATTCAAAAGAGAATAATCCACTTGCTCCGCTAAAATCTCGCATAAAAAACTCGTGTCCGAGACAGCTTGGCAGTGCCGGATGATATACGCTTTTCACCTGCGGTTGTTGTGCAAGCCATTGTGCAATTTTAATGCTGCTTTCACCTTGTTGTTGCAAACGTAATGCTAAGGTTCTGATCCCTCTTGCTGTTACATAAGCAGTATCCGCATCCACCATTTGCCCCATCAAATAAGACTGTTCTCTTAATTGCTCCCAAGTTCGTGCATTAGCCACAGCAGTACCAATCATCGCATCAGAATGCCCCACTAAATATTTAGTACCTGCTTGAATTGAAATATCAATATCGTGCTGCAATGCAGGAAATAACAGTCCTCCTGACCAAGTATTATCGATCATAATTACAATATCAGGCTTTTTTGCTCTCACAGCTTGAACAATAGCTGGAATATCAGCTACTTCCATTGTTAAAGAACTAGGAGCTTCTAAAAATAACACTTTTGTATTATCTTCAACTAAATCAGCAATTTTCGCTCCCGTCATTGGATCATAAAAAGTAGTACTGATCCCCATTTTTTTCAAAATGATATTACAGAATTCTTGAGTAGGCTCATATGCCGCGCCAGTTACCAAAATATGATCTCCTTGCTGTACAAACGCCAACAGACTGTTACTAATCGCTGCTGCTCCGCAAGGATAAAGATAACAACCGGCCCCTCCCTCCAATTCGCACATCAGATCTTGTAAAGCGAAATGTGTTAATGTACCTCTACGACCATAAAATAGTGCCTGTTTTGCTCTTTCTTGAGTTGCTTTTTTCTTATCTGCCACTGAATCAAACACTAATGAAGATGCTCTCTGAATAACAGGGTTAACACTCCCTTGCGTAACTCTTTTTCCTCTACCAGCGTGAATCAAATGAGTGTTTTTTTGTTGTATTTGCGTTACCATAATTAAACCTCTTTTTGGTACATAAATCGATTAAACATTAATTGATTTGATAGATAAAAACAACTGTATATTTAGAGGTAAAAGCGGTATCTTTTACCGCGTTAAAACAATGATGGTTTTAAAAATATTGTTTTAGTTTTATGATTAATTAGATATTCTCAAGGAGATAATTATGGTATTAGTAGCTCGTCAAGCACCTGATTTCACAGCTTCAGCAGTTTTAGGTAACGGTGAAATCGTTGACAATTTTAACTTTAAAAAACACGTTGAAGGCAAAGCAGCAGTAATTTTCTTCTGGCCATTAGACTTTACTTTCGTTTGTCCATCAGAAATCATTGCTTTCGACCATCGTTATCAAGAATTCAAAAAACGTGGCGTTGAAGTTATCGGTGTTTCTATTGATTCTCAATTTACTCACAATGCATGGCGTAAAACTCCTGTAGATAAAGGTGGTATCGGCGAAGTTCAATTCGCAATGGTAGCTGACGTTAAACACGCTATCGCTCAAGCATACGGTATTGAACACCCTGAAGCTGGTGTTGCATTACGTGCATCATTCTTAATTGACAAAAACGGTGTTGTTCGTCACCAAGTTGTGAATGATCTTCCATTAGGACGTAATATTGATGAAATGCTTCGTATGGTTGATGCGCTTGCATTCCACGAAGAACACGGCGAAGTTTGCCCTGCACAATGGTCAAAAGGTAAAGAAGGTATGAAAGACAACCCTGAAGGTGTTGCAGCATACTTGAAGAAAAATGCAGATCAACTTTAATCTGTTATTCTAATTTAAATAACCCCACTTAGGTGGGGTTTTTACGTTCTTCCTTTACTTAAATGCCACCAATAATTAAAAATAGCTTAAATAAATTATCATTAAATATATAATTAATATCAAATTAATCGCAATTAACCTATAAATTCATCAAAATTACACTACATCAATAAACTTTTCTTTATTTATATCTTTAATAAACTATTATTACATCCAATATTGCTATACAATAATCCAATTTATTAGTTAGGGGACGATTTTATGCCTAAAATACTTCTGGTCGATGATGATGTCGAATTTACAAGTTTACTTGCTGAAGTTTTAGCAATGGAGAGCTTTGAAGTTGAAGTAGTACACAACGGAGAAGACGCATTACATACTTTAGATCTCAGTTATGATCTTATTCTATTGGATATTATGATGCCTAAACTTGGCGGTATCGAAACATTAAAGCAGATTCGTCAAAAATACAATACACCAGTGTTAATGCTAACCGCACGTGGTGATGATGTTGATAGAATTTTAGGATTGGAACTCGGTGCGGATGATTACCTATCAAAACCATTTAATGACCGCGAACTTGTTGCTCGTATTAAAGCGATTCTTCGTCGAGCAACGAAATTGCCGACATCACCTAATATCAGCAATATTGAATTAAACAACACTGATGATCAAAGAACATTATATTTTGATGACATCGTGCTATTTCCCGGTCGTCAGCAGGTAATGTATCAAGGTAAAGATTTAGAATTAACTGGTACAGAATTCGCTTTATTATCAATGCTTATCCGTAACCCAGGACATATTCTATCTCGCGAATTACTTTCAATTGAAATTTTAGGTAAGCGCTTAACCCCTTTTGATCGGGCAATTGATATGCATATGTCCAATTTACGTAAGAAATTACCACCAAGAAAAGATAATTTACCTTGGTTCAAAACATTAAGAGGAAGAGGTTATCTTCTTGTTACTGAACAATAATCATCTTTGATTTTGGTAAAAGCCCTCAACAATGAGGGCTTTATCTTATTATACGTATACGATAATTGATTTTATCAACTTCTCGCTCTGTTTCTCCTCGCAGAGCAACTATACAACACTACTTTATGAATTGAGCTAGTGTAAAAGAAGTGATACTTTCAAAATTCAATAATTCTATCATCGCAAATAACAGCATTTTAAACTAAGGAGTTTTTGATGAAAAATGCAATATTACGACCATTTACTTCCCTGACCGGTCAAATATATCTCTTTTTTATATTAATTTTCTGCATTGCATTTACCATCGCTGTTATTTTACCTTCTTTTGATTCCCGAAATTACTCCTTAATCGAATCAAGAGAATTAAATGATTACAATAGTATCGTTTTTTCTATAATGGAAAAGATGAGTTCTACAGATGTGTTAAATATAAAAAATACCGATAATTTTTTGGAAAAAAAGTATAACTTAAATTTTGCTTTTATTAACAATAATGATGTTATTTTTAGTAAAAATTATAAAGATCTAGTAAATTTAAGGGATTTTATCTACCACTCAAATAGCCCACTAATTCCACAAAAAAAGCAATTTGATGACACTCAGATTATAGGACCATTTCAAATTAAATTAGATAATAGTGCAAATAACTTAGATAAATTAGATACTTATCGCATTTATTTTATAAAACCAACTAAGCCTCTTTCTCCAATTATCCAAGCATTTTTTGACAAACCAGTCTTAATGCTGATCATTATTGTGATTTTAACTGCACCGTTATTATTAATCCTATCTTATCGAATTACTAAACCAATTATTGAATTACGTAAAGCGGTAAATAATGTTGCTGTCGGTAATTTTTCAATTAATACTGATCTTGAAAAAAATGGACCTAAAGAAATTCGAGCAGTAGGCAAAAGTTTTAATCAAATGGTAACGGCAATAGATAATCTATTAAACTCGCAAAAAAGAATGTTATCCGATATTTCACACGAATTAAGAACACCTCTAGCACGCTTAAAATTATCAGCCGCAATTTTGCGTCGCAAAAATGGCGAAACACCCGAATTAACCAGAATCGAAACAGAAGCAGAACGTTTAGAGCAGATGATTAACGATATTTTAAATATTTCCCGTCAACAAATTAACACACATCTTGAACACGAGATATTTCCTATTGAGGAAATTTGGGACGACGTTCTCGAAAATGCACGTTTTGAAACGGAACAATCAAAACAACAGCTCATTATTAATAATCAAATAAAACACCCCCATCGTTATCGTATTAATGGTAATCCAAACGCACTGGCTGGAGCATTAGAAAATATTATCCGTAATGCAGAAAAATATGGTAACAATACGATTAAAGTCTCTTTCTCTATTAACAAAAATGAACTGATTATGATAGTAGAAGATGATGGTAATGGTATCGATGAAAGTGAGTATCAGAATATATTCCAACCATTTTATCGTATTGATACCGCACGTACACGTGAGAGCGGCGGCATTGGATTAGGATTAGCCATTGTATTTAATACCGTACAACAGCATCAAGGATATATTTCTGCACAAAAAAGTGAACTTGGAGGTTTATCTATCGAAATTCGATTACCTTTATGGTTTGATTAAAAATTAAGGTATTTTTATCCATTAAATGCTAAAAAATCGATAAAATTCTATATAAATTAAATTTTTATTTTTTTTATAACAAGCTTATGTTATCGTGCACGATAAATATAAAAAGAGATAAAACATTACAACACGGAGAACAATAATGGAAGTTTTACACCAATTAATTAAAAACATTAATGATCCTCTGTGGAATATCGTCACAATTATGTTGTTAGGTACAGGGCTTTATTTCACATTATCAATGTTTTTTGTCCAAATCCGCTTACTGCCACAAAGTATTCGCGAAATGCTTGGAGCCCGTAGTGTTGATAGAAAGCACGCCATCAGCCCGTTTCAAGCTTTTGTAACCGGATTAGCGAGTCGAGTCGGAGTTGGCAACATTGCAGGTGTATCATTAGCAATCACTTATGGTGGTCCTGGTGCAGTATTTTGGATGTGGATGACGGCTCTGCTTGGAATGAGCAGTGCATTTGCTGAATCCTCTTTAGCGCAATTATTCAAAGTAAAAGATCTTGCCGGACATTTTCGTGGTGGCCCAGCTTATTATATTACTTCCGGCTTAAAACAGCGTTGGTTCGGCTGGCTATTTGCGATCTGTCTGATTATTACTTATGGTTTTGTATTTAACGCTGTACAATCAAACACCATTGCTGAAGCAGGAAACGGGGCTTGGGGATGGACACCGGAAGCAACTGGTGTTGCACTAGTCATTCTCACTGCACCAATGATTTTTGGTGGAATTCGTAGAATTTCTAAAATTGCAGAAGTCTTAGTGCCTTTGATGGCATTGCTCTATATTGCTATGGCTGTTTTTATTTTATGCAAAAATTTTTCGTTATTACCAACTACCATTCATCTCATTATTTCTTCCGCATTCAATTTTGATGCTGCCGCTAGTGGTTTTTTCGGTGCAATATTTTCACAAGCTATGATGTATGGCATCAAACGCGGTCTATACTCCAATGAAGCAGGAATGGGATCTGCACCTAATGCGGCTGCAACTGCAGATGTTGATCACCCTGTCAGCCAAGGCCTCATTCAAATGTTGGGCGTTTTTGTTGATACTATTGTTATCTGTACCGCAACTGCCGTTATTGTTTTACTTTCTGGTGAATCCATCTCTTCTGAAATTACTGGGGCTCAATTAACTCAACTTGCTATTGAGCATCAAGTTGGTGCTTGGGGAAAAGATTTCCTTGCTTTAATTTTATTTATGTTTGCCTTCTCAACCATTATCGGTAATTACGCTTATGCAGAAGGAAACATTAAATTTATTAAAAATAATCCAACAATGATTATGTTATTTAGAATGTTAGTGCTAGCAATGGTTTATTTTGGTGCAGTTCAAAAAATGCAATTAGTTTGGGATATGGCGGACACTTTTATGGGATTAATGGCAATGATTAACTTAATTGCAATTCTATTACTTTCGCCAATCGTCTGGCTACTTTTAAGAGATTACCAACAACAATTAAAAACAACTAAATCGCCTATATTTAAGGTTGAAAAATATCCTCATTTAGCCTCTCGAGTTAAATCGAATATTTGGCGTTAATCAAAATAAAAATGGCAGGGTTAATCTCATTATTAAACCTGCCATTTTATGATTAGTTTACAGCAACTACTTAATTCCCTTATGCCTTAACAACGCGTCCAACTTAGGTTCGCGTCCTCTAAAACGTTTAAACAATGTCATCGGTTCTTCTGATCCACCCTGCGTCAAAATATTATCTAAAAATGATTTCCCTGTTTCTGCATTAAAAATACCTTCTTCTTCAAAACGAGAAAACGCATCTGCCGATAATACCTCTGCCCAAAGATAACTGTAATAACCAGCGGAATAACCACCTGCAAAAATATGACTGAAGCTATGAGGTGTGCGTACCCAATCAGGAGTTTGGAATACTGCCACGTCTTTTTTCACCTCTTTTGCAATCTGCTTCAATTGATCTTTTTTATTCGGATCAAATTCATAATGCAAACGGAAATCAAATAAACCAAATTCCAACTGGCGCAATACAAACATCGCTGCGTGGAAATTCTTCGCTTTAATCAATTGCGATAATTTCTCTTTTGGCAATGGCTCGTGAACTTGATAATGACCAGAAATAAAGTTTAGAGCCTCTTCTTCCCAACACCAATTTTCCATAAATTGACTTGGCAATTCGACTGCATCCCAAGGCACACCATTAATCCCAGAAACATCACCAGTTTCAATTTTCGTCAACATATGATGAATACCGTGACCAAATTCATGGAATAAAGTTGTTACTTCATCGTGTGTAAACAATGCCAGTTTATCTCCTACCGGACGATTAAAATTACACACTAAATACGCTACCGGTTTTTGCAATGAACCATCCAATTTCCGTTTGCGACTAATGCAATCATCCATCCAAGCGCCACCACGTTTATGTTCTCGAGCGTAAAGATCCAAATAAAAACTTCCTCTGATTTCCCCAGTTTCATCAACCAAATCGAAAAAACGAACATCAGGATGGTAAGTATCCACATCAAAACGTTCTACTGCATTAATCTTAAAAATCCGTGAAACCACCTCAAATAAACCAGATAATACGCGATTTTCTGGGAAATATGGTCTAAGTTCTTCATCATTAATGGCAAAAAGTGCCTGTTTTTGTTTTTCACTGTAGAAGGTAATATCCCAAGGCTCTAAATGCTCAATACCAAAATTGTTTTCACAAAATTGCTGTAATTCAGCAAACTCTCTATCCCCTTGTGCTTTCGAACGATGGGCAAGATCCGTTAAGAAATCCAACACCTGTTTTGGACTTTCCGCCATTTTAGTTGCTAAAGATAGATCAGCATAAGTTTTGAAACCTAACAATTTTGCCAACTCATATCTAAGCGTCAAAATTTCTTGCATAATCGCAGAATTATCCCATTTACCAGCATTCGGACCTTGATCTGACGCTCTAGTGGTAAATGCTCTATACATCTCTTCACGCAATGCTCTATTTTCACAATAAGTCATTACCGGCAAATAGCTAGGAAATTCTAACGTAAAACGATAGCCTTCCACTCCTTTGCTCTCTGCCGATGCTTTTGCAGCCAGCAACGCACTCTCAGGCAAACCGGACAATGCTTGCTCATCAGTAATAACTTTATCCCACCCCATTGTGGCATCCAGTACATTATTGCTAAATTGCGAACTTAATTCCGATAAACGCGCAACAATTTCTGCATAACGTTGCTGCTGTTCAGCCGGCAATGAAATCCCGGATAATTCAAAATCACGCAGACTATTTTCAATTGCCTTCTTCTGATCTTTCGCTAAGGTTTCAAATTCGGCGCTATTTTTTAACTGTAAATAAGCTTGATACAAACCTTGATGTTGCCCAATCCAAGTGCTGTATTCAGAAAGCAACGGTAAACACGCTTGATACGCTTCTCTTAACTCTGCGCTATTCTTAACCGCATTTAAATGCGCTACCGGCGACCAAGCTTTGCTTAAACGATCATTCACTTCTGACAGTGGAAGATAAAAATCGTGCCAAGTAAATTTGCCCTGTTTTAACACTTTCTCAACCGTATCCCGACACGCTTGAATTAACTTCGTAATCGCTGGCTGAATATGTTGCACTTCTATCTTAGAAAATTGAGGTAACCCTTGAAAATCAAGTAATGGATTTGACATTGTTATTATCCTTTTTCATACAAACGTAATTGTTGTAATTGGGGAAAGTTTGAGGGATTTCAAGGGGAGTGAGAAAAAACAAAACCTCCTAAATCTAACGATCTAGGAGGTTTCACTTATTAATTTACATCGCTATTCACTAAATTCTTCTTTGGTTTTGCTACTTTGAATGCCTCAATTAAATTATAAACTGCTTCCTTTGCCATATTATATCTTGTTTCATAAGTCGCCGATCCTATATGTGGAGTGATTACCACATTATCTAATTTCAATAATTCCGAATCTAATGGTAAAGGTTCTTGTTCAAACACATCTAAACCAGCAGCTAAAATCCTTTTTTCTTTTAATACTTCTATTAAAGCATTTTGATCAATTATCTTACCGCGACCACCATTAATCAAAATAGAAGAAGGCTTCATTAATAACAATTTTTCTTTATTAATCAATTTTTCTGTTTCTTTTGTTAATGGCAAAGTAATACAAACAAAATCAGATAACTTCAATAGTTCATCTAAACTATACCATTTAGCCTTATAATCATTTTCTACATCAAATTTTCTACTTCTATTTGTATATAAAACTTCCATATCAAACCCTAAGTAAGCCCTTTTTGCCACAGCTGCACCAATTTTTCCCATCCCAATAATACCTATTTTTTTATGGTGTACATCTGTTCCAAATAAGGATTCATCAATACCCTTTTTCCATTTTCCTTGATATATAAAATTTGATGTTTCCACTACTCGTCTAGCTGTTGACAATAATAATGTAAAAACTAGATCTGCTGTGGTATCAGTCAAAACATCAGGTGTATGCATTAATCTTATACCTTTTTCTGTTAATTGATTAACATCAAAATTATCATAACCTGCTGAAATAGTAGAAATAACTTTTAAATTATCGGCGCTATCTAAGATATCTCCTTTTAAATCAAAACTAGAACCGATTAACCCTTCGGCAGAAGGTAATTGCTTAATAAATTCAGAATAATTCTCCTTATTAATTTTATTAAAAAATACTATATCAAAATTATCTTTCAAAATATTTAGTAAATCATCCGGAATTTTTTTATATAAAATAACTTTTTTCTTTTTCATAATTCATAAATCCTATATATCATATTTTGACAATTGTTCTTTATTCGGTAAACCGTCATTATCTCCGGGAAATTGAACAGCCAAAGCACCAAAAAAATTTCCTCTTTTAGCAGCTTGCTCCAATGTCTTATTTTCTAATAAAGCACTAATTACTCCCACAGCAAAAGCATCGCCAGCACCGACAGTGTCAATAATATTATCAACTTTAACCGCCGGAACAGTACCCTCATTCCCAATTGAGTCTCTAAAATAAGCACCTTTTTTTCCTAATTTTATAATGACCTTTTTGGCTCCATTTTTTATATAAAAATCAGCAATGTCTTCATTAGAATCATATCCTGTTAATATCTTTCCCTCATTAATTCCTGGTAAAACAATATCTGCCTTAGAAGCTAAATAATTAATCTTTTCCCTCATAACATTTTCGTTTTTCCACAGAACAGGACGAAGATTAGGGTCAAATGTGATTATTCCGGATTTACTACGAACTTGATTTATCAAATATTCTGCCACATCAAAACAATTATCCGATAAAGCCGGAGCAATCCCTGTAATATGCAAGAATTTAGTATTTATTACTTTATCCAGATCTGCAATAGATAAATAACTAGCAGCAGATCCTCTTCTAAAGTATTCAACTTCAGGATCACCGTTCATATTTTTTAATTTAGATTTTAATTGAAATCCGGTTCTATGCGTAGAATCTATTTTAACAAAATCACTATTAATATTTTCCTTATTTAAATAATTTAATATTGTTCTACCAAAAGAATCCTTTCCTATTTTACTAATCCAACTTACATTAAAACCTAATCTGGCTATGCCCGTAGCAACATTCAATTCTGCTCCTGCAACTCCTTTACTAAAATAACTAACATCATCTAAAGGTTTTTCTTCCCCTGCAATAAACATTATCATTGCCTCACCAAAAGTCACTACATCAAAAATATTTTTCATATTTTATCCTCTATAATATTGTAGAACCTCGTTCAATTAACCTTCCGGAATAAGCAATATTATTTCTTTCTACAACTGATTTATTAATCCTATTTATTAGTAATTTACAAGCCATATAACCAATATCGTAAGTAGGTTGCTCTAATACAGATATTCCTCCTGGTATAATATTACTCCAATTAGGATTATCAAATGTAATAAATCCAATATCCTTACCCACCTTTATCTCTATTTTTTCAAGTATAGATAATAAATTCAATGCTACCTTTCCATTTACAGAGATAATAGCTATTTTTTTATCTTTATTCTTGATAAAGAAATTTAAAATTTCATTTTTTAAAAAAGAAG
Source organism: Gallibacterium sp. ZY190522 (assembly GCF_054166015.1). Classification (NCBI taxonomy): domain Bacteria; kingdom Pseudomonadati; phylum Pseudomonadota; class Gammaproteobacteria; order Pasteurellales; family Pasteurellaceae; genus Gallibacterium; species Gallibacterium sp. ZY190522. The sequence goes on from NZ_CM135118.1 coordinate 1,654,494, forward strand.
AATTTTCTGAATCATTTACTTCTAAAACTTTCCCTATCACATTAATATTACTTACAATATATTCTTTAAATGTTTGTACTCTGATTGATCTCGCTTGACTTAACTGCACATTTTCTGTCACGAATAGTAATGCATTAAATTTCTTATTTAATAAATAATCAATCATCATTCTAGTAGATTTTTTATTATCCAATCCCACTAGATCACATTTGTAATTAGATATCTCTCTATCTACAGAAACAACAGGAATACTATAAGAAGAAAGAACATAATTTTCTATCTGTAAACTTTGAATAATTACTCCCTCAACCTGATAACTAGATAATGATTTTAAAATTTTTGTTTCTCTTTCAAAACTATCATTTGTACTAAATAATAATAGTGCATGGTCATTCTCAAAAGCATACTTTTCTGCGCCTTGAAATAATTCAATTGAATAAGAGTTATTTATATCAGAGACAATGAGAGCAATCAGTTTAGTATTTCCTCTTTTTACTCCTTGTGCAATTTGGCTAGGGAAGTAATTTAATTTTTCAACTGCCTTTTCTATCCTAGCTACAGTATCTGGAGCTATTAAATTAAATTTTTTATTTAAAAATCTTGATACTGTAGCTTTACTTACTTTCGCTAATTTTGCTACATCATTTATCGTTGCTTTTTTTTGCATATCTCATAACATAATTAACTAATTATAATATCACTTAATAGAATACTCGGAATAAATATAACAACAGCCAGCACTACTAAAATAATTGCTATATACGGTAAAACAGCTTTAAATGATCTATCTATAGACAATCCACCAATTACACTAGAAATTAACAAACACAATCCATAAGGAGGTGTAATTAATCCTATAGATAATGTAATAATAATTACAATTCCTAATTGGACAGGATCAACACCTATAGATTGTGCTACAGGATAAATGACAGGAACAAATAATACCATTGCTGGAATAGCATCCATAAATGTTCCGATAAATAGGAAAAATAAAATAATTAATAAGAAAAATAAGTATTCTCCACTATATAAATTGCTAAAAAATCCAGCAACAATATGGTTGATTTTCATATATCCTAGAAACTCTCCCAATGCTGAGGCAGCTGCCAGTGCAAATAAAGATAAACAACTTAGCTCCAATGTTTCTATTAATATTTTAGGAATATCTCTATAACTAATAGTTTTATAATAATATGCACTCACTAAATATGCATAAATCGCAGAAAATGCCGCCGCTTCAGTTGCAGTAAAGATACCAAATACGATACCTAAAATAATAATTAATGGGGTTAATAATGCTGGCAATGACTGCTTAAAAAGTTGCCAAAATAGAGATAATGTTATCGGTTTTTCTTTTGGTAAATGTTCTTTTATCGCAACATAATAAACAAAAGCCATCATTCCCAAACCAATTAATATTCCTGGCAATAACCCTCCAATAAATAACTTACCAACAGAGGTATTCGTTAATCCAGCGTAAATAACCATAGTAATACTTGGTGGAATAATACTACCTATTGTCGAGGATGCTGCTGTAACGCCTACAGCCATTTCTTTACTATAGCCTTTATCTATCATATTCGGGATCAATATTTTTCCTATTCCTGCTGTATCTGCTTGAGATGAACCGCTTACTCCAGCAAATAACATAGAAACTAAAATATTTGCATGCCCTAAACCACCAGGATAACGTCCTACAATTCCTAATGAAAAGTTGATTAATTTCTTTGAAATATTTCCTCTATTCATAATAGAAGCAGTTAAAATAAATAAAGGAACAGCTAATAAAACATAGGAATTTAAGCCATAAAACATTTTCATTGGAATAACTGTATATGGAACATTACCAATAAAAGCAATCCCAAGTAAAGCAGAAATAGCAATAGAATATGCAATAGGAATTCCAATAAATATAAACAATATAAATAATATAGTAATAGCTAAAAGTGTCATTATTTTTTCCTTATCAGCAAACTAATTTTATCAAAGCAGTCTTCTAATAAAAATAGGATAATACTTGAAAAAGTAATTGGTAAAATCAACCAAACATATCCCTGTCTAAAAATAGGTATAGTAACCCATTTAGAATTCCAAAATGATGAAGTAATTTCAGCTGAGTAGACTAGACATATTATAGAAAAACATAATATTATCCCATTCTGAATAAGAGATAATATACATTTATATTGTTCTGATTCTATTTTGTTTTTTAAGAAAGAAAAGCTGAAATGTCTTTTTTTTCTTGTCATTACTGCCGCGCCTAATAATATCGACCAAATAAAAGCATTTACTGAAAGCTCTTCTGTCCAAATAACACTGATATGAAAATAGCGACTAATAACTTGTATAAATGTTGTCATCACAAATATTGAAAGGAAACAGGCGCTAATTATTAGCTCCAATTTAGCTATGATATCAATCACCTTACGCATAATTAATCCTTAGCCAGTTCTCTAATTTGCTCTATGACATCTATCATAGTATGTTCTTTACCCCATTTATCCTGGATTTCAACTGCTTTTATGACAAATGGTGTAGTATCAAGACTATTAACTTTTGCTCCATCAGCAATAGCTTTTTCTTTGTAATTTTTTTCTTCTGCATAAACTGCATTTCTTTCAGCATCTGTCGCTGCTTTCATTGCATTTTCAAATACTTCCTTATGTTTATCATCTAATTTATCCCATAATCCTGAACGTACTAATAAAAATCTTGTTGTATAATCGTGACCAGTTTCAGAAATATATTTACCATTACTTGTTTTGTGGTGTTCCATTGGAACTAAATAAGGATAGGCGTTTTCAGCACCATCAACAACATTACTGCTTAATGCTTGGTACAACTCCGCCCAAGCAACTGATGTAGGAATTGCCCCAACACTTAGCCAATAATCAGAAACAACACCGGATGTTTGAGTTCTAATTTTAAGCCCTTTTAAATCTTCCGGTTTAAATACTGGTTTCTTACCGTACCAATGACGAACACCGGCAGTCCAATAACTTTTCACATAATATTTCTTACCTGATTTTTCATAGATAATATCTGCAATTTTCTTACCGATATCTCCATCAACAACTTTTTCCCAATGTTTATAATCATTGAAAAGATAGAGTAGAGAAAATATATCTACCTCATCAATTCCTAATGAAGTCATAAATCCTGGTGAAACTAAAACAACATCAGCACCACCTAAAATAAGTTTTTCAACTAATTCATTTTCATTTGTACCAATAGTTCCGGCATGCACCTCAATATTAAATAGTTGAGATTGTTCCGCATCATCTTTAAGTTTTAACATTCCTGTCTGATAAGGACTATCTAAATTTGTCTGATTATGTGCAGCAACAACATTTACTTTTCCTGTATCAGAAGTATTTTTATCATCACATCCATTGAGTAATACTAAAGAAGATAACAGCAATGCTAAAATTGATTTTTTCATAAGGAACTCCCGTTAACATAATGACTAAATTTATACTTAAACCTATTATGAAACCGGTTTCACAACAATAAGGAAAGTAAAGAAAGGTGATCACTATCACAAAAAATTTACGCTTTTTATTTATTAATCTATATCAAATATCCAAAACACCTTTCCAATTTTGATCTAGATACTTTAGAATATTGCTTACATTTCCATCATTACCGATTCCTTTTACTATGAATACATCAATGAAAGTTGAAGAATTAGAAAATAAAATTAGAGAACGTTATGACAACTTAAGTAAACGACTAAAACAAGTTGCCAAATATATTTTAGATAATCCAAATAGTGTTGTTTTTGATACTGTTGCTATAATTGCAGAGCGAGCAGATGTTCCCCCCTCTACATTAATCCGTTTTGCAAATGTATTTGGTTTCAAAGGCTTTAATGAAATGAAACAAATTTTCAAAGAAAGCTTAATAGAATCAACAGCAGATTACCAAGAACGTGCAGAATTATTCTATAAAATAGGTGAAAAAAGAAATGAACAAAGTAGCCCTGAAAATATTCTCGCCGTTTTTTCTCATGCCAATGCGGCAGCTCTCACACAATTATCTAATAGCATTGACCCAAAACAACTAAATGAAGCAGTACAATTACTTGATTCTGCTAATACTATATTCATTATTGGATTAAGACGTTCATATAGTGTAGCCTGTTATTTAAATTATGCTTTACATCATCTTAATCGTCGCTCCTTTATTATTGATGGTTTAGGTGGGATGTTTGAAGAACAATTAAATATTATAAAACCAGGCGATGTTGTCGTTGCAATCAGTTTTTCGCCTTATGCCAAAGAAACACTTAATATTTTGGACTCTGTAGCTAAAGCTGGAATTAGACAAATCGCAATTACAGACAGTCAGTTAAGTCCTTTAGTCAGTTTTAGTGATATCGCGTTCATTATAAAAGAAGCTCATATCAATGGATTTCGCTCACAATGTTCAACAATGAATCTTGTGCAGAGTTTGGCAATTTCACTTGCTTTCAAACAAAAATCATAATAAAAACGGCTAATTTCCCAACAAAATTAGCCGTTTAACACATATAATGATAACTAATCTTTACCCTTTATACTTTTTCCATAAATGAATCAACCGCTGATATTTTTCACGAACAGACTTCATTAACACATCATCATTAATTTCATTTGCTAACCATTTGGCTGACGCTTCTGCAAAAATAGTTCTTCCAACTGCAAATCCTTTGACGATATCTGCATTAGCGGCTTCTTTAAAAGTTTCATCAAAGACACTTTCCGGCGCATCTAGACCTAAGATCAAGACGCCACGACAATAAGGATCATTGGCTGAAATCACCGCTGTAAGCTGCTGCCAAGTGACTGCTTTTAACCCCGGCAATTTCCACCAATCCGGTTTTATACCTAATTGATACAAATGACGAACAACATCAAGATAATAGCTCTCTTTTTGTTCCATTATTGATGGTAAAATGATCTCTAACAATAATTCGTGACCTGTACGACAACAAGCCTGATACACCTCAAGCAATTTTTTATCCTGAGCTTGTTTCATTCCTTCATTATCATTTGGATGATAAAAAACCAAACATTTCACAATATGCTCTTTAGGCCAGGATATTAATTGACTACCTAAATCACCGTGCTCCAACGCCAATGGTCGTGAGGCAGGTTGTTCTATCGGACGACCAATCCACCATTTCTTTCCGGTGATTGCATTTAATACATCTTGTCCATATGTAGTATCTGCCAAAATCCCTGCCTGACCATTTGCAATTCCCTCTTCCGCTGCTGTTTGCTCTGCGGCTTTCAACAATAATTTTTTCAGCTCAGGGATTCGATGAAGATCCGCCCCACATTTCTTCGCCATTTCCTCAAGTTGTAAACGATGATCGAAAGCAAAAATACAGACATTATCCCATTGTTGCTTTCTAGTGGTAACACGATGTAGATGATTCAATCTACTATCAAGATCCGGTCTAGGAACACACTCAGCTCGAGATAAATAATCATCTAACTCAGTTTTTGTTGGCATTGCCGGAGCACAACCATGACGAGATACCACTAAAGCCCCACACGCATTAGCATAACGGCACGCCTGTTCCCATCCTTCTCCATTAACATAACCACGCAATAGCCCGGACATAAACGCATCGCCAGCACCCAACACGTTCAAAACAGCAACACGAACGCCATAAACATTTAAGCCACCATCCAGATCATTAGGAATATCCCCCTCAAAGACAGAACACCCTGATGCACCTCGTTTACACACTAAAGTCGCCTGACTATATTTACGGATATTCTTCAATGCTGTCAAAGTATCCGTTGATCCTCCTGCAATATGAAATTCTTCTTCTGTTCCAACCAATACATCAAAATGATGTAATACTTCTTGTAAAGATTTCGTTACCGCTTCAGAATCAATATAACGGGTTTCGCCATCACCTAGAGAAGTCAATCCCCAAAGCACTGGCCGATAATCAATATCTAATAAACGTTTTGTTCCATTTCGTCCTGCATATTCTAAAGCGGTTAAAACCGCTTGACGTGTTTTAGGATGAGAAAGATGCGTACCTGTAATGGCTAATGCTTTTGCCGAAGCAATATATTTTTCATCAAAATCATCTGATGTGATCGCCATATCTGCACAGTTATCACGATAAAAAATAAGAGGAAATGTTTCCTTATCTTTAATTCCTAAAATAACTAATGCAGTAAGACGCTCTTTATCAGTAATTAAATGACTGGTGTCCACACCAACACTTTGCAACTCTTCTCGCAAAAAACGCCCCATATGTTCATCGCCAACTCTTGCCAACATCGACGACTTCAGACCTTGAATCGCCGTTCCATAAGCAACATTTCCTGATGATCCCCCTAAATATTTCGCAAAACTACTCGCATCCTCCAAACGAGAACCAATTTGTTGTGCATAAAGATCTACCGCAACACGGCCTAAACAAATCACATCTAATGTTTTAGACATTTTGTGCCTCCTAAAGCCTCTCTTAAATAAAAAATAAATTCCAACAATAAAATTTTAGAATAAAAATTTCATATTATCAATGATTTATTATACTAATATAGTATAGCCAAATAAGTTGTTCTTATATTTATCTATTTAATCAAACAATTATCTATATTGATAGGCGAAAAAAAAACGAAATAAAAATTAGATATACGTCACAAAATGAAATATTCATTCTTTACAAGCCTGGACAAAAATGCAATTCTTTATACAAAGGTGCTATGTGATGTGTAGTGTATCACCACAGTGTACCTCTCTTTTATTAACTGAATCTTTTTCACCTCACACTAGGAGATCATTATGACTAAACTACTATCAATAGCTATTTTATTAGGATTCTCTATAAATTCTGCCTTTGCTGCACCAATTACCTTAAAGTTAGCTCATGATTTAGATAGAAATCATTCTGTCAGTAAAGCTTTTGAATATTTTGCTAAGGATGTAGCTACATTATCAAATAATGAAATAAAAATTCGTATATACGGCAATGGACAAATGGGCAGTGCACGAGAAACAATGGAACTATTGCTTGAGGGTGGCTTAGATATGACAAAAGGTTCCAGTAATTTAGAATCTTTTGCTGATATTTATAAAGTTTTTAGCCTACCTTATCTATTCAAAGATAAAAAACATCATGACGCAGTGGTTTATGGTCCTATTGGTAGGGATATTATGAATTCGACAAAAGATAAAAGTTTTTTTGCACTGTCTGCCTATGATACAGGTACAAGAAGTTTTTACTCAAATAAAGAAATTATAAATCCTAAAGATTTAAAAGGAATCAAAGTTCGTGTTCAACCATCACAAACAAGCATTAAAATGGTGGAATTAATGGGTGGTTCTCCTACACCTGTTTCATTCAGCGAAATCTATACTGCATTACAGCAGGGGATCATAGATGGAGCAGAAAATAATATTCCAACATGGGTCAATGCTCGTCATATTGAGTTGGTTAAAGTATATTCTGAAGATCAACATACCTCTGTACCTGATTTTTTAGTCATTTCTACAAAAAGGTGGAATAGCTTAACACCACAACAACAAGAAATTATTACTAAAGCAGCAAGGGATTCTGAATTATGGCACGGTAAATTATGGGCACAAGAAATGGAACAAGCTAGAAAGGATGCCGTAAAACTTGGGGGGAAAATTGTTAAAAGCAATAAAGAAGAGTTCAAAAAATTAGTAAAACCTATATACGATGAATATAGGAAAAACCCTGAGAATGCCAAATTATTAGATGAAATAGAAAACGCTAGTAAATGATATAATATGAGGTAAGACCATCATGTTTAAAATTAATCAATACCTAAATAAAATTCTTGAAATAATATTAATCATATTGATGGTCTTTTTAACTCTTTGCATTATTTGGCAAGTAATTAGTAGATACATACTAAATGAACCAAGTACTATTACAGAAGAGTTATCAAGATTTCTGATGATTTATACTTGTTTATTGGGCTCAAGTTATGCTTTAGGCAAAAAAAAACATCTTTCTATAGATTTAATTTTTTCATATATCTCTTTAGAAAATAGAAAAAAATTGCACACATTATTAAATGTGATAATGGTTATTTTTTCTATTGTTATTATATATGGTGGAACCAAATTAACCATCAATACGTTTGAAAGCCTTCAAACTTCTCCTGCACTACAAATAAAAATGGGATATATCTATATGATCATTCCTATTAGCTTTATGATCATTCTTTACTATTCTATTCAAGAAATAATTACTCAATTTTCTAGTATGAAAAATAATAAGGAGTAACTATGGAAAGTTATATTGCTTTAATATTATTTTCAAGTTTTTTTATCTTAGTATTTATAGGGATTCCAATATCCTTTGCTATTGGGATTGCAACTACTTTATCTATGATATATATGCTTCCTATCGAAACTGCTATTTCTATAGTTTCCCAAAGACTTGCCAATGGAATAGATAATTTTGCTCTATTAGCTATTCCATTTTTTATTTTGTCTGGCAACTTAATGAATCACGGAGGAATAGCAATTAGATTAATAGATTTTGCTAAAATATTAATTGGTAATAAACCAAATTCTTTATATCATGTAAATGTCCTAGCAAATATGATGTTTGGATCAATATCTGGCTCTGCCACTGCTTCTGCAGCTGCAGTAGGAGGCACCCTTGTAAAAATACAACAAAAAGAAAAATATGATCCTAATATATCTGCAGCAGTTAATATTTCATCATGTATTTCTGGATTATTAATTCCTCCTTCTAATGTATTAATTGTATATTCTTTGACGGCTGGAGGTATCTCCGTCGGAGCTTTATTTGTTGCTGGTTATATACCTGGTATTCTAATGGGATTATCCATTATGGTTGCTGCTACATTTTTATCTAAAAATAAGTTTAATGATAAAAGAGTAAAAATAACCTTTGTAGAATTTATATTCTATTTATGGAGAGCTTTACCTAGCTTATTATTAGTATTTATTGTAGTAGGTGGAATAGTTATAGGTGCTTTTACTGCAACCGAAGCATCTGCTATAGCTGTTCTATACACTTTTATATTATCCGTATTTATTTATAGAACGATTTCATTCAAACAATTACCACAATTAATACTAGAATCAGTAATAATGACTAGTGTAATTATGTTGTTAGTTGGTTTTTCTGTTGGAATGTCTTGGGCAATGACCAATGCTGACATACCTTTTTGGATTAGTGAATCTCTATTAAATATTTCAGATAATCCTATCATCATTCTATTTATAATAAATATTATATTGTTAATAATTGGTATATTTATGGATATGACTCCTGCTGTTCTCATATTCGCTCCAATATTTTTACCTATAGTACAAGATCTTGGCGTAGATTTAGTTCATTTTGGTATTATTATGGCAGCAAATTTATGTATTGGATTATGTACTCCTCCTGTTGGAACAGCGCTTTTTGTAGGATGTTCTGTAGGCGAAGTAAAAGTATACACTGTTATTAAACCTTTATTACCAATGTATCTAGCATTATTTATTATAGTTATGTTAATTACTTATATTCCTAGTATTTCATTATTTCTTCCAAGGACTCTAGGTCTAATATAAATTCTTATAGCTAGGTTTTTACCTAGCTATAAATTATTAGATAAGGTAGTATAATAATAGATCAAAATGAAGATATCTTATAGTAATTTAAAAAATATTACCATAAGAATTTTTTAATTTTCATAAAAGAGCAATTCTAATCAAAGGTATTATTTTATTCAAAACTTAAGAAAATAAGTTATTATATTAGTTTAGTATCAATTAAATTTCCTAAAATTAAAGATACTTTCATAAAAATTTTAAAATCAAGAAAATAAAATTTTCAAAAATAACGAAATCGACAAAAATCTTTTTCGTTATTTTTAATAAGGATATAAATGTATATTTAGTTTCGCAACAACTAAAAGAATAATTATTCTATTTTGCTAAATTTATCTGTATATTCTTCCGTATTGATCCACTGATGATCTTTTTCCCAAGTAAAACGCCATTTTCTGATAGGACCCGCCATTACATTTAAATAATAGTTATTATACCCTGCTATCGTTGCTACTGGGTGGTATCCTTTCGGTACTTGTACAACATCACCATCATATACTGCCATACATTCATCTAAACTACGATCATCCGTATAAACTCGTTGTAGGCAAAAACCTTGAGTAGGCTCAAAACGGTGATAATAAGTTTCTTCTAAATAGGTTTCCTCTTCACTATTTTTTTGATCGTGTTTATGACTCGGGTATGAGCTAGTGTTACCTTCATCTGTAAAAACCTCAACAACCAATAATGCATCTGCTGGCTCAGTTTCTGGCAAGATATTGTGAACTAAACGTTTATTATTGCCATAACCTCGTTTTTCTACGCCCACTTGCTCGGGAGTAATTATTCTCACTGGTAAATTACCTTGGCTTGGGGCTCGACAAATTGCAATTTCTGTTTCGCTTTCAGCTTTAATTTGAACATTTTTATGATGAGGAACATAAAGTGAATATGGTGGAATACGTTCAAAAGGTGAGTTGCGATTGCCTAAATGAGAAAATTCTTTTCCATCCACATCAAATGTTACATAACCTGAGACCATTACGAAACAAACTTCTGTATTTTCTGTAGAAATAGAATAAACTTTTCCTTCTGAAAGATGCAGTAATTCAAAGCCAACATACTCCCATCCAGCACTTTTGGGTGTAATTTTCTGACGTAACCCATCTACAATGTTCTTTGATTTTGATAATAATCTACTCATTAAAACTCTCCTTATATTCTATTTTATCAAGATACTAATCATTGAAAGTATAGGATATAAATTAAAATAAATGAATGCTGATCTTTCTAAGATCCAACATAGATCACAAAATAAAATAAAAAATTAATTTTAAATAATATTAAATTGAAATTTTTATTTCAAAATAGTATGTTATTCCTATCATCAACCTAAAGAATGTAAAACAGAGAGGATTACTATGAAACCCATTATTCCAAATTTTATTAATGGTAAACTTGTTGAAAGCAATAGCCAACGTATCGCCTTTGTCTATAATCCGGCAACTGGAGAACAAACAAAACAAGTTAAACTCAGTACCACTACAGAAATGGAACAAGCAATCAATGTAGCACAAAATGCTTTTCCTGCTTGGTCTCAACAATCTCCATTACGTCGAGCGAGAATTTTATTTAAGTTCAAATCATTATTAGAAGAAAACTTCGATGAATTAGCTCGTCTTATCAGTAATGAACACGGAAAAATTTACTCTGACTCCATTGGAGAATTGACTAGAGGGTTAGAAGTAGTCGAGTTTGCAACTGGTATTCCACATCTATTGAAAGGAGAATATTCAGCTAATGTAGGACGCGGTATTGATAGTTTTTCACTAATGCAGCCTTTAGGTGTTGTTGCAGGCATCACCCCATTTAATTTTCCTGCAATGGTGCCAATGTGGATGTTTCCTATTGCATTAGCTTGTGGTAATACCTTTGTATTGAAACCTTCTGAAAAAGATCCTTCATTATCGATTCGTTTAGCAGAATTATTAAAAGAAGCTGGATTACCGGATGGGGTATTTAATGTAGTTCAAGGAGATAAAGAGGTTGTTGATGTATTATTAAAAGATCCTCGTATTCAAGCTGTAAGTTTTGTTGGTTCAACGCCAATTGCACAATATATTTATGAAACCGGTTCTAAATATGGAAAACGTGTGCAAGCATTAGGTGGAGCAAAAAATCACGTATTGATTATGCCTGATGCAGATATTGAAACTACGGCTAACTCACTATTAGGAGCAGCTTTCGGCGCCGCTGGCGAACGTTGTATGGCGCTTTCTGTAGCAGTTACAATTGATGATGATTATGCCGATGCGCTTGTCCAACATTTAATACCAAAAATAAAAGGATTGCGCATTGGTCCTGGAGTTTTACCTGAAGGTAAACCAGAAAATGAAATGGGACCATTAATTTCTAAAGCACACTTAGAAAAAGTATCAAGTTATATCGATCAGGGAGTAAATGAAGGCGCAAAATTAGTGGTTGATGGACGAAATTATAAAGTTAAAGGATATGAAAATGGTTATTTCATTGGTGGTAGTTTATTTGACCATGTCACACCTGAAATGACTATTTATAAAGAAGAAATTTTTGGACCTGTTCTCGCAATTATCCGTGCCAAAAATTATCAGGAAGCTATTCACCTTATTAATATACATCAGTACGGCAACGGTAGTGCAATTTTTACCAGTGATGGTGATGCTGCACGCCAATACAGTCACGATGTAAAAGCAGGTATGGTTGGTATCAATATTCCAATTCCTGTGCCAATGGCATTCCATTGCTTTGGCGGTTGGAAAGATTCTATCTTTGGGGCGCTTAATGTTTATGGTCCTGATGGGGTTCGTTTTTATACTAGAATGAAAACGGTCACAAGTCGTTGGCCGAATCATCAAATGAGAGAACAAGGTACTGCATTCAGTATGCCAACGTTATAATCTAAATAATTTTAAATAAAAATTTTGATCTGTACCCCTAAAGTTCAACTTATTATCCAACCACAGGGGTGCAGATTTTTTATGAGCAAATATAACCAAATTTTCAAACAGCGCCATTTATTTTTATATTCAACATCAGCAAAGTCTTCCTTTAATCTGTTGTACGTTTGCCATTCTCCATACCAAGCGACGCCATATTCGAATTGACAGATGAAAGTAGAATATTTTATGGAAAATCTTTTGAAAACATTGAAGAGCTTGAAAGAAAAACCAACCCGACTTAAGTCGGGCTGAGAAAATATTATATAAATATTTTTTGATTAATAATCGCTAAGCTGAAAACCACAACAGTAGAATTGCCAACAATTGCGGTGTTATGATCCTGAGGAACATTACTAACGGGTACACTGTCGCATAAGAGAGCGATGCTGCGCCACTTTCTTCCTTTAATGCATTGGCAAACGCTAATGCCGGAGGATCAGTCATTGATCCTGCAAGTAGCCCACAGATAGTGAGGTAATTCAACTTACCATAAATTCTCGCCACAATTCCAGTAATAAATAATGGAATAAAGGTGATAACAGCACCATAAAGCACCCATTCACCGCCATCACCATCAATTAATGATTCAAGGAAATTACCGCCTGATTTCAACCCAACAACGGAGAGAAACAACACAATGCCAATTTCACGCAATGCTAAGTTAGCACTTGGTGGCATAAACCAATAGAGTTTTCCAATACTACCAATTCTAGCTAAAATTAATGCAACCACTAACGGGCCACCTGCAAGCCCAAGTTTCAATGCCACGGGGAAACCTGGAATTTGTACCGGAATAGAACCCAATAACACCCCAAGACCGATACCGATAAAGACCGGCAACATCTGAACTTGTTGCAATTTTTGCTGCGCATTTCCGATAATGGCGGTAACTGCTTCAATGGCATCCAAACGACCAACAAGATTCAATACGTCCCCAAACTGTAAGCTAGTATTCTGGCTAGGAACCAATTCAACCCCGGCACGGTTCAAACGAGAAATAACTACTTCATATTTTTGGTGGATATTTAAATCACGAATTTTTTTACCAAGAACCTGTTCATTGGTCACAACAACACGAACAGTACGCAAATCCGTACCTCGTGTCGTTAATAGTTCATTTGCTGCCAACTCACCAACAACTAATTGAACACGATGAAGTACTGCAGGTTCTCCAACTAAATGCAAATAATCGTTTAAATTTACGATAGTGTCATCCTTCGGTACCAATAACAAATCACCACGTTTTAAACGTGAACAAATTACATCTTTCAGTTCTAAACCTGGGATTTCAGACATCCGCAATCCGGCCAAATTAGGGTTAGTAACACGTACATTAATTGCACTAAGTGTTTCTTTATCGTGATTCATTTCGCGTTCAAAGGCTGCCGCTTCTTGATCTACTTTAATTTTAAAGAATAAGCGAATTAACCACATTGTTAATAAAATACCGCAAATACCGAACGGATAAGCCATTGCATAAGCTGTACCCATTGTTTCTGTAATATTGGTAAAACCAAGTTCTGCTAGGATTTGCTGTCCTGCACCTAAAGACGGAGTATTAGTAATTGCACCGGAGAAGATCCCTAAAATAACCGGAAGTTCCAATCCAAACAATTTATACATTACGATAACAATTAATGCGCCTAAAAAAACGATCATCATTGCAAATAAATTCAGTTTTAGACCGGATGATCTTAAAGAAGAGAAGAAGCCCGGGCCAACTTGAATTCCGATAGTATAAACAAACAGAATCAAACCGAATTCTTGCACAAAGTGCATGGTGTGAGCATCTAATGTAATACCATACTGCGTTGTGAAATGTGAAACCAATATTCCACCAAACAGCACACCGCCGATCCCTAAACCGACGCCCCTAATTTTCCAGTGTCCTATCCATAATCCAAGTACAGCAACTAATGATAGGAGACTGATAGTGATAGCAATATCACTCATACAACTACTCCTTAATAGTTAAAAAATAAAACTGCGCAAGATTATATTGCTTTCTAAGATGAAAAAAACTGAGGAAAGGCAAATTTTATTGAATTTTTTACAAAAATTTTTGCCTAAACGACTTTATCTAGGCAAAATAGCCCACAGTTTTTTTAAAAAATAAAATATCTCGGATTTTTCAATGGATTTAGTCTCTGAAGCAATTAATTCTTTTTGGTGGATTGCCAAAAGTTTTATTATCAGCTCAATTTGTTTTGCAATCGCACTGTTTTTACTGATCAAATCAACTCGATGGGGACATCAATTTTGGCAACTGGCTAAACATTATTTTGTCGGCAAACAAGGCATTGCCCCGATTGCTACCTTTTGTGTAATTGTCCTGCTGACTCTACTTTCTGTTAGAATCGATGTAATTTTCTCGCAATGGTACAACAATATGTACAAAGCATTGCAGGAACTAGATGAAACAGCATTCTGGCAACAAATGATTTTTTTCGGTGTTATCGTCAGTATTAACTTACTAAATGCGCTTATTATCTACTACATCAAAAATCGTTTTAATATTCATTGGCGAGAATGGCTCAACCAACATTTTTTAGATCGTTGGCTATCAGATCAAACCTTTTATAAAACACAATTCAGCTATAACCAATTAGATAATCCTGATCAACGTATTCAACAGGACATTACCTCTTATATTGAAAACTCTCTCAATTTTGCTACCGGCGTGATCAGTGCCTGTGTTTCGATTGTCGCCTTCACCATTATCCTTTGGAATCTATCCGGTCCAATGACTATCGCCGGAGTAGAAATCCCACATATGATGGTTTATCTTGTCTTTATTTATGTTTTAATTACCAGCGTTTTTGCTTTCAAACTTGGTCGACCATTAATCAAGCTAAACTTTGCTAATGAAAAATTAAACGCTGACTATCGTTATTCACTGATCCGCTTAAAAGAATATGCGGAAAGTATCGCTTTTTATGCAGGTGAAAAAATAGAGCGAATTCTGTTAAATCAACAATTTAAATGCATTATTGATAATGTCTGGAAACTTGTTTTCCGTACACTGAAACTTTCGGGATTTAATATCGTCGTTAGCCAAATTTCTGTGGTATTTCCGTTTATTATTCAAGCACAACGTTTTTTCTCTAAACAAATTACATTGGGAGATATGGTACAGACTGCACAAGCATTCGGGCAAGTTCACAATTCGCTTTCATTTTTTCGTAACAGTTATGACACTTTCACCGAATATCGCGCCACATTAGACCGTTTAAGCGGATTTACTGCCGCAATGCAAAGTTGCCAATCACATTCCACTGCCAATATTCTGCCGTCGCAAAGCAATGTTGTTTTTGAAAACCTCTCAATTTATAACGCAGACGGGAAAGCATTGCTCAAACAACTCAATCTAACTTTAACTGGCGGACAACGTTTATTAATCCAAGGCCCATCCGGTATTGGTAAAACCACCTTATTACGCACAATTGCCGGCTTATGGCTTTACTCAGATGGGAAAATTTATTGTCCGCAACAAACGCTGTTTCTATCGCAAAAAAGCTACCTGCCACAAGGCAGTTTACGCGCAACATTGTATTATCCGAACCCTATTCCACAACAGGATGAACAAAATGCAGTTGATGTGTTGAAATCCGTTCAATTAGCACATTTGGTTGATAAATTAGACGAAGAACGTGACTGGACACGCATTCTCTCACTGGGTGAACAACAGCGACTTGCAATTGCTCGCTTACTTTTAGCTAAACCTAAAGTGGCTTTCTTAGACGAAGCCACATCCAGTATGGATGAAGGGTTGGAATTTGCGATGTATCAATTAATTCTCGACCAGCTTCCTGACACCATTTTAATTAGTGTCGGACATCGTTCAACCTTAAAACAGCATCACAATATTTCACTAATGTTGACAGGGAATGGGGAGTGGAATACTTTTCAATAAACTTATCAAGAAAATATCTTAGATAAGATTAACAAATTTCTTTCTATCAAATTGAAACTGGGGTGGCAATGGTTGATCACATATTATTATATTAAATTCATCTAATTCTCCTATATATGCTGGGTAAACAAAATTAAATTTTGAATGATCAAAAACCAATATTTTTTCTTTTGCTCTCATCATTGCCTGTTGCTTAACTTGTGCTTCATTAAAATGAAAACAAGTAAGCCCATTATTTACATCTACTCCTGAAGTAGCTATAAAAGCTTTTGTAGTGCAAATAGAATCCAAAATATCTTTGGCTTGTATAGAAGTTACTAATTCATTATCTCTACAGTAATTTCCTCCACATAAAATAATTTCACAATTCCTTTTTTCTCGTAATACCATAAATACATTTATTGAACAACATACTGCAGTAAAATTTATATTATCAGGTATATGAGATGCAATAAAAGGGATTGTAGTACCACAATCAAAAAAAACAATATCTCCATTTTCAACAAGTTTTGAAGCAACTTTTCCTAGTAGCATTTTTTCCACAATATTCTTATCTTGTTGATCAGATAAAAAATAATTACTCTTATGATTAATTTTTTTTACCAAATACCCTCCTAATAAAACTATAGAGCCGTCGCTATTGCTAATATCTCTTCTAATTGTCATTTCGGAAACATTTAAAATTTCTGATGCATCTCTTAAATGAAGTTTTTCCACTTGATTTAATAGAACTTTTAATTGTTGAATTCTACTTTTGTTTTTTTTATCATACATAAAAACACCCATATCTTTATAATATAAATAATTCTATAATATAAACTGCTATAATTAATATTACATTAAAATTATTTCTTATCCAAAGATTTTAATAAATCAATATACAAGTTATATTTTTTATAATAATCATCAAATTTATCAACCCTAGGATAAACAATTTTCTTAGGCAAATTATTATAAACTTTATCTATATCAATTCCCATGGTTTTCATTGATAATAAAGAGACCCCAAAACACCCTGCCTCTTCAATCTCAATAATCTCTAATTTTATTCCTGTAATATCAGCTAACATTTGTAGCCAAACTGGAGAATGAGTAATTCCACCCATTATTCTTAATGTTGATACTTGAGGAAAAACGTCTAACATTCTATCTAAATGGTATTTAAAACTAAAAATAACTCCTTCATAGATAGCCTGAAATAGATGTGCTGTTGTATGATACATTTGTAAATTATAAATTCCACCAGAAATATTATTTCCAAAATTAGATCCATATAAAAATGGAATAAATAAGATGGATGAAGAACATTCTGGTATAGATTCAACTAATTTATTAATCCTTGAATAGTCTAATTCATCAAAATTATTAATAAACCATTCTAAATTTCCTATTGATGTAGGACTATCATCGTGAATAACAATCTTATCACTAATATACTTACCTTGAATAAGGTTAAAATTAGTTTCTTTAATATTATTTGTTACCCCACTAATAATATTCCAAGTACCTAAAATACCATTTAATACGTATTCATTTTCTAGATGAGCACTATAAGTCGCAGCAACAACATCAAATAATCCTGCTATTACTGGAGTTCCAATTGCTAACCCGGTTACTACCGCTGCCTCTTTTGTCACATATCCAGCTATCTGTTCAGAATCAATGACAGGAGCTAATTTCCCAAACATTTCATAAATATCAAATAATTTAAATAATTCTTCATCATATTGTTTTAGATTAATATTATATAAATTAGATTCTGATATATTAGTAACTTCACAATATAGATTGCCAGTCAAACAGAATCTTAAATAATCATGTGTCATTAAAACATATTCTATCTTACTATATCTATCAATATCGTTATCTTTTATCCATTTTAAAATAGAGACCGGATGTCCACTCCATATGTTTTGTTTGGTTATAGGATATATTATTTTATCAACATCATGCTCTTTCCACATAGATACAATTTTTTCCGCTCGTCTATCTGATGAAAGTATGGCATTCCCCAAACTATTATAATTTTTATCTAATAGATGTACTCCTTTCCCTTGTGCTGATATACCTATTCTCACAATCATTCTGTTATCAACACCTGAATATTCAATTACTTTTTTAATAATATTAGCACATGAACTCCAAAGAGCATTCATATTTCTTTCTGCATAACCTGGTTCATTACTAATAATCCCTATATTATCTTTAGCACATTTTATAATATTACCTAATTCATCTATAATTTGAGCCTTAACAAAAGTTCCACCACAATCAATTCCTAGATAATACTTCATATATTTTCTCCATATAAAAGTAAAAATAAACTATTCTCTAAAAAATAATCTTTTTATTTTTGTTGTAGATACTTCTCCTCTCCTGATTTGATCTAGGAATACTGCTAATATTATTACTAATCCTATAATAAGTCTTTGCAAATAAGACGTAACATTTAATAACGTCAATCCATTTTGCAAAACTCCCATAATTAAGGCACCAATAGAAGTTCCTATAACTGAACCAACACCGCCAATTAAACTCGTTCCTCCAATTACAGTTGCTGCAATAGCATCCAGCTCATATCCCATTCCAGCTATAGGTTGTGCAGCATTTAATCTACCAACTAAAATAACAGCACCTATAGCGGCTAAAGATCCATTAATAACATAAGTTTTAATTTCTAATTTTGCAACATTAATACCAGACAATCTAACTGCCTCTCTATTTCCACCCAAAGCATATATCTGTCTTCCAAAAATAGTTTGAGTTAAAACGTAATAACTTACTAATACAACAATTAAGGCAATGATAACTGGTATTGGTATATTGACTCCTCCTAAAGAAATCGAACCATTACCTAAAAAACGTAATTCATTCGGAAAATTATAGATTGTCTTTCCATTAGATATTGTTAATGCCAATCCTCTTGCTATTCCCATCATCCCTAATGTTGTTATAAAAGAAGTAACCTTCCCATAGACAATAACTAATCCATTAACATAACCACATAAGGCTCCTACTAAAATTGTTCCTAATATAGAAAACAATATAACTAACATTATTTCTATTGAAGATGGATCATCTCCTATCCATGCTAATCCTGAATGAACAAAAACCCCCAGACATACCGCAGATAATGCAACTATAGAACCTACCGATAAATCTATTCCACCTGTTAATATGACATAAGTCATTCCGACTGATATAATACAAATTACCGATACTTGTAATAATATATTTAAAATATTATTTGTAGATAAAAATACGTCTGAACTAATTGACATACCTAATATCATAAGGAAAAGAACAATACCAATACCTAGCTTAGATATTACTTTTCTTATATTTAACATATATACCCCCAATAAATTAAACACCGATCATTAAATGCATTAAATTTTCTTCATTAATTTCATCTTTTTCTGCTATTTCTTTAATCTTTTCACCATTTCTCATTACAATTACTCTATCCGACATTGTAATTAATTCCGGCAAATCAGATGAAACCATAATAATACTGCCACCATTAATAACAAATTCCCTCATTAAATCATATATTTCTGTTTTTGCACCAACATCAATCCCTCGAGTAGGTTCATCAAATAGTAAAATATTGACTCCACTTTCTAACCATCTTGCAATAATGACTTTTTGTTGATTTCCTCCTGAAAGTGTTTTTACTTCTTGATCCTGATCTTTAGATACAATACGTAATTTTTTTCTATCTTTTTCTACTAGCTCTTTTTCTAATTTCTTATCTAAATAAAATTTATTCCAAAAATTTTTTAAAATAGGAAGAGTAATGTTGTCTCTAATACTTAATCCTAATATTAATCCTTGTATTTTCCTATCCTCTGTAATAAATCCTATTTTTTGTTTTACAGCATCTTCAGGTGTATATATATTTATTTTTTTGTTATCAATAAATATATTTCCCACATACTCATCTGCCCCATATATTGCTCTTAGGATTTCTGTTCTTCCAGCTCCCACTAACCCAGCGAATCCTAATATTTCGCCTTTATATAAAGTAAAATTAATATTTTTAATTTTTTTATTATTTAAATTCTCTACTCTTAACTTTTCATCTGTTCCTTTAAATTCTCTATAATAATGTGAAAAATCAATATTTCTTCCTACCATTAATTTCACAATTTCTTTTGATGATGTATCTTTATAATTTAATGTTCCCGTAATCTCACCATCTCTCAATACTGTAATTTTATCCGCTATATGTTTAAACTCTTCTAAACGATGTGATATATATATCATTGCAACATTTTTTTCTTTTAGTTGATGAATAATCCTAAACAAGGTTTCCGTATTTTTTCTTGAAATAGATGCTGTTGGCTCATCAAAAATAATAACTTTATATCCACCAAACACAGCCTTAGCAATTTCTACCATCTGTTGCTGCGCAACAGATAGATTAATTACTAAATCATCAGGACTTATATCAAGTTCCAAATCATCAATAATCTTTTGTGTTTTTTCCCTCATACTTTTCCAATTCATCCTATTACAAAATGACTTTTCTTCTGATCCTAAAAAAATATTCTCTAACACTGTTAGGTGAGGAACTAACATTAATTCTTGATGGATAAACCCTATACCTAGCAATTGAGCATCTTTCACTGTTTTAGGTAAATAATATGTATTTTGGAATAAAATTTTTCCATTATCTCTGGGGTATATTCCTGCAATAATTTTACATAATGTTGATTTTCCAGCACCATTTTCTCCTACTAAGCAATGAACTTCACCGGAGTAAATCTTTAGATTTACATTCTTAAGAATACTCACCCCAAAAAAACTCTTATTAATATTTTGTAATTCCAATATAAGTTGCTTATCTTTGGACATGACTTTTACTCCATTTAATGATTTATCATTGTTGTAAGCATATGATATTCACTTAAAAATAAATGTGATTAAAATCACATAAATAACAATTATTGTGTAAAAATTTTAACAAATTATCAAAACAAGTAAGTTTTAGATCGTTTTTGTGACTAAAATCACATTAAAAATTTATTGAAGTGTTAAAATAAAAACAATGATTACATCAGTGATCAGAATAGTAGCTTAATTAAAGGAGAATCCTATGAAAAAAAATTTCCTTTCTAACTCCATAAAAGCTGGATTACTTGCCTTTGTCATATCCGGATCTTTATATGCTGCAGAAAAACCACAAATTGCACTACTTATGAAAACATTAAGTAATGAATACTTTATTTCTATGCAACAAGGTGCTGAAGAAGCAGCTAAAAAAATGGACGTTGACTTAATTATTCAAGTTGCAGAAAAAGAAGATTCAACAGAACAACTCGTTGGCCTTGTTGAAAATATGATTGCTAAAAAAGTAGATGCCATCATTGTAACTCCAAATGACTCTATAGCATTTATTCCAGCTTTCCAAAAAGCAGAAAAAGCAGGTATTCCGATTATTGATTTAGATGTTCGCTTAGATGCCGAAGCTGCTAAAAAAGCAAACTTAAAATTTAATTATGTTGGCGTAGATAACTTTTTAGGAGGATATTTAGCAGCTAAAAATTTAGTCGATGCTTTAGGAGGTAAGGGGGATATCGCTATATTAGAAGGCATACCTGGAGTTGATAATGGTGAACAACGGAAAGCTGGAGCATTAAAAGCATTTAATGAAGCACCCGGAATAAAAATTGTGGCATCACAATCAGCAAATTGGGAAACCGAACAAGCATTAAACGTTGTTAGCAATATTCTGACCGCCAATCCAAATATAAATGGCATTTTTGCAGCGAATGATAATATGGCTATTGGTGCAGTAACAGCTGTTGAAAATGCAGGATTGGCAGGAAAAGTGCTTATCACTGGTTATGATGGAATTCCTTTGGCTATTGAATATGTAAAACAAGGAAAACTCCAAAATACTATTGACCAGTTGCCAAAAAAACAGGTAACTATAGCTATTGAAAATGCATTAAAGCAAATTCATAAACAGCCTATTCCTGATATATTCTATGTAGATCCGATTGTCGTAGATAAAGAGCAATCTAAAAACTATTAATCAATAATGTTCAGAGCCTATAATGATAATAGGCTCTTTTCTTTTACAACCTGAAAACCTCGGTTAAAATACACCAAACCTTTGCCCTCATTCACATCGATTGTCTCTAGTGTCACGAAAAATAACGAGTGCGTGCCAACTTCGTGAATCATAGTGATTGTACCGTGCAGATTAGCCAATGAACCAATTAATGCCGGAGCGTGATAAAGTTCGTGTTTTTCTTTCCAGATGTCCATATTAAAACGATCTTCCATTGAACTTTCACGCATACCTGCAAAATGACAAGCAAGCTCTTGCTGCTCTGCAGATAGAATATTAATACAAACCTGTTTATTCTGTTTAAATACAGCATTCATTTGACTATTACGATTCACACAAACTAAAACTGTTGGTGGTGTATCTGTGATAGAACAAACCGCCGTCGCCGTAATTCCACAAGTTCCTGCCTCACCTTGTGTTGTAATAATATTCACTGCCGCTGCTAATTTAGACATCGCATTACGAAAGTTTTGTTGTTCGAGTGTTAATATTTCTGCTTTTTTTGCCATATTTTTATATCATTTTAAGAGCAAAACGCCGGTGAATTACCGGCGTTTAATAACTAACTAATCATTCAATCCTAATTTTTTCTCAAGGTAATGAATATTAGTGCCGCCTTTTTGGAAATTTTTATCTTCCAAAATTGATTCGTGAAGTGGGATATTGGTTTTAATACCATCAATAATCGTTTCAGCTAAAGCATTCTGCATTCTACGAATAGCTACTTGACGATCTTCACCATACGCAATCAATTTACCAATCATTGAATCGTAATTTGGTGGTACAGTATAACCACCATAAATGTGAGAATCCCAACGAATACCGAACCCACCCGGTGAGTGAAGATGTTCGATTTTACCCGGAGATGGTAAGAATGTAGTTGGATCTTCTGCATTAATACGACATTCAATTGCGTGCCCGCGTACTTGAATATCTTCCTGTTTGAAAGATAGCGGCAAACCTGATGCAATGCGTAACTGCTCTTTGACTAAATCAACGCCGGTGATCATTTCAGTAACCGGATGTTCCACTTGGATTCGAGTGTTCATTTCAATGAAATAGAATTCACCGTTTTCATATAAAAACTCAAACGTGCCTGCACCACGATAACCGATCTCTTTACACGCATTAGCACAACGCTCGCCGATATGACGGCGCATCTCTTCAGTAATGCCCGGTGCCGGGGCTTCTTCCACCACTTTTTGGTGACGACGTTGCATTGAACAGTCACGTTCAGCTAGATAAATTGCATTACCGTGTGTATCTGCCAACACTTGAATTTCGATATGGCGTGGATTTTCCAAATATTTTTCCATATAAACCATATCATTATTAAACGCAGCTTTCGCTTCCGCTTTTGTCATTGCAATCGCTTCTTCCAAAGCACTTTCTTGGCGAACAACGCGCATTCCTCGACCGCCGCCACCGCCAGACGCTTTTATAATAATTGGGTAGCCAATACGCTTAGCGATCTCTTTATTCTTATTGATATCTCTACCCAATGGTCCATCAGAACCCGGTACACAAGGTACACCAGCCTTTTTCATTGCATTAATCGCCGAAACTTTATCTCCCATTAAACGGATAACATCTGCTGTAGGCCCAATAAATACAAAACCCGAACGTTCTACTTGTTCTGCAAAATCAGCATTTTCTGATAAAAATCCGTATCCTGGATGAATTGCATCTGCACCTGTCACTTCTGCGGCTGCAATAATTGCCGGAATATTTAAATAACTTTTGGCAGATGGTGCCGGCCCAATACAAACAGTTTCATCCGCAAGCAAAACGTGTTTTAACATACGATCCGCTATTGAATGTACCGCCACAGTGGCAATACCTAACTCTTTGCACGCTCGTAAGATACGCAATGCTATTTCACCACGATTAGCGATAACTACTTTTTCTAACATAGTTCTATCCATAAAAATCGACACAATTTGATATGATGGTTATCAAATTATGTCATAGTAAATTTATTCAATTACGATTAATGGTTCATCAAATTCAACCGCATCACCGTCATTAACTAGAATAGCTTTTACTACACCAGCTTTATCAGATTCAATACGATTCATCATTTTCATTGCTTCGACAATACAAAGCGTATCACCGACTTTCACGCTCTTACCAACTTCAACAAATGGTGCAGCTTCGGGACTTGGACTACGATAGAATGTCCCCACCATCGGTGAGCGAACGGTATGACCGGAAATTGCATCCGCTTCTGCTGCCGGAGCTGCCACCGGTGCTGCTGTGGGTGCTGCAACCGCTGCCGGAGCAGCTGGTGGTACGATGATCGGTTGTGGCGCAACCGGTGCCGACGCCACTACTGCACTACCACGACTAATACGCACAGATTCTTCACCTTCGGAAATCTCAATTTCCATAATACCTGATTCTTCAACTAATTCGATGAGTTTTTTAATTTTACGAATATCCATAGTTTGATCCGCTATTTAGTTAATGTTTAATCGACAAATCGCTACAAAAAACCGGTAGCGATGATTAATTTGCTTGTTGCTGTTGCAAATGGGCAACGGCAAACTGTAACGCATATTGATACCCAGCCGCGCCTAATCCGCAAATTACGCCCACAGCAATATCGCTTAGATAGGAATGATGGCGAAAAGGTTCACGACGATGAATATTTGAAAGATGAATTTCAACGAAAGGAATTTCTACTGATAATAACGCATCCCGCAAGGCCACACTGGTGTGAGTAAACGCCGCCGGATTAATCAAAATAAAATCCACTTTTCCCAAACTTTCGTGAATTTTATTAATCAGTTTTTCTTCGCTATTGGATTGGAAACAACTCAATTCAATGCCATACTTTCCGGCACTTTCTTGCAACGCCGTTTCAATATCTTGTAAGGTCTGTCTACCGTAATGCTTCGGCTCCCGTTTCCCCAACATATTCAAATTAGGGCCATTTAATAACAAAATATGAAATGACATAGTTTCCTCTCACTTCTCGTCTATAAAAATTCAACATTATAACGATTTTATCGAAAATCACAGCATTTATCTGCTCTTACCACTCATTTTCTTTAAAATTAACCTAAATTACCCTTTCAGAACTGCTGACTTCGGCACAACCAAAAGCGCCTAACTTGGTCTTGATATGTTACACTATCAACAGGAAAGCAAAATTTAAATTTAATAGGAGTATTACGATGAAAATCGCTGTTTATAGTACAAAAAGTTATGACCGAAAATATTTGGAACTGGTCAATGTCAAATACAATTTTGATCTCGAATTTTTTGACTTTATGCTCAGTAAGCGTACTGCAAAAATGGCGGAAGGTTGCCAAGCGGTCTGTATTTTTGTAAACGATAATGCCGATCGGGAAGTGCTCACCGAACTTGCGCAAATCGGTGTCAAAATTATTGCTTTACGTTGTGCCGGTTTCAACAATGTCGATTTAGAAGCGGCAAAAGAATTGGGATTAAGTGTGGTTAGAGTGCCGGCATATTCTCCGGAAGCGGTCGCCGAACATACGGTCGGCTTAATGTTGACATTAAATCGTCGCATTCACCGCGCTTATCAACGCACCCGTGAAGCCAATTTTTCGCTTGAAGGCTTAATCGGTTTCAATATGCACGGACGCACTGTTGGCGTTATCGGAACCGGGAAAATCGGTTTAGCCGTAATGCGAATTCTAAAAGGCTTTGGTATGCATATTCTCTGTTATGATCCATTTAAAAATCCGGCAGCAGAAGAACTTGGCGCCACTTATGTTTCTTTAGATGAACTCTATGCCCATTCGCACGTCATTACGCTTCATTGTCCGGCAACCCCGGAAAACTATCATCTGTTAAATGCCGAAGCATTCAAAAAAATGAAAGATGGTGTAATGATCATTAACACCAGTCGTGGCACATTGATTGATACCCAAGCGGCGATTGAAGCTTTAAAATCCCGTAAAATTGGCGCATTAGGTATGGATGTTTATGAAAATGAACGAGATCTCTTCTTCGAAGATAAATCGAATGAAGTAATTTTAGATGACGTATTCCGTCGTTTATCTTCTTGCCATAACGTGTTACTGACAGGGCATCAGGCATTTTTAACAGAAGAGGCATTAACCAGTATCTCGGATGTGACACTTAGCAATATCCACGCACTGGTTACAAATCAACCTTGCGCAAATCTACTTTAAGTTTTGGCTATTGCTGGAATTGTATTTTGTGCAACAAATTAGTGTTATACTACCGTAACATTTTTAACATTGATGAAAAAATAAACTTCAATTAAGGATTAAACTTTATGAGCGATAAAATTGTTTATTCAAGCGATGCATCTTTCGAAGCGGACGTTTTAAAATCGGATGTCCCTGTTTTACTTGACCTTTGGGCACCTTGGTGCGGACCTTGCAAAATGATTGCACCGGTTTTGGATGATCTTGCAGAAGAATTTGACGGCAAAGTAAAAATCGTCAAAATTAACATTGATGAAAATCAACAAACCCCTGCACAATTAGGTGTGCGCAGCATCCCAACATTGATTATCTTTAAAAACGGTCAACCTGTTGCCACCCAAGTTGGTGCGATTCCAAAAGCACAATTGGCTGCGTTTATTAACAACTCAATCTAAACTCTAAACTCCAAAATCCCTAATTAATTGATTAGGGATTTTTTATTCTCTACCTTCCCGCATTTTTCATAATACGATCTTTAGTGAGCTTCCATTCTCTCTCTTTGATGTCTTGGCGTTTATCGTGTTGTTTTTTACCTTTTGCAATACCAATTTTGACTTTTGCCCACGCACTTTTCCAATAAAGTGACAACGCTACAATCGTATATCCATCACGATTTGATTTACCAAATAAGGAGTCAATTTCTCGCTTGCTTAAAAGTAATTTACGTGTGCGAGTCGGATCGCAAACTATATGGGAAGAGGCTACATTTAACGGCGTAATATTTGCCCCGAATAAAAAGGCTTCTCCGTTCTGGAAAATAACATAACTATCACCAATATTGGCTTTGCCTGCTCGTAGTGATTTAACTTCCCAGCCTTGCAATGCCAAACCTGCTTCTATTTCATCTTCAATAAAATAATCGTGTCTTGCTCTTTTATTTAAGGCAATCGTATTGTCTTTTTTAGTTAATTTCTTTTTTGTCATCATTAAAATCCTTCAAAATTTGCAATTATTCTACCTAATCACTATTTGAAAAACAAAGACAAAGTGTCCCTATTCCCAGTTATCGCGCTCTGGTATAGAATGCGTTACAATTCTACGTTATTTTTATTCATCAGCTGGTATTCCTATGTCTGAACAACCTGTTTTAACCACATCCAAAGGTGCTAGAGTCGCCGTTGTTGATGGTATTCGTACTCCCTTTATTAAGAAAAATACACTTTTCAAAGAGGCAAGAGCAAAAGATCTCGGAGCAATGGTCGCTAATGAATTATTAAGTCGTTTAGCCGTTCCAAAAGATAAAATTGAGCAAGTCGTATTTGGACAAGTAATCCAAGATCCTGATATTCCTAATCTATCTCGAGAAATATCGCTCTTGTTAAATATGCCAAAAGCGCAATCTTACACTGTTAGCAGCTCTTGTCCAACCGGATTACAGGTGCTAATCAATTTAAGTAACAGTATTTTGATGGGAAATGTTAATTATGCATTAGCAGGTGGCGCTGACTCTTTATCCAATGCACCAATTCGCCTTAACTCTCATTTAATTCAATTGTTTAGAGATGTGATGGCAGCAAAAAGCTATGAAGAAAAATATCGTCTGTTACGTCAAATCACTTGGCAAGATTTCAAATTGCAGGCATTGAATTTAAAAGATCCATTAACACAGCTTTCTCTTTCCGCTGTATCTGAACAGATGGCTCAAGATTTTCATCTCAGTCGTCAAGAATTAGACGAGTATGCGGCACGCTCCCATCGTTTAGCTTATCAAGCTTGGCAAAGTGGTGAATTACGCCAACAGGTAATGGTTTCTTTTCCACCTCCTTATAAAGAGTTCGTGGTTTCCGATAACCAAATTGAGAAACACGTTAAACCGGAGTTTTACCAAAAATTTAAACCTTTTAATGGAAAAAATTACGGTACGGCAACTGATTGGAACACTTCTCATTCGTGCGATGGCGCAGCGGCTGTATTGCTGATGAATGAACACACTGCAAAGGCTGAAGGATTGAATATTCTTGGTTATATCCGCCACTATACAATGACAGCAAATGATGTTTGGAAAAATATGTTTGTTGGCGTAACCTATTCTATTGCAAAAGTGTTGCAAAACGCTAATATGCGCCTTTCCGATCTAGATTTAATTGATATTCACGAAACCTCTTCAGCTCAAATTTTATCCAATTTAAAACTGATTGAATCGGAGACCTTCGCTCGGCAGCATCTTAATCGTTCAACTGCAATTGGCAATATTGATATGAGTAAATTAAATATTTTAGGAGGTTCTCTTGCTTATGGTAATCCACGTGCAGTCAGCAGTTTACGTTTGATTATCCAATCATTATATGCTTTGAAACAACGTGGCGGTGGGCGTTCTCTTATTGCGTCAAGCGGTTTAGGAGGCATCGGTGGGGCTATGATTTTGGAGAGCGAATAATGAACAATTTGCAGCAAAATACTCAACATTCTCCATTTACACTATCAATTGATGATCAACAGATTGCATCATTGATCGTGAATGTAACTGATAAAAAACGTAACATCTTGTCAGCAGAATTTGTCGATCAGATGTTGCAACTGTTAAACAATCTGCCTAAACAAACAAAAGGTTTAATTTTTTATTCCAGCAAGAAAAATAATTTTATTCAGGGCTTTGATCTCAATAGTTTAATGGGAAAATCTGATAATGAATTGGAAGCCTTTTTGGATAAAATTCATCGATTAATGGAAACCATTCGTCAATTACCATTTCCAACAGTAGCAGCAATTCACGGCTCCTGTTTCGGTCTTGGCTTAGAATTAGCTCTAGCATTTCAATATCGCATTGCTTCTGATGATATTAATACACAATTTGCAATGCCGCAGGTTCGTTCCGGTATTGTGCCTTTCGCCGATGCAATTTCTGCGTTAGTTGCTCACGTTGGTTTAAAGAAAGCCCTCTCTATTTTGCTTTCCGGTGACAAATTTGATGTGCATACAATGCAATCATTAAATTGTATCGATGACGTTGTGCCACAAAGCTTATTGTTACCTACCGCCTTTGAATTTTTCAGCAAAAAAACATTAGTTGCAAAAACGCTTTCAAAAACCGCAAAATTTTGGCAAAAAATTCAAGGATATTGGCATAACAATCCAATATTCCGCCATATTTTGTTTGATGCAGCAGAAAATAAAGAATGGTTGGGGCCGATTGATAACTATCCTGCAATGGCAAAAATTATCGAAATTTTAAAACAGCCAACCCATCCATTGCGTTTAGAAGTTGAACGCCAAGCTTTTATCAGTTTGTTCAACAGCGATAACTCCAAAGTGTTGCGCAACCTTGAACAGACTAAACGAGCAATGCGTTTGCAATATGAAGCTAGAGGAAATAATGTACGCGATGTAAATAAACTCGCTATTATTGGTGGTGGTTTTATGGGGGCTGGAATTGCTTACATCACAGTAAGAAATGCTAAAATTCCATTAAGAATCAAAGATATACACCCATCTGGCATTGCTAAAGCATTGCATTTAACACATTCATTATTGCAACAAGAAGTCGGGAAAAAACTGTTATCTTCTGGTGAAATGCAGCAATTAATGTATCTGATTTCCGGTGGTGAACGCTTTTTAGCTGCACCTGATGCTGATTTTGTGATTGAAGCAGTTTATGAGGATCTAACCACTAAACAACAAGTTTTAGAAGAAAGTGAAGTATTCTATAGTGAACATACTATTTTCGCCACTAACACCTCAACCTTATCGATTGCAGACATTGCCAGTGTTGCCAATCGTCCAGAAAACGTTATTGGCTTCCACTATTTTTCCCCGATTTCCAATCGCAAAATGTTGGAAATTATTCCTCACCCTAAAACATCAGAAAAAACAATTGCGACAGCTATCCACTTTGCTATTCAGCAAGGTAAAATTCCGCTTTTGGTTTCCGATAAACCAGGATTTTTTGTAAATCGTATTCTTATTCCTTACCTGTTAGAAGCCTTTTACTGCTTGTGCGACGGTGAAGCGGTTGATTTCATCGATCGTGCTTTGCAGGAATTCGGTTTTGAAATTGGCCCATTGGCTATGTTGGATGATTTTGGTCTGGATCTTTTTGCTAAAATGTTGCCAAGTTTGGAAAGACACCACGGAATGCGCTTTGCTGTGCCTGCAAAATTAGGCAATTTAATTCGTGATCAACGTAAAGGTAGTAAAAATCGTCGTGGTTTTTATCTTTATCACTCACAGAATGGTCAGCGCTCTATGGTCGATAAAAGTATCTATTATGTGATGGAAACTATTTCCGAAAATAATTTGGAATCGGAACAAGTAGTTCGCCGTTGTATTCTGATGATGATCAATGAGGCAGCACGCTGTTTGGAAGAAGGGGTCATTAACGATCCAAATGAAGGCAATATGGCTTCAGTGCTAGGCGTATTTTTCCCTGAGTTTCGTGGAGGCATTTATGCCTATATTGAACATATCGGTGCTATTTCAATTGTTAAAGCATTGAATGATCACGTAAAACTTTACGGTGAACGATTCCTTCCTTGTGATTGGCTAATTAATAAAGCCGAACAGGAACAGCAACAATTTGTGCGGAGGTAACACTGATGGCTTCTGCGCAACGTTGGGATATTTACAGCAAGATTTATAATTTCTTTTTACAGGCTGCTAATCGAATGCGTAGAAGCCAGTTTTCCCTTTTGGATCAACACAAAGTTTGGTCTCCTACACCACAATCCATTTATATTGCCGGTGCTGGAACTGGATTAGATTTACCGTATTTAGCCACAAGATTATCTGAAAAAAGTTGCTTAACCTTGGTGGATTTCTCGCCATCAATGCTGCAAAAAGCGGAAATATTAATCCAAAAGCAAAATTACCCTTGGCAGATTGAAACCAAAGTTGGTCGTGCGGAACAAAGTGGATTGCCGGATCAAAGTTGCGATTTAGTGATAATGCACCTGATTTTAGCGGTAACTTCAACGCCAGAACAATTGCTAGCAGAAGCAGTTCGAGTATTAAAACCGAATGGAGTGATCTCACTTTGGGATAAGTTTCTAGCCGATAATCAACAACCGTCCTGTGTTCGTAACGGCTTTGATCGGATTACAACTGCGTTAGGGACTACCATTAATTTACGCCTGAATGATCTAATTGCTACTTTACCGCTTGAAATCGAACAGCGTAATTTTTGTCATTGGGGATTAATGCAACAAGTGGTATTACGAAAAACAGAGTAATACCACCTGATCGCCCATCAATGTTAATAGCCATTCATATTATCTTTCGGCAAAAAGACTTTATCTTTTATCCGATGAACTTGTGTTTCCAAACGTCCATCAGGATATAAACTGATTTCACGCCAGCCCGGTTGTAAATTATCCAACGTAAAATAAGCACAATCCGGTTTAAACTGGATACAGGTGGACGGCGTTGCAAACACAGGAATTCCTTGCCAAACCGCATTTACTTCTTGATGAATATGCCCATAAACAATCGCTTTAATTTTCTGATGTTTTGCCAACACTTCAGAAAAATCATATGGATTACGTAAATTATGCTGATCTAACCAAGCAGAATTTGTCGGCAAAAGATGGTGATGCAATACAATAAGTGTATTCCGATCTGGATAAAGAGATAATCTTTGTTCCAACCATTTTAACTCTTCTTCGCTCAACATTCCGTGCGGCACACCATATAATTGGCTATCCAACAGAATGACTTGCCAATGTTCTCCCAACAATAAATGTTTTTCCGACTGTATAACAGCTTTATAAAGCTCAAACACCGCTTCCATTTTTGGTTGGAAATCGTGATTACCGGGAATCCAAAAAACCTTTTTGCCCAACTGTACAATTTCTTTTACAAAGCGATGATAACCTGCCTCACTGTTATCCTGAACAAAATCTCCTGTTGCAAGAATATAATTACTCTCAAATTCGGATGTCTTTATTTCTCTCAAAACCTGACGAAAACTATCGAATGTATTAATACCTAATAATTCACCATTTTCATCTGCAAACAGGTGAGGATCCGTTATCTGGAGCAATTTTATGACACCAGTCGATTCATCACGAAATAGATCTGACATAATGTCTCCTTTTATTAATTCAAATTACTATCTCTACTTTAGACAATTCCATAAAAAAGTCAGTAACCAAATTACAAAAGTGTTAGTTTACGCACATTTTTTATTGTTTTTTATTCAGAAAATGCTCACTTGCTCACAAATTTAACA
Organism: Gallibacterium sp. ZY190522; assembly: GCF_054166015.1. Taxonomy (NCBI): domain Bacteria; kingdom Pseudomonadati; phylum Pseudomonadota; class Gammaproteobacteria; order Pasteurellales; family Pasteurellaceae; genus Gallibacterium; species Gallibacterium sp. ZY190522. The sequence continues at coordinate 1,687,390 of NZ_CM135118.1, forward strand.
CCATTTCTGTTGTAATTTTTTATAGTTCAACTGCAACCACTGTATTCCAATCACAGCAACACCGTTATCAATTCTGCCTTGCTCCAACCATTGGTAAGCAGTGGCTCGGCTGACAACGTGTACGCGAATATCCTCATTCTCTTCCGCTAAACCGTGAATACCGCCCACTTTGGTTGAATCTACTTTGCCGACAAAAAGATGAATGCGCTCCGCCATTCCACCCGGACTATCCCAAAATTGCATAATCGGCATTACTTCGGTTAAATGTACACCTGCTTCTTCTTCACTTTCACGAACGGCAACGCCTGCCGGCTGTTCCCCTGTTTCGATCATTCCCGCAACTAATTCCAACAGCCAAGGTGATGAAGGCGATTTCGGATCAATCGCACCAATCCGAACTTGCTCGACTAAAACAACATTATCCAGTTGTGGATCATAAAGTACAACTGCTGTTGCTTCATTTTTAGCAAGTAACTCTCGCGTTACAATGCCGCTCATTTCTCCGGAAAAAAGTTTGTGGCGAAATTTAACCCGTTTCATCGTATAAAAGCCTTTAAATACGACCTCATCACTGACAATTTCAATATCTTTTTGCCCATATTGTTGAATAAATTTATCGTCTGACATTATAGATCTCCTAATTTTTCTTTTCGGCAACATTGGCTAAAAATAATGCAATCACCATTAATAAAATTGCCGCAGCCACCGATAATGTGCCTAGTGAACTTGAATGATCGACAATAATCAATCTGATCATTGCAGTAATGCCAATATATAAAAAATAACGCAATGGAAAATGAAATCCTGCGGTAAAATATTTCACGATTAATGCTAAAAACTCAAAATAGAGAAAATAGACCACGATTCGTTCCGCCAACACATAGGCAATCGTGGTGTCACTTGCCTTCAACACAATAATCTGCCCCAATTCAAATGTCTGTTTGCCCAGTAAAATCACCAAAATTACCGACAATACCACCAAAGCAATATTTAAAATCCACTGCAATACGCCGGCAAATTTTCGCCCGAAAGAGTGCGGGTCTAATTTATCTACTTGTTCTTCCGTCACTATGACTCCCTATTAATTACTTGATAAATATTAAACTGAACTGTTTGTTTAACTAATGATGCTGTTTTTTCTTGCCAATAAAAACACTGCGCTACTTTTTCATTTCCCTCCACAAAACAAGCTAAATAAAAAGGAAGATCATTTGTAAAAAAAAGCTGCCCATTGGGCGCATCTTGTGAAAAAAAACAACCATTTACAGTGTCAAATCGCACTTTGGAAATTGCACCGATTCCTCTACCTTTCGCTTTTAAAATCGCTTCACGCGCACACCAAGTCAAATAAAAAGCTTCATCTTGTTTTTGTTGCGATTTCCACCAGTTTATCTCTGTTTCTGTTGCATAATAACTCAATAAACGGGCAAAATTTCTTGATCTAGGATGCTCAATATCAATAGCAACAACCTCTTGTTTTTCTCTTTTCCTTAATATCATTGCCACCCAATCACCGGAGTGGCTTATATTGAAATCAAATTGTTGCGCCTTTAAATATGGTCTTCCTTGTTGATCCTTTTCAATTCCCTGAAAAAAAATCGACTCTTGTCCAAGCTGTTGCAATAATTTCCATAATAAAAAATAGCCTACTTTGCGCTGTTTCTTTTTATCAACTAATAATGTGGTACGCTGAAAAATCGTGTTTACATATGATATTGATGGCAAAAGATGAAAAGGATAAGATTGATTAATATTTCCCCAAACAACGAAAACCTGCGACATAATGAAAAAAATATGCGAAAAACATAAATGCAAGTGTACTCAAATTCAACGCCAATACCAATAATATTTCTATTAATTACCTAGATTTTAAGCTATCCTATACCACATTTTTAATATCATCTTTCATTTCAAATTTCAGTACTAATAGGACAATCTTATTATGCAAGAACAATATCGTCCCGACCTAGTCGAGAGTCGTATTCAGAAATACTGGCAAGATAATAAAACCTTTAAAGTTCAACAGGATCCAAGCAAAGAAAAATATTACTGCTTATCAATGTTTCCCTATCCGTCTGGTCGCTTACATATGGGACACGTTCGTAATTATACTATCGGCGATGTTATCTCCCGTTATCAACGAATGAATGGCAAAAATGTATTACAGCCTATCGGTTGGGATGCTTTCGGGTTACCTGCGGAAAATGCAGCAATTAAGAATAAAGCTGCGCCGGCAGCTTGGACTTACGATAATATCGAATATATGAAAAACCAACTTAAAATGTTGGGATTCAGTTATGATTGGGATCGCGAGATCGCCACCTGCAAACCACAATATTACAAATGGGAACAATGGTTTTTCACCGAATTATATAAAAAAGGATTAATTTATAAGAAAACCTCTACCGTTAACTGGTGTCCGAATGATCAAACCGTGTTGGCAAATGAGCAGGTAAACGACGGTTGCTGCTGGCGTTGTGATACGCCAGTGGAACAAAAAGAGATCCCACAATGGTTCGTAAAAATTACCGATTATGCTGAACAACTGTTGCAAGGATTGGATCAATTGCCTGAATGGCCGGATCAAGTAAAAGCGATGCAACGCAACTGGATTGGTCGCTCCGAAGGAGTTGAAATTACTTTCAAAATTCAAGATAGCGACGAAACAGTAACCGTTTATACCACTCGTCCAGACACCTTCTACGGCGTATCTTACCTTGCAATTGCCGCAGGGCATCCACTCGCAGAACAAGCAGCCAAAAACAACCCTGAATTAGCACAATTTATTCAAGAATGTCGCAATACTAAAGTGGCAGAAGCTGAATTGGCAACAATGGAGAAAAAAGGGATGTTTACCGGCTTTTATGCTCTGCACCCGATTACCGGTGAAGCTGTACCAGTATGGATTGCTAATTTCGTCTTAATGCATTACGGAACCGGTGCGGTAATGGCAGTGCCGGCACACGATCAACGTGACTATGAATTTGCCAAAAAATATAACTTGCCATTAAAGCCAGTTATTGCCCCACTTGACGGCTCACAATTGGATTTATCCAAAGCCGCTTACACCGAACACGGTATTGCGATTAATTCCGCTGAATTTAATGGCTTAGATTTTGAAGACGCTTTCAATGGCATTGCCGATAAATTAGAAGCGATGGGCGTGGGTAAACGTCAAGTGAACTATCGTTTACGCGATTGGGGGGTATCTCGCCAACGCTATTGGGGAACACCAATTCCAATGCTTACCTTAGAAAATGGTGATGTTGTGCCTGTGCCATTAGAAGATTTGCCGGTTGAATTGCCAGAAGATGTGGTAATGGATGGCGTTCAAAGTCCGATTAAAGCCGATCCGAACTGGGCAAAAACCACTTACAAAGGACAACCTGCATTACGTGAAACCGATACTTTCGATACCTTTATGGAGTCATCTTGGTATTATGCACGTTATACTTGTCCGCAATATCAACAAGGTATGTTAAACAGCGAAGAAGCGAATTATTGGTTGCCGGTGGATCAGTATATCGGAGGTATTGAACACGCCACAATGCACCTGCTTTATTTCCGCTTCTATCATGAATTATTGCGTGATGCCGGTTTACTTGCTTGTGATGAACCTGCAACTAAACTTTTATGTCAAGGAATGGTGTTGGCGGATGCCTTCTATTACACTTCAGAAACAAACGAACGTATTTGGGTATCACCAACCAAAGTGACTATTACTCGCGATGAAAAAGGTCGTATTATCAAAGCGGTTGATCCTGAAGGTCACGAATTGGTTCACGCCGGTATGACCAAAATGTCGAAATCGAAAAATAACGGTATCGATCCGCAAGAAATGGTCGAAAAATATGGTGCGGATACGGTTCGTCTATTTATGATGTTCGCCTCTCCGGCAGAAATGACTTTGGAATGGCAAGAATCCGGAGTCGAAGGCGCTAACCGCTTCTTACGCCGTTTGTGGAAATTAACTTATGATTATTTACAACAGCCGGCCACTGTTGAACTTGATCCGAAAGCGTTAAGCGCTGATCAAAAAGCATTACGTCGTGATCTACATAAAACCATTGCTAAAGTGAGCGATGATATTGGTCGTCGTCAAACTTTCAACACCGCCATTGCTGCCATTATGGAGTTAATGAATAAACTCACTAAAGCACCATTGGTGCAAGAGCAAGATCGTGCGGTAATGAAAGAGGCGTTAAATGCGGTGATTAAGATGCTTTATCCAATCACGCCGCATATCTGCTTCCAATTATGGCAAGATCTCGGCAATCAAGATGATATTGATTTTGCGCCGTGGGTTGTTGCCGATCAGCAGGCGATGGTCGATGAAGAAAAATTGGTTGTAGTTCAGGTTAATGGTAAAGTTCGCGGAAAAATCACTGTTGCGGCAAGTGCTTCCGAAGAAGAGATCAAAACTACAGCAATGGCGGATGAAAATGTACAAAAACACTTAGACGGTTTAAATATCGTTAAAGTGATTTATGTGCCTGGCAAATTGCTCAGTTTCGTTGCTAAATAAAAGCAATCATCAACGTGCCACCGCATTAAACGGCGGTGGCACATTACAGTAATCTTAATACTTTAGTTGGAAGTTATTATTTAACCTCACTTGCAACGATTATTAAGATGTCAATGAATAAGGAGATTTTGATGCATAAACTAAAATATATTTTCGCCTTGTCTGCGACATTGTTACTCTCTTCTTGCGGTTTCCACTTTGCTAATGACCAACTTTCACAAAAACTTTTTAAAGAAGTCAAACTCAGCAGTGGCGACAAATACAGCGATATTGCCATTGCAATGCGCAAAGAATTGCGTACCCACGGTGTTACTTTGGTCGAAGAAGGAAATGTTCCGACATTAAAATTAAACGGTTCTACCAGCAGTGATGAAGTGGTGTCTGTCTTTAAACAAGGCCGTGAAGCGGAATCCTTACTTTCTTTATCCGTAAGTGCATCTTTGCAAATGCCGGATAAAAAGCAATATCCAATAGAAGTGCAAGTTTCGCGTACATTTTTTGACAACTCTCGTGCCGCATTAGCAAAAAATGCGGAACAGCAACTAATCCATAATGATATGTACAAGCAGGCGGCACAACAAATTTTAATCAAAATGATCAGTATCCAACAACAATACTAATCTCAATTATGATAATACGGATCTTTGCCAACCAACTTGTCCACACATTGCAACAAAAAACCTATCCTGCATATTTGTTGGTTGGGCAAGATCCACTATTGATTGAAGAAAGCAAATATCACCTTTTTCAATTCGGCAAACAGCAAGGCGCAACACAAAAACAGGAAATCGTTATCGATAGTAATACTGATTGGGCAACACTCTTTACCGATCTACAAACTTTCGGTTTATTTTCACAACAACAGATTTTCCTTTTCACTTTGCCAGATAATATTAACGCCCAGTTACAACAGCAATTACAACAGCTAGTTTCTTTGTTGCATTCCGACATCATCGCTATTTTTCAAATCGCAAAACTGACCACTACCATTGAAAAGCAAGTGTGGTTCAAAACATTAGAACAGATCAAAACATTGCAGATTAATTGCCAAACACCCACTTTAGAACAGTTACCGCAATGGATTCAGCAACGTGCCAAGATGATGGAGTTAAGCATTGATAATGAGGCAATAGAACTTTTAGCTTATAATTATGAAAATAATTTAGCAGCATTAAAACAAACGTTACAGCTAATGCAACTACTTTATCCACAACAAAAAATTACACTAATAAATGCTGGGCAATGTATTGAACAATCTTCTGTTTTTACGCCGTTTCAATGGATTGATGCTATTTTGCAAGGCAAAAAATATCGCTGTATCCGCATTTTAGAACAGCTACAAAATGAAGGCGATATTCAGCCAGTAATGTTATTGCGTATTTTGCAAAAGGAATTACTCCTTTTATTACGGCTTGGCAGTGATGACAACATAAAAATTAAAAATACGCAACAAATGTTAAACTCCCAGTTGTTACGTCAAAAATTTGATCAATACAAAATTTGGAAAAACAGACGACCACTTTATAGTGCAGCCATCCAACGCTTAAATTATCATCGCTTATACGATGCCATTCAGCATTTAGCTGCCATCGAAAAAGCAATCAAACAACAGGGTGATGAAAACAGTTGGCAAGCATTACAACAACTTACCGTAAAACTTGCCGCCTAATCAGCTTCTGTTTCAGCCAACAATCGTTGAATAATTTTCACATTTGCCGGCGGGAATTGCCCGACATCCAACTCTTTCTGTTCCAACCAAAAACCCTCTTGCCCTTCCCGACCAAAAGGCTCGCCAACCCATTCATCCACTAAATAGAAATAGAACGAAATTCTTTTACTCGGATACTCAAACTCGAAATGCTCGTATAATTTTGCGTGCAATACAAAAATACCGATTTCCTCTTCCAGTTCTCGTTTTAATGCCTGTTCCGGTGTTTCACCTTTATCCACTTTACCGCCGGGGAACTCCCAAGACTGCGCAAAATCCTTTCCCTCTAATCGTTGAGTTAAATAGATCTGTTTGAATTCATTACGAATAATGCCTGCCGACACTTTTACCAATGGCTTCTTCACATTCAATTACCTCTTATAAGAATAAGGCTTCACGCTAAGTGAAGCCTCACAATTATTTACTGGATACGTCCGTGACAATGTTTATATTTTTTGCCCGAACCGCAAGGGCAAGGTTCATTTCTGCCGATTTTACGTTTTGGATGAGAAAAATCCTCATCTCCGGCTGTACTGTTCTCTGCCGCATCCTCGCCACTGTGATACTGAATATGTGCCTGTTCGGCAGCACGCTGCGCAGCATCCATTCTGGCTTTTTCAGCCGCCTCAATTTCCTCTTGAGTACGTACCTGAACTTTGGTCAAAATGCTAACCACATTAAACTTCAATGTTTCCAACATTTCCGTAAACATTTGGAAAGATTCTTTCTTGTATTCCTGTTTCGGATCTTTTTGTGCATAACCGCGTAAATGAATGCTCTTACGCAAATAGTCCATTGCGGCAAGATGTTCTTTCCATAGTTCATCTAGGGTTTGTAACATTACGCCTTTCTCAAAATTGCGCATCGTTTCTGCGCCGACCAACGATTCTTTATTTTTATACTCGTCCACTGCAATTTGAATAATGCGTTCACGTAAAGTCTCTTCGTGCAGATTGTGATCTTCATCCAACCATTTCGAGATTGGTAAATCCATATTGAAATCAGCTTTCAAACGTTTTTCCAACCCTTCTACATCCCACAGCTCTTCCAAAGATTGCGGTGGAATATATTGATCGATAACGTGATTGAAAACATCTTCACGAATCACATCAATCGTTTCGGAAATATCATCATTTTCCAACAATTCATTACGCTGTGCATAAATGGCGTGGCGTTGATCGTTGGCAACATCATCAAACTCAAGCAGATTTTTACGACCGTCAAAGTTATGCGCTTCCACTTTTGCTTGGGCAGAAGCAATCACTTTGGTCAACATTTTAGATTCCATCGCCTCACCCGGTTCGGAAAATGCTTTGCGCATTAAGTTCAACTTACCTTCATTCAAGTAAATCCGCATTAATGCATCATCCAAAGAGAGATAGAAACGAGAAGAACCCGGATCGCCTTGTCGTCCGGAACGACCGCGCAACTGGTTGTCAATTCGACGAGATTCGTGGCGTTCCGTACCAATAATATGCAAACCACCCGCTTTCATCACAATATCGTGACGTTCCTGCCACGCTTTTTTAATCGCTTCGATCTGTTCTTCAGTCGGATTTTCCAATTTTGCCACTTCTGCTTTCCAGTTACCGCCTAACACAATGTCAGTACCACGACCTGCCATATTGGTAGCAATAGTCACCGCTCCCGGATAACCAGCATCCGCAACAATTTCCGCTTCTTGGGCGTGGAATTTTGCATTCAACACATTATGTTTAATGCCCTCTTTTTTCAAAATATCAGATAACAATTCTGATTTTTCGATAGATACTGTCCCAACCAAAACTGGCTGCTGGCGAGCAACACAATCTTTAATATCTTCCACAATAGCTTGGAATTTATCCGCTTCATTTTTGAACATTAAATCTGTTCTATCATCACGAATCATTGGCTTATTTGTTGGAATAACAATGGTTTCCAAACCATAAATTTGTTGGAATTCAAAGGCTTCGGTGTCAGCTGTACCAGTCATTCCTGCCAATTTTTCATATAAACGGAAGTAGTTTTGGTAAGTAATGGATGCAACTGTTTGATTTTCACTTTGAATCTGAACCCCCTCTTTCGCTTCAATGGCTTGGTGCAAACCATCAGACCAACGGCGTCCAGCCATTGTGCGTCCAGTGTGTTCATCAACAATGATCACTTCTCCATCTTTCACAATATAATCCACATCACGCTCGAATAAAGCGTGAGCACGCAACGCAGCATAAACGTGATGTAAAAGGGTAATTTTTGAAGGTGAATAGAGAGACTCGTCCTCTTTCATCAAACCGGCCTGTACCAGTAATTTTTCGATTTTAATTTGACCTCGTTCGGTCAAATAGGCCTGTTTATTTTTCAAATCAACGGTAAAATCACCATCGCCTTGGTACTCATCGCTATCCTCTTTATCCTGTTTAATTAATTGAGGGATTAATTTATTGATCGCGATATAGAGATCGGAACTGTCTTCTGCCTGTCCGGAAATAATTAATGGCGTACGTGCTTCATCAATCAAAATTGAGTCAACTTCATCGACCAACGCATAATATAGTGGACGTTGAAAACGTTCGTGCATTGTATGTGCCAGATTATCTCTTAAATAATCAAAACCTAATTCACTATTAGTCGCATAAGTAATATCCGCCGCATAAGCCGCTCGTTTTTCTTCGGGCAATAAACCTGGTACATTGACCGCTACTGTCATTCCTAAAAACTCAAAAAGTGGGCGGTTAGTTTCCGCATCACGTCGTGCAAGGTAATCATTAACGGTTACCACGTGTACGCCTTTACCAGTTAACGCATTAAGATAACAAGGTAATGTTGCAGTTAACGTTTTACCTTCACCTGTACGCATTTCTGCAATACAACGATTATTCAACACCATTCCGCCGATTAACTGAACATCAAACGGACGTAACCCCAAAACACGTTTACTCGCTTCACGCACGGTAGCAAAAGCTTCCGGCAGCAATTGTTCCAATGTTTCACCTTTTTCCAAACGATCACGAAACTCTGCTGTTTTTGCTTTTAGCTGCTCATCGGAAAGAGCTTCAAATTCAGGTTCTAATTTATTGATTAAACTCACACGCTTATTTAAGCGACGTAAAATACGGTCATTACGACTTCCAAAAAGTTTTCTTGCAATAGCTGATAACATAATAATTTCTTTTTCAAAATAGAATAAATACCTTACCGGTTACCTTTCACCGATACCTACATCATAAACTAAACTATTGGTTTAGGCCCGGCACGAATAAGAATTTGGTAACGATTAAGATGCTGAGGACGATTCTGCACCACCGAATATTGAACCGGTTGCATTCTGCTTTTTTGCCGGATAACTTCTATTTGCTGCAACTGTTTTTTTAATGCAACAAACTGCAAATTTATCTGCTGTGATTCAATGCTAATAACAGATTGATTCGCTTCCGGTTGCAATGGAATAACCTGATTAGGCTGCTCGCTGTGAATCGGCAAAAACAGTAACGTTAGCAAACTTAGAATCAAGCGAGGCCAGGCTGTTTTTTTCCCGATTTTCAATGAAAAAAGATAATTCACTACAATACCTAATAAAACTGGTTAAAATGGAAAAGATTATAAAATAGTTGCGTTATAATAGCATAAAATTCACTGACGGAAGGGACGGAAATGTCATTAAATGATAAGAAACAGATTAGAAATCAAAAAACATTGAATGTGAATGAAATTTTACAACACTCCTCGCTTTCTGGGCTGTTAGAGCAACACCAAAAACGTCAACAATTTTATCGCAATATTGAACAATGCATTCCAACTCAATTCCGAGGACAGATCCGCATTGCTCAATATAATGAAGAAAAAATTTTATTTCACGTTGCCAATGGTAGTGTACGACAAGCATTATTACTTCAACAGGCTCAATTACTCCGCAATATCAACACTATTTGTCCTACCATCAATCAACTCGAATTCAAGGTAATTCCAACGATGCCAATCTCATCTGCTGTTTAGCTTGCCATTTTTGCAACGCTTTTTGCTCAAAAACAGCGATCAACTCTTTTACTTTAATTCGTTTTTCTACAGAATGACTAATCGAACGTTGCACATTAACACGCTTAAACCTTGCCCCTTGATAAATACGGCGTGTAAAAACGGTATCGTGATTGGATATCATCACCAACGCATTATGCTGCTGAGCAGTCTTTTTAGATAACTCTGCCAACTCTTTTTGCTGAGTTAAACCGAAATCATTGCCGGCATAACGGGTAAAATTGCTTTCCTGCTTTATCGGTGCATAAGGCGGATCACAATAAATCACGCTATTTTCACTTGCTGCAGCAAATGTTTGCTGAAAAGAGGCACAAATAAACTCTGCTTTCTGTGCTTTTTCTGCAAAATAGTGCAATTCCTTCTCCGGAAAATAGTGCTGGCTGTAACTGCCAAAGGGTACATTGAACTCATTTTCGCTGTTATAACGACATAGTCCGTTAAAACCAAAACGATTTAAATAAAGGAAAATTATTGCTCGTAACCAACGGTCTTCACTTTGATTAAAAAGTGTTCTTAACTGATAATAACGTGTTGCCGTATTTGCTTCGGGATGTATAAAAAGCGAACGACTCTCTTTGATATAAGTATTAACGTCCGCCTTCACAATATTAAAGAGATTGATCAAATCGGGATTAATATCCGCCAGTAAATAATGATCAAAATCACTATTTAAAAAGACGGTTCCTGCCCCGACAAAAGGTTCTATTAATTGCGTCTTTCCTTTCGGATAAAGACGCTTAATATCATCAATAACGCGATATTTACCACCTGCCCACTTCAGAAAAGAGCGGTATTTTGGCATCAGGATCTTTGACGGCATAAATTAATGCGGTTTAATGCAGTCTTGGATTGATTGCAACACCAACGCTTTATCCACATCCGATGTTACATAAGCACTTCCCAGTGATTTTAATAAAATCAAACGAAGTTTTCCTGCCAACACTTTTTTGTCGCGCATCATATGCGGCAAATAGTCATCTGCCGTCATTTTATCCGGAGAGTGTACCGGCAAATCAACCTGTTGCAACAGATGTTGTAAGCGAGCAATATCTCCAGAGGATATATCGCCCAAATGATGAGAAAGATACGCCGCCATCACCATTCCAACAGCAACAGCTTCACCATGAAGCCATTTACCGTAACCAAGATGGGTTTCAATCGCGTGACCAAAAGTATGACCTAAATTAAGCAACGCTCTTTCACCTTGCTCAGTTTCATCTTTTGCTACGGTTAACGCTTTTAACTCACAGCAACGTTGAATGCAGTACTGCAAAGCACTCGGCTGCAACTGAATTAATTCATCAATATGCTGCTCCAACCAAACAAAGAAATCATAATCTAGAATCGCACCATATTTAATCACTTCTGCCAATCCGGCACTCACTTCTCTGCTCGGCAAAGTACTCAACGTATCTGTATCAATAATAACTTTACTTGGTTGATAAAATGCACCAATCATATTTTTACCAAGCTCGTGATTGACCGCTGTTTTGCCGCCAACAGAGGAATCCACCTGCGCCAATAGTGTGGTTGGAACCTGAATAAAACGAACACCACGTTGATACGAAGCAGCTGCATAACCGGCAATATCACCAATCACGCCACCGCCTAGCGCCAATATGGTAGTATCACGACCGTGTTTTGCTTCCAACAAAGCCGAGAAAATCTGATTTAAGGATGACAATGTTTTATACTGCTCACCATCATTTAATAGCACTTCATCAACTACGCACCCTAGCTGTTGCAACGCCTTTTTCACCGTAGTCAAATAAAATTTTGCGACTGTCGGATTGCTGACAATCATTACCTTATCGCCTGCTTTCAAAGGAGAATAATGGCTAGGATCGGATAATAATCCACTACCAATCGCAATCGGATAACGACGCTCTTTAAGTTCTACATATACATTGACCATTTTTCTATCCTTATTCAAGCTGCAAGCTATTGATTAGCCGGAAAAATTTTCTAATAAATCAATAATATTATTTGCCATTAATTTAGCACTTTGATCATCTGTCTGCAGTGTAATGTCTGCAATTTCTTCATACAACGGCGTACGAATTTTAGCCAAATCTTCCAATACTTTACGCGGATCTTCCACCCCCTGTAATAGAGGACGTTTTTTATCACGCAAAGTGCGTTGATGTTGTTTTTCCACTGTGGTTTCTAAATAAATCACAATACCACGCGCTGAAAGATGGTTGCGGTTTTCTTTAGACATCACTGCACCGCCGCCGGTCGATAAAACAATGCCTTGACGTTGAGTCAATTCATTAATGATGCGTTCTTCTCTTTTTCTGAACCCTTCTTCGCCCTCAACATCAAAAATCCAACCGATATCAGCACCTGCTCGCTGTTCAATTTCGGTATCAGAATCCACAAAATCCATACTTAGCAGTTGGGCAAGTTGACGACCAATCGTACTTTTCCCTGCTCCCATCGGGCCAATTAAAAAAATATTTCTTTTTTCCGCCATTTTTATCGTTCTTAAGGTTTAAAAATTATGAATAGTTTGATCTTTGAATATTGTAACACTCACACACAATGTTGTTTTTATTACAAAAGAAAAAGAATACCGAAGTATTCTTCATAATTACAACACTCAAAAGATCCCCTAGACCTCGAATGTTTATTGAGATAGCTCAATATTATCTCAAGAAATGGGATTATATTTCAACCTTGCATTGTATTTTTATCAAAGATTGTTTCCTTGTATAAAATCCTGTTTCCGCTTTTGATAATTTTCTATCGTTTCTTGGGAATTATGAATAATTCTTGGCGTAATAAAAATCACCAGTTCACGTTTCTGATGACGCTCCGATTTGCTACTGAATAACTTGCCTAATCCGGGAATATCCCCCAACAACGGCACTTTATTTTCACCTTTTCCGATCAGATCGTGAAAAATACCGCCCAACACCACCGTTTCTCCATCTCTCACCAACACTTGCGATTGCACTTCCTGTTTATCAATCGTTACCACTTGCCCGGCACCATAAGGAATACTCGCACCGGCTGAATTCTGTGTTACCACCAAATCCAGTGAGATCACGCCTTGATGCAGAACTTGAGGGGTCACTTCCAAACCCAATACTGCCTCTTTAAATTCAATATGAGTACGGCTGCTGCGTTCTGTATCATCTTCGATAACATAAGGAATTTCAGAGCCTTGCTTAATCGATGCCTTTCTTTGGTTAGATGTTAATAAATGTGGGCTGGCAATAATTTCCACATTATTTTCCTGTTCCAACGCTTTTAACTCTAAATCCAGCAACCGCCCGTGAATTTTTGCCACCTGTAATGCAATAGATGCAGCCTCCGAACTCGTGGAAAAATTAACATTTAAGTGAGAACTTAAATTTTCTAAACCAAAACTATCAAATTTAGCTGCCACTTTGTGAAAATTATCCGCATCACTGAACATTCCCCAACGAACGCCAAGCTCATTTAGACTTTCATTATTAATCGTCACTATGCGTGCTTCTATGGCAATCTGCTTACCCGGTTTATCCAGTTGAGAAATTAACTGTTTAAATTTTTGTATCTGTTGCTTATCCCCTTTCACCAACAATAAATTGTTGCTCGGTTCGACACTAAATCCGCTCAGTCCGGACAAAAGCCCATTACCGTTTTCATTAAAAATTTTATACAATTCATTCACTTGTATATATTTCACAGCAATTGCTTCAAATTCATCTGTCGGAGCCAAATTTTTATCCTCTATTAAGTCAGGCATTATATTCGCCTCTTCCGCAAAAAAAGGATCTAATATCACTTTTTTGCTCCAACCGCTCAAGGAAATCATCATACAAACCACCAGTATTATGCCTTTCTTCATTAATGGAACTCCTCTGCAAATAACTGAATAGAAATATGTAATACACGCGGTAACATCGGATCACGCTCCAGCTTCACTGAAGAAACTGCCCATTCCGCCAAAATAGATTGAAACAACAAATCAAGATTCATAATAAATTGTTGAAATTCCATATAAATTTGTAATTCTACTTTCACTGTTTCATTGTTATTAACCTGCATTTCAAAAGGAATATTTCCCATATCAGATGCGAACTGTGATAATTGCTGATGAAGATCGGATAATTTTTGCGTATTTTGTTTAGAACTTAAACGTTCACTCACACGTTTTTGCAATACTGTAAGTATCTGTTGCTGCTGATCTGTTTTTAAACGTAAATTAGTAATCTGTTGTGAAAAATCAGCTATCTGCTGCGAACGTTGCCAACTTTGCCACAAAGGATAAGCACAAATAAAAATAAAAAGAAACAGCCATCCACAAGCTAACCAATAATGCGGCAAATTTAAGCAATACCAATACACACCTTTTGGATATTTCGTACCAAGTTCCATCACTCCTCCTTGCTTTTGCTAAAATCCAATTTGAAGCGATATAACTTCTGTTCGTCCGGTATCAATTCATTGCTTAAAAAAGTTATCGGATAAAGCCACTTTGCAAGCAGATATTGTTGCAATGCATAAAATGATTGCTGCTCTATTTTTTCTCCGCTTAACATAAAAACAGTGTTGTTCCGCTGTTCTTGACTAAAAGGGTTAATCTCAATTCGTACCAAATTTAACAACGCACCGTTAAGTGGTAAATGCGACAAATTTGTCATAAAGAAGTTGATATCATCCAATGACAACTTCTCTAGTTTGACCTGATTACTGAGTATTTTTCGCTGGTGTAGCTGTTTATTTTCTATTTGTTGTAATTGTCGACTTAATTCCTGATATGAACTTTTTAATTGATTCAGTGAAAGCCGTTGTTGCCGTTCATATTGCAAACCAAAATACCAAATCGTTGCTGACAAGATAATTAACAACAACACTAATAGTAAAAGCCGGCGTAATCTTTGCCGATACAATGGAGAGCGCCAATCTAATAAATTAATCTCATTTCGCACTGATATCTTCTCCCCATAATGCACATCCCAAACTTAAAAAAGCATACTGCGCTTTTGGCTCTAATAGTATGTAATTTTTAGGCAACTCAATTTGAGATAAGTTACTCTCTTTGGACTGTTCTTGATAAATCACCATTTTGGAAAAGCGATTAGCAAAACGTTCCTGAAAACGGCTCCAACTCTGAGCCAACGAAGATTGACTGACCACGATTTCTGTTTTTAACGACGAATACAGGATAAATATCGTCTGCTCGGCGCAATAACAATATAACAATGTTTCTGTCTTATCCGGTTGAATTTCATAATAAAATGCCCGAAACAACACTCTAGGCAATACATCCAAAATATTCAGATCAAATTGTCGATACTTAGCCAGTTCCGCTTCTGCATTTTTTTGTTTAACCACATAAAGATCTATCTGTTGTCCTTGATACACATAATCAAACCAGATCGGCATTCCATCGTTAGGTACGTCATTCTCCAACATTGAATAAACCTGTTGTGCAACCTCGTATTGCGTTAAGGATTGCGGGCAGAGATAACGCTTATGCCAAACTAAATGTATCGGCAACACGGAAATATAAAGTAAATGTTTCGCTTCAAGTTGGAACTGTTGGGAAAGCTGTTTCTCCAACTGCATACGATCTTCAACTTTCCCACACACAAGTTCACCATCTTGCTTAAAAAAAGAGTAGAAAAAACAATTATCTATAAAAACGATTCCGACTTTAACCAATTTTGAGGATACTTTTTTTCGTGGAGCAAAAGGAACTTTCATCGTATAATCAACATCCAATTTTACAAACATAAGCTCAATTTACTTTTTTTCACTTATATCACATCAATACAGAGAGTCATTTTTCGATGAAGATCGCAAAATTAATATTTAGTTCTATTTTAACTGTATTTGTACTGGGCTGCGTTACTTGCGGCTTATTTTACTTTCACATCAAATCACAGCTTCCTGATGTCAGCGAATTAAAAAATGTTGAATTACAGCAACCTATGCAAATTTTTACTGCTGACGGTAAACTGATTGGCGAAATTGGTGAACAACGCCGCATTCCAGTAACATTGGATAAGATCCCCCAGCAGATGATTAATGCAGTTATCGCTACCGAAGATAGCCGTTTCTATGAGCATCACGGTTTAGACCCTATTGGAATTGCACGTGCACTTAAAGTGGCCATTACCTCCGGTGGTGCTTCACAAGGTGCTAGCACTATTACACAACAAGTAGCACGAAATTTTTTCCTTACTCCGGAAAAAAAATTAATACGCAAAATCAAAGAAGCAGTGCTTGCTATAGATATTGAAAATAATCTAAGCAAAGATGAAATTTTAGAACTCTATCTCAACAAAATTTATTTAGGTTATCGTGCTTATGGTGTTGCTGCTGCGGCTCAAACCTATTTTGGCAAGCACTTAGATCAACTTACGCTTAGCGAAATGGCTGTGCTTGCAGGTTTGCCAAAAGCGCCATCAACAATGAACCCACTTTACTCCTTAAAACGAGCAACTGATCGTAGAAATGTTGTACTGGCACGAATGCTAGATGAAAAATATATTACTGAAGAACAGTACCAACAGGCACTCAAGGAACCGATTATCGCTAACTATCACGGTTCAAAACTTGAATTACACGCTGATTATGTGGTGGAAGCTGTACGTCAAGAAATGGTGAAATTATATGGTGAAGAGCAAGCTTATACTAAAGGATATCAAGTATTTACGACCATTAACTCACAAGATCAAATAAATGCACAAAATGCATTGCGGAATAATCTTCTTGCCTATGATATGCGACACGGTTATCGCAAAAATGTAACTTTATGGAAAGCAAACGAAACAGCGTGGGATAAAGAACATATTATCGGTTTTTTGAATCAACAACCAAATGTGAAACCGTTACAGCCAGCAGCAGTTTTAGAAGTGAAAAACAATAAAGCACAGGTCTTACTTGCTAACGGCGAAAACATTACATTAGATCAAAATGCAGTTAAGTGGGCAGGATCACTCAATAAAATTCTACATAGTGGTGATATGATCTGGTTAATGCAAAACGACAAACAGCAATGGTTATTACGCCAAATTCCTTTGGCTAATTCCGGAATGGTTTCTTTAAATAGCACCAATGGTGCTATAGAAGCAATGGTTGGTGGTTTTAGTTTCGCAATCAGCAAATTTAATCGTGCCACTCAATCGATGGTTCAAGTTGGCTCTTCAATTAAACCCTTTATTTATGCTGCTGCTTTAGACAAAGGACTGACTTTGGCAACAATTCTAAACGATGCTCCTATTACCTTACGAAAAGCAGGACAAGCACCTTGGCAACCAAAAAACTCACCGAATGTATTTAATGGCCCATTGCGTTTGCGTGTCGGGCTAGGCTTATCTAAAAATGTAATGATGGTTCGTGCCGTTAATATGGTCGGAATTGATTACATTGCTGATTATTTACAGCGTTTCGGCTTTCAAAAAAATCAATATGCTGCTACCGAAGCTTTAGCACTAGGTGCGGCTTCGTTCACTCCTTTAGAAATGGCTCGTGGTTACGCTGTTTTTGATAATGGTGGTTTCTTAATCGATCCTTATTTAATCCAATCGATTAAAGACAATAACGGTCAAGAAATTTTTACAGCGAAACCGAAAATTGCCTGTTTCCAATGTAGCGATAAACAAATCCCAGTCATCTATGGTGATGTTAAACCAATAGATTTTCTCTCCGTTAAAGTGGATAACTCGGCAACAGAAAATACTCCGCTCGATACTTCACTATCTAACCTTTCTGTTGATGAGGATAATAGCGAAGCCGTTCCAGATGTACCGGAATTAAATACTAACAATGTGCAATTAGAAAATGCACCAAGTTTATTGGGTAAAAATGAGTCTAAAGACAACCCTGCTCAAACAGAATATGCACCTCGTGTATTAAGCGGTAAATTAACCTTTTTAATTCGCAGTGCGTTAAATTCCGGCATTTACGGTGAGCCTAGTGGCGGTTGGGTTGGTACCAGTTGGCGTGCAAAGTCGATTGGACGTCCTGATATAGGTGGGAAAACTGGAACTACCAACAACTCAAAAGTGGCTTGGTATGTCGGTTTTGGTGCAGATTTAGTCACTTCCGTTTATATCGGTTTTGATGACAATAAATTTGACTTAGGGCGTGGCGAATCCGGCGGTAAATCAGCAATGCCAGCTTGGGTTGATTATATGACTAATGCACTAAAACCGTTACCAGTGCGTGAAGATCCTATGCCTGAAGGGATAATTCAAAAACGGATTTCAATGGAGAATGGCTTGCTAACTAACTCGGGCGGTAGAATGGAATATTTCATTGAAGGCACTGAACCGACACAATATTACGTGCCGGAACAAGGCAATAAAATCATCAATAGCAAAGGTGAAGTGAAAGAGTTGTTCTAAAGAGATAAGAGGGCTATCACTGATAGCCCTATTTTTTAATCATTTTCAAGCAAAAGTTGTAATAGCTCAATCGCCAATCTTGCCCGACTAAAACCGCGTTCATCACTCACCAACCAAAAACTTAATTTCTCTTGTTCTGTATTGACTTGACTAATATGCAATAATGGCAACGCTTCATCATTTTCCTCAATTTCACCGTTTAAAACCGGTGTTATCAACTGTTCGGCGTGATAGCGTAATAAATCATCCTGTTGCCAAACTAAAGGAATATCAACCTCATTAAACTCATAGCCGACAACTGTTACCATCTGAGATAAGCCATAAAAAACGGGTACTTGAATACTATGTTCAATAAATTGTCCATTAAATTCTGGTAAAATTTTCTGTAATAACAGTTGATCTTTAATGCTCTCCTCCTGGTTATCAATCGGACTAACATTAAACGCTAACCGTTGTTGATCTTCATTTAGCGGAATGCCGTTTAACAATTGTGCGGTTTGTCCAACCAACTCTCTTACTTTTTCCTCGCCTTTATAGGTCATTGGCAATAAAGAAGTTACCATTATCTGAACTAACTGATATTGCTGCAAAATCGGTTTTAACGCCAATGCTAATTGAGAAATCTGCGGATTAGGCAATGAAACAATATTGCGCTGTCTAACCGCCTGCAACGCTTCATTATTCACTCCTGGAACAACCGCCGGAATATCATTTAGATAAGCACAAATTCCCAACACATCAATCACTATACAACCGGCTTCTGCTGCAGTTGCCACATAAGTTACCTGAGGCAAAGAACCGGCAAATAATAAATAATCATAATCTGCCCAATCGGCATCATCAAAACCAAGCTGTTCAATATATTTGCCGTTGAAGCGAATATTCTGTTCCTCTGAAAATTTTTCCGCTTCAATAACTGTGATTGACAAATTGGATAAAGCACTTTGCTCCAAAATCGTTACTAATTTCTCTGCCAACGAAAAATCAGCCGCAATAGCAATATTTAAACTTGAATTCATTTTCTTCTCCGTGATACGCTGATGCACCTATTTTAACAATTAAAAATTATCACGGGAACGTTTTCAATGACTCCGGCAATCAATCTACTAAAAAAGAAAAAAATTCCATTTACACTTCACCAATATGAACACGATGCCAACAACACCCATTTTGGGCAAGAAGCCGTAGAAAAACTGAATCTCTCTCCGCTACAAACCTTCAAAACATTGCTTGTTTCGATTAATAATGATGAAAAACATCTCGCTGTAATGGTTGTACCAATTGCTTATAACTTAAGTCTCAAAAAAGGTGCAAAAGCCTTAGGCGTTAAGAAAATCGAGATGGCGGATAAACATATTGCAGAAAAAAGCACAGGATATCTTGTCGGCGGTATTAGCCCATTAGGACAAAAAAAAGTACTACCTACCATCATTTCCACTACTGCACAGCAATTTAAAACGATTTTTGTATCGGGCGGCAAACGTGGCATTGATATTGAAATTAATCCTTCCGATTTAGCCGCCTTGCTACGTGCTGATTTTGCAGATATCAACGATGAATAAAACTTTTTAGGCTAATCTTATATTTTTAGATTATTTTTCAACCACATTGTTTCTGATTAAAGCAAATAAAGAAAAAACTAAAAATTTTTATTGATTAGTTTCATAAAATCAGTATTATAAGCACCCGTTGCAATGTGGTGACACGTTGGGTCGTTAGCTCAGTCGGTAGAGCAGCGGACTTTTAATCCGTTGGTCGAAGGTTCGAATCCTTCACGACCCACCATTTATTTTAATACCCTTATGGGTCGTTAGCTCAGTCGGTAGAGCAGCGGACTTTTAATCCGTTGGTCGAAGGTTCGAATCCTTCACGACCCACCACTTACAATATCAAAGAGATGATTAAGTGGGTTATTAGCTCAGTTGGTAGAGCAGCGGACTCTTAATCCGTCGGTCGAAGGTTCGAGTCCTTCATGACCCACCACTATAAAGCACAATCTAATTATTCTGGGTCGTTAGCTCAGTCGGTAGAGCAGCGGACTTTTAATCCGTTGGTCGAAGGTTCGAATCCTTCACGACCCACCATTTCAAATAATTACTTCATAAATTTTCCTAAATGCTTTTATATTAAAAATCAATTATCATTTTTTACAATCTGCATATAATCCTTATTGAAATAAAAATAATCTTAATAAGGAGAATTTTATGCAATTTGAAACACAATGTTTGCACGCAGGTTGTCTGCCTAAATCCGGAGAACCGAGAGTTCAACCAATTGTACAAAGTACAACTTTTACCTATGACAGCGCAGAAGATATCGGTGATCTGTTCGATTTGAAAAAAGCCGGTTTCTTTTATACCCGTTTAGCTAATCCAACCACAAATGCCGCCGAAGAGAAACTCAAGGCGGTGTCGGCGCATTGTTGTCCATAGCACTACTAAATATCTTGATGGGCACGCCGTTGCTATGGGAGGTGTCATTATTGATGGTGGAAATTTTAATTGGAACAACGGCAAGTTCCCTGCATTTACCCAGCCAGATGATTCTTATCACGGCTTAATTTATACAGAAACCTTCGGTGCTGCCGCTTATATCATAAAAGCAAGAGTACAGCTAATGCGTGATCTAGGTGCAACTCCTGCTCCACAAAACAGTTTTTTACTCAATTTAGGAATGGAAACTTTGCCTCTACATATGCAGGCGCACTACAATAATGCGCTACAAGTAGCCCAATATTTGGAAAAACAACCTTTGGTTAATTCTGTCAATTACCCTGCTTTAGCCAGCTCTCCTGATTATGCACTCAAACAAAAATATGTACCGAACGGTCTATGTGGCGTTATCTCCTTTGAATTAAAAGGTGGTAGGGAAGCAGCAGCGAAATGGTTAAATGCTCTAAAATTGGTTTCTCGTGAAGTACACGTTGCCGATATTAGAACTTGTGCATTACACCCAGCGACTTCAACGCATCGACAATTAAGTGAAGAAGAACTAGATAAAATTAATATTTCTGCTGGACTAATCCGAATCTCTGTCGGAATTGAAAATATACAAGATATTTTGATGGATATTGAGCAAGCCTTTAGTGCGCTATAGCTTAATCTATAGTGGATAATATCCTCACTCTATACTTTCAGTGCTTATAAGAAATGTTCATTATTTAATCTTTATTGTATAGAAATTTAAGAATAGATGAAATTAATGAACATTTCTTTTTTTATATGTTGCAGTTAGATTGTAAATTAAAAGGAAAACAAAACCCCAACCATTTGGTCGGGGTTTAATCTGAATAATATTTTGAAAATTATTCTGCAACGATGATTACGTTTAATGACGCAAATACTTCACCGTGGAATTGGAAACGAACTTCGTGTTCACCTAAAGTACGTAGTGCACCATTTGGTAAACGCACTTCGCTTTTCGCGACCTCAACACCTTTTGCAGTGATTGCATCAGCGATATCACGAGTACCGATAGAACCGAATAAACGCCCTTCATCACCAGCTTTAGAAGCGATTGTTACTGAACCTAGTGCTTCAAGTTTTTCAGCACGATCCATTGCAGCAGTTAACGCTTTAGCTGCTTTCTCTTCTAATTCTGCACGACGACTTTCAAAATATTCAATATTTGCTTTAGTTGCCATAACTGCTTTTCCTTGTGGGATTAAGAAGTTACGAGCATAACCAGATTTTACATTTACTTGATCACCAACATTGCCTAGGTGAACAATTTTATCTAAAAGAATTACTTGCATTACCGTATCCTCTCTAATTGATTACTGATGATTGTCAGTGTACGGTAACAACGCTAAATAACGCGCACGTTTGATTGCACGAGCTAATTGACGTTGGTACTTCGCACGAGTACCGGTAATACGGCTAGGGACAATTTTGCCGCTCTCTGTAATGTAGTTCTTTAATGTAGCAATATCTTTATAATCGATTTCTACTACATTCTCCGCTGTGAAACGGCAGAACTTACGACGACGGAAATAACGTGCCATATGGCTATTCTCCTAATCTATAAATTCGATTTGCTCAGCGTGTAAGACTAATTGGCTAAGCCCATTATTCGTTTTGTGTGAGTGGATAAATCCTGCTACACACACCTTACTGCCGACCGTAATGCTTTGAGCTTGATTTGTTAATTGATTGCCGCTAAGTTGAACCGGTATTTTACACCACGCTTGTCTGGCTAATCCGGCTTCTTGTTGCCGCGAACGATGTTCAAGCCAAAATTGACAATGCGGAATTCCACTCGGGCTTTGATGTCGTTTTGGTTGAGAAACAACAGTGCCTATCAACGAAAAACGATTTTCAATTGTCAAATTACTCTTCAGCATCCTCATAATCGTTGTTATCAACATCAGCTAAAGCTTTACGTTCATCTTTTGCTTTAACCATTGGGGACGCTTCGGTTACGGCGTGCTTAGTACGAATAATTACGTTACGAAGAATTGCATCGTTGTAACGGAAAGTTGTTTCAAGCTCGTCGATGACTTCTTGCGGTGCTTCTACATTCATTAACACATAATGTGCTTTGTGTAGTTTGTTAATTGGGTAAGCCAATTGGCGACGACCCCAATCTTCTAAGCGATGAATTTGACCGCCAGCTTCTTTAACAGAACCTGTATAGCGTTCAATCATGCCTGGTACTTGTTCACTTTGATCTGGATGAACCATAAACACTATTTCGTAGTGACGCATTGCTGCTCCTTACGGGTTAATCAGCCTCCGACTATAGACCAGTCGCCAATCTGCGGAAGCAAGGAACGAAAAACGGAACGACTGTAAGGTCGCAAATTTTACTCAAATTGACTCAAAAAGCAAGTTAAAAAACTAATTTAACGCTAAAAGATGTAACATTTTCTCTGCCACCTGATCAACTGTAATTTGCGACATTAAATCTTTACCATAAACCTTTGTTCCCCAAGGTAAATCTTGCCACGACTTACCATACTGTTTTAATACATTCTCCTCATATACCGACACTACATCATCTTTGCTGTAATAAGGTCCTGTACGTTGCGGATTATGGTAAGCATATAATCCTAGCACTTTTGTACCTACCATTGTTGCCATATGTGCTGGCCCTGAATCTGGTGAAATCACCAAATCCACTCGTGATAATAATGCAATAAGTTGTTGTAGAGAGGTTTTTCCTGCCAGATTTACCACAGGCAAACGACATAATCGACAAATTTCTGTGGCACAGTTCATTTCATATTCACTTGGCGATCCCGTTATAATCACCTGTACGCCTATTTCCGTCACAATATCCGCCAGTTGAGCATAACGATCTAATAACCAATCTTTCTCTTTTTTACTTGAACAAGGAGAAATAACCACGTTTTTTCTAGCCGGGTCAATAAATTGTCTCACATATTGATGATCTTCTTCCGCTATCGGAAACTGCCAATGCGGTGCTGTAATCGGCACGCCAATATATTCAGCAAAACTCAAAAAACCATCCAAAACGTGATAACCTTTCGCTGCCCCAACTTGATGATTAATAAACCATTTTTGCCCCTCTTTTGTCCGTTGTGCATTAAAACCAACCCGATATTTCGCCTTAATCCCTAAAGAGAGAATAGAGGCTCGAATCGCTACCTGCATATCCAACAAAGCATCGAATTTACGCGAATGCAACCTTTTCCATAACGAAAAAATGCCTCGCCACCCCTGTTTTTTATCAAAAATAATAAATTCAATATTAGGGATATTTTTTAATAATTGTGCTTCGACCTTGCCAATGATCCAAGTAATTTTGGTCTGCGGATAATAAGCTTGAATCTGCTGTACTGCTGCCAAAGCGTTGCAAACATCACCAATGGCAGAAAGGCGCAAAATACAAATAGATTGTGGAGGTTGAGGAAATAACAGCATAGATTTAACTCTTAATATGTTAGAATTGCGCCCTATTTTAATCAAAAACGCAGAAATCCGCAGTAAAACAGGTATCAAAATGTCGAAAACTTACTATCTCTTTGTCGAAAATATTCAGACCGACTCGCCAGAATCTTTATTCGATCCTGTTTTTTGGCAGACACAACAGTTAGTTTTAGGTTCAGCCAAAGGACGCGGCATTACCTATTTTTTAAACACTAAAGATCGTTGGGGAGTAAATTGCGCCTTACGTCATTATTATCGTGGCGGACTGTTCGGCAAATTAGTGAAGGATCATTTTCTGTTTAGCGGAATAAATCAATGTCGTAGCATTAAAGAATTTAACTTACTGCAGCAACTTAAACAGAAAAATTTACCTGTTCCTAAACCTATTGCAGCAAGGGTTATTCGCTCCGGATGCTGTTATCAAGCAGACATTTTGATCGAACTGATTGAAAACGGTCAGGATCTGGTGGCTATTTTGCAAAAACACTCATTACATCACGAAATTTGGTACCATATCGGAAAATTAATTCGTCAATTACATAATGAACAAGTTTGTCACAGCGATTTAAACGCACATAATATTCTGCTACAACGCCTTGAAAATCATCAATATAAATTATGGTTACTTGATTTCGATAAATGCGGTTTTAAAACGGGCGACAACTGGAAACAAGAAAATCTACAACGACTTTACCGCTCATTTCAAAAAGAGGTGAAGCGTTACCATATTCATTTTAACGAAAACAACTGGCAACAATTATTAAATGGCTATAAAGAATAAAAAATTAATGTGGCAGATTTTCATAACCTATTGATAAATATTTTATTTTTCCAAAATAGCTTTAAAAACACCTGCCGGCACTAATTTCGCAATATCACCGCCGTGTAATAAAATTTCACGCACCATTGTGGAGGAAACATAAGACCACTTTTCTG
Organism: Gallibacterium sp. ZY190522; assembly: GCF_054166015.1. Classification (NCBI taxonomy): domain Bacteria; kingdom Pseudomonadati; phylum Pseudomonadota; class Gammaproteobacteria; order Pasteurellales; family Pasteurellaceae; genus Gallibacterium; species Gallibacterium sp. ZY190522. The sequence goes on from NZ_CM135118.1 coordinate 1,712,809, forward strand.
ATGGTGGGAAAAATAAACTTTCAACACCATTGGTTAACAAACGATTTAAATGGGCAAGCTGCAACTCATAGTCGAAATCACTGGACGTTCTCGCACCACGAATAATGCCTTGAACATTACGTTCTAAAATCAGCTGCGCTAATAAACCATCAAACGACAGCACTTCAACATTATTTAATTCTGCAGTGGCAATTTTGACGAAGGCTAACCGTTGCTGCAAACTGAACATCGGCTTTTTACTCGGACTTGCTGCTACCGCCACAATCAACCTTGGAAACAATCTCGCTGCACGTGTAATAATATCCAGATGCCCGTTGGTGATAGGATCGAATGTTCCAGGATAAATCATTGTTATCATTATTTTTTCTCGCTTAAATAAGGTAATAAAATGGTTAGCGTGCGTTGTAAAGCACCTCGATTCTGCTGCAATATGCGATAACCGTTTTGCCCATATTGCTCGGCTTTTTGCGGCTCTGCCAACAGTTCACTAATCTGCTGAACTAGTGCAGATACACTATTTTCGATCACCATCACGCCGCCAACTTCACGCAAGTTTTGATAAATCTGTCGAAAATTAAACAAATATTGCCCGGTGATTACCGGCAGTTTAAACAACAACGGCTCAAGTGGATTATGTCCGCCACGCGCAATAAAACTGCCACCGACAACAGCAATATCCGCCAACGCATATAATTTTAGTAATTCGCCCATTGTATCGCCCAACAATACTGTTGTTTGTGGATCTATCGGCGCTCCAATGCTCCTTTTTTGATAACAAAATTGCTGTTGTCGCAACAATTTTTCCACTTCGGTAAAACGTGCGGAATGGCGTGGCACAAGAATCAATAATAAATTCGGATATTGTTGCAGTAATTGTTGATGTGCCTTCAATACCATTGTTTCTTCGCCTTCGTGGGTGCTGGCCGCAATCCACACCGGACGCTGCTGCAACATCACGGTTTTCTGCCGGCGATAATCAGCAATTTCCTCATCAGAAACAGTTAAATCAAACTTTAAATTACCACTGCAACTGATTTTGTTTTTGTCAACGCCTAAACGTTGGTAACGCTCTACACTTAATTCATCCTGTGCGGCAATATGGGTAAACGCCTGCCAAATCGGCATAAGAGAATGCCGTAAATAGGCATAATGTTTAGCGGATTTATCTGATAAACGCGCATTGATTAAAAACAGTGGGATATGACGAGTCTTAATTTGTTGCAACAGATTAAACCACAACTCTGTTTCAACAATAATAAAACATCGAGGCTGTAACTGTTGCAAAAAACGGTTCATTAAAAGCGGCAGGTCAAACGGCAGATAACAATGTTGAACAAGGTTGCCAAACAAAGCCTGTACACGTTCCGAGCCGCCCGGCGTAAAGGTGGTAATGGTTATCGGCACATTCGGAAACTGCGCCAATAGTTGTTTCACTAACGGCGCAACCAACAGCACCTCACCAACTGAAGCGGCGTGAATCACAACACTCTGTTTTTGCAAAGGTTTTGTTAAAGCAAAGCGCTCACGCCACCGTTGACGATACCCGATCTCTTTGCGGCTTTTGTACAAAAAAGTGAGCAGAATAAAGGGCAAAGCGATAATAAAAAGTGCATTATAGATGAAAAATAACATTATTTACTTCTCTTTCAAAAATCGATCTACTCCATTTTCACAATCGACAATTTTTTGCTGTATTGTTTTTTCCAATAACTGATCATTCTGTGGTAATGCATCTCTGGCTTCTTCGTTATGCCACAAATGATAAGCGATAGCCGCAAAACGAATATCTTTTCGTTTCATTCCCGCATTATAAAAACGAGCAACAAACTCGCTATCTTCTCGTCCCCAACCAACAAAGTCATTATTAAAACCATTGATTTTTAAAGCATCTTCACGGAAAAATGCCATATTACATCCTCTAACACCTTTATAATATTGGCTACGCTCCTTATGCAAAATTCTATTTAACCAATATAAATGGCACGCAGATAAACGTTTTTCAAAACGAGTTTCAATGCCAGGTTGATACCATTTAATGATCGGATAACGTTCAGGATGTTGTAGAATATGCTCCGTTTTTTCTTTGGGCAAAGACACTCTACTACCTTGAATAAAAACACCTTTTTTCGCATAACGGATATGATCCTGAATAAATAAAGGATGCAAAACCATATCGCCATCAATAACGATAATATAATCTCCCGTTGCTTTTGCTAACGCCCTATTTCTAGATTCTGCCAATCGAAACCCATCATCCGGTTGCCAACAATGAATTAAAGGAATAGGGAACTTCTGTTGATATCGTGAAATTAATTGCGCGGTTTCTTGACGAGAGCCATCATCCGCCACTAATACTTCCATTGGTAATACTTTTTGTTGCAATACCGAATTTAAGACCGCTTCTAACGCATCAGGACGATTATAAGTTGTAATAATCAAAGAACTACTCAGTTTTTGATTATATTCCATTAATTTCACATATTTATAATAAGCTCCCATTGCATTGGCGCAAGAAATCACAAAACCGTCTTGTCCATCTAAAAATCCTTTTTTCAAAACATAATGCTTAAAAAATGAAGATATTCCGTGACTGATAGCTGAAAAAACAGAGGCTTTTTTTCTCCCTTGTTGCTGCTCTGCGAACAAGGTTGTGTACTGCTGCATTTTCTGAATTAAATCGGCGGCACCATCAAATGAGTAGTGCAAGAAAGGTTGTTTTAATTTTATGACTTGGATATTTTTAGGAATTTCAAGTGCCTCGTGTACTAATTTTTGATTAAATTGCACTTGTTGACGGTGATATAAGCGAGGAACATAATTTGGATACCAACCGCAGGTTTTAATAACTCGACCTCGATAATGATTTAATCTAGATAAAGAATATACAAAATTTGTTTTTGTTAAATCTATCTGCTTTAATTCTTCAATAAGTGATTTAGGTAAAATCTCATCACTATCAATATTTAAAATCCAATTATGTTTTGCATATTCAGCAGCTAAATTTTTTAAAGGTCCAAATCCAATAAAAGGTGAATATTTAATAACAACATTAGGGAATTGCTTAGCAATTTCGATTGTTCGATCTGTAGATCCATTATCCAATACAATAATTTCATCAAAATCTGCTAATGCTTTTAATACTTTTTCTAAATATTTTTCTGAATTTTTCACTAACATAGTGATACTAATAGCAAGATTTGAACTCATATTTTCCTCTTTTTAAAAAATCTACATTCTAAATGTAAAACTACCCGTTAATAAAATACGATAATTTATAATAACTATCTATTTTATAATAGATAGTTATGCAATCCCATATAAACAAAAATCCTCTTCCTTGACGGTAAGAGGATTCTTTTCACCACATAATATAATATATTACTTCACACGAGCCACATACTCGCCAGAACGAGTATCTACACGGATAACTTCACCAATTTGAATAAATAATGGTACACGCACTACCGCACCGGTGCTTAAAGTTGCCGGTTTACCACCTGTTCCTGCTGTATCGCCTTTCAAACCGGGATCAGTATCAACCACTTCCAACTCTACAAAGTTTGGTGGAGTAACAGTAATCGGAGAACCGTTCCATAACGTTACGATACATTCTGCCTGATCCAACAACCATTTATCATTATCACCAATCGCTTTCGCATCTGCAGCAAGTTGTTCAAAAGTTTCATTGTTCATAAAATACCAAAATTCTTCATCTTTATATAAGAAAGTAAGATTAGTATCAACAACATCTGCCGCTTCGACAGTTGAACCTGATTTAAAGTTCACATCTAATACTTTGCCTGAAATCAATTTACGAATACGAGTACGAGTAAACGCTTGTCCTTTCCCCGGTTTCACAAACTCATTTTCTACGATTACGCAAGGTTCGCCATCTTGCATAAATTTAAGACCTGGTTTGAAATCGCTGGTAGAATAGCTTGCCATAATATCCTCATTAATATTTGATTGTCTGTTCAATTCACCGCACAATTCACAAAAAATTGTGCTACTTTAGAAAAGTTGGAAGTATATATCTCTAACGGTTGAATTTTCAACTTTTTAAGAAGTTTTTGATAAAAATAATGTCATTTAATGGAAGACATAGGTACAAAAATCATCATATGATAAAGCAAAACATTAAATTTGGAGAAGATTCTGATTGGACTAAATACTTAGCGACTGCAGTTTCCGATCCGATTCAACTTGTAAAATTATTAAATTTACCACCCGAACCTTATCAACAACATTTTGCTGCTCGCCGCTTATTTGCAATGCGTGTACCAATGCCATTTATAGATAAAATGGAAAAAGGTAATGCGAACGATCCCCTTTTCCTACAAGTGATGACCGATGCGGCGGAGTTCCTGCAAACAGCAGGATTTGTTAAAGATCCACTGCAAGAGCAAGACAATACCATCCCAAATTTGTTACATAAATATCATAACCGTGTATTGCTGATGGTAAAAGGAGGCTGTGCTGTTAACTGTCGTTATTGTTTTCGACGTCATTTCCCTTACGAAAATAATCCCGGAAATAAAACGAATTGGCGTAAAGCATTGGATTATATTGCTCAACATTCCGAAATTGAGGAAGTGATCTTTTCTGGTGGCGATCCATTAATGGCGAAAGATCGCGAATTAGCGTGGTTACTTGAGCAGTTAAATCAAATTCCACACTTGAAAACTGTGCGGATTCACTCTCGATTACCAGTGGTCATTCCACAACGTATTACGCTCGAATTGTGTCGATTATTGGCAGACTTACCGCTTAACAAAGTGCTGGTGTTACATATTAATCACGCAAATGAAATTGATGCACTATTAATCAACCGCCTACAGCAATTAAAGCAATCGGGAGTAACGCTACTGAATCAATCAGTGCTTTTAAAAGGGATTAATGATGATGCACACACTCTCAAAACACTGAATAATAAACTATTTGCTGCCGGTATTTTACCCTATTATCTTCATCTGTTGGATAAAGTGGAAGGAGCAAGCCATTTTTGGATTGATGATGAACGTGCTTTAGCTATTTATCGACAATTAATTGCTTCATCTTCCGGTTATCTTGTACCGAAACTTGCGCGTGAAATTGCTGGAGAAAAAAGTAAAACTTGGTATAGCTAAAAATATTTAAATAAATCGTGATTAGCCTTAGTCATTGCCTATTTTTTCCTTTAAAATAGCCAACGAAAATATGGTAGACACTTCTGTCTGCCAAGAAAGAATTTTTTTATCATTCAAAGTTATCATATTACTTTGAATCAACAGCATTGTTGCAATAATGATTTTTAACCAAAATTTGAGGTATAACCGTGAGTAACACAGACAAGGAACAGCAAAGCGAACAACAGGACGCTAAACAGAACGAATTAAATTTAGAATTTAATGAATTTGAGCCTATCACACCTAAAAGACCAGCAGTTGAAACTGCACCTTCTTTTATCGATAAACTAAAAGGTATCTTTCATAAAAAAACGACACAAGCGGAAACCTTTCAGCAAGCAGAAGTTGGGCAAACTGTTGAGAATACAGAAAGCAACGACTTTACCGCTGAACCGGTTACTACACACAAAACATCACCATTAGCCAATTTGTCAACACGTTCTCGCCGTTTGCTTATTAGTGCCGCTGTGTTGGTTATCATCATTGTGTTATTTCTTTGGTTAAAACCTAACAGCCAACCGGTAGATAGCCTACAATCTCAGGATAATAATTTGCCTATTGAATTTCAGCCAATTGATCCGAATGCTACTAATGCCAACAATGAAGGTGTGCCAACAATGCAAACCGAAGAGCAAGTAATGGATAATGCCAATGACAACATAACAGATTCGACTACAGCCAATAATAATGCTACCGTTACTGCTGAAACACTCACACAAAACAGTACCGCATCGGCTCCATCAGTGGATAATACCCCAATTACGACTGATGAAAACAATGCAGCTGCGACTAATCAAGCACAAACTCCGTCTATCACTCCTGCTCCAGTTACCCCTACGCCAGGATCAGAGCAGAAACCTGCTCTTAGTCAGGCTGAAATTGATAAAATTGAAAAACAAGCGTATGAAGCTGAACAAGCTCGTTTAATTGCAAAAGCAAAAGCCCGTGCTGAACAGCGAGCTAGAGAAGAGTTTAAAGCAAAACAGCAGAAACAAAAAGAGCAAGAACAGCGTAAAGCACAAGCCATTCTTGACGGCAAAAATGTTCCTGTTGTTGATGCCAAACCTGTCACTAGAAGTAGCTCAAAATCCACTTCATCTACAACAAACGTTTCAAGTGGTGGGCAAGCTAAAACATTAACTATTCCGGCAGGTACTTCTTTGATGCAGGTGTTCCGTGATAACAATCTGAACATTGCCGATGTAAATGCAATGACTAAAGCAAATGGTGCCGGTAATGCATTAAGTAGCTTCAAACCAGGAGACAAAGTTGCCATCAAAGTAAACGGTGGTCGCGTTTCAGAACTCCAATTACCTAATGGAGCAAAATTTATTCGTCAAAGCAATGGTTCTTATATTTATCAAAAATAGTCATAAAACCATCTGTAACTAGGTGGTTTTGACCTAACAAAAAAGGTTCAACCTCTCGGTTGAACCTTCTACAATTTGATTATTCAGAAAATACTTTTTTACTCAAAAGAATCTTTCAAACGTTCACTGGCACGTCTTGCCTCTCCTTTATGTTGCAATTTATTGAGCTGACGTTCTAATTTTTCTTGTACATCATTAATGGCTGCATACATATCTTCGTGTTCCGCTTTCGCAACAAGGTTACCGAAAGGTGTACCAATCATAGCTTCCACTCCAAATCCTTTTGGCAGTTTTTGTAAAATAAAATGAGGATTTATTAACTGGGTTTGCCATTTGCCTAATTTTGCTAAACGTTCTTCAATGTGGGAACGAATTGCTGGGGTAATTTCCATTTGTTTGCTTGTAATATTTAGGGTCATAACATTTACCTCTCATAGTAATAAGACTGTTGCCAGTCAAGAAAAAATCTTGTTCTTGATTAAGAACATAATGCCGTATGATCAGCTTTTCAAGCCTTTTATCGTTTATTTTTCAGAATAGTGAAGTAGGTCAAATTTCTAAAATAATCTGCTTTACATTTTTAGATCGTGCTTTTTCGTCCATACTGATTTTTATGTTAGAATGCGCCCCATTCTTTGACTCAAACGATAATATTATGCAGACTGACTTTTCCGAATCACATTACAATCAACAGTTAGAAGATAAAGTTTATTATCTAACTCAACTACTTAAACCTTTTTTTCAGGGTGAAATTAAGGTTCATCGTTCCGCATTAAAACATTATCGAATGCGTGCTGAATTTCGGGTTTGGCACGATGGTGATGATCTTTATCACATTATGTTTGATCCGCAAAGTAAGCGGCGCTATCGCATTGATCAATTTCCAATTGCTTCAACATTAATCAATGCAACAATGAGCGCATTATTACCATTGCTTAAACAACAACCTATTTTGCGTAATCAATTATTCCAGATTGATTACCTCAGTACCGTCAGCAATAAAATTATCATCAGTTTGCTTTACCATAAAAAGTTAGATGAAACTTGGATTACCGCCGCAAAACAACTGAAACAGCAACTTGAACGGCAACAATTTGATGTGCAAGTTATCGGGCGAGCCAATAAACAGAAAATTTGCTTGGATCAAGATTTTATTGATGAAGTATTGCCAATCAACGGCAAAAATTATATCTATCGCCAAGTTGAAAACAGTTTTACCCAGCCGAATGCCGGTATTAACTGCCAAATGATTGAATGGGCATTATCCTGCACAGAAAATGCTAAAGGTGATTTGTTAGAACTTTATTGTGGTAATGGCAATTTTTCAGTGGCTTTAGCACAACATTTTAGAAAAGTGTTGGCGACTGAAATTGCCAAACCTTCGGTACAGGCGGCACAATTCAATATCGCTGCCAATCATATTGATAATTTACAAATTATTCGAATGTCAGCAGAAGAGTTTACGCAAGCATTGCAAGGCGTGCGCGAATTTTATCGTCTAAAGGGAATTGATCTTAAACAATACCAATGCAACACTATTTTTGTTGATCCGCCTCGAGCTGGGTTAGACGCAGAAACTTTAAAAATGGTGCAACAATATGACCATATTCTTTATATTTCCTGTAATCCGCAAACTTTAGCAGAAAATTTAACCGTTTTAAGTCAAACTCATCATATTGAGAACGCAGCACTTTTTGACCAATTTCCTTACACACGCCATATCGAAAGCGGTGTCTATTTGGTGAGGAAATAATGCAGATTCAGCTTATTAATCAATCCGGTGATGATGAAAAATTTGGTCAAATTATCGAAAAATGGCAGTTGGAAAATGATCCAAAATCACCATTTGCCTTAGTTTTAGAGCCGGAACGCTTGGTACTTTATAAGACAGATGAAACTAAACTCGGAGCTATTTGTGTGGACTTCGTCTCTGGCGCAATGGCTTATCGACGTAAATTCGGTGGTGGCCGTGGTGAAGCAGTGGCTAAAGCTGTTGGTGTAAAAAAAGGAAAATTACCAAAAGTTCTTGATGCAACTGCAGGTTTAGGGCGAGATGCTTTTGTGTTGGCATCAATCGGATGTGAAATGTCATTGGTAGAACGCAATCCGATAGTAGCTGCTTTATTAGAAAATGGCTTACAACGTGCTTATAGCGATGCTGAAATCGGTGAGTTTATGAAACAACGAATGAAATTATTACCAGCTAAAACAATAGCTGAACTTGATCCGAACACTGAAAAATTTGATGTTGTTTATCTTGATCCTATGTTTCCGCATAAAAATAAAAGTGCGTTAGTTAAGAAAGAGATGCGTGTTTTTCAGTCGTTGGTCGGAGAGGACTCAGATGCCGATCAATTATTAACAACAGCGTTGAAACTAGCTCATCGGGTAGTGGTGAAACGCCCTGATTATGCTGGTTATTTGGCGGAATGCAAACCGCACTTCAGCCAAACAACCAAAAATCACCGTTTTGATATTTACATCAACCACGAGCCTGCTGCATTTGCGCAAGATTAAGTAGTGCCAATTTACGCATAATGGCTTTTAAAACTACACCATAAACCGGAACGAAAAATAACAAACCAATCAGAAGTTTAAATAAATAATCAACAAAGCCAATTTCTACCCAGTTCTCTGCCATAAATGCATCGCTACTACGATAAAACGCAATCGCAAAAAAGGCAAATGTATCGCATAAACTACCGAAAATCATTGAACTGCTCGGAGCAATCCACCACGTTTTTAACTGTCTTAAACGGTTAAACACCAACACGTCCAATAATTGACCGAACACATACGCGGCAAAACTGGCGATAGAAATACGAAAAACGAACAGATTAAACGTTGCCAACGCGGCTAAACCTTGATATTGCGTATCAGAAAAGAGCGTAGAGATAACATAACTGACAATCAGTGCCGGAAACATTACCCAGAAAATAATCCAGCGAGCCTCTTTTGCACCGAAAACACGCACGGTTAAATCAGTGGCTAAAAAGATAAGTGGAAAAGTTAGTGTTCCCCAAGTACTATGAAAGCTAAAGTCTAGCCACGATAAATCAATAGTAAATGGAATTTGAACCAGGTAATTGCTAATTGCAATGATAAAAATATGGAAAAAAGTTAATAAAATTAGTGCGCGACGTTTTTCACGATCGCTAAATAGCGTTTGTGCTGAAATCATTTTGTAGTCCTTTTTATTACATTAACATCATTTGGGGTGAGGGAACCCAACCTAAAAATAAGGTGTTGCATCATACGCCGATCACAAAAATTTTCAATAAAAAAGCGTATAATGTGATCCGTTTAACTAAAAAAGGAGAAAGCTTATGACACTAAAAATCGCATTACTTTTAGCTCAAGGTTTTGAAGAAGCAGAAGCATTAGTACCTACTGATGTATTTAGACGTGTTGGGTTACAAATCGATTTAATCTCTCTAGATAATACAGAAATTGTGACTTCAGCCCATAACGTTAAAGTGGTTACAGATCGCTTATTACAACAAACAAATTTGAACCATTACGATATGCTCTTTTTACCAGGTGGACATGAAAGTCTTGACAGTAAATACAGCAAATTAAACTCAATATATCAACAATTTATCGCAGAGAATAAACGTATTGCCGCAATTTGTGCCGCACCAACCTCATTAGCAAAATTAGGCTTATTAACTGATAAAAATGCGGTTTGTTATCCAACGATGCGTCAGATTTTTACCGACAATCAAGTTCATTATCACCATATCCCCGCAGTAGTTGATGCGCCATTTATCACAGGTCGAGGTCCAGGTGCTGCGTTTGATTTTGCATTAACTATTGTGAGTGAGTTACTCGGTGTAGAAGCTGCTGAACAAGTAAAACAACAATTATTTTATTAAACAGGAGGTGCTTATGCGCAATTATGGTGCAACTATTAGCGAATTTGGTGAAGCCGATGTATTGGTATTCCAACCAGAATTACCTATGCCCACCATTTCAGAACAACAAGTTCTGATCGAAAATCATTTTGCTGGAATTAACCCCGTTGATTTCAAAACACGTAAAGGTTTAGGTTGGGGAGCAGAAAAATTCAAATCTCAATTTCCAGCTGTATTAGGTTTCGATGTTGCTGGTATTGTTGCCAAAGCTGGTAAAAATAGTGGTTTCCAAGTTGGTGATCGTGTTGCAGCTTTAACCTTTGAAGGAGGTTGTTATGCTCGCTATGTTGCTGTGAATGCCGATTTAGTAACGAAAGTACCGGAATCCGTTTCATTAACTGAAGCAGGCGCAATGCCGACCGTTGCCGTTACCGCATTGCAAATTCTGAAACAGGCAAACGTTTCTGCCGGACAGAAAATAGTAATGTCTGCACCGTTAGGCGGTGTCGGGCATTTATTATTACAGCTTTTAGCCAAAGAGAATGTCGATATTACCGTTATCTGTTCCGAAGCTAAACAGCAACAAGCATTGGCTTTAGGTGCAAATCACACCGTTGATTATCATCATCCGCACGCTTATCCCGATCTCAATGCCGATCTTTTTATTGATTTAGTAGGTGGTGAGAGCGGTGTCGCTGCATTGAAAATGGTGAAAAAAGGAGGACGTGTTATCTGCATTCCTACCATTCACGTGCCGTTATTACAACAGGCTGGGGCTGAACAGCAACTGCTGGTGGAAAAGATGTTGGCGGTGCCAAATCGTCAGGATCTGGAAACAATGCTGAATGATTTAGCAGAAAACCGTTTGTACTTAAAGATTGCGCAAGTATTGCCGATAACCGATATTCAACAGGCACATCGTCAACTCGAAAGCGGACGAACCAGTGGTAAAATTGTGTTGGATTTACAGCTAGGGTAACTTATGTCATTGACTGAAAAAGAAAAAATGCTGGCAGAATTGCCGCATTTCCCCTATGATCCAGAATTAATTCGACTTAGACAACAAGCGAAGCAGATTTTATTTCAGCTCAATTATCAGCTTTCTCCTATCGATCCCCAACGTAAAATATTACTAAAGCGTCTGCTAGGTAAAAGCGGAGATAATTTGCACATAAATTCACCGTTTTTCTGTGATTACGGCTTTAATATTGAAGTCGGTAATAATTTTTTCGCCAATTATCAATGTACTATTTTGGACAGTGGCAAGGTTTCAATTGGGGATAATGTGATGTTTGCACCTAATGTCAGTCTTTATACAGTTGGGCATCCATTACATTACCAACAAAGAAATCAAGGCTATGAACAAGCAAAGGCAATTATTATTAAAGATAATGTCTGGATTGGAGGCAATTGTGTGATTTTAGGTGGTGTTACCATCGGTGAAAACAGCGTTATCGGTGCCGGCAGCGTAGTAACAAAATCGATTCCGGCAAACAGTTTAGCGTTCGGCAACCCTTGTCGGGTGATTCGAGAAATCAACGATCAGGATCGTAAACAGTATCAACAACTGCTGGATCGCACTGTTTAAAGCCACTAATTCAAGCTACAATTAACGCAAATAACAGAGATAAAAAAAGCCGCCCCAAACACTAGGCGGCAAATAACCTAAGGAACTAATTTAAACAACCATTATGTTGCACCTTTTCAGACAAACCTGCTCTGAAAAAGTTCAGTCAAAATCAAAATTTTTTTAAAGAAGGTTTTTTCACTATGCCATTATTAGACAGTTTTAAGGTTGACCACGTTAAAATGAATGCCCCTGCGGTGCGTGTTGCAAAGACAATGCAAACGCCTAAAGGCGATAAAATTACGGTTTTTGATCTTCGTTTTTGCAAACCGAATCAAGACAATATCAGTCCGAAAGGTATTCACACTTTGGAACATCTTTTCGCCGGTTTTATGCGTGATCATCTCAATAGTGACAGCGTTGAAATTATTGATATTTCACCAATGGGTTGCCGCACCGGATTTTATATGAGTTTAATCGGTACGCCTGCGGAACAACAAGTTGCGGCGGCATGGGAAAAAGCAATGCAGGATGTATTGTCTATAAAAAGTGAAAAAGAGATCCCGGAATTAAACCAATATCAATGCGGAACATACACTGAACATTCGCTAGTGGAGGCTCAAGCAGCAGCAAAAAAGGTGCTTACTCAGGGAATCGGCATTAATCACAATCAAGATTTATTACTTGATGACAGCTTTTTAAATCAATAGTAACCTCAAGCCAAGCTCTTCAGCTTGGCTTTTTATTTGCCCACAACATTGGAGGAATAAAATTCTATGACAACATTAGGTACACCTCTCACTTCCACTGCCACAAAAGTAATGATGCTCGGCTCCGGAGAATTAGGTAAAGAAGTCGTAATTGAATTACAACGTTTAGGTGTAGAAGTTATTGCAGTTGATCGTTATGCTGACGCACCGGCACACCAAGTGGCACACCGTGCTTACACCATTTCAATGTTGGATGGTGATGCGCTTAAAAAGCTTATCGAAAAAGAAAAACCGGATTACATTGTGCCGGAAGTGGAAGCGATTGCCACCGATACTTTAGTCGAGTTGGAACAGCAAGGTTACAACGTTATTCCGACGGCAAAAGCGGTTAAACTGACAATGAATCGTGAAGGTATCCGCCGTTTAGCTGCCGAAGAGTTAGGTTTGCCGACCTCCCCGTTTCAATTTGTCGACAATTTTGCCGATTTTCAACAGGCGGTGGAAAAAATCGGCTTGCCTTGCGTAGTTAAACCGATTATGAGCTCTTCCGGGCACGGACAAAGCATTCTCAAAAATAGAGAGCAGTTACAACAAGCGTGGCAATATGCACAAGAAGGCGGTCGTGCCGGCGGCGGACGTGTCATTGTCGAGGGCTTTATCCGTTTTGATTATGAAATCACCTTATTAACTGTACGCCATCGTGGTGGCACCTCCTTCCTTGCGCCGATCGGTCACGTACAAGTTGATGGCGACTATCAGGAATCTTGGCAACCGCAAGCGATGAGCGAGATTGCATTACAAAAAGCACAGCACATCGCTGAAAAAATCACTGGTGCATTGGGTGGTTATGGGATTTTCGGCGTAGAAATGTTTGTTTGCGGTGATGAAGTTATTTTTAATGAAGTTTCCCCTCGTCCGCACGATACCGGAATGGTCACCTTGATTTCTCAAGATTTGTCGGAATTTGCATTACACGCACGCGCCATTTTAGGCTTACCTATTCCACAAATAAAACTATTAGCACCGAGCGCCTCTAAAGCAATCGTAGTAAAAGGAAAATCAAACCAAGTTCGTTTTGGTAATCTTGAAAATGTTCTTGCCGAATCGGATACTAATCTCCGCCTATTCGGGAAAAGAGATGTGAATGGACATCGCCGCTTAGGCGTGATTCTGGCGAGTGCCGATAGTGTTGAAACAGCACGAGAAAAAGCAAACCGCGCCTATCAAAAATTGGAAATCATACTGTAACGTGTCATTTTCTCCATATCTAGGCTTCTCTTTGAGAGAAGCCTTTCGCCTGTGCTCACACAATATCCACTTTCAATTCGCCTAATTTATCAACCGCAACAACAATTTGATCGCCAATTTCCACTTTGCCGACACCTTTCGGCGTGCCAGTAAAAATTAAATCACCCGGCTGTAAACAAAAATAAGTTGATAGATGAGAAACTGTTTCCGCCACTGACCAAATTAATTGGTTAAGATCACTGCTCTGCCGCACGTCACCATTAACCCAAAGCTGAATCGCACCTTGCGACAAGTGCCCCACTTCACTTACTAACGACACTTCACTTATTGGTGCAGAGTAATCAAATGCCTTACCAATTTCCCACGGTCGCCCCATTGATTTCATCTCATTTTGCAAATCTCGTCTGGTCATATCCAAACCAACCGCATAGCCTACAACATAATCCAACGCCTTTTCCACAGCGATATTGGCGCCCGATTTACCGATTACCGCAACTAATTCACCTTCATAATGCAAATTTTTCGTTAAAGTCGGATAGGGAAAGGCATAACATTCATTCTGTTTGACACACTGCACCGCATCCGCCGGTTTACAGAAGAAAAACGGTGGTTCACGATCGGGATCGTGCCCCATTTCACGCGCGTGTTCCGCATAATTTCTGCCAACACAATAAACGCGATGCACCGCTATCTCGTCATTTGAATCTTTCATTGTGATTGTTGTTAACGGTGGCGGTGTGAATAGATATGCCATTTTGCTCTCCTTATTTGCTCAAACCAATATCACAAACTCAATAAAAATTACCACACCACACTAAAACTCTCGATTTTTTCATTTTATTTTTTGATCAACTTCACAAATTTGAATATTGCTTGTTTTAAGAAAATCGAAAATTGGTTATTTTTATCTCATCGAAACGTTTCGATTCTAATTTTACAACGACCAAGAGGTGCTATATGAAAAAATTTGCTACTAAAACATTACTTTTATGTTCACTCTTCTCATCAGTTGCACTTGCTGCTTATCCAGAAAAACCAATTTCAATTATCGTCCCTTGGGGGGCTGGAGGTAACACCGATACGATTGCTAGATTGGTTGCTAAAGGTCTTCAAACTGAATTAGGTGTAAATGTTAATGTTATAAATAGAACAGGTGGTAGTGGAGTAGTTGGACATGATGCCATAAAACGAGCAAAACCCGACGGTTATACCTTAGGAGTTGCAACCGCTGAAATTGCGCTAATGAGACATCAAAAAATGACAGATCTAAGTTATCAAGATTATACAAATATCGTTCGTTTAGCTGTCGTTCCTGGAGGTATTCAAGTTAGTAAAGATTCTCCATATAAAGATTTAAATAGTCTGATTAATACAATTAAGCAAAATCCTGGAAAATTAAAAGCATCTGGAAGCGGTTTAAATTCTATCTGGCATTTAAATTTACTTGGAATCTTAAAAAGCATTGGTCAACCTGAAGATGCTGTTAAATTCGTACCATCTCAAGGTGCTAGCGCGGCATTGCAAGAACTTATTTCTGGAGGTATTGACTTTACCACTTCATCTCCCGGTGAAGCCAAAAGTATGACTGATGCCGGTTTAGTAAAACATTTGGCTATCACCTCTGATGGAAAAGATACTTTATATCCAGATATTCCTGTATTTAAGGATGTTACAAAGACAAATTGGACTTTAGGTGGATGGAATGTTCTCGTTGCTCCTAAAGGATTACCAGAAAACGTCCAAGAAAAATTAATAAAAGCAATGGAAAAAGTTTATGCCAGTGGCGAATTACAAAAATTTGCACATAAACAAGGATTTGATGTAAGTGCTTTATATGGAAATGATCTTATTCAATTTATGAAAAATGAAGACACCAAATTTGGTGAATTGTTATCAACCGATAAATAATTAAGGAGATAGATCCCTGAAAAGGGATCTATATAATAGCTATGCTTAGATTATTAACCCCTCTATTTATTTTTATATTAGGATTAACTATCTCTCTATATAGTTATTATACTTATGCTGATTTTTCCAATTATGGTGCTGCATTTTTTCCTACTATTGTTGGCTTTCTTTTATCTTCATTTTCTATAATTGATTTTTTAATTGAATTAAATATAAAAAACAAATATATATTTCAATCATTTAATATAAAAAATGATATAATGAGCATATTATTGACAACCTCCCTAATAATTACATATATATTCATATCAAAATATATAGGGTTTATTCTAACTTGCAGCTTAATTTTGATATCTTTTACCATTCCTTTATTAAAGCAAAAGAAATTAATCACTGCTATATTTTTAATTATTTTATCTATAGCTATTTATATACTTTTTGGAAAAGTACTCTTAGTTTCTTTACCAACTGGAATATTATTCTATTAGGAGAGGAATATTTATGGATATTTTAATATCAGCAATATCTTATATAAATATTAATGCTATATTAGCTATTCTCACTGCTGGACTATTTGGATTATTCGTAGGTGCTATACCAGGGTTAACCGCCACTATGGCTGTAGCTTTATTAGTTCCATTTACTTTCTTTATGGATCCTATCCCTGCTCTCGCATTAATGATTTCTGTTGGTGCATCATCAATCTATGCTGGAGATATTCCTGGTGCACTTTTACGCATTCCGGGAACTCCTGCATCAGCAGCCTACGTTGATGATGCCTATTCGCTAGTCAAAGCAGGAAAAGTCAATCGTGTCTTGGGACTAGGTTTATTAAGTTCTGTGATAGGTGGTGTAATCGGAACTATCATCCTATCACTTGCCGCACCAAGTCTAGCAACATTTGCCCTAAAATTTAGTTCTTTTGAATATATGTGGCTATCTCTATTAGGTTTAAGTTGTGCCACTTTAATTGCTGGTAAATTTATCACTAAAAGTTTAGTAACCCTATTATTCGGTATTATTTTATCAACTATAGGATTTGATGAGTTTACCGGACAAGCTAGGTTTACCTTTGGCTTTATATCACTTTATGAAGGTATTAGTTTTATACCTGCAATGATAGGTTTATTTGCTATATCTGGTGCTATTGAATATTATGCTAACAGATATAAATTCATCGATAAATCAAACTCTAATAATAATTTTAGTCAGCCAAAATCATTAAATTTATTCGGTGGATTAGGAAAAGTATTAGTTAAACGAAAAACCAGCATATTAAGAAGCAGTATCCTAGGAACACTAATAGGAGCATTGCCTGGAGCAGGGGCAGATATTGCAGCATGGATTTCTTATGCAATATCCAAAAAATTATCCAAATATCCTGAACAATATGGGAAAGGATCAGAAGATGCTATTATCGATTCATCCAGTAGTAATAATGCTAGTTTAGCTGGAAGTTGGATTCCATCATTAGTTTTTGGAATACCAGGTGATTCTGCAGCAGCTATTATTATAGGCGTATTATATATGAAAGATATGCAACCCGGACCATCACTATTTTTATTCCAACCAGATAAATTATATGCTGTCTTTATTCTCTTTTTTATTGCTAATATTGCTTTAATTCCATTAGCCCTAATCGTAGTAAATTTTCTAAAGAAAATTATACAAATTAATAAAGATATTCTATATCCGATTATTATTATATTCAGCATCATTGGCTCTTTTGCAATTAATAACTCTATAGAAGCTATTATCGTTATGGGATTAATGGGAATAATAGGCTATTTCCTACAAAAAAATGCTTATCCAATATCTCCTATAATTTTAGGTATGATATTAGGTCCAATGTTAGAAAGAAACTTACTTGCATCATTAACAAAAGCAGATGGTAGTTTAATTGCATTTGTAGAAAGACCAGTTTCTCTAATACTGGCAATTTTATTTCTAATAGTCGTTATATTACAAATATATGGAATTATTAAAAACTTTAAAGAAAAACATTCTAATTAATTTATATACGGAGAATAAAAATGAAACTTCAAGGAATTATCCCTGTAATGCTAACCCCATTCAAAGAAAATAATGAAATAGATTATGATGGATTACGTCGACTAACAGATTGGTATATTAATAATGGTGCAAATACTCTTTTTGCAGCATGCCAATCCAGCGAAATACAATATCTATCTCTAGAAGAGCGTATCAATATCACGAAAACTGTTATTTCTCAAGCTAATGGACGGATTCCTGTTGTTGCCTCAGGTCATATTAGTGAAGCATTAGATACTCAAGTAAAAGAATTAAACGCAATTTATGATACAGGTGTCGATGCTGTTATTTTAATAACTAATAGACTTGATGTTAACAATCAGGGAACATCAGCACTAAAACAGCATTTTGAGAAATTAATTATTCAATTACCTCAAGATATAAAATTAGGATTATATGAGTGTCCTGCTCCATTTCGTCGATTACTAACAGATGAAGAAATTAGTTATTTTGCACAGTTAGAAAATATGCTGGTGTTAAAAGATGTTTCTTGTGATCTATCAACAGTAAAAAGAAGAATTGAACTTACAAAAAATAGTAATCTAAAGATCATAAATGCTAATGCATCTATTGCATTTGAAGCAATGAAAGCTGGTTCAGAAGGATTCTCTGGAGTATTTAACAATATTCATCCTGATCTTTATGCTTGGCTATATAAAAATAGATATTCCAATCATCCTTTAGTTTCAGAACTTGCTCATTTTCTTGCTATTTGTGGAGCAGCAGAAAGTTTTGGATATCCAAATTTTGCAAAATTAATGCATACAAAATTGGGTACATTTAAATGCTATAATTCTAGGGTTATCAAAGACAATTTTTTAGTAAAATATTGGGCTGTAGAAGATCTATTAAATCATATTATGCAAGCTTCTGATGATTATCGTAAAAAAATTAAAGAAATTAATCTTTAATATTATAACGGCACACACTAGCAGTGTGCCTAAACAGTTAAATAAACATAATTACTCACGTTGTATTTAAGGGAAAAATAAAATGCAAAAACTCACCGTTCTTGGCAGTATTAATGCCGATCACGTTATTCAAGTTCCTTATTTCCCAAAACCGGGAGAAACTCTATCCGGTCAAAATTACCATATCGTCTATGGTGGAAAAGGTGCCAATCAAGCTGTCGCAGCTGCTCGTTTAGGAGCAAAAGTCGATTTTATTGCTTGTATTGGCGAAGATAAAATCGGGCTTGAGATGAAACAGGCTTTTCAAAAAGATGGCATAAACACCGAAAGCATCGCTACAATTCAAGGTGAAACTACCGGTATCGCTATGATCCAAGTTGCCGACAGCGGTGAAAACAGTATCGTCATTTCAGCCGGTGCCAATGCTCATCTCACCACCGACATTGTGGACAAGTTTAAACAGAAAATTCTTGACTCCGATGCACTATTAATGCAACTTGAAACTCCGTTAGATGCCATTATTTATGCGACAAAATTTGCTAGACAAGCAGGCAAACACACTGTGTTAAACCCAGCACCAGCAAAGATGTTACCAGACGAACTACTTGCTCAATTAACAATGATTACGCCGAATGAAACTGAAGCGGAAGTGCTGACCGGCATTAAGGTAGTGGATGAAGAAAGTGCAGCACAAGCAGCATCAATTTTTCACCAAAAAGGTGTTGCTATCGTGTTGATTACATTAGGTGCAAGAGGGGTATTTGTCAGCCATAATGAATTACAAAAAATTATTCCCGGTTTCCGTGTTCAGGCAAAAGACACCACAGCCGCCGGCGACACCTTTAACGGTGCATTGGTAACCGCATTGTTAGAACAGAAATCGCTGGAAGAGTCAATTCAATTTGCTCACGCAGCAGCCGCTATCAGTGTTACCCGTTTCGGTGCACAAACTTCTATTCCGAGCCGTCAGGAAACGCTCGATTTTTTAGCCAATATCAAATAGCATAACTTAAATTATTCAAATAAAAGGCAAAACTGTTATGGCAACAATGAAGGATATTGCACGGATAGCGAAAGTTTCAACTTCTACAGTATCACACGTAATTAACAATACTCGTTATGTCAGTGATGAGATGCGCGAAAAAATTATGAAGATAGTCAACGAGTTAAATTATACTCCCTCCGCTGTTGCCCGTAGCTTAAAAGTAAAAGAAACGAAAACACTAGGAATGTTGGTTGCCGCTACTAGCAACCCCTTTTTTGCCGAAGTAGTAAGTGGCGTTGAACAATATTGCAATCAGCACCACTATAACTTGATCATTTCCAGTATCGATGGCAATGAACAACGTTTGCAACAGAATATTCAAACTTTAATTCAAAAACAGGTGGACGGATTGCTGTTAATGTATTCTGACACTCGCCACGCAATGGTGGAACAGTTAAATCTAAATTTGCCGATTGTGGTAATGGACTGGTGGCCGACCGAACTGAATGCCGATAAAATTTATGAAAATTCCGAATTTGGTGCTTATCTTGCAACAAAAACTTTAATTGATCAGGGGCATAAAAATATTGCCATTATTACAGGGAAATTGGATAAATCCTTAGCACATAACCGCTTAGTCGGTTATCAAAAAGCATTGCAGGATGCACATTTGCCAATCAACCCTGATTGGATCATTGAAAGCCATTTTGATTTTGAAGGTGGCGTAGAAGGAATGAAAAAATTGTTACAGATTACACCTCGCCCTACAGCAGTTTTTGCCTGTAGTGACACCATTGCGGTCGGCGTTTATCAAGTGGCTTGGCAACAAGGGTTACACATTCCTCAGGATATTTCTGTCATCGGTTATGACAATATTATGTTGGCGCAATATCTCACACCACCGTTAACCACAATTCATCAACCTAAAGCAGAATTGGGCAAATTAGCTGTGGAAACCTTATTAGAAAGGATTAAATCTCCAGATCTAGAATATAAAACCACAATGTTACAGCCACAATTAATTTGGCGTGCTTCCGTGGTTAAAATTTAGATATAGTCGTTTAAATATAAAATAAAAAATTGATATAAACCGAAAACAGTATACGTGATATAGCGATACGATATAACACTGGCATTATGCTAAAAGCAAACAACTATAAAATCCTAAATTTCCTGTTTTTGTGATTCTATATAAAAAACTCCTCATTACGTCAATGATTACGAATAGAGGAGTTTCAATATTTAACTAAGTAAAGCAAAATTATAGAATTTCTTTCGCTTTAGCAACGACATTATCCACAGTAAATCCGAATAATTTAAATAACTCGCCTGCTGGGGCAGATTCACCAAAGCGGTTTATTCCGATAATACGTCCTTCCAAGCCAACATATTTATACCAGAAGTCCGAAATACCAGCTTCAATTGCAACACGTTTCTTGATGTTGCTTGGTAATACGCTTTCTTTATAAGCGACATCCTGTTTATCAAATACATTCGTGCTTGGCATAGAAACCACACGCACTTTGTGTCCTTCCGCAGTTAATTGTTCCGCTGCTTTCACTGCCAATTCCACTTCTGAACCGGTTGCAATAAAGATTAATTCAGGCGTACCTTCACAATCTTTTAAGACATAAGCACCGCGTCTAACATCGGCAAGTTGTTGGGCGTTACGTTCCATTTGTGTTAAGTTTTGACGAGTGAAAATTAATGCACTTGGGCCTGCAGTGCGTTCAACCGCTGCTTGCCACGCAATCGCAGATTCCACTTGGTCACACGGGCGCCAAGTTTCTAAATTCGGAATTAAACGTAATGTTGCCGTCTGTTCTACCGGTTGATGGGTTGGCCCATCTTCCCCTAAACCAATGGAGTCGTGGGTGTAAACAAAAAGCACACGTTGTTTCATTAACGCTGCCATACGCACTGCATTATGCGCATATTCCATAAACATTAGGAAAGTGGCACCGTAAGGAATAAATCCACCGTGTAGAGCAATGCCGTTCATAATGGCGGACATCCCGAATTCACGCACACCGTAGTTAATATAGTTTCCATCAATCACATTGGCTCGTAATGGTTTTGAACCTGACCATAAGGTTAAGTTTGAACTCGCTAAGTCAGCAGAACCACCCAAAAATTCAGGTAAAATTTTCGCATAGGCTTCAATTGCATTTTGTGAGGCTTTACGGCTAGCGATAGTAGCCGGATTTGCTTGCAATTTTTCGATAAAGGCTTGAGATTGTGCTTGCCAATCTGATGGTAATTCTCCGGCTAAACGGCGTGATAATTCAGCTGCCAATTCTGGATGCGCTGATTGATAAGCGGCAAAGCGTTGTTGCCATTCCGCTTCTCTTTCTGCGCCTTGTGGTTTTGCATCCCATTCCGCATAAATTTCAGCTGGAATTTCAAATGGTGCATAATTCCAACCTAAATTTTTACGTGTTAATGCAATTTCTTCCTCTCCTAGCGGCGCACCGTGACTGTCGTGAGAATTGGCTTTATTTGGTGAGCCATAACCGATAATGGTTTTACAGATAATTAATGTTGGTTTTGAGGTTTCTGCTTTTGCCACTTCAATAGCGGCTTTAATTTCTGCTGCATTATGACCATCAACCGCAGGAATGACTTGCCAACCGTAAGCCTCAAAACGTTTTTGGGTATCATCAGTAAACCAACCATCAACGTGTCCATCAATGGAGATATTGTTATCATCATAGAATGCGATTAATTTACCTAAACCTAAAGTTCCGGCAAGAGAGCAGGCTTCGTGAGAGATACCTTCCATTAAACAGCCATCACCCAAGAAAACATAAGTGTAATGGTCGATAATATCGTGTCCTGGTCGATTAAATTGACCGGCTAACGTTTTTTCGGCAATCGCCATACCGACAGCATTAGTAATGCCCTGCCCCAATGGGCCGGTGGTAGTTTCTACACCCGGTGCATAACCGTATTCAGGGTGTCCGGGTGTTTTAGAATGCAATTGACGGAACTGTTTTAAATCTTCAATTGAAAGGTCGTAACCGGTTAAGTGTAATAAACTATAAATCAACATTGAGCCGTGACCATTGGAAAGCACAAAGCGGTCACGATTGATCCATTTTGGATTGTTCGGATTATGAGATAAAAAATCACGCCATAAAACTTCAGCGATATCCGCCATTCCCATAGGTGCGCCTGGGTGTCCTGATTTTGCTTTTTGCACCGCATCCATACTTAAAAAACGAATTGCGTTTGCTCGCTCTCTACGTGTTGCCATACTACCTCCCTAAAGTTTTTCTAATAACATCGCTTCCAATTTTTCAATATCTGCTGCAAATTTACGAATACCTTCTGCCAACTTCTCAACTGCCATCGCATCCATATTATGTTGCCAGTAAAACTCGCTTTCTGTCATCGCGACTGGTCGAGGCAATACATCACCCTTATAATCCAATTTACGTGGCAATTCCGCTTCGCTTTCCTGCAACTCTTTCAATAACGCCGGCGAAATAGTTAAACGATCGCAACCTGCCAATTCAGTAATTTCTCCGATATTGCGGAAACTTGCTCCCATTACTACGGTTTTATAGCCATACTGTTTGTAATAGTTATAAATTTTTGTTACTGAAATTACACCAGGATCTTCACTCGGCACAAATGCTTTCTTATCACTGTTCGCTTTATACCAGTCTAAAATACGACCAACAAACGGCGAAATAAGGTAAACACCTGCTTCTGCACACGCCCTTGCCTGAGCTTCAGAGAATAATAATGTTAAATTACAGTTAATCCCTTCTTTTTCTAGAATTTCCGCTGCACGGATACCTTGCCAAGTAGACGCAATTTTTATCAAAATTCGATCATTACTGATTCCTGCTTCATTATAAAGTGCAATAAGTTTACGTGCTTTTGCTACAGTTGCTTCTGTATCGTAAGATAAACGAGCGTCCACCTCAGTAGAAATACGTCCTGGGACGATTTTCAAAATTTCCAAACCAATATTTACCGCTAATTTATCTTCTGCATCAATTAATTGTTGTGCTTTATCTGAACTTTTACTTTTTGCATAATCAACAGCTTCATCAATTAACGAAGCATATTGTGGTAGTTGGGAGGCACTTAATACTAATGATGGATTGGTGGTTGCATCTTGTGGTTGGTATTTTTTGATTGCTTCAATATCGCCGGTGTCGGCAACAACCACTGTCATTTTGCGTAATGTGTCTAATTGATTCATCATTTTATTTCTCCTAAATATTAATTATCCAATTTCATACTAAAGTTGTTTTTGCATTTTTTGATGTACAATATCTACAACTTCTTTCCCTAAAATAATTTGATATTGATTAGCAATAGAAAACAAACCTTTTACTAAGTCTAATTTTTCTATTTGATTTTTATTTATCTCCTCTGGATTATTTAATACAACTCTGATTCTTGTTGCACAGTGAGTTAATGCAACAATATTCTTCTTTCCACCTAAATATTCAATTAATTTAGTAGCAATTTCATTATATTCATTGCTCTCAATATTAAGCGATAATGACTCCAATGCATTTTTTATTAACTCAATAAAATTTTCCGCATTCCAAGCACTTCTACCAACAAATAACCCATCAATATATTTCTTATTTATTAACTTATTAGCATTCTCCGGATTAACACTGCCTCCATATAATACTGGAATATCTAATCCCTCTTTATTAAACATCTCATATAAACATTGTTTAATTACAGAATGCTTTTCATCTGCATATTCTGCAGAAGCTGGAATTCCTTTTTCACCAATAGCCCAAACAGGCTCATAAGCTATTCTAACAAGAGGTAACTGATCTTTAGTTACTCCACTCAAGCCAATTTTTAATTGTGTTCTTAATATTTCATCTGAAATACCATATTCTTTTTGTTCTAATGTTTCACCAACACATAATAATGTAATAAATTTATGTTTTAATGCTGAAAGAACTTTCTTATTTTCTTCTTCATCTGTCTCTTTAAAGATATGGCGTCTTTCAGAATGTCCTATCATTACTAATTTAATATCTAATTCTTTTAACATTAATGGCGATATTTCACCTGTAAATTGACCTGAATCAGCATAACACATATTTTGTGCGCCAATCACAATTAAATTATTAAATTTATTATTTATTAAACTCGTCGCATCACTTAAAGTTGTATAAGATGGTATAACAAATAACTCTACATTATCAGTTTTGATATCTCTTTTATATAAATCTCCTAACCTTGACAAATAATGAATAACATCTTTATTCCCTTTATACATTTTTAGATTAGTACCAAAATAAATCTTATTTTTCATTTATTTATTCCTTTATGTTTTTTATTAATACTCTACAAGGAGAACCATCTGCATTTTCAATAGCTATCGGAACCATCACTGCATAAACTTTATGACTTGTAATATTTTTTGTATTACAGATATATTCTACTAACGTTATACCTTTGGATAATAAATGATAATGTGTCGTATGTTTTTCTAAAGGCTTATCCATTTTATTCTCCACCCAAAACCGGATTGGATAATCTTGAGGAAAATCAAATGCTACAATAGTAATATTTTTATTCTTCATAAATATTACTGCATCATCTGTTAAATAAGGTGACTTTGTCCAGAACTCTTTAGAATTATAACTATAAAAAGTGTCCCAATGTGTTTTAAAAATGATCTTATCTGGATTATTCTTTGGCCAAACACTTTTTAATACTTCTGCAGTAATAGCAAAGTTTTCTGTAATATATTCTGCAAGATCTAAAATATAAAATTCACCAATATAATTACTTGGATTAATATCCAATATATTATACCCACCCTTATTAATATGACTTAATGCATCCATATGGGTAAAAGCATGACAAGATACTTGTATTTGTGTGGCCTCAAATAAATCTCCATTATCAAAATCCCCCTTTTTCTCAATAATTGTTTTCCAACGTATATGCTGATTAGTAATAGGCATTGACAAATCTACCCATTCTCTCTCCATAATAAACCTCCCGTTTACTCAAAAAATAAACTTGGTAAATAAGTACTAAATTCTGGCACTAATATTAAGATTACTAATAATCCTAATAAAGATAGTAAATATGGAATACTACTCTTTAATACTTTTATTGGTTCACATTCAGCAATATTTGCAGATAAATAGATTAAATAACCAACTGGAGGAGTAACCAATCCAATCATTAAGTTCAAAATAATGACTAAACCAAAATGGATAGGTGAAATTCCGAATTGATTTATAATTGGCATAAATACTGGAACTAATATTGTTAAAGCAGCTGTAGGATCCATAATCATTCCAATAAAAAGAACAATTACATTAATTAAAATTAATGCGGATAAAGGAGAAGAACAAATTTCTGAAACATAACTAGCAACTTGATGACTAATTTGTAATCTTGCAATAACCCATGCAAATATTGAAGATGCTCCAACAATTAGCATAACTGTTATCGTCCCCTTTAAAGATGAAATTAGTGCTTTTTTTAATCTTTCTATATTTAATTCTTTATAAATAAATGTTCCTACTAGATACGCATATACAACCGATACTGCTCCTGCCTCTGTTGCTGTAAACATACCTGAAATAATTCCATATAGAATAATAATTGGACAAAATAGAGCCCAAATAGCATCTTTTGAACTTTCTTTAACTTCTTTCCAGCTAAATGGTGTTGATTGATTACCAAAACCTTTCATTTTTGAAATAACAAAAGTAACAAAGATAAGTGTAAAGGCAATGAGTAGTCCTGGTATTACACCAGATAAAAACATTTTTCCTACAGAAACACCTGCTCCAGCCAACGCAGCAAATACGATCATAGGAACACTTGGTGGAATAATTGGCCCAATAATTGAAGCAGATTGTGTTAATGCTGCAGAAAAAGGAGCTGGATAATTATTCTTTTTCATTTCCGGAATTAATGAGCTGCCAATTGCTGCTGTAGAAGCAACAGCTGATCCACTAATAGATCCAAAAAATAAACTGGAAAAAATATTAATATAAGCTAGAGAGCCTTTCCAACGACCAATAAATGATGTTACAAAACGAATAATCCTTGTTGTAATTCCTCCAACACTCATCAATTCACCAGCTAAGAAAAAGAAGGCTAATGCTTGTAGTGCATTAGTATCAATGCCTTGCATAACTTGTTGCGCAACAATAGTTACAGGTACATAAGGTAAAAATAAAAATAAAGTAACTATTGAGGAAAAAATAATACTGTAGAATAATGGCAATCCAAAGACAGTTAATATAAACATAACGCCTAATAAAACAATAAATGACATTATAATTCCCCTACAACTTTAGTTTTTGCTAATGAAATAAAAGCAATAATGATTCTGACAACTTCCAAAGATAAACATAAAATAAATGGAACATAAACCCAAGAAATAGAAATCTTAAATGCAGAATAATAACTATTCAAATTCATACCATATAACTTTATTCCACCTTTAATTAATAAAACTAAAGAAATTAACATCACAATATATAATGCCGATGATAATAACCATCCATATTTAAACTTCTCAAATATAGCTATTCTTAATAAAGGCACCTGTATTTGTGTTGTTGTTACTATTCCAAATAAGATCATATAGGTATAACAAAACCTTAAAAATTCTTCTGCCCAAGGGAACGAAATATTAATAACATATCTAGTAATTACTTGAACAAAAGTCATTACAACTAGAATAAGAAAAAAGAGACATCCTAAAGATAAAAACGTCTTACTAATAAACTTCTCATATTTCTCAATCATAATGCCCCTCCCTTCTTATATAAGTATAGAGTAAAACTATATATTATTTAGTTTCAGAAATTTTCTTAATTTCTTGATCACCAAATTTTTTGGCATAATCATCCCAAGCCTTTTTAGCTCCAATTTGGAAAGATGCAACGTCAGGTAATTCTTCTACTTGCATACCTTGTTGTTTTAATTTCTCAAGATAAATTTTATTTTCTTCAACATTTAGTTTCTTCTCTAAATCCGCTCCCTCTTTTGCTGCCTTCAATAATATTTCTTGATCTTCCTTATCTAATGAATTAAAACGATCTAAATTCATTGCCATTGGCGCAGCTGTATAAGCATGATGGGTTAATGATAAATATTTTTGTACTTCTTGAAGATTATTGTTGTAAATATGATGAATTGGATTTTCTTGACCATCAATTACACCTGTTTTCAATGAAAAATAGACTTCATTAAATGGCATTGGTGTTGGATTAGCACCCCACTCTTTAAATGCTGCAATATGTGCCGGATTTGGGGTTGTTCTTAATTTAAGATGGGATAAATCTTTTACAGATTTAACTTGTCTTCTATTATTAGTAATATCTCTAAAACCAATTTCATAGAAAGCTAGACCTTTTAATCCATATTGTTCTAAAGACCCTAACAGTTTTTCTCCGACATCACTATTTAAGACTTTTTCTACGTGTTCCTCATTTCTAAATAAAAACGGCAGATCTAATAAATTAAGCTGCTCATTAAAGGTTGTATAATAAGGATTCCCTACCACTACAATATCAATAGTCCCCATTCTAGTTCCATCAATTTGGGTACCTGAAGAGCCTAATTCACTATTGGGATGTAACTTAATAGTAATTCGTCCTTGAGATAATTCTTTAACTCTTTTAGCCATAAATTCTGTTGCTTTACTTACAGTATCTGTTGGCGAACCATAATGACTTAATGCTAATTCATATGTTTCCGCAGCTAAAATGCTTGAAGAGAATATGGCTGATAATACTGTTACCGATATAAAATTAAGCTTTTTCATAAGTACCCTCAATTGTATATTATTAATTATTGAATAAATTTTTATTGAAAAATCAGCATTTATGATATTTCTGATCAATCTCATTAATCTTGGCTACTTTAGGTGTAGAACCACCACCGGAGAAGTCACAATTTAACCACGTTTTTAATAGATATTTAGCAAGCTCAACACCAATTACTCGTTCTCCAAAACAAATAATTTGCGCATTGTTACTCTTCCTTGCCCTTTCTGCTGAAAAAACATCATGACATACAGCAGCTCTTACTCCTGGAATTTTATTTGCTGTAATCGACATACCAATACCAGTACCACAAGTTAAAATAGCACGTTCATATTTTCCTTCAGAAACTGCTAACGCTACTGCCTCAGCAACATCAGGATATAAAACAATATCGCCTGCTTTAGCACCAAAATCATCGTATTCGATCCCTAAAGAATCTAAGTATTTCATCAGTTCAACTTTCAAGTTATATGCAGCTTCATCACAGCCAATCGCTATTTTCATATTAAACTCTCCTAAAGAATTACATTTTCGTTAAATTAAGAATGGTATTTACATTACTTGCCGTTGTTGCAATGATATTGATAATGCCTGTTCTTAATGCACCTAATATAGCCATTGCTTTACTACTTTCAGATGCAATACCAATCACACAAGGAATTGCTCTTAAATCATCAAGGCTTAGCCCAATAACCCGATCATTCATTACTGTATCAACTGGTTCACCTTGCAAATTAAAAAAGCCATATCCGGCAATATCACCTATCACACCTAAATTCCTTTTTGCTTCTGTAACTTCTTGAGGTGTAAACCAACCTAATTGCACCATATAGCTATTTTCATTCATATCACCAATACCAACTAATGCAATATCAGCCTTTCTTGCTCGATCCAAAGTTTCTTTGATAACTCCATTTTTCATAAAAACATCTCTAAACTCCTTATTTTCAAGGTAAGCTGGTGCATATAAAGTTTCATTAATACCATTAAAATTTCTAGCCAAATTTCTACAAGTATGATCAGCATCTACAGGTTCGCCATTTCTTTGCACACCACCAATACCACAAATAAACTTGCAAGATTTTGCAGGGAAAATACCAATATGTTCCCCTACAGATGCCACATTACGCCCTTGTCCTACTGCTATCGTCATTCCATCTTTTAATGTATGAGACAAATATGAACTTACTAACGCAGCAACTTGCCTTCTCTGTTCTGTTTCATTTTGCTCATCTATAGCAATTAACGCTCTTTGAATACCAAATTCGTCAATTAATCTTTTTTCTAATTGAGAAGTATAAATCGGGTGATATTTCACATTAATTTCAACTACACCTTCTTCTCTAGCCTTTTTAAGTAACCGACCTATTTTTATTCGTGAAAGATTAAATTTATTTGCAATTTCTTCTTGTGTTAATTCATGTTCATAATAAGCAATTGCAATTTCGGTCAATAAATCAATTTCTTTCAAATCTGCCATATAGATTTCCTAAATAAAATTCTCAATATATTTTCTAGACTTAATTAAAGTTTCTTCAATTACATTAATATCAATTTTATGTTCAAATTTTTTTGGCGTAGAATCTAATTCCCGATATATCCTTAATGGAATTTCCAAACTACAAGGAATATTACTACGCTTTAATTGACTAACAATATTACAATAATCAATCATTCCATCTCCTATAGCTGTAAACCTGAACTTATCATCTTCAATAATTACATCTTTAATATGAAAATATTTACAATATTTAATAGAGTTCATTGATTGTTCTATTAAATTTAACTTTATATCATAAGTTAACATATTTCCCGGATCAAAATTTATTGCATAAAAATCATTATCTAATTGATTTAATATTTCAAGCCCATCTTCTAATTTTACAAAAGCATTGAAGTTATAATCTCCTGCATTCTCTAAACATAAAATACAATGATTTTTTTCTAATAGACTCTTTAGTGACTTTAAATTTATTATTAATTTATCTTTATTTTCTAGTTTAGTAGTACAGACATTAATATATTTAGCTCCTATTAAATTAGCAAATGTGAGGCGAGCAGAAAAAATATCATATAATCCTTCTGTTGATAGATCCATTGTACACCCTAAAGCCAAAGTATCTAATTTATACTTATTTTTAAGATAATTAATACATCTAGCATTTTCTTCACTAAAAAGATCTTGATTTAAATTACTAACATATCCTTGGTTATAAGCTAATTCAAAATAATTAAATCCGCATTTTTTAATAGAAGAAAAAATAGTTTCTAGATCATATCCATCATAAATAGAAGTATTAACAGCTAATTTTAAGTTATTTTTCATTCCTATCTCCTCACATAATAGAAACTTTATAAGCTATTCATTTTTTCCTAATAATTTAATTTTATTCCAATAAATTTTTATAATTGGCATAGTAAAAACAAGAACTGTAGCTAAAATAAAAAATACAGATATTGGACGTTCTAATATAAGCCACCAATTGCCTTTAACCATTGTAATAGTCTGTCCTAATCTTAATTCCAATACGCCACCTAAAATTAAACCTATAGTCAAAGGAATAACTGAAAAACCAAATAGTCTCATTAAATATCCAAGTACACCAAAAATTAATGCTACATAAACATCAACTACAGATAAATTAACTGCATATGCACCGACAATACAAAAAACAAACACCATTGGCCATAAAATAGATGTAGGAATAAAGGTAATACGTGCGAATAACTTAGCTCCAGCTAACCCAATAATAAAAAATATAATATTTGCTAAAAGCATAGACCAAAAAATTGTATAAACAGCCTCGCCATTTTCAATAAACAAATTAGGACCAGGGTTTATCCCATGAATCATTAAACCAGCTACAATTACAGCTGCTGTAGGGCTACCTGGTATTCCTAATGCCAAACTTGGTACCATAGAACCTCCTGTTGCTGCATTATTTGCAGCTTCAGACCCTGCAATACCTTCAATAGATCCATTACCAAACTCTTCAGGTCTTTTTGACCAACGTTTAGCTTCGTTATAACCTACTATTGATGCCACAGTAGCCCCTTCAGCAGGTAAAATACCAATAAATGTACCTATTCCAGTAGAGCGCAAAATAGTTTTCCAAATTCGCTTATAATCTGAATAAGATGGTAATTTGATCTTATCCATTTTCACTAAATTACCTGTTATAGATGATCTAGAAATTTGAATGAATAGTTCACTAATTCCAAAAATGCCGATCATCATTGGAACTAAATTAATTCCTTCATATAATGCAGAAACTCCGAATGTAAAACGATCTATAGTTGTTAAAGGATCCACTCCTATAGTAGCAATTAATATCCCTAACAAACCTGATAATAAATTTTTTAAAACTGAGCTATTCCCAACAGTAGCTAACATAGAAATAGCAAAAATTGTTAAAGTTAAATATTCTGGTGGAGAAAATTTATAAGCAATATCTGCAAGAAGAGGAGCTGCAATCATTAAACAAATGACACTAATTATTCCACCTATTCCAGAAGAAACTGTTGCAATACCTAATGCTCTACCAGCTTCTCCTCGCTGAGCTAAAGGATAACCATCTAAGCAAGTTGTTGCACTTGCAGATGTTCCTGGAGTATTAATTAAAATAGCAGTAATTGCTCCAGCAAAGGTTGCAGCACAATAAATAGTAAGCATAATTGTCGATGCAGATATAGGATCCATTGTAATAGTAAACGGAAGAATCAATGCTACTCCCGTCGTAGCATTCAATCCAGGTAATGATCCAATCAATATTCCACCTATAGAAGCAACCATAATCCAGATTAATAACTCAATATTCGCTAAATTACCTAACGCATTCCACACAATATCCATGGTTCATCCTCTTATATAATTTATTACTATTCCATCAGGAAATTTCACACCTAAAATCTGCTCAAATAATACATAAATAAAAACAGGTAAGATAATAGTCAACAAAATAATAGGAAATATTTTTATTTTATCTGCCCACAAAAGATGAATAGCTAAAGAAAATAACATTATAGCTAAGAAAAAATCCACATTTAAAACTAAAATAAATATTGGAATAAGAAGAAGAACCTTTATAGTTATATAATTAAAATTAGTATCAAATATATCCTTTTCTTTACTTCCTCTTAACCATAAGATAAAGCTTAATAAAATAATAAAAGACGCACATATAATAGGAAAAGTTGATGGTTGTAGTCCTCTCTGTAAAATAGGAGGTAACTCTCTAAATTGAGAAGCAAGATAAATAACTACACTTGAAAATACAAAAATAGTAAAGAATATGAATAAATCTTTCTTACTTCTCATAATACTCTCCTTATTGCTAATAAATTATTTCAATATTATTGAATAAAGCCTAATTGTTTTAGTGATTCACGCATTTCTTTATCACTTTCTTCTAATTGTTTGGACCACACTTCTTTACCTGCAATAGAAGTCTCATCTAAGCCAAGATTATCTAAGAACTTCTGGAATTCCGGTTTTGACATAGCTTCTATAAAAGTTTTTTCAAGTTTTTCAACAATATCTTTAGGTGTTCCTGCCTTCACAACAAACCCTCTAACAGTAGATAAACTTACAGGAATTCCTAATTCTTTTGCTGTATATACAGTGGGTAAAGATTTCATTCTACTGTCTGAGAGAACCACTATCGGACAAACTTGTCCTGCACTAATTTGTACTTTAGCTTCACCTAGATTCAAAACACCAACATCAACACCTCCAGCAACAATTTGAGTAGCAACTTCATTTGCACTGTCAAATGGAATAACTTCTGCAGTCTTCACATTAGCTTTTGTCGTAAATGCAAATGCGGATACATCATCAATTCCACCTAAATGAGTAGTACCATAAGTAAGAGCTTTCGTTTTTTGTGACTCTATAAATTGATTTACATCTTTAAAACGATTACATTTCACCATTAAAATTTGAGGATCATCTGTTGCCCTTGCAATTGGAATCCAATCACTTAACGTTGTTTTTGAACTACCTTTAGCTATTTCACCAGCCTGTCCACTTGTATATGTCAAAATAGTATGTCCATCTGCTGGCCGTGATGTCACATAATCTAATGACAGTAAGCCACCACCACCTTTTTTATTGACAATTATGATTGATTTTCCTAATAGTGGCTCTGATAAACTTGCTACCATTCTTGCAGTTAAATCTGTTCCACCACCTGCACCAGAATGAGTTACCATTTCTAAGTTTTTATTAGGAAATGCAATTGCAGCTGTTGATATCACGGCCAGTGAAGTTAACAATAAAACTTTTTTCATATTTGTCCCCTTTAAAAAACTTTTAATAAAATAAATCAGATTTTTTCAAAAAATTTAAAGTAACAGCTTATTTATTCACAAACTCAGACATATATTTAATAATCAAAGACATAGATACTGCACCTGGATCTACATGCCCTAATGAGCGTTTCCCTAAACTTTTTGCACGACCAAAAACAGCAACTTGATTACGCGTTTCTTCAGCCCCCTCTGCCGCAGCTTTAGCTACGCTCGATAATGCACTGCCTAAATCATCATTCATCACTTTTTCTGACTGTTTTTCGGCTGCAACCAATGAATCAATCATCGTTTTATCGCCTGGTTTAGCCCCACCTCTAGCAAAAACTGCTGCTGATCCTGCAACTAAAAATTGTGAAAGAACTACGCTATTAAATTCTTGTTGACCCGCTATAGCTTTTCCCCCTGCTCTGAATAATGTGCCAAATATTGCACCGGAAGCTCCCCCCATACTTGACATCATCTTAGTACCAGCCTTTAAAAATAATTCGCCAACATCTTTAGGTGAAAAATCATTACTTGAAAGTAAATCTCGAACAGCTGCAAAACCTCGTTGCATACCTAATCCATGATCTCCATCACCAATTTTTAAATCTAATTCTGTCAACATCGGTTCACTACTGACCATTTTTTCAGCTGTATATAAAAGCATTTCTCTTGTTTCTGTTAAATTCATATCATTTTCTCCAAGCAAAACTGTTACAAGGCATGTCATATAATTTTTGTAATTCATCATCCAAACGAAAGATAGTTACTGAATAACCTGCCATTTCTTGAGATGTACAATAAGATCCAATTAACACATCATAAATTTGAATATTTCGTGCAGTTAACTCTTGATGAACTTTTCGATAAGCAATTAATAATTCGGTATAAGTTGAGCCACCTAAGTTATTAATGGTCACACAGACTTTGTCTTCACTTTGTAATTCAATGTCATTACATAAACGCTCAACCATCTCACCATTAATTTGATCAGCAGTTGTCATTTTTTGTCTTCTAACACCTGGCTCACCATGAATTCCCATACCAAGTTCTAATTCATCATCTTCCAACTCAAAATTAAATTTTCCTGTTTGGGGAATAGAACAAGCCCCTAAAGCTACGCCTATAGTTCTCGTATTAAAATTTGCTTTTTTAGTTACTTCATAGACCTGTTCTAAATCATAACCAGACTCAACAGCAGCCCCAGCAATCTTCAGAACATACATATCACCAGCAACACCACGTCTATCACTCATTTTAGAAATGGGTGCTGCAGAAATATCATCTGTTACTCGAACAGTTTTAACTTGAATTCCTTCCTCTTCTAAAAGTTCAGCTGCAATATCAAAGTTCATATTATCGCCAGCATAATTACCATAAACGAATAACACGCCTTGACCTTGTTCAACGGCTTTTGTTGTTTCTATAATGATGTCAGGGGATGGTGATGCAAAAATCTCTCCTAACGCAGCTGCATCAGCCAATCCTTGCCCTACATAACCTGCAAACATAGGCTCGTGTCCACTTCCACCTCCTGTGACAACTACAACCTGATCATTCCGAATTTGATCACGATATACACCGCTATAACCATCTACTTTTAATAATTTGCCTCGACAAGCACAAAGTAATCCCTCTAATTGTTCTGCTGGAACAGCATTAGGATTATTCAGTAATTTTTTAGGTTTTCTTGCCATAATACTTTTCTCCAAATTGTCTTATTCTGATTCAAGGACACCTTTGCCCATACGAACGGCAATATTAAAGGCAGCTTCAAAAGCTGTTGGCACAGCAATATTCTTGCCATACAAGTCATACGCTGTACCATGATTAGCGGTTGTAATTGGAATAGGAATTCCACCTTGTACTGTGACTCCTCGTTCAAAACCAAGAAGCTTAAGCGCAGTAGAAAATTGGTCGTGATACATTGACACTACCCCATCAATATTAAGGCGTTTCACTTCATGCATCGTCGTATCACTAGGAAATGGGCCATATAAATTAATTTGGTATTCTTTACGAGCGTGTTCCATCGCCGGCTTAATAATAGTAATTTCTTCATCTCCGAAAACACCTCCTTCACCACCATGAGGGTTTAAGGCTTGTACAGCAATTCTAGGTTGTGTAACACCGGCACGTACTAAAGAACTATGTAATAAACGAATACAATCAATAACTGCTGGAATAGATAAATTAGGTACAATATCTTTGAATGGAATATGGGAAGTCACTCTACTTGCCCAGATATTATCAACAACATTTAACTCACACACAAAACCATCAAAATTAGTTTGTTCTGCAAACCAATGTAATTCATCACGATACTTTAAACCACCTAAATGCATAGCTTGTTTATTTAATGGTGCAAAACAAATAGATTGCACATATCCAGCCTGAGCATATTCCACAGCTTTTTTCAAAGTTTCTAAAATATATACACCACTTTGTTGAGTGGCTTTACCATATTCGAAAGGTTTTAAATTTGAATTTTTGTATGAAATTAATGCAGGAATCCCTTTTTCATACGAAAATGAAGGCAGTTGATTCTCTGTAATTTCATCATAAGGGAATTGCAGTTGTGCGATATCCATACCTTTATGTAATTCATCTTTATCTGCAATGATTAAAATATTAGCTTTATCTCTTTGCTCCTTCTGAGATAACAATTTAGCGACCAATTCCGGACCTATGCCAGCAGGATCACCTAAAACTAATGCTATTGTTGGTTTCTGCATAATTGCCCCTATCAAACTAATGTTATAAAATACTTTATATTATGAACATATGTTCATAATAATAACTTTTGATAGGTGTATTAAATCATTTTTTTATATTGAAATGTGTGATAAAGCTCACAATAATGGATAATTGTATAAAAATATCTCATATTTGAGATAAAGATCACATTTTTAGGAAAAAAAGAAGGAATTAATAACAAATCTATTTCATTATAGAATAACTATATGAACACTTATAGAACATAAGTTTTTAATTGGGTTTATATGTTGTAATAACTTTTAAAAATGATTGAGCATAACGTTCTAATTTTTTAAACCCTACTCCATTGATTTGTAACATTTCAGAAAGTGTGGTTGGCATTTCTCGTGCCATTTCTTCCAATGTAGCATCATTGAATACAGCATAAGGCGGAATATTATCCCGATCAGAAAGTTGTTTTCTGAGTTTGCGTAATTGATTGAAGAGTTCCCGATCACCCTGCTTCGCTTGATAGCGATGAGCGTGGTTAATCATTGAAAGATTTTGTCTTGGTGTCGCTAACGATAATGTCATTTCTCCACGCAAAATCGGTCTGGCCGCTTCGGTAAGTTGTAATGCTGAATAATTGGCAATATTTTGACTTAAAAAGCCTAAATGAATTAATTGACGGATCACACTATGCCAATATTCTTGAGATTTATCCTTGCCAATACCAAAAACGGACAATTTATCGTGTTGTAATTCTTGAATTTTCTGATTTTGCAAGCCACGCAATACAGCAATCACATAATAGCTACCAAACTTTTGACCAGTACGATAAACCGTAGAAAGGATTTTTTGCGCATCAATTAGACCATCATATTTTTTTGGTGGGTTAAGGCAAATATCACAGTTATTACAAGGTTGATGGCGGTGTTCAGCAAAATAATTGAGTAATACCAAACGACGACAAGTTTGTGCCTCAGCAAATTCTCCCATCGCTTGTAATTTATGCTGCTCAATCATTTTTTGTGATGAATCATTTTTTTCCTGCAATAATTTATTCAACCACAAATAATCCTGATGATCATAAAACAGCACCG
The DNA here is from genome assembly GCF_054166015.1 of Gallibacterium sp. ZY190522. NCBI lineage: Bacteria > Pseudomonadati > Pseudomonadota > Gammaproteobacteria > Pasteurellales > Pasteurellaceae > Gallibacterium > Gallibacterium sp. ZY190522. Next base: position 1,750,463 of record NZ_CM135118.1, read on the forward strand.
CTTCCGCCGGTAGATCATCGCGCCCTGCCCGCCCTGTTTCCTGATAATAAGCTTCAATACTTCTCGGGAGATCATAATGCAATACAAAACGAATATTCGGTTTATTAATACCCATTCCAAATGCAATCGTTGCAACAATAATCTGAATATTGTCACGTTGAAAATCGTGCTGAACCTGCTCCCTGATTTCATTACTGAAACCAGCGTGATAAGCCTTTGCCGAGATACCTTTACGTTGTAGCATCTCTGCTAATCGTTCAACTTTATTACGACTGTTGGCGTAAATAATACCGCTTTTACCTTGCTGTGATTTGATAAATTTAAGCAACTGTTCTTGTGGTTTAAACTTTTCCACCACAGTATAACGAATATTTGGGCGGTCAAAACTACCAATATAAACAAAGGGTTGCTGTAAGTTAAGCAATTCGAGGATGTCCTCTCGAGTAACTCGATCCGCCGTTGCGGTTAACGCCATAATCGGAATATTGGGAAAAACACGTGTCAAGCTACGCAACTGTGAATACTCAGGGCGAAAATCGTGTCCCCATTGAGAAATACAATGGGCTTCATCAATTGCAATAAAACTCACCTGACACTGCTGAATAAAATAGAAAAACGCCGTAGTCATCACTTTTTCCGGCGAAATATAGAGTAACTTTAATTTTCCGGATAACGCCTGTTGTTCAATTTCTCGTTGCTGTTGCAATGTTTGGCTAGAATTCAAATAAGCCGCCGCCACACCGTTTGCCGTAAGCTGATCAACCTGATCTTGCATCAAAGCAATCAAAGGAGAAATCACTAGTGTCAATCCGGAAAAACAGAGTGCTGGAATTTGGTAGCAAAGCGATTTTCCCCCACCTGTTGCCATCAAAATAAAGCTACTTTGACCTCGCAATGTTGCTTCAATAATTTGCTGCTGACCTTGACGAAATTGTTGATAGCCAAAAACGTCTTGAAGAATGGACTTTGCACGGATAAGACCGGTCGATTGCATATCAACCTGATCTTCAACATTAGAACACATTGTTTAAACTAATACCTAAACCGATGCGATCTGTGGATCGATTATAATCCAATAGTGATTCACCATAACCGTGATAATACTGCGCATAGACACGAACATATTTTGCGATTGGATAACTCCAAGAAATTTCCATTCCGCCTTTATTGGTTCGTGGATTATAACGTGCAGTCGTTTTCAGAATATGTTGATCAAACCGATAACCAACACTAACATCACCGTAACCATAATAATCAACAATATCCGGATTATCATCATCTTCCGATTTTTCCGGAATTCTCCAATAAGGTTTTAATTCCACCAACCAATTATCTTTGCTGAATGCCGCTCTCAAATAAATACGATTCCAGCTGCGTGATTTTAATTGTTCGTCGCTGCGTCCATTGGAAACGTGAACAACTCCGCTTTCAATATCAACCAATTTCCAACCAAACGGCAAATCATAATCGGTTGCCCAAGCAACAAACAACTGTGGTTGATAATTGCTTTCACGGAACGGAGAGGATTCACCTCGATTACTAAACTGAAACCAAGAACGTTGCGTATAGGATCCTGCAAGTACAGAGTTTTTTCCTAAAATATCTTTCCACAAAGGTAACGCCACACTAATTTGAAATTTAATCTCATCGTGTCGCATATTCTCAGGATAGTTGTAATTTTTATTGGAGAAAGTTTCCATTAAATAATTCTGTTCGTATGGTCGCAATCCAACAAAATTATCCGGTGCTTGTGTCAATAATAATGCCGTTCTACTTTGATAAGGCAATAAACTCGCACTTGCCGATGATAACGCCAATAATGCAGAAAATGCGACCAAGCTATATCTGAAACGCATCTTTGCTCCTATTTTTTATTGGTTAGAAAATTCAACCTGTTCGCCGTATGCTGAACAGGCTTCGCTTAAATAATGCCAAAAATTCTTGCCTTCCGCATTTAACCATTGTCCATTCTGATAGTGGAAATGGTAACCACCCAATTTGCTTGCTAGCCATAATTCTTGTAGTGGCTCCTGTTTATTCACCACAATTTGACTACCATCATCGAAAGTAATGGTAAAAACTGAACCTTGCGTATCACAATCTACATCGCAATCCTGCTGTTCCAAGTCTTCTTCTATCTGTTGCCAAGTTTGCTCAACAATTTGATGATATTCTGCATTATTCATAATCAATTTCTCCCAAAATAAGCGGTCATTATAGAGATTTTCAACGGTTAGAGATAGCATAACGCACAAATTAATGATAAAAAGAGCATCTATTGATTAAGGATCACATTATGAAAAAATTATTACTTACTCTTATTCTCGGCAGCTTTTTCTTAACCGCCTGTGGTGTAAAAGGTCCATTGTATATGCCACCTGACGATAATGCACAACAACAGCAACAAACACAGTAATTTTGAGGTTAAAACAGATTTATGGATTATTTCAATTATAAAAATGATCAATTAATGGCAGAAGAAATCTCTGTCCAACAGCTTGCACAACAATTCGGTACGCCTTTGTATGTTTATTCGCGCGCCACATTGGAACGCCACTGGCACGCTTTTGATTCCGCATTGCAAGGGCATCCGCACCTTATCTGTTTTGCTGTGAAATCCAACCCTAATATCGCTCTATTAAATTTACTTGCCAAATTAGGTTCAGGATTTGATATTGTTTCACAAGGCGAACTTGAACGCATTTTAGCCGCCGGTGGCGAAGCCAATAAAGTGGTGTTCTCTGGTGTGGCTAAATCCCATAGTGAAATTGAACGAGCATTAGAGGTCGGCATTCGTTGTTTCAACGTGGAATCGGAAGCTGAGCTGCTTCGTATTAATCAAGTCGCTGCAAAATTAGATAAAAAAGCGCCGATCTCCTTGCGTGTTAATCCAGATGTGGATGCAAAAACTCATCCTTATATCTCAACCGGCTTAAAGAAAAATAAATTTGGTGTCAGTGTGGAACGAGCAAGAGAAGTGTATCGCTTAGCAAAAACATTGCCACATATTCAAATTGTCGGTATGGATTGCCACATTGGTTCACAACTCACTGAATTACAACCATTTTTAGATTCAGCGGATCGTTTATTAATTTTGTTGGAACAATTACGTCAAGACGGTATTGAATTACATCATCTCGATCTTGGTGGCGGTTTAGGGGTTCGTTATAGTGATGAAACACCACCTCATCCAACTGAATATGCTAGTGCATTATTAGCAAAATTTAAACAATATCCGGAATTAGAAATCATCCTTGAGCCGGGACGTGCAATCAGTGCTAATGCTGGCATTTTAGTAACAAAAGTAGAATATCTAAAATCAAATGAAGATTTTAATTTCGCAATTGTTGATGCCGGAATGAACGATATGATCCGTCCGGCATTGTATCAGGCTTATATGGAAATTATTGAAGCAGATCGCTCCTTAGATCGTGAAGCTAAAGTGTATGATGTTGTCGGCCCAATCTGCGAAACATCGGATTTTCTCGGTAAAAGCAGACGATTGTCTATTGCTGCCGGTGATTTTATTGTTCAACGTTCAGCAGGTGCTTATGGTGCAAGTATGGCATCAAACTATAATTCTCACCCACGTGCAGCAGAAGTTTTGGTTGATGGAAACAAAGCACATTTGATCAAACGGCGCGAACGTTTTGAAGAGTTATGGGCGTGTGAACAACTTATTGACGAATAAAATACTACTTTTACAGGGCGATATTCCTAAAAATTCGCCCTGCCTTTCACCTAATTACAAATTTCTCAAAAAATTTCTTTTTCTAATTTTTCGCTAATTTTTCATTTTTATACTTACAACCACTGAAAACGCAGAATGTCTGCTTACCCATTTGTGTTTGAAGTAACCATCATAAAAGGAGTACAAATAAAATGTCTAAAATAACAAAAAAAATCGCAATGTTATCAACCGTCGCATTGTTAGCAATTGGCACAGCGCAGGTGAGTTTAGCTGATAATGATGACTTTCCTCGTTTAGAAAGCGCATTAAATGCCAGCAAAATTACACTTGTACAAGCGATTGACATTGCTACACAAAAACAGGCGGGAACCGTCGTTGAAGCCGATTTTCATCCGCATAGAAAGGGAAATCCTTTTTATGAAGTTGAAATTTTAACTAATGACAAACAATTAAAAGAACTTCGTATTGACGCTGTTACTTCTGAGATCATCAGAAACGAAGTGAAAGATACCGGCTGTCGTGATGGTGATAGACACCATAAACGTGGTCACTAGCGATTACTTATTCCAACGATCTTAAATCAACTAAACTAAATTACCCCCAACTTTGCAGTAGTCGGAAACGGCTACTGTTTTTTTTTAATTAAATTCCTGTTTTCTTACTGATTTGTTTCCGTTATTATCGATGTGCTTTTCACAAAAATAATATTCAATAATTTAATAAGGAAGGAATTTTTATGTCTTTACGCAACACTATTGCGATGAGTTCTATGAGTGCATTTCAATGGAGCATCGTGATTATTGCAGCCATTATGAATCTGCTTGACGGTTTTGATGTTCTCGCTCTCGCATTTACCGCCACAGCAATTCGTCAGGAATTTGCATTAAGCGGTGTTGAGCTTGGTACGCTATTAAGTGCCGGATTATTAGGAATGACCGCCGGTTCACTTTTTCTCGCACCAATAGCAGACAAAATTGGACGTAGACCATTATTAATCATTGCGGTCTTATTATCTGCTATCGGAATGTTCGGTTCTGCCTTTACACCGAATCAACAATGGTTAGCGGTATGGCGCGTGATTACCGGTTTGGGCGTAGGCGGAATTTTAGTCGGCACCAACGTTCTAACCAGTGAATACTCCTCTCAACGTTGGCGTAGTTTAGCTATCAGTATCTATGCTGCCGGATTTGGTGTCGGTGCGGTTTTAGGAGGAATGTTTTCTGTAATGCTGCAAGCAGAATATGGTTGGCGTTCTGTCTTTTTAGCCGGTGCAGTGCTAACCGCAATCTGTTTAGTAATAGTTATTTTTTGGTTGCCAGAATCAATTGATTTTCTATTGGTTAAACAACCTAAAAATGCTGTTCAAAAACTCAATCGAATTACCGTGAAAATGGGTTTAGGCGATCAATGGCAACTGCCTGAAAAAACAGTAGAAAACCGCACTTCCGCTTTACCGTTTTCACGTCTGCTGAAGCAAGATTATCTCCGCTCTACATTGTTGTTATGGACAGCATTCTTTACCATTATGTTCAGTTTCTATTTTATTAGTTCGTGGACACCAGCTTTATTAAAAGAAGCTGGAATGACAATGGAACAAAGCGTTAGCATTGGAATGATGATTTCTCTCGGCGGTACGGTTGGCGCACTGTTTTTTGGTCTATTGGCAAGTTATTGGTCACCTAAAAAAGTATCAGTTATTTTTACAATACTTTCAGCTCTAGTGGTTGTCTGTTTTATTCTATCCGCTTCAATCCTTTGGCTGGCAATGATTCTCGGTATTTTAGTCGGTGCATTGATTAACGGCTGCATCAGTGGACTTTACACATTAAACCCTAGTGTTTATGCAGCAGAAATTCGTAGCACCAGCGTAGGCACAGCGATCGGTGTCGGACGTATCGGTGCCATTTTAGCACCAACCATCGCCGGCATTCTGTTAGATCAGGGTTGGGATAAGCAGAGCCTTTATATCGGCGTTGCCGTTGTGTTATTACTCTCCACGTTGGCGTTAAGCTATCTAAAAACTTACCAAAAAGATTAATTTTTTATGATGGCGTGTTGGCACGCCATCCATAAAAAGCGCAAATATTAGGTTTGATAACTAGCCATTATCAAAATCTTGGTTATACTGATTCCCTTTCTATTTCTGTTGTCACGATATAAGACTGTATGCAACAAACTAAGCAAAAAATGATGTTACAAGGCTTCAAAGATGCCTTCCCCGTGATGCTCGGTTTTATCCCTTTCGGTTTTGTTTTAGGCGCTCAAGCCGCTGCACAACATATGAAAGTGTGGCAAGTGCCGTTTATGACTGGTGTAAATTTTGCCGGCGGTTCGGAATTTGCCGCAGTAGGATTATGGGCTTCCCCACCGCCATTATTGCTAATTGCAATGGCGACTTTATTGATCAATTGCCGCCATATTTTGATGAGCGCCGCACTTACTCCTTATTTAAAAGGTATTTCCCTACCAAAATCTTTGCTCGTACTATTCTTTATGTGCGATGAGTGTTGGGCATTGGCATTAAATAACATCAAGCAAAACGCATTACGCCAACTCAATTTACATTATTACTTTTGTATGGCACTGTCGCTTTACAGTACTTGGATTATCTCAACCGCATTCGGCGCTTGGTTAGGCCCAGTATTGGGAGATATTAAACAATATGGTTTTGATATGGCTTTTGTTGCCGTATTTTTGGTATTGCTCAAAGGAATGTGGGCAGGTTTTCGTCCGGCGATTGCTTGGTTAATCAGTCTGTTAGTTGCAGCATTTAGTTATAAATTTATCGATGGAGCTTGGTATGTTTTATTAGGCACTGTCAGTGGTTTAATTGTGGCTTGGTGGCTGGAGAAACACAAATGAGTTGGGAAGTATTAACTATTCTATCTATGGCAGCGGTAACCTATTCGACTCGGCTTTTCGGTTTCTTTTTACTACAAAAGAAACAATTAAGTCCGACAGCAAAAAACTTATTGGCTCAAGTACCAGCGTGCGTACTAATTTCTGTTATTGCGCCGGAATTTACTAGCAGTAATCCAGCGGACTGGATCGGATTAATCATCACCTTTTTAGCGGCAATCCGTTTTTCATTTTTACCAACTGTTATTATCGGCATTATAGCAACCGGGATTGCTAGACATTTTCTTGGTTAATTCGGTTCAGCTATTCCGCCAATCGGTGGCAAATGCTAGAATACCGCCAATTTTTTTGTTTTTAATGGAATTTTGTTATGCGTACTAGTCAATATTTACTTTCAACCTTAAAAGAAACTCCAACTGATGCCGAAGTAGTCAGTCATCAATTAATGTTACGCGCAGGTATGATCCGTAAACTTGCTGCCGGTTTATACACTTGGTTGCCAACCGGTGTTCGCGTATTGAAAAAAGTGGAAAATATTGTGCGTGAAGAGATGAATAAAAGCGGTGCTATTGAAGTAATAATGCCGGTAGTTCAACCAGCTGATCTCTGGCAGGAATCTCATCGTTGGGAGCAATACGGCCCTGAATTACTCCGCTTTACCGATCGTGGCGACCGCCCATTCGTACTTGGCCCGACCCACGAAGAAGTCATCACCGATTTAGCTCGCCGTGAATTATCTTCTTATAAACAGTTGCCTATCAATCTTTACCAAATTCAAACCAAATTCCGTGATGAAGTCCGCCCTCGTTTCGGTGTAATGCGTTCTCGTGAATTTATTATGAAAGATGGCTACTCTTTCCACTTGGATAAGGAAAGTTTACAACAGACTTATGATGTAATGCACCAAACTTACTGCAATATTTTCAATCGTTTAGGCTTAGATTTCCGTCCTGTTCAGGCGGATAACGGTTCTATCGGCGGCAGTGGCTCTCACGAATTCCAAGTGTTAGCAGATAGCGGAGAAGATGACATTGTCTTCTCTACCGAATCTGATTATGCTGCGAATATTGAAATGGCGGAAGCAGTTGCATTAGGCAAACGTCAAGCGGCAACAGAAGAACTTCGTATCGTTGATACACCGAATGCCAAAACAATTGCAGCATTAGTAGAACAGTTCAATTTACCGATTGAAAAAACCGTAAAAACCTTAATTGTAAAAGGTGAAGAAGAGGGCAAACTGATTGCACTACTCGTTCGTGGTGATCACGAATTAAATGAAGTTAAAGCAGAAAAATTGCCTCAAGTTGCTGCACCATTAACTTTTGCTACAGAAGAAGAAATTCGTGCCGCTGTTGGCGCCGGTCCGGGTTCATTAGGGCCACTTAATCTGCCATTGGAAATTGTCATTGATCGTACCGTTGCCAATATGAGCGACTTCGGTGCCGGTGCTAATATTGATGGCAAACACTATTTTGGTATTAACTGGGATCGTGATTTGCCAACGCCACAAATTGCCGATATCCGTAATGTAGTAGAAGGCGATCCAAGCCCTTGTGGTAAAGGAACCTTGTTAATTAAACGTGGTATTGAAGTTGGCCATATTTTCCAACTTGGTAAAAAATATTCCGAAGCTATGAAAGCTACTGTACAAGGCGAAGACGGCAAACCCCAAACAATGATGATGGGCTGTTACGGTATTGGTATTACTCGTGTGGTGGCAGCCGCAATTGAGCAAAGCCACGATGAACGAGGTATTATTTGGAGCGACACGCTTGCCCCATTCCAAGTGGCAATTGTGCCAATGAATATGCATAAATCAACCGCCGTACAACAATATGCAGAAGAGCTTTATCAAACTCTGTTAAAACAAGGTATTGAAGTATTATTTGATGACCGCAAAGAGCGTCCCGGAGTGATGTTTGCTGATATGGAATTAATCGGTATTCCACATATGATTATTATCGGTGAAAAAAACCTCGAAAAAGGTGAAATTGAATATAAATCTCGTCGTAGTGGTGAAAAACAGATGGTTGATAAACAACAACTTGTTAAATTTATTACAGAAAAATTGCAATAATGTTATATCGTTTATATGATGGGCTTGGTTATACCAAGCCCTTTGTATTTAAGCGAAATACCATAAAGATGTTCCAAATTATAAAACAACACATAAAAACATTATGCTATGAATTTATAGTTACGTCTTTTCCGAATTAAATACATTTTTACAGCTGCAAACAGACAGGACTTTCAACCACTAAGGAAATTCTGATAAAAGACATTTCATAATTACAGGAGTAAACAATGTCGAAAATACAACGTTATCGTCAAGCAACAAAAGAAGCAAAAATAACGCTGCTGTTAGCCATTCTTTATGTTATCGGTTGGTGTATCTGTGCTTATTTGCCTGAAAACAGCAGTGGTCCTTTAGGTTTTCCGTTATGGTTTGAATTAGCTTGTATCTATTTACCGATTCTCTTTATTGTGGTCTGCCACTGGGTGATCAAAATTTTCTTTCAGGAAATTTCTCTTGAAAACAGCGATGATAAGGAGTTGCAATGAATTTAGGTGTTATTTTCCCCCTTGTCATTTATTTAGCCTTTATTTTCGGCGCAGCATTGTATGCTTATAGCAAACGGCATCAAGGTGATTTTTTAACGGAATACTATGTCGGAAATCGTTCTATGACAGGTTTCGTATTGGCAATGACCACTGCTGCAACTTATGCCAGTGCCAGTTCTTTTGTCGGCGGTCCGGGAGCAGCTTATAAATTCGGTTTAGGCTGGGTATTATTAGCAATGATCCAAGTGCCGGTTGTCTGGTTAGCTTTAGGCACGCTCGGTAAAAAATTCGCTATATTATCTCGTGAAACCAATGCACTCACCATCAATGATATTCTCTTTTATCGCTATAAAAATAAATATTTAGTTTGGATCTCCTGCTTTGCACTATTGGTGGCTTTTTTTGCAGCAATGACCGTGCAATTTATCGGTGGTGCACGTTTATTGGAAACTACTATCGGCTTAACTTATACACAAGCATTATTAATTTTCGCCATTACTGTCGGTTTATATACCTTTATCGGTGGCTTCCGTGCTGTAGTGTTAACCGATACTATTCAAGGCACAGTGATGATCCTTGGAACTATTATTCTCTTGTTAGGTGTCATCTATGCCGCCGGCGGTGTTGAGAATGCCATCAACACACTTAACACCATCGATCCGGCACTCGTTTCTCCTTATGGCCCAAACGAAATGTTAAGTTTCTCTTTTATGGCTTCATTCTGGGTTTTAGTCTGCTTTGGCGTCATCGGATTACCACATACTGCCGTGCGTTGTATGTCTTATAAAGACAGCAAGGCATTACATCGAGGAATGATTATCGGCACAATTGTTTTGACAATTGTAATGTTCGGAATGCATCTCGCTGGGGCATTGGGAAGAGCGGTTATTCCTGATTTAACTATCCCCGATCAAGTCATTCCGGCATTAATGGTAAAAGTGTTGCCACCGATTATCGCCGGCATTTTCCTCGCCGCACCAATGTCTGCTATTATGTCAACCATTGATGCTCAACTTATTCAATCTTCCTCTATTTTTGTAAAGGATCTTTATCTTTCCGCCAAACCTGAAGCAGCAAAAGATCAGAAAAAAATCAGCCGTTTCTCAACTGTATTGACGCTGACGTTAAGCGCATTATTAGTGCTTGCCGCATTAAATCCACCTGATATGATTATTTGGCTCAATTTATTTGCGTTCGGCGGTTTGGAAGCTGCCTTTTTATGGGTTATCATTCTCGGACTTTATTGGGATAAAGCCAACGCTTACGGTGGAATCGCCTCGATGATCACCGGTTTAGGTGTTTATATTGGCTTTACTACCGCAGCGATTAAACCATTCGGATTACACGCAATCGTACCTTCACTTGCACTGGGTTTAATCGCTTTTTTAATTGCAAACAAATTTGGTGAAAAACAGATAAAGGATAATTATGGCTTGGCTACAAATTAGATTAAACAGCACAAATGAACTGGCAGAACAACTTAGTGATTGTTTAGAAGAGTTAGGTGCGGTATCCGTTACCTTTATGGATAGCAAAGATACGCCGATTTTTGAACCATTACCCGGAGAAACTCGTCTTTGGGGAAATACCGATGTAATGGCATTGTTCGATGCAGAAACTGATATGCAAGAGATTGTTGCAGCCTTGCGTGAACAGGGACAAATTCAACAACAAACGGCTTACAAAGTTGAACAAATCGAAGATAAAGATTGGGAACGTGAATGGATGGATAATTTCCATCCACTTAAATTTGGCAAAAGATTATGGATCTGCCCAAGTTGGCGTGAAATTCCTGATCCAACTGCCGTCAATGTGATGTTAGATCCGGGTCTTGCGTTTGGCACCGGCACACATCCAACAACAGCCCTCTGTTTAGAGTGGCTTGATTCCCTTGATTTACAAGATAAAACCATTATTGATTTCGGTTGTGGTTCTGGCATTCTCGCTATTGCCGCCCTAAAATTAGGTGCAAAAAATGCGATCGGGATTGATATTGATCCACAAGCGATCCAAGCCAGTCGTGAAAATGCCAAACGTAACGGTGTCGAAGATCGTTTACAACTCTATCTTTCCGCCGATACACCGAACGATCTTAAAGCGGATGTCGTGGTTGCCAATATTTTAGCCGGACCATTAAAAGAGCTTGCACCGATTATCTCATCTTTAGTGATCCCTCAAGGGAAACTTGGGCTTTCCGGCGTGTTATTCACACAAAGTGAGGCAGTCGCCGCCGCTTATGCCGATCAATTTGAACTCGATCCGGTAGCGGAACGTGAAGAGTGGTGCCGAATCACCGGCAGTAAAAAATAGCCTATTTTTATAACTTTTTGTTATATAAAAATCCAATCAGCTATTTTAACTCTTGCGATACTCACGTTAGACTGCTCAAAAATTTTTTGAACATTTAAAGGAAAATTGTGATGAAAACGATTAAACAATATTTAAAAACCACATTTTTAGTCACCTTAGGTTTTGCTTTAGCGCAATCCGCATTTGCATTAAGCAACGAAGAAGCGGCTGCCGATTTAGCCAAACGAGTCAATGATAAAGGCACCATCGTGGTCGGCACTGAAGGCACTTATCCTCCATTTACTTACCACGATGAATCAGGAAAATTAACCGGCTATGATGTTGAATTAACTCGCTTAGTAGCAAACGAACTTGGAGTTAAAGTCGAGTTTAAAGAAACCCAATGGGATGCAATGCTTTCCGGTTTAAACAACCACCGTTTTGATTTGGTTGCCAATCAGGTTGCATTAACCACACCTGAACGCCGTGCAAAATATGACAAATCCCTTGAATATAGCTATTCCGGTGCGGTTGCTGTAGCTCGCAAAGGCGACCAACGTATTAAAGAGTGGGCGGATCTTAAAGGCTTAAAATCAGCACAATCTTTTACCAGCAACTATGGTGAATTAGCCACCAAAAACGGTGCGGAAATTGTCGGAGTTGACGGTTTGGCTCAAGCATTACAATTAGTGTTACAGAATCGTGCCGATGTGACTTTAAATGACCGTTTAGCGGTGTTGGATTTCTTACACAAACATCCGAATGCTAATCTTGAAATTATTCTCCGCGATAAAAACCAACTCGGTTCAGGTTTTATCTTTAACAAAGGTAATGCTGCCGTGATTGAGAAAGTAAATGCCGCCATTGAAAAATTGAAAAAAGAGGGCAAATTGAAACAGCTTTCAGAACAATTTTTCGGTGAGGATGTTTCCACTATTCAGTAAAAACCTGTTATTAAAACACCTTAAATAATAGACTGCCCCTGTAGATTAAAACACTATAGGGGTAATTTTTTATTGAAAAATCTTTTATCAAACAGTGCCGTAAAACTCTGCCCTTCAGGGCGGAGATATAAGGCACAAGCGAATCTGGCGTTTGTTGTTGTCGATGTTGGCGAAAAATCAATAACAATATAAAATAGCACCATTTTTACACTCCTATTTTTGTATGTTACTCCGCAAAGCTTTTAAGTTCGAGATAATGCCCAATGGCGAACAAAGCCGCAAAATCAAGCAATTTTGCGGCTGTTGTCGTTTTGTGTTTAATCGGGCATTGGCTTGGCAAAATGAACAATACGAGCAAGATAACAGCTTTAAGTTTAGTTACACTAAAATCGCCAACTTGCTTCCACAATGGAAAAAAGAATTAGTTTGGCTAAAAGAATGTCATTCACAAGTGCTGCAACAGTCGTTAAAAGACCTTGAAACGGCGTTTAAAAATTTCTTTCAACAGCGTGCAGATTTCCCCAAATTCAAGAAAAAAGGCGTAAAAGAGAGTTTTCGTTTTCCACAAGGTTGCAAGCTGGAGCAACAAAATAGCCGCATTTGGCTACCAAAAATCGGCTGGGTTCGTTACCGTAACAGTCGTGAGGTCATAGGTGAAATCAAAAATGTCACTGTCAGCCAGAAATGTGGACGCTTTTTTGTCAGTATTCAGACTGAATTTGAATCTCAAATTCCAGTACACAAAGGTGGCGAACTTGGTATTGATATGGGCGTGGCACGATTTGCCACACTTTCAAATGGTGAGTTTTTTGAACCGTTGAATGCGTTTAAAACCTATAAAGGCAAATTGGCAAAACTGCAAAAACGGCTTAAAAACAAGGTCAAATTTAGCCAAAATTGGCAGAAATTAAAGGCAAAAATCGCCAAATTGCATCATAAAATCGCTAATTGCCGCAAAGATTTTTTGCATAAAATCTCAACCCAAATCAGCAAAAACCACGCAATGATTTACATTGAAGATTTGCAAGTGGCAAATATGTCGAAATCCGCCAAAGGCACAGCAGAGCAACACGGCAAGAATGTAGCCGCAAAATCAGGATTAAATCGAGCCATTCTCGACCAATCGTGGTTTGAATTTCGCCGTCAGTTGGACTACAAAACACAATGGCAAGGCGGATTTTTGGTTGACGTTCCACCGCAAAACAGCAGTCGGACTTGCCCTTGTTGTGGTCATATCTCAAAAGAAAATCGCCAAACGCAAGCACATTTTGAATGCCAACAATGTGGTTACAGAGAAAATGCGGATGTGGTTGGTGCGATGAATGTTTTAGCGCGTGGGCGAGCAATCGTTCAGGCATAATGAAAAGCAGGCGAGGACATCGCCGTAGCGCTTGTGAAGTGAACCTCGTTAGAGGTCAGCAGCAAGAACCCACCGAGAGTAGCCCACGCAAGGCGTGGGAGCTGGTAGGAATCCCCGTCCTTTAGGGCGGGGAGGATGTCAAATAATCGATATGCAAGCTGCTGCTATACTATTAAACATTGTCTAAGATCTAAGAGTTAGAAATAAAATGTCCACCTTGCTAGCAATTAACATCGCCGAACTTTATCAACGCCATTTACAACAAAGCGGTAATCATTCACTCTCACCGCAGAAATGGGATAACAAAGCACAAAAAATGGCACAACATTTAATCGAAAAACGCAGTCATTATACAGAAACACTGTTAAGTGCAATTAATGCGCAACCTGATGAAACCGTATTGGATATCGGCTGTGGACCGGGAACATTAGCTCTACCACTGGCGCAACAATGTAAACAGGTTTATGCGTTGGATTATAGCAAAGGAATGTTGGAGGTTTTGACACAATATCAGCAACGGCTAAACCTTGATAATATTACGCCGCTACACTGTTCGTGGGAACAAGATTGGCAAAATGTTCCGCAGGCGGATATTGTGGTTGCCTCTCGCTCGACAATGGTGCAAAACCTTGATGATGCCATTGATAAAATCACAGCTAAAGCACGTAAACGTGTCTATTTAACCGCTATCACCCAACCAAGTTTCCTTGATGCAGACATTTTCGCAGCCCTTAACCGCCAACCGCAAGGTTTCCCAACCTATATCTATTGGCTGAATCGTTTATACCAACGTGGCATTCAAGCCGAATTACGTTTTATCAATGCGGATCTTTCCAATTATCAAGGCGACTATGTTGAATTTCTCAAATCAGTCGAATTCACTCTAGGCTCACTAAACGCTGAAGAAAAACAATGCTTAGAAAACTTTTACAATGAAAGAAAAATAAAACAAATCCCAATTAAACACGGTCAGCCAAAATGGGCGTTGATCTGGTGGAGAATCTAAACTATTTACAACCTTACTAAAAAATCTATTTTAGATACATTGATATCCCCTCTTTCGTTCTTTCTATTAAGAAAAAATAACATCAATTAAAATAAAACTTTTTAAGTTTATTTTTAAAGGTTTTTATCAAAAATGAGATCCCTATCACAGATTAATCTTTCAAAATAAAATATTATTCATCTCAATGATTATTAATTTAATCAGAAACAAAAGAAAAAACTTTCATTTTGAGAGGTAATTATGGAATTTATTACTCATAGTGCGGAATGGTTTATTGGTCTATTCCAGAAAGGTGGAGAAACTTTTGTCGGAATGGTGACAGGAATTCTTCCTTTATTGATTTCACTTTTAGTTGTGATGAACGCCTTGATCAAATTTATCGGTCAAGAAAGAATCGAACGTCTAGCTCAACGTAGTGCAGGAAATCCGATTTCTCGTTATCTTATTCTACCTGTTATTGGAACATTCGTTTTTTGTAATCCAATGACACTTAGTTTAGGTAAGTTTTTACCCGAGCGTTACAAACCAAGTTATTACGCTGCAGCATCCTATAGTTGCCATTCAATGAATGGTCTATTTCCACATATTAATCCTGGTGAACTTTTTGTTTATTTAGGTATAGCCAATGGTCTAACGACACTAGGTGTTCCTCTTGCTCCACTTGCTGTAAGTTATTTACTTGTTGGTATGGTCACAAATTTTTTCCGAGGTTGGATTACTGACTTTACTACCGCATTTTTTGAAAAACGTATGGGTATCAAACTCGATCGTGAAGTCCACCTATAATCATAAGGAGAAAATATATGACTAACGCAATTTATATTGAAAAAGGTAATGGCGGCTGGGGTGGACCTCTTACTGTTCCTGTTGTTCCTGGTAAAAAAATACTCTATATGACAGCAGGAACACGCCCATCAATTGTAGATCATCTGATTAAATTAACCGGCTGGGAAGCTGTAGATGGATTTAAAGATGGTGAACCAGCTACAGAGGAAATTGGTCTTGCTATTATTGATTGTGGAGGTGTCCTACGTTGTGGCCTTTATCCGAAACGCCGTATCCCAACGATTAATATTCATGCCACCGGAAAATCTGGTCCTTTAGCTGAGTTTATTGTTGAAGATATTTATGTTTCAGCAGTAAAAGAGAACAATATCCACCTTATTGAAAATGATCAGCCGGTTACAGTTACAGATACAAAAACACAAAACCATACAACTTCTGTTAGCAAAGAGTACGACTCTTCAAAGAAAATTACTGAACAAAGTGATGGTTTACTTGCCAAAATTGGTATGGGGATGGGCTCTATTGTCGCTGTTTTCTTCCAAGCGGGGCGAGATACTATTGATACCGTCCTAAAAACTATATTACCGTTTATGGCTTTCGTTTCTGCCTTAATTGGGATCATTATCGCATCTGGTTTGGGTGATTGGATTGCTCATGGTTTAACGCCTTTAGCAAGCAGTCCAATTGGATTAGTTATCTTAGCATTGATTTGCTCATTCCCTTTCCTTTCTCCATTCCTTGGGCCAGGTGCTGTCATTGCTCAAGTTATCGGTGTTTTAGTCGGGGTACAAATTGGTTTAGGTAATATTCCACCACATCTTGCTCTACCTGCATTATTTGCAATCAATGCTCAAGCTGCCTGTGACTTTATTCCTGTAGGTCTTTCTCTTGCTGAAGCAAAACAAGATACCGTTCGTGTTGGCGTACCTTCAGTATTAATAAGCCGCTTTTTAACCGGAGCACCAACTGTATTAGTCGCTTGGTTTGTTTCCGCCTTTATTTATTAAACAACAGTGATCCGATACGAATTTAATTCGTATCGGAACTAACAAACAATAGGACGAAAAAATGACAATAATTTATCAAACCATATTTAAAAAAGTAGGCAAATTTGCTCGTGATGCCCTACAAGAAAATATGTTAATCACCTTTAAAGAAGGTGCGCCAGCAGATCTTGAAGATTATTGTTTTATTCATTCTCACGGTGAATTACAAGGTAATATTCAAGTTGGCGACATAGTTAAATTCGATCACTATGAATTTAAAGTAACAGCCATTGGTAATGTCGCATCTTTCAATTTAAAAGAATTAGGACATATAACATTTCGTTTCGATGGTGCTATACAAGCTGAATATCCTGGCACCATACATTTAACAGGGAAAGTTCCACAGCATATTGATATAAATAGTATTTTACAAATTATTAGAAATTAAGAGGTATTAAAAATGACAGAAAAAGTAGCAATTGTCGTTGGTGGTGGTCAAACTTTAGGCGCATTCTTATGTACTGGATTAGCAGAAAATGGCTATCGTGTTGCCGTTGCTGACTTAAATGGTGACAACGCCATTAAAACTGCAAACCAAATTAACCAAAAGTTAGGCAAAAATGTTGCACAAGGTTTTCAAGTAGATGCAACTAATGAACAAAGTGTAATCACATTAGCTCATAATGTTGATCAAGCTTTTGGCCGTTCAGATTTATTAGTTTATAGCGCAGGTATGGCAAAAGCTGCCCCGATTACAGAATTTCAAATCAAAGATTTTGATACTTCATTACAAGTTAATCTGGTAGGTTATTTTTTATGTGCAAGAGAGTTTTCTAAACTTATGATTCGCGATCATATTCCAGGACGTATCATCCAAATTAACTCAAAATCAGGTAAAGTGGGCAGTAAACATAATTCTGGTTATAGTGCGGCTAAATTTGGTGGTGTAGGTTTAACACAATCCTTAGCTTTAGACCTTGCAGAACACGGCATCACCGTTCACTCACTGATGTTAGGTAATTTATTAAAATCACCAATGTTCCAATCTCTTATTCCACAATATGCGCAAAAATTAGGCATTCCAGAAGATCAGGTTGAACAAGTCTATATTGATAAAGTTCCACTAAAACGAGGCTGTGAATACCAAGATGTATTAAATGTTCTATTATTCTACGCCAGTGAAAAAGCAGAATATTGTACTGGGCAATCAATCAACATTACAGGTGGACAAGTAATGTTTTAATCTTATACGGACGCTACCTGCGTCCGTTTATCTCATCGGAGGTTTAATATGGAATTTTATCTTGATACTGCGAATGTAAATATGGTTAAAAAATTATATCACTCTTTACCTATCGCTGGTGTCACAACAAATCCAAGCATTATCGCTAAAGAAAAGAAGCCAATTTTTGAAATATTAAATGAATTACAAGATATTCTCGGCAATCAAGCACAACTATTCACTCAAGTTCTTGCTCGTTCTAGCGAAGAAATGGTAGAACAAGCCATATTGTTACAAGAAAAAATCCCAAATTTGGTAATAAAAATTCCTGTTACCTTAGAAGGAATTAATGCTATTAAACAATTATCCGCTCGAAATATTCCCACTTTGGGTACTGCAGTATATGGTGCTGGACAAGGATTCATTGCTGGATTAGCTGGAGCAAAATACATTGCACCTTATGTTAATCGCATTGACAACCAAGGGGGAAACGGAATTCAAGTCGTACACGAATTACAGACATTACTAAATTTACATTGTCCGCAAGCCAAGATTCTTGCAGCAAGTTTTAAAACGCCTCGACAAGTTTTAGATGCAATGTTAGCGGGGTGTCAAGCAATTACTATTTCACCAGATATTGCTCAACTTTTTTTAACTGATCCAGCGGTATTTGCGGCTATTGATCAGTTTGAACAAGATTGGGAAAACGCTTTTAATCAAACTTTTATTTAATTCTTACGAATTATGCAATAAAAATATTTAAAATGTGGGATAATTTATGCAAAATATAACAAATTCTCTAATTATTATTGCGATCATCGCTTGGCTATTACAAATTGTATTAGGTTGGTGGCAAGTATCTAAATTTAATAAAGAATTTGAGAAATTATGTAAGCAAGGGAATGTGGGAATTGGCCGAACCTCCGGCCGATTTAGACCAAAAGTTGTCATTGCCATCGCTTTTGATCAGAATCATCGTGTTGTAAATTCTATCATTTTAAAAGGACTCACCGTTTTTGCACGTCCAAGAACGATTACAAAACTACAAGGATTATTGCACAGTGAAATTGTACCAGAGGCTATTTTCCCAAGCGACAAACAAAGCCAACAAGCCTTAAAACAAGCAATTCAATGGCAATAAGTCCAATTAGTATGGATTTATTATGAAACCTAAAGAAAGACAGTTAGCAATTCTAGATTATTTACAATCCCATGGAAAAACACCAGTAGATCAATTAGCCACTTATTTTTCTACGACAGGTACAACTATCCGTAAAGATTTAACTGTATTAGAGGCAAATAAAAAAGTACTTCGTACTTATGGTAGCGTTGTTTTAGTAGAAAATGAAAAAGAAGCTGATACCGAATTACCTATTACCAATAAAACTCTAATCAATTTATCACAAAAGAAAAAAATAGCGAAAGCCGCAGTGAAGCTGTTAAAAAATGGGGATTCCTTAATCATTGATTCAGGAAGTACTGTATTACAAATGATCCCTTATCTCTCCGAATTGAATAATCTCACCATAATGACGAACAGTCTTCACATCATTAATAGCCTAGTTGCGCTTGAAAAAGATAATGAACTATTAATGTGTGGAGGAACGTTTAGATCCAAATCAGCCTCTTTTCACGGCATTCTTGCAGAATCTACCTTTGAAAAATTTTCTTTTGATAAACTATTTATAGGAACTGACGGTTTTGATTTAGAACTAGGTTTAACAACATTTAATGAAGTTCACGGTGTAAGCAAAGCAATGACTAACGCCGCAAAACAAATTATTGTCCTTGCTGATTCATCTAAATTTGGCAGACGCAGTCCTAATATCGTTTGCCCTTTAGAAAAGATTAATACTGTAATCACGGATAAAATGTTAGATCAAAAATATTATCAAGCCCTTATAGAAAAAGGAATCAACGTGATTATTGCTGATTAGGTAAACAACACCATTATTCAGAATAAAATTTCAACGACATTACTGAACATCAAGGAAAATTATGCAGAAATTCTTACAACACCTTATTCAGCATCTCATTATTTTAATTAAAGTTTTTTCATATAAATTCAACCAGAACAAGTTATCGCAAGCGGCAGGTTATTTAACTTACAGCACAACATTGGCAATAGTGCCATTATTAATGGTAATTTTTGCCTTTTTTGCTGCCTTTCCGGTATTCAACGATGTGGTGCAGGATTTCCAGCAATTTATCTTTTCCAATTTCGCCCCTTCAGTCAGCCACACGGTCGAACAATACATCACCGTTTTTATTGCTAACACCAAAAAAATGAGCGGTATCAGTATCATCGGCTTAATCGTGGTGGCGTTGATGCTGATTAAATCGATTGATACCACGCTTAATGATATTTGGTCAAACAGCAAAAAACGCTCAACACTTTACTCCTTTTCTATCTACTGGATGATTTTGACGTTAGGGCCAATTTTTATCGCCACCAGTATCGGCGTAAGCTCTTATCTCTTTTCCAGCTCAATTTTCACCTATAAAACCGGACTACCGTTCGGGTTGAAATTACTTAGCTTCGTGCCGTTTCTTCTCTCTTGGTTGGCTTTCACCTGCATTTATGCCATCGTGCCGAACACGAAAGTGAATGTAAAACACGCCGCCTGCGGTGCTTTAATTGCAGCCATTTTTTTCACACTTGGCAAAGCCTGTTTTACTTGGTATATGAAATCATTTCCCTCTTACCAGCTAATTTACGGTGCGTTAGCCATACTACCGATTATGATTTTGTGGATACATCTCAGTTGGACATTTATTCTGCTAGGAGCTCAATTAACAGCGGTATTGGATGATTTGGATAAAATGAAAAAACGTTATTCTGATCAAGATTTAACTTATATTTATCAACAAATTACATTAGACAATTCACAGGAAAACAGCAATGATTGCACTGATTCAACGCGTTAAAAATGCAAATGTTAAAGTTAATCAAACTATTGTTGGCGAAATCGAGCAAGGTATTCTAGTGCTGCTTGGTGTAGAACAGGGTGATGATCAAAACAAAGCTGATCGCCTTGCTGAAAAAGTATTGAATTATCGCATTTTCAGCGATGAAAACGGCAAAATGAATTTAAATGTACAACAAATTCAGGGCGAATTATTAGTCGTTTCACAATTTACCTTAGCTGCCGACACTAAAAAAGGGTTACGACCAAGTTTCAGCCGATCTGGCGATCCTGAATCAGCACAAGCACTTTATCACTATTTTGTAGAAAAATGTCGTGAAAATATACCAGTACAAACCGGACAATTTGCCGCTGATATGCAAGTATCGTTAATCAATGATGGACCGGTCACATTTTGGTTACAGGTTTAAAATTGACCTTAATGATAACGGATTGACTATTAATCATAAAAAACCCTCGCATAAACGAGGGTTTTGAAAAAGCATTTTAAAATTAGTTTAAACGCTCTTTAATACGTGCAGATTTACCGCTACGTTCACGTAAGTAGTAAAGTTTAGCTTTACGAACCGCACCTTTACGTTTTACAGTGATGCTATCAACGATTGGAGAGTGAGTTTGGAAAACACGCTCAACGCCAACACCGTTTGACACTTTACGTAGAGTAAATGCTGAATGCAAGCCACGGTTACGAATCGCAATAACCACACCTTCGAACGCCTGCAAACGTCTTTTACTACCTTCAACAACCCATACTTTCACTTCCAATGTGTCACCAGGACGGAAGCTTGGCACGTTTTGCTTTAATTGTTCTTGTTCAAGTTGTTTAATAATGTTACTCATAATAAATACCTTATTCCTAGATGTAACTGAATCTATTTCTTTTGCTGCTGATACTCTTGTTGAGCCTGCTTCAACAACAACCTTTGTTCGTCAGTCAGAGCTAGGCCTTCTAATAGCTCAGGCCGGCGTAGCCACGTTCGTTGCAATGACTGTTTTAATCGCCATTTACGAATTTCTTCGTGGTTACCGGACATCAAAACCGGTGGCACAACCAATCCATCAAGCACTTCAGGACGCGTGTAATGTGGGCAATCCAACAAACCGTCAACAAAAGAATCCTCTTCTGCCGAAGCCTGTTTTCCCAACACGCCCGGAACAAATCGCGCAACGGCATCAATCAATGTCATTGCCGGCAATTCTCCACCGGTCAAAACATAATCACCGATTGACCACTCTTCATCAATCTCCGTTTCAATAACGCGCTCATCAATGCCTTCGTAACGCCCACAAACCAAAATCATTTTCTGATTTTTAGCGAGCTGCTCTACTCCAGCCTGATTAAGCTTTCGCCCTTGCGGTGAAAGATAAATCACTTTTGCGTCATCGCCTGCTTCCGCTTTTGCCGCTTGGATTGCATCCCTTAACGGCTGCACCATCATCAACATTCCCGGACCGCCGCCATAAGGACGATCATCAACCGTCTTATGTTTATCGTGCGTAAAATCGCGAGGATTCCAACAATGCAATTGCAAAAGCTCGTGCTTTATGGCTCTACTTGTTACCCCAAATTCTGTAATAGCTTTAAACATTTCCGGGAATAATGTAATCACACCAATCCACATACGGATACCTCAATGTTCATTAAGCCAACAGGATTACCTGAGGTTAGAAACCAGCGTCCCAGTCCACCTCAATCACTTTGGTGCTGAGATCCACTCTTTTAACTACTGTATCAATATACGGAATTAACCGCTCTTGTTTTGCGAAAGCATCTTTGCTGTTCGCCTGAACCACCAAAACATCATTTGAACCGGTTTCAATTAATTCGCTGACGACACCCATATCGTATCCCTGCAAATTAATCACACGGCAGCCGATTAAATCGTGCCAGTAAAATTCCCCTTCATCTAATTCCGGGAGTTGGTTCAAATCGACACCAATTTCAATATTGGCTAATGTCTGTGCCTGTTCACGATCATCAACCCCTTTAATCTTCACAATCAAATCCTGACTGTGATGACGCCAACCTTCAATTTCTACCGGTTGCCACTGTTTTTTAATATTCAAAAACCACGGTTGATAATCAAAAATACTTTCTGCATATTCGGTAGATGAATAAACACGCAACCAACCGCGAATACCATAAGTTGAACCAAGTTTACCTACGAC
Organism: Gallibacterium sp. ZY190522; assembly: GCF_054166015.1. NCBI lineage: Bacteria > Pseudomonadati > Pseudomonadota > Gammaproteobacteria > Pasteurellales > Pasteurellaceae > Gallibacterium > Gallibacterium sp. ZY190522. Next base: position 1,773,264 of record NZ_CM135118.1, read on the forward strand.
ACCGATTTTTTGCTGTTCCATTTCAACCACCTATGCTTTCCATTAAGCTGCTTGTTGTGCTTCTTTTACTAAAGATTTAACACGATCTGACAAAGATGCGCCTTTGCTTACCCAATCATTTACGCGATCTAAATCAATACGTAAACGTTCTGCTTTACCAGAAGCGATTGGATTAAAGAAGCCGATACGTTCGATGAAACGGCCATCACGAGGGTAACGGCTGTCTGCAACGACAATTTGATAGAATGGGCGTTTTTTAGCTCCGCCACGAGATAAACGAATGGTTACCATAACCTTCCTCTAAAATATTGATAGTAAAAAAAGAAAACCCCGTTCGAAGTAGGGGCGTTAATTGCTTATTGCTAACAATGCTGTTAAAACCAAGCATCCGATACAAAAAGCCGTAGAATTTTACCTTTTCCCACAGAAAAATCAATAATTGACCGGTTTTATTTTAGAGATTTCCCTAAGATATGATAGATAACTTAGCGATAATCAAAAATGGATAACATCAAATAACAGTCGGCGGTGCCGCTGTTGGTGGTGTTATCGGTCATCAAGTCGGAAAATGATCTTAGTTCATTCCTTCCTTAGCGAGGGAATTTTCAAATCTGTATTCGCCTCGTTAAATGATCGGCAAAATTTTATTGTTCGCTATCTACCTACTATCCACTAATAACGAATGCTTATAGCATGCCAATATCCGCAAAAAATTGTCGATAAATTTCTGCTTTCTTTGCTAATGCTAATGGGTAAGCTCGTGATGATGAAGGAAGACGATAAAGCTGATATTGTCGCTGTGCAATTGTGATTGAAGTATTCTCACCATTTTTTAACATTACTCTTTCTTCATCAAGCAAAGAAAGCAATGTTTCAGTCGCTTTTTCACCAGCAGTCATAATCACTTTACATTGAGGAATTTGTGCTAACACTTCAGTGAGGTTGATCGGCTCAATAATCTGCAAAAATTTATCAGAGGCATTCCCCTGCTGACGAAAAATTTTATAACCGCTATCAAAAACGGCAATGCCTTTTGCACGTAAAAACTGTTCAATTTTTTCTTGATTAAAAGCAGTTTTATCGCTGTTTAGGAAATACTCTTTATTATTAAAAAAGACCGTACCATAAATACGCCACATATCATTTTGAAAATTAGGATAATAAAAATTCATTTTCCAACGTGCTTTTGGCGGCGGAAAACTGCCTAACATTAACATTGTGGCATTGGTAGGTAAGAAAGGTTGTAATGGATGTATTTCAATATTTTTCTCTATCATAAATAAGAGCTTAAGACACTATATAAAAGAAAAACTCGCACTAATAAAATTAGCGCGAGTAGTTAAGAAATTGACAATTAAGCAACTAACTGTTTCAAAATACGGCGGATAGGCTCTGCCGCACCCCATAATAATTGGTCACCAACAGTAAATGCAGCTAAGTATTCCGGCCCCATATTAAGTTTACGTAAACGCCCAACTGGCACGCTCAATGTTCCAGTTACTTTTGCCGGCGTTAATTCACGCAATGTGGTTTCTTTGTCATTCGGAATCACTTTCACCCATTCATTATGAGAAGCTAAAATCTGCTCGATTTCTGCTAACGGCAAATCTTTTTTCATTTTGATAGTGAATGCTTGGCTGTGGCAACGTAATGCCCCAATCCGCACACAAAGCCCATCAATTGGCACCGGATTGTCAGATAAACCTAAAATCTTGTTGGTTTCGGCATAACCTTTCCACTCTTCTTTAGTTTGACCACTTTCTAACAATTTATCGATCCATGGAATTAAACTACCACCAAGCGCTGCACCAAAATTTTCTGTTGGGAAATCTTCAGCTCGCATTTTGGCGGTAACTGCACGTTCAATATCTAAAATAGAGGAAGATGGATTTGCCAATTCAGGCGCAACCACATCGTGAAGTTCGCCCATTTGCAATAATAATTCACGCATATTTTTCGCACCGGCACCGGAAGCAGCTTGATAAGTTGCCACCGAAACCCATTCAACCAAATCACGTTCAAATAGACCGCCTAATGCCATTAACATCAAACTAACGGTACAGTTGCCGCCGACATAGGTTTTAATGCCATTTTTTAAACCTTGATCAATCACGTGTTGATTAACAGGGTCAAGCACAATAATCGCCTCTTTCTCCATACGCAATGCGGAAGCGGCATCAACCCAATATCCATCCCAACCAGTAGCACGCAGTTTTTTATAAACTTCATTGGTGTAATCACCACCTTGGCAAGTTACAATAATCTCTTGTTGCTTTAATGCCTCAAGATCATAAGCATCTAATAAAACGCCAGCAGCTTTTCCGGCATAATCAGGTGCAGGTTGCCCTGCTTGAGATGTGGTAAAAAAAGTAGGTGTGATATTAATAAAATCCTGCTCTTGTTGCATACGCTCCATTAATACAGAACCGACCATACCACGCCAACCAATAAAACCGACTTTTTTCATATTGTACCTCATTAGTTAATTTCAAATGTTCCAACTATAGCGCAACACTTAGCCCTACAATCTGTTGATTTTGTTGATAAATGCTGTGTTTTTAAATAAGCATTAATTAATTACCGCATAATATGAATTAAATCAATAGAAAATATAAAAAATATAAAAATTTTTTAAAAAAGCACTTTCTTATATTAAAAAGAAACAAAAAGTAATAACAAAAAAGAAAATCTTTTGTAAAAATGGAGTGAAAAATCAAGATTTTAAATGACAAATCAATCAAATAGTATTAAACTCGTCAACGCTAGTTATAGCTAATAATATTATTTTCAATGTTATAATTTATCTTATTGGTAGTACAATGATTATGTAAAAAATCTGATTTTTTTAAAATGTAATTTTAGGTGTATTTGGTAAAAAACAGGATAAATTCATTTTGTCGAATGGCTAAAATGTGAGTCTTTTCAATAAGTTAAATGAAAATACCCCCCCCCCGCACTTCTATATGTAAAGTGAATTTATGTTTTAATTTACCTTTTATTTTAATGTTTACAAAAAAACTTACACAAAAAACAACAAAGAGCGAAGTAAAAAGCACTGCAAATGGAACGCATATTCGCCATTAAAAGGATAAAAAGGCGAGTTCAATAGTGTATCCATTAAACATTTTTAAGGAATTTAAAAAATTTAAGGAGGCGATAAGCCATGAACAAGATCTATAAAGTTATATTTAATCGCAATAAAAATCGCTATGAAATTGTGTCTGAATTAGCGTCTAGCCGTGGTGGTAAATGTAAAGTTAAGGCTGGAAAGCAGATTGCTAAACTTTTTATGACTGGCTTATTAGCCACTTTCCTTAGTAGTGTGGCATTAGCAGATGAAGACGTTAAGGTTAAGTATGATGCTGCTACAGGCACAATCAAAATTGTTAAAGCAGATGAGAGTCAAGTGCTAGCATCCTATGCAGTAGGCGGATCCATAACACCTATTATTGATAATGGGGACAATACCGCAAAAAACGTTATAGCACTAGGAAAGAATAGTACGGTTTTACAAAGCAATACGATTGCTATTGGTACAGATGCTCATGCTGGGGATTTAGATGGAAAGCTTAGTCAAACTGATGGTAAAATCGCGATTGGTAATAAAACCGTGGCTAGTGGCGATAGAAGTATTGCATTAGGAAATAAGTCAAATACGAATAATGGCTCCTATAATATCGCACAAGGGGATGACTCTATTAGTATTGGTACTTCTACGAGTGTATTTGGTTACTCTGGTGTATCCATTGGGCGACGGAATATTATTGGGGTGCCCGATCCTAATTCGATCGATGTTACTACTGGAAAGCTAACGACAAAGTCTAACACTCCTTATAGAGAAGCAGACCCAGGTGGAAACAGTGTTATTGTGGGTGCTTATAATGTGGCCTATGGCAGTCGTTCTAATGTTGTTGGTACATTTTCCCGCGCTATGGGCAATAATAGTGTAGCTATTGGTAGTGGCGTACAGTCCTTAAGTGATGGCAGTATTGCTATCGGTAAGGGTGGTGGCTATGAATTTGAAGGTGGCTCTCGCTTTAAAAATGGAGAAGATGCAACAAATGACTATTATAGTTGCCACCAGAATACCTAGCATTGAAACAGGTGTTTAGTAATGATATTGAAGGCGATAAGCCATATAAGGAAACTAGTAGTGGGCGAAAAGGTAAGTATAAATATGAAAATAAAGGGACCTTACCTAAGTATAATAACTATGGTGCTGGTAGCAGTGATCCCGGTGGCTTTATTGTAGAGGGGAAAAATGCGCTGGGTGTTGGTAGCTACACTCAGGTGCGTGGGGACAGTGCCATTGGCTTGGCAACTGGGGAAATGACTGCTGATCTTTCCGAAAAGGATAAGTCCCCATACGCCAAAGCCATGAGACAAATCATGGCTCTGGAAGAAAAAGTGTATACTGGTCAGGAACTTGTAGATAAGGCTAAAGAAGAATTAGAGAAGGCAAGGTCCAATACCCCTGATAACTCTGCAGAATTGGAAAAAAGCCTGACAAATGCCGAAAACAAGTTGACAGAATATAAAGAAGAATTAGCAACCGCCAAAAAAGAGTTCCGTAAAAATTACTTATCGGGATATTCCTTTGTAGAAGGTGAAGCAGCATTAGGTGTAGGGCGTCAAATCTTGGCACAAGGGGATCGCTCTATGGCGGTTGGTGATCAGGCTAAAGCTATTTCTAACGATGCTATTGCTTATGGTGGTAACACGTTGGCAAATGGTACTAATTCGATGGCTATGGGTGGTAATGCACATGTAGGTACAGAGGGTACAGAGGGTACAGAGGGTAACTCTTTTAACAATAGTATGGCCATCGGTTCCCATACCAATGTACAAGCAGGCAATGCCGTAGCCTTAGGTGCCTTTAGCCAAGTAACAGGAAAAAACTCGCTAGCAATAGGCTTTGGTAAACAAAGTGGAGAGACTATTACCTATAATAACGTATCTGGTGAGGATTCGACCCTCATTGGTAGTTATGGTACGATTAAAGGCAATAACTCTATTCTTATCGGTAGTAGTGGTAACATCGCTAATGACCGTGTAGTAGGACTTGGTAATAATATTAATATTGCAGAGGCAGATCCAAATGACCAAGAAAATAATACAGCTGGATCCGTATTCTTAGGTGATCATGCGGGTTATGTAAAGGATTCTAAACGCTCTCGCTCCCTAGGACAAGTAGATGTAGTAGGTAGTGCGGGAAAAATGGAATTAACCGAATCCCTTAGCAGTACGAAGGGGGCATTACGTGATTATACTAAGGATTTCATCTACATTTATATGCTGGAACGGCAAGACGATGGCACCCAAATTGGTGCACCCATAGCGGTTCGCAGTGATTTTGCTGGTGGCGATTCTACCGTTGGCGTTGTGAGTGTAGGCTCTACTTATGAACAAAACTTTAATAGTCTTGAAGACATTAAGAACTATCATACGAAGGTGGGTTCGCTTATTACGGTACCAGTAGAGGTAACCGTGCAAGTTACGAAAAATGGCGTTCCATTAGGCGAGCAAAAACAAATTCGTTACTTTGCTGCGGATTCAACGTATGATGAGATTTATGCAGACAATACGTTGAAAGACGAAGATAAGGCAAAGGTATGGAAAGAAATTCAAACGAAAACATCGACGCCTAATACCACGTATACTGTGTTTGAAACGCGGCGTATTCAAAATGTGGCACCAGGCTTAATCGGTGTCAATTCCACCGATGCCATCAATGGGTCACAACTGTTTGCCACTAACCAAATGCTAGGCAATTTGGTGGGCAGTTTGAAGCAAACCTTAGGTGATAGTGTTACGGTTACCGAAGATGGGCAAATCACTGTCAATGGCGATATTAAAACATTGGGGTGGATTGCTAAAGCGGATACGGTAGCTGGTTCTAATGGTACGGTGGCGTATGATGCTGATAAAAAAACGGATGAAACAGAAGAGGCTTACCGAGATAGGATTGCTAAATTGCAAGAGGATGGCTATATTGTAGATGCCTCCAAGGTGATGACCTTTAAAGCTGGTAAAAATATCGGATTGGTACAAAAACCAGGTGAGCTCAGCATTAGCACCATTGATATGCCAAGCTTTAAGTCCGTAGAATTGCGGGGCGAAACGAAGAATGTTGACGGCAAAAATGTTACTGAAGTCACTAAAATCGACTCAAGCGGTATGAAAGTGGTAACAGAAACTTCAACACCAGCGAGCGATGGCAGTACGACTCCTACAGTAACAGAAAAAGTTTCCACCACCGTAGGAAAAGATGGAGTGTCTACAGATGGAAGCGTTAAAGTAACGAATGGAACAACAGATCTAGTAACCATCGACAAAGGTACAGATGGTTCTGGTACGGATCAGGAATATGGCAAAATTGGTTTAGATGGTAAAAATGGTAGCAATGCAACCATTACCGTTGACCGTGGCACTAGCTCTTTAGACGATAAGAAGAACATCGGTACCGATCCTAATCAAGACATTAGCGAAAATAACCCTGCTAAGATGGATCGCATTACATACACAACGAAGAACAAAGGTGGCAATGATGTAATAACCCACGAAGTGGCAACGATGGATGATGGCTTGTTCTTCTCCGGCGATAGTGCTGATGGCGAAAACAACAATGTTAAGAATAAGTTCGATCGTAAGTTAAGCCAAGAAACGAAAATCATTGGTGGCGTTAACCTAGGTTTAACAGATAATGCTAGCGCAGAAGACCGTAAGAAAGCCATTGCCGCCAAATTAACAGACGGCAACATCGGCGTTATTTCTGACGGCACCGATACACTTACAGTTAAATTGGCAAAACAATTAACAGGCTTAGATTCCACAACGTACACTAGCCCTACAACAAAAACAGATGATGGTGATGATGCTACATCTACTATGAAAGTAGACGGCAATGGCGTGCGTTTCTTGGATAACAAGAACCAAACTAAGACCGATGCGCCTAGTCTAACTACCGATGGCATTACTGGTGGTAACAAAACGATTACCGATGTAGCTAGCGGTATTGGCGGTAAGGTGAAGGATACAGATAAGAACAATGCCAATACTTTCTTAGAAAACGTGAATAAGATTGGTAAGAAAGACGGCGATCAGCCAGCGGCAGACGCTATTAGTGAAAATGTGGTAGTGAATGCAAAAGATTTGAAGAATCTCGTAGACACGGGCTTTAAGCTAAATACATCTGGTCAAGGCAATGCAGGTGCAAGCACCGTTAAGATTGGCGATACCATCAATGTAGTAGACGGTGCTAACACGAAAGTGTCAGCCATTACCGCTGAAGATGGTACGCATACATTCCATATTGATGTAACAGGTATGCCTATTTCCTATACGGATAATCAAGGTAATGCACTCACTAAAATTGGCGACAAGTTCTACAAAACAGAGGACTTGGAAAATGGCACACCTAAACCAAATAAACAACCATTAACAGACAACGAAGTAAGTAACAATATTTCCCTATTGGATAAAACAGGAAATACGACAGCAGCACCACAAATCAAGAACGTTGGTTCTGGTTTGGTAAATAGTAATAATAAGGCGATGAATCCTAGCGATTTATTAAATACGGCGGACAATGATCCTGTACTGAAGAATGCCGTTAACGCAGGTGATCTTAAACAGGTGGCGGCAGCGGTTAAGACCGAAGTGACTGGTACAGGCAAAGCCATCGTTACGAACACCACCGCACAAGATGGTCATACTATTTACAATGTCCACGTTGATCCTGTAGTAAATGTAGTCGCTGCTGACGGTAAGACACAAGTCGTTCGCGGTGATGACGGCAAGTATTACGATCCAGCAGATATCGAAAACAAAACATTCGTTCCAGATGGTAAAGGCGGCGGTAATTGGTACAATACATCCGATATTGGTGATAATGGTCAACCTAATACAGGTGCGTCAGTACAAAATATTAACCCTGTGGATGTAAAAAATAATTTCGTCAATCCAAATGGCACCGGTTCTATCGTTGTTGACAATGTGAAAAGTGGCATTGGCGGTGAAGTGAAAGACCCCGCTCATAATAATAAAAATACGTTCATTGACAATGTAAACAAAGTGGGCAAAACAACCCCTGATGGCACTGCTACACCAGATGCGATTAGTGAAAACACGGTTGTGAATGCAAAAGATTTGAAAAACCTAGTAGATACTGGTTTCAAATTGAATACGTCTGGACAACCAGCTGACCCTGGTGCGACTACCGTTAAGATTGGTGAAACCATCAAGGTCGTTGATGGTACGAATACGAAAGTATCCGCTATTACAACATCTAAAGACGGCGTACACGCATTCCATATCGATGTGACGGGCATGCCAATTTCCTATACGGATACAGACGGTAATGCACTCACTAAAATTGGTGATAACTATTACAAAAATACAGATATTACCAATGGCGTGCCAAATAAGGATGCCGTGGCAGTAGATCCTGAGAAGGTAACCGACAACATTAAGGTAATTAATAAGGACGGTAGCACTACTAACCCTGGTACGATCTCCAATGTAAAATCCGCTATTGAAGGTACCGTTGGTAATGGGGCACCAAATGGCAGTACTATTAACAGTGAAGGCGGTACGAATACTTTCATCGACAATGTAAATCGCATTGGTGCTGATACGAATGGTATCGATAAAAATAGCGTTGTCACTACTGGTGATTTGAAAAACTTAGCCGATACGCCATTGTTCTTTAGTGGTGATGCTGCGGATGGTAAAGAATATAATGGTGCGACGAACACGAAAAATACATTCGGTCGTAAGTTAAGTGAAGAAGCAAAAATTGTAGGTGGCGTAACTGCACCAGCTAATTTAACGGATAATAATATTGGTGTTGTATCCAATGGTTCCGATACATTAACGATTAAATTAGCTAAGCAATTAACAGGCTTGGATTCTGCTACCTACACCAGTCCAACAACTAAAGTTGACGATGGCGATGCAACATCCACTATGAAAGTAGATGGCAATGGCATTCGTTTCGTAGGCGATAACAATGCGGTGAAAACCGATGCACCTAGTTTGACCACAGATGGCATTGATGGTGGCAATAAGCAAATTACCAATGTTGGTTCGGGTTTCAAAAATGGCGATAAGACTATTTCTATGTCCGACTTGGATGATTCAGAAAAATGGCCGAACACAAACCCTATTTGGAACAATGCCGTTAACGTAGGTGACTTGAAAAAAGCCAAAGATGCAGCAACTACAGAGGTAACTGGCACAGGCAAAGCTATTGTAACTAAGAAAACTGGCGATAAAGGACAAAATATTTACAATGTCCATGTAGACCCTGTAGTTGATGTAGTCGACGCAGACGGAGGTAATGTTGTACGTGGCGATGATGGCAAGTACTACAACCCAACGGATATTGCGGATAAAACATTCGTGTCCGATGGTAAAGGTGGCGGAAGCTGGTATAACAATAGTGATTTAACTGATGGTAAACCAAAACCAGATGCAAAACCGCAAACCATTAAGACAGCAAATATTAAGAACAAGATGGTTAACCCTAACGGTGGTGATAGCATTGTTCTTGATAACATTAAGAGTGGTATTGGCGGTGAAGTGGTAGATCCAAATAAACAAAACAGCAATACATTCTTAGAAAATGTAAATAAGGTCGGAGATACCATTAGCGAAAATACCGTTGTGAATGCGAAAGATTTGAAAAATGTAGTAGATACAGGATTCAAATTGAACACGTCGGGACAAGGTAAGAACCCTGCCGACACGGTTAAGATTGGTGATACAATCCAAGTGGTAGATGGCAAGAATACAACCGTTTCTGCTATTACTCATCCAACCACTGGTGTACATGAATTCCATATTGATGTAACAGGATTACCAGTAACGTACACGGCAACAGAAGGCGAAAATGGTCAACCAGTCGATGTATCCAAAGTAGGGGATACTTATCAATTAGCCGATGGTACGAAGCTAGTTAACTATGATGGTAAGTTCTACAAACCAAATCAAATCGTCAATGGACAACCAGTAGGGGATGCACAAGGCTTCACTATTAATGACGATATTCGTTTAGTAAATCCTAACAATGGCACTGGTCCTGTGAAGATTACCAATGTAGCACCAGGTGTAGGTGATAATGATGCGGTTAATATGTCACAGTTGAAAACCTTGTCGGCTGGTTCTAAAACGGAAGTGACAGGCACTGGGGCAGCAGAAGTTACGAAAGTAACAGGTGCAAACGGTCAAAATATTTACAATGTTCACGTGGATAAATTAATGACCGTAAAACCTGTGGATGCGAATAGCACCATTGCACGCGGTGGTGATGGCAAGTACTACAATGCCGGTGATATTGCAGGCAAAACATTCGTATCTGACGGACAAGGTGGCGGTAGCTGGTATGATGCTAATGACGTAGACCAAGCAACAGGCAAACCGAAAACCGAAGACGATGGCATTACGCCTAAACAACCATTGGCAGATCAACCACAAGCGGTGGATCAAAATACATTGAAAAACAGCGTAGTAAATCCAAATGGCAACGGGCCTACCGTACTGGATAATGTAAAATCGGGAATTGGTGGCGACGCAGGCAATGGTATTAAAAACGGTAGCACCATCGACGGTACAACTGGTAACAATACTTTCATCGAAACCTTGGATAAAGTAGGCAAACCAGCTAACGAAGGTGGTATTGACAAGACGACGGTTGTCAATGCTGGCGACCTTAAGAACCTAGCAGATACCCCATTGTTCTTCAGTGGTGATAGTGCTGATGGTGTGGTTGCAGCAGATGGTACGGATAAAAATACATTCAGTCGCAAGTTGAGTCAAGAAACGAAAATCGTTGGTGGTGTAAACCTTGAATTACAAGATGGTGCAACAGCAGAACAACGCAAAGAAGCGATTGCAGCGAAATTAACAGATGGTAATATCGGTGTTATTTCTGATGGTACTGATACATTAACCATTAAATTGGCGAAAGAGTTGAAGGACCTTGCCTCCGTTAAAGTATCCAATGGCAAAGATGGTAAAGAGGCGAAAGACCTCGTTACTATCGGTAAAGAAGTAGACGATAAAGCCCCAGCTGGCAAAGATGGTGAAAATGGCTTTATCGGTTTAGACGGTAAAAACGGCAGTGAAGCTGTCATTACTATCAACCGTGGTACTAAATCCATTACTGACGAAGCAAACCTAGGGGAAGCTCCAAGTCAACCAGTTAGCGGTACCAACAAATCGGCTAACATGGACCGCATTACGTACACTACAAAAGGTGCTAATGGCGACATTAACCACGAAGTAGCGACGTTAGACGACGGATTCATGCTTACTACTTCTACAGATGTAGCTAACAGCAAAGCACCAGCTAACGTGAAGTTGAACAATACCATCAAGTTCACCGACGGTGCGAATACGAAGGTGTCCACTGTAACGTCTAAAGATGGTGTCCATGAATTACATGTTGATGTAACTGGCTTACCTATGACGTACACCGTATCCCAAACGGGAGATGCAGGCACTAGTGAAAGCGTATCCAAAGTAGGCGACACCTACCAATTGGCAGATGGCACAAAATTGGTGAAAGTAGACAACAAGTTCTATAAACCAAGCCAATTAGTAGACTCTAAGGCGGATCAGCCACAAGTAAGACCAGAAGAAGTAGCTAAAGACTGGACTGTTAACGACAGCATTTCCTTAGTGAATAAAGACGGTTCTACTAACGCACCTACGTTGAAAAATGTAGGCTCTGGTTTGAAAGATGCTAATGGCAATGCTACAACCTTAGATAAAGCAGTAGGGTCTAATGCAGTTAACGTAGATGATTTACGTACGATGGGTAAAGCAGCGACTACGGAAGTAAAAGGCACTGGCGCAGCAGAAGTTACGAAAGTAACGGGTGCTGACGGTCAGAATATCTATAATGTTCACGTTGAACGCTTTATGCAGGTGGCTGAAACCGATGTTGAGGGCAATAAAGTCGTAAAAGCTGCGGATAACCACTATTACAAAGAAGCAGACATCAAAGATAAAACCTATATTGATGGTAAGTGGTATAACAATACCGATATCAAAGATAAAACTAAAATAGGTGACAAGTGGTACAATGCAGACGACGTTGTGAACGGCGTACCTAAACCAAATGCAACAGAATTGACTGTACAAGACACAACTCCAAATAAAGCGGTCGGCTTACAAAATAACCTCGTTAATCCGAATGACAATACACCGACACGTTTAAGCAATCTTGCTTCTGCATTAAGCGGAGAGGTGGGCAACGGTGCAAATACGGAGGACAACAGTGCTATCAACGGCATTGATAAAAATGGTAAACCGACAAGTGAATCCGGTAACAACACCTTTGTGAAAAATGTATTAGACTTAGATGCAACCGTAAAAACAGAGGAACAGTTAAAAACTTCTCTAGGACACGACCCAAGCGAAGATGAAGTAAAAGCGGAAAAGGCACGTGCTGAAAAAGATAAAGCCTTACTCAATTCAGCCGTTACCGTTGCTGATTTACAAAAAACGTTACAATCCCCACTGTTCTTTGAGGGCGACAGTGCTGATGGTGTAGCCAATGAAAATGGTTCAGATAAAAATACATTTGCCCGTAAGTTAAGCCAAAAAACGAAAATCGTTGGTGGCGTTGATTTAGGCTTGAAGGAAAACGCTACAGCAGACGAGCGTCAGAAAGCCATTGCCGACAAATTAACGGACGGCAATATCGGCGTTATTTCCGACGGCACGAACACCTTAACCATTAAATTGGCGAAGAATCTAGTTAACCTAACTTCTGTCGAGACCGGTTCGGGTGATAACAAAACGAAAATGACCGAAAATGGCATCACTACTACGGTCAAAGATGGGGATACCTTTAAGGTAACCACCACAACACCAAATGGTTTAGCAACCACAGAAGTGAAATTAGATAGTGAGGATATGCCAAAAGGTGAATCAACGACTACAATGGTGACTACTGATGGCGTCACTATTACAACCCAAACGCCACCGGATCCGGATGGAGATAAACCAGCAAGCACTACTGAAACGAAGCTTTCTAAAGACGGTCTTGCAACAGACGGTACCGTTAAAGTAACGAATGGTAAAACTGGCGATGACGCAAAAGACCTCGTTACTATTGGCAAAGGTACAGAAACTGATCCAAACGCAACGGATAAAGAGTTTGGTACAGTAGCGATTGATGGCAAGAATGGTTCTAAAGCGACATTGACTGTAGATCGTGGCACTAAATCTGTTACTGACTCGGCGAATGTTGGCACAGATCCAACTAAACCAATAGACAAAGATAACCCAGCTGCTGGAATGGATCGTTTAACCTATACCACTACGGGTATTGGTGACAAAACGATTGAACACCAAGTGGCAACTTTGGATGATGGCTTCTTCTTAACCACAGAACATACCAAAGCAGATAAAACAAGAACAGTGCTATTTAACCACACTATTAAAGTTTTAGATGGCGCTAATACAAAAGTTTCCGCTATGGGTGGCGAAAAGGGAACGCATACTTTTAGTATTGACGTAACTGGCTTGCCTGTAACCTATACGGCAACCAAGACGGATGCTAAAGGTGCACCAACGGGTGAACCTGTGGATGTATCCAAAGTGGGCGATGGTTACCAATTAGCGGATGGTACAAAACTTGTGAAAGTAGACGACAAGTACTACAAACCAGAACAATTGGAAAACAATAAACCTAAACCAGGTGAAGAAGGCTTAACCATTAAACAAAGCGTATCCTTAGTGCAAGATAATGGCGCACCAGCGACTTTAGAGCGTGTTGGCAGTGGTCGCCGTAATGGCATGGATGCTACGGCAGATCCAATGGCATGGGATAAGATTTTAAACCCATCCGATGCTGATAAGGCTAAAGTAGATGACATGTTAACTAATGCAGCTAACATCGGTGATGTACGTGACGCTATTAAGAGCATTACTAACGGTACTGGCGACAATGCAACAGGTGGCTTCGGATTAACTGGTAACAATGGTGAGGTAAAACAAGACCTTGGTAAGACCATAACTGTTAAAGGTGGTATTGCGAACAAGGTTGATGAGGCAGGTCAAGACCTTCATGTGCCAGAAAAATCTACAACGGATAAAAACACCTATGTAAACGTGAAAAATAACGAAATGGTTGTGGAAATTGCCAAAGACCTTACTGATTTAGATAGCGTAACCATTGGCAACGTGGATGAAAAAGGTAATGGTGGCACTGTTATTAACAAAGATGGCATGACCGTTAAGGATGCTACGGGTAATAACAGCACATCCATTGGCACAGGCACTATTGGTACTTCTAAGACTGATGGGAATGGCAATACATCTAGCACTAACATTGATGGTGGTACGATTACCTCTGAAAAGAAAGATAAAGATGGTAACAAGCAAAGCACGACTATTGATGGCAGCCATATGACTTTGGAAAACAAAGATAAAGATGGCAAATTAACAGGACCTAAGACGGAAGTATCTAATAAAGGGATTACCATCACTCCTGTTGATGAAGATGGTAAGCCAATTGAAGGCAAAAAAGTCGAACTTTCTGACAAAGGCCTTGATAATGGCGGTAACCAAATTAAACATGTAGACAGTGGCTTGAAAGATGAAAACGGAAATTCTGTTAAGTTGAAAGATGCTACTAGTGACATGCTTAATAATGCCGTTAATGTTGGCGATTTGAAACAAGCGATTAACTCAGTAACCAATAGTAGTAATGGCGGTGGCTTTGGCTTAACCGGCAACAATGGTAAGATAATGCAAAATCTTGGTGAGACTATCACCATAAAAGGTGGCATTGCTAACAAGAAGGACGATTCTGGTAAAGACCTACCAGCTAAGTCTACAACGGATCAAAACACCTATGTAAACGTGAAAGATAGCGAAATGGTTGTGGAAATTGCCAAAGACCTTATTGATTTGGATAGTGTAACCATTGGCAACGTCGATAAAAAAGGTAATGGTGGCACTGTTATTAACAAAGATGGCATGACCGTTAAGGATGCTACAGGTAATAATAGTACATCCATTGGCACAGGCACTATTGGTACTTCTAAGACCGATGGAAATGGTAATACATCTAGCACTAATATTGATGGCAGTACGATTACTTTGGAAAACAAAGATAAAGATGGCAAATTAACAGGTCCTAAGACGGAAGTATCTAATAAAGGTATTACCATCACTCCTGTTGATAAAGATGGTAAGCCAATTGAAGGCAAAAAAGTCAAACTTTCTGATAAAGGACTAGATAATGGTGGTAACCAAATTAAACATGTAGACAGTGGCTTGAAAAAAGAAAATGGAGATTCTGTTAAGTTGGAAGATGCTGCTGGTGACATGCTTAATAATGCCGTTAACGTTGGCGATTTAAAATCTGTTAACGAAAAACTTAAAGACGATATTATAAATATCAGTAATCAGGTTGATGATATAAAGAACTCTGCACCAGTTGTCTATGTCTATACAAATGAAAAAGGTGAGCGTAAGCGTGTTTCTAAACAAGGGGATAAATTCGTCGATGAAGATGGTAATCCAGTTAAGCCACACGAGATTAAGCTAAGTTTGGTAAATGTAGATGGTAAACCAAGCACATTGCAAAATGTGGCTAAAGGGGTTCAAGACACAGACGCTGTTAATGTAAAACAGCTTACAGATGCAACAGAAAAACCGCTAACATTTAATGGTGATGCCGGCTCATCTAGTGCCAAATTAGGTGAAACCGTTGCTATTAAAGGTGGCGCAAATAGTGCTGATTTAACTGATAATAATATCGGCGTGATCGCAAATAGCTCCACTAAGACTTTAAATGTGAAATTGTCTAAGAAACTGAAAGGCCTAGAAAGTGCAGAGTTTGTAGACAATAATGGCAATACCACTAATATTACAGGCGATGGCGTGCATATTAGTGGCGGTAATGGAAGTAACGTGTCATTAACTTCTCAAGGATTGAATAATGGCGGTAACAGAATTACCAATGTTGCGCCGGGTGTGGAAGCAACCGATGCTGTCAATGTTAGTCAGTTGAATCAGGTTGGTGCAGCTTTACATAACCGTATTAATAATGTGGCGAAAGGTGCATATGGTGGTGTTGCTTCTGCTGGTGCAATGGCAAGTTTGCCGCAAGCCTATTTACCAGGTAAAAGTATGGTTGCTGCTGGCGCAAGCCATTACCGTGGAGAGTCTGCTGTAGCATTAGGTGCATCTCGTATTTCAGATAATGGTAAGATTATTTTGAAATTAAATGCTAGCCATAATACTTCAGGAAATACAATGGTTGGAGCTGGTGTAGGCTATCAATTCTAGTTGTATTCTGTTATCTTGAGTCGAAAATAACCAACTAACTATCCAGTTAGTTGGTTATTTCATTATTGTAGTGAAGATAAAAACACCATTTTAATTGGGTAGAATCAATAATAAGCAAAATAATATGGTTATATTGTTTGAATGGAGAAACGGATGAAAAAAATTATTGTGGCAATATCTGGAGCATCGGGCATTGTTTATGCCATAGATTTACTGCAATCTTTACGAACAATAGGACAGCCGATAGAGATTCACGGCGTGGTGAGCCATTGGGCAAAAGAAAATTTGCGTATAGAAAGCAAAATGCAATTATCGGAACTATATCAGCTTATGGATTATCACTATTCCAATCGAGATATGACATCAACTATTGCTTCTGGATCTTATTTAATTGATGCTATGGTTATTGTGCCAGCAAGTATGAAAACCGTTGCAAGCATCGCTTGTGGTTTTCACGATAGTTTGATTGGTCGAGCCGCAGATGTGACTTTGAAAGAACAACGTAAATTAATTATTGTGCCACGTGAATCACCGTTAAGCGTTATTCATTTGGAAAATTTGACCAAATTAGCAAAATTGGGAGCGCATATTATTCCGCCTATTCCGGCATTTTATCACCCACCACAATCAGTAGATGAACTCATTCGACAGCAGACAGGGAAAATTCTTGATTCATTAGGTTTAGAGCATCAATTAACACCGCGTTGGCAAAGCGGAAATTAAAAACGTAATGCAACAATCTGTCGATAATGGATAAATTGCGGAGCGAACAAGAAAATTTAGCGGAAAAGCGTTATTGCTCGTTCAACAAGCGATAAAAATGTGCAAAAATAAGCAAGTTTATTTATCCGTCTTTTTCCAATAAAAATAACACCGTTGCGGTGATATTTTTTGGCGAGGAAGACAATTTTTCCGGAACTCATTTCGCGCTATTTATCTCGGCGGAGTACGGAATAATAATGAAAATAGAAGAATAAGACTTCTGAAAAAAAAGAATAGGATTTTTATGAAAACAACGGCAGAAATTAGACAATCTTATTTAGATTTCTTTCACAGTAAAGGGCATCAAATTGTTGCCAGCAGTTCATTAGTGCCAGAAAACGACCCTACCTTGCTTTTCACAAATGCAGGGATGAATCAGTTCAAAGATGTTTTCTTGGGCATTGATAAACGATCTTATCATCGTGCCACTACCGCACAACGTTGCGTGCGAGCAGGTGGAAAACATAATGATTTAGAAAATGTTGGTTATACTGCTCGTCATCACACTTTCTTTGAAATGTTGGGAAATTTTAGTTTTGGTGATTACTTCAAACACGATGCCATTCATTTTGCTTGGGAGTTTTTGACTTCTCCGCAATGGTTAGGGTTACCAAAAGAAAAATTATGGGTCACCGTGTATGAAACCGATGAAGAGGCCTATAACATTTGGCATCAACAAATTGGCGTGCCGGCAGATCGTATTGTCAGAATTGGAGATAACAAAGGCGCACCTTATGCTTCTGATAACTTCTGGCAAATGGGAGATACTGGGCCTTGTGGGCCTTGTACTGAAATTTTCTATGATCACGGTGATCATATTTGGGGTGGTCCTCCGGGTTCTGCTGAAGAAGATGGCGACCGTTATATCGAGATTTGGAATATTGTGTTTATGCAATATAACCGTTTAGCAGACGGCACAATGGAAAAATTGCCGAAACCATCTGTAGATACCGGAATGGGATTGGAACGTATCAGCGCGGTATTACAACACGTTAATTCTAATTATGACATTGATATTTTTAAAGTATTAATAGCTAAAGTGGCAGAAATTACGGGTGAGAAAGATCTTGCCAACAAATCTTTACGAGTAATTGCCGATCATATTCGTTCTTGTGCTTATTTGATTGCTGATGGCGTTTATCCATCTAATGAAGGGCGTGGTTATGTATTACGCCGTATTATTCGCCGTGCAGTGCGTCACGGTCATTTATTAGGAGCAAAAGACACTTTCTTCTATAAATTAGTGCCAACCTTAATTGAAGTTATGGCTCAAGCCGGAGAAATTCTTAAAGAAAAACAAGTGCATATCGAAAAACTATTACGTTTGGAAGAAGAACAATTTGCTCGTACATTGGAACGTGGCTTAGCGTTATTAGATGCTGAGTTGGCTTCCTTAAAAGGTAATGTTCTTTCCGGTGAAGTGGCATTTAAACTTTATGATACCTATGGCTTCCCATTAGATTTAACAGCCGATGTTTGTCGTGAACGCGATATTGCGATAGATGAAGATGGTTTCAATCGTGAAATGGAGGCTCAGCGTGAACGAGCGCAAGCAGCAAGCCAATTTGGTATGGATTACAATAATTTAATCCGTGTTGATGGCACTACTGCCTTTGAAGGCTATCACGCGGTTGAAAGTTTAGCGAAAGTGAACGCAATCTTTATTGATGGAAAAGAAGTTAATCAGGTTCAAGCTGGACAAAGTGCAGTGATTGTGCTTGAAAATACACCATTCTATGCGGAATCGGGTGGGCAAATTGGCGATAGCGGTATTTTAGAAAGTGCTGATGTGCTATTCGCTGTAAATGACACTCAAAAGTATGGTCAAGTTTTTGGTCATATCGGCGAGTTAAAAAAAGGCGAAATCAAAGTTGGGCAGACCTTGCACGCTGTTGTTGATGAAAAACGCCGTCAAGCAACTTCTTTGAACCATTCTGCAACTCATTTGCTTCACGCTGCCTTACGTCAGGTGTTGGGAACTCATGTAGCACAAAAAGGCTCTTTAGTTTCCGATAAAGTATTACGCTTTGATTTCTCACAACCTGAAGCGATATCCAAGGCACAAATTACGGAAATTGAACGCATCGTGAATGCGCAAATTCGTGCTAACTACGAAGTCCGTATTGAAGAAATGGATATCGAAGCGGCAAAAGCGAAAGGTGCAATGGCGTTATTCGGTGAGAAATACGGGGATCGCGTGCGAGTGATTACTATGGGCGATTTCTCTATTGAGCTTTGTGGTGGTATTCACGTTAAACGCACAGGTGATATCGGGCTATTCAAAATTATTTCTGAAAGTGCAATTGCAGCAGGAACTCGCCGTATTGAAGCAGTAACAGGTGAAGAGGCGTTTAATGTGGTATTAGCGCAACAATCCTTACTGACACAAAGTGCGGAGTTGTTAAAATCTGATCTGCCTTCTATTGTCGAAAAAATTCAACAATTGCAGGATAGAGCGAAAAAACTTGAAAAAGAGTTGCAACAATTAAAAGAAAAATCCGCTGTTCAAGCAGTTTCTGATCTAGCACAAAAAGCACAGACTATAAATGGTGTTAAAGTAGTAATAGAATCAGTGACTGGCGTTGATCCTAAATCATTGAGAATAATGGTCGATGATTTGAAAAATCAACTTGGTACAGCAGTGATTGTTTTTGGTGCAACACAGGATGAAAAAGTCAATCTTATTGTTGGCGTTACCCAAGACTTAACCGGTAAAGTAAAAGCTGGCGAATTAGTAAATCAACTAGCACAACTTGTCGGTGGAAAAGGGGGCGGCAGACCAGATATGGCGATGGCCGGTGGTAATGAGCCAGCAAAATTGAACGAAGCATTAGCTTTAGCTCAGCAATTGTTAGCGGATAAGCTATAAAAAATCACCTCCGAAAGGAGGTGAATGACCTCGTGAAATGAACCTATCTGAAGTAACAAGATTGATAAATTTCTAATGGAAAAATACAGGAAAAGGAGTGAATTATGTTAATTCTAACTCGAAAAGTGGATGAGAAATTATTGATCGGTGATGATATTGCTATCAGTGTTCTTGAAATACGAGGAAACCAAGTCAAAATTGGCGTAGATGCACCGAAGGATGTTGCGATTTATCGTGAAGAAATTTACCACAAGGTAAAAGAAACACAGGATAAAGCACAACAAGAAGAGTAATTTTGGCAACTGAAAAATGAGGTAAAAAATGGATAAAATAACCTGTTTTAAAGCTTATGATATTCGTGGGCGCTTAGGAGATGAGCTTAATGCGGATATAGCTTATCGAATTGGTCGTGCTTTTGGGCAATTTTTAAAGCCGAAAAGTATCGTTGTTGGTGGCGATGTACGTTTAACCAGTAAAGAACTGAAAAGTGCAGTAACAAACGGGTTACTGGATTCCGGTGTCGATGTTATCGATCTCGGTCAAACCGGAACTGAAGAGATCTATTTTGCTACTTCATTTTTAAAAACAGATGGTGGAATTGAGGTCACTGCAAGCCATAATCCAATGGATTATAACGGCTTAAAATTAGTACGTGAGGGCTCACGTCCAATCAGCGGTGACACCGGTTTAAAAGATATTCAACGTCTTGCTGAAGAAAACAATTTCCCTGAAGTCACCACTAGAGGTCAATATAAACAAATTTCCGTAGTGGATGATTATGTTGCTCATTTACTTTCCTATATCGATTTAAGCAAATTAAAACCACTTAAATTGGTGATTAATTCCGGTAATGGTGCTGCTGGCCCTATTGTGGATAAAATCGAGGCTGTATTTAAACAAAAAAATGTGCCGGTTGAGTTTGTGAAAGTACACAATAATCCAGATGGAACTTTCCCTAATGGCATTCCTAATCCTTTACTTCACGAAAATCGTCAGGATACCATTGATGCAGTATTAAAAAATAAAGCAGATATGGGAATTGCCTTTGACGGTGACTTCGACCGTTGCTTCCTATTTGATGAACACGGTAATTTTATTGAGGGTTATTATATTGTCGGTCTATTAGCTCAAGCATTCCTACAAAAAACACCGGGTGCAAAAATCATCTATGATCCTCGTTTGATCTGGAACACAGAAAAGATCGTGAAAGAACACGGTGGTGAAGCAATAATGTCCAAATCCGGACACTCATTTATCAAAGAAAAAATGCGTAGTGTTGATGCTGTTTATGGCGGTGAGATGAGTGCGCACCACTACTTCCGTGATTTCTTCTATTGTGATAGCGGAATGATTCCGTGGTTATTGGTAACTGAATTGCTTTGCACTACCGGTAAAACCTTAGGAGAATTGGTTGGACAAAGCGTAGAAACTTTCCCTTCTCCGGGTGAGATCAACAGCAAATTAGCGGATGCGAAAATTGCGATTGAGCGTGTAAAAGAGGCGTATGCGCCAAATGCGGTTGATGTCAGCGAATTGGATGGTATCAGTATCGAATATCCTAACTGGCGTTTTAATTTACGTTCTTCCAATACCGAACCGGTTGTGCGTTTAAATTTGGAAACACGCGGTGATAAGGCTTTAATGGAAGAAAAAACAGCTGAAGTTTTAGCTTTATTACGTCAATGATTTGTTAAATACTGTATTAAATAACCGTAACCGCACACAATTGTGCGGTTATTTGTATATATAAAACAACAAAAGGAAATTTTTAATGAAAGCGATTATTCCTGTTGCAGGGTTAGGTACGAGAATGTTGCCGGCAACCAAGGCAATTCCAAAAGAGATGTTGACGATTGCGGACAAGCCGTTAATTCAATATATCGTCAGCGAATGCGTTGCTGCCGGAATTAAAGAAATTATTTTAGTTACACATTCCTCAAAAAATGCGATAGAAAACCACTTTGATACCTCATTTGAACTGGAAACAATGTTGGAAAAACGAGTAAAACGTCAATTATTGGAAGAAGTGCGTTCTATCTGCCCGAAAGATGTCACCATTATGCACGTGCGTCAAGGTTATGCTAAAGGCTTAGGACACGCAGTACTTTGCGGTAAAGCATTAGTAGGAAACGAACCTTTCGCCGTTGTATTGCCAGATGTGGTTTTGGCTGAATTCACCGCCGATCAAAAAACGGAAAACTTAGCGGCAATGATTAAACGTTTTGAACAAACTCACGCCAGCCAAATTATGGTGGCTCCGGTAGCAAAAGAAGATGTTTCCAGCTATGGTATTGTTGACTGTGGCAATGAAGATCTTAGCCTACAGGAAAATGCAGTAATTAAGAATATTGTGGAAAAACCAAGCGTGGATAAAGCCCCTTCCAATTATGCAGTAGTCGGACGTTATGTTTTCTCCGCAGCAATTTGGGATCTACTTGCCAGAACGCCAATTGGTGTCGGTGATGAAATCCAATTAACTGATGCAATTGATATGTTGATTAAACAGGAAACCGTAGAAGCCTTTACAATGAAAGGTAGAACATTCGATTGCGGTGATAAACTCGGTTATATGCAAGCGTTTGTCGAATATAGTTTGCATCATCCTAAATTGGGTGCGGAATTCAAAACTTATTTGAAACAGCTGGCAACTAAGATTTAATTAAAGCATTCACATTAAAAAGTTTTTAATCTCCTTTCAATTAAACAAACCGCCTAAAAATGGCGGTTTACCTCACTGTATCGTCAATTCCTGTCCTTTTGGTGGAGTCTGTCAATTTTCAGGTTATCGCAAAAATATCACTTTTTCATTTCAATAGCTGTTTAAAATTCTTTTTTGCTCATTTATTTGGCTTTTTTAAACCAAAAAATCATAAAGGAAAGAAAAAATATCAAATAATTTGTGATAACGCTCACAAATAATAAATTTGCCAGATAACATTATTTTCGTTTGGTGGTATCCTTATAAACCTTAAAGTTGTTTGCATTACTTAATTTTTATAACAAAAATAGGAGGACGTATGCTTGGTTTTTTAAAACCTTTACCGGAAAAACCTCTGTTACCAGAGGATAAAATCGATCCAACGTATAGACGTTTACGTTGGCAAGTCTTTATGGGAATTTTCTTTGGTTATGCCGCTTATTATTTTGTGCGCAGTAATTTTGACTTAGCACAGAAAGGGTTAATTGAAGCTGGTATGTATACCAAAACGGAATTAGGTGTTATTGGTATTGCACCGGGATTAGCCTATGGTTTATCAAAATTCTTTATGGCTACTGTTTCTGACCGTGCAAATCCGAAAGCATTTTTACCGTTTGGTTTGATGTTGTCTGGTTTGTGTATGACATTAATGGGATTAGTGCCTTGGGCAACTTCAGGTATCCTCATTATGTTTATTCTTTTATTCCTCAATGGTTGGTTCCAAGGAATGGGTTGGCCACCTTGCGGTAAAACAATGGTGCACTGGTGGTCACAAAAAGAACGCGGAACTATCGTATCTATTTGGAATACCGCACATAACCTTGGAGGTATGGTGCCAGCTGTATTAGTTGGTCTGGCAAGTATGATTTATGCAGCTAACCACCCTGAAGTAGCGAAAGTAACTTTCGGTCACGTTTGGCAACAAGCGCTTTACTATCCAGGTATTGCAGCAATGGTAGCAGCTGTTATCATCTATTTTGTAATGAAAGATACTCCTCAATCTTGCGGTTTGCCACCAATTGAAGTGTATAAAAATGATTATCCTGAAAACTACGATGCGAAAAAATCAGAACAAACTTTAAGCACAAAAGAGATTCTTTTAAACTATGTGTTGAAAAATCGTTTGTTATGGTACATCGCAATTGCTAACGTATTCGTTTACTTAATTCGTTATGGTGTTTTGAAATGGTCACCAGTTTATTTGGGAGAAGTAAAACACTTTGATATTAAAGCCACTGCATCTGCTTATGCTATTTATGAATTTGCGGCAATTCCTGGCACATTAATTTGTGGATGGGTATCTGATAAAGTGTTTAAAGGTAAACGTGGTTTAACTGGTTTCGTATTTATGGTGATGGTAACTATTGCGGTTGTTGTCTTCTGGTTAAATCCAGCAACTCCAGCAGACCAAATAGCATATTACTCAACATTACCTTGGTATAAAAACCCATATCAATTAACTGACTTCATTATGATGACTATTATCGGTTTCTTGATTTACGGCCCAGTAATGCTAATCGGTTTACACGCACTTGAATTGGCACCGAAAAAAGCAGCTGGTACATCTGCTGGTTTCACCGGTTTATTCGGTTACTTAGGCGGTACAGTTGCAGCAAGTGCAGTTATTGGTTGGGCAGCAGATAAATATGGTTGGGACGGCGGCTTCTATATTATGATTGGCGGTTCTGTTATAGCCTGTTTATTAATGCTTGTTACTATGATGGAAGAAGGCAAACATAAAGCAAAAATTGCCAGAGAAGATCGTTACGGTAACTAATTCTAAATTTAAAAGGCGATAACTTGGGGGTGTCGCCTTTTTTACCTCTAAATTTGATAATCGTAACTGATAAAGTCTATTCATTAATTATTCCGTTTTAAAGGGAAATATTTTCAACAATAAGTAAAGGGGAAAACTATGAAACTGAAACATGTTGTAGTGGCATTAATGGGCGTTGGTTTATTAGCAGGTTGTGCAGCACAATCAGCAACACAAACAGTATCTTGCGATAAAAAACTGGTAATTGCTCATCGTGGAGCAAGTGGTTATTTACCAGAACATACTCTGGAATCTAAGGCATTGGCATTTGGACAGAATGCTGATTATCTGGAACAAGACTTAGTGATGACAAAAGATAACCATCTGATAGTAATTCACGATCACTTCTTAGATGGTTTGACCGATGTAGCGAAGAAATTCCCGAATCGTCATCGTAAGGATGGAAAATATTATGTAATGGATTTCACCTTGGCTGAAATTAAAACACTTAATATGACCGAAAACTTCAAAACCGAAAATGGTAAACAAGTTCAAGTTTATCCTGATCGTTTTCCAATGTGGAAATCTAATTTCAAAATCCACACTTTTGAAGAAGAACTTGAATTTATTCAAGGTTTAGAAAAATCAACCGGTAAGAAAATTGGTATTTATCCTGAAATTAAAGCGCCTTGGTTGCATCATCAAGAAGGTAAAGATATTGCATTGGCTACCTTAAAAGTGTTGAAAAAATATGGCTATACCGACAAAAACGATCGCGTTTACTTGCAAACCTTCGATTTTAATGAGCTAAAACGCATTAAAACTGAATTGGAGCCGAAGTTAGGAATGGATTTAAAACTGGTACAATTAATTGCTTATAGCGATTGGCACGAAACCGAAGAGAAAAATGCACAAGGCAAATGGGTAAATTACAGTTATGATTGGATGTTCAAACCGGGTGCAATGGAGGAAATCGCAAAATATGCCGATGGTGTTGGTCCGGGCTGGTATATGTTGGTTGATGATGAAAAATCAACATTAGGCAACATTAAATATACGCCAATGGTTAAAGAGGTGGCTGCCCAAAAATTGGAATTGCACCCTTATACCGTGCGTAAAGATGCTTTACCAAAATATATGGCCAATGTGAATGAAATGTATGATGCATTGTTCAATAAAGCCGGTGCGACCGGATTATTCACAGATTTCCCTGATTTAGCGGTTAAATTCTTAGCAAATCAGTGCAAGAAATAGCCGACAATAAGTTGCGAAAATTTAAATCCGTTCAATAAGGTTAAATATTGAGCGGATTTTTATTACTCAATTTCTTTTTTGCGATCAGCTTCCCACTTTTTTAACAACAACATCGCTGAATAGGGTTGCCTTATAGAAAATAGCATTGCCAGATCTAATGGCACCTATAGTTGATAATTTATGAGGTAACTTATGAAATTAAAACATTTATTTGCGTTAACTTTCGGTTCACTAGCACTGTTGTCCGGTTCGGTTGCGGTAGCGGAAAGCGCCAATCCGCCGCCGGCAACTGAAACGGCACAACTCCAACAGGCGGCACAGAGCGACAAAGTGAATCTGAATAATGCTACTGCTGATCAGCTACAAAAAGGCTTGGTCGGCATTGGTGCGAAAAAGGCACAGGCGATTGTCGAGTATCGTGAGCAGCACGGGCCGTTTGTTTCTGTGGAACAGATTACGGAAGTAAAAGGAATCGGTTCAGCTATTTTTGAAAAAAATAAAGATCGTCTAGCGATTGAATGATTGCATCATTAAACAAAAGAAAATTGCTCCTAACTTTACCGCTAGGAGCAATTTTTTCATCATCTGAAATTCAGTTCAGGATCAACCCATACCGTATTTTTTTAATTTTTTACGTAATGTACCGCGGTTAATGCCTAACATTGTTGCTGCACGAGTTTGGTTACCACGCGTATATTGCATAACCATATCCAACATTGGATGCTCAACTTCCGCTAATACGAGTTCATAAAGATCATTAACGTCTTGACCATTTAATTGCGCCAAATAATTTTTTAATGCTTGTTTTACAGAGTCACGTAATGGTTTATTTGTTACTTGTGCCTGTGCATTTAACGTTGAAACGGTTAATGCATCAGCATTGCTACGTTGTTCTAACATTTTTTCCCTTTTTATTACTTTATTATGATCACGACATAGGTCGGATTGAACACAAAAATTCTTCCAACGCCGTTAATTGATCGCTCGGATTGGTTAAGGCGTTAAAAGATCGCTTAAAATCAGAAACAGGAGAAAGTCGATCCAAATACCAGGCTACGTGTTTACGTGCGATACGATAACCTTTTTCCGCACCATAAAATTGATGCAAAGCGGCAATATGTTGCAAAATAACAGTTTTCTTTTCAGAAAACGGCACTTGTTGCACAACTTTACTCGTTTCTAATAATTCGGTAATTTCTCGAAAAATCCACGGATTGCCCAGTGCACCACGTCCAAGCATAATCGCATCGGCTTCGGTGTAATCCAAGACATATTTCGCTTTTTCCGCAGAATCAATATCGCCATTGGCAATGACTGGAATTGACACCGCTTTTTTCACCGCTTTGATGCTGTCGTATTCCGCCTCGCCATTGAACAGGCAAGCTCTTGTCCTTCCGTGAATCGAAAGGGCTTGAATACCGGCATCTTGTGCGATTTTAGCGATTAAAACACAGTTTTTATGTTGTTGATCCCAACCTGTTCTTATTTTTAACGTGACCGGAACATCAACCGCACTCACCACTGCATTTAAAATCTTGGCAACCAGATCAGGATATTGCAACAGCGCTGAACCGGCTAATTTTCGATTTACTTTTTTAGCAGGGCAACCCATATTAATATCAATAATCTCGGCACCATAACCAACGTTTACTTGCGCTGCCTGAGCCATCTCATCCGGATCACTGCCGGCAATCTGCACGGCGTTAATTCCGATTTGCGGATGATGCGCTAAACGTAATTTGGATTTTTCGGTATGCCACACATCCGGATTGGTCGACATCATTTCCGAGAATGTCAATGCCGCCCCATATTGAGAACAAATCCGCCGAAACGGGAGATCAGTAATCCCAGCCATAGGTGCTAAGATAACCGGATTTTTCAAACTGAATTGACCAATCTGCACGCTTAATTACCTATTGCTGTACTACTTCTACTTTCTCATTATGCTGAATCTGAATGATGACAAAATCGCCAGCCTTGAAGACTGAAACGGTCGCTTATCATACGCACTTTTGTTCAATTAGTGAAGAGTTAAATCGTATTTATCGCAGAAAAAGTGTCTTTTTTTTCGTCTTAAATTGCTGAAACTTTAAACAGAACGATTTTTTTGCAAATTCGTTACCAAATTTGATCAAACTTGATTGCGAAAAGCAACGGAAAAAAGGAAGATGGGCATTTTTCAACACCATTTTTGTCGTTCCACCTTTAAAGGATTAAAAAGGAGAAAATATGCCGTTGCAACCGAGTTTAGATTGGTTATCCGATCCGTCCGTTTTTGCGGTTAATCGTTTAACTGCACATTCCGATCACAGCTATTATGCCAGCTTGGCACAGGCACAACGCAATGCCGCAATGTCGATGCGTCATTCGCTAAACGGTGAGTGGTATTTTCATTACGCGAAAAATCCACAGTTACAACCACAAGATTTTTATCAATCGGACGTGGATAATCGCAGTTGGTCGACAATTCGTGTGCCGGGGCATATTCAGTTGCAAGGCTTTGCGCAACCGCATTATGTCAATACGATGTACCCTTGGGACGGCAAGGCGGATATTCGCCCACCGGCAATTCCGCAAGACGAAAACGGTGTCGGCAGTTATGTTACCTATTTTTCCGTACCGACCGCGTGGCAATCACAACCGGTTTTTATCTCTTTTCAAGGGGTGGAAACCGCCTTTTATCTTTGGCTTAACGGGCATTTTGTCGGTTATAGCGAAGACTCCTTTACACCGGCGGAATTTGAATTAACCCCTTATTTAAAAACCGGCGAAAATAAATTGGCAGTAGCGGTATACCAGCGCAGCACCGGCAGTTGGTTGGAAGATCAAGACTTTTGGCGTTTTTCCGGTATTTTTCGTGATGTCTATCTTTACACCATTCCCAAAATCCACCTCTATGATTTGGAGATCAAACAACAGATTTCTGAAAACCTGCAAACAGCGGAAATTCTGATCAAAGGACAATTTTCAACGCACAGTGAAAACGCAAAAACAGTACAAATAATGTTGTGCGATCAAGAGGGCACCACGCTTGCCACCACCGAACAACAGCTGACAACAACAACCTTCAGTGCATCCTTGCCGGTTGCCAATCCACATTTATGGAGTGCCGAATCGCCCTATCTTTATCAGCTTTATATCCAAATTTTCGACCGACATCATAAATTGATTGAAGTGATCCCGCAGCCGGTCGGTTTACGCCGTTTTGAAATGAAAAACGGCGTGATGTGCTTGAATGGAAAACGCATTATGTTCAAAGGCGTCAATCGCCACGAATTTCACCACCAACGTGGACGTGCCATCAACGAACAGGATATGTTGGCGGATATCCAAATTTTGAAACAACATAATATCAATGCGGTCAGAACCTCACATTATCCAAATCAAAGCCGTTGGTATCAATTGTGCGATCAATACGGCATCTATCTGATTGATGAAACCAACCTTGAAACACACGGATCGTGGCAAAAAATGGGGCAAGTCGAGCCGTCTTGGAATATTCCGGGCAGTGATTTACGTTGGAACGAGATCGTATTGGATCGGGCAAAATCGATGTATGAACGCGACAAAAATCATCCATCGATTTTAATTTGGTCGTGCGGTAATGAGTCCTACGCCGGCGAAGTTTTACGCAATGTTGCCAACTATTTTCGTGAAAAAGATCCGCAACGTTTAGTGCATTACGAAGGCGTTTTCCATTGTCGTGAATTCGATCAAATCAGCGATATGGAGAGCCGAATGTATGCCAAACCGCACGAAATTGAGCAATATTTACAACAAAATCCGCAAAAGCCCTATATCAGCTGCGAATTCAGCCACGCAATGGGCAACTCAAACGGCAATTTACACAAATATATTGAGCTGGAAAAATATGCACAATATCAAGGCGGTTTTATTTGGGATTTTATCGATCAAGCCTTATTGCACAAAGATCGCTACGGCAACGATTATTTGGCTTATGGCGGTGATTTTGACGATCGCCCGACCGATCGTAATTTCTGCTGTAACGGTTTGATCTTCGCCGATCGCCGCTTATCGCCGAAAATGCAAGAAGTGAAATTCCTCTACCAAAATATCAAACTCTACCCACAAAAAGATAAGGTATTGATTAAAAACGAAAATCTTTTTATCGATACGCAAGATTACTACTTTGTGGCAACGTTGCGTCTTGATGGCGAAATTAAACAAAGTTACCGTTTTGATGCGCTTATTGCAGCACAAACGGAACGGCTAGTGCCACTGCATTGGGATGAATATAATTGGCTTGAGAATGGTGAATATTGCGTAGCAGTCAGCGTGCATTTAAAACAGAAAACCTTGTGGGCAGCGGCAGACAGCGAACTGGGTTTCGGGCAGTTTATTGTTGCGCAAACCGCTAATAAAACCCAAGAATCACAAATAACGGCATTACCACCGCTAAAAATGGTCGTGGGCGATATTAATGTCGGCGTGTTTGGCGATCATTTTTCTGCACTGTTTTCACGACAGGAAGGCAGCCTAATTTCATTAAAATTTGGCGATAACGAACTAATCAAAACGGCACCGATGCCATTATTCTGGCGTGCAACCACCGACAATGACCGTGGCACAAACAGACGTTTTAAAGCCGGTTACTGGTTAATGGCAAGCCAATGCGGACGCTGCCAGAAAATGGATTGGCAACGTCACCAAGACGGCAGCGTCAGTGTCAGCTTTGACTATATTTATCCGATTTATCAACAACTTAGAGTCACAGTAAGCTATCACATCCGCTGTAACGGCGAGATCAAAGTGCATTGCCATTATAAAGGGGAAGCCGGTTTACCTGATTTACCGACTTTCGCTTTGAGCTTCCGCGTTGCTGCCGACTATCAACATTTACGTTGGTATGCGCTCGGCGAAGCAGAAAATTATCAGGATCGTTGTAGCGGCACAAAATTGAAAATTTTTGAAAACAACGTTAAAGATAACTACACCTTTTATACTATTCCACAAGAGTGTGGGAATCGCACTGGCGTACGTTGGGTGGAGTGTCGTCAATCAGCAGGCGGTTTTAAAATCGAAGCCATAGATAAACCGTTATCCTGCAATTTCTTGCCTTATACTGCTTTTGAATTGGAACAGGCACAACACCATTATGAATTACCGCCAATACATTATACTGTTGTGACAATTGCCGCCCAACAGATGGGGGTTGGTGGTGATGACAGCTGGGGTGCGGAAGTACATCCGGAATATTGCCTGCCGGCGGATGGTGAACTCTCTTTTGCTTTTGTAATCAAGGTAGTGTAGCTTTTATTAAAACTTTACTTTAGACCTTATAGGGAATCTTATTCAGAAAACGAAACTCTAAATGAAAAATTCCAACACAGATCACAAAAACAATTATGTAACCTTATTTACATATTATTAACCCTCCGATATAGTGTTTAAATGTTGATGATTAAATCAGCAAACTATCTGATAAACACATCGTATTTTCATTTTTTAGGAGGATTACACTTATGGATAGTGCAACTTTGCTCCCTCTTATCGGCATCCCTATTGTTGTAATAGGGTTTGCCCTTCGCTTCAATCCATTACTGGTTGTTGTTATTGCTGGCATAGCGACCGGTTTAATGGTTGGAATGGATTTTGGAATGTTGCTTGAAACTTTTGGTGAGAAATTTATCAATAGCCGTTCATTAGCTACTTTTATTTTGATTTTACCTGTAATAGGTTTGCTTGAATATTATGGTTTAAAAGAACGTGCGCAGGCTTGGGTTGCGAAAATAGCCAGCGCCACTTCGGCACGTATTCTAATACTCTATTTTGTGGTACGAGAAGGAACAGCAGCATTAGGATTAATGTCTTTAGGTGGACACGCTCAAACCGTACGCCCCCTGCTTGCACCAATGGCAGAAGGTGCTGCACTGAATAAATATGGTGATTTACCACAACATATCCGTGACAAGATCAAAGCACACTCTGCCGCTTGCGACAATATTGCCGTTTTCTTTGGAGAAGATATTTTTATTGCTTTCGGGGCAGTATTGCTGATTGATGCATTTTTGAAAGAAAACGGTATTACCAATATTGAACCATTACATATCGGACTTTGGGCAATTCCAACCGCTATTGCAGCATTAATCATTCATATGTTCCGCCTTGTTCGTTTAGATGCTGCTATTCATCGAGATGTCATAGCGTGGCAAGCGCAACAGGAAAAAAGAGGTATAAAATAATGACAACCTTACTTTCAATTAATGGTGTTTACTATTTGATTGGTTTTGTAGTAATGATTTTAGTCGTGATGACATTACGTGATAAAGCCAATCCGAAACGATTCACAACTGCACTGTTCTGGTTTTTATTTGGCAGTACATTTCTCTTTACAGATTTAATGATTGATTTGTTTGGTAAATCAATCACCTATCGTATTGTTGGTATAGAAGTGATTATTATTGCTCTGCTTGCTGGTTGTGGTTTAGTAGGTAAAGGGCATTATCCGATGTCGAACGATCAACAGCGTGAACAATCCGCTATAAAACTGGGGAATTGGTTGTTTTTACCTGCATTATTAATTCCTATTGTCACAGTTATCGGCACAGTCGGATTAAAAGGTATTTCTGTTGGCGGTATTTTTTTATTAGATCAAAAATACCTAACTTTAGCTTCGCTTTGTATCGCCTGTATTACAGCAATTTTAGTAGGTTGGAAATTAACCGGTGGTACGCCGTTACACGCAATTCGTCAATCACGTCGCTTAGTGGATACCATTGGTTGGGCTGCTATTTTACCGCAAATGTTGGCAATGCTAGGAGGTGTATTTGTGGCAGCAAATACCGGTGATTCTGTTCAAAAAGTGGTTAGCTTATTTATCGACCCCAATAACCGTTTTTTGCTGGTTTTAACTTACTGTGTTGGTATGGCGTTATTTACAATGGTAATGGGTAACG
This sequence comes from Gallibacterium sp. ZY190522, assembly GCF_054166015.1. Taxonomy (NCBI): domain Bacteria; kingdom Pseudomonadati; phylum Pseudomonadota; class Gammaproteobacteria; order Pasteurellales; family Pasteurellaceae; genus Gallibacterium; species Gallibacterium sp. ZY190522. Next base: position 1,805,831 of record NZ_CM135118.1, read on the forward strand.
CATTTGCTGCTTTCCCTGTATTAAGTGCCGGCATTGCATTACCGTTTTTAGTCTTAACTCATCAAGCCGATCCTGCACCGCTGTTTGCAATCGGAATGTATGCTGGTTATTGTGGCACTTTAATGACGCCAATGGCAGCGAACTTTAACATTGTGCCAGCAGCATTACTGGAATTACAAGACAAATACCAAGTGATTAAAGTGCAGATTCCATCCGCTGTCAGTATCTTAATTGCCAATATTTTATTAATGTATTTTATTGTTTTCTAAGGAGATATTATGAAGTTAACACAACAACAGGCATTTGAATTTGCTAATATGCCACTCACCTTTTTAAGGCAAGAATATCCAAATCATATTATGCATTTATTAAACAGTGAGAAAGATATTTTATCTCCCCGTCAACTACACCCTATTTTTTATGGTTGTTTTGACTGGCACTCCGCAGTACACGGTTATTGGTTATTATTACGCTGCTTAAAAATCTATCCGGATCTGGCGTGCAAAAATGACATTATTCAACTCTTTACTGAACACTTTACTAAGGAAAATGTAGCACAGGAACTTGCTTATTTCCAAGCACCTTTTCGTGCTTCTTTTGAACGCCCTTATGGTTACAGCTGGTTGTTAGCATTGGCACAGGAACTAAAACAATCCACCTTAAAGGAAGCCCAAACGTGGTATCAAACATTACAACCATTGACTCAAGATCTGCGTAATCGTCTAATTGAGTATCTCAACAAATTAAGCTATCCGATTCGTGTTGGAACTCATTTTAATACTGCATTCGCACTTGTATTGGCGTTGGATTACACTAAAGCCCTCAAGGATCAAGAATTGGAACAATCAATATTAAATGCTTGTAAACGTTTTTACTTGGATGATAGTAATTATCCGGCACAATATGAACCTGCGGGAGATGACTATCTTTCCGGCGCATTAACTGAAGCATTATTGATGAGTAAAATAATAACCAATTTTACTCAATGGTTTGATCGTTTTTTACCAAATACGCAACTTCAACGTTTACTACATCCGGCGGAAGTAAGTGATCGTACTGATCCGAAAATTGCTCATTTAGACGGTTTAAATTTAAGCCGTGCTTGGTGTTTTAAAGATATAGCTCGTTCATTACCGGTAGATCATACTTTGCAACCTGTTTTACAAAAAGCAATTATGGATCACCTGAACGCAAGTTTACAGCACGTTGTCGGCAGCCATTACAGTGGTGCTCACTGGCTGGCAAGTTTTGCCGTATTGGCATTAGAATGAAGCTTGATTTCAAGCTACTAATAAGTTTAAAAGATTCTCCATTTTCTACGGTATAAAATGAAGAACAGCAAATGATTAATTAGGGCGTTTTTTCTTGCACGAGCAAAAATAAAATCGCCCTTTTTATGAAACTAAAAATAAAGTCTGAATATTGCTACAGTAAAAATCGATCAATGAATACAAGGCCACAGAAACATCCTCCACGAAACTATCATAACCTATGATAACATTGTCTTTTTTGTAAAAATTTCTAAAAACTAACACCCATATTGCAGAAATAGCAATATCCAAACAAAATTTTTAAATAAAATATTAACAGAAAGGCAAAAGAAAGGTAAATTAATCCATTTCCCAATAATTTTATGGAGTAGATATTAGTGAGTAGTTCAATTACGGAATCCATTTCCGCGATTTTTCACTTGATTTTGAGTAATCTGCCGTGGATGGATGATAATAAAGCAACCATTGCGATTGATGCATTCTTCCCAATGTTGCAAGGGATGATTCTTTACACCATTCCATTAACCATTATTTCATTTATTGTCGGAATGGTGATTGCGTTGGCGATTGCATTGCTTCGAGTTACACCTCGCAAACATTTTCTACATAAAATCGCTTATGCACTTTCCAGTTTTTACATTTCAGCAATTCGTGGAACACCGTTATTAGCACAGCTATTTATTATTTTCTATGCACTACCGAATGTAGGCATCACACTCGATCCGCTCCCGACAGCAATTATTGCCTTTTCATTAAACACTGGGGCTTATGCATCCGAAACGGTGCGAGCAGCGATTTTATCCGTACCGAAAGGGCAATGGGAAGCCGGTTATACTATTGGAATGAGTTATTGGCAAAACTTTTTTCGTATCATCGCTCCTCAAGCATTACGAGTAGCTGTACCACCGCTTTCTAATAGCTTTATCGGTTTATTAAAAGAAACCTCACTTGCCAGCGTAGTGTTAGTGCCGGAAATGATGCGTCAGGCAAATGTGATCTCTTCACGCACCTATGAATTTTTGTTGGTTTATTGCGAAGCAGCATTAATTTATTGGATTGTCTGTGCCATTCTCGGCTATGCACAACAACGTCTTGAAAAACATTTTGAACGTTATGTAGCGAGGTAATTATGTTATCAATCAATAATTTACATAAATCCTTCGGTGATCACGAAGTGTTAAAAGGGATCGATATACGCATTAATAAAGGTGAAGTGATTGTGTTGCTCGGTGCTTCCGGTTCAGGCAAAACCACGCTATTGCGTTGTTTAAATGTTTTGGAAACGCCGGATGCTGGCACACTGACATTTGATGACAGCTCATTGTCGATTGATTTTTCACAGCCGTTAACTAAAGAAAAAATTCAGGCATTACGCAAAAAAAGCGGAATGGTTTTCCAGAATTACAACCTGTTTCCGCACAAAACTGCACTGGAAAATATCACTGAAGGGTTGATTGTAGTGCAGAAAATACCTAAAGCTGAAGCGGAGCAGAAAGCACGCCATTTATTGGAACGCGTGGAATTGGCTGATAAAGCTAATTTTTATCCATTTCAGTTATCCGGCGGGCAACAACAGCGTATCGGTATTGCTCGTGCATTAGCGATTGAGCCACAATTAGTGTTATTCGATGAACCAACTTCTGCCCTTGACCCCGAATTGGTACAGGGAATGTTGGCATTGATGAAATCTTTAGCCTCTGAAGGCTGGACAATGGTGATTGTGACACACGAAATTCAATTTGCTCGAGAAGTGGCGGATCAGGTGATTTTGATGGGTGACGGTAAAATTATTGAACAAGGCACACCAGAGCAGCTTTTTGAATACAGCACCAATCCGAGAACAAATGCATTCTTACGTTCGATTCGTCGATAGTTGTTTTGTTTAATTGCTCTTTTGTTTGGAATTGCCTAAAAGCCCCCAACCCACTGACAAGCCCACCTTTTTAGACCTTCTGTCAAAGGTGGGTTTATTTTTTGTCGTTTTATCTCTTTCTCTTGTATTTCTCTTCAAATAGCCTATCAAGCGGTCTTATTTTTAACCTATGGAACATTGCGACAAATTCAAGCATCACACAAAAGGCAGAACTTAAAGCCAAATAAAATCTTTACCCTTTACGCCAAGTCGTACCGTTTGCACCATCCTCAATCACCACGCCCATAGCAGCTAGCTTATCACGTGCGGCATCAGCAGCAGCCCAGTCTTTATTGGCTCTAGCTTGATTACGTTGTGCAATTAATGTTTCAATTATTTTAGTTTCATCATCATCCATACCGGCTTGTAAGAACGTTTCCGGATCTTGATATAACAAGCCCAATACCCCTGCCAACTCTCTTAAACGTGCAGCAAAAGCATCCGTTTGTGGATTCTGTTCTGCTTTTAATTTGTTTAATTCACGTGCCATATCAAATAGAACCGACAACGCACCTGGCGTATTAAAATCATCGTCCATTGCGGCTTTAAAGGCTTCGATAAACTGTTCACCACCGGCAGCAGTAGCATTGACATCAGTGCCTCGTAAGGCGGTGTATAAACGTTCCAATGCTGAATGTGCCAATTTTAAATTCTCTTCGCTGTAATTTAATTGGCTACGATAATGTGCCGTTAACAAGAAATAACGCACGCTTTCCGCATCATAATGTTGTAACACGTCACGGATAGTAAAGAAATTGCCTAACGATTTCGACATTTTCTCTTTATCAACCATAATCATTCCAGAATGCAGCCAATAATTAACATAAGCACCTCCGTGCGCACAGCACGACTGAGCAATTTCATTTTCGTGGTGAGGAAACATCAAATCTGAACCGCCACCGTGAATATCAAAATGTTCACCAAGCTGTTTGCAGTTCATTGCCGAACATTCAATATGCCAACCGGGACGACCTGCCCCCCACGGCGATTGCCAGCTCGGTTCATTCTCTTTTGACATTTTCCACAATACGAAATCCATCGGATTTTTCTTGATATCATTGATCTCAACGCGTGCGCCTGCTTGCAATTGAGATAAATCTTGACGGGATAATTTACCGTATTCTGGGAATGAATCGACATCAAACATCACATCACCATTTTGAGCTACATAGGCGTGCCCGTTATCGATCAATCTTTGCACCAGTGCAATAATTTCTGGAATATGATGTGTAGCTCGTGGCTCAAAATCAGGACGTTGGATATTCAAAGCATCAAAATCTTTATACATTTCTGTTACCATCCGATCAACCAAATGCTCACAGGTTTCGTGATTTTCTAGCGCACGTTTGATAATTTTATCGTCCACATCAGTGATATTACGCACATAAGTCAAGTGGTAACCTAAATAACGTAAATAACGAGCGATAACATCAAAGCTAACAAAAGTACGCCCGTGTCCAATATGACAAAGATCATAGACAGTTACACCGCACACATACATTCCTACCTGATTAGGATGAATAGGGGTAAAAATCTCTTTTTCTCGTTTTAATGTATTAAAAATCTTTAACATATTGATGACCTTACTTTTTTACTCTTTAATCTGATCTCTTTCTCACCACGCTGATATCGTGTTTTTTGCAAAAATAGACCACTTTTACATTTTGTGGAATAATAATGCGATTTTTCACATTATTTAAAGGAATAGCTAATGATAATACTACACACCAATTTTGGCGATATTAAAATTGCATTAAATTTTGAAAAAGCACCGATTACCGCAGAAAACTTCTTAAATTACTGCAAAGAAGGCTTCTACAACAACACCATTTTTCACCGTGTAATCAACGGTTTTATGATTCAAGGTGGTGGAATGGAAACCGGAATGAAAGAGAAAGCGACCAAAGCACCGATTCGCAATGAAGCCAATAACGGGCTTAGTAATAAGCGTGGTACTATCGCAATGGCACGCACTTCCGATCCACATTCTGCTTCTGCACAATTCTTTATCAACGTTGCTGATAACACTTTCTTAGATTACCGTGCAAAACAGATGTTCGGACGTGAAGTCGTACAAGATTGGGGCTATGCTGTGTTCGGTGAAGTGGTTGAAGGAATGGATGTTGTCGATAAAATCAAGGCGGTGAAAACCGGTAATAAAGGTTTCCATCAAGATGTGCCGACAGAAGATGTGGTAATCACTTCCGTTACAGTAGAAGAATAATTTCCTACTATTTTCTTTTCATAGATCTTCAGATAAAAAAATGCCGCTTTTCATCAGCGGCATTTTTGCGTCTGTCTAAAAAGGTGGGCATATGCCCACGTTGTACTACCGATATCAGTTGCATCTTTTTCTCTGTTGTCTACTTTAACTTGACACTATTGACAGTTTCACCATCGCAAACTTTTACCGTCACTAAAAAGCACTTTATCCTCATTCCGCTTCTACCTTATTAAAAACATCGTAACCGGCAACAGTAATAAATTTGATTTCAGTTTCTGCTTTAAAATATACTTCAGGTTTACTCACATTACTATGAAGATCTTGTAACAGGGTTTAGACAATACTACTTACCTGAATAGAAAGTTTACACTCACTATCCACAATTGAAGTAAAGGCTTCATAAGGGTTATTGAATGTAACCTCATGATAAGGATTAGTGAAAAATAACATTAAGCCAAGCATCATATTTTCATTTTTTCTCTTTTGGATAGATTAAATAACAAAAAATAGACCTACGATGAGATTTCATAGATTTATCAATAGACTAAACCACCGCACTTTGTCGGTGGTTTGATGAGGGTTACTCGTAAACGAGAGTTAATCAGGCAAGGCGTAAGCCACGAGGGCGTCGCCGAGTTTGGTGCCAAAGGAACTATGACCGCCTGCCATAATCACGACATATTGTTTGCCGTTTTGCATATAGGTCATTGGCGTGGCTTGACCGCCTGCAGGCAAGCGTGCTTGCCAGAGCTGTTCACCGTTGCTGGCGTTGAAGGCACGAATGTAGTTGTCTTGCGTTGCTGCCACAAACATCACATCGCCTGCGGTGGAAATTACGCCGCCTAAGCCCGGTACGCCGATTTTCAATGGTGGTAGTTGCATCAATTTCGGTAGGCTGTCGCGAATTGTGCCGATGCGTTTTTTCCACACGATTTCTTGGTTGGTTAAATCCACGCCTGCAATATAGCCCCAGCCCGGTTGTTTACAAGGTAAGCCTAGCGGTGAAAGGAAGGGTTCGATGCTGACGCTATATGGCGTGCCATACATCGGTTGGAAACCGCTCTCCGTGCCACTGCCTTTGATGGTTTCTGGGCGATTTGGATCTTCTTTTTTCAATTTCGATACAAATGGCAATGCTAGCGGGTTCATCAAGGCGATTTGGCGATCGCTGTTGAGCGATAAGCCGCCCCATTCAAACACGCCAAGGTTGCCGGGGAACACCAATGTACCGTTTTCAGACGGCGGGGTGTAGATGCCTTGATAGTTCAATTTTTTGAACATAATGCGACAAACCATTTGGTCGAACATTGTCGCGCCCCACATATCTTTGTCACTCAATTTGCCTTTCGGGGCTAAATCCAGCTTGCTAAACGGCTGTGTTGCGGAATAATGTTCGCCCTCAGTTTGTGGACCGAGCAATACTTTTTGCGGTACGGGACGCTCTTCGATTGGCACGAGTGGTTCGCCCGTTTCACGGTTGAGAACAAACAAGTTGCCCGTTTTGGTCAGCACATAAATGGCAGGGATTTTTTGTCCATTCTGTACAAAATCACCCAATGATGGCTGTGATGGCACGTCCATATCCCATAAATCGTGGTGTGTGGTTTGGAAATGCCATAGCAATTTACCCGTGGTGGCATCAAGTGCCAATACGGAATTGGCATAACGCTCTTTCAACTCAGAGCGGTCGCCGCCCCAAATATCTGGCGTGCCAACCCCCGTTGGAATATAGACAATGTCGCGTTCCGCATCATAAGCCAATGGTGCCCACGCATTTGGTGAGTTATGCACATAATCGGTATTTTCACCCGGCATTGCGTTCGGATCTTTCGCGCCCGTGTCAAAAATCCATTTCAATTTGCCACTGTTCACATCATAAGCACGGATCACGCCTGACGGCTCTTTGTTGGATAAATTATCCGTTACCGATCCACCAATAATGATGGTGGAAGCCGTTACCACAGGCGGTGAGGTTGGGTTATAGCCACCTGGGTAGGCGTATGGCATTTTTTTCTTCAGATCGATCGTACCGTTGTCGCCAAAATCGCTACAAGCCTCGCCCGTTTCCGCATTCACTGCGATCAAACGCCCGTCATTCACTGGCAATAAAATTTTACGTGGGCAAACCGCCGATGGCGCACTGTCGCTCAATGCCGCACTTTTCGGATTCATCGCTTTTGACGCGGTTTCATCATAATAAGACACGCCGCGGCAAGTCATATGCTGGAAGCGTTTAGTCGGTGCGAGGTGCGGATCGAACCGCCATAAACGCTTACCTGTCGCTGCGTCCACCGCGTCCAAAAATTGGTGCGTGGTGCATAAATACAGGGTGTCATTCACTTTCAGCGGAGTAACCTCGTAAGTGCCTTCGCCAGAATCCGCATCGGTTTTGAAATCTTCCGTGTGATAAGTCCACGCCACTTGCAGATTTTTCACGTTGTCTTTATTGATTTGAGTGAGCGGTGAATAACGCGTTCCCTCCTGCGTCCGCCCATACGCGGGCCAATCGCCCTCAGCCACACCTGCCACTGGGGTAGCTGGTTCAGGTTGCACGCGAGTGATTGTGCCATTGATTTCCTGCGGATCGTTAAAAATGCTGTATCCCAGCACCGCCAACACCGCCGCCATTACTACACCTAAAGCCTTTTTTGCACTTTTTGCGGATAAAGCACGGTTAGCAACGGGAAGCAACAGCCACACGCCCAGCGCAAACCAAATGTCCAAACGTGGTGCTAACGCCCAAAAATCCGTCCCCACTTCCCACAACGCCCAAATTAGCGTTGCCGCAAAGACAGCCACATAAAGCCATAACGCTGTTGGGCTATTTTTAACCCATAGCTGGGTGATCAGCACAAATAATCCCCCAACGATAAGGTAATAAGGCGATCCACCCAGTGCCACTAACCACCCACCGGCACCAACCAGCACGATGGCAAGCAAGGCAAAAATCACGGCTGTGAGGATTTTTCCCCAACCAGCCCGTGATGTCTGACGTTCTTGCATAAATAAAATTCTCCCTTGAATTTACAATCCAACTGCAACAAACAAATATGTGTTCATCAATTTAATCTATTATTGATTTTTCACACATAACTAAGGGTTAGATAATGAACACTTCCCATGAACATCTTATCCTAACGGAAAGTGAAAAGATAATGGTTTTGTACGCCAAACAGTGCACAATCCTAAACCTTGCTAGACATTTTAAGCGACATAAATCAGCTATTTCGTGAGACAAGGAATAATCAAACTAGCCAGCTATTGCCTCACAAGAAAGAGAAATTTTTATCTCATCAGTGAACCCAGATTCCCCCTAATATTTAAACCTGAAAAATTATTTGTTATCAATCAGTTACAATACAATTTCTCACAGTATTACAAATAAAATCAGTGAAACAATGCAAAATTTCAAGAAAAAGTCAAAAAATTGAATCATCGACCTAGCAAATGTTTAGACTAGTGAACACCTTATGAAGTTTATTTTGATAAGATGTTGTAGTTGGTTTGACAATTCAAACAAAAAAATCTACATCTCTGTGTATTGGACTATAAGTTCAACTTTAGAGATGCAGATCATATAGGCAGAGTTTAGCTAAAAAACAAACCAAGCTACTAATTAAACATCATATGTAGTTGATGCAGTATTACCACCGTGACCAGTCCAGTTAGTGTGGAAAAATTCTCCACGAGGTTTATCAGTACGTTCGTAAGTATGCGCGCCAAAATAGTCACGTTGTGCTTGTAGCAAGTTTGCTGGAAGACGAGCTGTGGTATAACCGTCTAAGAAAGTAAGAGCAGATGCCATACAAGGCATTGGTAACCCGATTTCAATCGCTTTTGCCACCACTTTACGCCAAGAAGGCAAACAATCTTTCAAAATATTGTTGAAATATGGATCTGAGCCTAAGAATACAAGATCAGGATTATTTTCGTAAGCATCTCGAATATTACCTAAGAATGCACTGCGGATAATACAACCTTCACGCCATAATAATGCGGTGTTACCATAGTTAAGATCCCAATGATAAGTTTCAGAAGCTTCACGAATTAACATAAAACCTTGTGCATAAGAGATGATTTTTGATGCCAATAATGCTTGACGTACTGCCTCAATCCACGCTTTTTTATCACCGCTAACCACTTCAATTTTGTTATTGAAAAGTTTGGCTGCCGCTAAACGCTGTTCTTTGAAAGAAGAAACACAACGTGCAAAAACCGCTTCGCTAATTAAAGTTAATGGAATGCCAAGATCTAATGCATTAATACCCGTCCATTTACCTGTTCCCTTCTGTCCAGCAGTATCAAGAATTTTTTCGACTAGCGGCTGACCATCAGTGTCCTTGTAACCAAGAATATCAGCAGTGATATCGATCAAATAGCTGTTTAATTCTGTTTTTTTCCATTCTGTAAAGATGGCTTGCATTTCATCATAACTTAATCCTAAGCCCTCTTTTAAAAATTGATATGCTTCACAGATTAATTGCATATCACCATATTCAATACCATTGTGTACCATTTTTACAAAATGACCGGCACCATCTTTTCCAACCCAATCACAGCAAGGCTCGCCAGCCGGTGTTTTAGCAGCAATCGCTTGTAGAATCGGTTTTACATATGGCCACGCTTCTTCATTTCCACCCGGCATAATAGATGGACCTCGTCTTGCACCTTCTTCACCACCTGAAACGCCTGCACCGACAAAACGGATACCTTTTTCTCTTAATGCTGCAACACGGCGGTTGGTGTCTGGATAGTTTGAGTTACCGCCATCAATAATAATGTCGCCTTGTTCCAAATATGGCACTAGGCTATCGATAAATTTATCCACCACTTCACCAGCACGCACCATTAACATCACTTTACGTGGTTTTTCAAGTTTATCGACTAAATCTTGCAATGAATAAGCACCGATAATATTCGTGCCTTTCGCTGCTCCTTGTAAAAATTCATCCACTTTTGAAGTAGTACGGTTATACGCCACTACTTTAAAACCGTGGTCATTCATATTCAAAATTAAATTTTGCCCCATTACCGCTAAACCGATAACGCCGATATCACCTTTTTGGCTCATATTTTTCTCCTGTTAAATGAGGTGAAACAGATCACCTAAATAGTTAAATCACTAAATTATGCCGGCTTTTGCTGAATCACGATCGACTTCTGCATAATAATCGCTTGAAACGCCGGCGTAGTGGTCGCCCAGTCCACTACATCCACTTTCCAAGGCAAATCGCTGTCGCTAAATGCCTGTTCCACTTCACATAATTGCCTTAATGAAAGCGCTTTCTCACTCATTACCGCCAAATCCAAATCAGAAAATGTGGTTGCGGTTTGCTTTACTCTCGAACCGAATGCTCGCACTTCGTAATCCGGCAAGTAAGTACGTAAAATCTGTTTTACGATCTCAAAATGTTGTGGTTGGATGTCAAGCTTACACATTATGTTGCTTCAGTTGATTAAGTAAAAATTGTGCTGATTGTAAAAAGTCGGAAATTTGTTGATAAATCTGCTGCGCTTTGTCCTGATCATAAGTATGAGAGGTGACATTGCGCATTTTGCGATATAACAACCAATCTTCGACCGTATCAATCAACCCTGCTCTGGCACTTAAACGCAAAATATCTCGGAAATCACTACTGTCAATCTCTTCCGGCACAGCAGCAAGCTGTTTCAACTGGCGCTTCATCATTTTGATACTGAGTTCATAGACAAATTCAAATTTCTGAATCACACCAGCAATTAAGGTATCCTGAACAATCGCATCCTGCTGTGTAAACCACTGTTTATCCGCCAATTTTGCAATGGTTAATGCTAAAGAGGTAAATGCATTCTCTAATGCCGAGAGATCAAGCCGTTCCATATTTTTCCTATTTTTTAGACAATAATTGTGCTGCATCCTGATCTAAATACCATTCAGTTATGCCATACTTCGCTTTAATTTTAGCTGCCGGATAAGGTAGTGCTTCCGCTGGGCTGGTTTCGATCTCTTTTAAAATAGATGCTTTACCAGCACCGGTAACCAAATAGGTTACACGTTTAGCATTTTCAATTAATGCTGCCGTTTTGGAAACACGATACTGCCCACTTTCTGGATGTTGTGCAATTACAGCCCAATGCGAATCTGAAAAATCGGTCGCATTTGGAAACAGCGACGCAGTGTGTCCATCCGCTCCCATTCCTAAAATAATCCAGTCAAATACCGGCATTCCATTTTGTTTATCTTCGATCTGTTGCAAATCCTGCTTGAACTTTTCCAACGCCTGTTGCGGTGTTAATTCCCCATAAATACGATGAATATTTTCAGCCGGAATGACAATATGATCGAATAATAAACGTTGCACTTCACCATAATTACTTTCGACATCGCTCGGTTCAACCATTCGATCATCCCCCCACCAGAAATGTAGATTTTGCCATTGAATCTCTTGGCTATAAGGTGCTTTTGCTAATGTCTGAAACAACAATTTAGGGGTACTACCACCAGAAAGCGAGATATGCACAGCTTTACCTAATTGGCTGTAACGTTTAAATTCCCGGGCAATCTGCTCGACTACCGCTTGGGCAGTCGGAAAAATCTTATAATTCATTTTTATAACTCACAATAGTTAGTATCAGTTAAGTTTTTACACGGAAAACGCCATTCACGATTGCTACGACTCATTAATTTATTTGCCGCTTCAGGCCCCCAAGTGCCACAAGCATAACCGTGAATTTTAGGATTACCAGCTTTATAATCTAAAATAGGTTGAACGAATTTCCACGCTGCCTGTACCGCATCACTACGAGTAAATAGCGTTGCATCACCATTTAAGGCATCCAATAATAAACGTTCATAGGCAGAGAATAAATGCCCTTCTGCAATTGAATCATAATGGAAATCCATCGCCACTTCTTTCGCCTTGAAGCCGGAACCCGGCTGTTTTAAACCAAAGCTCATCACAATGCCTTCATCCGGTTGAATACGAATAATTAATTTATTTTCCGGTGCATTCATATTAAACACCGGATGTGGTGTTTTCTTGAAATGAATCACGATCTCTGTAACACGAGTCGGCATTCTTTTACCGCTACGGACATAGAATGGCACGCCACTCCAACGCCAGTTATCAATATTCAAACGCAATGCTATATAAGTTTCCGTACGAGATTGTGGATCAACGCCTTTCTCTTCACGATATCCCGGTAATTCCATACCTCTTACTTTTGAACGAGTATACTGACCAAGCACTAAATTCTCTTCGATAGTTTCCGCAGTTAATGGATGTAAACTCTGCAACACTTTTACCACTTCATCACGCATTGACTTTGCATTAATGACCGCCGGACTTTCCATCGCCACCAATGACAACACCTGTAATAAATGGTTTTGAAACATATCTCGCATTGCTCCCGAACCGTCATAATAGCCGCCACGCTCTTCAACACCCAATGCTTCCGCACCTGTGATCTCCACATAATCGATATAATTTCGGTTCCAAAGCGGTTCAAATAATCCGTTCGAGAAACGCAACACTAATAGATTTTGTACCGTTTCTTTACCTAAATAGTGGTCGATACGATAAATTTGGTGTTCTGCAAAAGAGCGATGAATTTTATCATCCAATTCGATAGATGAGTTCAAATCATAACCGAACGGTTTTTCAACAATTAAACGTTTCCAACCTTTCGCTTCATCATTCAAACCGTGTGCCGCTAAACATTCAGGAATCACACCATATAAGCTTGGTGGTGTAGAAAGATAATAAAGCACATTATCTTGACAGTGATGACGTGCATTAATATCGTCTAAACGGTTTTTAATTTTGGCATAATCATTGACATTTTTAGTATCAATTGCTTGATAATAAATATGTTGTAAAAAGACTTCTAAAATACCTTCGTTCACTTTTTCATTATCAATTAGACTTTGACGCAATTTATCGCGAAACGCCTGATCACTGAATTCTGTGCGACTTACGCCTAAAATGGCAAAATCTTCAGATAGCTTTTCATTTTCAAAGAGTTGGTATAACGCTGGAATCAGTTTACGGTGAGTTAAATCACCGGAAGCTCCAAAAATAACAATGGTATTATTATCTGGTTTTTGCATACTTTTTATTCCTACAACTTATTTTTACTGCTGTCCATATTATGGATGTTTCAATTTACATTACAGGCAATATATAAATTGCCCTGCTGTGAAAGAGGTTACACCTCTGCTAAATGAGGTACATTCTACCGCCGTGAATTAAGATAACGCTAATCGGTTTTACCTAAAGTAGCGATAACCCGATTACAAAAGGATCTTATGCCAATCCCAATTACGGCTACCAACCGCTATAAAATGTGGGTTAACAAATGTTTCTCGCCGGTTATAACTCAACGGTTGATGTTGTATCGTAAAAATATCACCACCACTCTCCTGCAAAATCACCTGTGCTGCAGCAGTATCCCATTCACCGGTATCACCCAAACGAATATAGCAATCACACTGTTGGCGCGCCACCAAAGTACTTTTCAAACCACTAGAGCCGTAAGTGATAAATTGATATTGAAACGCTGGATTTAATAGAGATAACATTTTTTGTTGATTAGCACTTCTACCAACTGCAATCTTAATTGGTTGTTCTCTATCAAACTGCTTTTGATGTATTAAGCGTGTTTTTTGCCCATTTTCTACAAAAAATGCCCCCTCTCCTTTTACCGCATAAAAGGTCTGTGCCAACACCGGCGCGTGAATAATACCGATAACAGGTTGGTGATTTTCCACCAAAGCGATCAATACGGAAAATTGATCGGTGCGATCGATAAACTGTTGCGTGCCGTCTAACGGATCAATCAACCAATAACGCTGCCATTGTTGGCGATCCGCTAACGGAATGGCGCAATTTTCTTCTGATAACACCGGAATAGTCGGCTCTAATTCACTTAACGCCTTGACTAAAAACCGACTTACCGCAATATCCGCCTCCGTTACCGGCGTTTGATCAGCTTTGATTTTAATATGGACATTCTGATGATAAAACGCTGTTAGCTGTTCGCCTGCCTGATAGGCAATAGTTAATGCCTGTTCCAACAAAGTGGTTAATGTTTTCATTTCAACCTCATTAACGTTGTGTCAGATATTTTTTCAGCAAGAACAATGCTGCTAAATTTCTTGCCTCATTAAAATTCGGATCTTCAATCAATTGATCAATATTTGCTAAAGGATAACGTACCAGTTGCAATGGCTCAGGTTCATCCCCCTCTAATTTGCTTGGAGATAATGTCTCTGCCAATAAAATATGCATTGGATTATTCATATAACCGGGAGATGAGATTAAGGTGCGTAATAACGTTAAACGTTCCGCCTTAAAACCAATCTCTTCCTGCAATTCACGATTCGCACTCTGTTGTGGCGTTTCACCGAGTTCCATCAACCCTTTCGGAAAACCAAGTTCATACTGCTCAGTCCCGACTGCATATTCATAAGTCAATAATAGATTTTGTTGGTCATCAATTGCTAAAATCATCACTGCACTGCGTGTCGAGGGCTTAAAACGCTCATAAGTCCGCAACTCACCATTAGAAAAACGTAAATCCACTGCTTGAATTTCAAAAAGTCGTGATTTAGCGGCTGTATTAATTGCCAAAATTTCCGGTTTTTTCATAAAAAAATTCACCTCCGCACTTTTTTGTTGTCATAATTACTGTGCTTTGTTTTACAAAAAACGATAGTAACGATACCATACTTAACCGAATTATTCGAACGCTTAGACAACTAATTTTTATTGATTATGGCAAAAGATAAACATCAACAGGAACAGGAAAATTATCGCCTTGACAAATGGTTGTGGGCAGCACGTTTTTATAAAACCCGTACTTTAGCCCGTGAAATGGTTGACGGTGGTAAAGTACATTACAACGGGCAACGCACCAAACCAAGCAAAGAAGTAGAAATAGGCGCAATGATCAAATTACGTCAAGGTAATGACGAAAAAGAGGTGCAAGTGTTAGCACTCTCCAATCTACGCAAGGCTGCTCCACTGGCACAACAACTTTATCAAGAAACGGAGGAGAGCATTAAAAGGCGAGAACAGTTAGCGTGGGCAAGAAAAGCGAATGCCTTATCAATGCCGAATCCAGAGCGTCGTCCAAACAAAAAAGAGCGTCGTGATTTATTAAAATTCAAATATCAACAATAATTTATGGCAAAATCAAACTATATTACTCGTACTGGCTGGAATACGCTGGATCAAGAGTTGAAATATTTATGGAAAGTGGAGCGTCCACAAGTAACACAGGCGGTTTCTGATGCAGCGGCATTGGGCGATCGCAGTGAAAATGCAGAATACATTTATGGAAAACGACGTTTAAGAGAAATTGATCGTCGTGTCCGTTTTCTCACTAAACGTTTGGAAGTGCTGCAAATCGTTGATTATCATCCTCGCCAAGAGGGAAAAATCTTTTTCGGTGCGTGGGTAGAATTGGAAACTGAAAGCGGTGATTTAAAACAGTACCGCATTGTTGGTTGTGATGAATTCGATCCGGCGAAAAACTGGATCTCTATAGACTCTCCCGTAGCACGTGCCTTAATCGGCAAAAGCATTGATGATGAAGTGAAAGTCGATACCCCATCCGGAAAAATCGTTTTCTATATCAATAAAATTTGGTATGACAAAAGCGGAATCTAATTTTCCGCTTTCTAGTTAGCTTTTATTTTCTTTTCAAGATTTAAATAATCCGCTCAATTAAAATCGGTTGGTATTTTTTCTGTCGCTGCAAATGGTGGTTCAATAATTTTACGATCACAAATGCCAGTACGGTCATCGCTGATGTAAAAACGATATTCTGCCACTCTTCAACAAACAGGTAATTTCCCAATAACACACTGAAAATTAACACAAATAATGGGATGGTATAAGCAATAAACTCTAATTTCAGTAAGGATTGTTCCGGCAGCCCGATTTCCACCGTTTCCCCGATCTTCATCGGTCTGGAGCAAGGGAAAGTAAAAAGATAACGGCTTGATTTTCCGGTTAATTCACTCAGTGCCGCTGTACCGCAACTTGCTTTGGATGCACAACCGCCGCACGCTTGATTTGCTTGACACTCAACTGTCACTTCACCTGATTGATAAGCAATTACCACCGCTTTTTCTGTAATCATTTGTTATCCTGTTTAAACTCAATGTCCTGCACAATTCGACGTGCCGTTGTTAATGGAATTTCGCCGACCAACACAACGGTTTTACCATTGACCACTTCGGTATAAAGCGTTTCTACGCCTTGTCGCCACGATTCATTAATCGGCATATCTTTCTGTTCCAATAGATAGAGCGAGAAAGAGAATAAACCGTCACTATAAAGCTGTGTTTGGATAGATGGCGATAACCCATCAGAATGAAATTTCACCAATTTAAAACCTTTCGGCAACCACGACGGTTTCCAGTTATAGTCGGTGGTATTCGGGCTATATATGGTAATTGCCGGTGGCTGAATCATTTTATCCGCCGATTCAGTTAAACTTGTTGTATCTTCCAACATAGAAAGATCAATCACTTTAAACTGCGATAACGCATTGCCGCTACGATCAACAATTTCTCCTCGCAATGGCAGGCTGTTTTGCTCATCAATCCAGATCGTATAAGCATAGCGAAATTCATCTTTCGGCATTAGTTTAATCACATTGGCTATACGATTAGCGATTCTGTCCTTACCTAACGGTACGAAATCGTAATACTGTGCTAACTGCTTGAAATCGCTATAAACAATATTTGGTAATGAATCAATAATTTTATCACTGCGAATACTAAACGGCGCATAATTAGCAGAAAAATAACTGATTGTATTATCACGCTGCCAAATTTCTGTTCTAGGTCCATCTAAATAAAGCAGCTGTGCATAATGTTTATGGTCGGCATATGCGTGTCGATAGTTCAATGAAAAATGAAGATTATCCTCACCATAAGTAAACAACATTGTGTAATTTTGCTGCTGAAATGCGGTTTTCATGTGGTTCAGATCAGCAATAATTTGATCAATCGGTGAGGAGGCATATGCAGTAGCGAAGCTGTTAGCAATCCAGAATACTGAGGTGAGGAATAACTTCTTAAACATATAATAAACCTGTGCCTATGGCGTAAATCAAGATGCCTATTATAAAACAACATCACCACCAAAATGGTGGTGATGTCGGGAAATTTCGGAAATTTTTATTCAGATTTTAAGTCAGAATATAAACGACGTTGTAATTGGTAATTCTGCAAAATTTCATTTAAACGTTTATTTTGCTGTTCCAACTGTTCTTTGCTCGGCACATTTTTATGCGAAACATTATAGCTAACTTCTTGAACCGATTGTGTAAACGGCAAAGTTTGTAACGCCGGAGAAACGGTAGTTTCTGTTTCAGAACCTTTATTCAAATTCTGGATGCTAAACACAGCGATTAAACAAACACTTGCAGCCACTGCGGTTTGCACAACAGGAACGACATATTTTTTCGCTTTAGCCCAGAAAGAAACTTTCGGCATTGCCGCAGTTTCTGGTTTCGGCTGTTCTTGCAACTGAACGGTTGTCTCTTGTTCAATTAATACTGCCATTCTTTCTGTAAAAGAAGTATCAAGTATGACTTCACTTTCATTTCGCATCAC
This sequence comes from Gallibacterium sp. ZY190522, assembly GCF_054166015.1. Lineage (NCBI taxonomy): Bacteria > Pseudomonadati > Pseudomonadota > Gammaproteobacteria > Pasteurellales > Pasteurellaceae > Gallibacterium > Gallibacterium sp. ZY190522. The sequence continues at coordinate 1,823,848 of NZ_CM135118.1, forward strand.
TGAACGTGCAATATGTAAAGTTGACCACGTCTGCTGTAACGCTTTATCTTGACAAAGACTTTCGACAAAGCCACGTTCTACGTCTTCACCATCCATATAAGCTGAAAGTTGTTCTTTATTTTGCATAATTTCCGCCTTTCCATTCAATTAATGTTTCACCAACGGTGCTAATTGATTTTCAATAAATTCTCTTGCTCTAAAAATTCGAGAACGCACTGTACCGACTGGGCAATCCATCACATCTGCGATCTCTTCGTAACTCATTCCTTCAAGTTCTCGTAACGTGATTGCAGTTTTTAATTCATCTGGTAATTCATTGATAGTTTTAAACACGATCTCTTTCAATTCATCAGATAGAATCAAATGCTCCGGCGTATCAATATTACGTAACTTCGCTCCAGCATCAAAACTTTCCGCATCTTCCGCCAAAACATCTTCCGTTGGTGGACGACGCCCTTGTGTCATCAAGTAATTTTTTGCTGTATTCACGGCAATACGGTAAAGCCATGTATAAAAAGCACTCTCACCGCGGAATGTATCCAAAGAACGATACGCTTTAATAAACGTTTCTTGAGCAACATCCGGAATATCATTAGCTGATACGTAACGAGTCAATAATCCAGCGACTTTATTTTGATAACGTGCAACCAACAAATTAAATGCTTTTTTATCGCCTTGCTGCGCTCTTTCCACCAAAATTTGATCTGTTAGTTGTTCACTCATCTAAGTGAAATCTCCATTTTTATCTTTATCTAACAGCTTCCCAAAACGGTCTGTAAGTTACACAGCAAGCAATGTATTGAACTGTTAGAGTTCAAAATTTAATAAAAGTTCAAAAATTTAAACAAAAAGTTTTTAGAGCTTCTCAAGATGCGGTCAGTTTCACTTTTATCAAGTTCACCATCTGTTGCAATTTATTGGTAGGTGCTTTTTCTTGATTCATTAACCATCGGAATAACTGCGGGTCAGTAAAGGTAAGCAATTCCAAAAAAGTGTCTTTCTGCTCATCAGCTAAATAATCAAACTCTTTTTTATAAAACGGCATTATCATTTTATCCAGTTCCAACATTCCCCGACGACAGTCCCATTCAATCCTTAATTTATTATAGTGTTTCATCTTATGCTTCTTTAATTGTGTTAATCATCAAAGCCGTATCTTATCAATTTTTATCAAGAATAACGAAGAAGAATTAGTAAAGAATTATGATTTTTGCAAAAATGATTATTTGGAATAGAGTTTATCTTTTCGCTCTTTTGCATAAAACTTTACATCACTGAACACTACCAATTATTCCAATCGTTGACTAAATAACCAACTTGCCACTGCTAAAGTACAAGCAGCAATAATTAACATTGGATAAAGGTTCAGCCACACCAATGCAGCGGACATATCTTTCAAAAACAGCCCGTTTACAATAATCAAGAAATGCTTAATCGGGTTGATTTCCACCACCCATTGCAACCAATTCGGCATATTTTCTACTGGTGAAGCATAACCAGAAAGTGCCACTGCTGGCACTAAAAAAATAAACGTACCCAAAATCGCTTGTTGCTGTGTTTTAGAAATTGCAGAAATAAATAAACCTACACCGACCATCGCCAAAATAAATACAAAAATTGCCGCAAACAACAACCAGAAAGATCCTACAAACGGCACTTTGAAAACGGTCAATACCAATACAAAAATAATCAGTCCTTCCGCTAAACCGACCATCACTGCCGGAATAGTCTTCCCTAACAGAATCTCCGCTGGGGTTAGCGGTGAAACCAAGATCTGATCAAAAGTTCCCAACTCTCGTTCTCTAGCAACGGAAAGTGCAGTAACCATCAAAGCCACTAATCCAGCTAAAATACCGACCAATGCCGGCACCGTGTACCACAAGTGCTGTAAATTTTCATTGAACCAATTTCTGGTCAACACCACAACCGGCAACCCCTGTTTACCCTGTTGCTGCGCCAGTTCGGCATTATATTGCAGAATAATTTGCGCGACATAATTGTGAATAATTTGTGCCGAATTGGAATTACGTCCATCCAACAACAGCTGAATATTTGCCGCCTGCCCCGACAACAGTTTTTGACTGAAATCTGCCGGAAACTGGATTGCCATCAATACTTTTTTATTAGCCAACCGCTGTTGTAATTGCTGCTCGCTCTGCACATATTGCAACTCGGTAAAGGTAGGTGAAGCTGCAATGCGTTGAATCACTTCGGTACTATAAACACCGTGATCTTGGTTATAGATCGCCACGGAAATATTTTTCACCTCCAATGTGGCAGAATAAGAGAAAAGGAAAAGTTGCAACAATGGCGGCCCAATCAACACCAATCTACTACGCGGATCACGAAACAGCGCCAATAACTCTTTGATGATTAATGCCCAAATACGTCCATTGAAAATCATACATCGATCCTTTTATGTGTTTTGCGTTTTGTAAAAAGAAAAGTCAAAATGCCGATAATCAACATTATGCAGATCGCTTGCGCCAATAATCCCCATACATTGCCAGATAAAAATAACGTTTGCAAAATAGTCACATAATAACGCACGCTAAATAGATAGGTCAGCCACTGTATCGGCAACGGCATTGAGCTGATTTCAAACACAAAACCGGACAACATAAAAGCGGGCAAAAAAGCAAATAAAATTGCAATTTGTGAAGCAACAAATTGATCCTTTGAAAGCGAAGAGATCAACAATCCCTGCCCTAACGCACAAATCAGGAAAACAGAGGTGGCAATAAACAATACCAACAGCGATCCTCTAAACGGCACATCATAATAAAGCGTTGTTACCAAAAAACAGATCAACATTGAACCGATACCCAAAATATAATAAGGGATTAATTTTCCTAATAAAATTTGAGTAATGGTTACTGGTGTCGCCATCATTGCTTCCATCGTGCCACGTTCCCATTCTCGTGCAACCACTAGGGCTGTTAATAATGTACCAATCAAAGTCATTGTAATCGCCATTGAACCCGGCAATAGAAAATAACAGCTTTTTAATTCAGGGTTAAAGAGATAACGTTCCTGCAAGCCAATGCCACCACTCGCCTCATCAGTGGTATTTTGTTGTTGTAACCAATTCTGAATGACACCGCTGGTATAACCATTAACGAACATTGCTGTATTCGGCTGCGAGCCATCGGTTAACACCTGAATTTGCGCCGGTTGTTGCTGTAATAATTGTCGGCTAAATTGAGGCGAAATCACCACAATCCCTTTAATATCGCCAGCGATCAAATCCTGATATAAAGCACGGCGATCATCCGCAAAACGGCTGTCTAAAAAACGTGAATGACGGAATGCGTCAACTAATTCTGTAGCCAATGGTGATGAAGATTGATTAACCACGCCGATATTGACTTTGTTGCTATCTAAATTGATACCGTAACCAAAAATAAACAACAGAATAAAAGGCAACACAAAAGCAATCAGAATAGAAGAGGGATCGCGAATAATCTGCAACATCTCTTTATAAACTAACGCCCATAATCGTTTCATATTGCCCCCTTAGCCTGATCCTTCGCCTGCACTAGTGCAATAAATGCATCTTCCAATGTCGGTGACTGTAAACCTGCCTGCCGTATTGCCTGCTGTTTTAATTCATCCGGCGTGCCGGTAGCAATGTTTTCACCGTGATAAATCAAACCGATACGATCACAATACTCCGCTTCATCCATAAAATGCGTGGTGACCATCACCGTAACACCTTTGCCCACCATCGCATTGATATGCAGCCAAAATTCACGTCTGGTAATCGGATCAACCCCCGAAGTCGGCTCATCCAAAAACAGAATATCCGGCTGATGAATCACAGCACAAGCAAGTGATAACCGCTGTTTAAACCCTAACGGCAAATCGCCGGCATTCATTTTCAAATAAGGTTTAAAATCAAAAATATCGATCATCATTTCAATACGTTCACGTTGTGCTTTGCCGGTAACGCCATATAAACCGGCAAAAAAACGTAAATTTTGTAACACATCTAAATTGCCGTACAGTGAAAAACGTTGTGCCATATAGCCGATTCTGCTGCGTGCCTGTGAGGTGGCATAACGTAAATTCAAACCGGTAACGAAACATTCTCCGGCAGTCGGCTGCAACAAACCGCACATCATTTTAAATGTGGTCGATTTACCGGCACCGTTCGGCCCTAATAAGCCAAAAATCTCACCACGTTTAATCGAAAAGGTATTATCTTTAACCGCGACAAAATCACCGAATTTTTTGGTTAAACCTTTAGCATCAATAACAGGTTTACCATCATCTGGTTTAGCTTTAATCTGTGCTGCCAATGCTGAATTTCCACCGGGGCCTCCACCTAAACGATTAATAAAGGCATCTTCAAAACAGGGATTAACGGGCTGCCACTTACCCTGTGATAACTGTGGTTTTGCCGCTTCCGTTTTCAACACAATCCGCAAATTACTGCCTTGAATAATGCCGTCCATCACCTGTGGTTGCTGCAATAAATGAATTAGACGGGAACGCCTGTCCGCCACCGGAATATCGCTTACTTGAAAAACACGTCCTCGCACCGATTCCAACAAGCCTTGTGGCGCACCGTCATACAATTTTTTGCCTTCATTCAGCAAAATGACACTATCGCACTTTTCCGCTTCATCCAAATAAGCGGTTGACCACAACACTGCCATTCCTTGCTCTACTAACGCTTGCACCAATTTCCACAATTCACGCCGTGAAACTGGATCAACACCAACGCTTGGTTCATCTAGCAATAACAACTTCGGATCTCCGACTAATGCACACGCCAAACCCAATTTTTGTTTCATTCCGCCGGAAAGCTTACCGGCTAAACGCTGTTGAAACGCTGCCAAATCAGTAAAAGCCAACAATTTGTCAAACTTCTCTTTTCTGGAAGCACCGCTGATTAAACGCAAATCCGCATATAAATTCAGATTTTCGATAACCGTTAAATCTTCATACAAACCAAATTTCTGCGGCATATAACCACTGATTTGATGAATGGTTTCAGCGTCATCATTGACATTGAGTTGATCGACCGTAATCGTGCCACTATCTGCCTGCATTAAACCGATAATATGACGAATTAAGGTCGTTTTACCTGCACCGTCCGGCCCAACCAAACCGGTCATTTTGCCGGGAAAAATCTGTGCCGATACAACATCAAGTGCCGGTTTATCCATTCCTTTGAAATGTTTGGTCACCTTATCGATAACCACCATTGCTTGTGACATTATTTATCCTCAACCTTTTTATTAATAAATAAAGTCACCGGCATACCTTGGCGTAAACTGTTATCACTGTTTTCGACCATAACTTTGAAACGATAAACCAATTCCGTTCTTAACTGTTCGCTTTCCACATTTTTGGGCGTGAATTCCGCTTGAGGTGAAATAAAACCGATCTGCCCGGTATATTGTGCGCCGCTGTCGGTAACGACAGTCACTTTTTGCCCTTGATAAAGATTGCCTAAATTTGGTTCATCTACATAAGCACGTACCCACACCGGTTTTTGTAATGAAATGGCGTAAATCGGTAAACCAGCATTAACCACACTGCCTTTTTCTCGCACTCGGGTTAACACCACACCATCACTCGGTGCAATCAATTTTGTGTCTGCCAAACGAGTTTCTGCAATTGATACTAATGATTTAGAAATATCCACTTGTGCCAAAGCTCGATCACGAGATGCTACCACATCATCATAGTCCGCATCGGACACCGCATTTTTCTTGATTAATCCCTGTACACGTTGATAAAGTTTTTCCGCTTGCACCAACGCTGCTTTCGCATCCGCCAATTTAGCTTTAGCTAAAATAAGTTCATCCTGAAAGGTTTTCTGTTCTAATGTCGCCAGTAAATCACCGGCTTTCACTTGATCGCCTTCATCCACCAATAGCTGTTCAACTTTACCGGCAACTTTAAACCCAAGATTAACATCACGAATATCAACATTGCCGTACAACCTAATTTCGCTTTCATTCACGGCTTGTCGTTGGTGTTGTTGGAAAAGATAATAACCGCTTAATCCGATAATAATGAGGAGTAAAAAAATAAGACTTTTTTTCATAGCACAATCCTTAACCATTCCGTTGCATTGTCTACTGTTTGATCATACTCCTCTCGGCAAGGATCTTCATCCACTGTGTCCGGAAACTGTGACATTAAACAGAAAATAGCGATAAATGATGATTATCAGACGAATAATCACTAAAGAAACTGTCCATTAACAATCAAAACTGTTCTTTACAACTTCAAATAGAAAGGTTTAAACATTGGAATAACATCAGAATGATAACAGTGTTGTTGATCATAAATAGTTAATTTGCTCTGTTTAGGTGATGCCTTATTTACTAAAAAAGTGAACGTTAATAACATTCTTTGTGGCATTTTTCCCTCTTTGGTAATAACGTAACAAATTTCTGTACAACACAGTTTTGATGAGGTTGCCAACAATTGCTGTTGCAAAAAGATTCCTGCTTGAAACGGTAATACAAATTGTATTTTACCGCTCATACTTAGACAATTTTCAGCGGCAAGCAACCAGTCCAAATGGGATAAATCACCAATATAACGTGCAGTTTCTCTAGATTGATCCCTACATTGATTGGCACGTTCAAAATAAGGCGGATTTGCTACAATAAGATCGAAACGCTGTGATGTTTCTCGACAAAATTGCTGCATTGATTGATGATAAATCGTAACACGCTCCGACCACGGAGAAATTGCTACATTATCGACTGCCTGACAATAAGCATTTTCTTCAATTTCAACACCAACAATTTTACAATCCGATGCACTTCTTTGTGCCAACATCAAAGCAATTAATCCAGTGCCACAACCTAAATCTAATATCCGTTTTGCACCGACAATATCCGCCCACGCACCAAGCAGAACCCCGTCTGTACCTACTTTCATTGCACTGCGGTCGTGATAAATTTTAAATTGCTTAAACTGAAAACAGTCTGATTTTGCCATTGTTAAAATCGTTCGGATCAGGATTGAATAGCGATATTTTAATAAAATTTCGCTATAATTCGAGGCTGATTTTTTATTTTCGAGAATTTTTATGACCATTCCTAATTTTGACGAATTTGATCTTGATCCGCAATTACTCAAGGCATTAGCCCAAAAAGGCTTAAATCGTCCGACTGCCATCCAAATTGATGCAATTCCTGCGGCAATGGATGGACACGACGTTTTAGGTTCTTCACCAACTGGTACCGGAAAAACCATCGCTTTTTTATTACCGGCAATTCAACATCTATTAGATTTTCCTCGCCGTAAACCGGGTGCGCCACGAGTTTTAGTGCTGACACCAACCAGAGAATTAGCAATGCAGGTTGCTGAACAGGCACGACAATTAGCACAATTCACCTCTTTAAATATCGCCACCATTACCGGAGGTGTCGCTTATCAAAATCACGGCGAAATTTTCAATAAAAATCAAGATATGGTCATAGCTACGCCCGGACGTTTGCTCCAGTACATTCAGGAAGAAAATTTCGATTGTCGTGCGGTAGAAATCTTAATTTTTGATGAAGCAGATCGAATGTTGCAAATGGGCTTCGGTCAGGATGCTGAACGTATTGCCGCTGAAACCCGTTGGCGCAAGCAGACAATGCTCTTCTCCGCCACACTTGAAGGCGAAGAGTTAAACAATTTTGCACAACGTTTATTGGATAATCCGGTTGAGGTGAATGCAGAACCGAGCCGCCGTGAACGTAAAAAGATTCAACAATGGTATTACCACGCCGACAGCAAAGAACACAAAATCAAATTGTTGGCTCGTGTCATTGTTGACGAAAAAGTAAGCAGAGGTATTGTATTCGTACGCCATCGTGAAAAAGTGCGTGAACTGGCTGAGATTTTGCGTAAACGAGGCATCCGTAGCACCTATTTAGAAGGTGAAATGGCACAAACACAACGCAATAATGCAATTGAGAAATTGCGTGATGGCGTAGTAACAATTTTGGTCGCAACCAATGTGGCTGCTCGTGGTATTGATATTGATGATATATCACACGTTTTCAATTTTGATCTACCTTATAACGCCGATGTTTATCTACACCGTATCGGACGTACCGCTAGAGCGGGTAAAAAAGGTTGTGCGATCTCTTTTGTTGAAGCGCACGATTATCCCATACTTGGTAAAATTTGCCGTTACACCGGTGAAATTCTGAAAGCCAGAGTGATTGAAGATCTTGCTCCTCGTACAAAAGCACCGAAAGTGAATGAAATCAAAAAAGTCATCAAGAAAAAGAAAGCCCATTTAAAACAAAAACGGCAACAAGCCAAAGAACAAACCAGCAAGAAAAAAGTGAAATTACGTCATCGTGATAGTAAAAATATCGGTAAACGTCGAGTTCCTACCGCATTGCGTATGGCGCAACAAAATAATTCTGAACAGTAAGGAGAATTTATGTCATCTCTTCCATTTAGTGTCGTGATTTTAGCTGCCGGTAAAGGCACTCGTATGTACTCCGATTTGCCGAAGGTGTTGCACCCTATCGCCGGTAAACCGATGGTTAAACACGTGATTGATACCGTAGCCAAACTTGGTGCCAATCAAATCCATTTAGTCTATGGCCACGGTGCAGAATTGCTGCAACAACGTCTTGCCAATGAAAAAGTAAATTGGATCTTGCAAGCGCAGCAACTCGGCACCGGTCACGCAATGCAACAGGCAGCGCCTTATTTTAATGATAACGAAACCATTGTAATGTTATTTGGTGATGGTCCTTTGATCAGTGCAGAAACTATCCAGCAATTAATTGCTGCAAAACCGGAAAACGGCATTGCACTATTAACCGTTAAATTGGACGATCCAACCGGTTACGGACGTATTTTACGAGAAAACAATCAGGCGGACGGCAATATTATCGGCATTGTTGAGCAGAAAGATGCCTCCGCTGAACAGCTAAAAATTCAAGAAATTAACACCGGTCTGCTCGCTTGTGACGGCAAAAACCTGAAAAAATGGTTATCACAATTAACCAATAATAACGCACAAAAAGAGTATTACATCACCGATATTATCGCTATGGCGCACCACGACGGTTGCAAAGTGGTTTCTGTTCATCCGCAAGATCCAATGGAAGTGGAAGGTGTCAACAATCGTCTACAATTAGCCCGCTTGGAACGTTATTACCAACAAAAAAATGCGGAACGTCTTTTATTGGAAGGAGTAATGCTAGCGGATCCGAACCGTTTTGATCTTCGTGGCGAATTAATTCACGGTAAAGATGTCGAAATTGATATTAATGTCATTATTGAAGGCAACGTTAAACTCGGTGATCGTGTCAAAATCGGAGCAGGTTGCGTATTGAAAAATGTTGAAGTCGCAGATGATGTGGAAATTAAACCTTATTCCGTTTTTGAAGATGCCGTTATCGGTAAAGGTGCTCAAATCGGTCCATTCTCCCGTTTACGTCCAGGTGCTGTATTGGCAGACAACGTTCACGTCGGTAACTTTGTGGAAATTAAAAAAGCGACTGTCGGTGTTGGCTCCAAAGTAAACCATTTAACCTATGTCGGTGATGCCGTGATCGGTAAAGATTGCAACCTTGGCGCCGGTGTCATCACTTGCAACTATGACGGTGCCAATAAATTCCAAACCACGATCGGTGATAATGTTTTTGTCGGTTCCGATGTGCAGTTGGTTGCACCGGTTTCTGTCGCAGATGGTGCAACTATCGGCGCCGGTTCCACCATCACCAAAGATATTTCCGAAAATGAGTTGGTGATTACACGTGTTCCACAAAAACATATCCAAGGTTGGCAACGCCCTACCAAGAAAAAGCATAATTAAACACCATTAAAGCTTAAAATTTATACCAAATGCAGCGAAAACAGCGCTGCATTTTTTTATTTTTGTGATCTCGTCCAAACTTCTGAAAATTAAAGGCATCCTCCATATTTACAAATATAATGGAGTAGTTTTATCATTAGTCTATCTTTTAACCCATTCAGTGTCGTCTTTAGAATGGTCTATTCACAAACTCAGAGGTGATCTTATGAAATTACAAAAAACCGTTCTTCATTCAATGATCGTTGCCGGTCTTTCATTAGCCGCTTTTGCAGCACAAGCCGGACAATACCCTGATCTTCCGGTCGGGATTAAAAGCGGCGGCGGCGCATTAATCGGTGACACTGTTTATGTCGGGTTAGGTTCAGGTGCAGATAAGTTTTATGCCCTTAATTTAAAAGACTCGAAAGCAGGTTGGAAAGAGATTGCTACATTCCCTGGTGGTGATCGTTCACAACCTGTGGTCAGCGCCGTTGACGGCAAACTCTATGTTTTCGGCGGCTTACAAAAAAATGAAAAAGGTGAATTACAGCTTGTTAATGATGCCTATAGCTACAATCCGCAAGACAACACTTGGAGCAAATTACCAACTCGCTCACCGCTTGGTTTAGTTGGTGCAACCGGTGTAAATTATGGTGATAAAGTTTATGTGATTGGCGGTTCAAATCTTTCTATCTTTAACGGTTACTTCCAAGATTACACCGCAGCCGGTGATGATCAGGCGAAGAAAGATGCAGTAATGGCAGCCTATTTCAATCAACGTCCGCAAGATTACTTCTTCAATACCACATTCTTCAGCTATCAACCATCCACCAATAAATGGCGTAATGAAGGACAACTTCCATTCTCAGGGCGTGCCGGTGCGGCGGTTACCGTAAACGGCGATGTACTCACTGTAATTAACGGTGAAATCAAACCGGGCTTAAGAACAGCAGAAACAGAGCAAGGTAAATTCAATAAACACGGCACTGTCGATTGGAAAAATTTACCTAACTTACCTGAACCGCAAAAAGGCACAGCACAAGACGGTTTAGCAGGTGCATATGCCGGTTATAGTAACGGTCACCTTTTAGTCACCGGCGGTGCTAACTTCCCAGGTGCAACCAAACAATTCAAAGAAGGCAAACTCTTTGCTCATCAAGGTTTGAAAAAAGCCTATCAAACCGCAGTCTACAGTTTGGATAAAGGTAAATGGAAAGTGGTCGGCAACTTACCGGCAGGTGCAGGCTATGGCGTCAGCGTATCTTACGGTAACAAAGTACTACTCATCGGTGGTGAAACTGATGGCGGTAAAGCTTTAACCTCCGTACAGGAATTAAGCTTTGACGGCAAAAAACTTACCGTTGAATAACCCTCCCTCCTCTTGAGTTAATCAACATCAGCACGGCAAATGCCGTGTTTTTTTGTATCTGCCATATTATTTCAATAGTACCAATTAGAAACTTCCGCTATTAAAAATACTGATTAAGTAGTACACTAATTGCATTTATTGCGTTGAATATTGGGAGCTGACTATGAAACCTTATCTTATTGCACCGTCCATTTTATCCGCCAATCTTGCTCATCTTGGCGATGATGTAAAAAAGGTGCTATCTGCCGGAGCTGATGTTATCCATTTTGATGTGATGGACAATCATTATGTGCCGAATTTAACGTTTGGACCTGCAGTTTGTCAGGCTTTGCGTGATGACGGCATTACCGCTCCTATTGATGTGCATTTAATGGTGAAGCCGGTTGATCGTTTAATTCCCGATTTTGCCAAAGCAGGAGCTACTTCAATCACATTCCATCCTGAAGCAAGTGAACATATCGATCGCTCATTACAATTAATCAAAGATCTCGGCTGTCAAGCAGGGTTAGTTTTTAATCCAGCCACACCGTTACATTATTTAGATCACGTTATGGATAAACTCGACATTATTTTAATTATGTCGGTTAATCCGGGGTTCGGCGGGCAATCTTTTATTCCGCACGCTTTGGAGAAATTGCGTCAGGCTCGTCAACGCATTATTTCCAGCGGTCGTGATATTCGTTTAGAAGTGGATGGCGGCGTTAAAGTGGATAATATTGCTGATATTGCTCGCGCCGGTGCGGATATGTTTGTTGCCGGTTCGGCAATTTTCGGTCAGCCCGATTATCAACAGGTTATTCAAGCAATGCGTGAACAACTTGCTCACGCTCATAAATAATAAGGAAAAACTATGAGTCAATTTAAAGCTATCGGTTTCGATCTGGACGGAACTTTGGTTAACAGTCTGCCAGATCTCGCTTTAGCCGTTAGCCATACATTAAAGGAATTAAATTTGCCAGCACCTAGCGAAGCGTTGGTGTTAACTTGGATTGGCAACGGTGCTGATATTTTATTGGCACGTGCATTGGAATGGGCGAAATTTTCGCCGGATGCTGAACAGTTAAAACAGATTAAATCCCGTTTTAACTACTATTACGGTGAAAATATTTGTAATAAAAGTCAGTTATTTCCAAATGTAAAACAGACTTTAGAACAATTAAAACAGAAAGGATTTATTCTCGCAGTCGTCACCAACAAACCGACCCAACACGTCATTCCGGTGTTGAAGGCATTCGGGATTGATCATCTGTTCTCAGAAACATTGGGCGGGCAATCTTTGCCGGCGATTAAGCCACATCCGGCTCCGCTGTTTTATCTCTGCGGTAAGTTCGGCATTTTGCCTAAAGAGCTGTTATTTGTCGGTGATTCCAAAAATGATATTTTAGCCGCTCGTGCCGCCGGCTGTTCAGTGGTCGGTTTAACTTACGGTTACAACTATAATATTCCGATTGCTGATTCCCATCCTGATTGGGTATTTAGTGATTTTGCACAAATTTTAACTATTGTTGAATAGAATAAGGAAAGAAAATGAGTAAACCTATTGTATTTAGCGGCGTTCAGCCTTCCGGCGAATTGACGATTGGTAACTATCTCGGTGCTTTACGCCAATGGGTTAAAATGCAGGATGATTATGAATGTTTATTCTGCGTGGTGGATTTGCACGCCATTACTGTCCGTCAAGATCCGGTTGCTTTGCATAAAGCGACTTTAGATGTTCTGGCACTTTATTTGGCTTGCGGTATTGATCCGAATAAAAGCACAATTTTCGTACAATCTCACGTGCCTGAGCATACGCAATTAGCGTGGGTATTAAATTGTTACACCTATTTCGGCGAAATGGGGCGTATGACACAATTTAAAGATAAATCCGCACGCTATGAAGGCAATGTCAGCGTTGGCTTGTTTACTTATCCGGTTTTGATGGCGGCAGATATTTTGTTATATCAAGCCAAACAAGTGCCGGTCGGCGATGACCAAAAACAACATCTTGAAATCACACGTGATATTGCGCAACGTTTCAATGCGCTTTATGGCGATATTTTCACTATTCCAGAAGTTTTCATTCCAAAAGCCGGCGCAAGAGTGATGTCCTTGCTTGATCCGAATAAAAAAATGTCAAAATCGGATGACAATCGCAATAATGTGATTGGCTTATTGGAAGATCCGAAAGCGGTGGCGAAAAAAATCAAACGTGCAGTGACCGACTCTGAAGAACCGCCTCGCGTAAAATTTGATGTTGAAAATAAACCGGGTGTGTCCAACTTGTTAAGTATCCTCTCTGCGATTACTGAAAAGTCCATTCCAGAATTGGAATCTGAATTTGAAGGCAAAATGTATGGTCACCTAAAAGGTGCGGTTGCCGATGAAGTGAGTGCAATGTTGACGCAATTGCAGGAACGTTATTACCATTTCCGCAATGATGAAGCCTTGTTGAACAAAATTCTGCACGAAGGTGCGGAAAAAGCACGAGCTAAAGCGAAAGAAACATTGGATAAAGTTTATCAGGCAGTCGGCTTCGTCAGATAATTTTCCTATCCTCAAGGTGCGATTTCGCACCTTGAATTTTTTCATTTATCCGCGCGGATGGTATTTGCTGTGCAACTGTTTTAAGCGTTCTTTGGCAACGTGTGTATAAATTTGCGTTGTAGAAAGATCGCTATGCCCCAATAACATCTGTACTACACGCAAATCAGCACCGTGATTAACTAAATGTGTAGCAAAAGCGTGCCGCAAAACGTGCGGCGATAATTTATCTGCATCAATATTTGCTAAACTAGCATAATGTTTAATACGATACCAAAATGTCTGTCGTGTCATCAATTTACCCTGTCGGCTTGGAAATAAAATATCACTGCTCTGCCCACCTAACAATTCTGTTCTACCATAAAGGATAAATTGTTGTATCCAATAATTAGCCTCTTCGCCCATCGGAACTAATCGTTCTTTATCGGCTTTACCGATAACCCGAACAACGCCCTGTTGCAAATTGATGTTGTCAACTGTTAATGTTACCAGTTCTGTTACTCGTAACCCAGTAGCATATAACAACTCTAACATTGCTTTATCCCGTAATTCCAATGCATTTTCTGTTGCCGGTGTATTTAAAAGGTCTGTAACTTGGCTCTCAGTTAAATACTTTGGTAAACGTGACGGTAATTTAGGTGAAGAAAGTAATGAACAAGGGTTGTCTTCACGATATTTTTCCTGATATAGATATTGGAATAATTTTCGCATTGAACTCAACATTCTAGAATAACTTGTTGCTTTATATCCTTTCTCCAATCTCTCACCAAGAAATGCCTGTAAATCAAGATATTGAACCTGTTGCAAAGTTAAATGATGTTTTTCCAACCATTCACTGAGAAATTTAAGATCCGAACGATAACTGGCGATAGTATTCTGTGATAGATTTTTACTTAGCCAAATATCATCTAGAAAAAGATTGATTAAAGTGCTGTCTTTCATTTAGGTTTTAATTAATATGTGATCAGGTATAATGTGCCGAAAATTGTCAATAATAACGGACTTTATCGCTATTCTCGCTCCGCCGCAAGGTTGGAGCGTGATTTTTTGATAAACCGTTTAAATCTTATTCCAGTTCAACTTATTGACATTACTTTTTATACAAACTTTTATTTCATTTGAGGATTATTTTATGGCTCGTTCACAATGGGGGTCACGTCTTGGCTTTATTTTGGCATCTGCCGGTTCCGCTATCGGCTTAGGTGCGGTGTGGAAATTCCCTTATGTTACCGCCACACAAGGCGGAGGTGCATTTTTATTAATTTATCTCTTTATCTGTCTGACTTTAGGGTTAATTCTAATGGCTACCGAAATGGCTATCGGTCGTGCCACACACTTAGGTCCGATAGGTGCATTCCGAAAATTAGGCAATAATAAATGGTCTATCATCGGTATTATGGGCGTATTGGTTGCCTTTTTTATCCTCTCTTTCTATAGCGTTGTCGGCGGTTGGACAGTTGCTTATTTAGTAAAAGCAGTAACTGGTAACATTGCAGGTTCAACCGATCCGGTTATTAACGGAAATCTATTTTCCTCTTTTATTACAGATCCTTTGCAACCACTTATTTACCACTTTATTTTCGGTTTCCTCACATTATTTACTGTCGTGTCCGGTGTGGAAAAAGGAATTGAGCGTATCTCAAAATATTTAATGCCAATCTTATTGATTTTAATGTTGGTATTAATCGGTCGTGCCGTTTCACTGCCTGGCGCAATAGAAGGCATTAAGTTCTTCCTACTACCCGATTTCAGCAAAATTGATGGTAGAACTTGGTTGGAAGCACTTGGCTTAGCATTTTTCTCTTTGTCTTTGGGAATCGGTATTATGATTACCTACGGCTCTTATGTTGGACCAGAAGCAAAATTGGTCAGTTCATCCGTTTGGGTTATTCTGCTTACATTATTGACCTGTGTTCTTTCCGGTTTAATGGTACTGCCCGCAGTTTTTGCTTTTGGTTTTGAACCAGGTGCCGGCCCAGGTTTAACTTTTATCACAATGCCGGCAGTATTCGCTAGTATGCCTTTCGGACATCTGTTGGCTGTACTATTCTTTGCTTTGTTATTAGTAGCCGCATTAACTTCTTCTATCTCTTTACTTGAAGTTTTAGTCAGCTTTCTTATTGATGAATTTAAGTTTCACCGACTTAAAGCTGGTGTAATATCTTTCGTACTCTTTTTCTTACTTGGTATTGGCGCTTCCCTCTCTTTAGGTTCTTGGAGCGAATATAAAATCTTCAATTACAATATTTTTGATGCATTGGATAAATCCACACAAAATCTATTGATGCCGTTGGGTGAAATTCTATTAACACTATTTGTCGCTTGGTGGCGTTGGGATAAAATCAAATCGCAAATTTGCTCCACAAATACTATTTGGACAACGCTATTACGATTACTATTAGGTATTGTTATTCCTTTGATAATATTTGCAATTTTCTTACAAGGAATTCTGTCATAAAAATAATTAATTAAAAGTGGTTGAGTTTTCAATGAATACTCTTTATACTGCCGCCCCAGTGCTTATAGACTGGAACCCAAAATGCAAGTTTATCAACCAAACAACGAGGCAAACTCAACTTACCAACAAGTGGTAAAATTAAGTCCATTGTTGTTTGTTGCTTATTTTTAAAATCCTCATTTATTGAGGATTTTTTTTGCTTGCAATTTGGGCTTCACTAATTTCGACTAATCAACACTGGAGCAAACACAATGAACCATATTCGTACTTTTAAAGCCTATGTGCGTGATGAGATTATTAAAAAAGGCGGTTGGGTAAATTCTCATGCTCACGCAGACCGCGCATTCACAATGACCCCAGAAAAAATGCACATTTATCACAACAGCAACCTACAACAAAAATGGGATTTGGTGGATGAAGTGAAACGCAATTCTAGCATTGAAGATTATTACGCTCGTTTCAGTCAAGCAATTGAATTAATGATTTCACAAGGTGTTACCGCTTTCGGTACATTTGTTGATATTGATCCTATCTGTGAAGATCGCGCCATTATTGCAGCGCACAAAGCAAGAGAAGTCTATAAAAATGACATTGAATTGAAATTCGCTAATCAAACACTGAAAGGTGTGATCGATCCGGTAGCAAAACATTGGTTCGATCTAGGTTCTGAAATGGTTGATATTATCGGCGGCTTACCTTACCGAGACGAATTGGAATACGGCAAAGGTTTAGAAGCAATGGACATTTTGATGGATAAAGCTAAATCATTGGGAAAAATGTTGCACGTACACGTTGACCAATTTAACACACCAGAAGAGAAAGAAACCGAACAGTTATGTGATAAATCTATTGAACACGGAATGGAAGGGCGTGTTGTGGCGATTCACGGCATTTCTATCGGAGCTCACTCTCGTGAATATCGTTATAAACTGTATGAAAAGATGCGTCAGGCTAAAATGATGATTATCGCTTGCCCAATGGCGTGGATTGACAGCAACCGTAAAGAAGATTTAATGCCATTCCATAATGCATTAACACCAGCGGACGAGATGATTCCTGAAGGAATCACGGTCGCAATTGGTACTGATAATATATGTGACTATATGGTACCGTTATGCGAAGGCGATATGTGGCAGGAACTCAGCCTTTTAACCGCCGGTTGCCGCTTCCCTCATTTAGAACAGATGGTCGACATCGCTAGTACAAACGGTCGCAAAGTATTAGGGTTAGATCCTTATTAATATTTTCCCGCATAAAAAAGATGGCGTATATAACGCCATCTTTTCACATTTCGTTGGGAACAAATTCAACGCTTAGGCAATTTTCATATTACCAAGCGTACCATCATCCTTGACTTCTTGCTCGACACCAACAATTTCTCTCACTTTTTCTCCATCCTTGAACATCGCAAAACCGCCGTGTTTCATTTTGGTCCAATGTTCATTTTTTGTAAGTGGTTGGGTTGAGATTATTGTGACTTTATCTCCCGGTTTAGCATAATCATTAAAATCAATAAAGCCGTCATCATCAACACGGAATGCTTTACCAAACGGCGCTTTACGCGTTAGGTAATGCAAAAATGTTGAACAATGCGCCATCATAAACTGCCCATTGGATAAAATAAAATTAAATGTACCAAGCTTTGATAACTCTTGACTAACTTCGTAAACAGCATCAAAAATTTCATCTTCACTCGGTTTACGTAAATAACGGCGTTTTAAAAACTCAGTCATATAGCAAAACGCCGCTTCGGAATCGGTAGTACCTATAGGTTGTGCGCGGCAATCTGATAAGTCAGGCAAAGTAGTTAAATTACCATTATGAGCAAACACCCAATTTTCACCCCAAATTTCACGCATAAACGGATGCGTATTCTCTAGATTTACATTGCCCTGTGTCGCCTTACGAATATGTGCAATCACATTGAGTGACTTGATATGATACTGTTTCACGCAATCAGCAATCGGTGAAGAGCTGCAAGGTTTATCATCACGGAAAACTCGCACACCTTTCCCTTCAAAAAACGCAATTCCAAAGCCATCTGAATGGCAATCGGTAATACCGGCACGACGGCGGAATCCTTCAAAAGAGAACACGATATCGGTCGGAGTATTACAATTCATTCCCAATAATTGACACATAAACAAACCCACATACGAAAAGTTAAAATTTCAGGCTGTATATTATAAATCATAATTCACATATGAGTAGTAAGGATATTAATAATAATTTATTATATGAAATAGGCTTTAGTTTGTTTCATCTGTTTCTGTTCAGCCCGTCTTTTTTGAAAAAATTGGCTAATTTTAGCACTACACTCCTGTTCCAACACTCCAGCAGTAATTTCTACAATATGATTCATTCTATAATCTTCAAATAGATGGAAACGCGAACCGATGGCACCGGTTTTATAGTCACTTGCACCAAACACTAAGCGTTTAATACGGCTATGTAAAATAGCTCCAGCACACATTGGGCAAGGCTCTAGCGTTACATAAAGTGTTAAATTCAATAGACGATAATTCTGCAATTTCTGCCCTGCTTGGCGTAAAGCAATAATCTCGGCGTGGGCGGTCGGGTCGGATAAAGTAATCGATTGATTCCATCCTTCCGCCACAATATTTCCTTGATCATCCACTAACACTGCTCCGACAGGAATTTCTCCCATCATTGCTGCTTTATCAGCCAACGCTAGTGCATATTGCATAAATTTCTGATCTTCATTAGACATAACTATTTGATTAATTGGATAAATTAATAAAATGGCGAACGTGGGCGGATTCGAACCGCCGACCTATCCCTTAGGAGGGGATTGCTCTATCCAGCTGAGCTACACATTCGCAAATTTGAGGAGTTAATTCGTACTGTTTTTATGTTCTTGACGAATCAAGGAGTTGTGTTGAATTTTAATATTTTTTCCTTTCGCTTTAAAGTATTCTGCTAATTGTTGTGCAATATAAACAGAACGATGTTTGCCACCAGTACAACCAATACAAATCGTCAAATAACTACGGTTATTCTGTTCTAATAAAGGCAACCAAGTTTCAATATAATTACAGGTAGAATAAATAAATTCACGTACCACATCATATTGACGTAGAAAATTGATTATCGGTTGATCCAAACCAGTTAAAGGGCGCAATTTCGGTTCCCAATGCGGATTCGGTAAAAATCGAACATCAAAAATATAATCCGCATCCTGTGGAATGCCATATTTAAAACCAAAAGATTTAATAATAATTTGTAACTCTTTGTCGGCATTACCACGTACAAATTCCCGTAATTTTTCCGCCAACTGGTGAGTGGAAAGGTTGGTAGTATCAATAATAAAATTAGCGTGTTGGAACAATGGTTCAAGTCGCTCTTTTTCCAAATCAATCGAACCTTCTAGCGATAGATTTTCTTTAGACAACGGATGTAAACGACGAGTATCACTATAACGACGAATTAAACTGTTACGATCCGCATCAAGATAGATAATTTTCGTATTACAAGAATGAGGCAGTTGTTCCAAAATTGATTCTAGTTTTTGTGAATCAAGCGGAATATTACGAATATCAACACTAATCGCAACTATCTGTTGCCCACTACCTAACTTTTCAATTAATTGAGGAAGAAGAAACAACGGCAAATTATCGATACAATAATAACCAATATCCTCAAGAGCTTTTAATGCAACGGATTTTCCAGCTCCAGAACGACCGCTAATAATAACAAGTTCCATAAATCAATCCACCTACAATTAACGAAAAGCTATTTATTTAGTTTGCGCGTTTTCTGTGATTTCTTCAACCTGTTCCGTCTGATCATCCTGATGTTCCGAATGATCAAAAGCAACAAAAATAGACCATACCTCTTCCGGATTTTTTGCCAAACGTAACTGCTTACACAAATTCTTATCTGAAAAACATTCTGCTAAATAGGGCAGTAATGCTGAACAAATTGAGCAACAACTTTCCGGAATTAAAATTGCAAAGATCAAATCAACATCACGATGATCGGCTGATTCATATTTTATTGGTGTATCCAACTGCAAAAAGACCGCCACCGGTTTATCACCAACTGCTAACTTTGCGTGCGGAATAGCAATTCCGTTATTGATGCCGGTATTACCCATTTTTTCTCGATTAAACAATGCTTCAAAACAGGTGATTTCATTCTCTTCTGTTTGTGGTGAAACTAAATTGCAAATTAACTCAAACGCTCGTTTTTTACTTGAACAAAGCAAGCCAGTACGAATATTTTGCGGTTGTAAAAAATCAGTGATTTTCATATTTCAAATACTTGTTACAGTTTAAAATGTTCACCGAGATAAACACGTTTCACGTGTTCATCCGCCAACACTTGTTGCGGAGTACCATCCGCTATCATTGTTCCTGCACTCACAATATAAGCACGCTCACAAACATCCAATGTTTCACGCACATTATGATCAGTAATCAACACACCCAAGCCACGATCACGTAACCCTTTGATAATATTTTTAATATCCAATACAGAAATGGGGTCAACACCAGCAAAAGGTTCATCCAACAAAATAAATTTTGGATTTGCCGCTAATGCACGTGCAATCTCAACTCGACGACGTTCACCACCGGATAATGATTGCCCAATATTGTCTTTAATATGCGTAATATGAAACTCTTCCAACAAACGATCCAATTCATCGACTCGCTGTTCTTTACTTAAATCCTTACGAATTTCCAGCACTGCCATTAAATTATCATACACGGATAAACGACGAAAAATCGAAGCTTCTTGTGGCAAATACCCGATCCCTTGTTTGGCACGCTGATGCATCGGCAGGCGACTAATATCCTGATTATCAATAGTGATCTTACCTTGATCGTGGCTAATCAACCCCACCACCATATAAAAAGTTGTTGTTTTACCGGCACCATTCGGCCCAAGTAATCCAACAATTTCACCGGAATTAATCGTGAGACTAACACCGTTAACAACCGGACGACCTTTATAACTTTTACTTAACTGTTCAGCAGATAAAACTGACATAAATATGCTCTAATTTGATTTTAATTGGTTTGGAATCAAAATGGTTTTCACACGAGAATTACCGTTACCATTCGCTTTCAACTGTTGTTTTTTCACATCATAAGTGATGATGTCGCCATTAATACGGCTATCTTCTTGCTTCAACTGTGCATTATCGATAAGCGTTAAAAACTCTTTTCCTAAATCATAATGTACTTTATCCGCATTACCATAAACCATTTTGCCATTATCCAATTTTTGTTGGAATTTAACTGGTTTACCATAAGCATCTACGGTTTCTTTCTTATTTTTGGCTTTATCTTTCTCATTTGGACGAGTAATCACCACTTTATCAGCATCAATTTTGACACTACCTTGCGTAATCACTACATTGGTATCAAAAGTCACAACATTATTGGTTAAATCTAATGACTGATTATCCGACTCGATGTTAATAGGCTGCTCGGAATCACCGGTCAACGCATTTGCCGAATAACTGACAAATAAAGCGAGTAACGCAAAAGCAAAATTAATTTTTTTGGATTTCATAATATGTTTTAACCTGTTCTTTTAATGTTGCGGATTCTTTTCTCAAATTGCCATCCAACGCTTTTCCTTGACTGGTAAAGTTCAGCCCAGTCAAGGTCACCATTGTATCAGATGTTATATCCTGTGTCGTTAAATTGACAAACGCCCTCTCTGCATCAATCGTCTGTAATTTTGAAGTTTCAACTAAACTTTGCAATTTTACATTGCCTTGTAAAGTCAATTTATCCTTATCCGTCAATGTGGCTGTATCTGCCTGTAAACGCCAAGTTTTTATCTGATTTTCATCATAAACATACAGTATCGGCTGACTGAATACGGTCTTATCATTATTAAAATAATAGACATTACTTGATTGTGCCTGATATTGGATTGATCCTGTCGGACCGAATACTGTTGTTGTCATCTGTTTGGCGATATATTCTGGTGCGGAATCATCTTTCACTAGGGTTGGCACATTATTATGCTGTAGCGAATAAAGCCACGCCAACAAAGCAAATACGATCACCGCAAGTAAAATATTCCAACGAATGGACATAAACAAAATACCTTTTTCAGTAAAATTTTTAGCCGCAAAATAATAGCATAAAATCGTTATTAATGAGTTATTTTTCAACAAAACACTTTCTTCTGTTAAAATAGCAACTTTACGATCAAGAACATAAGGCAAAAAATAAATGCAAGATATTCTTATCGAAGTGAAAGATCTCATTTTCAAACGCGGTGAAAGAACGATTTATAACGGTCTAAACCTAAAAATCGAGCAGGGCAAAATTACCGCTATTATGGGACCTTCCGGAATTGGTAAAACGACTTTATTGAAACTCATCGGCGGTCAATTAATCCCGGAGCAAGGTCAAATTCTGTTCGACGGACAAGATATTTGTAATTTATCCGACAAAGCACTTTATAAAGTTCGGGAACGGATGGGAATGTTATTCCAATCAAGTGCATTATTTACTGATATGACCACCTTTGAAAATGTAGCTTTTCCTATTCGTGAACATACCAAACTGCCGGAAAGCATTATTCGCAAAATGGTGTTAATGAAATTAGAAACTGTCGGTTTGCGCGGCGCAGCAAATTTGATGCCGAATGAGTTATCGGGCGGAATGGCTCGTCGTGCCGCACTAGCTCGTGCAATTGCGTTAGATCCAGATTTAATTATGTATGATGAACCTTTCACCGGGCAGGATCCAATCAGTATGGGGGTGATTGTTGATTTAATCAAAAAATTAAATCAAACCTTGAATCTAACTTCTATTGTTATTTCGCACGATGTCACAGAAGTTTTAAGTATCGCCGATTATGCTTATATCGTGGCGGAACAAAAAATTATTGCGGAAGGTATGCCACAACAACTACGGCAGAGCCAAGATCCACGTGTGGTTCAATTTTTATCTGGACAAGCAGACGGTCCAGTGAAATTCCACTATCCGGCACAAAACTATGAAGAGGAATTATTTCAGTGAAAATCACAATTATTGAGTGGATGGGAAAACGTGGCGTTCATTGGTTGCGCACATTAGGGAAATCTGCCTTAATGCTTTATGGTGCATTAATCGGTGTCCCTCAGTTTAGAAAAAATTTTCCTTTAGTTGTCAAACAGTTATATGTGTTAGGCGTACAATCCTTGCTGATTATTGTGCTTTCCGGCCTTTTTATCGGGATGGTACTTGGTTTACAGGGTTATGTTATTTTGGTCGATTTTTCTGCTGAAACCAGCTTAGGGCAACTCGTTGCCTTATCACTGTTACGTGAACTTGGGCCAGTGGTAACAGCATTGCTTTTCGCTGGTCGAGCCGGCTCTGCATTGACGGCGGAAATCGGTTTAATGAAAGCAACAGAACAACTTTCCGGACTAGAAATGATGGCAGTCAATCCTTTAAGGCGTGTTATTGCCCCTCGTTTTTGGGCGGGAATGATTGCAATGCCATTACTTGCCTTAATCTTTACTGCTGTGGGCATATGGGGTGGCTCTTTAGTCGGCGTTGACTGGAAAGGTGTTGACAGCGGTAGTTTCTGGTCGGTAATGCAAAGCGCTGTTGTTTGGGGCAAAGACATCGGTAATGGCATCATTAAAAGTTTATGTTTTGCACTCAGCGTAGTTTGGATCGCATTATTTAACGGCTACAATGCCTTACCAACTTCAGAAGGTATCAGCCAAGCTACGACCAAAACTGTAGTACAGTCTTCATTAGTGGTATTGGCATTAGATTTTATTTTAACTGCATTAATGTTCGGCGGAAGTTAATCAAAAAGGACAATTTATGAAAAACACAATGAAATATGAATTTTGGGTTGGGCTTTTTTTATTATTAGGCATTGCCGCCTTAGTTTTCCTAGGCTTGAAAGTGGTCAATATTCAAAATTTTAGTAAATCACAAACATACCGTGTAGAGGCAACTTTTGATAATATAGGCGGTCTGAAAGTAAGAGCGCCAGTGAAAATTGGTGGTGTAGTTGTCGGTCGCGTCAATAAAATTGAATTGGATCCAACCACCTATTTACCAAAAGTAACGCTAGTGATCGAGCAACAATATAATCAAATTCCGGATAACAGTTCATTATCGATCAAAACCGCCGGTTTATTGGGTGAACAATATATTGCTTTAAATATCGGTTTTGATGATGGAGAAACCCCGATGTTGAAAGACGGTAGCAAAATTGTTGATACCAAATCAGCAATGGTGCTGGAAGATTTAATCGGGCAATTTATCTATGGTGATAAAAAATCCAATGATTCCGCCACAGAATCAAGCGAAACAAATAAAGAATAAATTATCTTAAAGGAGAACAAATATGTTACAACGCTATCTCAAAAAAATGGCTTGGTCATTGATCACCACCACTTTAATGTTGGTCAGTTGTCTTGCCAATGCCGAACAAAATCCTTATCAACTAATGCATCAAGCATCTGATAAACTCTTTGCTGATATTACACAAAATCAGAACAAAATTAAGCAAAATCCAAACTATTTACGTACTATTGTCAAACAAGATTTAATGCCTTATATTCACGTTAAATATGCCGGTTCATTAGTTTTAGGCAATTCAAGCTTTAAAACTACAACATCGGAACAACGTGAGCAATTTTTCACGACTTTCGGCAACTACATAGAACAAGCTTATGCTCAAGTTTTAACTTTTTATAATGGACAAAAAGTTACCATAGAACCTGAAAAACCTGTTGATGGTAAAAATATTGTCAATATTCGTGTTACCGTTGAACAAAATAACGGTGCTGCTCCAATTAAATTGGATTTCAAATGGCGTAAAAACAGTAAAATTAATCAATGGCAAGCTTACGATATGGCGGTTGAAGGCGTGAGTATGGTTGAAACTAAGAAAAATGAGTGGAGTAGTGTACTACGCAAACAGGGTATTGAAGCACTCACTACTCAGATCGCAAAATCAGCAAGTATGCCGATAACTTTAGATAAAAAATAAAATTTCAGCCATTAAGGGATTTTGGATGAGCGATGATAATTTAATCTGGCAATTGGAGCAGGTTGAACAACAGGCTGTTGTTACCTTAAATGGCATATTAAATCGTGAAACTGTGCCACAACTATGGCGACAACGTCAGCAGTTCAGCTTGAAAGGGAATACTGATTTGCAAAGTTGTCAACAGATAATCTGGGATTTACAACAAATCATCCATATTGATTCCGCCGGTTTTGCTTTACTGACTGAATTATTGCTATTGAATCCGGCTGAAAAAGTGCGATTAATTAATCTACCGGAACAATGCAAAAATCTGGCAGCGTTATTTTCATTAGATCAATGGTTACACCAATATTTAATTTAATCAATAATTAGAGAACATTTATGGATCCAAAAGAAATTGAACAATTATTAAAACAAACACTTAATTTAGATGAAGTTTATGTGCGTGGTGAAAATGCCCATTATGATGTGATTGCAGTTAGCGATAAGTTTGCTGATTTATCACGTGTTAAACAACAACAAATGATTTACGCACCATTAATGGAGCATCTTGCCAGCAATGCTATTCACGCATTAACCATCAAAACCTTTACCGTCGATAAATGGAAACGTGAAAAGCTCTTTTTTAATCTATAATATTTCTCATTAATTTATGCAGAAAGGTGCGTGAATTCGCACCTTTCTAATGTAGAATCATCTTTAGGAAAAATTATGTCATCACCGAAATTTGTTCATTTGCGCATTCATAGCGATTTCTCAATGATTGATGGTCTAACCAAAATAAAAACATTGATTGATGAATGTGCAAAGCAACAAATGGTGGCAATGGCATTAACTGATTTTACTAACTT
This sequence comes from Gallibacterium sp. ZY190522, assembly GCF_054166015.1. Lineage (NCBI taxonomy): Bacteria > Pseudomonadati > Pseudomonadota > Gammaproteobacteria > Pasteurellales > Pasteurellaceae > Gallibacterium > Gallibacterium sp. ZY190522. Next base: position 1,849,818 of record NZ_CM135118.1, read on the forward strand.
CTGTGGTTTAGTGAAATTTTATGGTGCAGCCTTAGGTAAAGGCATTAAACCAATTGTTGGTGCGGATGTTTTAGTCAATAGCGAAGAGCTTCCGGATGAACCGTTCTCTCTAACACTGCTCGCCAAAAACAATGTCGGCTATCAAAATATCACTTTATTGCTTTCCCGTGCTTATCAGCGCGGTTATCGTGAGTATCCAATGATAGACAAAGAATGGCTGATTGAACACGCTGAAGGTGTTATTATCCTTTCCGGTGGCAAAGACGGTGATGTTGGTAAGTTTCTCGTGAGAGGAAATCAAAATTCTGCGGAAAACTGCCTAGCTTTTTATCAACGCCATTTTTCAGATCATTTTTATCTTTCTATCAGCCGTACTGGTCGTAATGATGAAGAACATTATCTGCAACAGGCGGTCGACTTAGCGGAGCAACACCAAATTCCACTAGTTGCGACTAATGATGTAATGTTTCTTACGGAGGATGATTTTGAAGCTCACGAAATCCGTGTCGCTATTCACGATGGCTATACGCTAGATGATCCTAACCGCCCGAAAAAATATAGTCCACAACAATATTTCCGTAGTGAACAGGAGATGTGCGAATTATTTGCCGATCTCCCACAGGCGCTCGAAAACAGTGTTTACATTGCACAACGTTGCAATGTTACCATTCGCTTAGGTCAATATTTTCTACCTCAATTTCCGACCGGAAAATTAAGCACTGAGGAATACCTAATTCAACAGGCAAAAACCGGTTTAGAGCAACGTTTAGCTGTTCTTTTCCCTGATGAACAGGAACGACAACAAAAACGTGCAAAATATGATGAACGCTTGGAAACGGAACTAAAAGTAATCAACCAAATGGGATTCCCCGGTTACTTCCTAATCGTGATGGAATTTATCCAGTGGTCAAAAGATAACAATATTCCGGTTGGACCGGGACGAGGTTCCGGTGCCGGTTCTTTAGTGGCTTATTCCCTTAGAATTACCGATCTTGATCCGCTGCAATTTGATCTGCTTTTTGAACGTTTCTTAAATCCAGAACGTGTTTCAATGCCGGATTTTGATGTCGATTTCTGTATGGATGGTCGCGACCGCGTAATTGAACACGTGGCACAAATGTATGGACGGGATGCTGTATCGCAAATTATCACTTTCGGTACTATGGCAGCAAAAGCAGTAATTCGAGATGTTGGACGAGTGCTTGGTCATCCATATGGTTTTGTTGATCGCATTGCAAAACTGATCCCACCTGATCCCGGTATGACTTTACAAAAAGCATTTGATGCCGAACCTAAATTAGTCGAGGTTTACAACAGCGATGAAGAGGTTAAAGCACTGATCGATATGGGGCGTAAATTAGAGGGAGTTACCCGAAATGCAGGGAAACACGCCGGTGGTGTGGTTATATCACCAAGCAAAATTACCGACTTTTCGCCAATTTACTGTGATTCCGAAGGTAAACATCCTGTTACTCATTTTGATAAAAGTGATGTTGAATATGCCGGCTTGGTCAAATTCGACTTTTTAGGCTTACGCACGCTCACTATTATCCAATGGGCGGTTGATATGATTAATGAACGTATGCGCCGTGAGGGTAAACCGGAAATCAATATTCACCATATTCCATTGGATGATGAAAAATCCTTTAAATTGCTACTAGATGCGCAAACAACTGCGGTATTCCAACTGGAATCGCGCGGAATGAAAGATTTAATCCGCCGTTTAAAACCTGACTGTTTTGAAGATATTATCGCATTAGTGGCACTATTTCGTCCGGGACCATTACAATCCGGAATGGTGGATAACTTTATTCGCCGTAAACACGGTGAAGAAGAAATCTCCTATCCAGATGCCGAATATCAGCACGAATCCCTTAAACCAATTTTAGAACCAACTTACGGCATTATTTTGTACCAAGAACAGGTGATGCAAATTGCACAAGTGCTTGCCGGTTATACCTTAGGTGGTGCGGATTTGTTACGCCGAGCAATGGGGAAAAAGAAACCTGAAGAAATGGCAAAACAACGTTCTGTTTTCAAAGAGGGAGCGATTAAAAACGGTGTTGACGGCGAATTAGCAATGAAAATTTTCGATTTAGTTGAAAAATTTGCCGGTTATGGCTTCAACAAATCACATTCTGCCGCATATGCACTGGTTTCCTACCAAACACTTTGGCTAAAAGCTCACTTTCCTGCTGAATTTATGGCGGCAGTAATGACATCAGAAATGTACAAAGTGGAAAAAATCGTCAATTTCTATGATGAAAGTTTGCGAATGGGTTTAAAAGTTGTTCCTCCCGATATTAATACCGGTAAATACGGCTTCAGTGTGAATGAAAAAGGGGAAATCGTTTATGGCTTAGGCGCAATTAAAGGTGTGGGAGAAGCTCCCGTTGAAAATATTATTGAAGCTAGAACATCGGGTGGACTATTTCGTGATCTGTTTGATCTATGTGCTAGAGTGGACTTACGCAAAATTAATCGGCGCACCTTTGATAATCTGATTAAAGCTGGCGCATTAGATAAACTTGGGCCACACCGTGCTGCAATTGCACTAAATTTAGAAGATGCCCTCAAAGCCTCCGATCAGCACGCCAAAGATGAAGCATTAGGACAAACAGATATGTTCGGTGTATTGGCAAGTTCACCGAACCAAGTAGAACAAGCTTACGCCAATGCCCCTAAATGGACAGAAAAAATGGTGTTAGATGGTGAACAAGAAACATTGGGATTATATTTAAGTAGCCATCCAATCAGCCGTTATGTGAAAGAGTTATCACACTATGGCAATCGTTTATCAGAAGTGAGTGTCACTCGTCGTGGCGAAAGCTGCACCGTATCAGGGTTAGTAGTTAATTTCCGATCACTGGTTACTAAACGAGGTAATCGTTTAGGAATTCTAACCCTAGATGATCGCTCGGCAAGAATGGATATTACTCTATTCTCTGATGCTTTAGAGCAATTTGAAGAAAAAATCCATAAAGATCATATTGTTATCGTTAGTGGTTCTGTCATTCCTGATGATTTCACCGGCGGTATCCGAATGATTGCTAGAGAGATCAATACACTAGAAGAGATTCGCCAACGTGTGGTAAAAAGCCTAGCAATTGCGATTAAACAAAAACAGTTAAATAACGACTTTATCGAACGCTTTAAACAAATCCTAACCCCTTATGCACAAGGCACTATCCCAGTTCATATCTATTATGATAGTCCGAACGGTCGAGCAATGCTCACTTTAGGCATTGAATGGCGTATTACACCACACGATGATCTCATTTCCGATTTAACCGCTTTTATCGGCGAAGAGCAAGTTGAGTTGGAGTTTGACTAAAAAGAAAAACGAATCCGCACCTTAAAAATTATTCTTGATATTAACTATGTAGGTGCGGATTTTATAACAAAAACTCACTTGGTATTTTATCAATAATCTAGAAATACCATTTAGACAACAAAACACCTGCGGTAACTGCCACATTTAGCCCAGTTGAAAGTGGATTAGTTATCGATAACGCCACATTAGTCACATCAGGATCGAGATCTTTAATCGTATTTTCCGACAACACAATTGCCACTTTGTCCTGTAACTCCAATTTGTTTAGTGCTATTGCCTGTTTAGATAAACTGGCACGTATCAGTTGATAACCTTCCTGCTTTAACAGATCTAACGCTAATGCCGAATGGGTAACTTCAAATAAACGCAAATATTCAATACCACCTTCAGCAACACGCATCGCTACCGAGCTTTGTACTGCATCAATCTTATCCGTTACTACATTTTTCACACCATAAAATGCGAGTGTTTTCAATACTCCACCAATATTCGCTACATTGCCGATGCCATCCAACACGACAATACAATCTCGTTTTCTAGGCGTTTCTAAATAACTTTTTAGCATTAATGGTGGACGTTTTTTCACTAATAAACAGATGCCACCGTGATGTTCTGTACCACTGACAAGCTGTAATTCGTCCCCTTTCACCACGTGATAAGCCTTTTTATTTTCTGCTAAATAGCTCATCATTTCACCGGCTTTTTTCGTTAATTCCTGCGTTACCCATAAACGCACAATATCTTGCGGACGATGTTCAAATAAAGCAAAACACGCCGCTTCGCCATAAACTTTCACCTCTTCGGCACGATTTTGGCGGATATTTTCTGGGGCTCGCGGTGATAATGCCCCTTTCTTTTTCATTTTTTGTTGTGGTGCATTGGATTTAATGGTTACCGTTACACTCCCCTCGCCAAGCGTACCTGCTTTATGTGCGGTAATCTGCTGTTTATCTCCCCAAATAGAACGTGGTTCGCGTGGTTGACGGAATTTATTTTGATTCAAAAAACCTGATCGTTTGTCATCATTGAAACGATCCTGTTTTTTATCGCCGAAACGCGGTTTATCTGAAAAACGTGATTTGCCTTTCTGATCACGTTCGGTGCGATCCTGACGGCGATTGTTTTCAGAAAAACGGAATTTATTTTCTTGAAAAACTGGTTTTTTATTCATTGGATTATTTTCAGGTTGGATAATAGGAAAATTTCGCCCATTATAACTGAAACAGTTGAGAAGTCTTAACAAATAATTGTAAACTTAAGCATTTTATAGAAAAGCGCAAAGCCATAATGGTAGCGCATAACCATAATTATATTATGTTACTATCAAGATTAGATCGTGCGAAAAAAAGATTAGCTCGTTTGCCTGCGTATACACTGGAAGCGCAACAGGTTGAAATTATCCTATCTTCCAAAGCATTTAAACAGCAGATACTGGAACTTATCAGCCAGGCTAAAAAACGTATTTATATTACTGCACTTTATTGGGAAAAAGATGAAGCAGGACAAGAAATTCTTGAGGCCATTTATCAAGCAAAACAGAATCATCCCGATTTAGATATTAAAATATTCGTTGATTGGCATCGTGCACAACGTGGACGCATCGGTGAAGATCAACAAAGTAGCAATGCCGATTGGTATGAGGCAATGCGTCAGAAATATGGATTTGATGATGTCATTGTTTATGGTGTACCTATCAATACCCGTGAGATTTTCGGCGTGTTGCATATTAAAGGGTTTATCTTTGACGATACTGTGCTTTATAGTGGAGCAAGCATTAATAATGTCTACTTACATCAACAGGATCGTTACCGCTACGACCGCTATCAAAAAATTACAAACCCACAATTAGCCGACTGTCTGGTTGAATTTATCCAACAAAATTTAAATGATATTTGTGCAGTAAATCGCCTCGATCAAGCGCGAAAACCAACCAAAGAGCTACGCCCTGCGATTCGTTCTTTCCGTAGAAATTTAATTTTAACCGGTAAATATCATTGTCGTACAAAACAACACCTTGAAGACGGCAGACTAACTATTACACCGCTGTTCGGGATTGGCAAAAACAATCTGTTGAATAAAGTGATTGAAGCTTTATTTATAGTTACTCAACAGAAATTAACAATTTGTACGCCCTATTTCAACTTTCCTCGTTCATTGCAACAACGAATTAGAACTTTGCTGCACGAAGGTAAAAAAATTGAAATTATCGTTGGCGACAAAACTGCAAACGATTTTTATATTCCGCCATCTGAACCGTTCAAAATGGCTGGGGCATTGCCTTACCTTTATGAGAAAAACTTACGCCAATTTGCAAAAAAATTTGCCGATTTTATCGATAATAAACAGCTTACTATCCGCCTATGGAAAGACGGTGAAAACAGTTATCACCTTAAAGGCGTTTGGGTTGATGACAATTACATTCTGCTCACCGGAAATAATTTAAATCCACGTGCTTGGCGTTTGGATGCAGAAAACGGTTTACTAATTCAAGATTTGGATCACAAGCTGACTGCTCAAACCTGTACCGAATTAGCTGAAATACGCACTTACACCACCATTCTTAACAGCTATCAACAACTGGATAAACCAAGCGATTATCCAGCACCGGTGCAAAAAATATTACGCCGTTTTGAGCGGATTAAAGCGGATCATTTGGTTAAGATGATTTTATAGTTTCACCAATAAGAGAAATGATGAATGATTTATAGTATGACAGCATTTGCACGCCACGAAATCCAAGCAGCATGGGGTTGTGCAGTTTGGGAAATTCGTTCTGTTAATCAACGTTATCTGGAAACTTTTTTTCGTTTACCTGAGCAGTTCAGAGCGTTAGAAAATACACTGCGAGAAACATTAAGACAACGCTTGTCACGCGGTAAAATCGAATGCAGTTTACGGATTGAATTAAATCAAGCAAAATCTGGATTAAACCTTAATCAAACGTTTGCTCGCCAAGTAATGGAAGCTTTGTATTGGATTAAAACTGAATTAAATGATGGTCAAATTAATCCGATTGATATTCTGCGTTATCCGGGGGTAGTGGAAAATGCCGGCGTTGACGTCGATGAGCTTGGTCAGGAGCTACTCACCGGTTTCAATGCATTATTGGATGATTTTATTGCTATGCGCGCACGAGAAGGTGAAAAATTAGCAGAAGCCATTCGTACCCGTTTACAGGCTATTGCCACCGAAGTGACATTCGTTCGTAATAAAATGCCGGAAGTGTTGCAATGGCAGCGTGAACGCTTATTACAACGTTTTGAAGAGGTGCAGTTACAGCTTGAACCGAGCCGCTTAGAACAAGAGATGATTTTGCTGGCACAGCGTATTGACGTTGCCGAAGAGTTGGATCGTTTGGAAATGCACATCAAAGAAACTAATAACATCATAAACAAAGGTGGTGTTGTCGGTCGCCGTTTAGATTTTATGATGCAGGAGCTGAATCGAGAATCCAACACATTGGCATCCAAGTCAATTAATACGGAAATCACCAACGCTGCGGTCACGTTGAAAGTGTTAATTGAACAGATGCGTGAGCAGGTACAAAATATCGAATAAGCAAAAGGCAGATCATTTGATCTGCCTTTAATTTTTAGGCATAGTAGACAAAATTGTTGCTAAAAAGTGGCTTAAAGCCTTATAGTACAAGGCTTTAAGCCCTCTTTTTGAAATATGAATAAAAAACTGCCCATTTTGCCAAAGTGCAGAAATAAAGAAACATGGCAAATTAAATAATTTTCAACGTTATTTTTGTCACCAATGCCATAAAACATTTACGTTCAAAAAGAAATTAGAGCCAATAAAAATTTGGTCTGATTACACTTGTGGAAAACAAACTTATCAACAACTTGCAATTAAATATCATTGTTCCGTTAGAACCATTCAAAGATATATAGATAAATCCCCCAAAACACCCTTAAAATTACCTCAAAATCGATACCTGAACATTATTATGGATACCACCTTTTTTGGTCGCTATTTTGGTGTTTTAGTGCTGATGGATTCAAAAACAAATAAGGTAGTTTGTTATCACTTTATACGAACAGAAAAGGATATTTATTACAAATTAGCATTAAATCGACTAAGAGAAAAAGGCTATATAATTCAAGCTATTACTTGTGATGGGAGAAGAGGATTAATGAAAGATCTTTTTAATACTCCGGTACAGATGTGTCAATTTCATATGATAGCTATTGTAATGAGAAAATTAAGAAAAAAACATCAATCATCAGCAGGTAAGGAATTAAAAATTATCACTAAAACAATAACAGAAAGTACAAAAAATGAATTTTATCTTCGCTTACATACATGGTATTTAAAGCACGAGATTTTTTTAAAAGAACGAAGTGAAAAAGCGAATGAAAAAGGCTATTTCCCATATAAGCATCGAAACATAAGAGGCGCTTATGACAGTTTAAAATGGTATATGAATTATTTATTCTCTTTTGAAAAGTATACTGAAATAAATATTGAAAAGACGACAAATAGGATTGAAGGATTATTTAAACATCTAAAACGTCAATTAAATAATCATAATGGCTTAACAAAACAGCATAAGATCATGTTTATAAAGGATTTTTTAAATAAAAAGAGTTGCTAATATTTTGAAAAATAAATATTAGCAACAAAATTGTCTACATGGCATAGTTTTTGATAGATCAGCAACAATTTTGTCTACTATGCCAATTTTTACTGTTCTTCAAATCTATTTTCCAGTAGCTGGTAAACTGCGCCATCTTCTTTTAAACGGAACGGCGTTTCCAGTGGCACATCTTTATTCAACACCACTTGTAGCCACGTTTGCTGTTGATAATGGGAAAAATTAATGATTGTGCCTGTTTTTCGCCATCCATTTTCTAACGCCATTTGCACATTTGTACCAATTTCTACTGTTTCAATCTCATCCGCCACCAAAGTAAACATCGCCAACTTATTTGCGCCACGATACTTAGCGCGTGCAATGGTTTCTTGACCAATATAACAACCTTTAGTGAACGAAATTGCCTGTTCCAAATGTTGTAAATTTAATGCCTGTGGAATAAATTCACCTTGTGCCATAGCGGTAAATAACGGCTCACCATTAACGATATTCAGCCATTTCCACTGTTCTGCCTGCTCCGCCTGTGCCTGCTCACTCTCACTGAATAAGAGGTAAAAATCATTCTCTGCATTAACACGTACTAATGTTTTATCTGCTGTTGTAGTGACTTCAGCATCGGTGATTAAATCATTCGGCAGACAATCTTCACTAAAGGCGGCAATGTGCAATTTTTTCTCGACAAAAGTAACTTTAGAAAAGACCGCATATTTTTTTAACTGCAGCAATGCTAACGGCAACAAACTTTTCTCAAATACAAACCAAAATTGTTGTGTAGAAAATTTTATCAATCGGAACAAAGAAATCACCTTGCCTTTTGGATCACAATGCGCCGCTAAGGTAGAGCTATTCTCTGCCATACTAACCACATCACAAGTTAATTGTCCTTGTAGAAATTTCTGGCTGTCTATGCCATTAATTTCAATTACACAATAATTATCCAATTTGGCTGCAAGCCCGTTGATATTATTCAAACTAGACATTTTTCTCTCCTTAGCGCAAAGATAGGGCTTGCAACACAAGCCCTATCTTCATTAATGTCGTGCAAATTTTTTGCGATTTTCTTTAAATTTTCGCTCTTTAGCAGAATGCGATTTCTTTGAGAAGGCTTCACCATCACGAGTTTTCTTATGTGATGAATGCTTGCCTTTATCTATATCTTTCACCATTTCTAATAAAGACATTTTCATTGGTTTTCCAACAACATAAGTGCGTTGGAAATGTTGTAATAAAGCTTTTGGCATATCTAGTGGTAACTCCACTGTTGCATAATGATCATACAATTTAATATGACCGATATAACGACTGCTAATATTACCTTCATTAGCAATAGCACCAACAATATGCCCAACTTCAACACCATCTGCACGCCCAACCTCAATGCGATACAGATCCATCGGCAATTCATTTCTTGCTCCACGACGTTCCACCGAACGAGGGTTTTCTCTGCGTTCACGACCTTTATAATCACGATTCTTCTCACGGCGTACCGGTTTGATTTCAGGATCAGGCGGTAGAATTAATTTCTGTTTACCCTGCAATAACATCATCATTGCTGCAGCAATATCTTCCTGTGATTGATCCGCCGCAAAAATATCTTCCAATAGACTGCGATATTGATCGAGATCGTGATGTTCCAACTGTGCTGTAATCCGCTGACGAAATTTATCACGTCTAACTTGTTGTAACTGTTCGTGATTTGGGATTTGCACCTCATCAACAGCCTTCTTCATCAAACGCTCAATGTTGCGTAACAAGCGTTTTTCCCTTGCTTCTACAAATAAAAGTGCACGCCCTGCACGCCCTGCACGCCCAGTACGACCGATACGATGCACATAAGATTCAGGATCAAGTGGAATATCATAATTCACGACTAAACTGATACGGTCAATATCAATACCACGTGCCGCTACATCCGTCGCCACAACAATGTCTAGGCGACCATTTCTTAATTTCTCCAATGTTTGCTCACGCAACTGTTGTGTCATATCGCCATTCAATGCAGCACAACGAAAACCATTTCGCTCAAGCAAATCAGTAACTTCAGTTGTACCGGTTTTAGTGCGAGTAAAAACAATAGCTGCATCAAATTCTTCCACTTCAAGAAAACGCACTAATGCTTCACTTTTTTTAAAGCCATTCACAAACCAAAAAGATTGTGTAATATCCGGTGCAGTTTGTTGTGTCGATTGAATTTTGATTTCTTGAGGTTCACGCATAAAACGGCGAGTAATACGACGAATTGGTTCAGGCATCGTTGCTGAGAACAACGCTGTCTGATGTAATTCAGGCAATTCTGCCATTACAGTTTCAACATCTTCAATAAATCCCATACGCAACATTTCATCGGCTTCATCAAGCACAATTGCTTTTAATGCACTTAAATCTAATGTTTTGCGACGAATATGGTCTAAAATCCTTCCAGGAGTACCGACAACAACTTGCGCTCCTTGCTTCAATGCACGAAGCTGAATATCATAACGCTGTCCGCCATAAACAGTAACAATATTGATACCTTGTAAATTTTTTGCAAATTGTTCACACGCATCTGCCACTTGAATAGCCAATTCACGCGTCGGTGCCATTACCAAAAGTTGCGGATATTTTTTATTAAGATCTATTTTTGTTAATAATGGCAGTGCAAAAGCCGCTGTTTTGCCACTACCTGTTTGTGCCATACCAAGCACATCTTCACCATTTAATAAGTGTGGGATACACGCTTGCTGAATTGGTGAAGGATTAATAAAACCTAGGTCTGAAATTGCAGATAAAAGGTTTTCCGGCAGACCTAAATCTGCAAAAGTCATTGTTTGTTCTGTCATGTAAATACCAAAGTATAAATTTTTGTTTTAATAATATTATGGCTTGCTTTGTGCTGGGGCTTTAGTTTCACTTAAACGCAAAAGTTCTAACAATGAAAAACGATATTCTACAAAGCTATAAACTTGATTCACCATTGCTAATTTAAATAGCGTAATCGCATCCTGTTGATGATTTTGCATTAATTGCTGTTTTGCCAAGTAAAAATAAGTTTCCGTTAAAACTTCTGAATATTGTGAGGAAGATTTGCCTGCATACTGCTTCATCCGTTGTTGTAATTCGGATAAAGAAATCTGCGTTAAATAATACTGTACAATATTCGTTCCCCAATATTGATTGGAAAGTTTATTTGCACGCTGTTTCAAACGAGAAAACGCCAAATCAGGGTTCTGTTTCAATTCATTGAAATATAACCAAAGTACGCGATAAGGGTTTGTCGTATCTTCTTGATAAAATTTAATTAAATCATCTTCCGCTCGTGCAAAACGGTTAGAATAATAGTAACTTAACCCACGATTAAAGAAAGCATAACTGTAATGAGGATCAAATGTCAGCACGGCATTGAAATAATCAATCGCAGCATCGTAATCCCCCTCAACTAGGGCATAAATCCCTAAATAATTATAAGCATCCACTATTGTTGGTTTGAGCTGAATCGCTTGAGAAAAATCAAATCTAGCCAATGTCCAAAGACCAAGACTATCGTATAAAACACCGCGTTCAAAATAAAATGCAGCACGATCTTCTCGATTCATTTTTTCTAATTGCAGCACTTGACTGAGTTTAGCAATAACTACTTCCTGATCAATATGTTCCTGCGGTTTGGTATCGGAAAATATTAATTGAGAATCCGTTCCTAAAACACGTAATGGTGAAGTAGAACACCCCATCAACAAAAAGCATAATGAAAAAAACGGAAAATAGAAAAATGAACAAACTCTTCTCTGCAATCGACACATAATACTGCCTTAACTAGCACTAAGCCCAACACTTGCGGCAAAAACACCGTGGCAAAACCACGGTGTTATTCGTCATTGCTTATATCTTACGCGTCTATTGAATGATCTTCAATTGCGCTGTTTTCATTTGTCGTTTCAGGCTCATTAACTGTTTTAGGTTGAAGGTCTTTCATTGTCAAACGAATACGCCCTTGACGATCAATTTCAACCACTTTAACTACCACTTCCTGACCAACTTGTAGATAATCACTGACTTTCTCTACACGCTCATCAGAAATTTGTGAGATATGAACCAACCCTTCTTTGTTGCCCAACACCGCAACAAATGCACCAAAATCAACGATACGAGTCACTTTGCCTTGGTAGATTTTATTCACTTCCACTTCAGCGACAATCTCTTCGATTCTAGACATTACCTCTTTCGCCGCATTGTTATCGGTTGCGGCAATTTTCACGGTACCATCATCATCAATATCGATTGAGGTTCCAGTTTCTTCAGTCAAACCACGGATTACAGCACCACCTTTTCCGATCACGTCTTTAATTTTCTTCGGATCAATCTTCATTGTATGAATACGAGGTGCGAAATCAGAAATATCAGCACGCGGTGTTTGAATCGCTTGTTCCATTACATTAAGAATGTGCATTCTTGCACTTTTTGCTTGGTTAAGCGCAATCTGCATAATTTCAGGCGTGATCCCTTCAATTTTAATATCCATTTGCAATGCGGTTACCCCTGCACGAGTACCTGCAACTTTGAAGTCCATATCACCAAGGTGATCTTCATCGCCAAGAATATCAGATAACACTACAAATTTATCATCTTCTTTTACCAATCCCATTGCAATACCAGCAACTGCCGCTTTAATAGGCACACCAGCATCCATTAATGACAAAGACGCGCCACAAACAGATGCCATTGAAGAAGAACCGTTTGATTCTGTGATTTCAGACACCACACGCACCACATAAGGGAACTCTTCTAAAGTCGGCATTACTGCAGCAACGCCACGTTTGGCTAAGCGTCCGTGACCTATTTCACGACGCTTCGGTGAGCCAATTAAACCGGTTTCACCTACAGAATATGGTGGGAAATTGTAGTGGAATAAGAAATGATCTGTTCTTTCACCGGTTAACTCATCAATAATTTGTGCATCACGTTCTGTACCTAATGTGGTAACTGCTAAAGATTGTGTTTCGCCACGAGTGAAAATTGCAGAACCGTGGGTACGAGGCAACACGCCGGTGCAAATATCCAATGCACGCACAGTATCAACGGTACGACCATCAATACGCGGCTCACCGGCTAAAATACGGCTGCGCACAACACGACTTTCCAATTCGTGGATAATATCGATGATTTTACCTTCAGTAATGCTTTCATCTTCGCTGTTTTCCGCTAAAACAGTAGCACAAACATCCGCTTTAATCGCATCAATCTGTTCATAACGTGCCTGTTTTTCAGTGATACGATAAGCCTCACCTAAACGTGCTTCAGAAAGTTCTTTGATACGGTTGATTAAAGCTTCGTTTTTAGCCGGCGCTTGCCAATCCCAACGTGGTTTACCCGCTTCTGCAGCAAACTCTTTGATGGCTTCGATTACAACTTGTTGTTGTTGATGACCAAAAACCACCGCTGCCAACATCTGTTCTTCAGTAAGAATATCCGCTTCAGATTCAACCATTAATACTGCTTTATCTGTACCGGCAACCACTAAATCCAAACGACTCTGTTTTTGTTCTGATATTGTTGGGTTAAGTACGAACTGATCATTAATAAAACCGACTCGTGCCGCACCAATTGGACCATTAAACGGCACACCAGATAAAGAAAGTGCCGCAGATGCACCAATCATTGCGACTAAATCCAGACTAATTTGAGGATTAACAGACATAACAGTCGCAATAATCTGAATTTCATTTAAAAAACCTTCCGGAAATAATGGACGAATCGGACGATCAATTAAGCGTGCAATTAAGGTTTCACCTTCTGAAGGACGCCCTTCACGTTTAAAAAAACCACCCGGAATACGACCAGCAGCATAACTACGTTCTTGATAATTAACAGTTAATGGAAAGAAATCTTGCCCCTCTTTCACATCTTTTTTTGCTACAACGGTGACAAATACACAAGTATCATCCATACTTGCCATTACCGCTGCGGTCGCTTGGCGTGCCATCGCTCCCGTTTCTAATGTTACGGTATGTTGCCCGTATTTAAATTGTTTCACAAATGGAGTCACAATTTTATCCTCTTATAAATAATGTTAAGTTAATGACATTTGTAATGACCCGTTTGCGACTAGCAAAAATATTTTCCCCACACAATTAAGAAATGAAAACACCATTAAACAAAAATATTTTTGTTAGCCGCACACAAAACGAGGTATTACAAAGTGTGCTATTATAGCGTGATTTTAAAACAGACGCATTGTTATTTTCTCAGGAAATCTTATTCTCCCAATTTTTTCTCACCTAATAATTCCAGCATTTTTTGCATAAATAGTGATAACTCACCCGTCATTAAGACAAAATCAGCATCAAATCGTTGGGCAACATCCTCTTTTAAAATGTCATCATTCTTCTCTTTAACCACATCAGCAAATTTTATTCGTTTTAAGGAAGTATCCTCATTAAAAATAAAACTAAAATGATCTTCCCATTCCAATGCCAATTTAGTTACAACCTTACCGGCAGAAAGGTGTCCCTGAATATCTTGTTCATAGAGGTCTTGATTTTTACAACGTAGCGTTGAACCTGTATCCAAATCTTTAAATTCCGCCTCTTCCAAGCAAGAAAGCCATTCAGGCAGGCTATCGGTCAATAACCAGTTCGTCATTGTCATAAATAACGGTTCAGCAAACGATAATGGTACTACAGGTAACGAGCCAAGCGACTTACGCAATAATGCCAACACATCTTCAGCTCTCTTGCTTGAGGCTGCATCAACATAAATTAAATCGTTTTGTGTATCAACCCACAAGGCGGTACGCTGATGACGGCTAAATGCTCGCGGCAATAATGTAGCAATCACATCATCTTTTAAGGATTGTTTCTCTGTCTTTTTCAATTTACGTTGCTGGGCTGCTTCAATCTCTTTAATTCGGTTTTCCAATGTTTCTTTAACCACATTGCTCGGCAACATTTTCTCTTCTTTATGTGCCACTAATAAGATCTGTCCGCTTACCTCAAAATGAAACATTTCGCTCTCTGCCAACGGCGCTTGCCAACCTAATTTTGTTCTATCACCTGCGCCGCAAGGGAAAAATTGCTGTAATGCTAAACTCTGCTGTAAGTTTTCTGTCGACCAGTCCAATTTTTTTGTTAAACGGTAAACTAAAACATTCTTAAACCAAAACATCGCTGTTTCCTTATAGTTATCTTCATAGCTGTCGGGTACAATAGCCGCTATTGTACCGTGATTTATGGAGAAAATCTTATGCAACAGAAAAAGATCGCCTTTATCGGCGGCGGCAATATGGCGCGTGCCATTGCATTGGGATTATTAGCGAAAGGCTATCAAGCAGATCACATTATGATTTGCGATCATAACGAAAACAAACGTCAAGCATTTGCCGAAAAAGGCATATTAACCACAGCGGTATCCACCAGCGCGATTGAATTTGCCGAAGTGATCCTGTTGGCGGTTAAACCACAAAATATGCAACAAACCTGCCAAGCATTTCAACAATACGATTTACAACAGAAATGGTTGATTTCCATCGCTGCCGGCATCAGCGTAGACACATTGCAACGTTATCTGCCTTCCGCTAAACAAATTGTACGTGTTATGCCGAACACACCAGCTTTGATCGGCGAAGGGATGTCCGGTTTATATGCCAATCCGAATGTTACTGCAGATTTTAAGCAGTACGCCACCGCACTTTTCAATGCGATTGGACAAAGCTGTTGGGTGGAAACAGAATCCAGCATTAATACTATTATTGCAACTTCCGGCAGTAGCCCAGCTTATTTTTTCCTCTTTATGGAAGCGATGCAAAAAACGGCGATGGCAATGGGATTGGATGAACAGCAATCACGTTTATTAGTGCAACAAACCGCATTGGGTGCAGCGCAAATGGTCATTAAAAATCCGGATTTATCCTTAGAAACGTTGCGTCATCAAGTCACTTCTAAGGGTGGCACCACTGCGGCGGCGATTAATGTGTTCCAACAACATCAGCTAGAACAGACGATTGCACAAGCAATGCAAGCGGCAGTGGCACGTGCGGAAGAGATGGAGAAATTATTTTGATTAAACTGAAATCAAATTATTGGCTCATTCTCAATTATTTTGGCTATTTCTGTGCCTATGGTGTGTTCGTGCCACTTATTCCGGTGTGGTTACAATCACAATCTTACAGTGATGAAAATATTGCTCTTTTGCTAGCTTCTGCCTACATATTCCGTTTCTTGGGAGGTATTTTCTTTTCCGGCAAAATTAAAGATACCGCTTATCTACCGGCAATGTTACGCAATCTGGCATTTTCCTCTGCTTTAGTTATTTTAATGATTGCCATCAGCTCGTGGTATTGGCACTCTTTTTTATTAATTTTTGTGCTATTTGCTCTGTTTAGTCTATTCAACGGTGCTGGAATGCCATTGCAGGATAGCCTTGCCGGTATTTGGAATCGACAAATCGGCTTGGATTATGGCAGAGTACGTTTAATTGGTTCATTAGGGTTCGTGATCGGAGTAGTAGTTTTTGGTGCATTAATTAGTTATCTTGGCGATTCTTCTATTATTTGGGTTATCTTGAGTTTATTAGTCGTCTATATTTTATACCAACTGCCAATCCCCGCGACACTTCCAATTTCTAATCAGCAAACCGCCCAAGCGGAAAGTATTAGTTATCGTCAATTATTATCCGAAGCTAACACTCGCCGTTTATTGATCGCCATTTCATTAATTCAAGGCTCACACGGTGCTTACTATGCTTACAGTACCATCTATTGGGTTTCACAGGGTATCGATCTGAAAACCACTAGCCTATTGTGGGGAATTTCTGTGGTAGCGGAAGTGATTTTGTTCTTTTTTGCTTCCAAATTATTTAAACATTGGAATATTACTACATTATTTACGCTAAGCATCATTGCTGCTGCTATCCGCTGGATGGCATTTCCAATATTAGGAAATTTAGCATTGTTGACCTTGTTACAGCTATTTCACGCATTAACTTACGCTGTCAGCCACTTTGCCACTGTTCGCTATATTTCTGCCCAACCCGATTCACATATCGCTAAGTTACAGGCGTTATATAACGGCATCAGCAACTGTATCGCTGTCGCACTGTTAACCGCATTATCCGGCGTTATTTACAGCTACAACCCGACTTTCGCCTTCTGGACAATGGCAGCTTTTGCCTTATCGGCATTACTGTTTTTACCGAAAACAAACTGCGGAAAGGTCACTGAAATTCGGGGATAAAACATAGTGTGTACAACAAGGTGCCAAAATGCCTTGTTGTACATAAAAAACAACATCTCCAATAAGATTTAATTTTCTGTTATTTGTTGATTTAACCAAGATATTGCATTTTGCAGATCAAAATTAAAGGTATCACTTGAGCTTCTTCCTTCAGTTAAAGAAACGAGCATCATATTCGCAACATTATCATTCGGCTTGGGTGACCAACGTATAATATTTGGTTGAAAATTAGCATAAAAACTTAATAATGGCTTGTTTAAGGCACAAGCGACATGAACTGTACCACTATCTACACCGACCACCAAATCACTGCTGCTAACAAAATACAAATAATCTTCCAGCTGCATTTTAGGCATTGATTTTATTTCTAAACGTGAGTGGATTAATGATTGAAGTTTCTTTAAATAATCATCCTCTTTCCCTATATAATTTAAGATAACTTCTACTTTATCAATTAACCCCCCCCCGATACCATTTAATAATTCCGCTATTTCTTCCACAGGTACTAAACGGCGACTTCCTTGTGGCGCAAGCAAGATCCTAAATTTACCTTTTGTCCATATGTTCTGTAAAACCGTAGGAATTTCATTAGGAAACTTTAACTCACACCTTCCATCAGGAATAGAAAAGTAATCAGCAAAAATCGAATGCTTAATAAAGTCTATATTATGAACATTATCTAAATTTTTTACTTGAACATCATAGTTCCTGACTTCTTGTATGTTTAATAATGGCTTATATTTTTTATCAAAAATAATTGTAAATTCAGGAGCTAAAATTTTATCTAAAATGATTTTAGATGAATTAAATGCATCCGGCATATCCAATAACACCTGCCATCTTCCGCGTTGTGAAAGAAAAGAACTAAAATTTTGTTCAATCATTTCATCTAGATAGGGGTTTAAAGCATAAACGGCTTTATTTGAATGTGTTACCAACATTCCAATCCTCACATTTGGATAAATCATTTTTAACTGTGTCACATAAACACTATTAATAATAGAATCTCCCAAAGCATTACCTGTTGGTCGAATTAAAATAGATTTAACAGATGAAAAATCAAAATTCTGAACTTGCTTTTTATATAAAAAAGGCAATAAAAGTATTTTTTTCAAGAAATACATAATAGATTATCCAATGATCTCGTTTATCAATATATATAACTAACTTATTAAACCCCATAAGAATTTAACTTAAGGTTTATAAATAATCTCCACACCCTCTTCGTCTTCTTCCGACCAATCATCATCCCAGTCATCGTCATCTTCTTCAACATCCGCCAACTGTTGCTGATGATAATCTTCCCATTTGAATTTAACCTCTTCATTCTCGGCAACAACCGCTTTTTCGCGCGGATTGGCTTCAATAAAGTCCATCACCTCTCTGACCAAATCCGGCACATTGCGCCCTGTTGCGGCGGAAATCAGATAATAATCACCGTCCCAACCGATACGCTCAACAATGTCTGCTGCACGCTGTTGCGCCTCTTCATCACTCAACGTATCTATTTTATTGAAAACCAACCAACGCGGTTTATCCGCTAATTTTTCGCTGTATTGGAACAATTCGGTTTCGATAATCGCAATATTATCTGCCGGATCACTCTCATCAATCGGCAGAATATCCACCAAATGAATCAACACACGACAACGTTCAAGGTGTTTTAAGAAACGCGTTCCCAAACCGGCGCCTTCAGATGCCCCCTCGATCAATCCCGGAATATCCGCAATCACGAAACTACGGTTTGTATCCACTTTCACCACACCTAAACTCGGCACCAATGTGGTAAAAGGATAATCCGCCACTTTCGGCTTTGCCGCCGACACCGCACGGATAAAAGTCGATTTACCGGCGTTAGGCAACCCCAACATTCCAACATCGGCAAGCAGCATTAATTCCAGCTGTAAATCACTTTTTTCGCCCGGTGTACCATTCGTTTTTTGGCGAGGGGCACGATTCACTGACGATTTAAAACGGGTATTTCCCAAACCGTGATAGCCACCTTTTGCCACCAACAGTTTCATATTATGCTCTGTTAAATCACCGATAATCTCTTTAGTATCGTTATCCACCGCACGCGTACCGACCGGCACACGTAACGTAATGTCATTACCACGATGTCCGGTGCAGTTAGAACTGCGCCCGTTCTCGCCTCGTCCTGCCGCAAACCGTTTTTCAAAACGATAATCTACTAATGTATTTAAATTTTCATCGGCAATGAGATAAACGTCGCCGCCATCACCGCCATCGCCGCCATCCGGGCCACCTTTTGGAATATATTTTTCACGACGGAAACTGACACAGCCATTACCGCCATCACCGGCTTCAACACGAATTAAGGCTTCATCAATAAATTTCATCTTGTTTTAATCTCCTATTGCGTCACAGGACGCTTTTTCAATAATTTATGTCCTAATGCCGAGCATAAAGCGCCTAATACTACAATAAAAGCACCAATATATGCCAAAGTATTTAATTCGGATGCCGGCACAATATCCGGATAGATTCGGTGGAAAGTTTCAACAAACACAATGGTAAACAAAGGCGTTAATGTAATAATTGAACTCACTTTGGACACTTCCCAACGGTTTAAGGCTTCGGCATAAGCACCATAAGCAATTAATGTATTTAAACAGCAATAGACTAAACATAATGCTATCGGCCAGGTCAAATTTTCTAATTTAGTCGGATGACTTAACGGTGTAAAAATTAATGAGGCACCGATATAAAAAATAAATAAAATCTGCTGTGAATTAAAACGGCGTAACAATAATTTTTGTGCAATCGCATAAGAAACCCAAATAATTGCCGCAGAAACGCAGATAATAACCCCCTTAGTGTAGGTGGTTAAACTGGTAAACAATTCGACTAAACGGGCGTTAAAGAAAGTCAGTAAGCCAATAAATAAAAGCAATGCACCAACTCTCTGGTTCCAGCTCAATTTTTCCTTAAAAATCAACACACCGGCAAGCATCATAATAAATGGAGACACCTGTCCGAGCACTTGCGAAACCGACGGATTAATATATTCCAACGAGGTGTTGAATAAAATAAAGTTTATCGCCAAACCTAAAGAACCGATTATCGTAATCCAGCGAAAACGCGGGTTAAACGCAATGCGAAACTTCGGCATTTTTCCTGTTGCCAGCAAAATGATCGCTAACCCCAGCATCGCAACCAAAAAACGCAACCAGACTATGGTATAACTATCCAAAACAGTTAAAACACGCTGCAATGCAAGCGGCAGAGATCCCCAACAGATCGCTGTCGTCAATGCCAATAAAAACCCTGATAGTGGTCGTTCTACTTGCTTTTGCTTCATCGTTTTTCCTTACTTTCTTCTCTTTCTGCTCAGAATACTCTCAATCTTTTGATGGCTCAATTCAGGAAATACTATACTTTTTTCATCAAAATGCCTAAATGACTGAAACTCCGTTCACAACGGTAGAATATTTATGTTTGAGAGGAACAATCTCTCGCAAATCAAGGCTACTCATAGAACAATGATTTATCCGTTATTCTGTGAGTTCAAACATTAAAATATAAAAAACTGCACCCATCAGTAAAAACCGTTGGGTGCAGTTAGAATTAAAAAATTTGACTTACAAAAAAACGATTATTTAATTTTCGCTTCTTTATAAATAACGTGTTTACGAACAACCGGATCAAATTTTTTGATTTCCATTTTTTCCGGCATATTACGTTTATTTTTAGTTGTAGTATAGAAATGACCTGTTTCAGCAGTTGAAACTAGTCTGATTTTCTCACGTGCACCTTTTGCTGCCATTGTTCAGCTCCTTAGATTTTTTCGCCTTTAGCACGAAGATCAGCTAAAACTGCATCGATGCCTTTTTTATCAATAATACGCATACCTTTCGCTGTTAAGCGTAAAGTTACGAAACGGTTTTCACTTTCAACCCAAAAACGATGGGTATGTAGATTCGGTAAAAAACGACGACGAGTTGCGTTCATTGCGTGTGAACGGTTATTACCAACTGCCGGACGTTTGCCTGTTACTTGACAGACTCTGGACATTTGTAATTCTCCAATAATTAACTAAAGCTTAAGCTCAACGGCTCGGATTACCAACATTCTAATTGGTTTAGATTTGTTAGCTACCTCGTCAGGTATTAAAACCCGACCCGCTACTAACTATATTAAAGGTCGTGGATTATACTCACTTTATCTTGATTTCTCAAGCCTGATCATAAAATACCTGCAGAAAAAGAGAAAAATTTCCTATTATTCTGACTATTTCATTGTATATTGCCGTTGCTCTCTATTTTGTAACACTAATCGTAAAATGGTAATAGCATTCATCACAATAACGGTAGATTCCAATAAAACTCCGCCAAATGAACCTACTAAAATATTATTTGTCAGCCAACAGCCTGACCCCACTAGCATCAACAGACGCATTGGAATACCTTTTAATAAAAAGAGAGAAATTGTACCAATGGTTGTACCGAAAATCGGGAAAAACTGCCACAAGGAGTCCGCTACTACATAACCGAAAATAATCCCTATAATAACAAAGAAAAGTGCAACATATTTTGAAGAAACATAAATCGATGTTGCTGTACGGCACGCCGACAACAACGAACTTAACGCTGAAACTGACGACCCTAATAAAATAAAATGCGACATATAGGTCAGATTCTGCACCAGCATCACAATCTTCAATTTTTTATCATTACGTTGATAAAAACTTAGCACACCTAAAATAAAAGCAAGTACACCTAAAAATTGTGGTAAGTTAAATATCTGTTCTAGCATATCGCATTGATCCTAAAAAATAGTTAGGAATTTATTTTACTAATCCCATTAATTCAGGAATAGACATTGAAATTGAAGGAAGATATGTCACTAACATTAATACCATAAAAATCGCAAAGAAAAACGGCAATAATGTTTTTATAACCTGTTCAATTTCAACATTTCCTACTTTACAACCTGTAAATAGAATTGGTCCTACCGGTGGGGTAATTGTTCCTAATGATAAATTAAATACTAATAAAATACCGAATTGTACAGGACTCATCCCCAAAGACATACAAATAGGTAAAAAAATCGGTGTAAAAATTAATACCGCCGGTGTGGGATCCATAAAGGTTCCTACCAATAAAAGAATTAAATTTATAATTAATAAAATCAATATTGGATTATCTGTAATAGATAATAATCCGGAGGCAATCATATTAGGAATCTGAGTAAATGCCATTACCCAAGACATTACAGAAGAGGTTGCCAACATAAAAATAACAATTGCAGACATTTTAGCCGTTTGTAAAAAAATTTGCGGTAGCATCTTCAAAGAAAGCGTTCTGTAACACAAACTCAATATTAATGAATAAACAACAGCAATCGCCGATGCTTCTGTTGCAGTAAACACTCCTGCAAGTATTCCCCCAATAACAATAATGACTAACGATAAACTTGGAATAGCTGCCAAAGCAATCTTCACACTGTCTTTGCAAGTCACTTTCTCTTTTGCAATATAACCTCTTTTTTTAGCCATAAATCCGGCAATAATCATTACCGCAACGCCCCATAAAATACCGGGTAAATAACCCGCCATAAATAAAGCAGAAACAGACACACTTCCAGCTACAGTTGCATAAACAATGATGGTATTACTTGGTGGAATTAACATTCCTGTTGGTGCTGAAGCAATATTTACTGCGGCACTATATCGGGGATCATACCCTTCTCTTTTTTCAATTGGAGTCATAATGCCGCCAACTGCCGCCGCTGAAGCGACTCCGGAACCACTAATCGAACCAAATAACATATTAGAAAGAATCGTTGTTTGAGCAAGAGATCCCGGTAAAAAATGACTAAAAATTTTAGCAAAATTGATTAGGCGAATAGCAATACCACCACTATTCATTATATTTCCTGCCAAAATAAAAAATGGTATAGCCAATAATGCAAAAGAATCCAATCCAACAAAAATACGTTGTGCTGAAGTGACCATCCCTCCTTGAAAAGGTAGTATTGCTAACATTGCAGCGACAGAAGATATACCGACACTAATACTGATCGGTGTTCCGATCACTAAGAAAAATACTGTACCTACCAACATAATAAGTGCAGCAGTCGTTGCTAAATCCATAGTTTCCTCCCATGAAATTTATTTTTTTGTGCAGTGATAAAACGTGGCTAAATTACAAATAGAATAAAAAACAATAATTGCTCCACTAATAGGAATTGCTGAATAAATAACACCGATCGGAATTTGCAATGCGGAATCTAATTGGAACATCTGTCTAACAGTTGCACTATAACCACCAATAATCATCACCCCAATAGCAAACGTTGCAATTACTATTTCAGAGATAGAATCAGCAACCACTTGTAATTTCGGAGGAAATTTATTTTTCAGAAAAGCGATTTCCATATGTTCCCTTAAGCCAAAAACATAAGCACCGGCAAATAAAATTAACCAAACGAATAAATAACGAGATAATATTTCACTTACTGCACTTGGACTATTAAATACATAACGCACAACAACTTGATAAGTAATCAATACCGTCATTAAGCCAACAATAAAAATACATATCCATTCAATGGCTCTATCTAAAATTTTCTTTATTAACAACAAAATATCAAACACCACACACCTCCTAAAATAAATAAGGATAGGCAAGCAGCCTATCCTTTAAGCATCTATTTCAATGCAATAATTTTTTCATACAATGCTTTTTGTGCTGGCGTTTTGATTAATTCCTCTTGAAGTGGTTTGCAACTTTCTTGGAATGGTGTTGTATCTACTTCAACGAAAGTAGCTCCTTTCTCTTTTGCAAAAGCTTCCGCAGTTTTAATTTGATCATTCCATAACTCAAATTCTTTTTTAGTGCTTTCTCTAGCAAGCTTTTTCAAAGTTTCCTGATCTTTTGGCGTCATAGTGGAAAGAAAAGCATCACTCACAACCAATAAATCTGCTACGCGTAAATGTCCTGTACGAGAAAAATACGGTGCTACTTCATATTGTTTCAAATCCGCATAGGTAATCTCATTATTTTCTGCACCATCCAATACCCCTTGTTGAATTGCCGTATAAACTTCACCTTGGTTCATTGGAACTCCGGTACCGCCCATACAGGACAACATTTTAATCATTGTATCTGACTGTAATACTCTGATTTTTTTACCTTTCAAATCTTCTTTAGATTTAATTGGACCACCTTTGGTATAAAGGCTCCTCGCACCTGCAGTATAAGCAGTTAATACCTCAAAACCGAACTTCTTAGTGGAAACAAACAAATCATCTAAAATTCCAGAGGTAAACACTTTCTCTTGATGTGCAGTATTGGCATAAACATATGGAATACCCAATACAGCAAAGGTCTTATCAAAATTTTCTACTAAAGGATTAGCAACAACAGCCATTTGGATAGCTCCATTCTGCACTAATTCTAATGAAGCTCTCTGATTCCCTAATAATTCATTAGGAAAAACATTCACTTTATAACGACCGTCCGTTGCTTTGGAAAGTTCTTTTCCAAATTGTTGCAATGCTTGATATTGAGGATGTTTATCAGATTGGTTAAAAGCAATTTTTACCTCTGTTGCCGCTAGAACAGAAGAGGAGTAAATCGCCGTAATAGCAGCCGCAAAAAGAGTTGCTTTTTTAGATAATTTGAAGACTTTCATAATTACTCTCCTATAGTGGATAATTCATAAATTTTTAAAATAGTGCTAACGTAAATCCTGCATTGAAACAAAATCCATATCATCGAAAGTTTGATTCTCGCCAACCATACCCCACACAAAACTGTAATTTTTCGTACCACAACCTGAATGGATAGACCAACTTGGTGAAATAATTAATTGTTTATCGCGAACAACAATATGACGGGTTTCTGTTGGTTCTCCCAAGAAATGGAACACTACTTGATCAGGTTCAATATTAAAATAGAGATACGCCTCCATACGGCGTTCGTGTGTATGAGCAGGCATCGTATTCCATACGCTACCTTTTTCTAATTCAGTCATTCCCATACATAATTGACAAGTTTCCAAAACTTCAGGATGAAGATATTGATTAATTGTGCGGGCATTGGAATTTTCTAATGTCCCTAATTTGACTTTTCTGGCATCAACATATTTAATCAACTTACTAGGAAATGTGCGATGAGCAGGCGCACTTAATCCATATAACACAGCCGGAGATTTATCATCTTTAGATGAAAAAGTGATCTCTTCTGTTCCTTTACCTAAATAAATTGCATCTAAATGCCCTACAGTGAAACTTCCTTGTTTAGTAGTAATAACCGCTGTACCGCCTAAATTAATAATTCCTAATTCTCTACGTTCTAAGAAAAATTCTGTACCAAATGATTTTTTATCAATCACTTCATCTAACGATAATATTTCCCCACTATTTGGAATAGCACCCAAGGCAACTAAACGGTCAATATGGCTATAAACAACATTAATCTTGCCGGGCTGAAATAAATCCTCACAAAGAAAGGCTTCACGAAGACGTGTTGTATCGTAATGTTTTGCATCCTCTGGATGCATATTGTGTAAAATTTTCATTTTTACCTCCTAAAAAATTAGAATTACTCTAAATTAGTTTTTTTGTATCGTCTATCAAAAAATTCAAAATTTGTGATAAAGATCTAAAAAAATTAAAACAATGTTTTATTTTTATGAAAAATGATTCTTTAATTATGTATTTTAGACAAACATATCCCCCTCAAGTTAACTTAATGTGAAGAATAATGTTTGATTAGGTCTCAGGATATTCCTAATTAATAACCAATTGTTTATAATTTAACATCTGTAATGATATAAAAATTGATGCCTATAGAAATATGAAAAAAGAAAATGCACCTGAAGCTGTGGCTTCAGTAATGAAAGTATTCAGTATTTTAGAAATCCTATCGGAACAAAAAGATATCGGAATAACCGAACTGTCTCAGAAATTAATGATGTCAAAAAGCACAACCTATCGTTTTCTACAAACAATGAAAACTTTAGGGTATGTTTATCAGGAAGATGATAGTGATAAATATGGATTAAGTTTAAAACTATTTGAGCTAAGTGCTAGATCATTAGAATATGTTGATCTTATCTCTTTTGCAGATAAAGAGATGCAATATATTGCAGAACAAACC
The DNA here is from genome assembly GCF_054166015.1 of Gallibacterium sp. ZY190522. NCBI lineage: Bacteria > Pseudomonadati > Pseudomonadota > Gammaproteobacteria > Pasteurellales > Pasteurellaceae > Gallibacterium > Gallibacterium sp. ZY190522. The sequence continues at coordinate 1,876,083 of NZ_CM135118.1, forward strand.
GGTGAAGCATTGCATTTAGGGATTCTCGAAGGGCACGAAATTGTTTATATGCATAAAATTGATTCAAAATATAATCTTAGAATGCAATCCAGAATAGGACGAAGAAATCCTCTTTATAGTACGGCTATTGGAAAAATTCTGTTATCCGGAGTATCTGATGATGAAGTTCGTACAATTTTGGCTGATGTTGATATGGTACAATCGACCAAAAATACAGTTGATAATGTTGAAAAATTAATTCCGGAGTTACATTCAGTAAGGGAAAATCATTATGCCGAAGATAATGAAGAACAAGAAGAAGGTTTAATCTGTATTGCCGCACCGGTTTATAACAGATTGGGGCAAATTATTGCAGGCATATCAATTTCTTTACCAACAATCCGCTTTAAAGAAAAGGATCGCCCATATTTAGTCAATTTATTACAGCAGGCAGGAAAGCACATCTCCGAACGCTTAGGTTTCTATGGCTATCCTGCGCTACAAAACCATAATTAAATTGATGGCATTGCAATTTTTGGAATAATCGCTCCTTTGTGTTGAATGACGGTTCCAGCCAACAAATGCCCTGCTTGTGCTGATTCCACAATGGTTCCGCCTTGCAGGCGTTTTGCCAAATATCCGGCACTAAAAGAATCACCGGCGGCAGTGGTATCCACCACTTTTTCTACACGTGTAGCTTCTACTTGATAACGTTCCGATTTAGTGGCTATTACACAAGGTTCTTTCCCTCTTTTCACCACGACTTCTTTCACACCTAATTCCAATGCTTGTTGAATAGACTGTTCATAATCAGTAAAACCGAACAGAGTCTGATCATCCTCAAAGGTTAAAAATGCAATATCAGACAGCGCCAATATCCTTTTATAAATATCTCTTGCTACTTCAACATTTTCCCATAATGCCGGACGATAATTATTATCAAAAATCACCTCTATGTCAGCCTGTGCGATTGCTTCCAATAACTTCTCTCGATCACGATTCGGCAAAATTGCCAAGCTAATACCACTCAAATAGAGATAAGAATAACCAGAAAGCAGGTTTGCTATTTCATTAATAGACAAATCTGCTAACCAGTAACGTGCAGCAGCATCATTACGCCAGTATAAAAACCGACGCTCACCTTGAGAATCAGTTTTAATCATATATAAGCCGGGCTGTTTATTGGCAACGACAGCGACCGCATCAGTATCTATATCTTCTTGTTGCCAATAATTGACCATCGCCCGACTTAAATCATCTTTCCCTATTCCAGTAAGATAGGACACTTTTGCTGAAGTACCCAACAATCGAGAAAGATAAATCGCCGTATTAAGCGTATCCCCCGCAAATCCCTGACGATAACAGTCATTATCGTTCCAGAGTTCAATCATACATTCACCTAAAATTGCAATTTTTTTCTCCATTTATTGATACCTCACTATTTAATTACTATCTGGCCAACCAGCCGCCATCTACTGCAATCGTATACCCGTTAATATAATCTGAAGCGGCAGAAGCTAAGAATACGCAAGGTCCGGCAACATCTTCTGGCAGTCCCCATCTTCCTGCCGGAATACGCTCTAAAATTTCCTTGCTTCTTGATTCATCACTACGTAATGCTGCGGTATTATCCGTTGCCATATAACCAGGGGCAATCGCATTAACATTAATGTTATATTTTGCCCATTCATTGGCCATTAGACGCGTAATCCCCATCACTCCACTTTTAGATGCAGTATAAGATGGAACACGAATACCACCTTGGAATGAAAGCATTGAAGCGATATTAATAATCTTACCGCCAGATTGTTGTTTGATAAACTGTTTTGCAACTGCTTGAGAGAAGAAAAAGACACTTTTTAAATTAATATTAATTACATCATCCCAGTCTTTTTCACTGAACTCAATCGCATCCTGACGACGAATAATACCCGCATTATTTACTAAAATATCAACTTTACCAAAAGCTTCAACTGCTTTTTCCACGAGCGAAGTAATTTGATCCTGTTCCATTAAATTTGCCGGTAAGTTAATGAAACGTCTGCCCAATGCCGTAATCTTTTCTGCAGTTTCTGAAGCATCACTCAGATTCACTCCGACAACATCACAGCCTGCGGCAGCAAGACCCAAAGCCATTCCTTGCCCCAATCCAGTATTACATCCTGTAACAATTGCCACTTTCCCTGATAAATTAAATTTCTCTAACATTTTTTCCTCCTTAATCAAAAAATCCTATTAAATAATATTCTGTTTCTTTATTTTTGAAAAGTTGTTTTATTATTTTTATACTAAAAATATTTAATTATCTAATGGTAAAAAAATCCCGCTTACTACACTAAATGAAGTAAGCGGGATTAGCAGGAAATTATTGATGATAATGTGTTAAAAATCTGGCAAGTTTGGTCATTGCCTCTTCAATTTGATGAACATATGGCAAGGTTACAATTCGGAAGTGATCCGGTTTATGCCAGTTAAATCCTCGTCCGTGAACCAACAACACTTTCTCTTGAGTTAAAAGATCAAACACAAATTTTTCATCGTCGTGGATGTTATACATTTCTGTATCAATTTTCGGGAACATATACATTGCGCCTTGAGGTTTAACACAACTGATACCGGGAATTTGATTAATCATCTCATACGCTTTATTGCGCTGTTCCAGCAAACGCCCACCCGGCAAAATAAATTCGTTAATACTTTGATATCCCCCTAACGCTGTTTGTATGGCGTGTTGCATCGGTACAGTCGCACATAAACGCATTGATGCCAACATATCCAAGCCTTCAATATAGCCGGCAGCCGCTTTTTTCGGACCGTTAAGCACCATCCATCCTTGACGGAAACCGGCAACACGATAGGCTTTAGATAAGCCGTTCAGGGTAACAGTTAATAAATCCGGTGCTAATGCCGCAATATGATGATGAACAGCACCATCATATAAAATTTTGTCATAAATTTCGTCTGCAAAGATAATCAGTTTATTTTGACGAGCCACTTCCGCTAATTCTAATAATAATGCTTTGCTATAAACCGCCCCAGTCGGATTATTCGGATTAATAATCACAATCGCCTTCGTACGAGGAGAAACCTTCTGCTTAATATCTTCTATATCCGGAAACCAATTCTGTTCTTCATCACATAAATAATGCACAGCTTTACCGCCGGAAAGCGTTACTGCTGCTGTCCATAACGGATAATCAGGCATTGGTATCAACACTTCATCCCCATCATTCAAAAGTGCCTGCATTGACATCGTAATCAACTCTGATACACCGTTACCGATATAAACATCATTGACCCCAATATTAAGCAGTCCTTTTGATTGATAATATTGCACGATCGCTTTGCGTGCGGAATAAAGACCTTTGGAATCACAATATCCCTGTGCTGTCGGCAAATTTCGGATCACATCCACTAAGATTTCATCTGGTGCCTCGAAACCGAATGGCGCCGGATTACCAATATTCAACTTTAAAATCTTATGCCCTTCTTCTTCTAAACGACAAGCCTCTTTATGCACCGGCCCACGAATATCATAACAAACGTGTTCTAATTTATCTGATTTTGGGAAAACATCCATCACTGTCACCTTAAACAATTTATTAACAATAATGGGTTACTTTACGCTAATTTTTTGAGCTTAGAAAGATTTTCAAGAACTTTATTTGAAATTACGGTAAAATTACCACTTTTATAACATTTGGATAAATAGAATAGCTATTGACAATGGATGTATTTCAACAACTAAAATCATTACTCACTACGCAGATTGCTATTTATCAACCTGATTGCCGCCGCTTTGGTGAAATCCAAGCATCCATAGAGGCTTCAAACATTGATCTTATCGCTTGGTTGAAAGGGCAAGCCGTATTTCCGCAATTTTATTTGCAACAACGCCAACAGCAATATCAAATCGCTGCAGTCGGCGCGGTAAGCCACATCACCTCATTTACAGAATTAAGTGAATTTAAACAGAATTATCCTCATTTTACGCTCGTCGGCGGCGTTCAATTTCGAGGTGAAGTGAAGTTCATTTTGCCTCGCATTTATTTGCATTATCAACAACAAAAATTAACTGTTAAGCTATTGTTTAATCAAAGAATTTGGCAACAAGAAAAACAACAACTGTTGCAAATTCTACAACAACTGCCGCACTCTCAAACTTGTAATGAAATCAAGGACATCACACCGATACTACACCATCAAAGTAGTACTCAATCTCAATGGCGGAAGTTAATCCAAAACGCATTAAATGCGATCAAACAACAGCAGTTCAATAAAGTGGTTCTAGCTCGTGAAACAGTATTTCAACTCAATCAACCACTAAATGGCTATGATTTGCTGGCATTAAGTCGTCAAACTAATCAGCATTGTTACCACTTTGCGATTGCTGAATCAGCACATTCTATTTTTTTAGGTGCCAGTCCAGAATGTTTATACTGCCGCACTGATTCAGATTTTCAAACCGAAGCACTTGCTGGCACCGCCCCCATTGGCGAAACAGATGAACAACAACGACAATATCAACAATGGTTATTGCAAGATCAAAAAAATCTCGTGGAAAATCAATTTGTTGTTGATGATATTTGTCAAAAAATTCAGCCTTATTGTCAAAAAATTGAGGTCGGCAAAGTGCAATTACGCCAATTACGCAAAGTTCAGCACCTCTGCCATCCGATTAAGGCAACCTTGCAGCCGCAACATCAATATTGGGAACCATTATTCGCATTACATCCGACCGCTGCGGTTGCCGGTTATCCAAGACAACCGGCATTGTCATTCATTAAGAACAATGAACCGTTTCAACGCAACTGGTACGCCGGAGCAATCGGAGTTATCACACAATCTTTTGCTGAATTTTGTGTTGGACTACGTTCCGCAGAACTCACTAATCAACAATTACACCTCTTTGCCGGTGCCGGCATTGTTAAAGAATCTCAAGCAGATGAAGAGTGGCAAGAAATAGAAAGAAAAATGTCCGGATTGCTCTCTCTGTTTGAACGCAAATAGGATAAGGAGAATACCATGTCTATCAGTACATTTAACCGTTGCTGGTCTAAAGTCATTTTGGAATCACTGCTCCGTTACGGTGTGAGCCATATCTGCATTGCACCCGGTTCACGTTCAACACCGCTTACACTCGAAGCCGCACGGCTACAGGATGAAAGCCGCGCAACCTGCCATACTCACTTTGATGAGCGTGGTTTAGGCTTTTTTGCGCTCGGTTTAGCTAAAGCACAACAAAAGCCGGTCGTGATTATCGTAACTTCCGGCACTGCTGTCGCTAATCTTTATCCGGCAATTGTGGAAGCCTATCAAACACAGACGAATTTAATCGTCTTGACCGCCGACCGCCCTATCGAACTGGTTGAATGCGGTGCAAATCAAGCTATCCGCCAACAAAACATCTTTGCACATTATCCGGTTGCTGAAGTTGATTTGCCGAAACCAAGTCAAGATTACAGCGCCAATTGGTTAGTATCCACATTAGATCAAGCCTGTTATCAACAACAACTTACCCCCGGCGTCATACATATTAATGTGCCGTTCGCCGAACCACTTTACCAAGCGAATCTGCAACAAATTGACAACCATTCGTGGTTACAACCGCTAAGTTCTTGGTTACACAGCCAAAAACCGTGGGTGAAACATCCGGAAAATCAAGTCGAAGTGCTGATCCACGAAAATTGGGATCTATGGAGAACAAAACGCGGCGTTGTCGTTGTCGGACGTTTGCCATTGGAACAAAGTATGGGAATTAGCACTTGGGTTAATACAATGGGTTGGGTATTACTAACGGATGTACAATCCACTGTTGAAGCGACATTGCCTTACGCCGATATTTGGTTAGCAAATAAAACGGTTTTTCAACAATTACTACAAGCAGATATTGTGATTCAGCTTGGCGGCGGCATTGTAAGTAAACGAATTAATCAATTTTTAGCAACCTTTCACGGTGAATATTGGTTAGTTGATGCTTCACAACGCCGTCTTGATCCGGCACATCATCAACAAACCCGTTTTCACGCTAAAGCTCACCATTGGTTGCGTGCGCATCCACCACTCAGACAAAAACCGTGGTTGCTTGAACCGTTAGCACTATCACAATTTTGTGATAAATTTATTGAACAACAAGTTGGAAGCAATTTAAACGAAGCATCATTGGCTCATCATCTAGAACGCTTACTGCCAACAAATGGCATACTTTTCCTTGGTAATAGTCTTTTTGTACGTTTAGTTGATGCACTATGCAAACTGCCTAATAACTATCCGATTTATACTAATAGAGGAGCAAGCGGTATCGATGGTTTATTGGCTACCGCCGCTGGTGTTGCTATTGCTCATCAACGCCCTTTGATCGCTTTTATCGGCGACATTTCCGCACTGCACGATCTCAACTCTTTTGCCTTATTCAGAAAGGTCAAATTGCCAACCATTATTTTTATTATTAACAATAATGGCGGTGCAATTTTTGATATGTTGCCAGTAGAAAATGAAGCTAAAGAACAATATTATCGCTTACCACATAATTTAGAGTTTTCACAAATCGCCAATATGTTTGAGCTAAATTATGCACGGCCTTATACTTGGGCAGATTTAAGTTCTACCCTAAAAACAGCTTATATGCGTAAATCCGCTACTATTATTGAAATTAAAGTAAGTGCTACTGAAGGCAGCACTATTTATAAAAATTTGCTTGAACAAATTGCACAAGCGGTTATTGGTGATTAATACAGAAGAAAAAAACAAATCAAATACAAAAGAAAAGCCCATCAAGCGGGAAGCTTGATGGGTTTTTGATTACCTGTTTTTAACGCTCAATTAATCAAACAGAAAATTCAGTAACATTAATAGCATCATCGATGGAAATATAAATACCTGTATTTTTATATTCATATTTCTTCGCACCATTTTCTGTTGCTACCTTATGCCAACTACTTTCTATTCTGACACTATCAGCATTCGTTCCATGAACTTCAATCGGACCAATTGTTGAAGCTTTGCCACTAACAATATCTCCTTTGTTTCCGATAATGAGTGTTCCACCTTTACCATTCAAATTAAAGACTTCAATGCTAGAAACATCAATATTGTTACCACCAATATCGCCATACATTTCCAACCTTACTTTATTTGAATCACTATTTGGTGTACCAAGATTAATTGTATCTCGACCTTCACCACCATAAATCAATGATTGACCAGAGATACTATCATCTTTGAACATAGAGTTAATCGAAATGGAGTCATTTCCTGCACCAAGTTTAATATTATTTGATGAAAGAACCCAAGTATTAATAGTTACCGTATCTTTGCCTGAGCCAGACTCAATTTTTGCATGGATCATATTGCCGCCAACACTCATAGTATTATTACCATCACCAAGATTAATAATATAGTTATTATCCGGCAACTTAGCTAATGCATCTTTACTCTCTTCATACCAAGAACGCACATCGTCTTGATAAGCACCAGTATATTTCAAGCTGGCATCATAAATCTCTTTAAAGATTGCCTTATCTCTGGCTTCAGAGTAATTAACACTATTACGCACAGTTACATTGTCATCTCCTGCGCCAAGCAACATAGTTACATTAGCTTGTCCGCCAATTCCCCCTACAGTAATTGTGCTACTGTCTTTTGAAAGAATTAACACATCATCTTGCAACTCTCCGCCTACCGTCAGAACATCATTTCCTGAACCAAGATCGATAATATTTGATGCCAATTTAGGAGCTGTATCAGTAATCGTTCCACCTACTGTCATCTTATCGTTTCCAGCACCAAGACTAAAATAGTTAGAATATGGTCGCTCACTATCATGATCCGCTTCAATTGAACGAGTAATTGAAATGGTATCATCATCATCGCCCATCGATACTTTCGCAGTTGTATTATTCATACCATAGCTGTCTTTAAAGACACCGAAAATACTAAAAGTATCTTTACCGCTGCCCATTAAGATACGCTGAGGGCCATCAAACGAACCCCCCGGATAACCATAAGGTCCATAACCACTCATACCTTTACGCAAGATTAACGTGTCATCACCTCCGCCAGTAATCACATCAGTATGACCTCCCATACCAACAGCATCAATAAGATCATCGTGATCATAGGTTTTTAAAGTCGCTTTATACTCTGAAAGATCAGTGCCTCCATCAATAAAGCCACCAAACCCATCACCACCCTGTGTCTGACGAAGAATAATGATATTGTCTTTATCACTTTCTGTTTTTAAACCATTTGAACCATAATCTTTATTTTGATCTTCATTACCATCACTATTCCAGTTATTAGGTCCTACGTCTTTATTCATATTCGTTGTTAAACGAGCCAAACGAAGCACTTTTGCATCTTTTAATAAATCAACAATTTGGGAATTCCCTTCTTTATCATAGAAGACAAATGTTGATTCCCCATCTCTAATTGTTGTACTCCATTTATGATCTTTCTGGGATACATCTACTGCACTGCTATAGTTTTGTAAAACATCTATCTCCGGATTAGCCAATGCACCATCTTTTCTCCACACTTTAAGACTATCTTCTTTAAAGGTAAATTCAACGTGCAATTTTCCTGCTTCATCGGCATAAATATGATGTTCTACCGCCGGCGGTGTAGTATCTAACGTTACTCGATTTTCTACACTATCGTAAACAGTATAAGTCCCCAAAACAGTCGTATCATTAGTATTATAAGAGCTAGCTCTCAAAATATAGGTATGCCCATCTTCTGGATTAAAACCTCTCGCATCAAATGTAAGTGTTTTTTCTCCCGCTGTCTGATTGCCTTTTGTATCTGACCAACGTACCTGATCTGGCTCATTAGTATCAATGATCTCTAATTTCACTACCCAACCATCTAAATTTCCACCTGATGAAACTTTATTCTTAACCCCAACGAGAATTTTAGACCAGCTAGTGTCATTAGTTGTTCCATCTTTTTCTACTACCTCTGTAATTGGGTTCTCATCATCCTCAATACTAACACTAACCACATCAATACCATTCCCACCCTTATTTGGATTTGTAAATGGAACCAGCAGTGTCAATTTAGTACCATCTTCAGTCACCACATTAAAAAACTGTTGAGTTGTCTCACTAATTTTTTTTGCAACCTCAGGATCAATACGAATTTGCATATTTCCATTTTCATCTACACGATACTCAGAAATAGATGCACTTGATGACGTTGGTGTTCCTTGCTTCCATCCGTCTGTTGGCGCAAGTTTAATCGTAAATGATTCTCCACCTAAAGTATCTTTAATAGGAATATCTGTTGCATTAATAGTAACAATCCCCCCATTTTCTGATGCATAATCATCAAGATATTTAGCACTAGGGGTCATAGTTTTCCAAAATGCTCGATATAAAAGCGTAGTTCTACTATTCGCTTGCCAAACTGCATCGGCCGCATTAGTTACATCTGGCACTACTGCTTCTAAGGCATTAATTTTGTTCACTAAATCTTGCTTATCATCATCTGTATGCACCCATTCCACTGCTGCAATTGCTTTTTCTTTCAACTCTGATAATGGCAGCAACTGTTTATTAAGCGCATTTACCTCATTTGCCGTAAAGCCATGTTCAGCAAGCACTGATTTTTGAGCATTAAATGCCTCAAATGCTTCTTTCGCTTTCTCATAAGCTTCTTCAGCTAAGGTCTTAGGCGTAGAGCTATTTAGATCAGGATCAGATCCTGCTTTTGCCTCTTCATCATCGGTATAACCATCTTTATCCCGATCTGGTATTTCTTTAACTGTTGCCTCAGTTGCCGATGCTGAATTACCTGCAACGTCAGTTACTGTTGCATTAATAGTTGTGCCGACTGGTGTACTATTTTGTGCAATCGTAATCATACCATTTGCAAGGTTCACACCCTCTACTGAACTTCCTTGTAGTACCCAACCATTTTCTGTCTTACGGTATTCAATTTCATTTGCTGCTGCTTCACCCGGTTTAGTAATCTTCACCTTAAACACATCACCAATATCAGCATCAGTAGGCAATGCAATTGTTGTATCTTTTCCAGCTGGTGCATCAATTTGTGGCTCGCTTGGTGTTGTAGTATCCACCACATAGCGATCACTATTAGGTATCGTTGCTGTTCGCCCTATTGTTTCATTACGAATAGTCACAACTACTGAACCTGCATCGTACTGACCTTCCGGTAAAGTAATCTTATTACCATCCAATTTAGCCGCTTCACCATTTACTGTAACGCTATCAATGACATAACCTTGTGGCGGAGTGAAACTCAATTCACCATTGTTAGTGATCTTATCTGTTTTCGAACTTCCAGTATCTTGAGTTAACGCCATCGTAACTGTTGGTGCATCAGTAATATCCAACTGTACAGATTGTTGACCTGCAGTCGTATTATTACCTTGGTTTTCAGCATCTTTCACCGTTACATCCGATACAGAAAGCTGACCTTGGAAACCATCTTGCACTGGTACATTCAATGAAATGCCGTCGCGAATATCATCTGCTGTCAAAGCATAACCTTTCGCAGGCTGCGTTCCCGTTAGCGATTTATCTGAATTAATATAATAAACCTTATCACCAACGGTAATTTTACCGGTCAAGATATCACCCGCTTTCACATTTTGCACACCAATAAAGCCGACATTCACTGTAACCGGATTTGGTTGACCACCAGACTCACCTAACTCTGCTTTATCAATCACACCATCGCTATCAGCATCTAAACCGCTACCAACCACCACTGCTGGTTTACCTGTTGGGATTGGGGTAACACTTAAAGTATTAGGAATAACAATGCTTGCTGATTCACCTTCTTTGGACGTTTTATATGAACCATTTGGTAATTTAGCAATCTCAGCATCTACTGCATTCTTCGCATCTTGAGCATCTTTAATCGCCTGATCTAACTGCCCCTTCTCTGTTGCAGTAACTACACCATTTTTACCAACTTCTGTTTCCTTCGCCTTAGCGTCTTGCGCTTTCTGCTTCGCTTCTGCCAATAAACGATCAATATTCGCTTCCGTTGTATCTAATACACCGTTGCTGTTTTTGTCCGTCACCGGTGGAACGGTAATGCCATCCACACTAGCTAAACGACCGGTAAAGCCATCCTTCACATCGCCTTCTGGTAATGCGTTCACCGCTTCCTCTGCGGCCTCTTTCTTCGCTGTGACTTCGTTATTTAAACGTGTTAACTCGTCCGCATCTGCTTGGCTAACCACATCTTTCGCCTTCACTTCAGTCAATTTTGCTTCTGCCGCTTTCTCTGCGTCTTCTGCTGCCTTGACTAACCGCTCAGCTTCTGCCGCTTTATCATCCGCGACACCATCGTTATTGCTGTCCGTCACCGGTGGAACGGTAATGCCATCCACACTAGCTAAACGACCGGTAAAGCCATCCTTCACATCGCCTTCTGGTAATGCGTTCACCGCTTCCTCTGCGGCCTCTTTCTTCGCTGTGACTTCGTTATTTAAACGTGTTAACTCGTCCGCATCTGCTTGGCTAACCACATCTTTCGCCTTCACTTCAGTCAATTTTGCTTCTGCCGCTTTCTCTGCGTCTTCTGCTGCCTTGACTAACCGCTCAGCTTCTGCCGCTTTATCATCCGCGACACCATCGTTATTGCTGTCCGTCACCGGTGGAACGGTAATGCCATCCACACTAGCTAAACGACCGGTAAAGCCATCCTTCACATCGCCTTCTGGTAATGCGTTCACCGCTTCCTCTGCGGCCTCTTTCTTCGCTGTGACTTCGTTATTTAAACGTGTTAACTCGTCCGCATCTGCTTGGCTAACCACATCTTTCGCCTTCACTTCAGTCAATTTTGCTTCTGCCGCTTTCTCTGCGTCTTCTGCTGCCTTGACTAACCGCTCAGCTTCTGCCGCTTTATCATCCGCGACACCATCGTTATTGCTGTCCGTCACCGGTGGAACGGTAATGCCATCCACACTAGCTAAACGACCGGTAAAGCCATCCTTCACATCGCCTTCTGGTAATGCGTTCACCGCTTCCTCTGCGGCCTCTTTCTTCGCTGTGACTTCGTTATTTAAACGTGTTAACTCGTCCGCATCTGCTTGGCTAACCACATCTTTCGCCTTCACTTCAGTCAATTTTGCTTCTGCCGCTTTCTCTGCGTCTTCTGCTGCCTTGACTAACCGCTCAGCTTCTGCCGCTTTATCATCCGCGACACCATCGTTATTGCTGTCCGTCACCGGTGGAACGGTAATGCCATCCACACTAGCTAAACGACCGGTAAAGCCATCCTTCACATCACCTTCTGGTAATGCGTTCACCGCTTCCTCTGCGGCCTCTTTCTTCGCTGTGACTTCGTTATTTAAACGTGTTAACTCGTCCGCATCTGCTTGGCTAACCACATCTTTCGCCTTCACTTCAGTCAATTTTGCTTCTGCCGCTTTCTCTGCGTCTTCTGCTGCCTTGACTAACCGCTCAGCTTCTGCCGCTTTATCATCCGCGACACCATCGTTATTGCTGTCCGTCACCGGTGGAACGGTAATGCCATCCACACTAGCTAAACGACCGGTAAAGCCATCCTTCACATCACCTTCTGGTAATGCGTTCACCGCTTCCTCTGCGGCCTCTTTCTTCGCTGTGACTTCGTTATTTAAACGTGTTAACTCGTCCGCATCTGCTTGGCTAACCACATCTTTCGCCTTCACTTCAGTCAATTTTGCTTCTGCCGCTTTCTCTGCGTCTTCTGCTGCCTTGACTAACCGCTCAGCTTCTGCCGCTTTATCATCCGCGACACCATCGTTATTGCTGTCCGTCACCGGTGGAACGGTAATGCCATCCACACTAGCTAAACGACCGGTAAAGCCATCCTTCACATCGCCTTCTGGTAATGCGTTCACCGCTTCCTCTGCGGCCTCTTTCTTCGCTGTGACTTCGTTATTTAAACGTGTTAACTCGTCCGCATCTGCTTGGCTAACCACATCTTTCGCCTTCACTTCAGTCAATTTTGCTTCTGCCGCTTTCTCTGCGTCTTCTGCTGCCTTGACTAACCGCTCAGCTTCTGCCGCTTTATCATCCGCGACACCATCGTTATTGCTGTCCGTCACCGGTGGAACGGTAATGCCATCCACACTAGCTAAACGACCGGTAAAGCCATCCTTCACATCGCCTTCTGGTAATGCGTTCACCGCTTCCTCTGCGGCCTCTTTCTTCGCTGTGACTTCGTTATTTAAACGTGTTAACTCGTCCGCATCTGCTTGGCTAACCACATCTTTCGCCTTCACTTCAGTCAATTTTGCTTCTGCCGCTTTCTCTGCGTCTTCTGCTGCCTTGACTAACCGCTCAGCTTCTGCCGCTTTATCATCCGCGACACCATCGTTATTGCTGTCCGTCACCGGTGGAACGGTAATGCCATCCACACTAGCTAAACGACCGGTAAAGCCATCCTTCACATCGCCTTCTGGTAATGCGTTCACCGCTTCCTCTGCGGCCTCTTTCTTCGCTGTGACTTCGTTATTTAAACGTGTTAACTCGTCCGCATCTGCTTGGCTAACCACATCTTTCGCCTTCACTTCAGTCAATTTTGCTTCTGCCGCTTTCTCTGCGTCTTCTGCTGCCTTGACTAACCGCTCAGCTTCTGCCGCTTTATCATCCGCGACACCATCGTTATTGCTGTCCGTCACCGGTGGAACGGTAATGCCATCCACACTAGCTAAACGACCGGTAAAGCCATCCTTCACATCACCTTCTGGTAATGCGTTCACCGCTTCCTCTGCGGCCTCTTTCTTCGCTGTGACTTCGTTATTTAAACGTGTTAACTCGTCCGCATCTGCTTGGCTAACCACATCTTTCGCCTTCACTTCAGTCAATTTTGCTTCTGCCGCTTTCTCTGCGTCTTCTGCTGCCTTGACTAACCGCTCAGCTTCTGCCGCTTTATCATCCGCGACACCATCGTTATTGCTGTCCGTCACCGGTGGAACGGTAATGCCATCCACACTAGCTAAACGACCGGTAAAGCCATCCTTCACATCACCTTCTGGTAATGCGTTCACCGCTTCCTCTGCGGCCTCTTTCTTCGCTGTGACTTCGTTATTTAAACGTGTTAACTCGTCCGCATCTGCTTGGCTAACCACATCTTTCGCCTTCACTTCAGTCAATTTTGCTTCTGCCGCTTTCTCTGCGTCTTCTGCTGCCTTGACTAACCGCTCAGCTTCTGCCGCTTTATCATCCGCGACACCATCGTTATTGCTGTCCGTCACCGGTGGAACGGTAATGCCATCCACACTAGCTAAACGACCGGTAAAGCCATCCTTCACATCGCCTTCTGGTAATGCGTTCACCGCTTCCTCTGCGGCCTCTTTCTTCGCTGTGACTTCGTTATTTAAACGTGTTAACTCGTCCGCATCTGCTTGGCTAACCACATCTTTCGCCTTCACTTCAGTCAATTTTGCTTCTGCCGCTTTCTCTGCGTCTTCTGCTGCCTTGACTAACCGCTCAGCTTCTGCCGCTTTATCATCCGCGACACCATCGTTATTGCTGTCCGTCACCGGTGGAACGGTAATGCCATCCACACTAGCTAAACGACCGGTAAAGCCATCCTTCACATCGCCTTCTGGTAATGCGTTCACCGCTTCCTCTGCGGCCTCTTTCTTCGCTGTGACTTCGTTATTTAAACGTGTTAACTCGTCCGCATCTGCTTGGCTAACCACATCTTTCGCCTTCACTTCAGTCAATTTTGCTTCTGCCGCTTTCTCTGCGTCTTCTGCTGCCTTGACTAACCGCTCAGCTTCTGCCGCTTTATCATCCGCGACACCATCGTTATTGCTGTCCGTCACCGGTGGAACGGTAATGCCATCCACACTAGCTAAACGACCGGTAAAGCCATCCTTCACATCGCCTTCTGGTAATGCGTTCACCGCTTCCTCTGCGGCCTCTTTCTTCGCTGTGACTTCGTTATTTAAACGTGTTAACTCGTCCGCATCTGCTTGGCTAACCACATCTTTCGCCTTCACTTCAGTCAATTTTGCTTCTGCCGCTTTCTCTGCGTCTTCTGCTGCCTTGACTAACCGCTCAGCTTCTGCCGCTTTATCATCCGCGACACCATCGTTATTGCTGTCCGTCACCGGTGGAACGGTAATGCCATCCACACTAGCTAAACGACCGGTAAAGCCATCCTTCACATCACCTTCTGGTAATGCGTTCACCGCTTCCTCTGCGGCCTCTTTCTTCGCTGTGACTTCGTTATTTAAACGTGTTAACTCGTCCGCATCTGCTTGGCTAACCACATCTTTCGCCTTCACTTCAGTCAATTTTGCTTCTGCCGCTTTCTCTGCGTCTTCTGCTGCCTTGACTAACCGCTCAGCTTCTGCCGCTTTATCATCCGCGACACCATCGTTATTGCTGTCCGTCACCGGTGGAACGGTAATGCCATCCACACTAGCTAAACGACCGGTAAAGCCATCCTTCACATCACCTTCTGGTAATGCGTTCACCGCTTCCTCTGCGGCCTCTTTCTTCGCTGTGACTTCGTTATTTAAACGTGTTAACTCGTCCGCATCTGCTTGGCTAACCACATCTTTCGCCTTCACTTCAGTCAATTTTGCTTCTGCCGCTTTCTCTGCGTCTTCTGCTGCCTTGACTAACCGCTCAGCTTCTGCCGCTTTATCATCCGCGACACCATCGTTATTGCTGTCCGTCACCGGTGGAACGGTAATGCCATCCACACTAGCTAAACGACCGGTAAAGCCATCCTTCACATCGCCTTCTGGTAATGCGTTCACCGCTTCCTCTGCGGCCTCTTTCTTCGCTGTGACTTCGTTATTTAAACGTGTTAACTCGTCCGCATCTGCTTGGCTAACCACATCTTTCGCCTTCACTTCAGTCAATTTTGCTTCTGCCGCTTTCTCTGCGTCTTCTGCTGCCTTGACTAACCGCTCAGCTTCTGCCGCTTTATCATCCGCGACACCATCGTTATTGCTGTCCGTCACCGGTGGAACGGTAATGCCATCCACACTAGCTAAACGACCGGTAAAGCCATCCTTCACATCGCCTTCTGGTAATGCGTTCACCGCTTCCTCTGCGGCCTCTTTCTTCGCTGTGACTTCGTTATTTAAACGTGTTAACTCGTCCGCATCTGCTTGGCTAACCACATCTTTCGCCTTCACTTCAGTCAATTTTGCTTCTGCCGCTTTCTCTGCGTCTTCTGCTGCCTTGACTAACCGCTCAGCTTCTGCCGCTTTATCATCCGCGACACCATCGTTATTGCTGTCCGTCACCGGTGGAACGGTAATGCCATCCACACTAGCTAAACGACCGGTAAAGCCATCCTTCACATCGCCTTCTGGTAATGCGTTCACCGCTTCCTCTGCGGCCTCTTTCTTCGCTGTGACTTCGTTATTTAAACGTGTTAACTCGTCCGCATCTGCTTGGCTAACCACATCTTTCGCCTTCACTTCAGTCAATTTTGCTTCTGCCGCTTTCTCTGCGTCTTCTGCTGCCTTGACTAACCGCTCAGCTTCTGCCGCTTTATCATCCGCGACACCATCGTTATTGCTGTCCGTCACCGGTGGAACGGTAATGCCATCCACACTAGCTAAACGACCGGTAAAGCCATCCTTCACATCACCTTCTGGTAATGCGTTCACCGCTTCCTCTGCGGCCTCTTTCTTCGCTGTGACTTCGTTATTTAAACGTGTTAACTCGTCCGCATCTGCTTGGCTAACCACATCTTTCGCCTTCACTTCAGTCAATTTTGCTTCTGCCGCTTTCTCTGCGTCTTCTGCTGCCTTGACTAACCGCTCAGCTTCTGCCGCTTTATCATCCGCGACACCATCGTTATTGCTGTCCGTCACCGGTGGAACGGTAATGCCATCCACACTAGCTAAACGACCGGTAAAGCCATCCTTCACATCACCTTCTGGTAATGCGTTCACCGCTTCCTCTGCGGCCTCTTTCTTCGCTGTGACTTCGTTATTTAAACGTGTTAACTCGTCCGCATCTGCTTGGCTAACCACATCTTTCGCCTTCACTTCAGTCAATTTTGCTTCTGCCGCTTTCTCTGCGTCTTCTGCTGCCTTGACTAACCGCTCAGCTTCTGCCGCTTTATCATCCGCGACACCATCGTTATTGCTGTCCGTCACCGGTGGAACGGTAATGCCATCCACACTAGCTAAACGACCGGTAAAGCCATCCTTCACATCGCCTTCTGGTAATGCGTTCACCGCTTCCTCTGCGGCCTCTTTCTTCGCTGTGACTTCGTTATTTAAACGTGTTAACTCGTCCGCATCTGCTTGGCTAACCACATCTTTCGCCTTCACTTCAGTCAATTTTGCTTCTGCCGCTTTCTCTGCGTCTTCTGCTGCCTTGACTAACCGCTCAGCTTCTGCCGCTTTATCATCCGCGACACCATCGTTATTGCTGTCCGTCACCGGTGGAACGGTAATGCCATCCACACTAGCTAAACGACCGGTAAAGCCATCCTTCACATCGCCTTCTGGTAATGCGTTCACCGCTTCCTCTGCGGCCTCTTTCTTCGCTGTGACTTCGTTATTTAAACGTGTTAACTCGTCCGCATCTGCTTGGCTAACCACATCTTTCGCCTTCACTTCAGTCAATTTTGCTTCTGCCGCTTTCTCTGCGTCTTCTGCTGCCTTGACTAACCGCTCAGCTTCTGCCGCTTTATCATCCGCGACACCATCGTTATTGCTGTCCGTCACCGGTGGAACGGTAATGCCATCCACACTAGCTAAACGACCGGTAAAGCCATCCTTCACATCACCTTCTGGTAATGCGTTCACCGCTTCCTCTGCGGCCTCTTTCTTCGCTGTGACTTCGTTATTTAAACGTGTTAACTCGTCCGCATCTGCTTGGCTAACCACATCTTTCGCCTTCACTTCAGTCAATTTTGCTTCTGCCGCTTTCTCTGCGTCTTCTGCTGCCTTGACTAACCGCTCAGCTTCTGCCGCTTTATCATCCGCGACACCATCGTTATTGCTGTCCGTCACCGGTGGAACGGTAATGCCATCCACACTAGCTAAACGACCGGTAAAGCCATCCTTCACATCGCCTTCTGGTAATGCGTTCACCGCTTCCTCTGCGGCCTCTTTCTTCGCTGTGACTTCGTTATTTAAACGTGTTAACTCGTCCGCATCTGCTTGGCTAACCACATCTTTCGCCTTCACTTCAGTCAATTTTGCTTCTGCCGCTTTCTCTGCGTCTTCTGCTGCCTTGACTAACCGCTCAGCTTCTGCCGCTTTATCATCCGCGACACCATCGTTATTGCTGTCCGTCACCGGTGGAACGGTAATGCCATCCACACTAGCTAAACGACCGGTAAAGCCATCCTTCACATCACCTTCTGGTAATGCGTTCACCGCTTCCTCTGCGGCCTCTTTCTTCGCTGTGACTTCGTTATTTAAACGTGTTAACTCGTCCGCATCTGCTTGGCTAACCACATCTTTCGCCTTCACTTCAGTCAATTTTGCTTCTGCCGCTTTCTCTGCGTCTTCTGCTGCCTTGACTAACCGCTCAGCTTCTGCCGCTTTATCATCCGCGACACCATCGTTATTGCTGTCCGTCACCGGTGGAACGGTAATGCCATCCACACTAGCTAAACGACCGGTAAAGCCATCCTTCACATCGCCTTCTGGTAATGCGTTCACCGCTTCCTCTGCGGCCTCTTTCTTCGCTGTGACTTCGTTATTTAAACGTGTTAACTCGTCCGCATCTGCTTGGCTAACCACATCTTTCGCCTTCACTTCAGTCAATTTTGCTTCTGCCGCTTTCTCTGCGTCTTCTGCTGCCTTGACTAACCGCTCAGCTTCTGCCGCTTTATCATCCGCGACACCATCGTTATTGCTGTCCGTCACCGGTGGAACGGTAATGCCATCCACACTAGCTAAACGACCGGTAAAGCCATCCTTCACATCACCTTCTGGTAATGCGTTCACCGCTTCCTCTGCGGCCTCTTTCTTCGCTGTGACTTCGTTATTTAAACGTGTTAACTCGTCCGCATCTGCTTGGCTAACCACATCTTTCGCCTTCACTTCAGTCAATTTTGCTTCTGCCGCTTTCTCTGCGTCTTCTGCTGCCTTGACTAACCGCTCAGCTTCTGCCGCTTTATCATCCGCGACACCATCGTTATTGCTGTCCGTCACCGGTGGAACGGTAATGCCATCCACACTAGCTAAACGACCGGTAAAGCCATCCTTCACATCACCTTCTGGTAATGCGTTCACCGCTTCCTCTGCGGCCTCTTTCTTCGCTGTGACTTCGTTATTTAAACGTGTTAACTCGTCCGCATCTGCTTGGCTAACCACATCTTTCGCCTTCACTTCAGTCAATTTTGCTTCTGCCGCTTTCTCTGCGTCTTCTGCTGCCTTGACTAACCGCTCAGCTTCTGCCGCTTTATCATCCGCGACACCATCGTTATTGCTGTCCGTCACCGGTGGAACGGTAATGCCATCCACACTAGCTAAACGACCGGTAAAGCCATCCTTCACATCACCTTCTGGTAATGCGTTCACCGCTTCCTCTGCGGCCTCTTTCTTCGCTGTGACTTCGTTATTTAAACGTGTTAACTCGTCCGCATCTGCTTGGCTAACCACATCTTTCGCCTTCACTTCAGTCAATTTTGCTTCTGCCGCTTTCTCTGCGTCTTCTGCTGCCTTGACTAACCGCTCAGCTTCTGCCGCTTTATCATCCGCGACACCATCGTTATTGCTGTCCGTCACCGGTGGAACGGTAATGCCATCCACACTAGCTAAACGACCGGTAAAGCCATCCTTCACATCGCCTTCTGGTAATGCGTTCACCGCTTCCTCTGCGGCCTCTTTCTTCGCTGTGACTTCGTTATTTAAACGTGTTAACTCGTCCGCATCTGCTTGGCTAACCACATCTTTCGCCTTCACTTCAGTCAATTTTGCTTCTGCCGCTTTCTCTGCGTCTTCTGCTGCCTTGACTAACCGCTCAGCTTCTGCCGCTTTATCATCCGCGACACCATCGTTATTGCTGTCCGTCACCGGTGGAACGGTAATGCCATCCACACTAGCTAAACGACCGGTAAAGCCATCCTTCACATCGCCTTCTGGTAATGCGTTCACCGCTTCCTCTGCGGCCTCTTTCTTCGCTGTGACTTCGTTATTTAAACGTGTTAACTCGTCCGCATCTGCTTGGCTAACCACATCTTTCGCCTTCACTTCAGTCAATTTTGCTTCTGCCGCTTTCTCTGCGTCTTCTGCTGCCTTGACTAACCGCTCAGCTTCTGCCGCTTTATCATCCGCGACACCATCGTTATTGCTGTCCGTCACCGGTGGAACGGTAATGCCATCCACACTAGCTAAACGACCGGTAAAGCCATCCTTCACATCGCCTTCTGGTAATGCGTTCACCGCTTCCTCTGCGGCCTCTTTCTTCGCTGTGACTTCGTTATTTAAACGTGTTAACTCGTCCGCATCTGCTTGGCTAACCACATCTTTCGCCTTCACTTCAGTCAATTTTGCTTCTGCCGCTTTCTCTGCGTCTTCTGCTGCCTTGACTAACCGCTCAGCTTCTGCCGCTTTATCATCCGCGACACCATCGTTATTGCTGTCCGTCACCGGTGGAACGGTAATGCCATCCACACTAGCTAAACGACCGGTAAAGCCATCCTTCACATCGCCTTCTGGTAATGCGTTCACCGCTTCCTCTGCGGCCTCTTTCTTCGCTGTGACTTCGTTATTTAAACGTGTTAACTCGTCCGCATCTGCTTGGCTAACCACATCTTTCGCCTTCACTTCAGTCAATTTTGCTTCTGCCGCTTTCTCTGCGTCTTCTGCTGCCTTGACTAACCGCTCAGCTTCTGCCGCTTTATCATCCGCGACACCATCGTTATTGCTGTCCGTCACCGGTGGAACGGTAATGCCATCCACACTAGCTAAACGACCGGTAAAGCCATCCTTCACATCACCTTCTGGTAATGCGTTCACCGCTTCCTCTGCGGCCTCTTTCTTCGCTGTGACTTCGTTATTTAAACGTGTTAACTCGTCCGCATCTGCTTGGCTAACCACATCTTTCGCCTTCACTTCAGTCAATTTTGCTTCTGCCGCTTTCTCTGCGTCTTCTGCTGCCTTGACTAACCGCTCAGCTTCTGCCGCTTTATCATCCGCGACACCATCGTTATTGCTGTCCGTCACCGGTGGAACGGTAATGCCATCCACACTAGCTAAACGACCGGTAAAGCCATCCTTCACATCGCCTTCTGGTAATGCGTTCACCGCTTCCTCTGCGGCCTCTTTCTTCGCTGTGACTTCGTTATTTAAACGTGTTAACTCGTCCGCATCTGCTTGGCTAACCACATCTTTCGCCTTCACTTCAGTCAATTTTGCTTCTGCCGCTTTCTCTGCGTCTTCTGCTGCCTTGACTAATTTCTCTGCATTTTCTAACGCAGGATCTTTATCCTGTCCTCCAACATCCGGTTTGTCTTTTCCTGTGTTGCCTTGATTATCTGTAGGGTCTGTTGGAGTTGGTTGTTCTGGATCTGTTGACGGATTTCCGCCATTCTCGGGAATTTCAATGGGATTAACGGCATCTAATCTTTCTTTCAGTGCTTCTTGTTCTTTATCTTTAGGTAGGTTTTTTAATGCTTCTTCTGCCTTTGTTTTTGCGTCTTTTATTGCTTGATTTGCTTCTTCAAGGGCAGCGTTTTCTTCTGCTGTGATTTGATTATCTTCTTTTGCTTTTTCTAGAAGATCTTTGGCTTGTTGGTAGGCTTCTTCGGCGGCTTTAACTGCTTCTTCGGCGGCGGTAATCTTAGTGCTTTCTACCCCCCCCCGTATGGGATGATCCCTTGCCACCACTGCTTCCACCGCCTGCGGCTAATGCAATGCCTCCGAGCAATGCTGCTGCACCGGCTACATATGTCCAAGGACTAAAACTTTGTCCATTTTCTAAGCTGGTTGTTAATGTTCCACTGGCAATATCGTTGCTACTAAAACCACTCATTTCTGCTTCAACTTGGGTAACGATAACCTTGCCTTGCTCAGCACCTTGCGCCGCACTGTCAAACACTGCAAAGCATTGCTGTTCTGCGCTACATTCGCCCCAGAATTCATCTATGATAACTTCAATCTTGTCTTTTTTGCTTTTTATAACAAGATCGTTACCTGATCGGGAAACCTGTAAATCTTCCGGGGTTTTTCCTGTTTCACTGTCTATAACGTGATACTCTTCTCCGGCAACGGCTAATTCAACATATTTGCCTTTTTTGGCAACTTTGCTTAAATCAATTCGCTGTCCTGATTTTGCTTTGATTAAAATTAGACTCATTAGAGTCCTCCTTTATGGTTGGTAAATAAATTTATTTGATATGTTTCTTGTTTTATTTAATCTTTTATAAACAAAACTACTTCCTTTGCGTTACATTTTCTAAACTAAAAAATAGATTAAATTTTTCACAAGAATGCGCATACTATCTAATAAATACAAGGTTGTCAAAATAGGAAAATAGTAGTAGTAGTAGTAGTAGTAGTAGTAGTAGTAGTAGTAGTAGTAGTAGTAGTAGTAGTAGGTGATGATAGCAAACGTTTGCGTCAGGGCAAATACTATTTTTTAAAACTTAACCGGTTATTTTATTTACTAATAATCTGTTCTTTATTACTTTTTTTCTAACTTAAAATAATTACCTATTTATAGGTATAAAATAAACTATCGTTACTTTTTAATAGGGAAAAACAATGAGTAAATATGGTTTTTTCTATCAAAATACTTTCTATAAGGATTTATTTACTTTATTAAAAACTTTTGTTCTTTGAACATTATCTACCTCATTTTCACAACTTTTTTGTCTGCTAGGTTCATTAATGCCTTGCCATTTGTGAAAACAGAGTGAGTACAATCACACCAATCATAATTAAACTGATACCGATTACGCCACCAACATCTACTTTTTGGTTAAAAAAGAAAACACTAATTATTGCAGTTAAAACAATTCCGATACCAGACCAAATCGCATAAGCTGCACTTAATGGAATCCCTTTTAATGCCAACCCTAACAAATAAAATGATAATACATAACCAATAACCACACCGATTGAGGGGTATAATCGGCTAAACCCATCGCTCACTTTTAACATACTGGAAGCAAAAATTTCAGAAAGAATAGCTACCGCTAAAAATACCCAATACATTTAATCTGTTTTCTCCTGTAACGATTTTATCGCCTGATTTACTATTGATATTCCACTGCGTAAAATCAATAAACTCAAAATTGCACTCGCTACCAAATCCACCCATTGCCAATCTAATAGCCAAGCGCTTAAACCAGCAATAATTGCAATAATAGATCCAAACAGATCTGCCAATACGTGCAAATAAGCGGCACGAATATTCAAATTTTCGTGATCACTTTTAAACATTATTAATGCTACTACCATATTGACTAACAATCCGATAATCGCAACGCCAAGCATCGGTAATGCCACCATTTTCTCCGGCGTATGCCAACGTTGAACCGCCTCCCACAGAATCATTAATGCAACTAAAATTAACGAACTACCATTCAAAATGACAAATCGTTTTTGTATTTTTTCATTGAAGAAAAGTGCAATCAATGCCAATAATAATGACAAACTGTCATTTGCCATATGTCCGGCATCCGCCATTAAAGTTAAACTATGAAAATGATATCCCCCCCAAAACTCCACTAGCATATAACTGGTAATAATAACAAGGCTAATCAGCAGAATTGTTTTACTTTTAGGGATATGGTGATGATCGTGATGATCGTGATATAAATGATTGCTCATTTTTAAGCCTCTATATAAATGAAATGCTTGATTCTTTTTTATGGAATAATATAAAGTCTGTAGCGACTACAGAGTCAATCTTTTTCATAAAGGTTATTTAATATGAAAATTCACGAAATCAGCAAACTCAGTGGCATTAATCTAGAAACCATCCGTTACTATGAAAAAACGGGCTTATTACCTGAACCTCAACGCGGTAGCAATGGTTATCGCTATTATGATCAAGCAAGCCTTTCATTATTGAAATTCATTAAATCCTGCCGTTCATTAGGTTTTTCTTTGGAAGATATTAAACAGCTTATTCAGCTTCGTCATAAACCGACAGAACATTATCACGCCGATCAAATCATATTAAAACAGCTAGAACAGGTAGAACAAAAAATCCAACAATTATTGGAAATTCAGACATTTTTGAAACAGTTAAGCTGTCAAGAAGAACACAATGAAGACGAGTGCAAAGCCATTTCTGGATTAGAAGAGGTTGGAAATACCAAAGCACAAAATATATATTGAAATGATAACCGTTATCAATTAAAATCCAACCCCTTTATTTGTTAGCCCATAGGAAATACAGTCTTTGAATTAAACGCAGAGTCATTCACCTTACCTGAGAAAGTGTTGTTGCACTCTATTTCATTGCAATTCAACACAGGGAAAATTTACGGCATTATCGGAGCAAATAGCTCAGGGAAATCCACGTTAATTAAGCTCCTTGCCCGTCAGCCGGTGGCGAACACTCTCGTGAGTAGCTAGCAATGTTATTGGCACAGCCTCGCTGTTATGCAAAGCATTGATCCAAAAGCCAAAAAGTTATCGCCGTTTGCTTTCAACGGTTGAAATTGAACGGCAATATGGCGGAATTTTACACCGCACTTTGAAAATAAGAGGTAGATAAGTGCGGTCAGAAAATTCCACGTTTTTTATACACAAAATAGGAGACATCAAATGAAAAAACTCACTCATCTTGCCTTAATATGTGGCTTGGCATTCCCACTGGCTGGGCAAGCACACGATTTATGGGCATATGCACAACAAGCGGAAGCGGGCAAAGATTTGCTTGCAGTGCTTGGCTATGGCGATCGTTTTCCTGAAGGGGAAAAAATCGCAGAGGGGCGTTTAAATATTTTAAATCCGCTGGTGTTGCACAGTGCGGACGGCAAAAGCACTACCCTCACCCAAAAGGGCGAAAATTTTCACTATGTAACCACCAGCCCGTTGGCGAAAGCGGAATACAAAATTTCGGGCAGCTATAAACCGACATTTTGGTCGAAAAATGACAACGGCTGGAAGCGTGAAAATCTCACTCAAATGAAAGATGCCAATTACTGCGAAGAATCCAGTATGTTCGCTTCAACCTATGTGAACACAGGTGTTGATGTGAGCGATTTCGCCATTGCTCCAGTGGGATTACCGTTGGAAATCGTGCCATTGGTTGATCCAACCACGCTAAGCCCGATGGATGTTTTCCCCGTGCAAGTGTTGTATCAAGGTCAGCCAGCGAAAGGCGTGAGCGTGATCGGCACAACCAACGAATTTACCAAACTTGATGAAAAAGCCGTTTACGATCACCGTGAACCACAAGCTTTCTCTGGCAAAACGGACGCTCAAGGCAAAGTGAATTTCATTCCAGCCTTAGCCGGCACTTGGAAAATCAAGGCCATTTATGAAATGGATTACCCAGATCAAAAAGTGTGCCAAAAACGTAAACTTTATAGCACTTATACTTTTAAAGTGAACAAATAATTTTATTCTCGTGGGGCGGATCAAAACGCCCCTTATTTAAGCTGTAATTTGTAGTAAATTAAGGACTATTTATAGCAAAAGCTGTTAAATGGCATAGTAGACAAAATTGTTGCTAAAAAGTGGCTTAAAGCCTTATAGTACAAGGCTTTAAGCCCTCTTTTTGAAATATGAATAAAAAACTGCCCATTTTGCCAAAGTGCAGAAATAAAGAAACATGGCAAATTAAATAATTTTCAACGTTATTTTTGTCACCAATGCCATAAAACATTTACGTTCAAAAAGAAATTAGAGCCAATAAAAATTTGGTCTGATTACACTTGTGGAAAACAAACTTATCAACAACTTGCAATTAAATATCATTGTTCCGTTAGAACCATTCAAAGATATATAGATAAATCCCCCAAAACACCCTTAAAATTACCTCAAAATCGATACCTGAACATTATTATGGATACCACCTTTTTTGGTCGCTATTTTGGTGTTTTAGTGCTGATGGATTCAAAAACAAATAAGGTAGTTTGTTATCACTTTATACGAACAGAAAAGGATATTTATTACAAATTAGCATTAAATCGACTAAGAGAAAAAGGCTATATAATTCAAGCTATTACTTGTGATGGGAGAAGAGGATTAATGAAAGATCTTTTTAATACTCCGGTACAGATGTGTCAATTTCATATGATAGCTATTGTAATGAGAAAATTAAGAAAAAAACATCAATCATCAGCAGGTAAGGAATTAAAAATTATCACTAAAACAATAACAGAAAGCACAAAAAATGAATTTTATCTTCGCTTACATACATGGTATTTAAAGCACGAGATTTTTTTAAAAGAACGAAGTGAAAAAGCGAATGAAAAAGGCTATTTCCCATATAAGCATCGAAACATAAGAGGCGCTTATGCCAGTTTAAAATGGTATATGAATTATTTATTCTATTTTGAAAAGTATACTGAAATAAATATTGAAAAGACGACAAATAGGATTGAAGGATTATTTAAACATCTAAAACGTCAATTAAATAATCATAATGGCTTAACAAAACAGCATAAGATTATGTTTATAAAGGATTTTTTAAATAAAAAGAGTTGCTAATATTTTGAAAAATAAATATTAGCAACAAAATTGTCCACATGGCATAGTTTTTGATAGATCAGCAACAATTTTGTCTACTATGCCATTATTTTACACCTGGTGCTTTCCACAATGATGTGGTTAATCCTTCATCTACAAGTTGTAATTGTTTCTGATAAACTTCAGCCCATTGTTGTTTGCGCTGCTGATAAAGCTCATAATTTTTAGGGTTTGGTATATGTTTTCGTTCAAATCTGACAAGTTTTTTTCCTGCTTCGGCCAAAGAAGAATAAACCCCAACGCCAACACCTGCTGCAATCGCACAACCTAATGCAGTTGCCTCTTTTACTACAGGAATATTTACAATCAGTCCTGTAACATCAGCAAGGATTTGACTCCATAATTTTCCTTTAGCTCCGCCACCAGCAAAAACAATTTCTTTTAGTTTAACTTTAGAAAATTTTTCTACCTGATCTAAATTATAAGAAGAGACTACTGCTGCGTTTTCTTCTAATGCTCTAAATAAAACAGGTTTATTGCATTTTTCTGGATCAATCGAAAGATTAATAAATGATGGTGCTGCGTGATACCAAGATTTAAAATGCATCGCATCAGAAAAAATAGGTATAACATCATTTGCTCCAGCTGGTACCTTTTCGGCCATTTGTTCGAGTAAGCTATAAGCATCAACGCCAAGTTTTTCAGCTAAATGTTTTTCTTCTTCACAAAAAACATCTCTAAACCAACGCATCGTTAATCCAGTGAAAAAACTAATAGATTCAGCTTGAACTAAGGGAGAAATGACATAAGGATTTATACGAATATTCATTTCAGGATCTGTCTGTGGGGCTGGCAGATTTACCACTTGTTGCCAAAAAGTCCCCCCAATAATCGCCGCCTGTGAAGGCTCTGTAATACCTAACCCTAAACACCCCAGCTGAACATCTCCGCCACCTACAATGACTGGTGTTCCCTCTTTCAATCCTGTTATTTCCGCTGCTTGCTTTGTAACCTGCCCTAAGACTTCACCTGTTTCCTTAACTGGAGGCAAAATAGTAGAGTTTAATCCCGCCATATCTAACAGCATTGGAGACCATTGGCGAGTATGCAAATCCAACATCCCCGTAGTTCCCGCATTAGAAGGTTCTACCGCAAGCTGCCCACTTAGCATAAATCCGAGCCAATCGCTAATCATAGTTATCGCTTTGGTTTTTCGATAAATATCACTACGGTGATGGGCGAGCCATAATAATCTTGGTACAGCACTTAATGCCAAAGTTTGGCCTGAAATATGATAAAGTGTTTCTTCAAATGTATGATTATAAAGCTCTTTTAATTCATTCACCTCTTGGGTTGCTCTAGCATCAACATTACCACAAGCCCAAATTGGTTGCTGTTTTTCATCGTATAAGACAATACCTTCACGCATTGAACAGGTCGAAATTGCTAAAATCTGATCGGGACTTATTTTCGTTTTATCTAATACTGTCGAAATACTTTTACAAGCTAAATCCCAATTATGTTCTAAATCAAACTCCATTGATCCTGGGATATTTGGATCGCTTAAATGACTCCATTCGTATTGTGCTGCACCAATTTGATTTCCTTCTAAATCAAAAATAACCGCTCTAATACTCCCTGTTCCTGCATCTAATGCCATTAAATAGGCTGATTTCTTTTCCATGTTCCCTCCTGAATAATCTTGAAAAAACGCTAAAAAATCAACCGCACTTATAACATCTAGACAAGGTGTGCAAGGATCATACGAGCCGTTTTTTCTTCTGTTACCAATGAATTGATATGCTTCCCATATAATGCACTTAGGATAGCTTCGACCTTATTTTCTCCACCTGCAATACCAATTACATTAGGAATTTTTTGCAAGTTATCTAAAGAAACACTGATTAACTCTTCATGCAATGGCATATCAGGCTGTAATGTGCCATCTTTTTGCATAAAATAACCAAGAATATCTCCTACAGCACCTTTTGCTCTAATTGTTTGCTGCTTTTCTTCTGTTATATAACCTGAACGCAATAATGTTGCTTGTCCTCGCTGCCGCGTTGCTCCAATACCAACGATTGCGACATCAGCACTACAAGCTGCAAGCATAATATCCCTAACACAAGCTTCTTTTTTAAATAATTTAGCCGCTTCTATTGATGAAGCCCTTAACGGAGCTGGGATAATACTCACGGAACAAGAGCCATCCAATTGGCCAATACCTTTCATATAGGGACCAACCCCACCAGATAAGGTAATCAGTTTAATTTGATTCTGAGTAATAAAATCATTGCTATATTTGATAGTCTGCATAATGGTTTCCCCAAACCCAATGGATAAAAGTTGATTAGGCTTGAGTAAGGACATTAATAATTGCGCAGCTCCAATTCCTAAGCGTTCATTCAGATCATGTTGTTCTAGCTCTGGTAAAATTCGAATATATTTCAAATCAAAACGTTGTTGTAAAGCCTGTTCTAATTCTAAGCATCCAGTAAACCGAGAGTTAATCTGAACTTTAATAATCCCATGCTGACGCCCTCTTTCTAACAGTCGAGAAACTTTTAGCCTAGGCAATCCTAGTCTTTCTCCAATTTCACCTTGTGTTAAATTATCGTGGTAATAAAACCAAGCAATACGAGCTAAAAGCTCTTCTTCTGTCATTGAATGAGATAATGCGTTCATTTCTTGTCTTTTTTCATTCATTTTCTACTCACAAATATTATTCATATGAATCATAAAAATATCAATTGTTCATTTTCAATTTTTTCAAATACTGTGATACAGATCACTTTTCAGATAAAAACTTCCATTTATAGGGTAAATAATCTGAATATGAGATCTTGATCACAGATTTATTTTATGTTTGGAACTAACATTATGATAAATTGAATTTTAGATTTTACATTTGTTCAATCATTAAAGGTAACATCTTATGCATAATGAATCTTCAATGAAAAAATGTTTATTAGATGTACATAATATCAGCAAATCCTTTTCAGGCGTAGAAGTTCTTAAAGATATAGATTTTTCTGTATATGCTGGTGAAATTCACTCACTATTAGGTGGGAATGGTGCTGGAAAATCAACATTAATGAAA
Source organism: Gallibacterium sp. ZY190522 (assembly GCF_054166015.1). Classification (NCBI taxonomy): domain Bacteria; kingdom Pseudomonadati; phylum Pseudomonadota; class Gammaproteobacteria; order Pasteurellales; family Pasteurellaceae; genus Gallibacterium; species Gallibacterium sp. ZY190522. The sequence goes on from NZ_CM135118.1 coordinate 1,905,719, forward strand.
ATTATCGCTGGTATCCAATCTGCTGATAGTGGCACAGTAAAAATTGGTGGTGAAATTCAGACTAGACTTTCCCCACAAAAAGCACATCGTCTTGGTATCTATCTTGTTCCACAAGAACCTCTGCTCTTTCCAAATTTAACCGTAAAAGAAAATATCCTTTTTAGTTTACCCCGTCATAAAGAAAATGAAGAAAAACTAAATGAATTGCTGAAAGAGCTAAACTCTCATTTGTCTCTTGATATGCAAGCAGGATCTTTAGAAGTTGCAGATCAACAACTTGTGGAAATAATGCGTGGACTAATGCGTAATGCAAGTTTGCTTATTCTTGATGAACCCACAGCTTCTTTAACTCCCGCTGAAACCGAAAATCTATTTAACAAAATTAATTCATTATTGGATAAAGGTGTAGGTATCATTTTTATTTCCCATAAATTAAATGAAGTATGTCAGATCTCTCATCGCATTAGTATTATGAGAGATGGATATATCGCTTTAACAGGGAAAACCAATGACCTAACTCAAGAACAAATTATCAACGCAATTAAGCCTAGCTTGAAAAATGCTCAGCTTAATGAAACACAAAAACTTTGGTTAGAATTACCTGGTCATCTACGTACTAAAGATACTAACTCTCCTATCCTTGAAGTAAATCATTTAACTGGTGAAGGTTTTAAAAATATCACCTTTGATCTTTATCCTGGTGAAATACTTGGATTAGCTGGTGTTGTCGGAGCTGGTAGAACAGAACTTGCAGAAACCTTATATGGTTTAAGGAAAGCAAAGTGCGGTGAAATTTTATTTAAAAATGAAAATATTACTTCTCTCTCATTAAAACAGCGTTTACAAAAAGGTATTGTTTATCTTCCCGAAGACCGGCAATCTTCAGGATTATATTTAGATACGGCACTTACTTGGAATGTCTGTGCGCTCACTTATTACAATCAAGGATTCTGGCTAGATGAAAATAGAGAAAATGCTACTTTAGAACGTTACAAAAGAGCGATGGGTATAAAATATGCAATGCCACAACAACCTATTCGCACCCTATCTGGTGGAAATCAGCAAAAAGTCTTAATTGCTAAATGTTTAGAAGCCAATCCACGTTTACTGATCGTTGATGAACCTACTCGCGGTGTTGATGTTGGCGCAAGAGCTGATATCTATCAACTTATCAAATCAGTCGCTAAACAAAATGTTGCCGTGCTTTTCATTTCTTCTGACTTGGAAGAAATCGAGAAAATGTCTGATCGTGTTCTTATTATGCATGATGGAGAAATTAACTGTAGTTTGCAAGGTGATCAAATAAATAGCGATAAGATTATGCAATTTGCATTTGGCGGATAAATTTCAAAGGAGACACCAAACTATGTGGAAATTCATTCAAAACAATAGAGAAATAACCATTCTAATTGCTATTTTATTTCTTTTTCTATTACTTGGATTTGAAGGTAATGGGTTTCATTTGCAAACAATAACAATGATTTTTAATTCATCTCTTATTGTTATCCTATTAGCACTAGGTACAACGTTCGTTATTTTAACGCGTAACATTGATGTTTCCATCGGTTCAATAATGGGGCTATGTGCTGTAATTATGGGTAGTCTTCTTAACGCTGAATTTAATCTGGTTACTGCATTTTTTATGACTTTATTATGTGGAATCGCAGCGGGAATATTTAATGGAATACTTGTTACTTTATTAAAGATACCTGCTATTGTTGCCACACTAGGTACATTAGGTTTGTACAAAGGAATAATGCTATTAATCACTGGTGGTAAATGGATCGAAGGATTACCACAAGATTTAAAATTACTTGCATCCCCTAACTTGTTATCTATCTCTCCCATTGGATGGATAACACTAATACTTATTTTAATTTCTTACTTCATTCTTACTCGTACTCAAAATGGACGCAATTTCTATGCCGTAGGCGATAATCTACAAGGTGCATTACAACTTGGTGTGAAAACAAATCAGATTCGAATCCTTGCATTTACAATTAATGGATTAATGGCGGCCATCGCTGGAATAGTATTCACTTCACAAATTGGTTTTGTTCCGAACTCAACTGGCAGTGGTTTAGAAATGAAAGCTATTGCTGCTTGTGTATTAGGTGGAATTAGTTTGCTTGGTGGAACAGGAAATATTCTCGGTGCCGTATTAGGCGCTTACTTCCTGATACAAATTGATACGATCTTGGTTTTACTTAAAGTTCCTGCTTATTGGAATAATTTTATTGCAGGACTCGTTTTACTATGTGTATTAATTTTTGATGGAAGAATAAGAGTAATGATTAGTGAAAACTTAAAACTACAACGTTACTCCAGATTCCTTAACACTAAATAAATTAAGGAGAAATTATGTTACAGATAAAGAAATATAGCTGGGAAATAACATTATTCTTTCTTGTTATTTTAGAAATAATTGGATTTGGTTTATTTAACCCTAGAATGCTAGATATCAATGTTTTATTATATAGCACAAGTGATTTTATTTATATTGGAATTCTGGCATTACCACTGACACTGATCATTGTTAGTGGTGGTATGGATATTTCTTTTGGTTCTACTGTTGGTCTTTGTGCTATATCTTTAGGTGTATTATTTCAATTAGGTTATCCTCTAAGTATTGCTATTTTTCTCACTCTTATCATTGGAATTTTATGTGGACTACTTAATGCAAGTCTTATTTTGTACACCAAAGTTAATCCCCTCGTAATTACATTAGGAACAATGTATCTTTACGGTGGTGGAGCTTTATTACTATCTGGATTTGCTGGTGCTACTGGTTATGAAGGTATCGGTGGTTTTCCAGATAGTTTATTAAACTTCGCTAATCAAAGTATTTTCAACATTCCAACTTCAATTATTTACTTCATTATTATAGCTATAATATTCTGGTTATTAATGCATAAAACAGTCATTGGCAGAAGTATATTTTTAATTGGCCAAAATGAACGTACTTCTATTTATAATGCCGTACCTATCAAACAAACCTTATTTATTATTTACGGTTTATTAGGTGCTGTTGCAGCATTTGTTGGAATATTACTAGTATCCTATTTTGGCTCGGCTCGTTCTGACTTAGGTAGTTCATTATTAATGCCTGTCCTTACAGCTGTTGTATTAGGCGGTGCAAATATCTATGGTGGAGCGGGTTCTGTTCTTGGCACAGCCATCGCGGCACTATTAATTGGTTATTTACAGCAGGGCTTACAAATGGTTGGTGTCTCTAATGAAATTTCTAGTGCTTTATCAGGAGCATTATTAATTATCGTACTAATTGGAAAATCATTCAGCATATATCGAAGTTTTATTATGAATTGGCTTAAGAAGAATGTTTTTATTTAAAACAAAAATAAATAAAGGAGGACTTTTATAATTAATCTTTAACTTTTATTTATGCAGTATCTCATTAATGTTCAACTATAAAATAGGAGACTCACTATGAAAATGAAATTAAAAACAACCGCACTTGCTATTATGTTAGGTTTAACCGCAACTTTTGTACAAGCTGCCGATAGAATCGCATTCATTCCTAAACTCGTTGGAGTTGGCTTTTTTACAAGTGGCGGCCAAGGTGCGACTGAAATGGGTAAAAAACTAGGCGTAAATGTTACTTACGATGGCCCAACAGAACCAAGCGTTTCAAACCAAGTACAATTAATTAATAATTTTGTGAATCAAGGCTATAACGCAATTGTCGTTTCTGCGGTTTCCCCTGAAGGACTTTGTTCTACATTACAACGTGCAATGAAAAGAGGTGTAAAAATTCTTACGTGGGACTCTGATGTAAAACCTGAATGTCGAAGCTACTATATCAACCAAGGCACACCTGAACAACTTGGTTCAATGCTAGTTGAAATGGCTGCTAATCAAGTCACTAAACCTAAAGCTAAAGTTGCCTTTTTCTATTCTAGTCCAACAGTAACAGATCAAAACCAATGGGTGAATGCAGCTAAAGCCAAAATCAGTAAAGAACATCCAGAATGGGAAATTGTAACAACTCAGTTTGGTTACAATGATGCAATTAAATCTTTGCAAACAGCAGAAGGTATTATCAAGGCCTATCCAGACTTAGATATTATTATTGCGCCTGATGCAAATGCCTTACCTGCCGCCGCCCAAGCTGCAGAAAACTTAAAAAATGACAAAATTACGATTGTTGGTTTTAGTACGCCAAATGTAATGCGCCCTTATGTAAAACGCGGCACAGTAAAACAATTTGGTCTATGGGATGTAGTAAAACAGGGTGAAATTTCTATTGCTGTAACAAATGAACTTTTAAAAGGTCGAACACTAAACGTAGGAGATAAAGTTAAAGTTCCTGATATTGGTGAAGTTGAAGTATCACCAAATAGTGTTCAAGGTTATCAATATGAAGCGAAAGGAAATGGAATTGTACTCCTTCCTGAACGTGTTGTTTTTACCAAAGATAATATTGACAACTATAATTTTTAAAATCAGGTAGGAGAATAAAATGGCAGATTTAGATGATATCAAAGATGGAAAAGACTTCGGATTAGATAAGCCCCAAACACATAAGACATTTTATTTAAAAGGATGTGCGGCTTTAGACTGGGGAATGCAATCTAGACTGGCTAACATATTTAATCCTAAAACAGGTAAAACAATTATGTTAGCTTTTGATCACGGTTACTTTCAAGGCCCAACAACAGGATTAGAGCGCATAGATCTCAATATTGCACCATTATTTGAATATACTGATGTTTTAATGTGTACAAGAGGGATCTTACGTAGCGTTGTTCCTCCAGATACTAATAAGCCTATTGCATTACGTGCATCAGGAGCAAATTCAATTCTAACTGAATTATCGAATGAAGCCGTTGCAGTTGATATTGAAGATGCATTAAGACTAAACGTATCAGCTATGGCTGCGCAAGTTTACATTGGCTCAGAATACGAACATCAATCAATTAAAAATATTATCAAATTGGTTGATCAAGGTTATCGCTATGGAATGCCAATTATGGCTGTAACTGGTGTTGGTAAAGATATGGCTAGAGATCAACGCTATTTTTCACTTTCTACGCGTATTGCTGCAGAAATGGGCGCAAATATAATCAAAACCTATTATGTTGATAAAGGCTTTGAGCGTGTTACAGCTGGATGCCCTGTTCCCATTGTTATTGCTGGCGGGAAAAAGCTCCCAGAACGCGATGCATTAGAAATGTGCTATCAAGCTATAGATCAAGGCGCTTTAGGGGTAGATATGGGAAGAAATATTTTCCAATCAGATTCACCTATTGCGATGTTAAAAGCCGTGAATGCCGTTGTTCATGACGGTGAAAATTCGGAAAAAGCTTATCAACTCTATCTTCACGAAAAAAATAGTTAACCACAAATTCATTAAGGAGCAATTATGCTTACAATGTTAGTTGAAATTAATGTGAAAGAAGGAAAAGAAGAAGAATTCTTAACCCTTTTTAAACATCATCAGGCTTGCACAAGTGCTGAAAAAGGGAATATTCGTTTCGATGTTTTACGCGATCCTGAAATCAAAACACGTTTTTATGCTTATGAAGTTTACGCGAGTGAAGAAGCTCTAAATGAGCATAGAAAAACGCCACACTATCAGCATTGTGTGAAAGAACTAGAAAATCTTATGACTTGCCCTAGAAGTAAAAAACTATTTGACTGGGTTAGCCCTGAAATTTCATAAATATATTTAATAGTAAAAAAATACATTATGCTTTAATCTGCACCCTAAACTTGGACGTAAAAACCAGCAATTAAGGTGCAGATTTTTGATCTGCCCCCAAAAAGTTAGACTATATTCTAATTTCATTCAAGGACTGAGTTCTGTATTCCACAGGGCTTAGTCCTTTGAGCTTCACTTGAATACGCTCATTGTTGTAGTAATGAATGTACTCGTGAATCACTTTTTCAAGCTGTTCAAAGGTTTCAAACCGCTTGCCAAAGTAACATTCCGTCTTCAATCGCCCGAAAAAGCTTTCCATCGCACCATTATCAAGGCAATTGCCTTTTCTCGACATACTTTGCTTAATACCGTGTTTTTTCAATATCTCCCGATAACCCATCATTTGATACTGCCACCCTTGTCGGAATGCAGTATCGGTTTTTCCCCCGCTAATCGGTTCACCGCCTGGGTCAACATTCTGGTTATCTGCTCAAAACTCGGACTTCTCGCCACATCATAAGCAATAATTTCGTTATTAAACAAGTCTTTAATCGGCGATAAATACACTTTGCCTTCCGCACATTTGAACTCGGTGATATCCGTTACCCACTTCTCATTCGGCACCGTTGCCGTAAAATCCCGTTGCAACAGATTATCGGCAATGTGTCCCACTTTGCCTTGGTAAGAACGATATTTTTTCTGCTTACTTTTTCCTTTTAACCCCAAACGTTGCATTATCGCTTGCACCCTTTTGTGGTTGATAATCAAGTATTTCCTTAATTCCAAGGTAATTCGACGATAACCATAATTTTCGTCATTTTTGCGATAAATTTCCTCTATTTGCTGTGAAATCGCTACATTTTTATCCGACTTTGGCTTGAGATGATAAAAGAACGAACTGCGTGCCAATCCGATTAGCCTGAGTAACAATTCCAACGGGAAACGCGAGCGTAAGGCATTTACGATGACGGCTTTTTCCGCATTTTTTGTTGGTTGAGTTCCTGCAACTTTTTTAGCATTGCATTCTCCGCTTCTAATTCCAAAATTCGGTAACGCAAGCGTTCTTCTTCTGTTTTGGGCGTTGGTGGCATTTTAGGCGAGTTGAGTTTCATACTTGGACGACCTTTAGGTTTGAGTAATAACCCATCTATACCTTGTTTTTCAAAGCGTTGCAACCATTGACTAATTATCCCTGAACTGGGGATATCAAAGCGAAATCAGGCGGCTTCAGCGGAGCACTGGCCTTTTTTGATAGCTTGAATAACCTTTAATTTAAACTCAACAGAATAATATCGTTTTTTACCTAACACAGCTAATCCATTGATTCCATTATGATTAAATTTCGCAATCCAACGTGCTAACGTTCTTTGGGGAAGCTGAAAATACTGGCGAGTAAGCGAACGGTTTTTTCCATTTTGATGATAAAAGTCGAGCACTTGTTGTTTGAAACGTTGAGTATATTTAGTCATAAAAAATCTGCACCTTAATCAATTGGTTGTTTAGTCCAACTTTTGGGGTGCAGATCATTCGTCAAGGGCTTTTTGTGTGCCGTTGAAGGCATCTTGGCGTTGAATCCACAATTTGGTGGTGACAAAAATCTCTTCGCGAGGGATGCCGCTGGCTTTAATCGCACGCCCTACGCCTGCTTCGTTGCCGTAAATGGCAGCGGTGTCGAGCAGGCGATAGCCTTGTTCGAGGGCGGATAAGACGGCTTTTTCCGTTTCTTCATCGCTCACTTGATACACGCCAAAGCCGATCATTGGCATTTCAATACCGTTGTTTAATGTTGCTGTTTTCATTTTTACTCCTATGTGCTTTAAATGATGACATTATAGGGAGAAAATATTGTTTTGATTAGTGGGGTATTTTTTGATAGCCTGTTGAATATTTTTCAACAATCAAAGAGAGCCAAGATGATTGAAAATATGAATGAATTACGCAATTTTATTATTGTTGCACAAACTGCCAGTTTTACTAAAGCGGCTGCATATTTAGGCGTATCGACCTCAGCGTTAAGCCATTCTATGCGGAAATTGGAAGAACAGCTGAAAATAAAATTGTTTCATCGAACAACTCGCAGTGTTGCCACTACCGAAGCAGGTGAACAACTTTTTAAACAACTTTTCCATTATTTGAGAGTATTGAAGATAATGTTAATGCATTAAGTCATTTTCGTAACACGCTAAATGGAACATTACGTATTAATGGGGCTGATCACGTTTTTCTCTATGTTATTTGGGATAAGCTATTAAGATTTATGGAAAAATATCCCGAAGTAAAATTAGAGCTAATCAGCGATATGAAATTTACTGATATCGTGGCTGGGCGTTTTGATGCGGGGATTCGTTTAGGCAAAGAAGTAGATAAAGATATGATCGCCATCAGAATTTCAGATGATATGCAAATGGCATTAATTGCAACGCCACAATATTTAGAACAATACGGAATTCCAAAAACAATTGATGATTTAACTTCACATCAATGTTTGTGTGTACGAATGCCAACTTCTGAAGGTATTTTTCCTTGGGAATTTTGTATGCCAAAAGGTAAAGAAGTGGTTAAATTTATGCCATCGGGTCGATTCGTGGTGAATAATAATTTTCTTGCGAAAAAAGCCTGCTTATCTCATTTGGGGTTGGCATTAATGCCGAAAGACAGAGTACTAAAAGAGCTTAAATCTGGTGAGATAGTCGAGGTGTTACAAAATTATGCAATGCGTTACGAAGGTTATTATCTTTATTACCCTAATCGGAGACAGGATTCTCCGTTGTTTAAGGCTTTGGTGGAATGTATAAAATAAAGCAATATATCCAAACAAATATTAAAAAGAGAAACCTCTTTTTTATAAAGGTTTCTCCTAATGTTTTATAATTTATTTTGATAATATAAGAATGCTTAGAATGGCATATCATCATCAAAATCAGCAGTATCCGGATTTACTGCCGCTTGAGGTGCTTTCGCTACTGTCGGTTGTGCAAATTGGTTAGGTTGTGCCGGCTGATTATAAGACGGTTGTGCAAACTGATTTTGTGGTTGAGCCATTGGTGCTGACATATCAGCCCCCATACGATCACTGCGACTATCCAACATCTGTAATGTATCTGCCTGAATTTCAGTAGTATAACGATCCTGACCGTTTTGATCCTGCCATTTTCGAGTACGTAATTTCCCTTCTACATAAACTTTTGATCCTTTACGCAAATATTGTCCGGCAATCTCTGCTAAACGGCGGAATAAAACAATACGGTGCCATTCAGTAATTTCACGCCATTCTCCACTCTGTTTATCCTGCCAACGTTCACTAGTTGCTACGCTGATATTGGCAACTGCATCACCATTTGCAAAGGTTCTTAATTCAGGATCATTTCCCAAATTTCCCACAATAATTACTTTATTAACGCCTGCCATAATTGTTCCTCTTAATTTAAATTAAAACCTCGCTATCTTACCGTAAATCCCCTATGAAAAAAATAAAATAATACTGGATATTTGCACAGTTTTTTCGATTTTGCGATAATCATCGACGTTTTTATTTTTTGATCAGCTATTATGAACAATATCGAAATCCGGGGTGCAAGAACCCATAATTTAAAAAATATTAATTTAACTATTCCTCGTAACAAATTGGTCGTTATCACTGGTTTATCCGGTTCGGGAAAATCTTCGTTGGCATTTGATACACTTTATGCCGAAGGGCAGCGTCGTTATGTGGAATCACTTTCCGCTTATGCTCGACAATTTCTTTCTTTGATGGAAAAACCGGATGTGGATCATATTGAAGGTTTATCTCCGGCAATCTCAATTGAACAGAAATCCACTTCACATAACCCTCGATCTACTGTCGGCACTATTACCGAAGTTTATGATTATTTAAGACTGTTATTCGCTCGAGTCGGAGAACCTCGCTGTCCAACGCATAACATTCCATTGGCAGCTCAAACTATCAGTCAAATGGTGGATAAAATTCTTTCCTTGCCAGAAGGCAGCAGAATGATGCTACTTGCACCGGTGGTGAAAGCTCGCAAAGGTGAACACACTAAACTGCTAGATAGCATTTCTGCGCAAGGCTATATTCGTGCAAGAATTGACGGTGAAATCTGCGATCTTTCCGATCCTCCACAACTGGAACTGCAAAAGAAACATACTATCGAAGTGATTGTCGACCGTTTCAAAATCCGCCCTGAATTATCAACACGTTTAGCTGAATCACTAGAAACTGCTTTAGAACTTTCTGGTGGTATTGTTGTTGTTGCTAATATGGATAACAGTGATGCAGAAGAGTTGGTTTTCTCTGCCAATTTTGCTTGCCCACATTGTGGGTATTCTTTACCAGAATTAGAACCACGAATGTTTTCATTTAATAATCCGGCAGGCGCTTGCCCTAGTTGTGATGGATTAGGCATTCAACAATATTTTGATGAACATCGTGTAGTCCAAAATCCAAGTTTATCACTTGCCAGTGGAGCAATTCGCGGTTGGGATCGTCGCAACTTCTACTACTATCAAATGTTAACGTCGTTAGCACGTCATTATCATTTTGATATTGAAACACCTTTTGAAGAATTACCGAAAAAAATTCAGCATTTAGTACTTCACGGTTCCGGTCACGAAAAAATTGAATTTCAATATATCAATGATCGTGGAGACACAATTGTGCGTCATCACCCATTTGAAGGCATATTAAACAATATGGCTCGCCGTTACAAAGAAACTGAGTCAATGTCAGTACGTGAAGAATTGGCAAAATATATCAGTACTCGCCCTTGTAAATCGTGCCACGGCTCTCGTCTAAAAGAAGAGGCTCGCCACGTCTTTATCGGCGAAACCACGTTACCACAAATTTCTGAAATGAGTATCGGTGAGGCATTACATCATTTTGAACAATTACAGTTTGAAGGGCAAAAAGCAAAAATCGCTGAAAAAATTTTAAAAGAGATTAAAGAAAGGCTGCATTTTTTAGTCAATGTTGGTTTGGAATATCTATCTTTATCCCGTTCTGCTGAAACACTCTCTGGAGGTGAGGCTCAGCGTATCCGTTTGGCTAGCCAAATCGGGGCAGGCTTGGTCGGAGTAATGTATGTATTGGATGAGCCTTCTATCGGGCTACATCAACGCGATAATGAGAGGTTGTTAAATACACTGATTCATTTGAGAAATTTAGGCAATACTGTGATTGTGGTTGAACACGATGAAGATGCAATCCGTACTGCTGACTATATCATCGATATTGGCCCTGGAGCTGGTGTACACGGTGGTGAAGTGATAGCACAAGGCACCGCTCAGCAGATTATGAAAAATCCAAATTCTCTTACCGGTCGTTTTCTTTCCGGTAAAGAAAAGATCGAAATTCCAGCAGAGAGAACGGCTATAGATTCACAAAAAATATTACGACTAATTGGAGCAAGCGGTAACAATTTAAAAAATGTAGATTTAGAAATTCCTGTCGGATTATTTACCTGTATCACTGGTGTATCCGGTTCGGGGAAATCCACCTTAATTAACGACACTTTATTCCCAATAGCACAAAATGCGCTTAATCGTGCTGAAAACCAGCAACACGCTCCCTTTAAAGCAATTGAAGGATTAGAATTTTTTGATAAAGTAATCAATATTGATCAAAGCCCAATCGGACGCACACCACGTTCTAATCCTGCAACCTATACTGGAGTTTTCACGCCTATTCGTGAACTTTTCGCCGGTGTGCCAGAAGCTCGAGCAAGAGGATATAATCCGGGGCGCTTTAGTTTTAATGTACGTGGCGGTCGTTGTGAAGCTTGTCAGGGCGATGGGGTAATTAAAGTCGAAATGCACTTTCTACCAGATATTTATGTGCCGTGTGATCAATGTAAAGGAAAACGTTATAACCGAGAAACATTGGAGATCCATTATAAAGGTAAAACTATTCATCAAGTTTTGGAAATGACGGTTGAAGAAGCTCGAGAATTTTTTGATGCTGTGCCAATGATCGCTCGTAAATTACAAACATTAATTGATGTTGGCTTGTCTTATATTCGCCTTGGTCAAGCTTCAACAACCCTGTCAGGTGGCGAAGCACAACGGGTTAAATTGGCATCAGAACTATCTAAACGTGATACTGGAAAAACACTCTATATTCTTGATGAGCCTACAACCGGACTGCATTTTGCCGATATTAAACAATTATTGGAAGTACTTCATCGTTTACGCGATCAAGGCAATACTATTGTTGTAATTGAACATAATCTGGATGTGATCAAAACTGCCGATTGGATCGTTGATTTAGGGCCAGAAGGTGGCAATGGAGGTGGCGAGATCATTGCAAAAGGCACACCGGAACAGGTCGCGGAAATGACACATTCTCACACAGCAAGGTTTTTAAAACCTATTTTAGATAAACAAAAATAGATCTTGTAATTTATTAAAACCTATCCATTTTCAAATCAAAAAGAGTTGCTAATAGTGTTAATAGATCATCTTTAGCAACTCTTTGGCATAGTAGACAAAATTGTTGCTGATCTATCAAAAACTATGCCATGTAGACAATTTTGTTGCTAATATTTATTTTTCAAAATATTAGCAACTCTTTTTATTTAAAAAATCCTTTATAAACATGATCTTATGCTGTTTTGTTAAGCCATTATGATTATTTAATTGACGTTTTAGATGTTTAAATAATCCTTCAATCCTATTTGTCGTCTTTTCAATATTTATTTCAGTATACTTTTCAAAATAGAATAAATAATTCATATACCATTTTAAACTGGCATAAGCGCCTCTTATGTTTCGATGCTTATATGGGAAATAGCCTTTTTCATTCGCTTTTTCACTTCGTTCTTTTAAAAAAATCTCGTGCTTTAAATACCATGTATGTAAGCGAAGATAAAATTCATTTTTTGTACTTTCTGTTATTGTTTTAGTGATAATTTTTAATTCCTTACCTGCTGATGATTGATGTTTTTTTCTTAATTTTCTCATTACAATAGCTATCATATGAAATTGACACATCTGTACCGGAGTATTAAAAAGATCTTTCATTAATCCTCTTCTCCCATCACAAGTAATAGCTTGAATTATATAGCCTTTTTCTCTTAGTCGATTTAATGCTAATTTGTAATAAATATCCTTTTCTGTTCGTATAAAGTGATAACAAACTACCTTATTTGTTTTTGAATCCATCAGCACTAAAACACCAAAATAGCGACCAAAAAAGGTGGTATCCATAATAATGTTCAGGTATCGATTTTGAGGTAATTTTAAGGGTGTTTTGGGGGATTTATCTATATATCTTTGAATGGTTCTAACGGAACAATGATATTTAATTGCAAGTTGTTGATAAGTTTGTTTTCCACAAGTGTAATCAGACCAAATTTTTATTGGCTCTAATTTCTTTTTGAACGTAAATGTTTTATGGCATTGGTGACAAAAATAACGTTGAAAATTATTTAATTTGCCATGTTTCTTTATTTCTGCACTTTGGCAAAATGGGCAGTTTTTTATTCATATTTCAAAAAGAGGGCTTAAAGCCTTGTACTATAAGGCTTTAAGCCTCTTTTTAGCAACAATTTTGTCTACTATGCCATTTTTTATTTAACTAAGAAAATAACGATAAGCTTTGCTATCGGTTACATCTTGACATACATAACCCAACTGGCTCAAATGGCGTTCAAAATCGGCTAAATCATCATTCTCAAATTGGAAACCAGCAAGAATATTGCCATAATCAGCACCGTGTGCACGATAATGAAACAATGAAATATTCCAATGTGTTCCTAATGTTTCCAAAAATTTCAACAACGCTCCTTTTTGCTCTGGAAACTCAAAACTGTACAAACGTTCAAATTTATCGCTGTTCGGACGACCACCAATCATATAACGAATATGTGTTTTCGCAACATCATCATTGGTCATATCTTCTACATAATAACCAGCTTGACTTAAATCATTGATAATTTCCGCTTTTTCTGCTTCATTAGCAGTACGAACTCCAACAAAAATACACGCTTTTCTATCATCAGCATAACGATAATTAAATTCGGTTACCGCTCTATCACCCAATAAATGACAGAATGTTAGGAAACTTCCTTTCTGTTCTGGAATAGTTACTGCCAATAAAGCTTCCCGATTTTCACCAATTTCACAACGTTCAGAGACATAACGCAATGTATGGAAATTTAAATTCGCACCTGACAGAATCGCTGCCAATTTTTCGCCCTTAAGCTGCTGCTGACGTGCATACTTTTTCAATCCAGCTAAAGAGAGTGCTCCAGATGGCTCAGCAACCGCACGCACATCTTCAAATAGATCTTTCATTGCCGCACAGATTTCATCACCATCCACCAGTACAATATCATCAAGATATTGCTGACATAAACGGAATGTTTCATCACCAATACGTTTAACCGCAACACCATCAGCAAATAACCCGACTCGCTCCAGATCAACCGGATGTTTTGCTTTTAATGCCGCATATAAACAGGCGGAATCTTTCGACTCAACGCCAATTACTTTAATTTCCGGCATCATCTGCTTGATTAATACGGCAACACCTGCCGCCAAGCCACCGCCGCCAACCTGCACAAAAATACGATCAATATCCGAATTCTGTTGCAATAACTCCATTGCCAATGTTCCTTGACCTGCAATCACTAATGGATGATCAAACGGTGGAATGAATGTCATTTTTTTACTTTCAGACAGTTCTATCGCTTTTGCCTTTGCTTCATCAAAATTAGCACCGTAAAGCAACACTTCTCCGCCAAAAGCTCGCACCGAATCAACTTTAATGCTTGGCGTATTTTGTGGCATAACAATTAATGCTTTTAAACCTAGTAATTTTGCCGATAAAGCGACTCCTTGTGCATGATTACCCGCAGAAGCGGCAATCACTCCAGCTACTTTCTGTTCCGGCGTCAAGGCTGAAATCATTGCATAAGCGCCACGCAATTTGAAACTATGCACCGGTTGACGATCTTCTCGCTTGATAAAAATTTGGTTATCTAAACGATTAGAAAGTTTTTCCATCTTTTGTAGCGGCGTAACTTGCGCCGCTTCATACACTTTTGAACCCAATTTCACTATTGCCTTTAAATATTGCAAACCGCTAGGTTGGGCGGTTGTCAATAAAGTTTGCATATCCATTTTGTTACCACTTACAGTTTACTACGATCTCTAACTGCCCCTTTATCTGCACTGGTTGCCAATGAAGCATAAGCTCTCAATGCCAAGGAAACCTGACGTTGGCGACTTTTCGGTTTCCAACCCTGTTCTTCTCTTACTGCACGGCGTTTTGCCAGCTCCTGTGCATCCACCAATAATTCAATTTTACGTTGTGGAATATCAATAGCGATCAGATCACCATCTTCCACTAAACCGATAGTGCCACCATTTGCGGCTTCTGGAGAAACGTGTCCAATAGATAAACCGGAAGTACCTCCGGAAAAACGTCCATCAGTTAATAACGCACAAGCTTTACCTAAGCCCATTGATTTGAGATAACTGGTCGGATAAAGCATTTCCTGCATACCCGGGCCACCCTTTGGACCTTCATAACGAATTACGACTACATCGCCGGCAATCACTTTACCTCCAAGAATACCTTCCACTGCATCTTCCTGACTTTCATACACTTTTGCTGGACCAGTAAAAGTTAAAATGCTTTCATCAACGCCAGCAGTTTTAACGATACAACCGTTTTCCGCCAAATTACCGCTTAACATTGCTAACCCACCGTCCTGACTATAAGCGTGTGCTTTATCACGAATACAGCCTTGTGTGCGATCATCATCAACACTATCCCAACGACAATCCTGTGAAAAAGCCTGTGTAGTACGAATTCCAGCAGGCCCAGCACGATAAAATAATTTCACTTCATCACTGACATCACGTTTAATATCATATTGATTTAATTGTTGCTCTAAGGTTAACCCCAACACCGTATGAGTTTGATTATGTAATAAGTTGGCACGATCCAACTCACCTAAAATCCCCATTACCCCACCGGCACGATGCACATCTTCAATATGATATTTATTGGTATTCGGAGCCACTTTACATAAGCAAGGCACAAGGCGAGAAAGGCGATCAATATCCGTCATAGTAAAATCAACTTCTGCTTCCTGTGCAGCAGCAAGCAAATGTAAAACTGTATTGGTTGAGCCACCCATTGCGATATCCAAACTCATTGCATTGTTGAAAGCATCTTTAGTAGCGATAGAACGAGGCAATACACTGTCATCGTCCTGTTCATAATAACGGCGGCAAAGCTCAACAATTTGCGATCCTGCTTTTAAGAAAAGCTTCTTACGATCGGCGTGTGTCGCTAAACAAGAACCATTCCCCGGTAAACTTAACCCAAGTGCTTCTGTTAAACAGTTCATTGAGTTAGCAGTAAACATTCCTGAACAAGAACCGCAAGTCGGACAAGCGGAACGTTCTATCACTTCCACATCCTGATCGGTAACATCCGGATTAGCACTTTGAATCATTGCATCTACCAAGTCCAAACGGATTAATTGATCAGAAAGTTTGGTTTTCCCTGCTTCCATCGGCCCACCAGAAACAAAAATGGTCGGAATATTTAAACGTAATGCAGCCATCAACATTCCCGGAGTGATTTTATCGCAATTTGAAATACAAACCATTGCATCAGCACAGTGTGCATTTACCATATATTCTACCGAATCGGCTATTAATTCACGTGATGGCAACGAATACAACATCCCACTATGTCCCATCGCAATACCATCATCCACAGCGATTGTATTAAACTCTTTGGCAATACCGCCTGCCTCTTCAATCTGCTTTGCAACCATTTGACCAAGATCTTTCAAATGCACGTGTCCCGGTACAAATTGAGTAAATGAGTTAACTACAGCAATTATCGGTTTACCAAAGTCATTATCTTTCACACCGGTTGCGCGCCATAATGCACGTGCTCCCGCCATATTACGACCTTGTGTGCTGGTCGCTGAACGTAGTTTAGGCATAATAATCTCTCCTGTAATTTAATGTTCGTTACCGACAATAGTTACATCAGTCACGCCATATAATTTTATTAATTGATTAGTCAATAATGACAACTCTCTCTCACTTTGTAATGTCAGTGCTATTTTAATTTGTTGATTTTCAAGGTGACTCTGTAAATCAACGGCAACAAAGCCACGATGTCTAACCACGCGTAAAATCCGTTCCAAAGTTTCAGGTCGCCACTGTGCAGTAATGCTGATTTGATAATTTTTCATCTTACACCCCAATATCTTCCAACATTTCATCATTTTTTGCACCTGGTGGTACTAACGGCCACACATTTTCATTTTCGTGAATGCAAACGTGTAATAAATAAGGACCTTCAGCATTTAAGAGCCGATCCAATGCGGCATTGACTTCACTGCCTTTTTCAATACTTTCACCGGGGATATCAAATGCCCTCGCTAACATTAAGAAATCAGGGTTATCCTCTAAAATAGTTTCACTATGACGACCGCGGAAAAAGAGTGTTTGCCACTGACGTACCATTCCTAAACGTTGATTATCCAACAACAGGATCTTAACCGGTAATTTACCGCGTTTGATTGAACCCAACTCTTGGATATTCATCATAAACGAACCATCACCAGTAATTAATATCACCTGATCTTGGGGACGAGCCTTTTGCGCACCAACTGCTGCTGGCAAACCGAAGCCCATTGTGCCAAAACCAGCAGACGTTAAATAATTTTTCGGATCAAAATGTTGCATATGTTGAGCCGACCACATTTGATGCTGACCAACATCGGTAGCAATTACACTGTTTTTCTTACGTTTTTTAGATAACGTATGTAATAACCACCAAGGATTGATCAGCGTATCACCGCTATTTTCTGCATAAGTAAAATCATATTGCTGTTTTAAACGAAGTACATCATCACGCCAAGCATCAATTTGTAACGGCATTGCCAACTGTTGTAGCAATTGCTTCATATCTCCACGAATTGCCACATCAGCACGACGTAATTTATTGATTTCCGCAATATCGGCATCAACGTGAATAACTTTCGCTTGTGGGGCAAAACTATCCAATTTACCGGTTACTCTGTCGTCAAATCTAGCTCCAAGCACTAATAAAAGATCGCTCTCCTGTGCCGCATAATTCGCCGCTTTTGTGCCGTGCATTCCAATCATTCCCATATAATAGGGATTATCTGCTGGCAATGCGCCTAATCCCTTAATAGTAGAAAAACTCGGCATTTGTGTAATCTCTACAAAATGACGTAATTCCGCTACGGCATCAGCCATTCCAACCCCACCACCAACATAAAGTACTGGACGTTTTGCCTGTTGTAATAATGTTTTTGCTTGTTCTAATAAAGAAGGCTCAATTGAAAAAGGTTTTGGGATAGGATAAACAAGAGGTTGGCGCTCTATTTTGGCAAACTGTACATCTTTCGGCACATCAATTAATACTGGCCCCGGTCTACCACTTTGTGCTATTTGGAATGCTTCGGCCATTACTTCCGGCAATTCATCGATACTCTGCACGATAAAGCTATGTTTCGTACAAGCCAATGATAAACCTAAAACATCCGCTTCCTGGAAAGCATCCGTGCCGATAAACGGTGAAGCAACTTGTCCGGTGATCGCAACAACCGGAATAGAGTCCATCATAGCATCACCTAAACCAGTAACTAAATTAGTTGCGCCCGGACCGGAAGTAGCAATACAAACACCAACTTTACCACTGGCACGAGCATAACCTATCGCTGCCATTGCTGCTCCCTGCTCATTACGACAGAGCAGATGATCCAAACCTGAATCATAAATCGCATCATAAACCGGCATAATTGCACCGCCAGGATAACCAAAAATTGTTGTCACTCCGTGTGCTTTTAAACTTTCTGTGATAAATCTTGCACCATTCATTTTTATTTCCTTAAAACGATAAAAAACCCTCGCCTACTGCTGAGGCGAGGGTTCATCTGACCTAAAATCTTATATTGAAAGTTTTATCAGCCGTACCACTCACCTCGTGATGCTAATCACCACGAGGTTAATAATAATACCAATAAAACGAATAGAATTCATAGTTTCAATATCCAATGTGGGTCTAAGTATGTATGTTGTGTGCTTTTGAGCGTCTTTATTGATACCACATTTTTTATCGGAATCAAATAGTTTTATTAAAAAATTTTAATTTTTATGATAATCAAAAAATCAACCGCAACACCCATTTTTTGTTAACATATAATCTCATTAAAATTTATTCCTACTATTTTTTATTTTTCAGATAAGGGGTTTTATGCGCAGTTTACTTCCTTTTCAATTAGTTGCGTCAGATTTGGATGGTACACTTCTGAACGGACAGCACGTTGTCGGTGATTTCACAATTGATACTTTAAGAAAATTAGAGCAAAAACAGGTAGATATTGTCGTAGCAACCGGCAGAAAACACGAGGATGTTTTTTCAATTGTCGCTAAAATAGGCATCGAAAATATCCGAATGATCACATCAAATGGAGCAAGAATTCACGATTTAAGTGGACATTTACTTTATAAAAATGATTTACCTAACGATCTTGCCTTAGAAATAATGAACGTTCCGTTCGATAAAAACAAAATTTTTGTCAACTCCTATCAGGATAGTGGTTGGTTTATCGATCGTGAAGTACCACAAATGGCAAAATATCATAAAGACTCTGGTTTTGGCTATCAGGTTGTCGATTTTCGTCATCACAATGCCCAAGGCACAGAAAAAGTCTTTTTTATTGCACGTTGTCAACAGGATTTGCTCGAACTAGAACAACATCTTCGTCAAACCTATGGTGATTATACGGAGATCGTTTACGCCTCGCTCAACTGCCTTGAAATTATGAACAAAGGAGTAAGCAAAGGAAACGCCCTTAGAAAAGTATTACACGATTGCCACTACAACAATAGCGCCTGTATTGCTTTCGGTGACGGAATGAATGACGAAACAATGTTAGATTTTGTTGGCAAAGGTTGCATTATGCAAAATGCCAATCCTGCATTGATCCACGCCTTGCCACAACTAGAGATTATCGGGCATCACGCCCACGAGGCGGTAGCGAGCTATCTGCGCGCTACCTTTGGAATTATTTAATATGTTACAACTGTTTTATATTTCTATCGGCGCTGCACTAGGGGCTTGTTCCCGCTGGGGATTAAGCAATTTGCTTAATCCTATTTTTCATCAGTTCGCATTTGGTACCTTAATTGCTAACTATTTAGGCTGTTTTTTAATGGGAATTGTCAGCGGCGCATTGCTTAGTTTTCCAATGATTAGCAGTGAATGGCGACTCTTTTTTATTACCGGTTTTCTTGGTAGTTTAACCACATTTTCTTCCTTTTCCGGTGAAGTTATCGCCATTTTTTTAGGGCAACAACACTTAACTGCGATCGGTGTTATCTGCCTACATTTATTAGGTTGCCTTGCTTTTACCCTACTCGGTATTTTCTTATGGCGACTACTTTTTGTTACCTAAACAAGAGTTTAAATCCAAAAAATAAGGCGCTGAATTTGCACCTTATTTCTCGATTATGTTTATTCTTTCTACATCCGTTCTAAAATTTTAAAAGTTAACGTATAACTATTTTTATCATCTACTGCTCGTGTTTCAATAAAATTTGTTTTCCACACCATCGGATCAATCTCAGGGAAAAAAGTATCTCCTTGCAATTCGGCATCAATTTCCGTTAAATAAAGACGATCTGCTATCGGCAATGTTTCAGCAAAAAGATGTCCACCACCAATAATCATTACTTCATTCTCACCCTTTATTAATGCTAATGCTTGAGATAAATCTGAAACAACTTCAATACCATCCGCTTGAAAACCTTGTCGGGATAACACGATATTTTTGCGATTCGGCAATGCTCTGCCTATTGATTGGAATGTTTTCCGCCCCATAATCACCGGCTTACCCAACGTATTTTTTTTAAACCACGCTAAATCTGCCGGCAAATGCCAAGGCATTTGATTATCTCGTCCAATGACCCGATTTTTTGTCATCGCTACAATCAAACTCAGCATCATACTTCCTCACGCCGGTTTTACAATATTACTTGGGTAACAGCCCAACACTTTGACAAAACTACAGTATGTTTTTAATTCCTCTAATGCCTGTTGTGTACTTTCCTGATGTAAATTCGCTTCAATTTCCACGTAGAACATCTCCTCCCAAGGTTTGCCATAAATCGGACGAGATTCTAATTTAGTCATAATGATTTGATGTTTCTTAAACACCAGTAACGCATCTACCAATGCACCTGCCTGCTGTGTTGTCGATATTAACAGCAAGGTTTTTGCATTAACTTGAGGCGAAACTTCCACTGGCTTTTTGCTGATCACAATAAAACGAGTAATGTTATTGATTTGATTAGCTATGCCATCTTGCAACACTTGCAAACCATAAAGTTTACCACCTTCCGCATTACCCAACGCTGCTACATTCGCACGATTAATTTTCGCTACCAATTGCATCGCGTGCGAAGAACTTTCGCAATATTTAACGTGTACGCCCTGCAACGAATTGATAAATTGACTGCATTGCTGAATCACTTGTGGATGGCTATACAAAGTATCAATCTGCGCCAAATCAGTTGGTGTTGAAATCAATACACAATGTTGAATCGGATAAGTCAATTCACCGACCAAATGCAAATCGGTATGTTGCAATAAATCATACACATCATTAATAGATCCAGATGTAGTGTTTTCTAGCGGCAAGACCCCATAATCCGCTTTGCCATCTTCTACCGCTGCAAACACTTGACGAAAAGATTCACAACTTAACTCTATCAACTCTTTTTGATAACGCTCAGCATACTGACGTGCAGCCAAATTAGAGTAAGACCCCAACATTCCTAAAAAAGCGATATGAATTTGATTATTGCGTTGCTGATTCAATTTATTCTGCAAATACGCCTGTTGAGTCAACACTGAATCTTCAATAATTTTTTGGAAAACTTCTGTGATATATTGCGGATTTAATTGATAATTTTGGCTATCCGCATAACGAATTAACGCATCCAACAGCTGCTGTTCACGCTCAATATCACGCAACGGTTTTTTCGTGATCTCTTTGCTTTTGACCACATCATAAGCAACTTGATGACGTTCAGCCAATAAACGCAAAATCTCGCGATCAAGTTGAGTAATTTTTTGACGAATTTCGGTTAAATCTAAACTCATACCATTATCCTTTGTTAGGCAAGCTGTTACTGATTATAAAGAATCTGCACGCTTTCACAAGAAATTACCATCTTTAATTCTCTACGAGCATATTTATTGACTTTAAAAAATAAATAACAAAATCAAATAATTAACTCACCATCAACACAACACTTCAAATGTAAAAAAAATGTTGATTTATGTTTTCTTTTTTGATAATTTTAGTTCAGTTTTTAATCTATGTACTAAAGGTGAAACTTATGATTAAATATTTCTTAAATATGAATAGTCTTAATGAGTTAGCACTCTCAAAAACCTCTTCTCTTACTAAAAATATCAAGTACACCCTATCATCTCAAAACACTATTGAAGAGTTAACACTTTCAGAAATTATTCCGCCTACTAAAAATGTCAAATATGCTCAGCAATCCCAACACTCTATTGAAGAGTTAACTCTTTCAGAAATTATTCCGCCTACTAAAAATGTCAAATATGCTCAGCAATCCCAACACTCTATTGAAGAGTTAACTCTTTCAGAAATTATTCCGCCTACTAAAAATGTCAAATATGCTCAGCAATCCCAACACTCTATTGAAGAGTTAACTCTTTCAGAAATTATTCCGCCTACTAAAAATGTCAAATATGCTCAGCAATCCCAACACCCTATTGAAGAGTTAACACTTTCAGAAATTATTCCGCCTACTAAAAATGTCAAATATGCTCAGCAATCCCAACACCCTATTGAAGAGTTAACACTTTCAGAAATTATTCCGCCTACTAAAAATGTCAAATATGCTCAGCAATCCCAACACTCTATTGAAGAATTAACACTTTCAGAAATTATTCCTCCTACTAACACCAAAAACATCAAGTATACTCGACAATATTAAAATATTGCTATAGAAGAACTTTAATTAAAGGAGAATATCATGTTTTCATTTATAGATCATAACTTTTCTACAAAGTACTGGAATAAAAAATCTTGTGAAATAAAAATTAATAATATTCCTTTTATAGAAGATGAAATTATAAGCTCTTTACTTTTTTATAAAGAAGATCTCACTAAATATCAAAAAATAAATAAAAGTATGGACTTCATTACTGCAATAGATAATAAATTAGTTATTTCAAAAAATCCATCTATGTTAATTACAAAAAATGAGTCTTTAGATGATTATATTTTTAGATTAGAAAATAGCTTTACTAATAGTTGGTGTATAGCATATTTTGGATTACATACTATTTCCTCATCTATATGGGACAAAATAAGAGATTTTTCCAAAAAATTAAATAATAATCTAATTAATAGACCCTTAGGAAGAATAGATATAGACTGTTTCATTGGAAGGTATAACTCTACACACACAGGAATTCATGTTGATCATGCTCATAACTTTTCATTTACTATGAGAGATGGAAAAAAAATGTATACTTGGGATCCTCTCCATAAAAATATAAATCACATAAAATATCCAGAATACAATAAATATAAAAATGATAGTATTATATTACATAATAATAAAGATAGAGTATGTTATTTCCCACACAATTATTTTCATGTAGCCGAAAGCCCTAATAAAACATCAGTTGTAATAAATATTGCACTCTGGGATAAAGATGATAAAAAAGATAATATATATACATATATAAATCAACAACTATCTTGTTTTGTTGAGGAGAAAAATGACATAAATTTTTATTCAGGAGCAGTAAATTTAGATAAAAATTTTAATAAAATCATATTAAAAATAAATGAGTTAAAAATTGAAAAAATTTTAATACAAAGCATAATAAATCAGTTAATACGTGATACTAGCTTTTATATTGGAGTACCAAGACCACGCAAAAAATTTCAAAAAAAAGAGATTTTTTCTATAGAAAAAAACTCTATTCTTCAATGGTATCCACTTTCAGACAGTATTATATTTTCTTCTAATGGTTATTGTGCGAAAATAAAAAAATCAAAAGAAATTAAAAATTTATTAGAAGATTTAATAAGTGAAGATAGAATTACTTATAATAACAAATCAGAACAGGAAAAAGATATTATAATAAAATTATTTGAATGGGGATACTTAGAATGAGGCTCTTCTTTATACTATTTATTTTAACTATTTCTATATCCAGCTTAACTGATGAAGCAACACAAACAATATTATCTTTACAGATAAACGAGCAAGACGGCATCTTACCATTAGTTTTCATTCTTTATATGATAGGGGGTATTGTTGCCACACCTTTATCTAGATATTTATTACATCCCAAAACACCAATAAAAAATTTAATCTATATTTTCTCTACACAAGGTTCTATAATCTATATAACTTATTTTTTATCTTCAACATATTTTATATTTATTATTTCTTTCTTTCTTGGAACAACAGGTAATTTACTATGGATTAAGATATTATCCATTATACCATTATTTCAAAATAAAAACAGTGCAAATAAGGTTGCTCATACTTGTAGAAATATAGGATTTATTACTGGGCCTTTGCTGGGAAGTTTTTTATTTACATTATATAATCAATATTCTTTTTTTATATTATCAATTATTACATTTATTCCAATTATGTTTTTATTTGGAAAAAATAATTTTTTATTTTATACAACTAAAAAAAACGTCTCAAAAAATAGCAATGATATAAAATATGATAAATATAATTTATTTAAGAATACTAAAGTAAAAAAAGTTCTTATACCTACAGCACTCACCATATTATCCACCTCTAACTTTAATATACTAATTATACCCTATATTACAAAAATAAATAATTTCCCAAACTATTACTACGGAACTCTTTTATCAATCATTAGTTTTGGATTAATTATTTCACCAATATTATTAAGCGACTTATTCAAAAAAATAGGTACTGCTGCTGGAGCATCTGCTGGAACCTTATTAATTGGTTTAGGAGTGTTTTCTATTGGTTATACCAATAACTTCTTAATTATGCTTATTTTTTCACTTATTTTAGGATTAGGTAATGGAATACAGAATACTCTATTAAGTCTATTTCTTTATGAAACCTTCCCAAATAATTCTGAAAAAAGCGTTATTCCATCCTATGTTGCTTATATACAAATAACTGTTCTTTTCGGTTTTATATTATCCTTTTTAATTAAAGATGATTATATTAAAGATTATTTTCTATACAGTGGATTTTTTGTAATAACAACATCTTTAGTTTCTATATTTATAAATAAAAGAAGAGGAATATAAAATGGATAACTTTTATTATTGTAATAATACTGGGGCATACCCTTGGCAAATCATAGAATATTTATATGGAAAAAGAAATGAAATTTGTAGCAGATACTCTCTTATAGAAAATTCAAATAGAGGTCTAATCAGAGATAGTAACATTATTGTAAAAAGAGGTGTTAAAATTAATATAAATAAAGAGTGTACTTTATTTAAAGACACAATAAATATTATGGATAATACACTTTGTATTAGTATCATTAATCCAATCTCTGAAAGTTATATACAGATTATAGAAGAGGATCTTAACATTCTATTATCAGGAGATTTTTCAAAAAAAATAAATCTATTTGGAAGAAATATAGAGATATATAAGACTATCATTCCTCTATATAGACATAAAATCATTAATATAGATCCAGTAACCAATTTTTACTCCAAAAAGCTCTATAATTTATCTCCTTTTATTAAATTCTATAACATTAAAGATATATTATATATAATTAACCCTATTAATGGTGTAAAATTCGTTATCTCTAAAAAATTATTCAATATTTTATCTAAAAAAACATTTTCTATGATAAATTCTGATCAAAAAATTATTGAAAAATTATATTCAAAAGGTTTTATTAACGAAATAGGAGAAAAATATGATTAGTATAGGTATGGGGACAGAAAATTCAAGTAAAGTCTTAGCTTCTCTTATAAAGATGCTAAGACCATTAAAAATAATTGAAATTGGTGCAGGATACTCTACTATCGTAATGCTAAATTCAATTATAGAATACTTTAATGAATTAAAAAATGATATTAATCTTAGCAATAATGAAAATTGGAGCGAAAGATTATCAATTATACTTCCTCCTAATAAATTAGAAAATATTCCTATTCCTAAATTAATATCTATTGACGATGGAATGGGTGAAGGTAGTTCAGCAAATAAGGTTTGGGAAATTATAGAAAATAATCCTGCATATAAAATGCATTCTGAAATAATTAAAAAAAATTTTTATCACATTAATATGAAAGACATTCAACAATGGGGAAAAATAGATCTTATTTGGTTAGACGCAGGAACATTAGTTGATGACGCTTTCTTTTTAAATAGATTAACTCCTCAATTATCTGAAGGAGGTATTATAGCATTACATGAACCATTTTTTACATCAATTATAAATAATAATGGTAACAAACTATTAAGAAGTATAAGAACACCTTTATGGGAAGAAATCTCTAAACACTTATCAGATCAATACGAAATTATCTCTTTAACAGAAAATCATAAATATAGACAATCTGGGCTAGGATTAATTAGAAAAAAAACGAAATATGAACTCATTTATAGAAAAGAATCTTTTCAAGAGGAAATGTTAATTATAAATCAGGCTCCTATTTTACCTGACTTTGGAGATATAACCAAAAAGAATTATCACCCTATCTCCATTCTAAAAAATAAAGCTAATAGAATTATTTATTCTGCAATCCAACTAGAATTTAACTCTATAGAAAAAATAAAGCAGATAACTTTTTTAGATATAAAAACTATTGAAAAATCATTAAAATCATTAACTTCTTATGGTTTAATATATAATGAAAACAAAATATTTAAATTGAATGATATCATCTGGGAAAAATTACCATCAAATAGTCAAAAAAATAAAATAAATATATACCATAAAGATATATTAGACAAAATTATAAGTAATCTTAATTTTAATGAAATATATAGTGAACAAGAAATTTCTTCTTTCTGTTCTATGTTTGATAGAGATTTTGCAACATTAAGACGAACACTTATAGATCTATCTTACTTAAAAAGGGATAACAATGGAAATTACAAAAGGATAAACTAAAATTTCCCAAACGCTAAACAGCAAACATCCTTGTTCGCTGTTTTTTACACTTATGCCAATGCCATCGCCAATAATGTTATTGGATGTAAGCAGGTTCGGCTGGTTGACATATCAATTTGCCATTTACAGGTTTCACAATCGGAAATAATATAGTCAAAGTTACCAGCCTCAATTTGGGAAAATAGAGAATTACCTATTGCTTGTGAAGTTTCATAATTCTCAGATTTAAAGCCATAAGTTCCAGCAATACCACAACATTGAGAATTAAGCATCACCAATTCCAATCCCGGAATTTTTCTTATTAATTCAACAGTGTAAGGCACCCAACCCGCTTTTTCCATATGACAGGCGGTATGATATGCAACTCGTAACGGTAATGGTTTTAGTGGCAAGGTTTTTTCACCACTTTCCAATAATTTATAAATATAACGAGTAACCAAATTAATATGATCTTTTATTTTGCTATTATCTCGACCAAGAATATGTTCATATTCATCTTTTAAAGTTAATGTACAACTTGATGAAGTGCCAACTACATCTAATTTCTTATCTTCAATCACTTTTTCAAGTTGTTGAATATTGAAATCCGCTTGACGAGTTGCTTGTTTTGGAAAGCCATTCACCATTAATGGCAAACCACAACATTTTTCTTTTTCTAATAACACAACACCAACATCCATTGCATTAAAGACTTTAATCAACTCTTTACCTAATTCCGGATTATTGTAATTAACATAGCAACCGTGATAATACGCTACTTTATCTTTATATAAAGATTGTCGTTGTGCCGCATTTTTTTTGTACCAATTACGGAAACTACCAAAAGAGTATTTTGGTAAACTACGACGATGATCCACTTTTAAGGTCTTATCTAATAAGAAACGTGTTGCTTTCAAACCAGTAATAGTATTAACCACCGGTGCAAATGGCGTATTCAATGTTCCCATTAAATCAGTATTACTTAAAATAGCATCTCTTAATTTTTGAATTTTTGATTTGCCTTTTCCTTTACCATAATGATCACGCGCACGCACTATAATATCGCCGATTTTCACACCTGATGGGCAAGCAATTTCACAACGTTTACAGTTTGAACAATATTTTAATGCTTCATCATAAAGAAGAGGATTTTTTAAACGTAAACGTTCACCATCTGGTCCCGCTTGTTTAGGACCGGGGTAAAAAGGATTATTGCGTGAAACCGGACAAACGGCGGTACAAGCAGTACATTTAATACAACTTTCAAAACTAGAATCTTGATAAGGTTGTTGTTGAGTTTGTTCAGCTTGAGCAATTAATTGTTGTAAATTCATTGTTGACCTCCCGCCAAAATATAATCAGTAACATTAAAGGCAGTAACGATAGAAACGCCCGAACCGCAACCATCATTTAAGCCACTGAAACCACCTATAACTGCACCTACTGCAAATAAGTTAGGCACAACTTGTCCTTCTTTCTCCACTTGGCAATGTGCATTAATTTTTACGCCATAATATTGATATGGTTGTGGATCAGAGAAGCGGTGTGCAGTCCAGCGCAAACGATCACTATCGGCGATTAAATCTAAGTCAAACACTGGTTCTATAATTTTTTCAAAATGAGCTACTAAACCATTACTGAAGAAACTTCCGCTCGCTAAAATATAATTTTTAGCACTAAGTGCAATTTCTTCATTTAATGCGGTATAAATTTTACTAACACGACCATTTTCAAACTCACCTCTCAATGCAGTGTCACCATTCATTAATACGCCACCTAAACGTTGGAATTCACGGCGTAATTTATAATGTTGGCGCAATCCTAATAATGAAGGCGGTAAGGTTGGTAATTCAAATAGTGGCAAACCAGTCGCCTGTCTGAGTTGTTCAAACAAGTTGTCGTCATCAATGCCAAAACAAGCTGGTAAAAAAACTGCTTCTGCACTACCGGCAGCATTTTTAATTTCCTGTACTAACTGTTGGAAATTTAACTTATGTTCCAACACCTGTGAAATATTGACACTACGAAATTCACGTGCATTGGTACGTAAATGATCCAATTCCGGTATATGTAAAAAACTGTGGCGAATTTCACAATCAGCAAATTGAGGCAGTGTCTTTAAATTTGCAGCTAGTAAATGTGGTTGGAAATCGTGATAACCTTCAATACCAAGAATCATTAATGAACGATAAGAAAATGACTGATCATCCATTGCTAGAGTTGGTACGCTATTCGGTGATAGCCACGCCGGGTGCAATGATCCCAACGGAGTAACACGATAATGATTTTTTGTTTGCTCACCTTGTAAATTGAGTTGTAATTGTTCTGCCAACAGCTGGAAATCTCTTGCATAACGTAACACTTTTTCCGCACCGATTAAACTATAAGGATGTTGTGGTGCAGATTGGGTTAGTGCAGTTACTCCAGTAGCCAAAACGTTAACGGCTTTTTCATCACAAAAACTTAATAAATCTAAAGAACCAGAAGAAAAATCAATAGCACTTTGTCCGGTTGTTACGATGGCACAATGCTGTCCTTGTTGTTGTAATTTGATACCACAAAGTAATCCAGCCAAACCACCGCCAATAATAAGAGTATCAAAATTCATTTGTGTCTGTCCCCTCGTCTGTTGATTGCGTATTCACTTGTTTTAGTCCGAGCAAACTATAATAAATCCAACTACTGAACTCAGCCTCACGAATTGCATCACCCCACGCAATTGGCTCAATTCCACGCCAACGCTCTTCTAAGAAAGCAGAAAGTTGAGTAGTAGAACGCTGTGCAGAAATGATATTAAAACGACTCATTAAACCTGCTGCTCGGCAGGCACAAAGTTCTCCCTGACAAGTTCCCATACCGACTCGAGTACGGCGTCGTAAATCAACCAAATTATTTACATCTAACTCTTCTAAAGCATAACGTACTTCACCAGCAGTCACCATCTCACACTCACAAACCAAACTACGATCCAAACGTTGTTCAGCCAATAGACGATCCGCTCTAGCTCCGTGGCGGTAGATAGCAGAAATACGAATTGGATTTGGAATAGAAATAATACGTTGGTGAGTTTCAGTAGCAGTTTCTTGTGATCCCGGCAATGGCTGTTTCGCAGTTTTACACTCAGCTTGATGATTTAATTTCTTGCAAATTAAATCAGTTGCCCACTCTGCCATTAAACGGTAAGTCATCAATTTACCACCGGTAATGGTAATAAATCCTTTTAATCCGTCCCGCGTTTCGTGATCCAACAACACAATACCACGACTAACATTACGTCCTGACGGGTCATCATCACTCGCAACCAATGGACGCACTCCGGCATAAGCACGCAATACACGAGTATGACGTAATGACGGTGCCAATTTTTCACCTTCGGTAAACAGAACATCCACTTCTTGTGGTGTGACAATCATATTATCAATTTGATCATATGGAATACGGTCGGAAGTTGTACCGATAACGCAAATGGTATCCCCTGGCACTAAAATATCAGCATTCGCCGGTTTACGACAACGATTAATCACCAAATTATTAATACGGTGTCCCATAATCAATAATGAACCTTTTGCCGGAAACATTTTGATTTTTAAATCAGCATATTCAGCAATCCCTTGTCCCCAAATACCGCCAGCATTAACCACAATCTTGGCATAAACTTTTATATTCATTTTTCGTTTATGGTCAAATGCTTCTACGCCAATAATGCTATCTCCTTCACGAATTAATCTAGTTACTTCGTGATAAGTTAAAATAGTTGCTCCATTTTCTTTGGCATCTAACATATTTGCAGCGGTCAAACGGAATGGATCGACAGTACCGTCCGGCACAACCACTGCCCCAATCAGAGCTGGATTAACTGACGGTTCTAAACGTTTTGCCAAATCCGGCTCGATTTGAACTGCGTCAATGCCTGCTTTTTGACAACTCTCAATAAATGTTTTTTGATAATTGAGATCATCTTCCGGTAGAGTAATAAATAGCCCTTTGGTATCTTCCACACAATGGCGCGCAATCTGTTTCAAGATCATATTTTCTTTAATACACTCTTCTGCAGATTCGTGATCATTAACCGCATATCTCGCACCACTATGTAATAAACCGTGATTACGTCCGGTAGCACCGGTCGCAATATCACGACGTTCCAATAAAATACTGCGAAGTCCCCGTAACGAACAATCACGCGCAATGCCTGCGCCGGTTGCCCCGCCTCCAATGATGATGACATCGGTTTCCCATTGCGGAGAGGTCGTATTTACTTGCTGATTTGTCATTTTTGAAGCCCCCAACACACAATAAATTATTCCAATACGAAAATTTAGCTTTATTTTAACTCAAAAAGAAAATAAAAAATCACAATTTGATTGAAAAAGAACAAATTTGTAAGCGAGATCACATTTTTGATGACGATTTTTAGAAAAATAAATTTATTTATGTGATCAAAACTATATAAAAATAAAAAATGAACAAATTTTTGTTGTTTTTTAATACAAAAATGGGCAGAAAAAATTTAAGTGACAGAAAAGTTGTTCACTAGCTCACAATTCTGGATTTACTTTCTGACGAAAGCATTGCTATTTGGTATATTGAAAATTAAATAATGCTCGTAAAGTAAAGGAGGATACATTATGACAAACAACAAGTCTCCAACAGTTTGGAGCAGATCAAGTTTAATCTTAGGCATAGATATTCTGATTTCATTAATTTTACTATTTAGTCTACCATTTGAACCTCAAGTCAATAAAGGTTTAACTTTATTGGTTTTCGTTGGAATCCTATGGTTGACGGAAGCGTTAAACGTGACTGTAACCGCACTATTAATTCCGATTTTAGCCGTTGCTATGGGGCTAACTGATACTAAAAAAGCGCTCGTTGCATTTGCTGATCCAACAATTTTTCTTTTCTTTGGTGGCTTTGCGTTGGCAACTGCATTACATATTCAAAAATTAGATCGATTTATTGCTAATAAAATTATGTCTCTTGCCAGAGGAAATTTATTGATAGCAGTCATTTATCTGTTTGTAGTCACTGCTTTTTTATCAATGTGGATGAGCAACACTGCCACTGCTGCAATGATGTTGCCATTGGCAATGGGGATTTTGTCTAATCTCGATCAACAGAAACAACACAATACTTATGTGTTCGTTTTATTAGGGATTGCTTATAGTGCTAGTATAGGCGGAATGGGAACATTAGTTGGTAGCCCACCGAATGCGATTGTTGCCTCTCAATTACACCTCAATTTCTCACAATGGTTGGGATACGGCTTGCCAATAATGATTTTATTAATGCCGGTAATGATTGCTGCGTTATATCTTGTTTTTCGTCCAAAATTTGAAAAATCATTTAAATTTGAATTTGAACAGATTGAGATTGATCGTCAACGTCTCATTACCTTAGCTATTTTCGTTTTTATTGCACTATGTTGGATTTTCAGTAGCTCTGTTAATCCTATGTTGGCATCATTATTGGGATTATCCGGAAAAATTGCTAGCTTTGACAGCTTTATCGCATTGTTGGCGGCAGTCTTAATCTGCATCACCGGCGTGGCGAATTGGAAACAGATCCAAGACAACACAGAATGGGGTGTGTTAATGCTTTTTGGTGGCGGTTTAACACTAAGTGCTGTGTTGAAAGATTCCGGTGCAAGCAAAGTGATGGCTGATGGTATTGTCTTTTTAATTCAAGACGGACATTTCTACATTATTGGTTTGGTTGTTGCTGCTTTCATTATTTTCTTAACTGAATTCACTTCCAATACTGCGAGTGCTGCATTATTGGTGCCTATTTTCATCTCTATTGCAGAAGCTTTAGGTGTACCAGCAATCGGTCTTGCCTTAATTATCGGATTAGGTGCATCTTGTGCGTTTATGCTTCCAGTGGCAACTCCACCAAATGCAATTGTATTCGGTTCGGGTCAAATTAAACAACAAGAGATGGTCAAAGCAGGAATTATCCTCAATATTTTCTGCGTATTCCTTATCGCTACTTTTGCCTATGTTTTCTGGCTTTAAATCTGCTTTGATAAAATAAGCCATTATAAAATAAAAGGATTAAATCGATCTTATATCGTTTTAATCCTTTTTAATGTCGTTTTATCTTATTACAAATATTCATTTTGCCTTTTTTGTTCACTTTCTATAACATAGATTTCACTGTTTTTTATTATTTTCATCAAATAAGAAGGATATTGTGAATAAGCACAATACTAATGATTTTTCACCGTTTTTAGTATTTGAACGGGAACAATGGGCTACACTAAGAAATTCTTTCCCTTTATCTTTAACAGAACAGGATCTAAAACCGCTACTTAGCTTTAATGATGAACTTTCTTTAAATGAGGTTCGTTCTATCTATTTACCCTTAGTTCGTTTATTAAATTACTATATTGATGAAAATTTACAACGCCACGCTGTTATAGAACGGTTTCTTGGTATAAAAAAGCCAAAAGTACCTTATATTATCAGTATTGCCGGTAGTGTTGCTGTTGGTAAAAGCACAACGGCTCGTATTTTACAGACACTTTTAACTCAGCCGGAAAGAAAAGTTGATTTAATTACTACAGATGGTTTTTTATACTCACTGAAAAAACTTAAGCAGTTAAATTTATTAAGCAAAAAAGGATTCCCTGTTTCTTACGATACTCAAGCTTTAATTCAGTTTGTTTCAGACATTAAATCAGGCAAAGAAAGCGTAAAAGCACCTGTTTATTCCCATCTGACTTATGACATTATTCCCGATCAATATACTGAAATTAATCAACCAGATATTTTAATTATTGAAGGTTTAAATGTATTACAACGAAGCCATAAATCGCATAATTTATTTGTATCCGATTTTGTTGATTTTTCTATCTTCGTTGATGCGGAAGAAACTTTGTTGAAACACTGGTATATCAAGCGTTTTCTTAAATTTCGTAAAGGTGCTTTTGCTAACCCGAATTCATATTTCCATAATTACGCTAAACTTTCTGAATCTGAAGCGATAAAAATCGCCTCAACTATTTGGGAAAGTATCAATGGTGTTAATCTGCACGAAAATATTCTTCCGACCCGTGAACGAGCAAGTCTAATTTTAATAAAAGGAGAAGATCACGCCATTAACACCATTAAATTAAGAAAATAATTATTTCAAAACCTTAATTTTCCAATGTTTATCGTTGGTAATTACCGATAATAACAAATCAATATTAGGATGTTTTCCCGGGTTTTCGAGTGCATCCTGATAATGTTCCGCAAACCACTCTAATCCTTGTTGTGCGCTATTTTTATCTAATTCACCATTGTATTTTTGTGCTAATGCGTGATATACCCGTAAAGATCCTAACTTTCCGATGATTGCAGGAATAGTATGCACAATTTCTGTTTGAGAATTTATAATATCAATTTGTTGAATACCTTCGATAGATGGCAAAGTTTGCAAAATCTGTTGAAAATTCATAAATATTGCTCCTCATAATAAGTTTTAAAAAAGGAAATGTTATGTCAATTATTTTATCCGCTGAAAACGTTGTTTTTCAAAACAGGATTCATTACCCCAATATCTATATTGAGCAAGGTAAAGCAACATTTTTTCAAGGGCCGAGTGGATGTGGTAAAAGCACTCTACTTCACCTTTTTAATGCCACATTACCAGTTACACAAGGGAAAATTTTATATCAAAACAAAGATATACAACAATTTGATAAAATTAAACTACGCCACGAAATTTTACTCGCTTCTCAGCAATTATATTTATTTAATGGCTCAATTTTAGAAAATTTTCAGCAATATCATCGTTATAGAGAACATACTTTACCTGATAAGAAACAACTGGAATTATATTTGGATCTTTGCTGCGTTCCATTCTCATTAGAACACTCCGTCAATCAGCTCTCCGGAGGTGAAAAACAGCGAGTATTTATTGCGATTGCACTTAGTTTTTCACCTAATATTTTGATGTTGGATGAACCAACATCCGCACTAGATGCACAAGTTGCCTCACAAATTATGGATAACTTTAAATCATTTTGTTTACCCAAAATGACATTAATTATGATCAGTCACGATCAGAATTTAACCCAAAAGTACGCTGATCAAATTATTTATTTTCATTAGGAATTGATTATGAACAATATTGCCGAAATCCAGATTTTTAATTTTTGTCTGGTTTATCTCCTATTATTAATAGTACTTTTTATTATGAAAAAGTGCGAAATCAATCAGTCTAAACTCTTGTTTATTGCCAGCATTAGAATGACGTTACAACTCATTATTGCCGGTTTTGTACTGACCTATATTTTTAAAAATCCACATCCTATTTTTACAGCACTTTATTTATTGGCAATGATCATCTTTGCTGTACACCGAGTCCTTTCAAAAAATCCTAATTTAAATCAACGCTTTAAATTAGCTATTATCGGCTCTATTTCATTTTCCGGTCTTGCCATATTAGCGTTTTTTATTCTTGTTGTCGTGAAAGAAGATTTCTTTCATCCTCAATATGTTATTCCTTTAAGCGGAATGATTATGGGAAATGCAATGACTGGGGTAAATCTTGGTGTCAAAACATTTCGTGAAAGTTTGCAAAGCGAACGTTCACGAATTGAAGCGTTACTCAATTTTGGGGTAACACCACAAAAAATATTGACACCTTTTGTCAATCAAGCTCTGGAAAGTGCATTATTACCAACACTAAATTCTATGGTTGGAATGGGTATTGTCGCTTTACCTGGTTTGATGACTGGTCAAATTCTTTCCGGGACACTACCTAATACCGCTATTTTGTACCAAATTGCTATTATGATTGCGATTTGTACCGCTGTTTGTTTATCCGTTTTTGGTTCTCTTTATTTCGGTTATCGCTCTCTTTATAACAAAGATCAGCAAATAACATTGTAATTTAACGTGAGATCGCCTAATGGCGATCTCAATCTTAGATTGAGTTAGTTAGCTAAATCCTGTAAACTATCATCCCGTCTTGATACTCAGGTATCTCTTTATATTCCATCCACATTTAAATTAATAGGCATAAAACAATGGCAACAAATTATATTTTTGTCACAGGCGGTGTTGTTTCTTCTTTAGGGAAAGGCATTGCAGCGGCATCTCTTGCAGCAATTCTAGAAGCTCGTGGCTTGAACGTTACAATGATGAAATTAGATCCTTACATTAACGTTGATCCGGGTACAATGAGTCCAACTCAACACGGTGAAGTCTTTGTTACTCAAGACGGTGCAGAAACGGATCTCGACCTCGGTCATTATGAGCGTTTTATCCGCACTAAAATGACCAAACGTAATAACTTCACTACCGGAAAGATCTATTCTGAAGTATTGCGTAAAGAACGTCGTGGTGATTACCTTGGTGCAACAATTCAGGTTATTCCACATATTACTAATGAAATTAAAGCGAAAGTTATTGAAGGTGCTGCTGGTCACGATGTTGTTATTGTTGAAGTCGGTGGAACGGTGGGAGATATCGAATCACTTCCATTTTTGGAAGCATTACGCCAACTTGCAGTGCAGGTAGGCCGTGAAAGAACTCTATTTATGCATCTCACTTTAGTGCCTTATATTGCAACTGCTGGAGAAGTGAAAACTAAGCCAACACAACATTCAGTGAAAGAATTATTATCTATCGGTATTCAACCAGATGTGTTGATTTGTCGTTCCGATCGCATTATCCCACCGAATGAACGTGCAAAAATTGCACTGTTCTGCAACGTGCCGGAAAAAGCGGTTATTTCATTAAAAGATGTTAATTCCATTTATCAAATTCCTGCATTACTAAAATCACAAGGATTGGATGAATTTATCTGTCAACGCTTCCACCTTGATTGTCCGGAAGCAGATCTATCTGAATGGGAAAATGTGCTTTATCAAGAAGCTAATCCAATCGGTGAAGTCACTATCGGGATGGTTGGAAAATATACCGAATTGCCTGATGCCTATAAATCAGTCAATGAAGCATTAAAACACGGTGGATTGAAAAATCGTTTATCCGTCAATATCAAATATATTGACTCACAAGATGTTGAATCTAAAGGCACTGATTTATTAAAAGGTTTAGATGCTATCTTAGTCCCTGGTGGCTTTGGCTATCGTGGTATTGAAGGCAAAATTCTAACCGCACAATATGCACGTGAAAATAATATTCCTTATTTAGGTATTTGTTTGGGAATGCAAATTGCCCTTATTGAATATGCACGTCACGTTGCAGGAATGAAAGATGCAAGTTCTTCAGAATTTGATAAAAATTGTCCTCAGCCGGTGATTGGATTAATTACAGAGTGGCAAGATGCTGATGGCAATGTAGAAGTGCGTAGTGATAAATCCGACTTAGGCGGCACTATGCGACTTGGTGCACAAAAATGTCATCTAGTAGAAGGCAGCTTAGCGCGCCAATTATATGGTAAAGAAACCATTGAAGAACGCCATCGTCATCGTTATGAAGTTAATAACAAATTGTTACCTCAAATTGAAAAAGCCGGATTGAAAGTAACTGGCTGGTCAGCAGATAATAAATTGGTTGAAATTATTGAAGTGCCTAATCATCCTTGGTTTGTTGCTTGCCAATTCCATCCGGAATTTACATCAACACCGCGTGATGGCCACCCTCTATTCAGTGGATTTATTAAAGCTGCTTATGATTATCAGAAAAAGCAAAAAGCTTAATTAATTAAATACTAAAGAAAGGGGCTAAGCCGTGTATTACAACGACTTAGCCCTTTAAATTATTATTAGATTCCTATAATTTTAACTCTATTTTCTTTTTGCGCATTTTAAATATCAAGCTAATAATCACTTTACTCAGAAAGCTTCTTCGTCATTTAAAATACCAAATTGTGCATAAAAAGGCATAGTAGACAAAATTGTTGCTAAAAAGTGGCTTAAAGCCTTATAGTACAAGGCTTTAAGCCCTCTTTTTGAAATATGAATAAAAAACTGCCCATTTTGCCAAAGTGCAGAAATAAAGAAACATGGCAAATTAAATAATTTTCAACGTTATTTTTGTCACCAATGCCATAAAACATTTACGTTCAAAAAGAAATTAGAGCCAATAAAAATTTGGTCTGATTACACTTGTGGAAAACAAACTTATCAACAACTTGCAATTAAATATCATTGTTCCGTTAGAACCATTCAAAGATATATAGATAAATCCCCCAAAACACCCTTAAAATTACCTCAAAATCGATACCTGAACATTATTATGGATACCACCTTTTTTGGTCGCTATTTTGGTGTTTTAGTGCTGATGGATTCAAAAACAAATAAGGTAGTTTGTTATCACTTTATACGAACAGAAAAGGATATTTATTACAAATTAGCATTAAATCGACTAAGAGAAAAAGGCTATATAATTCAAGCTATTACTTGTGATGGGAGAAGAGGATTAATGAAAGATCTTTTTAATACTCCGGTACAGATGTGTCAATTTCATATGATAGCTATTGTAATGAGAAAATTAAGAAAAAAACATCAATCATCAGCAGGTAAGGAATTAAAAATTATCACTAAAACAATAACAGAAAGTACAAAAAATGAATTTTATCTTCGCTTACATACATGGTATTTAAAGCACGAGATTTTTTTAAAAGAACGAAGTGAAAAAGCGAATGAAAAAGGCTATTTCCCATATAAGCATCGAAACATAAGAGGCGCTTATGCCAGTGTAAAATGGTATATGAATTATTTATTCTCTTTTGAAAAGTATACTGAAATAAATATTGAAAAGACGACAAATAGGATTGAAGGATTATTTAAACATCTAAAACGTCAATTAAATAATCATAATGGCTTAACAAAACAGCATAAGATTATGTTTATAAAGGATTTTTTAAATAAAAAGAGTTGGTAATAATTAGGGGAAATAATTAAAACCAACACTTTTGTCCATTAGAGGCATAGTTTGCAGAAAAACCAACACTTTTGTCTACTATGCCTTCTTTTTGTGCATTTTAAATATCAAGCTAATAATCACTTTACTCAGAAAGCTCCTTCGTCATTTAAAATACCAAATTGTGCATAAAAACACTTATAGTTTAATTAAATCAAGAAACAAATGGATTGAATAAATCTATCTTAGTAAAGATTAATACCTATTCAATAAGGAATGAACAGATTAGGAAAATACTAAACAAAAAAATGATAAATTATAAATGGCAGGGGCGGAGAGGCTCGAACTCCCAACACCCGGTTTTGGAGACCGGTGCTCTACCAATTGAACTACGCCCCTATTGATAGAATAAATGGCGGAACGGACGGGACTCGAACCCGCGACCCCCTGCGTGACAGGCAGGTATTCTAACCAGCTGAACTACCGCTCCGTAAATAGATAATTGGCGATGACCTACTCTCACATGGGGAATCCCCACACTACCATCGGCATTACAATATTTCACTTCTGAGTTCGGCATGGGATCAGGTGGTACTATTGCATTATTATCGCCAAAAAATTCTTTTATTTACTAAATACACTAAAGAAATGTATTTAGTAAATAAAAAACCTGGCAGTGACCTACTCTCACATGGGGAATCCCCACACTACCATCGGCATGACAACATTTCACTTCTGAGTTCGGCATGGGGTCAGGTGGTGCTATTGCATTCTCGCCGCCAGGATTATCCTGTCTATACACTGCTTTTTCCTACTTTCTGCTCTTGCTCTTGCTTTCCACAGTGTATCTGCTTATTCTCTATCTTCTCTTTCTTCTTGTTCTTTCTTTAACCTTTCCGGCTTCCTTTTAACTTAACACAAGCTGTCTACTTCCTTCTCTCTTCGCTCTCTTCCCTCGCTCCGCGCTCTTGCCTTTCCTCGCTTCCGCTTCTCCTCAGCCTCCGCTCTCCGCAAAAACCCTTCAGCGTTGTATAGTTAAGCCCCTCGGGCAATTAGTACTGGTTAGCTCAACGGCTCACACCGCTTACACACCCAGCCTATCTACGTCTTAGTCTTAAACAACCCTTACTGACTTTTGTCAGGGAGAACTCATCTCGGGGCAAGTTTCGTGCTTAGATGCTTTCAGCACTTATCTCTTCCGCATTTAGCTACCCAGCAATGCCTCTGGCGAAACAACTGGAACACCAGTGATGCGTTCACTCCGGTCCTCTCGTACTAGGAGCAACCCCCCTCAATTCTCCAACGCCCACGGCAGATAGGGACCGAACTGTCTCACGACGTTCTAAACCCAGCTCGCGTACCACTTTAAATGGCGAACAGCCATACCCTTGGGACCTACTTCAGCCCCAGGATGTGATGAGCCGACATCGAGGTGCCAAACACCGCCGTCGATATGAACTCTTGGGCGGTATCAGCCTGTTATCCCCGGAGTACCTTTTATCCGTTGAGCGATGGCCCTTCCATTCAGAACCACCGGATCACTATGACCTACTTTCGTACCTGCTCGACTTGTCCGTCTCGCAGTTAAGCTGGCTTCTACCATTGCACTAACCTGACGATGTCCGACCGTCATTAGCCAACCTTCGTGCTCCTCCGTTACGCTTTGGGAGGAGACCGCCCCAGTCAAACTACCCACCAGACACTGTCCGAACACTCGTCCCGAGCGCTTCGTTAGAACATCAAACGTTAAAGGGTGGTATTTCAACAACGACTCCACGATAACTGGCGTTACCGCTTCGCAGTCTCCCACCTATCCTACACATTAAAATTCAAGGTTCAGTGTCAAGCTATAGTAAAGGTTCACGGGGTCTTTCCGTCTAGCCGCGGGTACACCGCATCTTCACGGCGATTTCAATTTCACTGAGTCTCGGGTGGAGACAGCCTGGCCATCATTATGCCATTCGTGCAGGTCGGAACTTACCCGACAAGGAATTTCGCTACCTTAGGACCGTTATAGTTACGGCCGCCGTTTACTGGGGCTTCGATCAGGTGCTTCTCTTTCGATGACACCATCAATTAACCTTCCAGCACCGGGCAGGCATCACACCCTATACGTCCACTTTCGTGTTTGCAGAGTGCTGTGTT
This sequence comes from Gallibacterium sp. ZY190522, assembly GCF_054166015.1. Taxonomy (NCBI): domain Bacteria; kingdom Pseudomonadati; phylum Pseudomonadota; class Gammaproteobacteria; order Pasteurellales; family Pasteurellaceae; genus Gallibacterium; species Gallibacterium sp. ZY190522. The sequence goes on from NZ_CM135118.1 coordinate 1,946,523, forward strand.
TTTATTAAACAGTTGCAGCCAGCTCGTCGCTTCGACTGGTTCATGCTCCATCCGCTTCGGACTTCACACTACGCCAGCGCACCTTCTCCCGAAGTTACGGTGCTATTTTGCCTAGTTCCTTCACCCGAGTTCTCTCAAGCGCCTTAGTATTCTCTACCTGACCACCTGTGTCGGTTTCCAGTACGGTTTAGATAAACCTTTCGCTTAGTGGCTTTTCCTGGAAGTTGGGTATCAGTTACTTCAGCACCTTGGTGCCTCGTCATCATCTCTCAGTGTTAATGGTGAGCCGGATTTGCCTAACTCACCCACCTACTAACTTAAACGTACTCTTCCATCCGTACGCTAACCTAACCTGCTCCGTCCCCACATCGCAGTTTATCCAAGTATGGGAATATTAACCCATTTCCCATCGACTACGCTTCTCAGCCTCGCCTTAGGGGCCGACTCACCCTGCCCCGATTAACGTTGGACAGGAAACCTTGGTCTTCCGGCGAGCGGGTCTTTCACCCGCTTTATCGTTACTTATGTCAGCATTCGCACTTGTGATACCTCCAGCAGCCCTCTCGAACCACCTTCTTCAGCTTACACAACGCTCCCCTACCCAACAAGATTTCTCTTGATGCCGCAGCTTCGGTGCTATATTTTAGCCCCGTTACATCTTCCGCGCAGACCGACTCGACTAGTGAGCTATTACGCTTTCTTTAAATGGTGGCTGCTTCTAAGCCAACATCCTAGCTGTCTAAGCCTTTCCACTTCGTTTCCCACTTAATATAGACTTTGGGACCTTAGCTGGCGGTCTGGGTTGTTTCCCTCTCCACGACGAACGTTAGCACCCGCCGTGTGTCTCCTATACATTACTCTTCGGTATTCGCAGTTTGCATCGGGTTGGTAATCCGGGATGGACCCCTAGCCGAAACAGTGCTCTACCCCCGAAGGTATTCATATAAGGCTCTACCTAAATAGATTTCGGGGAGAACC